>NZ_JAZBQB010000003.1:1692500-2612039 GCF_036348415.1 Nitrospirillum karajorum
TACAGCGGCACGAGTCACTATCTCGTGCCGCTGGCGTTTATCCCCGTGGCTAACCGGAGCTTCCCTCGCATGCATTTGACTTTGCCCGTCCTGGACCTTCCCGTGCTGGACTCCGTGGACCAGAAGACCCAGGCCCTCCTGGTCAGCCTTAATGCCCTGATCCCCTGGGTCGTGACCAATGGCGTCAACCTGCTGGCCGCCATCCTGATCCTGCTCATCGGGCTGTGGCTGTCCGGCAAGGCCAGCCGCATCGTCTCCACCGTCCTGGCCCGCACCCCGCAATTCGACGCCATGCTGCGGGGCTTCTTCGCCAGCTTGGCGCGCTACGCCGTGCTGACCCTGACCGTGCTGGCGGTGCTGGCCCAGTTCGGCATCCAGACCGCCAGCCTGGTCGCCGTCATCGGCGCCGCCGGCCTGGCCATCGGCTTGGCCCTACAGGGCACCTTGTCCAGCCTGGCGGCCGGCGTCATGCTGCTGATCTTCCGGCCCTTCAAGATCGGCGACAAGGTGCAGGTGGGCGGTGCCACCGGCACGGTTCGCGACCTGTCGCTGTTCTGGACCGAGCTGATCTCCGACGACCAAATCCAGATCATCATTCCCAACAACAGCGTCTGGGGGCAGGCGCTGCGCAACATGAGCGTCCACCCAACCCCGGCCCATGCCGGCGAGCTGCGCTTCCGCATTCCGGAGACCAGCGATCTGGAAGGGGTTGCTGAGGCGGTGGGCCGCATCGTGGCCGCCGATCCCCGCATCCTGCCCGGCCCCACCGTGCTGTTCGACCGTTCCGGTGATGCGCGGGCCTTGGACGTGGTCGTGGGCTTCTCCACCACCGAGGACATTGTGCCCGCCGTGAAGAGCGATCTGATCCGCGCCATCCATGCGATCGAACTGCCAGCGGCGACGCCCCAGGGCGAGGCGTTCCAGAGCGAAACGCCCCAGAGCGGGGCGCCCGTGGCCTGAGGCCGTCTCAGGGGCCCAAGGCTGTACGGCCCCGGCGTCGCGCCGGCAATGACGCAAGTCACCCATGGCCTTCTCGGGCCGCATGGCGGGTGAGCGACTGACACCGTTGTCTATTATCTCGCAGGTGCCATATTGGTGTTCGCAGTTGCAGCAAATGCTGCCCGCCCTATCCAATAGAGGTTCATCATGTCGCGCTCCATCGCCGCCCATTCCATCCTGTTTTCCGCCGTCGTCGCCGGTGCCGTGGGCCTGGCGACCGTGGCCCGGTCTGAGACCCTGACCGCCGACACGGCCCTGAAGGCCAAGTTCGACGCCGTTGACGTCAACCTCTACTACCATCCGACCAAGGCCGGTTATCAGGTGGTGGTCACCGCCGGCACCCAGGACCCGGCCAGCACGGTCCGCTTCGTCTCCACCCTGGCGCCCGAGCAGGAAGCGGTGGTTTCCGTGCCCCGGGGGGCCGGCCAGCAGGCCCTGGAACTGCACCTGCGCCGCGTCGGCGACCAGCTGGAACTGGTGCGCCCGGTTTCCTGAACCGTCCAGCGGTGAAAGGGCCCGCCGGTGACATGAGCCGGTGGGAAGAGAGGCATCTGTGATGATGTTCTCTCTCTGTTCATGATGATTCTGCTAAGATACCGGGGCTATGACCAGCCCCGGCATCCGCAAGATCATCCACGTCGACATGGACGCCTTCTACGCGTCCGTGGAGCAGCGCGACAATCCGCAGCTGCGCGGGCGTCCCGTGGCCGTGGGCTATGGCGCCAAGCGTGGCGTGGTCGCGGCGGCCAGCTATGAGGCGCGGGAGTATGGCGTGCGCAGCGCGATGCCCTCCACCACCGCCCTGCGCAAATGCCCACCCCTGATCTTCGTGCCGCCCCGGTTCGAGGTGTACCGCGCCATCTCCCGCCAGATCCGCGAGATTTTCGCCGATTACACCGACCTGATCGAGCCGCTGTCGCTGGACGAGGCCTATCTGGACGTGACCGAGAACCGCCGGGGCCTGCCCACGGCGACGGCCACCGCCACGGAAATCCGCGCCCGCATCAAGGCCGAGACGGGACTGAACGCCTCCGCCGGCGTCTCCTACAACAAGTTCCTGGCCAAGCTGGCCTCCGACCACCGCAAGCCCAACGGTCAGTTCGTCGTGCCGCCGGGATATGGCGAGGCGTTTGTCGAGACCCTGCCGGTGGGCAGGTTCCACGGCGTGGGCCCGGTGACGGCGGAAAAGATGAACAGCCTGGGCATCCACACCGGTGCCGACCTGCGGCGGCAGACCGTCAGCTTTCTGCAAACCCACTTCGGCAAATCCGGCCCCTGGTATCACGCCATCGCCCATGGCGAGGACCACCGTCCCGTGGTGTCCGACCGCCCGCGCAAATCCTCCGGTTCGGAAACCACCTTCCTGGAGGATTTGACGGAGCCGGCGGCCGTGGAGCAAGGCGTGCTGTCCATGGCGGATGAGGTGTGGGCCTGGTGCGAGAAGGCCCAGGCCTTCGGCCGCACCGTCACGGTGAAGATCAAGTACGGCGACTTCCGCCAGGCCACCCGCAGCCGCACCCTGGCCGCCCCCGTGGTGTCGCAGGAGACGTTGCGCACCATCAGTGTCGACCTGGTGCGCACCGTCTATCCCCTGCCCACCGGCGTGCGCCTGCTGGGCGTCACGGTGTCCAGTTTCGAGGCGGCGGGACCCCCTGCGCAGTTGGAGTTCGGGTTCTGATCCCCGCGCCCCACCTGCGCCGGGCTGGGGTTTATACCAAGTAGCGATGATCCTGACCTATGGCCAGGCTCATCGCCCTCAGTCGCCGGCGCCGCCATCCGGCGGCTTGGCTTCCGCGCCTTACGGCGCGCGGCGGCAGTCGCCACCGTTACCAAGGAGCGATGAATGGGAATCATCGCTCCTTGGTATTAACCGGCCAAGGCGGCGACCGCGTCGCCGATGACCTTGGCCACCGCCTCCGGCATCGACAGCAGGGACAAGTGGCTGGCCTTCAGCTCCGTGGTTTTCGCCTTCATCCGCACGGCCAGCGTGCGCTGCAGCTCGACGCTGACGATACGGTCCTCGCTGGAGACGATGTACCAGGTGGGGCGGCTGGACCAGGCGGCCTGGGTGATGGTGTCGGTGAAGGTGCGGGCCGCCAGCGGCGGCTGTAGCACGGCCAGCAGCCGCGCCTCCTCCTCCGGCAGGTCCTGGCCCACGTCCTGCACCCAGCCGTCGACGCTCAAGGTCAGGAAGCCGGTGCCGTCATCAATGATCTTGCCCAGGGCCGGCGGGGCGGCATGCGCGCCGACCAGGTCGCCGGTGCTCTGGCCCACCCCCGGGGCGAAGGCGGCGACATAGACCAGCGCCTTCACCTTCGGGTCGTTGCCGGCTTCGGTGATCACCGTGCCGCCCCAGCTGTGCCCAACCAGTACGACGGGGCCGGGAATGGTGTTCAGCACCCGCCGCGTCGCGGCCACGTCGTCGGCGAGGGAGGTGGTGGGGTTCTGGACGGCCACGACGGGCAGGCCAGCCTTCAGCAGCAGGCGGATGACAGGCTGCCAGCTTGAGCCGTCGGCCCAGGCGCCATGCACCAGTACGACGGTGGGGGCGGTGGAGGAGGGGGGGATTTCCATGGGCGTCAACTCCGGATCAGGGGCACCGCGTGGTGCGGTCACCCCATCTCTAGGCAGGGGAGCGATCCCGGTATTGTCGAATCCTCAAGGCGTTGGTGTTTTCGTTTCCCAATTTCGCGGGCGCAGGCTCCGTGCCGGATTATTACGCTGCTGACACTAATGAAGTGTCGACTGTGGCAATTCCCCTCAAATGCCGATTGAACGACTCTCTGGTCGACGGCCCGGGAATGGACCCGGGCGCGAAGTCGGGAACCAGATCATGAAGCTCCACCATCATCCCCTGTCGGGTCATGCGCACCGGGCGCGCCTGTTCCTGTCGCTGCTCGGACAACCGCACGACCTGGTCGAGGTCGACCTGATGTCGGGTGCGCACAAGAAGCCGGAATTCCTGGCGCTCAATCCCTTCGGCCAAGTGCCGGTGCTGGAGGACGAAGGCACCGTCATCTCCGATTCCAACGCCATCCTGGTCTATCTCGCCCGCAAGTTGGGCCGTACCGATTGGCTGCCGGAGGATGCCCAAGGGGCCGCCGCCGTCCAGCGCTGGCTGTCGGTCGCGGCGGGAGAGGTGGCTTACGGCCCGGCGGCGGCCCGCCTGGTCACCCTCTTCGGCTCCAAGCACAATGCGGAGGAGGTCATAGGCCGGGCGCACGTCCTGCTGAGGACGCTGGAGGCCTGGCTGGCCACCCGTGATTGGCTGGCGGCCGACCATCCCACCATCGCCGACGTGGCGCTGTACAGCTACGTGGCCCGCGCGCCGGAGGGCAATGTCGACCTGTCGCCCTATCCCCGCGTCACCGCCTTTCTGCGCCGCATCGAGGCGCTGCCGGGCTTCGTTCCCTTCGCCGAGTCGGCGGTGGGGCTGTCGGCGGTGAAGTGATGGGAGCCAACTGACAGATATGGCGCCGGTGCGTTGTTTGGCGCACCGGCTTGGGATGAAGGGGAGGCGGCCATGGCTGACACGGCGACTGACAGGGCATCTGACGGGGCGTTGACCAAGCTGGCGGTCTGGCATGCCGGCGAGCGCGCGATCCAGAAACGGGTCGGCGTGGCGGAGAGGATGGCGGCGGTGGGGCAGCGGGTGATCCGTGACCACATGCCCGACCAGCACCGCGCCTTCTACGCCCAGATTCCCTTCATCGTGGCGGGCAGTGTCGACCCTCGCGGCGACGCCTGGGCCACCCTGCTGGCCGGTCGGCCCGGCTTCATCGCCGCGCCGACGCCCCGGACGCTGGAGATCGACGCGCGGCCCGACCCAACTGACCCGGCGGCCGGGGGTATGCGGGACGGGGAGGCCATCGGCCTGCTGGGCATCGAGCTGCACACCCGGCGCCGCAACCGGGTGAACGGCATCCTGCGCTCCGGTCCCGGCCCTTTCCATTTCCAGGTCGACCAGAGCTTCGGCAACTGCCCGCAATACATCCAACTGCGCGACGTCCGTTTCGTGCGCGACCCCGCCGATTTGTTCACGGGCCCCGTGCTGGAAAGCGCGGAGCTGGATGCGGAGGCGCGGCGCATGATCGCGGCGGCGGATACCTTCTTCGTCGCCTCTTACGCCGAGCGGGAGGACCGCCGCCAGGTCGACGTCTCCCATCGTGGCGGCAAGGCGGGCTTCGTCCGTGTGGCCGAGGATGGCACGCTGACCATTCCGGACTTCGCCGGCAATTTGTTCTTCGCCACGCTGGGCAACATCCTGGAGAACGGCAAGGCCGGGCTGGTGTTCATCGACTTTGAAACCGGCGACATGCTGCAATTGACCGGCGACGCCCAGATCATCCTGGACAGCCCCGAGGTCGCGGCCTTCCAGGGGGCGGAGCGTCTGTGGACCTTCCGCGCCCGGCGGGTGGTGCGGCGGCCCGGCGCTTTCCCGCTGCGCTGGGATTTCCAGGAGGATGGCTGGTCGCCCAATTCGCTGATGACCGGCGACTGGGTCCAGGCCGCTGACCGCTTGCGCGCGGCGGACCTGGCCACGCGCTGGCGCCCGTTCAAGGTGACCCGCATCGTGGAGGAAAGCGCCAGCATCCGGTCCTTTTACCTGATGCCGGACGATGGCGCCGGCCTGATCCCGCATGTGGCGGGGCAGCACCTGCCCATCCGGCTGAGCCTGCCGGGGGCGGACAAGCCGGCGATCCGCACCTACACCTTGTCGGTGGCGCCGTCCGATGCCGTCTATCGCATCAGCGTGAAGCGCGACGGCCTGGTTTCCAGCCACCTGCATGACCATGTCCATGTGGGTGACATCATCGAGGCGCGGTCCCCCGCCGGGGCCTTCACCATCGACGCCCGGCAGAAGCGGCCCGCCGTGCTGCTGGCCGGCGGCGTGGGCGTCACGCCGATGTTGGCCATGCTGCGCCATGTGGTTTACGAGGGCCTGCGGACGCGGGGCATCCGGCCGACGATCCTGTTCCAGGCCGCCCGGTCCAAGGCCGACCGGCCCTTCGACGCCGAACTGGCGGAACTGGTGGCGGCGGCCCAGGGGGCGGTGCGCGTCGTTCGTGTGCTGAGCGACACGGGCGACGCGGAGGAGGGCGTGGACTATGACGCCGACGGCCGCATCGACATGGCCCTGCTGGGCCGCTTCCTGCCCTTTAATGACTATGACTTCTACCTGTGCGGCCCCGGTCCCTTCATGCAGGCGCTGTATGACGGCCTGCGCGGCCTCAACGTCGCCGACGCGCGCATCCATGCCGAGGCGTTCGGCCCGTCCGCCCTGGTGAGGACGGCGCCGGTCACCGCCCCCGTTCCGCCGCGCGCGCCGCCGGCGACCGCGCCGGTGCCGGTGGTCTTCACCCAGTCGGTGAAGGAGGCCCGTTGGACACCGGGGTCGGGAACCCTGCTGGAGCTGGCGGAGGCGCGCGGCCTCAGCCCCGCGTTCAGCTGCCGCTCTGGAACCTGCGGCAGTTGCCGGACCAAGGTGCTGTCGGGGGCCGTGAGTTATGTGACGGAGCCCACGGCGCCGGTGGCGGCGGGTGAAGCGCTGATCTGCTGTTCCGTTCCGGCCGCGCCGGCCGACGGCGCCGGCCCGCTTGAGCTGGCGCTCTGACACGCACTTGGAGAATCACAGGGCTTTTCCTGCCGATGCCGGATGTCTCTAATGGAGCTGGCTTTGGTTCAGTTGATGGGTGGGGGACGAGGGCTATGGATCGCTGGCAGGCCATGCGCATCTTCGTGAGGGTGGCGGAGTTGGAGAGCTTCGCCGCCGCCGCGCGCACCCTGCATCTCAGCGCCCCGGCGGTGACCCGTACCGTGGCGGCGCTGGAGGAAGCCATCGGCACCCGGCTGTTCGTCCGCACCACGCGGTCGGTCAAGCTGACGGAGGCGGGTGGCCGCTATCTGGACGATTGCCGGCGCATCCTGGCGGACATCGTGGAGGCGGAGGCCGCCGCCGCCGGGTCCTACGCCACGCCCTCCGGATCACTGACCGTCACGGCCTCCCTGCTGTTCGGGCAGATGTACGTGCTGCCCATCGTGACGGAATACCTGGATGCCTATCCCGCCATGACGGCGCGGACCTTCTTCGTCGATCGCCCCGTCAACATCGTGGAGGAGGGCATAGACGTGGCCGTCCGCATCGGCCGATTGCCGGATTCCGGCTTCACCGCCATCCGGGTGGGGTCGATCCGCCGCGTGATCTGCGGGGCGCCCGCTTACTTCGAGAAGCACGGCGTGCCCCTGACGCCGGCCGACCTGAAGGACCACCGCATCGCCGCCTCCACCAGCGCCTGGGCGTCGCCCGAATGGCGCTTCGCCGGGGACCAGCGCGTCGTCCTGCATCCCGCCCTGTCCTGCAACACCAACGAGGCGGTGATCGCCGCCGCCGCCGCGGGCTGGGGCCTGACGCGGGTGCTGCACTATCAGGTGGGGCCGGCGCTACGGGAAGGCCGGCTCCGCATCGTGCTGGAGGAGCATGAGGAGCCGCCGCTGCCCATCCATGTGCTGCATCCCGAGGGGCGGCACGCGCCGGCCAAGGTCCGCGCCTTCATCGACTTGGCGGTGGACCGCCTGCGCGGCAATCGCCTGTTGAACTGATCCAACGCCTCAAAGGCCGCCGCGCCGCCGCAGTTCATCGCGCTTGGCCGCCACCTCGGCGCGGGCGCGCTGCACCGCCTCCATCTCGGTCGCCGCCAGCAGCCCTTCGATGACCCGGCCCAGATGGTCGCGCATCGCGGCGCGGGCGGCCTGGCCGTCGCGGGCGGCCAGGCTGTGCAGGATGCGCTGGTGCTCCTCCACCCTGGGCTGGTCGCCGACCGTGCGGGCGCGTTCCAGCATGGCCATGCACAGCGGCGACTGGTAGCGCATGTCCCACAGCTGCTCGACCACCCCGACCAGCGCGGTGTTGCGGGTGGCGCGGGCGATGGCCAGGTGGAAGCGGCGGTCGGCCTGTTCCCCCACCGCGTTGCGCGCGTTCTCCTCCCCAATCTCGGCCACCAGGGCGGCAAGTTCCGTCAGCTCCTGGTCCGTGATGGTGGCGGCCGCCAGGGCGGCCACCTCGCCCTCCACCAGGCGCCGCGCCTCGGTCAGTTCGAAGGCGCCGATATCCAGTTCCGCCGCCGCCTCGCTGGCCAGCGCCTGTTCCGTGACATAGATGCCGGAGCCGTGCCGCGCCTCCACCAGGCCCAGGATTTCCAGGGCGATCATGGCCTCGCGCACCGTGGGGCGGCTGACATCGAAGGTTTCCGCCAGGTCGCGTTCCGAGGGCAGGCGCTGGCCGGGGGCGTGGACGCCCTGGCGGATATCGGCGGCGATGGCATCGGCGACCTGGCGGTACAGCCGCGGGCCGTTGGCGGGAAGGGGCAGCATGGGGGGGCTCTGACCAGATGTAGGACGGCGGATGCCAGGATAGGGCAGTGGGCGACCCCGGCGCCAGTCCAATTTCGCCACATTGACAGGCCTCTTTTCCTATGAAAGACATAATTGGTAAGGCCAATTTATCGGTGAAGGTTGCCCCGATGTTGAAGATCAAGGACGCCCGGGTGGTGGTCACCTGCCCAGGCCGGAATTTCGTGACGCTGCGCATCGAGACGGCGGACGGTCTCTATGGCCTGGGTGACGCCACCTTGAACGGGCGGGAACTGGCGGTGGCCAGCTATCTGACCGACCATGTCATCCCCTGCCTGATCGGCCGGGATGCCCACCAGATCGAGGACATCTGGCAGTATCTCTACAAGGGGGCCTACTGGCGCCGCGGCCCCGTGACCATGTCCGCCATCGCCGCAGTGGACATGGCGCTGTGGGACATCAAGGCCAAGGCGGCCAACATGCCCCTGTACCAGTTGCTGGGCGGCGCCTGCCGCACCGGCGTCATGGTCTATGGCCACGCCAACGGGCAGACCGTCGAGGAGACGGTGGAGGAGGCGCTGAAATACCGGGCCATGGGCTACAAGGCCATCCGCCTGCAATCCGGGGTGCCCGGCCTGCCGTCCACCTACGGCGTGTCGAAGGACAAGATGTTCTATGAGCCGGCGGACGGGTCGCTGCCGACCGAGAACGTTTGGTCCACCGCCAAGTACCTGCGCGCCGTGCCGCAATTGTTCGAGGCGGCGCGCCTGGCGCTGGGTGAGGACGTGCATTTGCTGCATGACGTGCATCACCGCCTGACGCCCATCGAGGCGGCGCGCCTGGGCAAGAGCCTGGAACCCTATCGCTTGTTCTGGATGGAGGACCCGACGCCAGCGGAAAACCAGGAGGCTTTCCGCCTCATCCGCCAGCACACGACCACGCCCCTGGCGGTGGGGGAGGTGTTCAACAGCATCTGGGACGCCAAGGATCTGATCCAGAACCAGTTGATCGACTATATCCGCGCCACGGTGGTGCATGCCGGTGGCATTACCCACCTGCGCCGCATCGCCAACCTCGCCGACCTGTACCAGATCCGCACCGGCTGCCACGGCGCCACCGACTTGTCGCCGGTGACCATGGCGGCGGCCCTGCATGTCGGCCTGTCCATCCCCAACTTCGGCATCCAGGAATACATGCGCCACACGGTGGAGACGGATGCCGTCTTCCCCCACGCCTACACCTTCCAGGACGGCTCCCTGCACCCGGGTGACACCCCGGGCCTGGGCGTCGACTTGGATGAGGCACTGGCCGCGAAATACCCCTACAGCCGCGCTTTCCTGCCGGTGAACCGGCTGGAGGACGGCACCCTGCACAGCTGGTAAGGTCCTGGCGCCCTTTCCTTCGCCCCCCGGCGTCCTATCCTTTTAGCGGCATATCGGCGGGCGGGGCGCGGGGCGAGGTCATCTGGTATGACCACTTGGCCGGCACCGGCGCCCATTGTTAAGATGCCTGAGGAAGCACCCATGTCGTCTCGTATCCACCGCCTGAACGCCACGCGCCTTCGCCGTATCCCGGCGGCCGCCGCCATCGCCGTGGGGGTGGTGAGCGGGTCGGCAAGCGGGGCCTGGGCGGGGGACCGGGCCGACTTGCCGCTGGGCGCCGGGTGGCGGTTTCACCAGGGTGACGTCGCCCCGGGAAAGCAGGGGGGCCCTGAGGCGCCCGCCTTCAACGACAGGGGCTGGGCCAGCGTTTCGCTGCCCCATACCTGGAACCATCTCGGGGGGACCGCGCAGCGCACGGCCGACTACAACGCCACCCGGGGGGCGGGCTGGTACCGCCTGCGCTTCACCCCGCCGGCCAGTTACGCCGGCCGCAAGGTCTGGCTGCAGTTCGACGGCGCCAGCATCAATGCCGAGGTCTGGCTGAACGGCGTGAAGCTGGGCGTCCACCAGGGCGCCTTCGGCCGCTTCCGCTTCGACGCCACGGCGGCGCTGAAGATGGGCAAGCCCAACGTCCTGGCCGTCCGCACGGATAATTCCAGCCCGTCGGCGGCAGGGTCGCCCACGGCGGAGGTCATTCCCATGTCGGGTGACTTCTTCCTGTTCGGCGGCCTCTATCGCGCGGTGTCTTTGATCGCCACCGACCCCGTGCACATCGACATGATGGATTCCGGCGGGCCGGGGGTCTACGCCCACACCGCGTCCCTCGACGGGGCCGCCGGCATCGAGGTGGACAGCCGGGTGACGAACGACGGCGCCAAGACGCAGCCGGTGGTGGTGAAGACCGCCATCGTCGATGCCGTCGGGGCCACCGTGGCCAGCGACAGCCAACCGCTGACCGTGGCGCCCGGCGCGGTGGCGGAACCGCAGCAGACCCTGACCGTGCCCAACCCGCATCTGTGGGACGGTCGCAGCGACCCCTACCTGTATCAGGTGGTGACGCGGGTGGAGACGGCGCAGGGCCAGCTGTTGGACCAGGTGACCCAGCCCCTGGGCATCCGCAGCTTCCGCTTCGACCCGGACCAGGGCTTTTTCCTGAACGGCAAGCATGTGGCGCTGCACGGCGTTTCGCGCCATCAGGACCGGCCGGGCAAGGGCTGGGCCATCAGCCCGGCCGACCAGGCGCAGGACATGGACATCATGCTGGACCTGGGCATCAACACCCTGCGGCTGGCCCACTACCAGCACGACCAGGCCATTTACGACCTGGCGGACAAGGATGGCGTGGTCGTCTGGGCGGAAATCCCGCTGGTGAACCGCACCGCGCCGGAAACGCCGGAGGGGGACAAGGGCGTGACGTCGCCCGGGTTCGCCGCCAACGCCGAGAGCCAGCTGCGTGAGCTGATCAAGCAGAACTACAACCACCCCAGCGTCGTCACCTGGTCCATCGGCAACGAGGTGAACCTCATGGCCGCCGCCGGCCATGGCGTCAGCAACGCCCGGCCGCTGCTGACGCGCCTGAACCAGGCGGCGTATGAGCTGGACCACACCCGCCCCACCACCATGGCCGACTGTTGCGAGCCCTGGCCCGACCAGCCCAAGCCGGGTGTGGACGGGGTGGCGGAGATCACCGACCTGCTGGGCTACAACCGCTACCAGGGCTGGTACTACGACAAGGCGGAGGATCTGGGCCCGGTGCTGGACCGGCTGCACGCCCTGCACCCCCGTCTGCCGCTGGCCGTCAGCGAGTACGGCGCCGGCGGCGCCCTGTCGCAGCACACCGACCAGGTGCAGGCCGGTGCCAGCCAAGGGGGCGTCGTCTATCCCAAAGGCCATTTCCATCCCGAGGAACTGGAAAGCCGCTTGCATGAGATTCTGGTGGGCGCAGCTGAAGGCGCGCCCCTACCTCTGGGGCACCTTCATCTGGACCATGTTCGACTTCGCCAGCGACAGCCGGACGGAGGGCGATATGATCGACACCAACGACAAGGGCCTGGTCTCCTACGACCGTACCGTCAAGAAGGACGTGTTCTTCTTCTATAAGGCGGATTGGAGCGACCAGCCGGTGCTGCACCTGAACGGCCGCCGTTATGTCGACCGCGTCTATCCCGTGACCGACGTCGAGGCCTACAGCAACGCGGCGTTCGCGCGCCTCAGCTTGAACGGTCGCGACCTTGGATTGGCGGCCTGCCCCGACCACGTTTGCCGCTGGCCGGCCGTTCACCTGGACGCCGGTGACAACGTCTTGACCGCCACGGCCGAGATCAAGGGCCAGCCGGTGAGCGACAGCATCACCTGGCGCTTCGCCGGCAAGCCGGACGAAATCCATATCCGGGCCGGTGCGTCAGCCGGCCTGACCAGTGCCGCCGGCACGCGCTATGGCTCCGACGCCTTCGCCACCGGGGGGAGCCGCACGACCGCAACCCGGCGCCGGAGCAGGGAAGGCCGGACAAGACCATTCCCCCCGTTACCGGCACGCCCGATCCAAAATTGTATGAAACCTACCGGGCGGGCGCGTTCGGTTACCGCGTCCCGGTGCCGGCCGGGCGCTATCAGGTCACGCTGCGCTTTGCCGAGCCGATGCTGGCGGCGGGCGGGCGCGCGTTCGACGTGGCCGCCAACGGCCATGTCGTGCTGCAGCGTCTGGATGTGGCGGCGGAGGCTGGTGGCCCCCTGGCGGCGCTGGACCGAGCCGTGACGGTCGAGGTGAGGGGCGATGAGGGCTTGGCCCTGGACTTCCGCCCCGTCAGCGGCCCGGCGCTGGTGTCCGCCATCGACGTGGTACCGGCGCGGTGAGTGGGATGGAGCCGCCCAGGCCCCGCCGGCGGCGGGCGGTGGCCGGCGACGGCCGGCTGGCCGTGGCTTCGGCCGTTCCAGAGGCCGGCGTCCCGGATATTCCCGCCTGGACCCTGACCAGGGCGCCCACCATCAATGATGTGGCGCGCCTGGCCAAGGTGTCGAAGAAGACGGTGTCGCGGGTCATCAACCAATCACCCCATGTCCACGACGCCACTCGGGCGGTGGTGGACGCGGTGGTGGCCCGCATCGGCTATGTGCCCAGCCCCCAGGCACGGGGGCTGGCCATCAACCGATCCTTCCTGCTGGGCCTGATCTACGACAACCCCAACGCCCAATACATCGTGAACGTCCAGGGCGGCATCCTGGAAGCCTGCCACCGCGAGGGGTTCGAGCTGGTGGTCCATCCCTGCCGCCAGGTGGCGCCCGGCTTCCTGGCGGAGGTGAAGACCTTCGTGCAGCGGCAGAACCTGGACGGCGTCATCCTGGTGCCGCCCTTGTCGGAGGATGCGGCCCTGGTGGCCCTGCTGCGGGCCATCGGCTGCCGTTACATGCGCCTGATGTCCGTGCCCCTGGATGAGCCAGAGGCCATGGTGCTGCACACCGACCGCACCGGCGCGGCGGAGGTGGGCGCCCACCTGGCGCACCTGGGCCACACCAAGGTGGCGCTGATCACCGGACCGCAGGGCTATCGTTCCACCCACGAACGGCGCGAGGGATTCGTCGGCGCGCTGGCCCAGCACGGCGTGACCGTGCCCGACTCCTGGATCGTGGAGGGCCTCTACACCTTCGAGACGGGAGAGGCGCGGGGGGTGGAACTGCTGGCGGGCCCTGACCGGCCCACCGCCATCTTCGCCAGCAACGATGAAATGGCGGCCGGCGTCTACAAGGCGGCCTACCGCCTGGGCATCAGCATCCCGCGCGACCTGACGGTGGTGGGCTTCGACGACACGCCCTTGGCGTCGCGCATGTGCCCGGCCCTGTCCACCGTGCGCCTGCCCATCCACGACATGGGCCGCCTGGCGGCGGAGCGCCTGATCGGCCGCATCAACGCGGGCGGGGAGGGCGGCGCCAAGGCTAAGCTGTCCCAGCCCCTCACCGTGACGCCCCGGCTGGTGGTGCGCGAGTCCTCGGCCAGCCCGCTCTAAAAGTCGGCGCCCGGCAGGTTCACCGGCAAGCCGGCTGTGTCGCTCAGGGTGACTCGCAGGGCGCCGGACAGGGACGGGGCGGCCAGCGCCACCTCCGGCTGGCCGTCGGCGCGGGCTGCGGCCAGGGCGGCCTGATTGAAACGGCGCACGCTGTCGCTGGCGGGGTCCACCTGGGCGCCGCTCACGATGGGGCGAGCATATTCCGCGCCGACCAGGACCTGCAGCGCCTGGATCTGGTCGGCGGCGGTCCACTCGTTCAGCGGCGGCACGCCCACCAGATCGTCGAAGGTGGTGGCGCCGGCCGCCAGGCGATCCAGCAGCGGCCCGAAGATACCTTCGTGCAGGGCCACGTCGCCGAAAGACCGCGGCACCACCAGGGGACACTCCGTCCGCCGGCGGGCCAGGGCATAGCGCGTCTCACGGTGGGCGGCGACCAGGGCGTTCAGGCTCAGGGGTGCCAGGTCGCAGGCGTAGATGTCGCGGCGGAACTGGCGGTTCAGCGCCATGTCGCGCACCCCCTCACGCAGCAGGGCCGTGGGCATGGCCGCCATCAGGGCGCGCGGCTTCTCCGGCACGGCCAGCAGGGGCACGTTGTCCGCCGCGGTGCCAGACCCGATGAATCCGGCGCCATGGTTGGCCATGAAGGTCGCCATCTCCTTGTGATAGAAGACGCGCCAGTATTCATTCAGGTACTCATGCACCACATAGCCGGCGTCCAGGGTCTCGATGGACTGCAACTGCTGTTCGATCGCCGGGTTGGATTCGAAGTAGAGCGCGCCCGTGTCCGCCATCTGCCGCAGAAAGGCGCGGACCTTGTTCACCCGCTCCTCCACCGTGCCGGTGGTGACGGCATAGGCATCCACCATCAGGGCGCGGATGGGCATCTTCCCGGCCCAGCCCGGCTGGCAATTGTAGCTGGCGTAGACGATGCCGCCGGGCTTCAGCCGGCGGCGGATGACGGCGCCGATCTCCCGCCGCACCGTCTCGCTGACCCAGCTCATGATGCCGTGCATGACGATGAAGTCGCAGTCGGCGATGGGGCCGTTCTCCTCCGTCGCCAGGTCCTGGAAGCTGGCGGCGCTGAAACCTGCGTTGGCGATCCCGGCGGCGCGGCGCAGGTTCTCGGCGCTGCGGACGTGCACCGGGTTGAAGTCCACGCCCATGAAGTGGCCCTGCGGGAACAGGCTGGCGAACAGCAGGGGACTGTAGCCATGGCCGCAGCCCAGGTCCAGATAGCGGAAGGGCTGGTCCAGGCGGGGCGCCTGATAGCCGCACTGCAAGGCGGTGTAGGCGATCGAGGCCGGGTTCAGTTCCTGGTAATAGCGGCGCGGATAGGCGATGCCCGTCACATAGCGATGCACGTCGTCCTGCGCAGCGCCCTCGGGCGTGCCGCCGCCGGGGATGGCCTTGTTGCCGCTCATCGACCGTGGTCCTTCGCACTTCTGTTGGTTGTTGCGCAGACCTTGGCCCGGGGCGTCGCCGCTGTCGAGAGTAAAAGGCGTCCGTCATCTCAAAACGCGCCGACAACATGGCGGGCCAGCGGATTCGGCGTATCACGTCAAAGGGTAACAGAGCGCTTATAAACTGCGACCCTGTGGTTGAATACTGCGCGCTCGATAGCATTTACGGTGAATTTTATGAATCTCGCTCTGCGCCCCAAATTGTTGGCCGCCTTCGGGGGCCTGTTACTGTTGACCATCGCCATCAGTCTGCTTTCCCTGTGGAAGATCGGCACCATCAACAGCGCCGCGGTGGAAATCCGCACCCTGTGGCTGCCCTCCATCGACGCCATCGGTGACATGAAGGCCTACACCGCCCGCCAGCGCATCGCCGCCAGCCGGGTGGCGGTGGCGGCCGACGACGCGGCGCGGGGGGAGGCGATCAAGCTCTACGCCAAGCAGACGGCGGACCTGGCGGCCGCCCTGCAACGCTTCGACGCCATCGGCGTGACGGGGGAGGCGGCCGCGCTCTACGGCAAGTACCAGGCGCTGCGCGGGCCGTATGAGGCGGCCATGGCCGCCGCCTTCGAGCTTGCCAAGCAGAACCGCGAGCAGGCGGAAAAGGCCATGAACGGCGAGATCGTGCAGACCTTCCGCAAGGTGCAGGAGGCGTTGGAGGCGCTGGCCACCTACGACCGGCAGGGGGCGGCCAAGGCCAACGAGGTGGTGCAGTCGGCCTACAGCCACGCGCTGTGGAGCATCGTGATCGCGGCGCTGGTGGCGGTGGCGGTGTCCGTGGCCGCCGTGCTGTGGCTGGACCGGGATGTGGCGCAGCCGCTGGCCCGGCTGGCCGGGATCATGCGCCGCCTGGCCGACAAGGATTATGGCTTCGCCCTGGAGGGCACGGCGCGTGGGGATGAGGTGGGCGACATGGCCCGCGCCATCGACGTGTTCCGCACCGGCATGCGGCAGGTGGACGAGCTGGCGGCCGCCCAGGCGGCGGAGGCGGCGGCCAAGACCGAACGGGCCAACCGGGTGGACGCGCTGGTCCAGACCTTCGACACCGATGTCGCCCACACCCTGCAGTCGGTCAGCCAGGCCTCCACCGGCCTGCATGAGACGGCGGAGAATCTGACCCGCATCGCCGATACCGGCGCCCGCGACGCGGTGGCGGTGGCCGGCGCCTCGGAACAGGCGGCGGCCAATGTTCAGACGGTGGCCGTGGCGGCGGAGGAACTGGGCGCCAGCATCGGTGAGATCGGGCGCCAGGTGGCGGTGTCCGCCACCATCGCCGCCAAGGCGGTGGCGGAGGCGTCGCGCACCAACGTCGCCGTCAGCAGCCTGACGGAGGCGGCCCAGCAGATCGGCGCCGTGGTGGCCCTGATCAGCGATATCGCCGGCCAGACCAATCTTCTGGCGTTGAACGCCACCATCGAGGCGGCGCGCGCCGGCGAGGCGGGCAAGGGCTTCGCCGTCGTGGCCAGCGAGGTGAAGGCCCTGGCCAACCAGACGGAGCGGGCCACCAGCGACATCCGCCAGCAGATCGAATCCATGCAGGCGGCGACGGGGGAGGCCGCTGGCGCCATCGCCGCCATCGGCCAGACCATCGGGGAGATCGACCACATCACCACCACCATCGCCGCGGCGGTGGAGGAGCAGGGGGCCGCCACCCAGGAAATCGCCCGCAACGTGGCCGAGGCCGCCCGGGGCACCAGCGAGGTCAGCGCCGGCATGAACGGCGTGCGCGAGGTGGCCGGCGAAACCGGCAGCGTGGCGGGCGAGGTGCTGATGGCGGCTGACGACCTGTCCGCCCAGGCGGAATCGCTGCGCACCCGCGTTTCCACCTTCCTGGCCGCCCTGCGCACCGCCTGACGGGCCGATCGGCCCTGTGGCACCGCCTGATGAAAAGTCGGTCCTTGAAAGGCCGGCATTCCGGGTGGGATGGTTCGGCGACAACAGGATAAGGCTCCCGCCGTCATCACGGCGAGGGGTCTCGGCAGAAGGAACAACGATGAAAGCCTGGCTCTCCACCCTCGCCCTCGCCGCCGCCCTGTCGGTGGCGGGCGTGGCCGGTGCCGCCGACAGCACGCCCCCCGCCCACCCCGGCCAGCCCAGTTATCCCAACCAGATGGAGGGCGACGTCGTGGTCCGCGACTTCGCCCTGACCAACGGGGAGCATTTGGCCAATGCCAGGTTCCATTACATCGCGCTGGGTACGCCGCAGCGTGACGCCTCGGGCGCCATCACCAATGGGGTGCTGCTGCTGCATGGCACCACCGGCAGCGGCCGCAATTTCCTGAACGCCAGCCTGGGCGGGGAGCTGTTCGGGCCGGGGCAGCCACTGGACGCCGCCAAGTATTTCATCATCCTGGCGGATGGCATCGGCCACGGCGGCTCCTCCAAGCCGTCGGACGGGTTGAAGGGCCGCTTCCCCCACTACGGCTATGTCGACGCGGTGGAGGGGCAATACCGGATCGTGACCGAAGGCTTGGGCATCAAGCGCCTGAAGCTGGTCGCCGGCACGTCCATGGGGGGCATGCAGACCTGGATCTGGGGGGAACGCCATCCCGACATGATGGACGCGCTGATGCCCATCGCCTCGCAACCCGTGGCCATTTCCGGCCGCAACATGCTGTGGCGCCAGCTCATCATCGAGGCCATCCGCAACGATCCGGAGTGGAAGGGCGGCGACTACACCGCCCAGCCGACCGGCTACACCCGCGCGCTGCCGATTTTCCAGATCATGGTCAACAACGCCTCGATCCTGCAACAGCAGGCCCCCAGCCGTGCGGCGGCCACCACCCTGTATGACCAGTGGGTGGCGGACTACGCCAAGACCGTGGACGCCAACGACTATCTCTACTGGTTCGAATCGTCCTACGACTACGACCCCAGCCCGGACCTGGAGAAGATCAAGGCCAAGCTGGTGGCCGTGAACTTCGCCGACGACCTGCTGAACCCCGCTGAGCTGGGCGTGATGGAGGCGGCCATGAAGCGCATCCCCCACGGCCGCTACGTCCTGATCCCGGCCTCGGACCAGACGCGCGGCCACCAGACCCTGACCCAGGCCAAGGTTTGGAAGGGCGCGCTGGAGGAACTGTTGAAGTAGGGCGATGGGGACGGTGCCTCACGCCTTCCCGGCGTAGCGGTCGGTGGCGCGGATCAGCTGGTCCAGGATGCCGGGTTCGGCGTGGGCGTGGCCTGCGCCCTCGATCAGATGGAAGTCCGCCTCCGGCCAGGCCTTGTGCAGGGCGTAGGCGTAGCGCGCGGGGCAGGGCATGTCATAGCGGCCGTGGACGATGGTCGCCGGGATGTGGCGGATGCGGCCCACGTCGCGCACCAACTGCCCTTCGTCCAACCAGGCGCCGTGCACGAAATAGTGGTTCTCGATGCGGGCGAAGGCCAGGGCGAAGTGCCCGTCCTTGAAGGGAGCGGAATATTCGGGATTGGGCAGCAGGGTGACCGTCTCGCCCTCCCAAATGGTCCAGGCCTTGGCCGCCTCCAGCTTGGCGGCGTCGTCATCACCGGTCAGGCGGCGGTGATAGGCCGCCATCATGTCGTGGCGCTCCGCCTCCGGGATCGGTGCCTGGAACCGTTCCCACTTGTCGGGGAACAGTTCCGACGCGCCGAACTGGTAGTACCAGAGCAACTCACCCTTGGTCAGAGTGTAGATGCCGCGCAGCACCAGTTCGCTCACCCGCTCGGGGTGGGTCTCGGCATAGGCCAGCGCCAGGGTCGACCCCCAGGAGCCGCCGAACACCAGCCACTGGTCCACGCCCACCTTTTCGCGCAGACGCTCGATATCCGCCACCAGGTGCCAGGTGGTGTTGGCCTGCAAGCTGGCATGGGGCGTGGACTTGCCGCAGCCGCGCTGATCGAACAGCAGCACGTCGTACAGCGCCGGGTCGAACAACTGCCGATGCCCCGGGCTGATGCCGCCGCCGGGGCCGCCATGCAGGAAGACGGCGGGCTTGGCGCCGGGAGTGCCGCACCGCTCGTAATGGATCACATGCCCGTCGCCCACATCCAGGGTGCCGGTCTCATAGGGCTCGATGGCGGGATACAGGGTGCGCAGCGCGGTCGTGGTCATTGGGGCGCGTCCTCAGTTCGATGAGCCGTTGGCCGCAGCGCTGGCGGGCGGCTCAGCCTCCGCCGGGATCCAGCCGGTCTTGGGCGCGGTCGCCTCCGGTGCCGGCTGGGGCGCGGGCGCTGGGTCGGCCTTGGGCGGCTCCGCGGGCGTATCCGGCTTGGGCTCCACAGGCGGTTGGGCGCTGGGATGCGCAGGGGCCTGGGCGGCGGGAGGCTGGACCGTGGGAGGTTGGGCAGCGGGAGGTTGGGCCGCGGAGGGCTGCGGCGCCGGCTGCGCGGCGGGTGTGGGGTCCTGGGGCGTGGCCGATGGCGGGGACGCCGGGATGGCCTCTGCCGGGGTCGCGGGGGCGGGCTCCGGCGTGCCGGCCGGGGCTGCCGCCGGTGAGGGGGCCTGGGGCGTTGCGGCCTGGGGCGTGGGTGCCTGCGGTGCGGGGGCCAGGGGCGCTGACGTCACGGGCGACGGCGTCACGGGCGACGGCGTCACGGGCGTCGGCGTCACGGGCGTCGGCGTCACCGGGGTCGGGGTCGCCATTGGGGCCGGCGCCACGGGCGCGGGTGCCGCTGGGGCGGGCTTGGACGGCTTTTCCGGTTTCGGCTCGGGCTTGGGTTCCGGTTTCGGTTCCGGCTCGATGTTGACGGTATAGTCGGGAACGATGCGCGCCTGGCTGCCGGTGATGACCAGCACCTTCTGCCCCAGCGGGATGGGCGTGGGTTCGCGCTGGGTCACCGACAGCAGGTCGCCGTTCGGCTTGCGCACGATGTATTCCCAGCCGGTGGTATCGCCGGTCATATGTTCCGCGCTGGTGCCGACGATGGTACCCACCACGGTGCCGCCCACGGCGCCCAAGGCGCTGTTGGGACCGATCTGGGAGCCCAGGATGCCGCCGGCCGCCCCGCCCGCCACGGCGCCCACCGTGCCGCTGGCGCTGATCGACACCTGGCGGAAGCCGATGATGACGCCCGGCTCGGCCTTGTTGGCCTGCTGCACGGCGGTGGCGTTGTAGGTGTTGGGCGAGTAGTCGGCGGCGCACCCGGCCAGCAGGGCGGGGGCGACAAGGGCGACAGCGGCCGTCAGGCCGAACCGGAGGGATCGCGACACGGGGGGAACCATTCCCTGGAAACGACCGGGACAGGGGATTGCCCCGGAGATGCGGCATGGAACAGCCCCGTGTCATAGGAGATCCGCCCCCGGGTGTCACTTGGCAATTTCATGGCGGCAATGTGGTCGACTTGCCATCATGGCCCGCCGGCCCCCGCCTCACGGTCCATCGGACACCCGCCCATGAAGCAGATCCGCCTCAACGCCTTCGATATGAACTGCGTCGGCCACATCCATCAGGGCCTGTGGCGCCACCCGCGCGACCGTTCGACGCAATACACCGACCTTGCCCATTGGGTGGACCTGGCCCGCACGCTGGAGCGGGGCCTGTTCGATGGCCTGTTCCTGGCGGATGTCCTGGGTGTGTATGACGTCTATCAGGGCGGGCCGGATGCCGCGGTGCGCGCGGCGGTGCAGGTGCCGGTGGGCGATCCGCTGCTGCTGGTCCCGGCCATGGCGGCGGCCACCACCCATCTGTGCTTCGGCGTCACCGCCAATCTGAGTTACGAGCCGCCCTACACTTTCGCCCGCCGCATGAGCACGCTGGACCACCTGACGGGTGGCCGCGTGGGCTGGAACATCGTCACCGGCTATCTCGACAGCGCCGCCCGCGCCCTGGGCCTGGACGGCCAGGCGGCGCACGATGACCGCTATGCCGTGGCCGAGGAGTATATGGACGTCGTTTACCGCCTGTGGGAAGGCAGCTGGGCCGACGACGCCGTGCGCCGGGACCGCGCGGCCGGCATCTACGCCGATCCCGCCCGCGTCCGCGCCGTTCGCCACCACGGCCCCCATTTCCGGATGGAGGGCGCGCATCTGTGCGAGCCGTCGCCGCAGCGTACACCGGTCCTCTACCAGGCCGGCTCCTCGGACCGGGGGCGCCGGTTCGCCGCCGCCCATGCCGAGTGCGTCTTCGTCAATGGCGGGCCCAAGCCGCATGTCGCCCGCCTGGTGGCCGACCTGCGCGGCCTGGCCCGCAGCCTGGGGCGCGACCCGGCCGACCTGAAGGTGTTCGTCGGCGCCACGGTGGTGGTGGCGGAGACCGACACCCTGGCCCAGGCCAAGCGGGCGGACTATGAACGCTACGCCAGTGTGGAGGGCGCGCTGGCCCACGCCTCCGCCTCCTTAGGCATCGATTTCGCCGCCCAGGACTGGGATGACCCCATCCATGCCGGGCAAAGCCAGGCGGTGACGTCGAACATCGAGAACCAGGCCGCCCGCCGGCCGGGCAAGGTGCTGACCCGGCGCGGCCTGGTGGAGGGGCTGAGCCTGGGCGGGCGCCAGGTACCCATCGTCGGCGGCCCGGCCACGGTCGCGGATGAGCTGATGGCCTGGGTGGAGGAGGCGGACGTGGACGGCTTCATCCTGGCGCGCACCGTGACGCCGGAATGCTTCACTGACTTCATCGACCTGGTGGTGCCGGAGTTGCAGCGGCGCGGCGCCTACAAGACCGCATACGCCCCTGGCACGCTGCGGGAAAAGCTGTCCACCCCCGCTGACCAGTCACGTGCCTCCCCGCGTGGCCCCCGGTTGCCTGACACGCATCCCGGCGCCAGCCGGCGCTGGCCGGCTTAAGCCAGCGCGTCCGTCAGGAACATACCGCACGGTGGCTGTTCCCGCCCGTCAGGCGGCGAACAGGAAAGTGAACAGCAGGGGGCAGGTCTCATGGACCAGGGTCCTGATCTCCCCCTCCGTCACCCGGTCCCGCGCCATCACCAGGCGTACGATAGGCTCGGCCAGCAAATCGTCCAGCGTCGCTTCCTTGATCTCCGGCATCGGCATGACAGGTCCCCTTCCGCCTCGGTGGAAACAGTGAGGTCAGATTACTGATATTGATAATGATTCGCAATTAGCCTTTTCGGCACCACCCCTGCGGCATAAGCGGGGGGCGGGATCACCCTGGCATGACGGGGTTTTGCGCCACCGCTGGCAGCGATGGCGCGGGTTGCTTTTTAAAAATCCGCCGAAATTTTTACCAGCCGGCCAAAGGGTGCGGCCCCTTACGCCTATGCCTTAGGCCGGGCCGAGGCCGGATATGTCCGGTCTATGCGGCGTTTTGACCGGCACTCCCGCGCCGTGATCAAAACGAATAGGCCGCGACGGCAGCCGCCGTCGCTCGAGGGAAACAAATCTCGAGGGAAACAAATTAAGCCGCCTCTTGCCCTTCCAGGAACACCACCAGTTCCTCCAGCGCGTGGGTCAGGTGGATGCTCAGCAGGTCGACGGCTTCGGCGCCCTTGCCGTCGCGGCACAGGGCCACCAGCCGCTCATGCTCATCCATGGACCGGTCGTGGATGGCGGGGGTCATGGACAGGTGCAGGCGGACATAGCGGTCCAGGCTGTCATGGATGCGCTTCACCATGTCCAGCATCACTGGGCGCTGGGCGGGCTCATACAGTGATTCATGCAACTGCCAGTTCAGGGCGCCCCAGCGGCCGGGCTCCGCCGCGTGCATGTCCTTCAGCACGCCCTCCGCCTTCTTGATCTGCTTCGCTGTCAGCTGCGGGATGGCGCGGCGCAGCAGGTCGGTTTCCAATAACAGGCGCACCTCGAAATACTCGCGCACCTCGGCGGGCGACAACTGGGCCACCACCGACCCCTTATAGGGGATGGTGGCCACCAGGCCCTCCGCCTCCAGCTGCTGCAACGCCTCGCGCACGGGAATGCGGCTGACGCCCAGCTTTTGCGCGATCTCATCCTGGCGCAACTGTGCGCCCAGCGCATATTCCCCGGACAGGATCATCTGGCGCAGGGCGTCAACCACCTGGGCCGACAGCGATTTCCGTTCAATCTTGGCGCGTGCGATCATTTGGTGGCTTCTTGGCGGGGGTGCGGATTTGGAAGGCGGCCCTGTTAATTCGCTCTGAACAGCCCGAAATCGGCTGTAAAAGCAATTGATTTTCTAAATCACGCTAGACTGTTCGCGTGTACTGCACCATGGGTAGTTGGCGCATAGCCCGGTCTAGTTGTCGCTAACCCTCATGGGGTGGGGATGAATGGCGGCTTCAGGGCGCCGGGCTTGACAGTTTGGATATCGTATCCGATACGCTATCCCCTTGCCAGGGTCCGCCGAACGGCCGGCTCATCATTCAACGATAACGGGGACGATCGGGCATGGGGATAGCGACAGCGGGGGCAGGCGGGCCGGGGCGTGCCGGAACGGGCGATGCCCAGGATCAGGCTGGCGGCCATTCCCCCGGCCTCTATCTGCTGTTCGCGGTCGAGTTCTGGGAGCGGTTCTCCTATTACGGCCTGCAATCCATCCTGATCTTCTTCCTGCTGTGGCACCTGTCCATGGACAAGGTGTCGGCCTATGCCGAGCTGGGGGCCTTCGGCGTCCTGGTCTATATGTGCCCGGTCCTGGGCGGCTTCATCGCCGACCGTTGGGTGGGGGCCCGCCACGCCGTGCGGGCGGGCGCCGTCCTGCTGATGATGGGCCACGGCCTGATGGCCTGGCAGCCGGCGCAGACGGTGGAGCGGCTGGTGACCCCGGACGCGACCTACGACCTGAAGCGTCCCATCCTCTACCCGGCGGAGGGGGAGGAGGGCGCCCGCCAGGTGGTGGTGAACGGCACCGCCCAGGTCATCACCAGCCTGAGCAGCGTCCAGGGTGAGGACGCGAACGCCCGCACGCTGACCTATGTCGGCCCCGACGGCGCCCCCGTCACGCTGCGCGGCCGGCTGGAAAAAACGCCGGATGCCAGCGGCCTGCGGCTGTTCTACCTGTCGCTGGCCCTGATCGCCGCTGGCGTGGGCATGCTGAAGCCCAACATCTCCGCCCTGGTCGGCCGGCTTTATGGCGACCGCCACGCGGCGCGCGATCGCGGCTTCCTCATCTTCTACCTGGGCATCAACGCCGGCGGCCTGATGGGCAGCATCGTCTGCGGTTGGCTGGGCGCCGTGCTGGGCTGGGAATGGGGCTTTGGCGCCGCCGGCATCGGCATGGCGGTGGCGCTGGCCACCTTCAGCCTGGGCCGCCGCCTGCTGCCGGCCGAGCTGCCGGTGGCCCAGGGCGGGCCGCGCGCGGCCGCCGGCCTGCCGGGCGGTTTCGCCGCCATGGCCGGTGGCATTGTCCTGGCGCTGGCCTGCTGGCTGATCGTCGACCGTCCGACGGTGGTGGGCCATGTGCTGGACATCGCCGCCGTGGCGGGCCTGGCCGCCGTCTTCTGGTTCGCCCGCACCTGCGATGCGCGCCAGCGCCGCCATCTGGCGCTGCTGCTGCTGCTCATGCTGGTGTCGGTGCTGTACTGGACGCTGTTCTATCAGGGGCCGGCGTCGCTGAACGTCTTCGCCGCCGAATGGACGGACCGCCACATCGGCCCGGTGCTGGTGCCGGCCCCCGTGCTGCAGTTTCCGGACAAGGCCTTCGTCATCCTGCTGGCCCTGCCGCTGGCCGCCCTGTGGCGCTGGCTGGATCGCCGCCGCCGCGATCCGGGCCCCGTCACCAAGTTCGGCTTTGGCGTGCTGTTCGTCGGCCTGGGCTTCCTGGCGCTCGCCTTCGGCATCGAGGTGACGCCGGCCGGCCTGCGTGTGGGCGTGGCCTGGCTGCTGTCCCTCTACCTGCTGCAGGAGGTGGGGGAGCTGTGCCTGTCCCCCACCGGCCTGTCCGCCATCACCCGGCTGTCGCCGCCCGCCATCACCAGCCTGCTGGTGGGCCTGTGGTTCCTGTCCACGGCCTATGGCCAGCGTCTCAGCGCCCTGGTGGCGCAGGCGACGGTGGTTGACGGCAGCCTGGCGGCGGCGGTGCAATTGGCCTCATACCAGGCGGTGTACCTGAAGGCGGGCCTGTGGTCCTGCGCCGCCGCCCTGCTGCTGCTGATGCTGGTGGTGCCGCTGCGCCGCCTGAATGATTAGTGTGTTGTTGATCCTAGAGAAGCGGATTTGAGACCATGACCAAGGGTGTTGGGGGGCTGTCGGCCCCGGCGGTGCTGTCGACCTTGAAGTCCCGGCGGGCGGCCGTGCAGCCCATCACGGCGGAAGAATACCGCGCCCGCATCGAGGCGGTGCGGGCCCACATGGCGGCGCGCAAGGTCGACGCCCTGCTGCTGCCGGCGTCCAGCAACCTCCTCTACTTCACCGGCCTGGACTGGCACCCCAGCGAGCGGCTGACGGCGGCGGTGATCCTGAAGGACGGCGACCCCGTCTATGTCTGCCCGGCGTTCGAGGAGCCCAAGCTGCGCGGCCACATCACCGTGGGTGATCAGGTGCGCACCTGGCAGGAGGATGAAAGCGCCTACGCCCTGGTGGCGGACCTGGTGCGGGCGCAGTCGGGCGCCTCCGCCACGGTGGCGGTGGACGCCCTGGGCTATGCCGGCGTGTTCTTCGACTTGGGCGACGCCCTGCCCCAGGCCACCCTGGTGGACGCCCGCCCCCTGACGGAAGCCTGCCGCCGGGTGAAGTCGGCGCATGAGATCGCGCTGCTGTCCCATGCCAAGGCCATCACGCTGGAGGTCCATCGCCTGGCCGCCGGCATCCTGCGCCCCGGCATCACCCCGGCGGAGGTGGTGGCCTTCATCGGCCAGGCCCACCGTGCGCTGGGGGCCGATGGCGGCAACACCTTCTGCGCCGTGCAGTTCGGCGAGGCCACGGCCTATCCCCACGGCGCCCCCGGCGAGTGGTTCCTGAAGGAGGGCGACCCCGTCCTGATCGACACCGGCTGCGCCATCGAGGGCTACAAGTCCGACATCACCCGCTGCTACACCTTCGGCCACGCCACCCCCGAATACCGCCGGGTGTGGGAGGATGAGCGCGACGCCCAGATGGCGGCCTTCAACGCCGCCCAGATCGGCGTCGCGTGCGAGGCGGTGGATCAGGCCGCCCGCAGCTTCCTGGAGTCCCGCGGCTACGGCCCCGGCTACCAGGTGCCCGGCTGCCCCCACCGCACCGGTCATGGCGTGGGCCTGGACCTGCACGAGCCCGCCTACATCGTCGGCGGCAACAAGCAGCCGCTGGAGGCCGGCCTGTGCTTCAGCGTGGAGCCCATGCTGTGCCTCTACGGCAAGTTCGGCGTGCGCTTCGAGGACCATGTCTACATGACGGAAGACGGCCCCCGCTGGTTCACCACCCCGCCGACGGATGTGGATAATCCCTTCGGGCTGCATGGTTGACAGCCGCCTCAGGCGCCGGCGGGGCATCCGCCCCTTGGCTTGTCCTCAGTTTCCAGTCCGCTGACGCTCCCCGGAAACTTCCGGCGGCTGCGGTCGCAGCCTACGGCATGAGCCTCCCCGGCTCATGCCGCTGGGCTTGAGACTGGAATTGAGCGACGCATAAAAGAAGGGCCGGTCCTTGCGGGCCGGCCTTTGAGGATGTGCCTTGGGAGGAAACGCCAGATCTAAGTCAGGCTCGGGACTTAGACCTGGAAGCCACGCCAGAACGGATCCTGGGTGGGGTCGACGTAAATGGTGTTGAGGCCGGTCTGCACCGCCCAGCCCTTGATGGACGGGCGGATGCTGGCGTAATCGCCGAGAGTGCCGGCGCTTTCCACGCGGCCTTCGAACAGGCTGCCGATGATGCTCTCGTGCACGAAGCTCTGGCCGACGCTCAGCTTGCCTTGCGCGGCCAGGTGGGCCATGCGGGCGGAGGTGCCGGTGCCGCAGGGCGACCGGTCGATGGCGCGGTCGCCATAGAACACGGCGTTGCGGCCGTGGGCGTCGGGGTGCTTGGGCCGATCCACCCACATCACATGGCTCAGGCCGCGGATGGTGCTGTCCAGCGGATGGACGGGGGTGATCTTCTCCCGCACCAGCTGCCGCACCAGGCCGCTGTAATGGATGATCTTTTGCGCCCCCAGATGGTCGATGCCCTTGTAGGCGCCCTGGGGCTCGATGATGCCGTAGAAATTGCCGCCGTAGCTGATGTCCAGGGTGAGGGGGCCCAGTTCCGGCACCTCGATGGTGACGCCCTTGGTGAACAGGAAGCTGTCGATGTTGAACAGCCGCACCCAGTTGACCTTGCCGGCCACCATCTCATACTCGACGCCGATCTGGCCGGCGGGCACGTCCAGCACCAGCTTGCCGGGGGTGCGCGGGCGGGTCAGGCCGTGCTCCAGGGCGAAGGTCACCATGCCGATGGTGCCGTGGCCGCACATGGGCAGGCAGCCCGAGGTCTCGATGAACAGGATGGAGGCGTCGGCCTCCGGGCTGCAGGGCGGGTAGACGAAGCCGCCCGACATCATGTCGTGGCCGCGCGGCTCGAAGCACAGCGCCGTGCGGATCCAGTCGAAGCGCGACAGGAAGTCCTGGCGCTTCTCGCTCATGGTGGCGCCCACCAGGGGCGGGTGGCCGCCCATGACCAGACGCACGGGGTTGCCGCAGGTGTGCCCGTCGATGCAGGCAAAGGTCTGGCGGCCGGTGGGCAGCACGGGATCGCCGGTCGGAGCGCTGGGGGCGGTGGTCATGGCATCAGGCCTTAAGGCAGACGGTGGAACAGCACGAACTCTGAAGGGACTTGCGAGGCTGGACCTGGTTCCCCAGGTCCAGCCTCGCTGGCTGGCGACCGCCAGCCCCGCAGCGAGTACCGCAGGGCGCAGCGAGGAAGCCAAGCCAGCGGATGCTGGCGCCGGCGTTTGAGGAAAACGAACAAACCCCGCCGGCGTCTGAGGGAACTACTTACAGACTCGGACGGGTGGCCGCCGCCTTTTCGACCATGGCGATCACGTCGGCGCGGGTCTTGCCTTCCAGGATGTAGCGCGGCGGCCGCACGCGCTCCGACCCGCGGCCCATGACCTGCTCGGCCAACTTGATGCTCTGCACCAGGTCGTGGCGGGCATCCAGGTGCAGCAGCGGCAGGAACCAGCGGTAGATGGCGCGGGCCTTGGCCAGGTCGCCGGCGACGACGGCGTCGTACAGGGCCACCGACTCCTTGGGGAAGGCGTTGGTCAGGCCGGAAATCCAGCCCCGGGCGCCCAGCAGCAGGCCTTCCAGGGCGACGTCGTCCAATCCTGCCATCAGCATCATCTTCGACTCGTCGATGGCGTTGGCTAGGTCGGTGAAGCGGCGGGTGTCGGGGGCCGATTCCTTCAGCGCCACGATGGTCGGGATCTCCGCCAGGCGCTGCAGCAGCGGCACGCTGATGTCCACGCGGTAGGCCGGCGGGTTGTTGTACAGCATGATGGGCAGGGCGGAGGCGCCGGCGACGGCGGCGAAATGGCGGAACAGCTCTTCCTCGGTCGGCACGTACACCATGGCCGGCAGCAGCATCAGGCCGTCGGCGCCGATCTTCTCCGCATCCTTGGCGTAGGCGACGGCGCGCGGCGTCGTCAGTTCCGACACGCCGGTGATCACGGGCACGCGGCCGGCGGTCACTTCCTTGGCGGCGGCCAGGACCTGGCGCTTCTCTTCCGGTTCCAGCGAGTTGTTTTCGCCCACCGTGCCCATGATGATCAGGCCGTGCACGCCGTCGCGGATCAGCCCATCGATCACCCGCTGCGTTTCCGCCAGGTTGATGCTGAGGTCTTCGTTGAACTGCGTGGTCACCGCGGGGAACACACCGCGCCAGTTGGGCAGAGCCATCTCTTAAAACCTTTCACGATTCCGCATACGCGCTTGTCGGCAAGCGCTCCTGGCGATATTATAATGGGATATTGTATCCAATCAAGGGGCTCTGAACATGTCCTCCGCCGATGCCAGCAACCCACCCATGCCGTTCCGGCCCGGGTCCGGCACCATCGCGGTGGTGGGGGCGGGCGTGGTGGGCACGGCGACGGCGCTGGCCCTGGTGCGCGACGGCCATGACGTCATCCTGGTCGATCGGGATCAGCCGGGGATGGGCTGTTCTTACGGGAATGCCGGCCACATCGCCACGGAACAGTTGTTGCCCTTGGCGTCCTTCGCCACGCTGCGCCGCGTGCCGGGCCTGTTGCTGGACTCGACGGGGCCGCTGGGCATCCGCAAGGGGGCGCTGCCCATCCTGGCGCGGGGCTGGGCCCGCGACTTCCTGGCCGCCTGCCTGCCCCGGGCTCACGCCCACGGCACGGCCGTGCTGTCCGGCCTGATCGAAACCGTCATCCAGGACTGGCGCACCCTGCTGGTGGGGACGGGGGCCGAGGGCCGCTTCCAGACGCGCGGCCATCACAGCGTCTGGGAAAGTGCCGCGCCCGAGGCCGCCATCGCCGCCGCCATGGCGGCCGCCCGGGCGCTGGGCGTTCCCGTCATGGCCTGGGGGGCGACGCCGGGGGATTGGCCGGACCTGCCGCCGGCTCTGCGCGCCCGCGTCACCGGCGGCATGACTTATACCGGGACCGGCCACGTCAACGACCCCCACGGCCTGACCCAGGATCTGGCCGCCACCTTCGTCGCCCGGGGCGGGCGCATCGAAAAGGCCGAGGTGCGGGCGCTTGAAACCGATGGCGCCCGGTGGCGCCTGCGCCATGATAGCGGCGTCATCGAGGCCGGGGCCGTCCTGGTGGCCATGGGCGTGGACTCCGGCACGCTGCTGGAGCCGCTGGGCTATCGCGTCCCCCTGATTGCGGAGCGCGGCTATCATGTCGTTATTCCCGGCGGGGTGCCGGACGGGGAACTTGACCGCCCCGTGGTGTTCGAGAATCGCACCGTCATCGTCACGCCCATGACCATGGGCCTGCGCGCCACCAGCTTCACCGATTTCAGCGGGCCG
This sequence comes from Nitrospirillum karajorum, assembly GCF_036348415.1. Lineage (NCBI taxonomy): Bacteria > Pseudomonadati > Pseudomonadota > Alphaproteobacteria > Rhodospirillales > Azospirillaceae > Nitrospirillum > Nitrospirillum karajorum. The sequence continues at coordinate 1,722,472 of NZ_JAZBQB010000003.1, forward strand.
AATGATGCGCCGGACCCCCGCCGCCCCGCCCTGTTGCGTCATCATCTGCGGGAACTGGGTCTGATGGCGCCGGGCGGCGACAGCACCGAATGGACGGGCTGCCGCCCCAGCCTGCCGGATTACCTGCCCATCCTGGACGCCAGCCGCCGCCATCCCGGCCTGTATGCCGCCTGCGGGCACCAGCATTTGGGCCTGACCCTGGCGGCGGTCAGCGCGCGCCGCATGGCGGACATCGTGGCCGGCCGCACGCCGCCCGACCCGGCCATGGCGCTGGATCGCTTCTCCTGACCGTTTCCACCACTTCCGTCCTAAGACCGGAGGCGTAGTTCCCTATGGCTCGATATCGTATATCGTATCCCAAAATCGATCCTGAACCCCAATGGCAGTTGGGTCCCTTTGCGCCGCCGGCGTCGCTCGCGGCGCCGCCACGCTTTGACGTGTGCCCACGCTTTGACGTGTGCACTGAAAACTCAAAAATCAAAAACAGAGGGGCTTGAGCATGGCGCGCGATCTGGGAGACGGCCGTGGGACATCCTTGGGCACCCCGTCCCGGCGGACGATACTGCGTGGCGCGGCGTCGGGCGCGGCCTTGATGGCGATTCCGGCGGTCGCGGCCCCCCTGGTGCCGCCGCTGGGTGCCGATACGGCCCAACCTTTCCCGCTGTCGGCGGTGCGGCTCAAGCCCTCACCCTTCAAGGCGGCGGTGGACGCCAACCTGGCCTATCTGCACAGCCTGGAGGCTGACCGCCTGCTGCACAACTTCCGCAGCGGCGCCGGCCTTAAGCCCAAGGGCGAGGTTTATGGCGGCTGGGAGGCCGACACCATCGCCGGCCACACCCTGGGCCATTATGTGAGCGCGCTGTCGCTCATGCACGCCCAGACCGGCGATGTGGAGTGCAAGCGGCGGGTGGACTACATCGTCGCCGAGCTGGCGGAATGCCAGAATGCCCAGGGCGACGGCTATGTCGCCGGCTTCACCCGCAAGCGCGGCGACATCGTCGAGGATGGCAAGGTCGTGTTCGATGAGCTGCGGCGCGGTGAGATCCGCTCCGCCGGCTTCGACCTCAACGGCTGCTGGGTCCCGCTCTACAACTGGCACAAGCTCTACACCGGCCTGTTCGACGCCCAGACCCTGTGCGGCAACACCCAGGCCCTGGACGTGGCCGTCAAGCTGGGCGGGTACATCGACGAGGTGTTCAGCCACCTGAATGACGAGCAGGTCCAGAAGGTGCTGGACTGCGAGCACGGCGGCATCAACGAAAGCTTCGCCGAGCTGTACGCCCGCACCGGCGACCGGCGCTGGCTGCTGCTGGCGGAGCGCCTCTACCATGCCAAGGTGCTGGTGCCCTTGTCGGAAGGCCGGGACGAACTGGCCAACATCCACGCCAACACCCAGATACCCAAGCTGATCGGCCTGGCCCGCCTGGCGGAGCTGACGGGGGCGGAGCGCCACGCCAAGGCCTCCGCCTTCTTCTGGCAGACGGTCACCACCAACCATTCCTACGTCATCGGCGGCAACGCGGACCGAGAGTATTTCCAGGAACCGCGGAGCATCTCCCGCCACATCACCGAACAGACCTGTGAGGGCTGCAACAGCTACAACATGCTGAAGCTGACCCGCCTGCTGTACGCCCGCCAGGCCGATGCGCACTACTTCGATTTCTATGAGCGCGCGCACCTGAACCACGTGCTGGCGCAGCAGAACCCGGCCACCGGCATGTTCACCTACATGACGCCGCTGATGTCCGGCGCCGCGCGCGAATATTCCACGCCTACGGAGGATTTCTGGTGCTGCGTTGGCACCGGCATGGAAAGCCACGCCAAGCATGGCGAGAGTATCTACTGGCGTCGCGGTGCGGAGGATTTGGCCGTCAACCTCTACATCCCCTCCACCCTCAATTGGGCGGAGCGGGGCGCCGTGATCGATCTCGACACCCGTTATCCGGAAGCGGAGACGGTGCTGCTGACGCTGAAGGCGCTGAAGCGTCCGGCCAGCTTCGCCATCAGCTTCCGCATCCCCGCCTGGTGCGCCGGCGCCACCCTGGCGGTGAACGGCAAGCCCCAGGACCTGGCGCTGCGGAACGGCTATGCCGTCGTGCGGCGGGAATGGAAGGCGGGTGACGCGGTCGCCCTGCGCTTGCCCATGGCTCTGCGCCTGGAATCAACCAACGACGACGCCGACACCGTGGCCTTCCTGCACGGGCCCCTGGTGCTGGCGGCCGATCTGGGCCCGGCGCCCAGAAGCGAGGCGCCCACCGGCTCGCCCCAGCCCAGCCCGGTGTCGGAGGCTTTCCAGGGGCCGGCCCCGGCCCTGGTTTCGGCTTCCGTCCTGGACGGTTTCCAGCGGGCGACGCCCGACGCCCCGGTGTGGCGCACCGCCGGCATCGGCCGGCCGGGCGACATGGAGTTCAAGCCCTTCTACCAGCAGTACACCCGCCGCACGGCCGTCTACTTCAAGCGCTACACCGAGGCGCAATGGAAGACAGCGGAGGCGGCCCTGGCGCAGGAGGCCGCCCGCCAGCGCGACATCCAGGCGCGTTCCGTCGACGTCATGCACCTGGGTGAGATGCAGCCGGAGCGCGACCATGGGCTGGAGGCCAAGACGTCATACCCCGTGACCTACCGGGGCCGGAACGGCCGCGACGCGCGCACCGGCGGCTTCTTCGAGTTCAAGGCCAAGGTCCGGCCCGGCGCCCTGGTGCTGCAGGCCACCTACTGGGGCGATGAGCGCAAGCGCCTGTTCCACATCCTGGTCGACGGCACGCGCATCGCCACGCAAAAGCTGGAGGCGGAACGGCCGGGCGAGTTCTTTGATGTGGAATATCCCATCCCCGCCAACCTGACGGCGGGCAAGTCCAGCGTCGTCGTCCGTTTCGAGCCGGAGACCGGCTATTCCGCGGGACCCGTCTTCGGGTGCCGCGTCATCGCAGCGTCAGCCTCTCAGGGAGCGCCTATCTGATGTACCGCATGCCTTTAAGACGTTTGGCCGCCCGCCTGCTGGTCGGCACCGCCCTGTGCGCCGGTGTCCTGACCCTGGACCAGATGACGGGGGGCCAGGTCACCGCGACCGTCCCCGTCATCGGCGTGGCCCACGCGGCGACCGCTGCGGCCGGCAAGGCCGACGCCCAGTTCAAGGCCATCTACACCAAGGAATGGAAGTGGCGTCAGGAGGAGTTCAAGGGCGAGGATGATGAGGACAGCAGCGACACCGCCGCCAATCGACTGCCCAAGGTGGACGCCGCCACCCAGGAAAAGCGCCTGAAGGTCTGGGAAGGCGTCATAAAGGAGCTGGATGCCATCCCCCAGGCCGACCTGTCGCCCGAGGCCAAGGTCAACTATGGCATCTACCGCGACCAGGTGGCGGCGCTGCTGGCCAGCCAGAAGTTCAAGGACTATGAGAAGCCGCTGAACGCCGACAGCTCCTTCTGGTCCAATATGGCGGGCGGGGCCCGCCGCACCCTGCACACGGTGGCGGAGTACAAGGCCTTCATCGGCCAGATGAACGATATGCCGCGCTATTTCAACGAGCAGATCGTGAACATGCGCGCCGGCCTGAAGCGTGGTTTCACCCCGCCCAAGGTGACCCTGGCGGGGCGTGACAGCGGCATCGTGAACGTGGCCGAGGCCAAGACGCCGGAAGACAACGTCTATTACACCCCCTTCAAGACGATGCCGGACACCATCCCGGCCGCGACCCAGGCGGAACTGCGCGCGGCGGCGGTGGCCGCCATCACCAAGTCGGTGGTGCCCGCCCACCAGGCGCTGCTGAAGTTCATGCGCGAGGAGTACATCCCCGGCGCCCGCACCGAACTGGCGGCGGAATCCCTGCCGGACGGCAAGGCCTATTACCAGTCCAAGATCAAGGAGTTCGCCACCGTCGACCTGACGGCGGACCAGATCCACAAGATAGGCCTGGAAGAGGTGGCCAAGATTCACGCCCAGATGCTGGACGTGATGAAGCAGGCCAACTTCCAGGGCGACTTCCCCGCCTTCCTGAAGTTCCTGCGCACCGATCCGCAGTTCTACGCCAAGACGCCGGAAGAGCTGCTCATGCGGGCGGCCTGGATCGCCAAGAAGTTCGATGGCAAGGCCGATCAGTATTTCGGCTATCTGCCCCGCCAGCGCTTCGCCATCATCCCCGTCCCGGCGGACATAGCGCCCTTCTACACCTCCGGCCGGGGCGGCCCGGGCGTCTACCTGGTCAACACCTATGACCTACCGTCGCGCGGCCTGTACGCCCTACCGGCCCTGACCCTGCACGAATCCGCCCCCGGCCACGCCTTCCAGATGCCCATCGCGGCGGAACAGAAGGACCAGCCGGAGTTCCGGCAGAAGGTCTACATCTCCGCCTACGGCGAAGGCTGGGCCCTGTACTGCGAGAAGCTGGGCGACGAGATGGGCATGTACGAGACGCCGTATGAGCGTTTCGGCATGCTGAGTTACCAGATGTGGCGCGCCGCCCGCCTGGTGGTGGACACCGGCATCCATTCCAAGGGCTGGACGCGCGAGCAGGCGCAGCGCTTCCTGCACGACAACACCGCCCTGGCCGATCACGAGATCGAGACCGAGGTCGACCGCTATATCGCCTGGCCGGGTCAGGCCCTGTCCTACTATCTGGGCGAGATGGCCATCCTGAAGGCCCGCGCCAAGGCGGAAAAGGCGCTGGGCGAGAAGTTCGACCTGCGCAACTTCCACGACACGGTGCTGAAACTGGGCAGCGTTCCCCTACCGGTGCTGGAGGCCCGCATCGACCGCTTCATCGCCGAGGGCGGCAAGAGCCCCTACCCGGCGCAGTGAGGTGAGCTGCGGCGTGGGATGAACCACGCCGCTACAGGCCTCGGCGACTGAGGCAACATGAACGGGCGGGGGCGGGTGGCGACATCCGTCCCCGTTTTGTTCTTATGACGCCTTTCCCTCAAGTGGATGTGGGTGTATCAAACGGTGGCCCCATCCTCTTGAGTAGGACGCCGTCCCATGCCGCTCGACCTTGTTTCCCTGGCCCTTGGTTTCGTCGCGGCGCTGGTCGTGGCCCTGGTCGCCACCCGGCTGGCGGGGGCTGGCGCCCGCGCGGAGCAGGCGGAGCGGCTGGCCCTGCTGGAGGCCGACCTGGCCGCCCTGCGGGAGGCGAAGGCCGATGTCGACCGCCGCCTGGCGGTGGAGGGGGAGCGGGCGTCCCGCGTCCCCTTGCTGGAGCGCGACGTGGCGACCCTGCGCGAGGAGGGCGCCCGCCTGTCCCAGGCGCTGGCCGCGTCGAAGGAGGCGCTGGCGCGCGAGCTGCGGCAGGCGGATGAGAAGCTGGCCCTTCTGACCCAGGCGCGGGAAACCATGGCCAAGGAATTCAAGGTCCTGGCCGACGAGGTCATGACCCGCCATGGCGAGACCTTCGCCAAGCAGAACCGCACCCAGCTGGACGGTCTGCTGGCGCCCTTGCGGGACCGCATGGTGGAGTTCCAGCAGGGCCTGCAACTGGCCCATACGGAAAGCGCCAAGGACCGGGCGGCGCTGGCGCAGCAAATCCGCCAGCTCACCGACACCAGCGCCCGCATGACCAGCGAGACGCACAACCTGACCCAGGCGCTGAAGGGCAAGGCCCAGACCCAGGGGGCCTGGGGCGAGATGATTCTGTCCACCATCCTGGAACGCTCCGGCCTGCGCGAGGGCGAGGAATACGTGACCCAGGAAAGCCGGACGGACGCCGATGGCGGCCGCCTGCGCCCGGACGTGGTGGTGAACCTGCCCGGTGGGCAGCGGGTGGTGATCGATGCCAAGGTGTCGCTGACGGCGTTCGAGGCGCATGTGAACGCCGGCGATGAGGTGGAACGCATGGCGGCGCTGGCCCGCCACGTCGTCTCCCTGCGCAGCCACATCAAGACCCTGGGGTCCAAGGATTACACCGGCGCCGTGGGCAGCGGCCTGGATTACGTCCTGATGTTCGTGCCCATCGAGGGCGCGCTGGCCGTGGCGGTGCAGGAGGACCCGGCGCTGACGGCCTATGCCGCCGAGATGAACGTGGCCATCGCCACCCCCACCACCTTGATGGTGGCCCTGCGCACCGTGGCCAACGTCTGGCAAGTGGAGCGCCGCAACCGCAACGCCGAGGCCATCGCCGACCGTGCCGGCAAGCTGTACGACAAGTTCGTCGGCTTCCTGGAGGACATGCGCAGCCTGGGCACCCAGTTGGATCGGGTGCAGAAAAGCTACAGCGGCGCCATGACCAAACTCAGCACCGGCACCGGCAACCTGGTGCGCCAGGTGGAACAACTGAAGGACATGGGCGCCAAGACGTCCAAGGCCATTCCCGCCGACCTGCGCGAGGATGGGGCGGAGGACAGGGCGGTGGCCCTGGACACCGCCGGGACCCTGTCCCTGACCTGACAAAACCTGTCCTCCCTGCCACTGGACTACCCGAAAGGTTCAGCGGATTCAGGGTTGACAGCGTTGTCTGATCCTGGGAATCTCTGCCTATCCACCGGGGGTTGCGCTGATGCTCGCGCGCCATACCCGGAATGATAAGCAGGGACGGGATCGCACCATCATGCCACCCGGATCAAACCTCGCTTGCCCCAAGCGGCCGCTGACGGTGGCGCCGCGGCCTGCTGGCGCTTGGGGACAGAGTGATCTTGGTGTTGACGAGTAGGGGGTTGTTCTCCCAGAGCCCCCCGCCAGGCGGCCGCGTCGGTTTTGAGGATTTCAGTCTGGGCACCCTCAAGCGACGCGGCCGTCTTTTTTCGACATCGGCTTTTTAGCGCGCAGGGTTGGGGTGTTTACGCCGTACCACTCAAGCCGGAACATCGTCCGGCGCCGATCGGGACCGCGCCCATGCCCACCACCCTTGTCCGCTTGGCCCACCGCCTGAATGACCGGGGCCGGGGTTTCGATCTGGCTGTGCTGGCGGCGGTATGCGCCTTTCTGACGGCCGTGGTCTTGAGTTCCCCGCCCGACGCGACGGTGGACACCGCCGGCGCCCCGGCTTCCGCCCAGGTGGCCGACGGTCAGGCCGGGCACTGATCACGGTACGTCCGCGAAGAGTTGCGCGCCCTGTCGATCTCGGCATTAAACTGGCAGCTTCCACCCTTCGGGAAGCGCCCGCATGACCGCCACACCCCCTCCGGCCCGCCTTTGGGACATCAGCCAGCCTTTGCGCCCCGGCCTGCCCGTCTGGCCGGGTGACACGGCTTTTGGTGAGGAGCGGACCTGGTCTATCCAGCCGGGCTGTCCGGTGAACGTCAGCCGTCTGGTCATGTCCACCCACAGCGGCACCCATGCCGACGCACCCCTGCATTATGACGCCACTGGCCTGACGGCGGGGGCGTTGGACCTGACCCCGTATCTGGGGCCGGCACAGGTGATCACCGTGCCGCCCGGCGCGCCCTTCGCCACGGTGGATCACGTGGCGCCTCAGTGGCTGCCCGGCATGCCGCGCCTGTTGCTGCACAGCTACGACCGCTTCCCCCATGAGGCGTGGCGGTCGGACTACACCGCCATCGACCCGGCGCTCATCGATTGGCTGGCCAGGCAGGGCGGGGTTTTGCTGGGCACGGACGCGCCGTCGCTGGACCCGCAGGACAGCAAGGACCTGCCGGCCCATACCATGCTGAACCGCCATCGCCTGGCGGTGCTGGAGGGGCTGGTGCTCGATGCCGTGCCGGACGGGATTTATGAGCTGATCGCCCTGCCGCTGCCCCTCAGCAACGCCGACGCCTCGCCCGTGCGCGCCGTGCTGCGGGAATGGCCCTATAACCGGCTGCGGTGATCCTGACCTGCGGCCAGGATCACCGCCCTCAAGCGCCGGCGTCGCCATCGGGCGACTTGGCTGCCGCGCCTCAGGCGCGCGGCGGCAGTCGCCGCCGATACCGAACCGCGATGAGGTCCACTCAACACAGTTCGGTATCAGAGATAGGCCTTGGCGAAGAAGTACACCGTCATGGCGGCGCCGGTTGCGATGACGAAGCGGCGGACGTAATCCCCAGGCAACCGCCGCGCCACGTCCGCGCCCAGGTAGCCGCCGGCGATGGCCGACACCATCATGGCCAGGGCGGGCGCCCACACCACCCGGCCGCTGAGGGCGAAGGTCAGGGTGGCGATCGCGTTCAGGCTGCCGCTCAGCAGGGTTTTCCAGGCGTTCATGGCATGCATGTCGCGCAGGCCGAACAGGGTCATGGCCGCCATGGACAGGATGCCCACCCCGCCGCCGTAATAGCCGCCATAGATGGCGATGACGAATTGGCAGCACAGCAGGGCTGTCGGCGTCAGGCGCACGGTGCCCTCCAGCAGCGCCGCCAGGCGCCGGCCGAAGGTGAAGACCAGGGTGGCCATCAGCAACAGCCAGGGCACCAGCGCCACGAACACCGACTCGGGCGTCCACAGCAGCAGCAGGGCGCCGGCGACGCTGCCCACCAGGCTGACCGCCACCATGGGCACCATGCCCACACCTTGGATGGGTTGGAACTCCCGCCGGTAGGCGTAGACGCTGGCGAACGATCCGGGAAACAGCGCCACGGTGTTGGTGGCGTTGGCGGTCACGGGGGGCAGGCCGGCGAACACCAGGGCGGGGAAACCCAGGAAGCTGCCGCCTCCGGCGACCGCGTTCAGGATGCCGGCCACGAAGGCGGCACCGATCAGCAAGGCCCAGGTCCACGGGTCCATGGCAAATTCCGGCAGGAGGGGCGGCGTCGTTCCCGACGGCTCCGCCTTAGGGTGCGGAGGCCGGGGGCACGTCGTGCAGCACGCGATAGAGTTGGAAGCCCTTGCCCTCATGGACCAGATCGGCCAAGCCCGTCAACTCCCGATGTCCGGCCTCGGTGTTCAGCACCATGACGTAGTCATAGTCCCGCTGCCAGTCCTGCCAGAAGTACGTGCCGGCGGGGAAGGGGCTGGCCACGGCCTTCATCATCTCGCCCGTGCTGGGCGGGTCGCCATCCTCACGGTCCACCCGCTCGGTATAGGCGGGCTTCACGGTCAGGATTTGCTTGCCGGCCACGCTAAAGGCGGTGCTGACCAGGCTCTGCCGGTCGATGATGGCGAGGCAGGGGGCATGGCTGAAGGCGGCGTTGAAGTTGACGTCGCCGGAGGGCACCGTCGCCTCCGCCACCAGGATGGTCGACCCTGGCTCCACCGCGGCCATGGAGGCGCGCATGTCCTTGTAGACCTGGCTCAGGGGCATCCAGTCGCCGACGATGACCACGCTGCGCGCCACGATGATGGCCAGGATGGCGGCCAGCGCCGTCATGCGGCCCAGGCGCCCCCGGAACTCGAAGCGCACGAAGCCCAGGCACAGGAACAGCAGCGCCACCGGCAGCCGCTCGTCGGCATAGGCGGAGCCGAACAGGATGGTGGGCATGGCGATGTAGGTGACGGCGCCGGTGGCCAGCAGCATCCACCCGGCGGCGTGCAGGTGCATGCGCCGGGTCGCCAGTAGGACGACAACCACGGCCAGGGCCACCCAGCCCAGCGGCACCTCCCAATTTTCATGGAAGGTGCTGACCAGGAAGCGCAGGCCCTCGCCCTTGCCCACCCAACTCCACACCACCTGGTCGGCCAGCCCCAGGGTGGGGCTGGCGGCCAGCAGGGGGAAGACCAGCAGGAAGGGCAGGGCCATCAGGCCCAGGTGGCGCAGGGCCTGGCGCCAGGGACGGCGCAGCAGGCCGGGCGCCTCCAGGCAGAAGATGGCCATGCCATAGAGGCCGACGGCGAACAGATGGCAGACGAACAGCACCAGCACCGTGGCCGTGGAAGCCAGCAGGCGCTGCAGGTGGGACCGGTTGCGCAGCGACAGGCGGATGGCCGTGCCCCACAGCGCCAGCCCGATGCCGAACAGGAAATTGGTGAAGCCCAGCAGGAAGATGCCGTTGTACATGAACGCCATGGCCAACAGGGCGTTGGCGCCGCCGGGCCCGTGCTCCGTACGGTGCAGGGCGCGATGCAGGGCCCAGGTGCCGCTGACGATGCTGATGATGATCGCGGCGATGAACAGCTTGCCGGCCACGAACACGCCCACCAGACGCACGAAGGGCGGCACCACCAGGTCCATGGCCAGGTTGGGGATGACCTGCCAGTCAATGGCGTAGAACCGTTGCAGCAGCGGTTCCTGCCCCAGCCGCGCGATGATGTCCATGCGCGCCAGGTGATTGGCGTAGTCCGTCAGCGGCGGCACCAGCACGAAGAACAGCGGGGCCAGGACCACCGCCAAGGCGACCAGGCCCAGCACCGTCGCCACGGGCAGGTCCATGCTACGGGGGCGGGCGTCGCTACGCGCGCTGGCATCCAGGGCAACCATCATCCTCGCCAATTAACAGGCCGCTCCCGCAGCGCACAAGACAATCAAAAGGGGGACAACCAGCGAAAGGGGAATACGGGATCCCCCGTTTATGCTGGCGCTACACTTTGCCTCACGCGCGCAGCTTCTGGAAGCGGGGTGCCGATGATCGCGGTTGCTGCGGCAATGATGGCCAGGCGGTTCGCCGCTGGCCCGTGGGCCTGCGGCATTTTCGACTAAATTTTTTGACGCGCTGTCGTTTTGTGATTCGGCTTGTGTCGCGATGCCGATTCCCCTAACGAAGCAGGCCAGAGAAACAGCGGGCGCGTCCCAGGAACGGGCGGCCCGCGCGATGGACAACAGGTGGGCACATCCGCCGCGGCTTGGGGGCCGACGGCGGCAGGGCGGCGCGGGCGTGAATGGACAGGCTCGCCGTACCCGGCAGGGGCGGCGGGGCGCGTCCGTCCGGGCGGGGCCGCGCAACGGGCACCATACTTTCCAAGGATTTGGGCATGCAGGCACAGGTCACGGCACGCGTTCGGCATCCGGTGGGTTTCTGGTTCGTCTTCTGGGGTGAGTTGGCCGAACGCGCCTGCTACTACGGCATGCGGACGCTGCTGGCGCTCTACATCACCTCGCAGCTGGGCTTCTCCGACAGCGACGCGGCCACCGTCATCCAGATTTTCATGGCGTCCTGCTACGCCCTGCCGCTCATCGGCGGCGTCATCGCCGACCGTTGGCTGGGCCGCTATCCCACCATCATCATCTTCTCGTTTCCCTACATCTTCGGGCAGGTGGTCCTGGGCTTCGCCAGCAGCCCCTGGATGCTCTACGCCAGCCTCGCCCTGCTGGCCATGGGCGCCGGCGCCATCAAACCCAACGTCAGCCCGCTGATGGCCCGCATGTACCAGGAACAGGGCAAGGAAGCCCTGATGGACAAGGCCTTCAGCTATTTCTACGTGGCCATCAACATCGGCGGCTTCGTCACCTCCTATGCGCTGCCCTGGGTGCGCGACAAGGCGGGGTACCAGGTGGCGCTGATGCTGCCGGCGGCCCTGATGACGGTGGCCCTGGTGGTGTTCGCCGCCGGCAAGCGCTTCTACCCGCAGGAAAACGCGGCCGATCGGGCCGCGGCCCGCGCCAAGACCGGCCAGCCCGCCTCCAGCATGACGCCGGAGGAACGGACCCGCCTGGTGCGCATGCTCCTGGCCTTCCCCATGATCCTGGTGTTCTGGATGGCCTATGACCAGACGGCCACCACCTGGGTGTTCTTCGCCCGCGACTATATCGACTTGAATTTCTGGCCCTTCGGTTTCGAGCTGACCCCGGATCAGCTGCAGGCGGTCAACCCCCTGATGATCATTCTGCTCACCCCCATCTTCAACGCCTTTTGGGGCGGCGTGGACCGGCGTCGCGGCACCCTGACGCCAGCGCGCACCAAGGTGTTCGTAGGCTTCGGCATCACCGCCGCCTCCATCGCGATCATGGCGCTGGCCGGCCTGCTGGCGACCAAGGATCATCCTGTCAGCATCTGGTTCATGCTGATTTCCAACATCGTGCTGGGCTTCGGTGAGCTGTGCATCAGCATGATCGGCCTGCAATGGGCCTACATGGAGGCGCCGGCCCGGCTGAAATCCTCCATCACCGCCGTGTTCTACCTGACGGTCTTCGCCGGCGACATGGTGGGCGGGCTCTATGTCCAGCTGTATGACCGGCTGACCCCCGTCGCCTATTTCGGTGGACAGGTGGCGTTGCTCATCCTGGCCGGGGTGATCTTCTTCGGCGTGGCCCTGCGACGCCAGCGGGTGCCGGCTGTCGCCTGAACCGGCCCCATGGCCCGATGTGATGGCCCGGTGTGACGGGCAGCAAAAGAAAAGGCCGCCGTCCCCTGCCTGGGACAGCGGCCTTTTTCTTGATCCTGCCGATTTTCGTCCCGGTCAGGAGAGCCGAGGAAGGTCAGGCGGCGCCCGCCGTCGGGGTCGCCTCGGTCAGCCCGTTGTTCAGGGCCCAGATGGCCGCCTGGGTGCGGTTGTTGCAGTTGATCTTACGCAGCAGGCTCTTCAGGTGGACCTTCACCGTCGCCTCGGTGATGTGCAGGCCGTTGGCGATCACCTTGTTGCTCTCGCCCTTGACCAGGGCGCGCAGGATTTGGGTTTCGCGCATTGACAGGCCCTTGTGCGGACCGGTGGTGCCGACCGTGCCGGCCTGGCTCTGCTGGGTCAGCAGAAGCGCCAGATCGGACGGGAACACCTTCTCCCCCAGCATGACCAAATGCAGCGATTGGATCAGGGCGTTGGAGGAGCGGTCCTTGGTCAGGTAGCCGTCGATCCCGGCCTCCAGCGCCATGCGCAGGCGCGACGCGTCGAAGCCGTTGGTCAGGTAAACCAGACGGGCCTCCGGGAACGCGGCGTGCAATTGACTGACGGACGTCCTGAACTCCGCCGCGTCCGTCACGTCGAACAGGACCAGGGAGATTTCCCGGGTAACGGCATCGCGGGCGGTCGGCTTGCCCCCCGGTGTATCATTTGGTGTGGGCGCGGCCAGCTCAGCGCGAACGGCCTCCACATCCCGCGCTTCCGCGACGACGCGGAAATCCTCGGGCAGCAATTGTCTCAAGCCCTGACGGAACAGGGTACTGGGGTCGATCACCAGAACATCATGGGCGGCCATGATCCAAACCTCCGACGCAGTTGCAACTAGCTCGGAGTGTTTAATATTGGCCCTTTCGCATTATAAAACAACCCTCACTTGTGTCCTGTCGCTTTAGCCCTTTCGCGTATTCACCCCGCAGTAGCTAGCCAGGAAAGGACTTGACGGGTTTCGGAAGGGGTGCCGGGTCAACGGCGGTAGCGCTTTTCCTGCATAATTTCCAGTTGTAGCTGCTGGATTTCCGTGAGCCGTTTCCACTGCCGCTGGATGAGATAGTCAATTTTTTCGTGTAAATGACGTATTTCCAATTCAGCTTTAAGATTCACCCGGTAGTCGTTTTCCGACCGCAGGCGATCCTTCGCCTCCTGCCGCTTCTGGCTCATCATGATGATGGGCGCCTGGATGGCGGCCAAACAGGAGAGAATCAGGTTCAGCAGGATGAAAGGATAGGGGTCGAACGACTTCTCTCCCTCGAAGCCGCTGAAGATCATCCAGGCGATCAGGAAGGCGCCGAAGGTGAGGATGAAGGTCCAACTGCCGCCGAAGCTGGCCAGATGATCGGACATGCGCTCCCCCAAGGTGCGCTCCTCGGCGTAGCCTTCCTCGATGTTCTCCGCCAGGGTCTCGTGGGTGGCGATGCTCTCCGCCACCTGGCGGTCCAGCTCCGTCAACTCGCCCTTTTCCTGCTGCAGCAGTTCTTCCACATACAACGAGCGATAGCGGGCGACCACGCCGCGGCTGACCAAGGCATCGGCCGGCAGGCCGGGATGGTCGCGGCGGATGCGCACGGCCAGGCTGGGGCGCAGGGTGTCCAGGCTGATCAGGTCCCGCTTGGGGCGCAGCTTGCCGGTGACCCCGCAGGCGACCCGCTTTCCACTGGCCGGGGCGGTACCATCGGACGCGGGCGCTCCGTCCAGGCCGGGCTCGTCCTCCACGCCTTCCCCGCCGTCATCCATGCCGCCGTCGTCGCTGCCCTCATCGCCAAGATCGATGTCGGCCAGTTCCTCGGCCTCGGCCGCCAGTTCGGCAGCCATGGCGGCTTCTTGGGTTTCGTCCCGTGCCGGCTGCGCCGCGCCCTGGTCTTGCGGGTTCATGCCGCCGCGCCCCTCTTCCATCGCACTTGTCCTCTTGATCCTGGCTCTTGGCTGCTCAACCCCTGACGCCGGGGGCCACCGATACTGATAAGCGTTTCTATAACCGAACTATGACAATTTTCCGCGACCGTCGGGTGGGATGATATTTCCCGCCTGGAGAACGGACGGGGGGGGGCAGGGGGCCGCAGCCAAAGAAAAACCCCGCCGGCGGACCGGCGGGGTTTCCCTTGAACAGGCGCTCCTTGCCCTTGGTGACCCATGGGGAAGGACGGCCAGCCTTAGAACGTGAACTGGACGCGGCCGCCCAGGGACTGCCAGTTGTCGCCCACCTGGGTGTTGTTGGTGGCGGACGAGTACTTCTTCAGGTCGATGAACTGGTAGTCCAGCATGAAGCGGACGTTGCTGGTCATGTACCAGTTCAAGCCCAGGGTCCAGACTTCCTGCTGGCCGCCGCGCACGCGGTTGGCGGTGTTGGTGGCCCAGGTGTCGGAGTTCAGGTTCAGGAAGCTGTAGCGCGCCACGGCTTCCCAGGTGCCCCACTGGCCGGCGCCCGGGTTCAGCGGCTTGTCCACCGTCGGGGCGCTGAAGGCGCCCTGGTTGGCGACGTAGTTGCGCTTCTGCCCCGTCAGCACCCAGCCGGCCTCGGCGTAGTAGCCGAAGAAGCTCGGGTCGTTGGTGGCCGTGGACAGGACCTTACGACGCGTCACGTCGATCTGGTAGCCTTCGCCCTGCGCCCAGAAGCTGTCGTAACGCACCGCGGCTTCACCGCCGTAGATGGCGACGCTGTTGGCGTTGATGTTGCCGGTGTTCAGGATAGCGCCCAGGCCGCCGTAGCGGTTTTCCGGACGTTCGGACAGGGCCAGCACATGCGAACCGGCGGCGTTCACGCCGTTCGTCTGCGGCGGGGCGTACATGTAACCGACATCGGCGCCGACATGGACGATGGTGTGCTCATCGTTGATCGGGCGGAAGGCGGCGCGGGCGAACGCGGCTTTCTGGTCATCGGCCACGCCAGTGACGGCGCTGGAAGTGACAGAGGCGGTCGAACCCGTCGTGCTGGTCAGGACCGTGGTGCTGCCGAACGGGCTGGTGTTGACGTTGGCGCCGGTCAGGTAGACGTCGGCGAAATAGTTATCGCCGAAGGTGCGCACGCCGGCCGACAGGCGGCCTTCGCTGGCGATCAGGCCGGTCACGACGTTGTTGATGCCGGGACGCTCGACCAGGCCGATGTCGTTGGAGCTGATGCTGTCTTCGAAGGTGAAGGCCGGCTGCATGGCGCCGACGTCGATGATCCAGCCCTTGTAGCCGGTGTAGGACAGCTGGGCGGTCTGCAGACGGCCGGACTGGTTGAAGCGGCCCGGGAAGTCGGCCGTAACGTTGTAGGTGAAGTCGTTGAAGGCCTTGCCGGCGAAGCCGATGTAGGCGCGACGGAAGTTGAAGCCGTCGGTGATGTCCTTGACCTGACGGTTATCCGGGTTCTTCGCGTCCTGGAAGTTGTAGCCGTAGTCCAGGTGGATGCGGCCGACGGGCTGGAAGGTGAAGGCCTTGTCAGCGGACGAGAACGTCGGGATGCCGTTCGGGAAGGTGATGCTGGGCAGGTTCGCCGTGGCGGCGGTGGCGGAGGTCGCGGCCTTCTCGGCGGCGGCCTTGGACTCGGCGGCGGCCTTGTTGGCGGCGTCGGTCTGGGTCGCAATCGCCTGCAGCTGCGCCTGCAGCGCCTGGATCTGCTTGTTCAGCGCGTCGATCTGCGCCTGGGTGGCCAGCGGGGTGGCGGCCGCGGCGGCCGTGGCGGAGGCGGCGTTCGACTTCTTGGTTTCTGCAGCGGAGGCGCCGGCGGCGGCGAAAGCCACGCCCAGCACCGTGCCAGCGAGCAACACGGTCTTGAGGTTCATTTCCTAGATTCTCCCATCATCCGGTCTACGGCATGCCGCCCAATCCCGGTTTCGGGGCCGACGTCACGCGTTTGGAGCGTTTGGGCCGCGGCCCTCACGAAGCGCTCGGTAGCAATATAGCATGACAGCGAGACTGCTGAAGGTTGACAGATTTATTAAAGGGGCCGCCTGTGGCCGGGATGCAACAGTTCCGAGTCGGGTGTTTTAGCGGGCTTAAAGTAAGGCGGGGCAACAAATTTCGGACTACCGTAGTAGAGCCGCGGGCGCCTAAGGCCGGTGAAAAAAGAGCCGGCCCCCCTCCATTGCATCTATAGTGTTGTGAATAGGGCGCACCGGGGTGCCTGCTTGCGCCGGCTGATAATGCCCGGCCGCCGGGCCAGAAAGATCCGGCGGGGAGGCCGGCACAGGCACGCTTGAAAAGTATTTGAGAATCGTCGGAGGTCCGCACCGCCCGCCCGCCACCGGCGGTGTTGCGCGCCGGCGGCGGGGTACGGGGCATGAACGGGGGTGTGGGCTGCGACAATAGGCCCACAGTTTCACAAAACCGTAACATACTCGTCACCAAAGGTTCAGGACCCGGAATTTAGGGTCCGCCCGTCGAGACGGGATCAGGAGCGGTCGCGGGGGCATACCCCCTGGGCGGGCCGCCGGGGCCCCGAGATGGTCGACTAAGACGTTCCAACCCGTGGGGGAATCCCGTGAACTTTCAACCGAAGAACCTGCTGAAGGGCATGGTTGCCGCCGCGGCCGCGGTGATGATGGTGGGCGCCGCCCAGGCTGCCGACATCAGCGGCGCTGGCGCCACCTTCCCGTACCCCATCTACGCCAAGTGGGCCGAGGCCTATAAGGCCAAGACCGGCGTGGGGCTGAACTACCAGTCCATCGGTTCCGGCGGCGGCATCAAGCAGATCAAGGCGAAGACGGTCACCTTCGGCGCCTCGGACATGCCCCTGAAGGCTGAAGATCTGAAGGAAGCGGGCCTGCAGCAGTTCCCGATGATCATGGGCGGCGTCGTTCCGGTCATCAACGTGAAGGGCATCGCCCCCGGCCAGATCCAGCTGGACGGTCCGACCATCGCCAAGATTTACCTGGGCCAGATCGCCTCCTGGGATGACCCGGCCATCAAGGCGCTGAACCCCGGCCTGAACCTGCCCAAGACCTCCATCGTCCCGGTGTACCGTTCGGACGGGTCGGGCACGAACTTCCTGTGGACCACCTACCTGTCCAAGGAAGACAAGGAATTCTCCGAGCGCGTCGGCGCCAACACCTCGGTGCAGTGGGCCGCCGGCCTGGGCGCCAAGGGCAACGAAGGCGTTGCCAACATGGTGAAGCTGACCGACGGCGCCATCGGCTATGTCGAGTACGCCTACGCCAAGCAGAACACCTTGACCTTCACCAAGCTGAAGAACAAGGAAGGCAAGATCGTCAGCCCGGAAATCAAGGCCTTCCAGGCCGCCGCCGCCGGTGCCGACTGGGCCAACGCCCCGGGCTTCTACCTGGTGCTGGTCGACCAGCCGGGCGCCGACAGCTGGCCGATCACCGGTGCCAGCTTCATCCTGGTCTACAGCCAGCCGCAGGACGGCGCCGCTGTCGCCGAGGCCCTGAAGTTCTTCGACTGGGCCTACAACAACGGCCAGGCCGCCGCTGAGCAGCTGGACTACGTGCCGATGCCGGCCGCGGTGATCGCCCAGGTCGAGAAGTCCTGGTCCACGATCAAGACCGCCGACGGCAAGCCGGTCTGGTCGAAGTAACAGGACTCGGGTAAGAAGGATGCGCCCTCGGGGTCAGCCCCGGGGGACGGAGGTCGGGAGAGGGGTCGCCAACGGCTCCTCTCCCTCTCTGTCGGCTTCCTTCACAGACATCCGGGTTTCTAGGTCATCGCGTTTTCAGTATCGCAGGGCCTATGGCCGGAGGGGTGCTTTGGTGGACATGGCGGTAAAGGCATCGGACATCAGCGCGGAAAGTCCGCGGGCGCGCACGCAGCGCCGCAACGACCTTCTGTTTCGCAGCGCCACCCTATTCTTCGCCCTCCTGGTGCTGACGCTCCTGGGCGGCGTGATCATCTCCCTCATCCATGGCGCGCTGCCGGCCCTGAAGGCTTTCGGCTTCGGCTTCGTCACCACCGAGATCTGGAACCCGGTGACGGAGAAGTTCGGCGCGCTGGCCCCCATCTACGGCACGCTGGTCACGTCGGTCATCGCCATGCTCGTTGGCGTGCCCGTCAGCTTCGGCATCGCCATCTTCCTGACGGAGCTGTGCCCGGCCTGGGCCAAGCGCCCCATCGGCATCGCGGTGGAACTGCTGGCCGGCATCCCCAGCATCATCTACGGCATCTGGGGCCTGTTCGTGTTCGCGCCCTTCCTGCAGCGGACCGTGCAGCCCTTCCTGATCAACACCCTGGGCAACGTCCCGGGCATCGGCGCCTGGTTCAAGGGCCCGCCCTACGGTATCGGCGTCCTGACGGCCGGCCTGATCCTGGCCATCATGATCCTGCCCTTCATCACCTCCATCACCCGCGACGTGTTCGAGACCATGCCCGCCATGCTGCGCGAAAGCGCCTACGGCCTGGGCGCCACGACCTGGGAAGTGGTGCGGGACATCACCATCCCCTATACCCGCGTGGGCCTGGTGGGCGGCATCATGCTGGGCCTGGGCCGCGCGTTGGGCGAGACCATGGCGGTGACCTTCGTCATCGGCAACTCGCACCACATCGCCTCCTCCCTGCTGGCGCCGGGCACGACCATCTCCGCCGCCATCGCCAATGAATTCACCGAGGCGGTGGGCGACACCTACACCTCCTCGCTGATCGCGTTGGGCCTCGTCCTGTTCATCATCACCTTCATCGTGCTGTCGCTGGCCAAGCTTATGCTGGTGCGCATGAACCGCAAGGCGGGGACCTGATCCATGGCCATCACCGATATGTCCCCCGGCACGCCCGCCGGCTCGCCCCCCGGCACCAACTTCGCCATGGGCCGCTACAAGCGGCGCAAGATCGGCAACACCATCACCATGGGCCTGGCCGTGGGCGCCGCCGTCTTCGGCCTGCTGTGGCTGGTCTGGATCCTGGCGGTGCTGCTGATCAACGGCCTCAGCGCCATCAGCCTGGGCCTGTTCACCCAGATGACGCCCCCGCCGGGCAGCACCGGCGGCCTGCTCAACGCCATCTTCGGCAGCCTGGTGATGACCGTGCTGGGCATGGTCATCGGCACGCCCATAGGCATCATGGCCGGCACCTACATGGCTGAGTACGGCAAGGGCACGAAGCTGGCGGAGGTGACGCGCTTCATCAACGACATCCTGCTGTCGGCGCCGTCCATCATCGTCGGTCTGTTCATCTACACCATCGTCGTGGTCCCCATGGGCCACTTCTCCGCCTGGGCGGGGTCCATCTCGCTGGCCGTGCTGGTCATCCCCGTGGTGGTGCGCACGACCGAGGACATGCTGAACCTGGTTCCGGGGTCGCTGCGCGAGGCCGCCGCCGCCCTGGGCGCCCCGCGCTGGAAGGTCATCGTGCAGGTGACCTACCGCGCCGCGCGCAGTGGCATCATGACCGGCATCCTGCTGGCCGTGGCCCGCATCAGCGGCGAAACCGCCCCCCTGCTGTTCACCGCCCTGAACAACCAGTTCTGGAGCGTGGACATGAACGCCCCGATGGCGAACCTGCCGGTCACCATCTTCCAGTTCGCGCTCAGCCCTTATGAGGACTGGCAGCGGCTGGCCTGGGGTGGTTCGCTCCTCATCACGGTCGCCATCCTCGCCCTCAACATCGGCGCCCGCATGCTCGCTTCCATCGGCACCAAGAAAGGCCAGTGATCCCCATGACCGCGCTTTCCATGACGGCGGAACAGTCCCAGGCGGCCCTCGCCACCGACGGCGACATGCGCGAGAAGATCAGCGTTCGCAACCTGAACTTCTACTACGGCGGCTTCCACGCCCTGCGGAACATCAACCTGCCGCTGTTCGACAAGCGGGTGACGGCCTTCATCGGCCCGTCGGGCTGCGGCAAGTCCACGCTGCTGCGCATCCTGAACCGCATCTACGACCTCTACCCCAACCAGCGGGCCGAGGGTGAGGTGCTGTTGGACGGCGAGAACCTGCTGTCGCCCAAGCAGGACCTGAACCTGCTGCGCGCCCGCGTCGGCATGGTGTTCCAGAAGCCGACGCCCTTCCCCATGTCGATCTACGACAACGTCGCCTACGGCATCCGCCTGTATGAGAAGCTGAGCCGCGCCGACATGGACGTGCGCGTGGAAGAGGCCCTGCGCAAGACCGCGCTGTGGGGCGAGGTGAAGGACAAGCTGCGCCAGAGCGGCCTGTCGCTGTCCGGTGGTCAGCAGCAGCGTCTGTGCATCGCCCGCGCCGTGGCCGTGCGCCCGGCCGTGCTGCTGCTGGACGAGCCGACCTCGGCCCTGGACCCCATCTCCACCTCCAAGATCGAGGAGCTGGTGGATGAGCTGAAGCCCGACTACTGCATCGCCATCGTCACCCACAACATGCAGCAGGCGGCCCGCGTCTCCGACTTCACCGCCTTCATGTACCTGGGCGAACTGGTGGAATACGGCGCCACCGACACCATCTTCACGGCGCCCAAGGAAGAGAAGACGGAGCAGTACATCACCGGCCGCTTCGGCTGAGCCGGCGGTTGCGCGCGATTTGACAGGAAGGGCGGCATCCTCCGGGATGACCGCCCTTTTTCCATAGAAGCGCCGCTTTTGTCGCCCATATCGGCCTGGTGCCTGTTATCACCCTTGTCCTGACCGGTCGCGGCCCACATCTGCCTGATACCATGGATACCCACCCGCCTTCCTCACCCCCGCCGGCCGCCCGCTCGGGCCCGGAGTCTGGGCCGGAATCCGGGTTGGTTGGGGGAGATGTCGACGCTGGGGCGGCACAGCCGGCCGGGTCGCCGCCGCCCGGCGGTGGCCGTCGTCGCGCCGGGCGCCGCCTGCCGGTGGTCTGGCGCGCGCTGACCCACGCGCTGACGCCCAAGGGCCTCCGCTCCTCCGAACTGTCCTTGGCCCTGCTCAGCGTGCCGGTGGGCATCGGCGTGGGGCTGGCGGTGGCGGGGCTTCACGCCCTGGTGTTGGCGCTGCACAGCCTGGCCTTCAAGGTCCCGTTCGGCGACCACGTCAGCAGCGCCTTGTTCATTCCCGCCACCCTGACCCTGGCCGTTCCGGTGGTGGGCGGCGCCGTGTTGGCGGGGTTGGCCCTGCTGTTCCGCCGCGCCCGCGACACCGTCGACCCCATCGAGGCCAATGCCCTCTATGGCGGCCGCATGTCCCTGCGCGACAGCCTGCGCCTGACCCTGTCCATCGTCGTGTCCCATGGCGCCGGCGGGTCGGTGGGGATGGAGGCCGCGTTCACCCAGACGGGGGCCGGCCTTGCCTCCAATTTCGGGCGGCGGCTGAACCTGCGGCGCAACGATTTGCGCACCCTGGTGGGCTGTGGCGCCGCCGCCGCCATTTCCGCCGCCTTCACCGCCCCCCTGGCCGGCGCCTTCTACGCCTTCGAGCTGGTCATCGGCACCTATACCTTGGCCACCCTGGCCCCGGTCTGCGTGGCCGCCGTGGTCGCCAACCAGGTGGCGCAGATGGTGCTGAACCGGCCGGCCCTGTTCATCCTGGCGGAACCTCCGGTCATCCGGGGTGGCGACTTCGCCACCTTCCTGATGGTGGGCCTGGCCTCCGGCGCCGTGGCCATCCTCACCATGCAGGCCGTTACGTACGCGGAACGACTCTTTCGCCAGCTGCCGGTTCCCCGTGCGGTCCATCCCATCCTGGGCGGCCTGCTGCTGGGACCCATGGCGCTGGTGCTGCCAGGTGTGCTGGGTGGCGGGCAGGGGGCCTTGCAGTACGGCTTCGATCATGGCTACGGCCTGGGGCTGGCCTTCGTGATGCTGGTCGCCAAGGTGGTGGCCTCGGCCCTGTGCCTGGGTGCCGGCTTCCGCGGCGGCTTGTTCAGCGCCTCGCTGCTGCTGGGCAGTCTGTTCGGCAGCATGGTGTCGGATATCGGGACCATGCTGCCTGTGGATTTGGTGGCGCAGCGGTCCGCCGTCATGCTGGTGGGCATGGGGTCGCTGGCCGCCGCCGTGGTGGGGGCGCCCGTGACCATGGTGCTGCTGGTGCTGGAACTGACAGGCGACCTGCGTGCGTCCGCCGGCGTGCTCATGGGCGTCATCGCCTCCACCCTGCTGGTGCGCGAGACTTTCGGCTATTCCTTCGCCACCTGGCGCTTCCATCAGCGCGGCGTGCAGATCCGCGGTGGGCATGACATCGGCTGGGTCAAGGACATGACCGTGGGCCGGCTGATGCGCGGCGACCCCAAGACGGTGCCGGCGGACATCACCCTGGGCGCCCTGCGCGGGCATTACCCGCCCGGCAGCGCCAAGACGGTGTTCGCGCTGGACCCTGGCGGCGCCTTCGCTGGGCGGGTGGACATGAACGCGGTGCACGATCCCCAGCATGAGCTGCCCGCCGACCAGCGGGCGGCGGAACTGGCTCGGGACCGCGAGCACTTCCTGCTGCCCGACCAATCGGTGCGCATGGCCCTTCAGCGTTTCGCCGACTGGGACGCCGACAGTCTGCCGGTGCTGGATGGGGTGAGCAGCCGCCGCATCGTCGGCTACCTGACCGAGGCCTACGCCCTGCGCCGCTATTCCCAGGAGTTGGAGCGCCGGCGTGGCGATGAACTGGGTGTGCGTGACCTGTTCGGCGGCGTCTGACGCCCTATCTTTGCTCTCCCATGGTCAGGGAACGAGCGCATCGGTCGCCTTAGGCGTTGCGCCCGCTGCGCCGATGTTGCATCACGGGGGCGGCCCAAACGTTGGCGCGGCAGTCGGCGCGGCATCCGTCACCGGACCTGTCAGGCCCTTGAACCTTTCGGGGGTGCCGCTTGCCTTACTTCTCAGGGAAAGTCCGCATTGTTCGATGATTTCGGCGTGTTGATCCGGGGGATCGTCCTGGGATTGGCCATCGCGGCGCCGGTCGGCCCTATCGGCCTGCTGTGCATCCGGCGGACGGTGGAACGGGGCATCATCGCGGGTCTCGCCACCGGCTTCGGCTCCGCCCTGGCTGACGGCTTCTTCGGTGGCGTCGCGGCCTTCGGCGTCAACGCCATCCTGGACGCCCTGCTGGGTCATGTGAAGGAGCTGCGCCTCATCGGCGGCATCTTCCTGCTGGGCGCCGCCATCCATTCCCTGTTGAAGGAACCGCACGAGCGCAAGAACAGGCCGCCCGATGCCGGCAACCTCATCGGCTCGGTCGGCACCGGCCTGTTCCTGACGGTGACCAACCCCATCACCATCATGGGCATCATCACCGTGGTCGTGGGCTTCGGCGGCGCGCTGGACCATGCCAAGGCCGGCACCATGACCCTGGGCGTGTTCCTGGGCTCGCTGACCTGGTGGTCCATCCTGTGCGGCGGCACCTTCCTCATCCGCCACCACTTCACGCCGCGCATCGTGCTGTGGATCAACCGGGGCACCGGCGTGGTGCTGGGCGTGGTCGGCCTGATGGCCCTGCTCAGCTTCTTCTCCCTGGTGCCGGAAAACCTGCAGGACCTGGTCGGGGCGTTTATCAGTAAATAGCCCTCGGATGCCGGGCTGGTTCGTGTTCCTCTGGCGCCGGCGTCCCCATCCGGGGACTTGGCCTCCTCGATTTCCAGTCCGCCACGCTCCCCGGAAATCTGTGGCGGACGCTGTCGCGTCATACGGGCCTGGCAGTCCGCTGGGGCTTCTTCCGCCGGGGTAACCAAAACTAATAATCCCACTGGTACTTCAGGCCCACGGTGTCGTCCGTGCTGCCGACGGCGCCGTTCAGGCGCAGGCGGGAGGTCAGGGCGTATTCCAGGGTGACGTTGGTGCCGGTGCCGCCCACCGATTGGCTGACGCCGATATAGGTGCGGCTGTTGATGTAGCGGCCGGCGGTGACCGTGCCGAAGGCGCTGGAGCCCACGGCGGCGCTGGAGAATTCCAGCCGGTCCACGCCCAGGCTCCGCTTCACGTTGTCCATGATGCCGGGACCCGTGCCCAGCACGCCCGACAACTGGGCCACGCCCTGGGCCAGCTGCAGGGCCTCCAGCGCGCTGATCTGGCTGATGGGCCGATCGAACAGCAGGCGCGACAGCACTTCGTCCTGCGGCCGGGGCGGGTCGGAAGTCAGCGCCACCGTGGGCTTGGACAGGCGACCGGTGATGTTCAGGATGGCCGTGAAGTCCGCCTTGGTGGAGGAGGCGGAAACGTCCAGCAAGGGGTCGCTGTCGCCGGTGAAGGTGATGTCGCTCTTGGTCAGGGTGAAGGTCTGGCCCTGGGCGCTGAAATCGCCCTTCACCAGATAGACGCGACCGGTCAGTTGGGGATCGGCGCTGGTGCCCCGCGCCTGCATGTCGGCCGCGAACTCCGCCGTCAGGCCCCGGCCCTGGACATAGATGCGGTTGCGCGCCGTGATGTCCACCTTCAGGTGGATCAGCAACCCGCCGCCCGCCGCCGCCATCTGGGCCTGTGGTTGGCGGGGCCGGCCGTTGACGTAGCGCACCGGCAGGTCGGCCACGTCGGCCGGGGGCTTGTCCGGCAGGCCCACCCAGGTCTCGCGCAGGCGCACGGTGCCGGCTAGGTCGGGCTTGTTCATCAGCCCCTTCAGCGTCAGGTCGCTGTCCACCCAGGCGGTGATGGGGTCGGTGCGCAGCAGGCGGGCGTTGTCGGTGGTGACGTGCAGGTCCAGGATTGGCGCCTTCTCCTGCGCGTTGGGGTCGCCCAGGTTGATGCGCCCGCTCAGGTCCACCGCCCCGCCATCGGCGGTGCTGCCGTGGAACTTCTCGATGGCCAAGCCGCGCGCGTCGCCCACCAGATGGGCGTTCAGGCCGAAGATCTGGGTGCCGGTGCCGCCGTTCTCATACTTGGCGTCCATCAGGTCGACCGCGCCGGTCACCTTGGGGTCGGCCACCGTGCCGGCCACGGCCAGGTCGACCGAGACCTTGCCGCCCATGCGCTGGGCGGACGCCGCCATGAAGTCGTTGTAGCGCGACAGTTCCGTCCGACCGTTGATCTTGGCACTGAGCGGTCCCTGGATCACCGGCGCCATGGTCTCGGGGTTCAGGGCCAGGGGGGTGTCGGCGTCGGCGGTCAGGTCCACGGCGCCGTCGGCGGTATGGGCGGCCAGGGTGCTGTGCAGCCGGCCGTTGCGCCAGGCGGCGGTCAGCGTGGCATCCGCGTTCAGCCGGCGGTCGGTGCTGTTCTTCACCTCCAGCATCTTTTTCTTCACCGGGGTGGTGTCGGCGCCGGTGGCGTTGGCCGGGTTGTTGGCGACGGTGGTGCTGGCCGCTGGCTTGCCGTCGGCTTCGGCGGCGGCACCCGGCGGCTGGACAGCACCACTGTCCAGGGTCACGGCCAGCTGCTGCATGGACAGGCCGCGGATGCTGACGGTGGCGTCGGCGGTGGGGTTGGCGGCGGTGCCGCTGGCGGTGACCTTGGCATCCAGTGTCCCGGCCAGGGTCAGCGCCGGGTCGGCCAGGGCCGCCAGTGCCAGCGGCAGGGCCGTCGCTTCCACCTGGGCCGTCACCTCCTTGCCGTTCAGCGCCAGGTCGGCGCGGATGCGGCCCGTACCCAGGGCCACGTCCAGCCCCTTCACCGCGATGCTGCCCTTGGCGAAGGTGAGGGTAGCCGGCGCTGCCAGCTTCAGCGTGGTCTGGTCCAGCCGGCCGTCCAACTGATCCAGGCGCGCCAGGGTGGGGGCGCGCGCCGCCTTGGGCGACGCGGGTTCGGGTGGCTGCGTCAGGTGACCGGCCGCCTCCACCTGGAAGGCGCGGCGGTGGCCCACGCTACCCACGCCGGTGGTGCCATCCACGGCCAGGGTCAGGTCGCCCTCACCCAGGGTGCCGCGCCAGGCGGCCGTCACCTTGTTCACCAGGATCTGGCCCGCCTCGATGCCATCGGCCGATAGCGTGACATTGGGCCGGGGGCTTCCCAGCACGTCGTCGATGCGGCCGGCCAGGGTCGCCTGCTGGATGCGCTGGTCCTCCACCACCAGGTCGTCCAGCGCCACCTTCAGGTCCACGCCCTGTTCGTTCCTGGGGCCGCTTCGTGGCGCCGGTGCCGGCTTGGCGGCCGGCGGCGCGGCCTGGCCCTTGCCGGGCCGGGGTTTGGTCTGCCGGGTTGGCCGCACCGGCGCCGGGGTCGAGGCGCCCAGCACGATGTCGGCCTTGGCCCGGCCAGCCAGGCGCGTGCCGGCCAGCGCGCCCAGGCTGGAGAGGTCGGGGAAGGTGGCCGCCAGCTTGCCGGTGGCCACCTGCCGGTCCAGGTCCGCCTCCAGCCCGCCCTGCAGCGTGTTGGGTCCCAGTGCTGCCGCCAGATCGCGCACCGTCAGGTGGGGGCCGGTCTTGACCACATGGGCGGCGACACTGGCGGGGTTGCCCACCACCTGGCCGTTGCCCTTCAGGTCCGCCGTCAGGGTGTTGTCCTTCAGGGTGACGGTGCCGGACAGGTCCACGGCGCCCGTGTGCACGGTCAGCGGCGACACCGCCACATCCTTGCCGTCCAGGCTCGCGCGCACCCGGCCGTTGATCTCCGCCCGGCCGGCGAGCAACGCGTCCTCCGTCGGCTGGCCGGTGCGCAGATCCGTCGCCTGCAGCGCCAGCGTGCCGTCCACCACGCCGTCGGCCACCGTGCCCTCCACCGTGGCGGCCACATGGCCGGTGATGGCGTCCTCTGGCGCCGGCTTGGCGTCGGAATTGGGGGTGGGCTTGCCCATGCCCGTCAGGGCCATCAGGGTCGCCAGCTCGCCGTCCGTCAGGCGCAGGCTGCCCTTCGCCTGGCGGCCCCAGCCCTGGGCGCTGCCGCTGCCGGTGACATGGCCCATGCCGCCCGTCAGGTCCAGTTTATCCACCAGGATGTCGCCATTGGCCCGGTTCAGCGCGCCGGTCAGCGCCAGGTCGGCATGATCGGTCAAAGCCGGGGGCAGTCCCGGCGCGTTCAGGCCCTGCAGTTTGGCGGCCAGGTCCAGCAGCAGGCGGGTGCCGTCCTCGCGCAGCGTGGTGGTCGCGGTCAGGTGGCGCACATGGGCGTCGTTGTAGCCCAGGTCTTCCACCGTCAGGTCGGCGCTGACGGTGCGCTGCCGCTTGGCGCCCGTCTTGCCCGCCGCCGGATCGGTGGTGTGCAGCACAGCGTCCAACTGGCCCAGCGCCAGGCCGGGCGCCACCGGGGACAGGGCCTCGGGCGCCGCCGGAGTCAGCCGCAGGGTCAGGTCGCCCCCCTTGTCTTTCACGCCGCCCTTGGCCGTCAGGCGACCGAAGGCGGCGGCCAGATCCAGGTTTTCCAGGGTGATGGTGCCGTCATCGGCCAGGGTGGCGGCCGCTTGCACGGTGGCGGCGTCGCCGGCCATCTGCGCCAGGTTGTCGGCCAGCAGGCGGCCGGGCGCCACCTTCAGGGCCAAGGTCAGACGCTTGGCCTTGCCTTGGGGGCGGGCCAGGGCCACGTCGGCCACCAGATTGACCGCGCGCGGGGTGGCGGTGGTGCCGTCCGCCGCCTTGACCGGCTGCGGCGTCTCCTTCAATTCCAGATGGGCCTGGAAGCGGTCCAGCGGGCCGTCACCCTTCACGCTCAGGGCCAGGGGCCCCAATTCCGGGTGCCCGGCCAGCCTGGCCACCAGGCCGCTGGCCTCCTCCTGGCCTTGCAATTCCAGTGTCAGGCTGCCGGGGCTGGTCAGGCCGGGGGCGGTGAAGCGGGCGGTCAGGTCGCCATGGGCGGCCCCGCCGTCCAGTTGGGTCAGCGTCAGGCGGCTATCGCCATCCAGGGTGGGGCCCAGCCTCACGGTGCCGCTGGTGGACAGGGCGGCCCCCTGGCCGCCGGCCAGGTTGGGCGCCAGTTCGACGCGCGGCAGGTCAAGGTGGGCCAGGGTGATGCTGACGGGCAGGGTCAGGGGATTGCTGTCATCCTTGACCGTTCCGTCCGGCGCTTCCAGCGCCGGGGCCGGTTGGGCCACCCAGATGCGCTTGGCGCTCAGCGTGTCCACCGCCAGCTCGCGGTGGGCCAGGGGCAGCAGCCGCCAATCCAGCGCCGCGTCCTCCACCATCAGCCAGGGCTTGCCCGTGATCACGTCCACCAGGGTGGCGCGCCCCACCCGGGGGTGGAAGGGCAGGCCCGCCAGGCCCTCCACCTTCAGGCCCGGCACGTTGGCCTCCGCCTGCCGCGTGGCGAAGGCGCGCCCCGAATCGGTGTCCATCCACCACAGGCCGATGCCGGCGGCGGCGGCCAGGCCGGCGATGACGCCCAGCGAGGCGAAGGCCGCGACATGACCCGCCGACAGCAGGCGCCGCCCCCAGGACCGTTTCGGAACGGAGGGGCCAGGCGGGGGCAGGGGGCCGGGGATACAGGGCCGGGACCGGGCGTTTGGGGGGTGTCGGACATGCCGGGTTCCGTCAGAAGGACTGGCCGATGCTGACGTACAGCTGCCACATGCTGTCGCCGCTGCGGCGATCCAGCGGCACGCCGACGTCCAGGCGCAAGGGACCGAAGGAGGTGAAATAGCGCACGCCCAGGCCGGCACCCCAGCGCATGCCCTGGCTCAGGTCGGGGTAGGCGGACTCGAAGACATTGCCGCCGTCGATGAAGGGCACCAGGCCGATGGTGTCGGTCAGGCGGATGCGCAGCTCGGCGCTGGTTTCGATCAGCGAGCGGCCGCCGGTGGGGTCGTTGTTGACGTCCAGGGGCCCGACCTTCTGATAGGCGTAGCCCCGCACCGATCCGCCGCCGCCGGCGAAAAAGCGCTTGTCCGCCGGCACCTGGGCCAGCGACCCGCCATAGACCGCGCCCAGGTTCACGCGCGCGGCGATGACATAGGCCTTGGCGTCGTCCACCGCCCAATAGCCGCTTGCGCCCGCGTTGCCGATGACGAAGGTGCCGCTGTCGCCCAGAGGGCTGAGGTAAGGCGTCAGGCCGGCGTTCCAGCGATAGCCCTGGGTGGGGTTCAGCAGGTTATCGGTGTTGTCGAACTTCAACGCCACCGGCAGCCCCACCAGGGTGTTGTCGGTGGTGGTCAGCACGCCATCGCCCGTCAGGTCCTGCCGGATCGAGGATTGCTCCAGCGTCACGCCGGCGCTGGCGGTCAGATGGGGCGTCAGCGGGTGGGTGACGATGGCGCCCAGCGTCAGGGCGTCGCGCGAATAGGCCTCTGGATGCTCCGACACCGCCAGGGCCGAGAGGTTCAGCGTGGTGTCGGTTTCCAGGAAGTCAGGCTTCTTCAGCGTGGTGCCCAGGCTGTAATCCAAGCCGTCGGAATCGCGGAACTTCTTGCGGGCGATGCCGCCGATGGACCCGGTGACGGTCAGGGCCTCCGCCCCGCCCAGGAAGTTGCGGTCGCCCCAGGTGGCGGTGGCGGCGGCGCCGTCGGTGGTGCCGTAGTTCAGGCCGGTGTTGATGAAGTGGCGGGGCCGTTCCTCCATCTGGCCCAGCATGGGCACCTCGCGCGATCCATCCGGCTGCGCCGCGCCCGGCACATCGTCCAGGACGACGCGCACCTGGGAAAAGACGCCCAGGTCGGTCAGCTTGTTGCGGGCCTTGTCCACCTTGGCCGGATCGTAGACGTCACCCTCCTTCCATGGCAGGCGGCCATAGGCCACGTCCGGATCCAGGCGGCCCAGCCCGGTGAAGGTGGTGGGGCCGAAGCGGACCAGCGGGCCGGGGTCCAGGGTGAAGGCCACGGCCATGGTGTGGGCCTGCACGTCCACGGCCAGGTCGCGCTGGCCGACCTTGGCCCAGGCATAGCCGCGCGCCGCCATCAGGGGCACCACGGCCGCCTCCGCGTCGCGCACCGCGGGCCCCCGGGCGGGGTCGCCCGGCTTCAGGTGCAGCTTGGACAAATCCAGCGGCCCGCCCGGCGGGGGGAGCCGTCGGGCATGCTCAGCGTCACCTTGGAAATGGTGTAGCGCCGGCCCGGCGTCACCTCGATGACCACCGCCACCGGCTTGGCGTCGGCATCGACCTTCACCATGACGCTGCCGTCGAAATACCCTTCGGAGCGCAAGGCGGCGGCCAGCTTCTCGTAGTCGTTGTCGATGCGCTTCTCCAGCCCCAGCAGGGACGACGGCGGGTCGTTCTGCAGCGTGATGAGGGAGGAGGCGCTGCGCAGCACGTCCATCAGGCCGTCATCGGCCTCGACCCCCGGCGCGGGGTGGAAATCGACGGTATAGGTGGCCGGCGGCGGCTCCGCGTCCGGCTGGTGGGTTGCGCCGTCCGCCTCTTGCTCCGCCTTGCGTGCCAACACGGCGCCTGGCGTGTCGTCATCGCCGGGCGTGTCCGGCTGGGCGGCCGTTCCGGCTGTGGTCCCAGAGGCGGCCCCGGCAGCCGCGTCGGTCGCCGGGGCCGCCTTGGCGGCATCGGTCGCGGGCGCGGCGCCGACCTGGGGTTGCTGCCCCGTGGGCGCGCTCGCGGGCGCACCTTGGGCGTGGCCCTGTGCGGACCAGCAGGCCAGGGACAGGGTGGAGAGCAGCGCCAACGCGGACGGACGGACCGGCGATCGGGGCTGAAGGCGGGGGACGGCGAAGGGCGACGCGGGCTCCAACGGCTGCGGGTGGTGGGGGTGGGCTTAGGGGCCGGCGCTAAGGGCCAGGAAGCGGACGGGGCCCGGAGCGGGCCCGACCGGGCGGAGTTTTGCCTCCATGGTTTTTCGACCCATCCGCCGGCGTCCAGCGTTAAGTCTTTGTGACGGTGATGGCGGGTGGCATTCTCCCGATTCAGGAAAAACGCGCCGCGCGCATGAGGTTAACCCACAAAATCATGGCGAATTTATAGTCTGCCTTGCGGTACCCGTAACCCCCTCTTGCGTCCAACCCCCTTCGGCAGGTCTTTCTCCCGACCCTGCCAATAGCTATATTCCGCTCCGTGAAACCCGGTCCCGGCGCCGATGCGTCAGGGGGCGGGCTTTTGTTTTTGGGCCATCGCCAGGCGCACGTCGCGTTTTTGGACCGGGCCCCAGCTTCGCGGGATTAGCGTCCAATGGATATGCGTAACATCGCCATCATCGCGCACGTCGACCATGGCAAGACCACCTTGGTTGACGTGCTGCTGCGCCAGTCGGGCGCCTTCCGCGACAACCAGCAAGTCGCCGAGCGCGCCATGGACAGCAATGACCTGGAACGTGAGCGCGGCATCACCATCCTGGCGAAGTGCACCAGCGTCCTGTGGGAAGGCACCCGCATCAACATCGTCGACACC
This sequence comes from Nitrospirillum karajorum, assembly GCF_036348415.1. Classification (NCBI taxonomy): domain Bacteria; kingdom Pseudomonadati; phylum Pseudomonadota; class Alphaproteobacteria; order Rhodospirillales; family Azospirillaceae; genus Nitrospirillum; species Nitrospirillum karajorum. The sequence continues at coordinate 1,753,564 of NZ_JAZBQB010000003.1, forward strand.
CCCGGCCACGCCGACTTCGGCGGTGAGGTGGAGCGTATCCTGAGCATGGTCGACGGCGTCATCCTGCTGTGCGACGCCGCCGAGGGCCCGCTGCCCCAGACCAAGTTCGTGCTGGGCAAGTCGTTGAAGCTGGGCCTGAAGCCCATCGTCGTCATCAACAAGGTGGACCGTTCCGACGCCCGCCCCGACGAAGTCCACAGCGAAGTGTTCGACCTGTTCGCGGCACTGGACGCCAGTGACGAGCAGCTGGACTTCCCCACCCTGTTCGCCTCGGGCCGCAACGGCTGGGCGGCGGAAAGCCTGGATGCCCCGCGTGAGGACATGCGCCCGCTGTTCGAGCTGGTGCGCCGTCACGTGCCGCCCCCCAAGGTCGACGTTGACGCCCCCTTCACCATGCTGGCCACCACCCTGGAAGCCAACCCCTACCTGGGGCGCCTGCTGACCGGCCGCATCCAGACCGGCGTCGCCCGGGCCAACATGGCCATCAAGGCGATGAGCGCCGACGGCAAGCTGATCGAGCAGGGCCGCATTTCCAAGCTGCTGGCCTTCCGGGGCCTGGAGCGCGTGGGCGTGGAAGAGGCGCAGGCGGGTGACATCGTCGCCATCGCCGGCCTGACCAAGACCACCGTGGCCGACACCATCTGCGAGCCGTCGGTGACCGAGCCGCTGGCCGCCCAGCCCATCGACCCGCCGACCCTGGCGATGACCTTCAGCGTCAACGACAGCCCGCTGGCCGGCCGCGAAGGCGACAAGGTCACCAGCCGCATGATCCGCGACCGCCTGATGCGCGAGGCCGAGGGCAACGTCGCCCTGCGCGTCCGCGAGACGGAGAACGCCGACGCGTTCGAGGTCGCCGGCCGCGGCGAACTGCAGCTGGGCATCCTGATCGAGAACATGCGCCGCGAAGGCTATGAGCTGTCGATCTCCCGTCCCCGCGTGCTGCTGAAGACGGACGAGAACGGCCAGCGCATGGAGCCGATCGAGGAAGTCGTGGTCGACGTGGACGAGGAATTCTCCGGCGCTGTCGTGCAGAAGATTTCCGAGCGCAAGGGCGACATGCTGGAGATGCGTCCGTCCGGCGGCGGCAAGGTGCGCCTGGTGTTCCACGTGCCCTCGCGCGGCCTGATCGGCTACCAGAGCGAGTTCCTGACGGATACCCGCGGCACCGGCCTGATGAACCGCCTGTACCACGGTTACGCCCCGTACAAGGGCCCCATCCAGGGCCGCCGCAACGGCGTGCTGATCTCCAACGGTGAGGGTGAGGCCGTGGCCTACGCCCTGTGGAACCTGGAAGACCGTGGCCCGATGATGATCGAGCCGGGCGCCAAGGTGTACCAGGGCATGATCATCGGCGAGCACAGCCGCGGCAACGACCTGGAAGTGAACGTCCTGAAGGGCAAGCAGCTGACCAACATCCGTGCCGCCGGCAAGGATGAGGCCGTGCGCCTGACCACCCCGATGGACATGTCCCTGGAAAAGGCCCTGGCCTACATCGAGGACGAGGAGCTGGTGGAAGTGACGCCGAAGTCCATCCGCCTGCGCAAGCGCCTGCTGGACCCGACCGACCGCAAGCGCGCCCAGAAGCAGGCCGAAGCCGGCTGATCGCCGACCTTGCCGGTTTGATTGCGTTTGAAACCCCGCCCACCATTCCAGTGGGCGGGGTTTCGTTTTTTGGGGCGGCCGCCCCTACGCGCGGTTGGGCAACGATATTTTCGCCTGGGGCGCCGTCTCCGGCAGGACGGGGGCGGGCCCCTCGTAAGTGACGTCGGTGGAGAGGCTGACCGCTTTCCACGCCGCCAGTTGGGCCGAGCGCTCAGCATCGGCCAGGCTGAAGAAATGCATCGCGTCACTGCCCAGCAGCAGGTGCGGGGGCAGGGTGGGGTGGTCGGCCAGGCGCAGGATCAACTGGGCGACTTTGGCCGGATCGCCGGCTTCATTGCCGATGTAGGGCTTATACATCTCCATGAAGGCGCCCACGGTGGGCTGGTAATCGGGCCATATCGCTGGCATGTCACGCAGGGAGCGGGGTCCCCAGCCGGTACGCATGCCGCCGGGCTCCAGCGCGCAAATCTGGATGCCCAGCGCGTTGAGTTCCCCCGCCAGCACCTCTGTCAGGCCGCTCACGGCCCATTTGGCCGCCTGATAGGCGCTGAGCCCCGGCCGGCCCACCCGCCCGCCGACGGAGGACACCTGCAGGATGTGGCCGGATCTCTGGGCCCGCATCACGGGCACCGCCGCATGGGTGACGTTCACCACGCCCATCAGGTTGGTCTCGATCTGCGCCCGGAAGACGTCCAGGTCCATCTGCTCGAACGGGGCGACGTCGGCATAGCCGGCATTGTTCACCACCACATCCAGGCGGCCGAAGGCCTTGACCGTCTGGGCCACGGCGTCATGGGCGGCCGCGGCGTCCGTCACGTCCAGCGCCAAGGGGCGCACCCGATCGCCGTACCGGGTATGAAGATCGGCCAGCCGCTCGGGCTGGCGGGCGGTGGCGACCAGGCGGTGGCCGGCGGCCAGAATCGCCTCGGCGATGTCGCGGCCCAGGCCGGCGGCGCTGCCGGTGACAAGCCAAACCTTGGAAGTGTCGGTCATGATCGGTCCTTCGTGGGTGATAAGATTATGAGTGATCAATCACTCATTTTTGCGACAAAAAGGTCCAGCCTCCGCCTACGCTTCGACCGTCAGCGGCCGATGGCGTGCCAGAGGGCGTCGAAGCCGGCGGCGCGGTAGTTCTCGGCGCTGTCCGGCCGCCGCAGGATGAAATCCATGGTGGTTTCGGCCAGCGAGGCCAGGATGGCCGCGGCGAAGTCGGGTGGTTGTTCCCGCATCAGGTCTTGGGCCACACCCTCACGCACCATGTCCTCGATGCGGGCGAACCCCTCGCTGCCCAGCGCCCGGGTTTCGGTCGCCAAGCGGTCCGACACGATCAACTGCGCCAGCGTCCGGCGCTTGGCGGGATTGTGGACCCCCCAATCGACATAGCGGTCCCAGATGTGGCGCAAGCGGTCACGGAGGGGGGCGTCGGCGGGATAGGTCGCCATCATGGCTTGGCGCAGTTCCGCCTTCAGCCCCAGGTACAACTGGTTCAGCAGCAAATCCTTGGTGGCGAAATAGGTGAACAGCGTGCCCTCCGCCACGCCGGCCAAGCCGGCAATGCGGGCTGTGGGGGCGCCCAGGCCCTGATCGGCGATGATCTGGACGGCGGCCGCCAGGATGGCGTCGCGTTTCTCTTCGCTTTTGGGCCGGGCCATGAGTTGAACACGCAGAGGTTAAAGAGTGAGTGCGCACTCAATATAGCTTCCTTAAGCGCTGGGCGCCAGTGCGCGGCGTCACAGAGGATCGCGCGCGCCTCATTTGATCCGAATCAGCGCGGATGGGACGCGTGCAAGTTAAGTTTCCGGGTGAAGGACGTAATGTGGCGCAAGGGTGTTTCGCGCTCTGGTGGTGTGGCGGTTGGCGAGCATGCTTGCGCCCGGATTGGTAAATGGCCAAGACTAGGAACCGGGGATGGCCAAATGCCGCCCCACCGGAATTTCCACCGCCTTTTCCCGCCGGCCCCGTTAACCTTGACAGGGGCGCCGGCGGGGAGAGGGCCGCCCCAGGATCGACGGGGCATGAAATCGTTCGGGAAGAGAGGAAACATCATGGTCGAAGTGGTCATCGCCGGTGCCGTGCGCACGCCCATCGGCAGCTTCAACGGCGCGCTCAGCAGCCTGACGGCCGTGGCCCTGGGCACCGTGGCCGTCAAGGAGGCGCTGGCCCGCGCCCACGTCGACGCCGCCGAGGTGTCCGAGGTCGTGCTGGGCCATGTGCTGAAGGCCGCCACCGGCCAGAACAGCGCCCGCCAGGTGTCCGTCGCCGCCGGCGTGCCGGTGGAGCGGACCGCCTACACCCTGGACCAGGTCTGCGGGTCCGGCCTGCGCGCCGTGGCGCAGGGCTTCCAGGCCATCCGCCTGGGTGAGGCCGAGGTGGTGGTGGCCGGCGGCATGGAAAGCATGAGCCAGGCCCCGCACGCCATCCACCTGCGCAACGGCACCAAGATGGGTGACGCCAGCATGGTGGACACCATGATCAAGGACGGCCTATGGGACGCCTTCAACAACTATCACATGGGCACCACGGCCGAGAACGTGGCCAAGAAGTGGGAAATCAGCCGCGAGACGCAGGACGCCTTCGCCGCCGCCAGCCAGCAGAAGGCCGAGGCGGCGCAGAAGGCCGGCCGCTTCAAGGATGAGATCGTTCCCGTCACCGTGCCTGGCCGCAAGGGCGACGTGGTGGTCGAGGCCGACGAATATCTGAAGCCCGGCACCACGGCCGAGACCCTGGCCAAGCTGCGCCCCGCCTTCGCAAAGGACGGCACGGTCACCGCCGGTAACGCCTCCGGCATCAACGACGGTGCCGCCGCCGTCGTGCTGATGACCGCCGAGAACGCCGCCAAGCGCGGGGTCAAGCCGCTGGCCCGCATCGTCTCCTGGGCCACCGCCGGCGTCGACCCGTCCATCATGGGCACGGGGCCGATCCCGGCCAGCAAGCTGGCGCTGCAGCGTGCCGGCTGGACCGTGGCCGACCTGGACCTGGTGGAGGCGAACGAGGCCTTCGCCGCGCAGGCCTGCGCCGTGAACAAGGACATGGGCTGGCCCGAGGACAAGGTGAACGTCAACGGCGGCGCCATCGCCCTGGGCCATCCCATCGGCGCCTCGGGCGCCCGCGTCCTGGTGACCCTGCTGCACGAGATGCAGAAGCGTGACGCCAAGAAGGGCCTGGTCACGCTGTGCATCGGCGGCGGCATGGGCATCGCCCTGTGCGTGGCCCGCGACTGAGTGATGCGGTTGCGCGGCCGGAATTGATCTTTTCGGCTGCGCAACCACCTAGATTTTACCTTGGGACGGGGCGATATCGTCGCGCCGGTCCGGGGCTGGGGGGCCGGATGCCGATCCTCCTGAAGCGTGACGCTCCATGGTCGTATTCTGACTCGTGAAAAAAGGGGAGGACTAGATGACAGCGCGTGTTGCATTGGTGACGGGTGGTACCCGCGGCATCGGTGAGGCCATCTCGGTGGCGCTGAGGGACGCCGGCTACAAGGTTGCGGCCAACTACGGCGGCAACGAGCAGAAGGCGCGCGAGTTCACGGAGCGGACGGGCATCCCCGCCTATCGCTTCGACGTGGCGAATTTCGAGGACGTGCGTCATGGCATGGGCAAGATCGAGGCCGACCTGGGCCCGATCGAGATCATCGTCAACAACGCCGGCATCACCCGTGACGGTGTGTTGCACCGCATGACCTTCGAGCAGTGGAACGAGGTCATCCAGACCAACCTCGCCTCCTGCTTCAACACCTGCCGCGTGGCCATCGACGGCATGCGGGCGCGCGGCTTCGGCCGCATCGTCAACATCGGCTCGATCAACGGCCAGGCCGGCCAGTACGGCCAGGTGAACTACGCCGCCGCCAAGTCCGGCATCCACGGCTTCACCAAGGCCATGGCCCAGGAAGGGGCGGCCAAGGGCGTGACCGTCAACGCCATCGCCCCCGGCTACATCGACACCGACATGGTGCGCGCGGTGCCGCCGAACGTGCTGGAAAAGATCGTGGCCAAGATCCCGGTCGGCCGTCTGGGCAAGGCGGAGGAGATCGCCCGCGGCGTGCTGTTCCTGGTGGGCGACGATGCCGGCTTCATCACCGGCTCCACTCTGTCCATCAACGGCGGCCAGCATATGTATTAAGAGATCCCTCAGGCGCCGGGCGGCCACATCCGTGGCCTTGGCTCGTCCTCGCGTTTCAGTCCGCTACGCTCCTCAAAACGCTCCGGCGGCCGCGGTCGTGGCCTAGGAAATTTGGGAAGCGGAGGGCGCGCGAGGTGTTGGCCTGGCGGGTGGGCTTTGAGGTATGACGGGGGCGGGTCCGGCGACGGGCCCGCCCTTCGTCTTTGGTGCCCTCATGACCAAGCAGCCCACCGCCTCGCCGCACCTCTATCCCGACCAGCCCCGCGTGGGGGTGGGCGTGCTGGTGTGGAAGGGGGACCAGTTGCTGCTGATCCGCCGCGCCAAGGCGCCCCTGGCGGGGGAGTGGTGCCTGCCCGGCGGCAGCCAGGAGTTGGGGGAGACCCTGTTCCAGACGGCGGCGCGCGAGGTGCGCGAGGAAACCGCCGTCGCGTGCCGTCCCCACACCGTGCTGACGGCGGTGGACGGCATCACCCGCGACCCACGGCCTTCCGGCGCAGGGCCGGCGGTGGAGCCGCGCGTGCGCTTCCACTTCACCATCGTGGAGATCATGGCGGAGTATGTGGGGGGTGAGCCGGAGGCAGGCGACGACGCGGCGGCGGCGCTGTGGGCCGACCGGGAAACCTGCGAGCGGCTGGTGACCTGGCCGTCGATCAAGGCGGTGGTGGATTTGGGCTGGGCGGCACGGGCGGCGGCCGGTTAAGATTCCCTGTGATATCGAGGCAAGGGGCGGGGCATGGTTGATACGGCAGCGGATGATAGAGTGGCGGCCGGCGGCACGGCCGCGCGGCGGGCGACGCTGATCGGTGCGGGGGCCATCCTGCTGTGGTCGACGCTGGCGCTGCTGACCACGCTCACCGGGCCCATCCCGCCCTTCGAGACCGAGGCGGTGGCCTTCGCCGTCGGCGGCCTCATCGGCATCGTCTGGATGATGGCGCGCGGCCGCTCGCCCTGGGCGGCCCTGCGCCAGCCGCCGGTGGCCTGGGTACTGGGGGTGGGGGGGCTGTTCGGCTATCACTTCCTGTATTTCCTGGCGCTGAAGTCGGCGCCGGCGGCGGAGGCCAACCTCATCAACTATCTCTGGCCCCTGCTCATCGTGCTGTTCGCCGGCCTGCTGCCGGGTGAACGGCTGGGCCGGCGCCAACTGGCGGGCGCCCTGGTCGGCCTGGCCGGCACCGGCCTGCTGGTCACCGGCGGCCGGGGCCTGAGCGTGGACCCGGCTTATCTGCCGGGCTTCCTGGCGGCGGCGGGGGCGGCCGTCACCTGGGGGGCCTATTCCACCCTGTCGCGCCTGCTGGGGGCCGTACCCACCGATGCCGTGGCCTTCTTTTGCCTGGCCACCGCCGCCCTGTCCGCCCTCTGCCATGGCGCGCTAGAGGCGACGGTGGTGCCCGACGCCGGGCAATGGACCTTGCTGGCCCTGATGGGCCTGGGGCCGGTGGGCGCCGCCTTCTTCGTCTGGGACATCGGCATGAAGAAGGGCGACATCCACACCCTGGGCGCGCTCAGCTACGCCACGCCGCTGCTGTCCACCCTGTTGCTGATTCTGGCCGGCCGGTCCCAGGCCAGCGGCGTGGTCGCGGCCTCCTGCCTGCTCATCATCGCCGGCGCCGTCATCGCCAGTTGGAAGCCCCGCCGCTGGAAGGCTCCCGTTTGAAGCCCTGCCAGCACTGACATTTTTCGCTCACATACCGCTTGCGCAAGCCCCCCGCATCCGCTAGGGTCCGCGCCGCTTCGCCAGCCGGCCCCTTTCCCGTTCGACAGCAAAACGGGGGCCGGACACGGGAATGGATACGGAGAGGTGCCGGAGCGGTCGAACGGGGCGGTCTCGAAAACCGTTGATCCAGCGATGGATCCGTGGGTTCGAATCCCACCCTCTCCGCCATTCCCTTATAAATCAGCGTAAGATGTCAGACGGCGCCCTGTTGCCTTGGCAAGGCGCATGCCGCAACTCACGGCAATCTCTTGCAGAAAATTGGGTTAATAGACTCTCCCGGGTCGCTATGGCCGTTTAGGGGCGGCACGACGCTGTCTGGCGGATCGGCGGCGGATACCGGGTCGTCCGTGCATGATCGCTAACGCTTTGGCACAGTGAGTGTTTCAGCGCCCGATCAGTAATCGGATTTGCAGGAAAGCGGGGGCTCGACCTCCGCTTTCTTGCGATTTGGGGATCCCCTTTTGGGCCGTTTCGTGATTCGATTCCCCCTGTGAACAGCGGTGGGAACAGGCCATGTCACGACCACGGGATACCCGACAGAAAGACCTTCTGCGTCCAGCCCTGGACCAGATCATCGACCTGAAGCATCCACTGGTGGTGCTGGCGGGGAAGATCGACTGGGGCTTCCTGGAACAGCGTCTGGGCGGTGTCTACAAGGGCGGCCCTGGCCAGCCGCCGCTGCCGGTCCGGCTGATGGCGGGCCTGCTGATCCTGAAGCACATGCACAATCTGTCCGACGAGGTGCTGACCGCCCGCTGGGCGGAGAACCCCTATTTCCAGTTCTTCTGCGGCGAGGAGGTCTTCCGCCACGACCTGCCTTTCGACCGGTCGTCGATGTCCCGCTGGCGCCAGCGTCTGGGCGAGGAACGGCTGGCGGCACTGATCCAGGAGAGCCTGCGGGTGGCCCAGGCCACCGGCGCCCTCAGCACCAAGGACTTGGCGCGGGTGGCGGTGGACACCACCGTCCAGCCCAAGGCCATCGCCCACCCCACCGACGCCCGCCTGACCCACAAGGCCATCGAGAAGTTGGTCGCCTTCGCCAAGGACAACGGCATCACGCTGCGCCAGAGCTATCTGCGCGTGGCCAAGAAGGCCGCCATCATGGTCGGCCGCTACACCCACGCCCACCAGCACAAGCGGGCCAATCGCCAACTGAAGTTCCTGCGTACCCGCCTGGGCCGCCTCATCCGCGACATCAACCGCAAGATCGCCGCCAAGGGGGACGCCGAGGCCCCGGAACTCCTGGCCCACTATGGCCCCTTACGTGACCTGGCCATCAAGATCAGCATGCAGACCCAGCGCCAGCGCGGGCAGAAGGTCTATTCCCTCCACGCCCCCGAGGTCGAATGCATCGGCAAGGGCAAGGCCCGCGCCCCCTACGAGTTCGGTTGCAAGGTCAGCGTCGCCGTCCCCATCACCAAGCCCAAGGGAGGGCTTTTTGTCCTCCATGCCCAGGCCATCCACGGCAACCCCTTCGACGGACACACCCTCGCCAAGGCCGTCGCCGACATCAAGGCCAACACCGGGCGCGATCCAGACCGGGTCCACGTCGACAGGGGCTATCGCGGGCACGACCATCCCAACAAGTTCAAGGTCTGGATCACTGGCCAGGTCCGCAGAACCACCGCCGCCATCAAGCGGGAGATGAAACGCAGGGCCGCCATCGAACCCATCATCGGACACCTCAAGGCCGAGCACCGCATGGGACGAAACTACCTCAAGGGACGCAGCGGCGACCGCATCAACGCCGTCCTCGCCGCCGCCGGCTTCAACTTCCACCTCCTCGTCAGGTGGCTCAAATACCTTTGGCGTGCCCTCTTCCTGGCTCTCCAAGTCCAAAGCAAAATGGCCCTGATCAGCTCCAATTGAGCCAATCAGCACCATTCTTCACAGGCGACGATACCGGATTAGGCGGGTGTGGCGTCTGCGGTTTCACTATGCTGATCACGCCCGCAATATCGGCAAATATTGGCGTCCGCCTTTATCAGCTCGGCGCAGTGCGGGCATTTTTTCATTCCATTATCCAGTTGCCGCTGCTCGACTTCCGCGACGTTCGGCGAGATCAGCAGTGCATGGATCAAAGCAATGATGAAGAATGCGACGCCATAGAGCCACCACAGGAAAAATGAGCGACCTTTACTGTGGGCGATGTAGCCGGGAATAACGCCGATCAAGGCGGAAATGGCGAGTATTTCAAACATTTCTACACCTTATCTGTCAAATTCCTTGCCATCGGTGGAAACTGTGTACAGCCATTTGCTGTAGGGAAGGCGAAGGTAGATAGTCGCGTTTTGGGCCACCGTGCCCAGCAGCATGCTGCGGCATAGCAGGCTGACACCACCTTGAACGCGCTCGCACATCGCATCAGCGCTATCGATGAACTGCATCTTGTTCAGCCTGGAAATAACCAGGGTTTTCCCGTCAGGAATGGCACCGATGGGCTGAATCACGAATATTGTTATCTGTGTGCATAGGATGGCCACGATCAGGACAATGATCGCCAGCCCGCCAAGGATTATGGCTTTCTTTTTATTCATCCGCCCCTATGCCTACCTCCACGGCCCGTTTATTTCCGAAACTTATGTGCTTGGCGCGAGCGGGCGTTCGCAGCACATATCGGAACATAGGCAGAACGAAGAGTCAACGAACATTCCCGTTTTTGGTGTGTGTCCGATCATTTTGCAAAAGACGGCGCGCATCATCCCAATGGCAGGGAACGGCCCTCCACAATCAGGTCCACAGGGTTTGACAGATGGCCGGAGCGCCAGCCGGCTTATCCATCCAAAGTCCATCCTGCCTTCCTTCCTCATTCGCGCCATGCTGTCCCCCCAGCAGGGGAGCCAGCAGGGGAGGATGCTCATGGGCAGGGTGGTGGCGGGGTTGGCGTTGCTGCTGCTGCTGCTGCTGGCGGGGGCGGCCCAGGCCGGCGCCGTGCCGGTGGGGGCTCCTGCCACGGCGGTGTTCGACGTGCAGTTCGTCAACACCTCACCGGCCGACACCACGTCGGAGGAGACGGCGCGGGTGGCGCGGCTGGGGGCGGCCTTGCGGGCGGCGCTGGCGCGATCGGGGCGCTACACCCTGGTGGATATGGCGCCTTGGGCGGCGGCACTGGCGGCGAAGCCCGCCCCGCGCGATTGCCCGCCCTGCGCTCTGGAGATTGCCGGCCGGGCAGGGGCCACGGTGGCCGTGATCGCCTGGGTGCAGAAGGTCAGCAATCTGATCCTGAACCTGAACATCAGCATCCGCGACGCCGCCACCGGCCAGGTACTGAAGGGCGGCAGCGTCGACATCCGGGGCAACACGGATGAGTCCTGGGACCGGGGGCTAAGGTTCCTGCTCGAGGAACATGTGTTTGAGGAGTCTCGCTAGTTCCCTCAATCGGCGGGCGGGCCCATCCGGGCCCTTGCCTTATCCTCGATTTCCAGTCCGCTTCGCTCACCGGAAATCTCCGGCGGCCGCGGTCGCGGCCTAAGTTCAGATCGGCTGGTCGACGGAGGTGGCCAGCGGGGTGAACAGCGTGGGTCCCGTCTCCGTCATGTGCCAGCAATCCTCCAACCGGATGCCGAACTCACCAGGGATGTAGATCCCAGGCTCGTCGGAGAAGCACATGCCGGGCTCCAGCGGTGTGGCGTCGCTCAGCACCAGGTAGGGGGATTCGTGGCCGTCCAGGCCGATGCCGTGGCCGGTGCGGTGAGACAGGCCGGGCAGGCGATAGCCCGGGCCCCAGCCCTCCGCCTCGTAATAGCGGCGCACCGCCTTGTCGATGTCACCCACCGGAATGCCCGGCTTGGCGGTTTCCAGCGCGATCTCCTGCCCGCGCTTCACCGTGTTCCACACCGTGCGCTGGCGGGTGCTGGGGGTGCCGAAGACCCAGGTGCGGGAAATGTCGGACTGGTAACCGTGCACGGCGCAGCCGCAGTCGAGCAGCACGGTGGAGCCGTCCCGCACCACCTCCGGCTGGAGGGAGCCGTGGGGATAGGCGCTGGCCTCGTTCAGCAGCACCAGGGAGAATTCAGGCCGCCCGCCCAGGGCCGCCGTGGCGGTGTCCACCAGGGCGGCAATGTCGGCCGCGCGCATGCCCGGCCGCACCTGGGCGTGGGCGTACCGTAGGGCGGCCAGCGTCACGTCATTGGCCACCTGCATCAGGGCCAGTTCCGCCGGCGATTTGTGCATGCGGCAGGCCCGCACCAGATCGTCGCCGGACACCAGGTCGTAATCCCGCGTCACCTGGCGGATGCCGTCGATGATGAAAAAGCGGGTCGTGGGCTCCACCGCCACCGTCCCCGCCGCCTTACCCCCCACTGCGCCGCTGTCCTTCAGCGCCTGGGCCAGGCGCTGGAAGGGGCTTTCATGCTCCTGCCAGGCGCGGACGTCGCCGCCCACCTGCAGGGTTTCGCGCACCGACGGTTCCTCGAACGCCGGGGTCACCACGATGACGGGCCCCTTGGCCGGGATCACGGCGGCGGTGGTCCGTTCGGAGCGGTGCCAGCGGATGCCGGTGAAATACTCCAGGCTGGATCCGGATTCGACCAGGAAGGCGCCAATGCCGCGCCGCGCCATCAGGTCCTGCAGCTTGGCGATACGGGCCTGCCGCTCCTCCACCGTGATGGGCTTGGCCCCGGTGGTCAGGGATGTCAGGGCGGCGAGGCCGCCGCCTGTGGCGGCCATGGCCCCCATGGTGCTGGCGGTAACGGCCGAGACCGACAAGGGCAGGGCGGAGGCGGCGGTGAGGAGGAGGCGGCGGCTGAGCATGGTGACGCTGTCCCGGAGGGTTTCCGCGCCGGCCTTGTGCGGCCGGCGGTTCGCCCTCCGTCCTATCACAGCGCATCCGCCCTTTCCCGCCTTTCCCTGGCGGTGGCGGTTCGGGGTGGTTTATTCGCCCACTGCCCCGGCTGCGGCCCTGGCCTTCATGTAGGCGCGCAGGCCTTCCTCCATCTCATCCCACACCCGTGCCAGGGCGGGGCTTTCGCGCAAGCCCTGGGCGTAGCCGGCCACGGCGGCGTGGCGGTCCAGCAGGTGGGTGCGGCCGGAAAAGCGCATCAGTCCCTCCAGCGTGTAACGCACGGGCGTCAGCCACGCGTCGGCGGTGGTCACCCGGCCGCCGAAGGCGAAGGGGCCGCGCGCCGCGTCGTCCGCCAGCAGGCCGTTCAACTGGCCCAGGCCCTTGTCCAGCTTGGCCAACTGCGCCTGGACGGCGGTCTCATCCGGGGTCTTGCTGTCGAACAGGCCGAACAGGGGGAAGGTTTCCCGCATCACATACTGGTCGGCCACGGCGGTCAGCAGGCGCACCCGCGCGCCGTCCACCGGGTCGGCGGGGCGCAGGGGGATGGCGGGGAAGGCATCCTCCAGATACTCCACGATCACGTCCGACTCCGGGATGGACCGGCCGTCGTCCAGCACCAGCACGGGCACCCGCACCATGGGGTTCAGCGCCCGGAAGGCGGGGGAGGTGCGCCAGTCTTCCGGTGGGGTTAGGATGTCGACGGCCAGGTTCTTGGCATAGATCGCGGCCCGGGCGCGGGCGGCGAAGGGCGACAGGGCCAAGGAATAGAGTTTCATGGCGGCTCTCCACGGGGAAGGGGTGGCCGGAACGATAGTCTGGGGGGACACCGTGGGCTTGGAAAAACGCGACAGCCGGAAGGAAAGCCCGTGCGGCCCGTGACGGCGGCGCCCAAGGGCGTGCTGGCGCCCGGCGCCGCCGCGCAGCGTTTCCGCCTGGGCCGCTACCAGCCGTCCCCGGATCTGGCCCCGGATCTGGTCCCTGATCTGGCGGCGGTGGTGGAGCATTACTGGGTGGTGGCCTGGGACCTGATCGGGCAGCCACCCTATGTCCAGCGCACGCTGCCCTATCCCGCCGTGAATTTGGTGTTCGAGCGCGGCCGCTCCGCCGTCTACGGCCCCATGCATGGCATCTTCGCCTATGAATTGCGCGACGCCGGGCGGGTGCTGGGCATCCGCTTCCGCCCGGCCGGCTTCCGCGCCCTGCTGGGCGCCCCGCTCACCAGCCTGGTGGATCGTGTCCTGCCGCTGGAGGCTGTGTTCGGCCGGTCGGCCGAGGGGGCGGAGGCGGCGGTTCTGGCCGCAGCCGATGACGCCGGCATGGTGGCGGTGGCCGAAACCCTGCTGCGCCGGGGCCTCAAGCAGTCGCCGCCGATGGCGGACGAGGTCAACCGCCTGGTGGCGCTGATCGAGGCCGACCGGGAGATTTTGCGGGTGGACGATCTGGTCGCGCGTTCCGGCCTGGGCGTGCGCGCGCTGCAGCGCCTGTTCGCCGACCTGGTGGGCATGACGCCCAAATGGGTCATCCGCCGCGCCCGCCTGCATGAGGCGGCGCACCGGCTGGCGCAGGAGGGCGGGGCCGAGGGGGGCGTGGCGCTGGATTTGACAACACTGGCCCAGGATCTGGGATATTTCGATCACGCCCACTTCACCCAGGATTTCAAACAGGTCATCGGCCAGTCCCCCTCCGCCTATCGCGAGGCCTGCGCCCGGAAGATCGCCGAAGGGAAACAGCAACCATGACCCTGCAAGACCGCCTGCGCTGGCTGCTGCCCGCGGCATTCGCCTGGTTCGCCGCCGATCAGGTGACCAAGGCCTGGCTGAAACAGGCGCTGACGCCGGGGGTGGACCTGACGGCGCTGGGCGGCGCCATCCTGGTGACGCCGGTCAACAACCCCGGCGCTTTCCTCAGCCTGGGCGCGGGGCTGGACGACCATGCGCGCGGCCTGGTCTTCACCGTGGGCGTGGCCCTGGTCCTGGCGGCCCTGCTGGCGTGGAGCCTGCGGGCCAAGACGCTCAGCCGCCTGGAACTGCTGGGTGCCGGCAGTTTCCTGGGCGGGGGCTTGGGCAACCTGCTGGACCGTCTGCGTCAGGACGGCACGGTGTTCGATTTCCTGAACCTCGGCATCGGCCCCCTGCGCACTGGCATCTTCAACATCGCCGATGTGGGCCTGATGGCGGGGGTGGCGCTGTTCGTGGCGGGCGGGGTCCTGGGGAAATCGCGCCGCACATAGTTATATTCAGCAACTTTTCTGGACATCCATCGTTTCCGCGCGCACCTTAATCCCGCCCATAAGAACAAACGGGAGAGGAACGTGCTGAACCAAGACGCGGTGCCCGCGCCCGCCGGCGCCCCCATGGCGGCGGCCGGCGGTTTGTTGAACCGAACGACGCTGCTGTGCCTGCTGGTCGCCATCCTGGAGGGGGTGGATTTGCAGGCCGCCGGCGTGGCGGCGCCGAAGCTGGCCCCGGCGCTGCACCTGACGCCGGGCCAGTTGGGCATCTTCTTCAGCGCCGGCACCATCGGCCTGTTCCTGGGCGCGTTGGTGGGCGGGCGGCTGGCCGACCATTTCGGGCGCAAGGCCGTGCTGGTTGTCTCCGTCGCCCTGTTCGGCCTGTTCACGGTTGCCACCGCCTTGTCGCCGGACTTCACCACCCTGTTCCTCATGCGCCTGGCCACGGGCCTGGGGCTGGGTGGCACGCTGCCCAACCTGGTGGCGCTGGCGGCGGAGAACAGCCCGCCGGGACGCAGCGGTGGCGCCGTTTCCCTGATGTATGGCGGCATGCCGCTGGGCGGTGCCATCGTTAGCCTGATCGCCATCTTCGCCGCGATGAGCGGCGGCTTCGACAGTTGGCGCACCATCTTCTATGCCGCCGGCGGTGCGCCGCTGCTGGTGCTGCCCCTGCTGATCTGGGCCCTGCCTGAGTCGCGCGCCTTCCGCGTGGCTGCGGCGGCGGACAAGGAGGGGCGGCCCGGCGTTCTCACCATCCTGTTCGGCGGCGGCCGCGCGGCGGAGACGGTGCTGTTGTGGCTGGCCTTCTTCGCCACCCTGATGGTGCTGTACCTGCTGCTCAGCTGGCTGCCCCTGCTGATGACCGACCGGGGGTTCAGCAAGCCGCAGGCGGGGCTGATCCAACTGGTGCTGAACATCTCGGGCGCCATCGCTTGCGGCATCACCGGGCCTCTGCTTGACGGCCCGCGGCGTTTCAGCTTCGCCATCACCGTCTTTTTGGGCCTGGCTCTCTTCCTCGTGCTGCTGGCCTTGATGCCGCCCAACCTGACGGTGGCCATAGGGGTGGGCCTGGGTGCCGGCGCCATGATCCTGACCACCCAGGCCACGCTCTACGCTGCGGCCCCCGCATGCTACCCCATCGCCATCCGTGGCACCGGCGTGGGCGGGGCGGTGGCCGCCGGGCGCCTGGGGTCCATCTTCGGGCCGTTGCTGGGCACCGCCCTGGTGCAGGCGGGGTTATCGGCCTCGGGTTTGCTGCTCAGCCTCGTGCCCCTGGTCGCGGTCGGTGGGCTGCTGGCGGTCCTGCTGATCCACCGGCAACTCCGGCGCCGGGCCTGACGCTTCCCAGGCCGCCGATTCCCTCGCCAGCCGCTGCGCGACGGTGTAACCCTGCCGCCCGGTATCGGGATGCGTTGTTGGGGAAGGGATGGGCAGGAAGACGGATATGGTGCTGGCCGTGGCGGACATGGCCGGCACCGTGCTGTTCGCGGTCGAGGGTGCCATGGCGGCGCTGCGCGGCGGGCTGGACCTGTTCGGGGTGTTGGTCCTGTCCTTCGCCACGGCGCTGGGCGGCGGCGTGCTGCGCGACCTGCTGATCGGCGCGGCGCCACCCACGGCCTTGCGCGATTGGCGCTATCCCGCCATGGCCTTTGCCGCCGGCGGCGCCACCTTCGCCGGCCACGCCATCGTTGGCCAGATTCCGGTGGGCCAGGGCCCTCTGGGGTGGATGACGACGCTGGACGCCGCCGGCCTGTCGCTGTTCGCCGTGGCCGGCACGGAAAAGGCGCTGAACCGCCACATACCGCCGTTCAGCGCCGTGCTGATGGGCACCATCACCGGGGTGGGCGGTGGCACCTTGCGCGACCTGCTGCTGGCCCAGGTGCCGGCCATCCTGCGGGTCGACGTCTACGCCACGGCCGCCCTGCTGGGGGCGGCGGTGATGACCGCCGCCATCCGCCTGGGCGTCGCCCCGCGCTATGCCGCCTTGATGGGGGGCGGCGCCTGCTTCGTCCTGCGCATGGTCAGCGTCTGGCGCCACTGGGCCCTGCCCACGGCGGCGGGGCTTGCCGGCTGACGCTTCAGTCGCCTTCCACCTTGGGCGCTGGCGTCGCCGTGTCCGACGGCTTGTCCGTCTTCGGCTTGGCCTTCAGGGCGTCCGCCTCGGCCTTGTCGATGGGGATCATGCTGTCGATCAGGCAGACGGGCGGCACCGGCATGCCCACCAGGGTCAGGGGATCGGTGCGGCACAGCTCGTCATTATGGGAAACGTAGGCGAAGCCGTAGAAGCCCAGCCCGGTGCAGCGGCCGGCCATGTTGATGCGGATGAACTTGGTGCGGTCCTGCATCTCCACCAGGATGGTGCTTTCATCGATGACCTGGGTGCGGCGGATGGTGCGCACCGGGATGCACATCTGGCCCCGGTCCCGCAACTCGGCCTGGGCCGTCTGGGTTCCGGGGGCGCCCTTATCGGCGGCTGAGTCGGCGGCCGGGTCAGTGGCGCAGCCGGCCAGCAGGCCGGCGGCAAGGGATGCGGCGATCAAAGCGGGGGCGAAGCGGACCATGGCGGGGGGCCTCCGAAGGCGTTCACCTTGGAAGGTAAGCGCCAATTCGCCTCGCCACAAGCGGCGGCCGCGTCGCAGGGGGCGCCGACGGCATGGTTATGGGTTTTAGGGCTCCAGGCCTAATAGGCGAACCCGCGCCCGCCATGCTAGCATCCGCCCGATGTATAACGATGTCGTCGACCTGCGCGAATTCTATGAAAGCAGCCTGGGCCAGGTGGTCCGGCGCCTGGTGCGCCGCCGCCTGCGGGAGCTGTGGCCCGATGTCACCGGCCAGCGCGTGCTGGGCATCGGCTACGCCACCCCCTTCCTGCGCCCCTTCCTGACGGAGGCGGAGCGGGTGATGGCCGTGATGCCCGCCGCCCAAGGGGTGGTCTTTTGGCCGCCCGAGGGGCCGGGGCTGGTGACGCTGGGCGAAGAATCGGAACTGCCGTTCCCCAACATGTCGGTCGATCGCGTGCTGTTGGTCCATGGGCTGGAGTTCACCGAGCACCTGAAACCCATGATGCAGGAGATTTGGCGCGTGCTGGCGGGGGGCGGCCGCCTCATCGCCGTCGTGCCCAACCGCCGCGGCATCTGGGCCCGCACCGACCGCACCCCCTTCGGCCATGGGTCGCCCTTTTCCTCAGGCCAGTTGCGCCGCGTCCTGCGCGCCAACCTGTTCGTGCCGGAGCGGGAGACGTCGGCCCTGTTCATGCCGCCCGTCACCTCCCGATTCTTCATGGCGTCGGCGGGGGCCGTGGAAAACTTGGGTGCGCGCTGGTTCAAGGCCTTCGCCGGCGTCCAGATCGTGGAAGCCAGCAAGCAGATTTACGCCACCACCGCCACCCGCGTGGTCGAGCCGCGGCGGCGCATGGCCCCCTCGGTGGCGCAGCCGGCCTTCTCCGGCCTGGCGGCGGAACGGCGGCTTTTGCCCCGGCTGATCGCCTCCTCCGGTACCGGGATGGACCCGGACGCGGAGCCCTGAGAATCCCGCAACGGTGCCGGGCGCTGGGATTCCGCGCGGACTCGTATTGGGGGTGCTTGACAGGGGCCGGGTCGCCTGTATAGTGCGCGCTCTCTTAGAAACGGGTCCTGTGCTAGGTCCCGTCGTTCCGTTTTGCGTGGGCGCTGGCCACTCTCGGCTGGGCCCGGCCAGATCAGTGGTGGGCTAGAATGTTCGCAGTCATCCGCACCGGCGGTAAGCAGTACAAGGTCGCGGCCGGCGACGTCATTAAGGTTGAGAAGCTGGCGGGTGAAGCCGGCGCCTCCCTGAAGCTGGACGAGGTCCTGCTGGTCAGCGATGCCGGCAACACCACCGTCGGCACCCCGCTGGTGGCTGGCGCCGCCGTGACGGCCACCGTGGTGGCCCAGGCCCATGCGCCGCACATCATCATCTTCAAGAAGAAGCGCCGGCAGAACTACCGCCGCAAGAACGGCCATCGTCAGGACCTGACGATCCTGCGCATCACCGACATCCAGGCCGGCGCCTGATCGGCAGCCGGCCCCCTAGATTTAAGGAGTTTTCGAGATGGCACATAAAAAGGCAGGCGGTAGCTCCCGCAACGGTCGTGACAGCGCCGGTCGTCGTCTGGGCGTGAAGGCCTTCGGCGGTGAAGCCGTCGTTTCCGGCAACATCATCGTCCGCCAGCGCGGCACGAAGTTCCACCCCGGCGCCAACGTGGGCCTGGGCAAGGACCACACCATTTTCGCGGTCGCCGATGGCGCCGTGAAGTTCCACACCGGCCGTCAGGGCCGCACCTACGTGTCCGTCGAGCTGGCCCAGGAGCCGGTGGCCGCCGCCGCCGAGTAACCTGCCGCTTCGGCATCAGGTGTTTTGACTCTGATCGGGGGGACGGGTGACCGTTCCCCCGATTTGCATTTGCCGCGCGTCGCGCGATCGTTGCCCGTTCTTTCTAGCCGCCGCTCCTTTTTCATAGGCCCCGACCGGGGCCGCCGGAGCGAGCACCGCCCAGTTGGTGTAAAAGGGCGCGCAGCGAGGAAGCCAAGGCCACGGATGTGGCCGCCCGGCGTTTGAGGGGGCCTTTGATCCCTTAGGATCAGAGGCCATTGATATAAGGCCCGCCCATCATGAAGTTCCTGGACCAGTGCAAAATCTACCTGAAGAGCGGTGACGGCGGCCCCGGCTGCGTCGGCTTCCGCCGGGAGAAGTTCATTGAGTTCGGCGGGCCGGACGGCGGCAACGGCGGGCGGGGCGGCGACATCGTGATCGAGGCCGTGGACGGCCTGAACACGCTGATCGATTATCGCTACAAGCAGCATTTCAAGGCGCAGCGCGGCGGCCATGGCATGGGCCGCGACCGCTCCGGCGCCGCCGGTGAGCCCATGGTGCTGAAGGTGCCGGTGGGCACCCAGGTCCTGGACGAAGACCAGGAGACGGTGCTGGCCGACATGATGGAGGTGGGCCAGCGCATCGTGCTGCTGAAGGGCGGCGACGGCGGCTTCGGCAACGCCCATTACAAGACCTCCACCAACCGCGCCCCCACCAAGGCCGGCCCCGGCTGGCCGGGGAGGAGCGCTGGGTGTGGCTGCGCCTGAAGCTGATCGCCGACGTCGGCCTGGTCGGCCTGCCCAACGCCGGCAAGTCCACATTCCTGGCCGCCGTGTCCCGCGCCCGGCCCAAGATCGCCGACTATCCCTTCACCACGCTGGTGCCCAACCTGGGCGTCGTGCGCGCGGGTGAGGAGGAGTTCGTGGTGGCCGACATCCCCGGCCTGATCGAGGGCGCGCACGAGGGCCACGGCCTGGGCGACCGCTTCCTGGGCCATGTGGAGCGCACGCGCGTGCTGCTGCACCTGGTGGACGGCACGCAGGAGGATGTGCAGAAGGCCTACCGCACCATCCGGCGTGAGCTGCGCGCCTATGGCGGCGGTCTGGCGGAAAAGCCGGAGATCGTGGCCCTGAACAAGGTCGACGCCCTGACCGAGGAAGAGCTGGCGGAAAAGAAGCTGAAGCTGCGCCGTTCCGCCAAGAAGCCGGTCATGGTGCTGTCCGGCGCCACCGGCGAGCATGTGCCCGACGTGCTGTATGCGCTTCTGGAGCAGATCAAGGCTGCGCGTCTGGCGGATGGCGAGGAAGCGCGCAGCAAGGCATACAAGGCGCGGTACAATCCCCTGGATGACATCTCCCAGGCCGACAAAGGGACACGTTAGAAAATGAACGACGCCGCCGACCGCACGGAAATTTCCTCAACCCGTGCGGCGGCGGTGTTTGATGTCCCGCCGGTGTTGGGCGCCAAAAGGCTGATCGTCAAGATCGGCTCCGCCCTGCTGGTGGATGGCGAGACGCACCGCATCCGCCGCGATTGGCTGGACAGCGTGTGCGATGACGTGGCCGCCTTGCGCCGCCGGGGCGTGGACGTGGTCATCGTTTCCTCCGGCGCCGTCGCCGTGGGGCGGGAACATCTGGGCCTGGTGGGCCGCCCGCTGAAGCTTGAGGAAAAGCAGGCCGCCGCCGCCACCGGCCAGATCCGCCTGGCCCACGCCTATCAGGAAACCCTGGCCCGCCACGACATCACCGTGGCCCAGGTGCTGCTGACCCTGGATGATACCGAGGACCGCCGCCGCCACCTGAACGGCCGCGCCACCATCGAGACCCTGCTGAAGCTGGGGGCCGTTCCCGTGATCAACGAGAACGACACCGTGGCCACCGCCGAGATCCGCTTCGGCGACAACGACCGCCTGGCCGCCCGCGTGGCGCAGATGATCAGCGCCGACACCCTGATCCTCATGTCCGACATCGACGGCCTCTACACCGCCGACCCGCGCAAGGACCCGGCGGCCAAGCACCTGCCCGTGGTGACCGAGGTGACGCCGGAGATCGAGGCCATGGCGGGGGAACCGCCCGCCGGCTACAGCAGCGGCGGCATGGTCACCAAGATCGCTGCCGCCCGCATCGCCGTGGCCGCCGGTTGCCGCATGGCCATCGTCTCGGGCAAGCGCATGAACCCCCTGGCGGCGCTGGAAACGGCGGCGGATCGGGGGGCGCGCTGTGCACCTGGTTCCTGCCGTCGGCCGGCCCCGGCACGGCGCGCAAGCGCTGGATCGCCGGCTCCCTGAAGCCGGCCGGCACCCTCGTGGTGGACGAGGGCGCGGCCCAGGCCCTGGCGCGCGGCGGCAGCCTGCTGCCCGCCGGCGTGCGCGAGGTCGAGGGCGATTTCCAGCGCGGCGACCTGGTGGCCGTCCGCACCCAGGCCGGCCGCGTCATCGCCCGCGGCCTGGTGGCCTATTCCGCCGAAGACGCCCGCCGCATCCAGGGCCGCCGCAGCGCCGAGATCGAAGCCAGCCTGGGCTGGCGCGGCCGGGACGAGATGATCCACCGGGACGACCTGGCGCTGGGGTGAGGCGGGGATCTCGACTTTCGGATGCCGGGATGCCATCTTCCAAGTATGAGCAAATCCGCGCCCATTGCTGAGTTGGACGAAGAGCAGGTGGCCGAATTGGCTGCGCTGACCGCTGCTGTCGCCGAGGCGGATGCCGACCTTCGTGCCGTTCCGCATGAGGAGATGAGGGCGTGGCTGTTGGAACTGGCCGCCGGTAATTTCGACGCGCCGCCACCGGTTGCTCGCCTGCTGTGAAAGTTATCTGGCGTAATGCGGCGTTGGCGGATGTCGGCCGCATCGCCCAGCATATTGCGGAAGAAAATCCAGTCGCTGCCCGGCAGGTCGCTCGGGAACTGGTGCTCGCCGGTGACAGCTTGGGAACCTTTCCCCATAGGGGGCGTCCTGGGCGTGTTCCCGGCACCCGTGAACTGGCGACGGTACGGCCTTACATCATCGTTTATCGGATCGAGGAAGCCGGTCGTGTAGCCATCCTGCGCGTATGGCACGCGGCACAGGATTGGCCCTGACACGACCTTTTCACCCGAGTCGATTCCTTACCTGGACCCTAACGCGCTCGGCAATTCACGTAAGGACGCCAGCTCGGTATAGCGGTGGGGAATCGGGCCGGACACCATCTCATGGGCCCAGGTGGTGTGGTAGGGCACGTGGAAACCCTGGCCGCCCAAGGCCGCCACGGGCAGCACGTCGGACTTCAGGGAGTTGCCGGCCATGGCGAAGTCGGCGGGGTCCACGCCGTGGCGGTCCAGCAGGCGGCGATAGGTGGCGTCGTCCTTTTCCGACACGATCTCGATGCGGTGGAACAGGTCGGCCAGGCCGGAGCGGGCGATCTTGCTTTCCTGGTCGAACAGGTCGCCCTTGGTGATCAGCCACACCTCATGGTCACGCTCCCGCAGGGTTTCGATGACCTCCACAGCACCATCGATCAGTTCCACCGGGTGCGCCAGCATGGCGCGGCCGCGCTGCACCAGCGTCTCGATGGCGATGCCGGGGATGCGCCCCTCGGTCAGTTCCAGGGCGGTCTCGATCATCGACAGGGTGAAGCCCTTGATGCCGTAGCCATAGGTCACCAAGTTGCGCCGCTCCACCAGCAGCAGGCGCTCATCAATGGTGGCCTGGTCCAGGTCGCTGTGCCGCAGCAGCAGGTCGCGGAACTCGGCATACGAGGTGGAGAACATGGCCTCGTTGTGCCAGAGCGTGTCGTCGCCATCCAAAGCGATCACCCGGGGAGGAAGGGCAGGCATAGTCGGAACTCCAAAGAAACTCAGGCGGCCTGATCGGGGGCCGCGACGGAAGGGGACGATACCCCCGCCGCCCGCATCAAGGCCAGGCAGAGCAGGGATGCGGCCAGGCCGCAGGCGGCGGCGCTGGTCCAGCCCCAATGACCGGCGAAGGCGGCGAACAGCGGCGGCCCGATGAGGGAGCCGCTGGCGCCGAATTGGGTCAACAGGCCGTTGGCGGCGGGCAGGCCCCGGTCCGATCCCGCCACGGCGGGCAGCAGGGCGAAGGCCAGGCCGGGATAGATGCCGGACAGGGCGTTGAGCGCGATGACCACCCCGGCGGCGGCGGTGAGCTCAGGCGCCGGCCCGAACACCAGGAACAGCAGCAGGGCTGGCAGGACGATGCTGACCGCCATCAGGGCGAAGGAGGGGCCCCGCGCCAGATCCCGCCCGTGGTTGCGGTGGTTCCACCAGCCGGCCACCACGCTGCCCGCCACGGTGGCGAAGGAGGCGACGCCGGTGATCAGGCCGGCGGTGTCGGCGCTGGCACCGGCCTTGTCCACCAGGAAGGTGGGCAGCATGCCCAGCAGGCCGACCTCGAAGGTGGTGTAGCAGCCGAAGCCCAGGGCCAGGGCCCAGGCCCGCCGGGTGGGGCCGGTGCCGCTGGCGCCCGCGCCGCGCACCCGCGCGCCGGCACCCGCCGTCATGGGCAGGGACAGCACCAGGGCGCCCGCCGCCACCACGCCGCCGCCGAACAGGGCGCCGCGCCAGGTCCACAGCTCCGCCGCCCAGCCGGACAGGATGGCGCCCAGGGCCAGGCCCACGGGCACGAAGCTGCTCCACAGGGCAAGCGCCACGCCGCGCTGGCGCGGGGTCGCCGTCTCCAGGATCAGCATGGGGGCGGCGATGACGGTGGTGAGGTACCCGGCGCTCTCCACCACCCGCCAGGCGATCAGCGCCGCCGGGCCCTGCGCCAGGCTTTCGCCGATTCCGCCCAGGGCCAGGAGGGCGGTGCCGGCCAGCAGGGCGGGTCGGCGGCCCGCGCGCTGGATCAGCCCGCCGGCGATGCGGCCGAAGCCGGCGCCGCCGATTTCCAGCAGCGAGATCACCAGGGCCGCCACGGTGAGGCTGAGCCCCAGGTCGCGGGAGATGAGGGGGATCAGGGCCGACATCTTGCCCAGTTGGGCGGCGGCGATGACGCCGACGCCATAGAACCAGACGATCTTGACCCAGCTTCCGCCCATGATGCCCCCACGCACGTCCTGCCCCGCGACAGGCGGGGCACTATTTTTGCCATGACCGGTCGCGGGCCGGCGTGAATAAGATATGCGGCACCAGGGGCGGCCGGGACGGCCGGTCCGGGCAGGCAACGGAGCCACCATGGCTAGCATCGCCGCCGTCATAAACACGCTGCCGCGCATCGCCGGGCCCCACCTCGGCCGGTCTCTGCGGCTGTGGCGCACCCTGCGGCGCATGAAGCAGAGCCATGCCGGCGAACTGCTGGGCGTCTCCCAGGCCACCGTGTCCCGCTGGGAATCGGGGGCGCTGACCCCCGACGCCGGGGAGCAGGCGGCCATCCGCCAGCTCATGCAGGCCGGGCTGGACAGCGCCGCCGACCGGGAGCTGGCGCGGCTGGTGAACAACTCGACCGGGCCGGTGCACCTGGTGTGCGACCTGACCCACCGCCTGCTGGCGGTGTCGGCGCAGCGGGAGCGCGACTTCGGCCGATCGCGGGCGGAGGTGCTGGGCACCTCGCTCTGGCCCTATGCCAGCGATGAAATCCGGGCGGCGGAGGCCACGCTGGCCGATTGGGGCTGGTTCGAGCCGGCGCCGCCGGAGTTGGTGATAACGACGCGGGCCAACCGCTCACCCGAGGTGCGCATCTACGCCAGCCGTTTCCGCTGGGTGCGCTTCCAGCTGTCGGACGGCAGCTTCGCCCGCCTGGTCGACACCATCGCCTATGATGACCGACGCCCTTGAGCCCCAGGGTGGCCCAGCGGCCGCCGGCCGCTGTAGGACGCGACCGCGTCCGCCGGGCCTTTGTGGGGAGCGCAGCGGACCACAGGGACGAAACTAATCCCTTCTTAACAGGAAAATCCCCTGCTCGCCGGACCAGTTGGCGCGCCAGGTGGTGGCGTCGCTGGTCAGTTGGCGGCCGTCATGGTCCAGGATGGCGCTACGCTCCACCGTCACCCCACCCAGCTCGGCGCAGAGGGCGGTGAAGTCGGCGATGGTGCAGAAGTGGATGTTGGGCGTTTCCCACCATTGGAAGCCCAGCCGGTCGGTCACCGGCATGCGGCCGGTCAGCAGCAGGGCCAGGCGCACCCGCCAATAGCCGAAATTGGGGAAGGAGACGATGACGCGGCGGCCGATGCGCAGCATCTGCAGCAGCACGCCGCGCGGGTCGCGCGTGGCCTGCAGCGTCTGCGACAGGATGACGTAGTCGAAGGCGTCGCTGGGATAGTCCTTCAGGTCGGTGTCGGCGTCGCCCTGGATGACGGACAGGCCACGCGACACGCAGGCGCGCACGCCGTCCATGCCCAGTTCCATGCCGCGCCCGTCGACACCCTTTTCCCGGGTCAGAAGGTCCAGCAGGGCGCCGTCGCCGCAGCCCACGTCCAGCACGCGGGCGCCCGTGCTGACCATGTCGGCGATGCGGCGCAGGTCGCCGCGGATGTCGGTGCGGGGGGGATGATGGAGGCGTCCATGGGATCAGACCCGCCGTTTCAGGCCGCGATGGTCGGCGCAGCCGTTGATGAAGCCGCGCATGACCTGGTGGAACTCCGGCTCATCCAGCAGGAAGGCGTCGTGGCCCTTGTCCGTCTCGATCTCCACGAAGCTGACATTGGCGGCCACCGCGTTCAGCGCGTGCACCACCGCCCGCGACTCGGACGTGGGGAACAGCCAGTCGCTGGAGAAGCTGGCCAGGCAGAAGCGCACCGGCGTGCCGCGCCCGTTCACGCGGAAGGCCTGGGCCAACTGGCCGCCGTGTTCCGCCGCCAGGTCGAAATAGTCCATGGCGCGGGTGATGTAGAGGTAGCTGTTGGCGTCGAAGCGGTCGACGAAGCTGGCTCCCTGATAGCGCAGATAGCTTTCCACCTGGAAATCGGCGTCGAAGCCGAAGGTGATGGCCTGGCGGCTTTGCAGGTTGCGGCCGAACTTGCGGTGCAGCGCCGCCTCGGACAGGTAGGTGATGTGGGCGGCCATGCGGGCCACGGCCAAGCCGCGCGCCGGGTTGGTGTTCGCCCGCTGATAGGCGCCGTCGCGCCAGTCCGGGTCGGCCATGATGGCCTGGCGTCCCACCTCGTGAAAGGCGATGTTCTGCGCCGAATGCCGGGCGGCGGTGGCGATGGGCACGGCGGCGAACACCCGCTCCGGGTGGGCCACCGCCCATTGCAGCACCTGCATGCCGCCCATGGAACCGCCGATGACGCAGAACAACTGGTCGATGCCCAGCGCGTCGATCAGCAGCGTCTGCGCCCGCACCATGTCGCCGATGGTGATGACGGGGAAGTCGATGGCGTAGGGCTGGCCCGTCGCCGGGTTCACGTCGTGCGGCCCGGTCGAGCCCATGCAGCCGCCGATGACATTGCTGCAGATGACGAAGAAGCGGTCGGTGTCCACCGGCTTGCCGGGGCCCACCAGCATCTCCCACCAGCCGGGCTTGCCGGTGATGGGATGGCGGTCGGCCACGTATTGGTCACCCGTCAGGGCGTGGCACACCAGGATGGCGTTGGACTTGTCGGCGTTCAGGGTGCCGTAGGTCTGGTAGGCCACGGTGAAGGGGCCCAGTTGCCCGCCGCCGTCCAGGGGCATGGGCCGGTCGGCCCCCAGCACCATGCGCTTACCCGGCAGAACCAGGGGGGAGGCGCCGGTATTGTCCGTGCCGGAACTATCCGTGTAGGCAGGCGGGGTGATCATGATGAAGGGGCCTTCGAATCCAGCCTGAATGACTAGGAAGGTGGGGCATCCCAAGTCAACGTTTTCTTTGATTTTGCGGGGGGCAGGCTCTAAGACTCAGTCGTTTCAGGTCTCAAATCCGAACCCGTCCATGCCCCCTGTGCCCCCCTCCGTCGACGCTTTACGCCGCGAAATCGATGAAATCGATGTGGCGATCCATGACCTCATCATGCGGCGCGCCCGGGTGGTGGAGCGTATCGCCCACTCCAAGGCGGGCGAGAAGGTCTTCATCCGTCCGGGCCGGGAGGCAGGCATCCTGCGGCGCCTGGTGGCCCGCCACCAGGGCAGTGTGCCCGTGGCGGCCATCGTGCGCATCTGGCGGGAGATGATCGCCGCGATGACCCTGATCCAGGGGCCGTTCGCCGTCGCCGTCTACGCGCCGGACGACGACCGTCGCCTGTGGGACATCGCCCGCGACCATTACGGCACCGTCACCCCCTTGGCGCCGGCCAACACCACCCAGGCCGTGCTGCGCGCCCTGGCGGAGGGCAGCGCCACCGTCGGCGTCGTGCCCATGCCGGAGGAGGAGGACACCGACCCCTGGTGGCGCTTCCTCATCAGCGACGACACCAAGACGCCCAAGATCATCGGCCGCCTGCCCTTCTGCCGCCGTCCCGGCCAGAAGGAGGGCGGCGACGCCCTGATCCTGGGCGCCGTCCCGCTGGAGGCGACGGGCCAGGACCACACCCTGCTGGGCGTGGAGCTGTCGCAGGACATGAGCCGCGGCCGCCTGAAGGACATGATCGAGGCCGCCAGCCTGCCCGTGGGCTGGTTCCGCATCTTCCACCTGCCGGGGGGTGGCGGTTCCGTTCACCTGATCGAGGTGGAGGATTTCGTGGATATCGACGACCCGCGCCTGCGAACCCTGGCGGAAAAGCTGGGCGACGCGCTGGTGCGGGCGCTGCCCGTCGGCACCTACGCCCTGCCCATCACGCTGGAAGCCAGGAAGGCCTGATGCGTGTGGCATTTGATCGTGGACGCTCAAATGCCCCCTCAGTCGCCGGGCGCCAGCATCCGCTGGCTTGGCTTCCTCGATTTCCAGTCCGCCTCCGTCTCCCCGGAAATCTCCGGCGCCCGCAGTCGCGGGCTGATGGGGGCAGGCCTTGCGAGCCGTGCCCACACTTCCGCCCGAGTCGCGCCCCAACGGCGCAGGGCATGCGCCCCCGATTCGCATAAGGCTTTGATAAGACTCACAGCTATCCTTACCTGCGTGCGGGTTTGATCCCGAACCCGCCGCCCGCGAGAAGAAGACCGCCACCGCCTGTCAGAAGGTTACGCCGTACCATGTCCGCACCCGTTCCCAACCCCGGCATTCTCGATATCCATGCCTATGTCGGGGGCGAGGCGCATGCGCCGGGGGCGTCGCGGCTGATCCGTCTGGCCTCCAACGAGGGGGCGCTGGGCCCCAGCCCCAAGGCCATCGCGGCCTATACCGCCGTGGCGGGGCAGATGCACCGCTATCCCGATGGCGGCTCGAAGGCCCTGCGCGCCGGCCTGGGCCGCCGCTTCGGCCTGGATGCGGAGCGCATCGTCTGCGGCAACGGCTCGGACGACGTGTTGCAGTTGCTGACCCGCGCCTACGCCGGCGTGGGCGATGAGGTGCTGCACACCGTCCACGGCTTCGCGATCTATCCCATCAGCGCGCGCTTCGCCGGCGCCACGCCGGTGGCCGCCCCCGAGCGCGACCTGAAGACGGACGTGGATGCTCTGCTGGCCCGCGTCACGCCCCACACCCGCGTGGTCTTCATCGCCAACCCCAACAACCCCACCGGCAGTTACCTGAACAAGGATGAGCTGCGGCGCCTGCACGCGGGGCTGCCGGAGAACGTGCTGCTGGTCATCGACGCGGCCTATGCCGAGTATGTGGACGCGCCGGACTATACCGATGGCGCCGATCTGGTCGACGAATTCAGCAACGTCGTCATGACCCGCACCTTCTCCAAGATTTTCGCCCTGGGCGGCCTGCGCCTGGGCTGGGCCTATTGCCCGGCCGCCGTCGCGGATGTGCTGAACCGGGTGCGCGGCCCCTTCAACGTGGCGTCCAGTGCCCAGGCCGCCGGCCTGGCGGCGCTGGAGGATGTGGAGTTCCTGGAGCGGAGCCGCCGGCACAACACCCAGGTGCGCGGCTGGTTCGTGGACCAGGTGCGGGCCCTGGGCCTGGTGGTCCATCCCTCCGTCGCCAATTTCGTCCTGATCTCCTTCGCGGAGCAGGCGGGCGACCGCGCCGACGCCGAGGGCGCGCGCCAGCTGCTGAAATCGCGCGGCATCCTGGTGCGCCAGGTGGGGTCCTACGGCCTGCCGCACTGCCTGCGCGTCACCATCGGGCTGGAGGATGAGATGCGGGCGGTGGTCGACGGTCTCGCGGACTGGGTGAACGGCAAATGAGCGCACCCGAAGCCATTCCTGGCACGCCCGACACCCCGCTGTACAACCGCGTCTGTGTCATTGGCCTGGGGCTCATCGGTTCCTCCCTGCTGCGCTGCCTGATGGCGGATCGGGGCCTGGCGGGCGAGGTGGTGGCCTGCGACCGGTCGGACGCCGTCTGCGCCCGCGTGGCGGAACTCGCCATCGCCGACCGGGTGGAAAACGACGCGACCCTGGCCGTGGCCGGCGCCGACCTGGTGGTGTTGTGCACCCCTGTGGGCGCCTATGCCGACGTGGCGGCCCTGATCGGCCCGCACCTGGCGCCGGGCAGCACGCTCAGTGACGTCGGCTCCGTCAAGCAGGCGGTGGTGCGGGACGTTTCCCCCATGTGCCGGACGGCGTGCATTTCGTGCCCGGCCATCCCCTGGCCGGCACCGAGCATTCCGGCCCCGACGCCGGCTTCAAGGAGCTGTTCCGCGGCCGCTGGCTGATCCTGACGCCGCCGCCGGGCACGGACGCGGCGGCGGTCGACCGGCTGGGCCGGCTGTGGGCCGCCTGCGGCTCGCAGATCGAGGTCATGGATGCCAGCCACCATGACCAGGTGCTGGCCATCACCAGCCATCTGCCGCACCTGATCGCCTACACCATCGTCGGCACGGCCACGGATTTGGAGGAGACGACGAAGTCGGAGGTGATCCGCTTCTCCGCCTCCGGCTTCCGCGACTTCACCCGCATCGCGGCGTCGGACCCCGTCATGTGGCGCGACATCTTCCTGAACAACCGCGAGGCGGTGCTGGAGATGATCCAGCGCTTCACCGAGGATCTGACGGCCCTGCAACGCGCCATCCGCTGGGGAGAGGGGGACAAGCTGTTCGACCTGTTCACCCGCACCCGCGCCATCCGCCGGTCCATCATCGACGCCAAGCAGGCGTAGTTTTTCGTTCCCTCAGGCGGCGGGCGCGGGCATCCGCCCGCTTGCCTTCCTCGATTTCCAGTCGCTCCGCTTCCCGGAAATCTCCGGCGGACGCGGTCGCGTCCTGGTCGCTGCGCTCCGGTGCAACTTCGGGGGCGCGCGCTCGTGATCCGGCGGTTTCAGCGCCAGGCGATGTCGGGGTAATGGCCCACGGTCAGCGGGCCGATCTGCAGCTTGTGGTTCTGCATCGTGATGGGCAGCTTCAGGGTGGGGGCGCCGCCGTCGGCCTTGGGCTTGGCCAGCAAGGCCACGCCCAGGTGGGCCCATTGGGCCTGGTTGCCGTGTAGGCTGCCGCCGTCCTGCAGCGCGTCCACCAGGTTGTCCAGGCCCGAAAGCTCGGCCGTGCCCGATCCCTGGGGCTGCAGGCTGGTGTCCAGCGCCAGGGTGGCGTTGGCCGCCAGGTGCAGGTCGCCCCAATCCAGCTTCAGGCTGTCCAGTTCCACCGTTCCGCCCGCCTTGGACCAGGGCGCCACCGCTTCCGCCGTGGGGGCGGCGGGCAGGGGACCTTGCACCCGGGCGGACAGCACCAGGCGTTGCAGCTTGGTGCCCAGGCTGCGCACCGGCGGCACCGTCATGTTGGTGATGTCCAGCCGCAGGCCCAGCCCCGTGCCGGTATGATCGGCGGGTGGGGTCACCGGCCGTTCCACCGTGATGGACAGGCCTTCGATCGGATAGCTGCCGGCCGGCATCAGGCTGGCCGGTGGCGGCGCGCCGGCGGCGTCCCCCTCCGGCGCCGGCAGGGCGGCGGCGGTCAGGGTGGCATGGCTCAGGTTCACCTGCACCGTGCGCGGGCTGCCGGCGGCGAGATCCAGGGTGACACGGCCCCCAACAATGGCGGCGGTGGCGTCCAGGGCCGGTCGTACGCCCTCATGCGGCAGGCTGGCGTGGCCGCCCTTGGGCAGGGTCAGGACGACGTCATCCAACCGCCAGATGGGGGCGGAGGCTCTGACCGTGTCGGCGGACCAGCTGAGCCCGTCCGGCTTTTCCACCTTCACGTCGGTGGCGGTGATGGCGATGCTGAGGGGGAAGCCGCCCAGCGTCGGCGGCTGATAGGTGATGGTGGCGCCTCCCGTCCGCGCCAGATCGGCGCTGTGGTCCAGCAGGGTCAACAGCCGGGTCGCCATGCGATGCCACCACACGGCATAGCCGGTGACCAGGACCAGCACCAGGAACAGGACAAGCGTCAGGGGACGGATACGCATGGGAAATCCCGAAAGGCGGCGGCCGGGGCTGGCCGCCGGGGCGATGAGGCCATGGCCTGGGTGGGCTTGGCAAGGGCGGCGCCGTCGCGGCGGCCTTCAGTCATAGATCGGCATCATGCGGCCGGAATGCCAGCCTCTTTGATCCGCGCCGGCAGTTGACGGCGAGGCCCTAGCCGTCCAGGCTCAGGGCCGTGTCCTGTTTCCCCTGCCTGGCATGCCGGCCTTGTCCCCATCCTCCCCTGAAATCGCCGCCTCCTACCGTGCCATCGGCGTCGCCGCTGGTGTTGATATCTGGATCTTCGGATATGGCTCCCTGATGTGGAACCCCGGTTTCCCCTTTGAGGAGCGGCGGCGCGCCACCGTGCGGGGATGGCATCGGGGGTTCAGCGTCTATTCCTTCCACCATCGCGGCACCCGCGCCTGCCCCGGTGCCGTGCTGGGGCTGGACCGGGGCGGCGCCTGCCGCGGTATCGCCTACCGTGTGACGGCGGCCCATGCGCCTGGCGTCCTGGACTATCTGTGGGAGCGGGAGATGCCGAACGAGGTCTATGAGCCGCGACTGCTGACCGCCGCGCTGGACAATGGCGCGCGCGTGGCCGCCCTGGCCTTCACCGTGCTGCGCGGGCATGAGCAATATTGCGGCCGCCTGCCGGCGGACGAGGTCGCCCGCCTGATCCGCCAGGGCGTGGGCGAGAGCGGGCGCAACGTGGATTATCTGGTCAACACGGTGCGGCACCTGCACGAACTGGGCATC
Source organism: Nitrospirillum karajorum (assembly GCF_036348415.1). NCBI lineage: Bacteria > Pseudomonadati > Pseudomonadota > Alphaproteobacteria > Rhodospirillales > Azospirillaceae > Nitrospirillum > Nitrospirillum karajorum. The sequence goes on from NZ_JAZBQB010000003.1 coordinate 1,785,385, forward strand.
CGCGACCGTAACCTGGAAGGGTTGGTGGAACGGGTGACGGCGCCGTGACGGTAATCACCGTTAGCCGCGCTTGAGGAACAGCACCCGGGTGTCGCCATAGCGGCGGTCGTCCAGGTCCTCGAACCCTGGCGGCGCCTCGAACGGATCGTCGCCGCCTATTTCCACCACGCACAGGGCCTCGGGCGCGAGCCAGCCGGCGGCCGACAGGCCCTCCAGGGCGCGGGGCGCCAGCCCCTGGCCATAAGGGGGGTCCAGGAAGACCAGGGCGGCCGCTTGGGCGTTCACGGAGGGGGGCTTGGGCTTGGCGGCGTCGCCCTGGATGAACTGGCAGCGGCCGGTTTCCTTCAGCGTGGCGGCGTTGGCCCGCGCCAGGTCCAGGGAGGCGCGGCTGACATCCAGGAACAAGGCGGCCTCCGCCCCGCGCGACAGCGCCTCCAGGCCTAAGGCACCAGTGCCGCAAAAGGCGTCCAGCACCACCCGGCCCTCCACCGTCGGGCCGCCGTCGGTGAAGAAGTCGCCATGCTCCAGGATGTTGAACAGGGCTTGGCGCGTGCGGTCGCTGGTGGGCCGCACGTCCCGGCCGCTGGGCGCCGCCAGGGCCCGCCCGCGATGCCGGCCGCCGACGATGCGCATCAGGTCTTCTTGCCCTTGGGTGCCGGCTTGCCCTTGGGGGCCGGGCGAGCGGGTTTCGGGCCAGCCGATTTGGCGGCCGTGGCCTTGCCGGGGGCTGCCTTGCCGGCGCGCGGGGCCGCCTTGGCGTCAACCCGCTTGGCACCGTCCTGTCTGGCGTCTTGGCGTTTGGCGGGCGCGCGCTTGGCCGGGGCGCGGCTGTCGACACGCTCCCCCAGGCTGGGCGCGGTGCGGGCCACGGCGGCCTTGCGCGGGCGGCGGGCGGGGGCCCTGTCCTCATCATCGTCCGGCGTGCCGTCCAGCGCCCGGTCCAGGGCCTGGGCCAGCGCGCGCGCCTTGTCGGCGGCGCTGTTGCCCGTCGATGGCGGGTGCCGGGTGCGCGTGGCCGAGTCCGCTTGGGCCGAAGGACGCTCAGTTGAGGGGCGCTCAGCCGAGGGCCGGGAGGGTGAGCGGGCCGGGCGGGGCGCCTCGGCCACATCCTCGCGGCGGGACCGGGCCGGCGCGGCCTTCGTTGTCGCGGCTTTCGCCGGTGACTTCGCCGACGGAGCGGGCTTGGCCTTCGGCGCCTTGTCGAAGCGCAGGGCGGGCACCTCCGCCGCGGCCTTCGTGGCGCGGGCCTCCTTCCGATCCTGGGCGCTGTCCTTGGGGAAGAACTGGGGCAGTTGGTCGCGCAGCACACGGCGCGGCACTTCCTCCACCTCGCCCTTTTCCAGCTTGCCCAGCTGGAAGGGTCCGTAGGCGATGCGGATCAGGCGGTTCACCGTCAGGCCCAGATGCTCCAGCACCTTGCGGATCTCACGGTTCTTGCCCTCGCGCAGGGTCATGGTCAGCCAGGCGTTGCTGCCTTGCTCGCGGTCCAGCACGGCCTCGATGGGGCCATACTCGATGCCGTCGACGAAGATACCCTCGGCCAGCTTGGCCAGCTTGGCGGTGTCCGGCGTGCCGTGCACGCGCACGCGGTAGCGGCGCGGCCAGGCGGTGGACGGCAGTTCCAGGTGCCGCGCCAGCTCCCCGTCATTGGTCAGCAGCAGCAGGCCCTCGGTGTTCAAATCCAGCCGGCCGACGCTGATGACCCGCGGCATGCCGTCGGGCAGCCGGTCGAACACCGTGGCGCGGGCCAGTTCGTCGCGGGCGGTGGTCACCAGGCCAGCGGGCTTGTGATACCGCCAGACGCGCGTGGGTTCCTGTTCCGGCAGCACCTGGCCGTCAACGACGATGCGGTCGCCGGGCCGCACGTTCACGCCGGGCGAGGTCAGCACCTGGCCGTTGACGGCCACGCGGCCATCGGCGATCCAGCGCTCGGCATCGCGGCGGGAGCACAGGCCGGCACGCGCCAACCGCTTGGCGATGCGCTCACCGTCCTTGGGGGCGCCGGCCTGGTCGGCCGCGGATTTCTGGGGGGATTTGGTATCGGGCATGCGGCGGACTGTATGCGCGCCCAGCCGCCTTGCCAAGCGCCACACGGCGCTGGCCCAAGCCGGTGGGGCCCCCGCCTGGGGCATGGCTGTGCTTGATTCGGAAATGGTCATTTCCTATCATGCCCCCATGACCGCTCCATCCCAGCCACGCCGTCCCGGGCCCGGCCGTCCGCGCGAATTCGACACCGACCTGGCGCTGGACCGCGCCATCGCGGTGTTCAGTGAGCGCGGCTATCAGGGTGCCGCCATCAGCGACCTGACCCAGGCCCTGGGCCTGACCGCCGGCAGCCTGTACAAGGCCTTCACCGACAAGCGCGGTCTGTTCCTGGCCGCCTTCGACCGCTATGTGTCCGTGCGGACAGAGCGATTGCGCGCCGCGCTGGAGGGCGCCCCCACCGGTCGGGCCAAGATCAAGGCGGTCTTGGATTTCTATGCCGACAGCAGCCATGGGGCGGACGGTCGCCGGGGATGCCTGGTGGTGGCCGGCGCCGTGGACCTCGCCACCGCCGATCCGGAAGTCGCGGCCCGGGTGACCGCCGCGCTGCACCTGAACGAGGGGCGGCTGGCCGGCTTTGTCGCCGAAGGACAGGCCGATGGCACCGTCGCCCCGCATCTTGATCCCATGGCCACCGCCCGGCTGCTGCTGTGCGTGCTGCAGGGGATGCGCGTCGTCGGCAAGACGGGGCGGGACCGGCAGGAAATGGCGCCCCTGGCCGACAACACCCTGAAATTGCTGGATTGAAGGCGGCTCGCCAGCGCCGCCACCTCGACTGTCAGCCAATTAGGAAACGATCATTCCCAAAAAAGGAGATAAACCCATGCACCCTTTCAACGCCGACCGCTTCTGGCAACGCTTCGGACACGGCCTGGTGACCGCCAACGGCGTGCGCCTGCATTATGTCGAGGGTGGGCCGGACCGGCAGGGGCCGCCGGTGCTGTTGATCCCAGGGTGGCCGCAAAGCTGGTACGCCTGGCGCCATGTCATGCCCCTGCTGGCCGACGCCGGGCGGCGGGTCATCGCTGTCGATCCCCGTGGCTTTGGCGAATCGGATCGGCCGGCGGGCGGGTATGATTTGGGCACGGCGGCCGCCGACATGCATGGCTTGGCCGCCGCCCTGGGCCTTCTGACGGAAGGGCCTGTCGACGTGGTGGGCCATGATGTCGGCACCTGGATCGGCCATGCCTACGCCGCCGATTGGCCGGGGGATGTGCGGCGCCTGGCTCTGGTGGATGCCGCCCTGCCGGGCATCACGCCCCCGCCGCCGCCCGGCATCCCCTCGGACGAGGCCAACGCCCGCACCTGGCACTTCGCCTTCAACCGCCTGGACGACCTGCCGGAACTGCTGATCCAGGGGCGGGAGCGTGCCTACCTCAGCCACCTGTTCAACGCCAAGGCCCTGCGGCGTTGGGCCATCGGGCCGGCCGACTTGGACGAATATGTCCGGGTGCTATCCCTGCCGGGCGCCCTGCGCGCCACCTTCGCCTATTATCGCGAGGTGTTCCGGCCGGAAGAACTGGCGCGGGCCAAGGCGCGGGCGGGAAGGGGGCTGACGCTGCCCATGCTGGCCGTGGGGGCCCAGGCCGGCGTGGGAACCGTGCTGGCGGATACCCTGCGCGGCCACGCCGCCGACGTGCGGGCCCAGGTGCTGGACTGCGGTCATTACGTGCCGGAGGAGGCATCGGAGGAACTGGCGGCCCTGCTGGTCGATTTCCTCGCCGGATGACAGATGCGTCGCCCGCCCGCTTGACGCCGCGCGCGGCGCTGCCCCACGCTGGGGACATGCTGTCGTCCCCGCTTGAGACCGAGCCCGACCTGTCCCCCATGGAGCGCGCCTTCGCCGAGGCGGCGTCGGCCGCCGCGCGGGGGGAGGTGCCGGTGGGCGCCGTCATCGTCGACCCCGTCACCGGGGCGGTGCTGGCCGCCGCCTCCAACCGCACGGAGGAACTGGCCGACCCCACGGCGCATGCCGAGGTGCTGGCCATCCGTGCCGCCTGCGCCGCCGTGGGGCAGCCGCGCCTGCCGGGCCTGGACCTCTATGTGACGCTGGAGCCGTGCGCCCTGTGCGCCGCCGCCATCAGTTTCGCCCGGCTGCGGCGGGTCTATTTCGGTGCCTACGATCCCAAGGGCGGGGCGGTGGAGCACGGCCCCCGCTTCTTCAGCCAGCCGACCTGCCATCATGCGCCCGACACCTATGGCGGGTTGCAGGAGCGGCGGGCGGGCGCCCTGCTGCGGGATTTCTTTAAGGATCGCCGCTGACCACAGCAAGACGACACCAAGGGGGACGGGAACCGCATGCCGCTCTACCGCGACGACTACGGCGCCTTCTATTGGTCCTTGCGCGGCGACGTCACGGGCGAGGTGGTGCGCGACACGCCGTTCCATAAGGACGCGGGCATGCGGGCCCAACGGGTGCGCCCGGGGCAGGAGGGGCGCATCCTGTGGACGGTGCGCGGCGTCCTCGCCCTGTTGGCGCTAGAGGCGCTGGCCCTGGTGGCGCTGGCGGTGGGGTTGGGGGATGTCCTGGCGGGCTGGCCCCTGGCGCTGGCCTTGAACGCCTTCCTGCCCATCACCGTCATGGCCGGTCTGGCGGTGTCGGTTCTGGTGCCGCTGTCCTGCGAATGGACCACGGTGCGCCATCCCCTCCGCATCGTCTATGGTCAGGCGGCCAGCCTGTTGCTGGCGCCGCTGCTGCCCATCCTGGCGCTGGCGCTGCATTTCCTGGCCATGGCCCTGACGCTGGGGCTGCACCCGCAGGCCATGAAGGGGATGCTGGCCGTTCTGCGCGGCGCCGATGTCTGGGAATGGGGAATGCTGGCGGTGGCCGTGGCGGGGCTGCTGGCGCTGGCCGGGTGGCAGGTCCGCCAATGCTGGATCGCCTGGCGGGCGTCCCGCCGCCGCCCGCCGCCGCGCATCCTCGGCCTGAGGGTGGCGGCGTCACGGGAACAGCGGCGGGACCGTACCGGGTCTTAAGCCTCCGGCGTTTGCCCCGGCGCGGCTTCGGGGGCCGCTTCTTCGGCCTTCGGGGCCTCCTCGGGCTTCGTCTCGGCGGCGGCCTTCTCGGCGCGGTAGTTGTCGAAGGCGATCTTCACCGACCGGGCGGCCTCGCTGTCCGGGTAGGCGGCGGCCCACTGGTCGGCGCGGTCGGCGGCGGCGTCGCCATTGCCCATCTGCGCCATGACCGTCAGGGCGCGGGCGTAGAACTGCTGCGGCACCGGATGGGCCGGCGTGGTCTGCACCAGCACCCAAATGATCTGGGCGGCCTCTTCGGCGCGGCCCATGGCGATCAGGGTGTCGGCCAGGGCCAGGCGGGCGTCGCCCTGGGACGGGTCCAGGGTGGCGCAGGCGTGGAATTCCGCCGCGGCCGCGTCCAGCCGGCCGGTGTTGCGCAGGACCAGCCCCAGGTTGAAGCGGGTCTCGGCCCGGTTGGGGTCCAGTTCCAGCGTGCGGCGCCAGGCGTCCTCCGCCCCGGCCAGGTCGTTCTTCTGGCCCGAGGCCACGCCCAGGGCGTGCCAGGCTTCGGTGAACTGCGGGTTCAGCTCCACCGCGCGGCGGAAGCTTTCCAGCGCCTCATCCACCTTGCCCTGGGCCAGCAGGGCCATGCCCAGGTTCTGGTAGGGCGGCGGGTGGTTGGGGTTCAGCGACCGCGCCTTCTTCAGCGCCGTCACCGCCTCTTCCAGCTTGCCCAGGCCCTGCAGCACCGCGCCCAGGTTGGACCAGGCGACGCGGATTTCCGGGACGGAGGCGTAGATGCGGATGATGGCGCGGTAGGCGTTCTCCGCCTCCTTCAGCCGGCCCTGGCGGTGCAGGTCGGCGGCCACGCGCATGTCGTTGACGAAGGGCGCGCCGGCATTGGCGTCCTTGGAGATTTCCGCGATGCGGCGGCGGCGGTCCTGGCGATTCATGATCTCGTGTCCCTAAAAACGGCGGGGCCCCGTGCTGGGGCGCCGGCCTTATCCCTGCTTCTGTTCCCGTTCGGCCTTTTCGCCCCCGGCCTTTTCGCGTTCAAGCGCGCGCCAGCCGATGTCCCGCCGGCAGAACCCCTCGGGCCAGCGGATGCGGTCCACCGCCTGATAGGCCAGGGCCTGCGCCTTGGCCACCGACTTACCGATGGCCGTCACCCCCAGGACCCGGCCGCCGTTGGCCAGCACGCGGTCGCCATCAGCCTTCGTCCCGGCATGGAAGACGGTGACCCCGTCGACCTTGCCCGCGTCCTCCAGCCCCCCGATGACGGTGTTCTTCACATAATCACCCGGATAGCCCTGGGCCGCCATCACCACGCACAGGGCGGGGTCGTCGTGCCAGCGCACATCCACGTGGTCCAACTGCCCGTCGCAGGTGGCCAGCAGCAGCGGCACGATGTCGGACTTCAGGCGGCGCATCAGCACCTGGCATTCCGGATCGCCGAAGCGCGCGTTGAATTCGATCAGGCGTGGCTTGGGCCCTTCCGGGCTCGCAACGATCATCAGCCCGGCGAACAGCACGCCGGTGAAGGGCTTGCCCTCCGCCGCCATGCCCTTGACCGTGGGTTCCACGATCTCGCGCATCACCCGGTCCTGCAGCGCGGGCGTCAGGACGGGGGCGGGGGAATAGGCGCCCATGCCGCCGGTGTTGGGGCCCTGGTCGTTGTCGAACACCCGCTTGTGGTCCTGCGCCCCCACCAGGGGCAGGGCGTGGGTGCCGTCACACAGGGCGAAGAAGCTGGCCTCCTCGCCATCCATGAACTCCTCGACCACCACCTCGGCGCCGGCGCTGCCGAAGCGGCCGTGCAGCATGGCGTCGTCGATGGCGGCGTGCGCTTCCTCCAGGGTCATGGCGATGACCACGCCCTTACCGGCGGCCAGACCGTCGGCCTTGACCACGATGGGCGCGCCCTGTTCGGTGGCATAGGCCTTGGCGGCGGCGGCATCGGTGAAGCGCCGGTAGGCGGCCGTGGGCACGCCGTACTTGGCGCAGATGTCCTTCATGAAGCCCTTGGAGCCTTCCAGGGCGGCGGCGGCCTGGCTGGGGCCGAATGCCTTGATGCCGGCGGCCGTCAGGCGGTCCACCAGGCCCAGCACCAGCGGCTGCTCCGGCCCCACCACCACCAGGTCCACGGCGTTGGCCGTGGCGAAGGCCACCAGGCCGTCCACGTCGTCGGCCTTGATGTCCACGCAACTCGCCACGTCGCGGATGCCGGCGTTGCCGGGCGCGCACCACAGCGTGCCGCACAGGGGGGAGGCTGAGATGGCCCAGCACAGCGCATGCTCCCGCCCGCCGGATCCGACCACCAGGATCTTCATCGCCTCTACCCCCGATCACGATTCCATCTGTTGAGCGGGTGCTTGTATCATGCCCGCGCCATGACTCAAGACTTCCCCGACTCTCCCCCGCCCTCCACCGCCGATCTCGGCTATGCCGGCGCCACGCCCGTGGCCGGCGGCAACCTGCCGGAACTCAGCGTTTCCGACCTGTCGCGCGCCCTGAAGCGCACGGTGGAGGAGACGTTCGGCTATGTCCGCGTGCGCGGCGAGGTCAGCCAGCCCAAGCGCGTTTCCTCCGGCCACCTGTACCTGCGCCTGAAGGACGACCAGGCGGTGATCGAGGCCGTGTGCTGGAAAGGCACGGTCATGCGCCTGGCCGTGAAGCCGGAAGACGGGATGGAGGTGGTGTGCACCGGCCGCCTGACGACATATCCCGGCCGCTCGCAATACCAGTTGATCATCGAAACCATGGAGCTGGCGGGTGAGGGCGCGCTGCTCAAGATGCTGGAGGAGCGCAAGCGCCGGCTGGCGGCCGAGGGGCTGTTCGATGCCCAGCGCAAGCGGCCGCTGCCCTTCCTGCCCCGCGTCATCGGCGTTGTGACTTCCCCAACCGGCGCCGTCATCCGCGACATCCTGCACCGCCTGGCCGACCGCTTTCCCCGCCATGTGCTGCTGTGGCCCGTGGCGGTGCAGGGCGAACAGGCGGCGGCCCAGGTGGCCCGCGCCATCCAGGGCTTCAACGCCATCGCCCCCGGCGGCCCCGTGCCCCGGCCCGACCTGCTGATCGTGGCGCGTGGCGGTGGCAGCCTGGAAGACCTGATGCCCTTCAATGAGGAGATCGTGGTGCGGGCGGCGGCGGCCAGCCAGATCCCGCTGATCTCCGCCGTGGGGCATGAGACCGACACGACGCTGATCGATTTCGCCTCCGACCGCCGGGCGCCCACGCCCACCGCCGCCGCCGAGATGGCGGTGCCGGTGCGGGCGGAGCTGATGGCCCAGGTCATGGAATGCGGTCGCCGGCTGGAGGGCACGGCCAACCGCCTGCTGGCCGAACGCCGCAATCGGGTGGAGGGGCTGGCGCGCGGCCTGGGCGACCCCCGTGCCCTGCTGGAAGGCTGCGCCCAGCGCCTGGACGACCGGGGCGAGCGCCTGGCCCTGTCCATGACCGGCCTGATCCGCCGCCATCGGACGGAGGTGGCCAAGCTGGGCGCCGGCCTGCGCCATCCGGCCCAGGTGCTGGGCCTGGCCTATGCCCGCCTGGATATCGCGGGCCGTGGCCTGTCGGGCGGCGTGACCCGCCTGCTGGCCGACCGCACCACCCGCGCCCAGAACCTGGCCCAGCGCCTGACGCCCCAGCCGCTGGTGCGCCGGGCGGAGGAAGGGGGCGTCCGCCTGGCCGACCTCGGCCGCCGCCTGGACGCCAGCTTCGGCCGCGCCGTGGCCGATGGCGCCCGCCGCCTGGAAGGCCAGGCCAAGCTGCTGGAGACGCTGTCCTACCGGGGGGTGCTGGCCCGGGGTTTCGCCCTGGTCACCACCGCCGATGGCCACCCCGTGACCAAGGCGGCGGATGCCCCCGCCGGCGGCCGCGTGCGGGTGGAGTTCATTGATGGCGCCGTGGGCGCCACGCTCGATGGGGAAGGGGCCCCGGCGCCTGTTCCAACACCGGCCCCGCCGCGCGAGTCGGCGCCCAAGCCGCGCGCGGCGGCGCGGCCCGGGGGCCAGGGCAGCCTGTTCTGAGCAGGCCCCCTATTTCGGCCATCTCCGGTGGGTCCACAGCCATTGGCCGGGGTTGTCCAGCACCCACCGCTCCAGCAGCTGGTTCACCGCCACGGTGATGGCGCGGATGTCGGCCGGCCGGTCGCCGGTGGGGGCGGGCAGCTCCATGGGCGGGAACGCCTCGATGCGGAAGCGGGCGCCCTTGGGCTTGCGCGTCACCCGCACCGGCACGACCACGGCGCCGTGGCGCACGACCACGTCGCCGGCGATGGTGCCGGTCATGGCATCCCGTCCCAGGAAGGGGACGGCGATGCCCTCGTTCAGCTTCTGATCGGCCAGGATGCCCAGGATGCCCCCCGCCCGCATGGCGGCCAGGATGCCCTTGGCCGAGGCGCGACCCTTGGGCACCAAGGTGGTGCCCAGCTCACCCCGCGCCTCCGCCAGCAGCTTGTCAACCGAGGGGTTGTTGGGCGCGCGGTAGATGGCGGTCATGGTGGCGCCGCACTTGAACACCGTCATGGCCACCAGTTCCCAATTGCCGAAATGGCCGGTCAGGATGACGCCTGGCTTGCCATCGGTGACCAGGCCGCGCACATGCTCCGCCCCGATCAGCTCCACCCGCTGCTCCCACTCGCGTGAGATGGTTTTCAGGTGCGGGTATTCGGCCAGGGTGCGCACCAGGTTGTCCCAGCAGTCCCGCGCCACGCGTCGGCGCGCCGCCGCGTCCAGCTGGGGCATGGCCTGTTCCAGGTTGCGCAGCACCTTGGCGTTGCCGCCCAGCCGGGGGCCCAGGGTGCGCCCCACCCAGCCGCCGAAGTCCGACGCCACGTCGGCGGGCAGCAGGCCCAGCAGGCGGAACAGGGCGCGGATGCCTGCCGCCTCGAGGGCGTAGCGCAGGGAGGAAGGCTGGGTACCGTGCTCGGCCATGGATGCTCCCGCTGGCGGGCCCGCATGGCGATGGGCCGGCCGTCCTGGAAAGGATGGGGTAATGAACCCCCTCCGAACCTGCGGGCGGCGGAAAACTCCGAGGCGGACGAAGACGGGTGCGCCGGTCCCCATATCCGGCGGCGCTACAGCTATCGGGCGCTTTTCGTCGCGGGTCAAGCGCGGCGGCTATCGCCCAATGAGGCCAACGCCTAATCGGGCCAACGGTTATGGGTCCACATCCATTGTCCGGGGTGGGCCCGCACCCATTCCTCCAGCAGGGCGTTGACCTGGACCATGCCGGCGCGGGTGTCGGCGGCGCGGTCGCCGGTCTTCTCCAGCGCCAGCGGGGCCATGGCCTCGATGCGGAAGTGGCTGCCCCTGGCGTCCAGTCGCGTCACCTGGATGGGGATGATGGGCGCGTCGTAGCGCAGGGCCAGGTCGGCGGTGAAGGTACCGGTCATGGCGTCCCGTCCGAGAAAGGGCACGGGGATGCCCTCGTTCAGCTTCTGGTCGGGCAGCACCCCGATATGGCCGCCGCTGCGGATGGTGGACATCATGCCCCGCGCGGCGTCGCGCCCCTTGGGCACCAAGTAGCCCTGCAGCGGCCCGCGCGCCTTGGCCAGCAGCCGGTCGACCCAGCGGTTGTTGGGCGCGCGGTAGACGATGGTCAGCGGCAGGTCCAGCTTGTGGCAGGCTAGGGCCGCCAGTTCCCAGTTGGCCAGGTGGGCCGTGACGCAGATGCCGGGCTTGCCGTCGTCGCGCAGGGCCCGCAGATGCTCCGCCCCCACCATCTCCACCCGCGTGTCCCAATCGCGGGAGAGGGTTTTGATGTGGGGATATTCCGCCAGGGTGCGGCCCAGGTTTTCCCAGGATTGCCGGGCGATGTCCCGGCGCTCCCGCGGCGTCAGGTGGGGCATCGCCCGCTCCAGCCGGCGCAGCACCTTGCCATGGGCGGGCAGCCAGGGCCCCAGGGTGCGGCCCACCCATCCCCCCAGCGCCGACGCCGCGTCCAAGGACAGCAGGCTCAGCGCGCCATAGATGAGGTAGACGGCGACCGCCTCCAGCCGGTGGCCCAGGACGCGGTCGAAGGTGCGGCGCAGCGGGCTATGGTTTGCCATGGCGCGCACGGGGTTTGAATGACTGGAACATGCTTTCACGCAACGCGGCGGTGCCGGTGGCGCCCGCCATTCCCTCGATCGTCCGGTTTCTCGATCACCGTTCCCGGAACACGGTGTTCAAGACACGCTCCAGGGCGCTGGGATCGTCGAAGTCCAGCACCACGGGCAGGGCCTTTATGGCCTCCTGGTGCGCGGCCGGTAGTCGCACCCAATCCTTCTCGGTCGTCAGCGGCACGGCGCCCAGGGCGCCGGCCCGACCCAGCAGGCGGGTGATTTCGGCGCCGGTATAGGGATGGTGGTCGGGAAATGAGACCGTTTCCGTCAGGGTCAGGCCCAGTTCACGGCAGGTATCGAAAAACTTGGACGGCCGTCCGATGCCCGCGAAGGCCAGCACCGGCCGCCCGCCGATGCCGGCGGCGACGGTGGAATCCGGGCGTAGGCGCGCCGTCAGGATGGGCAGGGTGGGCGCCAGCCTGGCGACCTGGGCCGCGGCGCCCAGGCGATCCTGTCCCACGATGACCACGCCCCCCGCCCGGGCAAGGCCGGCGGCCAGGGGTTCGCGCAGGGGGCCGGCGGGGATGACCCGGCCGTTGCCGAAGCCGGCGCCCCCGTCGACCACCAGCAGTGACAGGTCCTTGGCCAGCGCTGGGTTCTGGAACCCGTCATCCATGACCACGGCCTGGGCGCCGCCGTTCCGCGCGGCGCGGGCGCCGGCCAGGCGGTCGGCGGATATCCAGGCGGGGGCGGAGCGGGACAGCAGCAGCGGCTCGTCACCGACATCGGTGGCGCCGTGCCGGGCCGGGTCCACCCGCAGCGGCCCCGTCAGGCGCCCGCCATAGCCCCGCGACAGGTAATGCGCCTGGATGCCGCGCGTCCGCAGGGATCGCATCACCGCCTGCGCCAGCGGCGTCTTGCCGGCGCCGCCCGCCACCAGGTTGCCGATGCACAGGACGGGGATGCCGGCGTCCTGCGGCGCCGCTTTCACCTGGCGCCGCCGGGCGGCCAGGGCGTAGAGGCCGGCCAGCGGGCTCAACAGGGCCGCCGCCAGGCCGGGCGGGCGGTACCAGAAGCCGGGCGCCTTCATGCGGCGTCCCCGGACGAGCGCAGGCCCGCCTCCGCCAGCAGCGGGGCCAGGGCGGCCATCACCCGGTCCACGGCGTCGCGGTTGTCATCGGCTACGGCCTGGGCGGCGGCGGCCTGGGCGGCGCGCGCGGGCGCGTCGGTCAGCAGGGCGCGCACGGCATCCGCCAGGCCATCCCCGTCAGCCACCCGCCGGGCGCCGCCCGCCGTCTCCAGCGCCGCAGCGATCTCCGCGAAATTATGCATGTGCGGGCCATAGACGACGGCGGCGCCCAGTTGCGCCGGCTCAATGGGGTTGTGCCCTCCCACCGGCACGAAGGACCCGCCGATGGCGGCCACCGGCGCCAGGCGGAAGAACAACCCCAGTTCCCCCAGCGTGTCGGCCACGTGCAAATCATCCGTCGCCTGGGGCAGCGCCCCGGTCGCGCGGCGGCTGACCGTCAGGCCCTGGTCCTGGAACGCGGCGGCGATCTCCGGCCCGCGCTTGGGATGGCGGGGCACGACCAGGGTCAGCAGGTGGGGAAGAAGGGGCGCCAGGCGCCGGTGGACCTGGGCGGCCAGGTCGTCCTCACCCGGGTGGGTGCTGGCGAAGACCCAGGTGGGCCGCTCGCCCATCGCGGCCCGCAGCGCCGCCAGGGAATCCGCCTCTGCGGGCAGGGGGGCGGTCGAATACTTCAGGTTGCCGACACAGCGCACGTCTGCCAGGCCCAGGTCCCGCAGGCGGTCGGCTTCCGTCGCCGTCTGCGCCAGGGCCAGGCGGAAGGTGGACAGCAGGCGGTGGGCGGTGCGCGGCGCCCGGCGCCAATTGCGGTGGCTGCCGGCCGACAGGCGGGCGTTAACCAGGGCCGTGGGCACGCCCCTCTTGCGCAGGGCGCGCAGCAGGTTGGGCCAGAACTCCGATTCGATCCACAGGGCGGCGTCGGGCCGCCAGTGGTCGATGAAGCGGGCCACGGCTGCCGGCAGGTCCACCGGCACGAACTGGTGGAGGGCGCCGGGGGGCAGGCGCTTGGCCATCAGGGTGGCGGAGGTGACGGTGCCGGTGGTGACCAGGACGGTGGGCCGGGGCGCCAAGGTCAGCAGCCGGTCGATGAGCGGCAGCACGGCTTGGGACTCGCCCACGCTGGCGGCATGCAGCCAGATCAGCCGCCCCGCTGGTCGGGGCAGGCCGGGATGACCCAGGCGCTCCGGCAGGCGGGCGGGGTCTTCCTTGCCGGCGGCCAGCCGGCGGTCCAGCAGGCGTCGGACGGCGGGGCCGGCCAGGGCGGTCAGCCCGCGATAAAGCGCTTCCAGCATACTGGTCATGTCAGGGGAGTGGCGGTGCGGCGGGTGCAGGCCCGCCGCGGTCGCCGCCACCCTAGCACCGGCCCGTCGCCCGCTTCAACGGATGCAGGTCAATTGCGCGGCCGGGATCAGCTGGCTTTCTTGGCCTCACCGGCCTGCGGATCTAACACAGGGGGCGGGTCCAACACGGGGGCAGGGTCCAAAATGGGGGCCGGATCGATGACCGGGTGGCCGCGGAAGGGGCGCAGGTTGTTCAGGAACTGCTCCGCCGACGCGGACCAGGAGAAGGTCAGGGCATGGCGCCGGCACTTGTCGCCCGGGATCTCCAGGGCGGCCAGGGCGGCCTTCTGCAAATCCTCGTCCAGCACGGCCACGTCCGACCCCGCCAACACGTCCAGCGGACCCGGCACGGGATAGGCGGCCACCGGCACGCCGGAGGCCAGCGCCTCCAGCAGCACCAGGCCGAAGGTGTCGGTGCGCGAGGGGAAGACGAAGACGTCGCCGGCGGCGTAGTGCTTGGCCAGCTCCTCGCCGTGCTTGGGGCCGACGAACTGGGCGGCCGGGTACTTGGCCTTCAGGTCGTCCAGCTGCGGGCCGCCGCCCACCACCACCTTGGTGCCGGGCAGGTCCAGCGACAGGAAGGCCTCGATGTTCTTCTCCACCGCCACCCGGCCCACATACATGAAGATGGGGCGGGGGAAGGGCAGGAAGTCCTTCTCGCGTGGGCGGAACAGGTCGGTGTCGACACCGCGCGACCAGCGCTTGATGTTGCGGAAGCCCCGGTCCACCAGGTCGCTCTCGATGGACGGCGTCGCCACCATGACGGCCGAGGCCGGCGCGTGGAAGCGCCGCACCAGCGCGTAGCTGAGACGCAACGGAATGGGGAAGCGGTCGCGGACGTATTCCGGGAAGCGCGTGTGATAGGCGGTGGTGAAGGGGATGCGCCGACGCAGGCAATAGCGCCGCGCGGCCAGACCCAGGGGCCCCTCCGTCGCGATGTGGATGGCGTCGGGCTGGATCTCGTCGATCATGCGGCGCAGCCGGGCGCCGGGCTTCAGCGCCAGGCGGATTTCCGGGTACGTGGGCATGGGCACGGTGCGGAAGCGGTCGGGGGCGATGACCTCGACCTCATGGCCCAATTGGCGCAGCTCGTCCCGCGTCGTGGTCAGGGTGCGGACCACGCCGTTCACCTGGGGATGCCAGGCATCCGTGACGATGAGGATCTTCACGCTGCAGCCTTCTGTGTCGTCCCGCCCGGCTGCCCAGGCTGCCGCGCCGCTACGCGCTTGCGCACTTCGTCCGCCCAATGAATGATCTCCAGCGTGCCGTCGGCGTGTTCGACCAATGCGGTACACGATTCCACCCAGTCCCCGTCGTTGCAGTAGAGGACGCCACCCATGTCACGCATCTCCGCGTGGTGGATGTGGCCACAAATGATGCCGTCTACTTGGCGGCGCTTGGCCTCGTCCGCCAGCGCCTGCTCGTAATTGCCGATGAACTCCACCGCTTTCTTGGTGCGGTTCTTCAGGAAGGCGGAGAGCGACCAGTACTGGAAGCCGAAGCGGCGGCGGGCGGCGTTCAGCCAGGTGTTCAGGGTCAGCAGCAGCGTGTAGGCGCTGTCCCCGACATAGGCCAGCCACTTGGCGTATTTCACCACGGCGTCGAACAGGTCGCCGTGCAGCACCAGGAAGCGGCGGCCGTCGGCGGTGGTGTGGACCGCATCCTCCAGGATGGTGACCCCGCCGAACTGCAGCCCGATGAAGTCGCGGAAGACCTCGTCATGGTTGCCGGGGATCAGGAAGACCTTGGTGCCCTTGCGCACCCGGCGCAGCACCTTCTGCACCACGTCGTTATGGGCCTGCGGCCAGTACCAGCCCTTCTTCAGGCGCCAGCCGTCGACGATGTCGCCCACCAGGTACAGATACTCCGACTCGGTGTGCTTCAGGAAATCCAGCAGCATGTCGGCCTGGCAGCCGCGGGTGCCCAGATGCAGGTCGGACAGCCAGATGCTGCGATACCGCCGCGTGGCCTCGTGCTCCGTCTCCATCTCCGTCTCCATGCTACGCCCCCGACATGACCAACGCAGACAATCAATAGTAATGTTGACAGGGCTATACCGCAGCATGTAGGGCAAGACAAATGGTGATAGAGGCTGGCTCAAGGACTTCACCATATATTCACGGGGCATTCATAAATATGTCTTCCGCCCTTCACTTGGCTGTCACGGAAACTGTGGCGATTCCCGCCCGCCGTCTCTTGATCATTCACAATCCTGTCGCGGGTCGCCGGCGGCGGGGGCTGATGGGCGGCGTGGTTGACACGCTGCGACAGGGCGGGTCGGCGGTGACGGTGGTGGAAACCACCGGGCCGCGCGACGCCGAACGGCTGGCGGCGCTGGCGGCCTCGGGCGCCTTGACGGAGGGGGTCATCCCCGACGCCGTGGTGGCGTCGGGCGGCGACGGCACCATCAATGAGGTGGTGAATGGACTGCTGGCCGCCCCCCTGCTGTCGCCGCCGGCCCTGGGCCTCATCCCGTTGGGCACGGCCAACGTGCTGGCGGCCGAACTGGGCCTGCCCACGGGCGCGGCCGACCTGGCGCGCACCCTGGCGGGCGCCGCGCCGCGCGTCATCCATGCCGGGCGGGCGAACGGCCGGCTGTTCACCATGATGGCCGGCGTGGGGCTGGACGCCCATGTGGTTGAAGGGGTGGACCCGATTGTGAAGCGGCGCCTGGGCAAGGGCGCCTATTTTCTGGAAAGCCTGGCTCAGATCGCCCGCTGGCCCAGCCCGCGCTACCGCGTCACCCTATGGGATGTTGCCGGCCGCGACAGCGTGCACGACGTCGCGTCCTGCATCGTGGCCAAGGGGCATTTCTATGGCGGCCGCTTCGTCTGTGCGCCCGACGCCCGGTTGGACGAGAGCGGCTTCCAGGTCTGCCTGTTCTTAGAGGGCGGCCGCCTGGCGGCCCTGGCCTATGGCGCGGCCCTGGTCACCGGGCAACTGGCCCGCTGGGGTGCCGATGCGGCGCGGGCGGCGAGGGGGGGATTGGGCTACCGCGTGGTTCCGGCGGTGCGGGTGCGTATCGAGGGGCCGCTGGGCGACCCGGTGCAGGGGGATGGCGACACCATCGCGCACCTGCCGGTCGATATGGAAACGGCGGCGCCATTCTCTGTCCTGGCACCGCCGCTCCGCCCCGTATCACAACTGAGATAAGTGTCCCGTCTGCCCTGATGGGGGCGCTGGTCTGCCCCCAAGGCGTGAAGTCCAGGCAAGGCCACCAACCAGGCAACTCACTTAACGCAACTCACTTAACAATGAACCGACCAGGCCATTTTACGCGACGCGACTCAGGACGCCACCAAGGCTCAGATCAACAGCAGGCAGCCTCAAATAGGGTCCGTACCAGGCCACCCAGGCACCCAAGGGGCATCAAAGCCCCTCGTTCTTTAGTATAGAAGGCAGGATCGTCAACGTCCCGCTTGGGCGCCGGCCTCGGCCGTGGCGCGCGGCACGCGCCCCCGCCACACCGACAGGCACTCCTCGGCGGTCTCGCCGGTGCCGATGCAGTACCAGCCGCGCCGGTCGTTGAAAAACAGGCGATAGGTGCCGCGGCGGTCCCGCTCGAAACGGAACACCGGACGGTCCAGGTTGGGGAAGCGCACGATCAGCTGGTCGTGGTCCGGCGCGGTGTGGCGGCTGACCGTTTCCCACAGGCCCCGCTCCAGCTTGGGCTGGGCGACGCTGTTCCACTCGGTCAGATCGAAGGGGGTGAAGCGGGCAGAGGAGAAGGGGACGACAGTCATGACTCACCAGCACTCTGCCACCCTGGATCGGGGTACCCGGATGGTGCCGGGCTTTTTTCAAGGGGCGCCGGGTGGCATTGGCGCGATGAGGGGACTATGCGGTCCCAACTGTTAATGGCGCCTTAAAGAGCGCCGCTCACCCAGGGGATAGTATGCTTTCGATGGAGTGATGCAGTTGCGCCCTGCGGCATCCTGTGTTAAGTGCACGACGCCCGACGCCGGGGTGGTTTCCACCCGGTTCGGGCCCACATTGCTAAAGCCCTGAAATCCTTCAGGTCTGCGGATAAACCGAGGTTTCCAGGTGGCATCCCAAGGGACAGTCGTATCCGGACTGGCGGCCCGCTACGCGGCGGCGCTGTTCGACCTTGCCGACGAGCAGAAGGCGCTGGACCAGACCGCGCAGGACCTGACGTCGCTCAAGCAGGTTCTCGCCGAAAGCGCAGACCTGCGTCGCGTTGTGCGCAGCCCCGTCCTGTCGCGTGCCGATCAGGCCCGCGCCATGGAGGCGGTGCTGTCACAGGCGGGCACGTCTGAGCTTGTGCGCAAGTTTATTGGTCTGGTGGCCCAGAACCGCCGGCTTTTCGCCCTCGACGGCATGATCGCCGCCTTCCTTGCCGAACTGGCCCGGCGCCGCGGCGAGGAGACGGCCACCGTCGTCTCGGCCCGTCCGTTGACGGATGAGCAGCTGTCGGCGGTGACCGATGCGCTGAAGAAGGCCCTGGGCTCGAAAGTTACCGTCGCCGCCAGCGTCGACCCGACGCTGCTGGGCGGCATGATCGTTAAGGTCGGATCGCGCATGATCGACAGTTCCGTGCGCACCAAACTGACCAAGCTGAAAATCGCCATGAAAGGGGTGGGCTGATGGAAATCCGCGCCGCAGAGATTTCCGCGATCCTGAAGCAGCAGATCGCGAATTTCGGCACCGAGGCCGACGTTGCTGAAGTGGGCCAGGTGCTCTCGGTCGGTGACGGTGTCGCTCGCATCCATGGTCTGGACAAGGTCCAGGCCGGTGAGATGGTCGAGTTCCCGGGCGGGATCAAGGGCTTGGCCCTGAACCTGGAAGCCGACAATGTCGGCGCCGTGATCTTCGGCGACGACCGCGCCATCAAGGAAGGCGACACGGTGAAGCGCACGGGCGCCATCGTCGAGGTGCCGGTGGGCCGCGGCCTGCTGGGCCGCGTCGTGGACGGCCTGGGTAACCCCATCGACGGCAAGGGCCCCCTGGTCGACGTCGAGCGCAAGCGCGTCGAGGTCAAGGCCCCCGGCATCATCCCGCGCAAGTCGGTGCACGAGCCCATGCAGACCGGCCTGAAGGCCGTGGACGCCCTGGTGCCCGTCGGCCGTGGCCAGCGTGAGCTGATCATCGGCGACCGTCAGACCGGCAAGACCGCCGTCGCCATCGACGCCTTCATCAACCAGAAGGGCGTCAACGCCGGCGGCGACGAATCCAAGAAGCTCTACTGCATCTACGTGGCCATCGGCCAGAAGCGCTCCACGGTCGCCCAGATCGTGAAGACGCTGGAGGAAGCCGGCGCGATGGAATACTCCATCGTCGTCGCCGCCACCGCGTCCGAGCCGGCCCCCCTGCAGTACCTGGCGCCCTACACCGGCTGCGCCATGGGCGAGTTCTTCCGCGACAACGGCATGCACGCCCTGATCGTGTACGATGACCTGTCCAAGCAGGCCGTCGCCTACCGTCAGATGTCCCTGCTGCTGCGCCGTCCGCCGGGCCGCGAAGCCTACCCCGGCGACGTGTTCTACCTGCACAGCCGCCTGCTGGAACGCGCCTGCAAGATGGCCGACGGCTACGGCGCCGGTTCGCTGACGGCCCTGCCCATCATCGAAACCCAGGCGGGTGACGTGTCGGCCTACATTCCGACGAACGTCATCTCCATCACCGACGGCCAGATCTTCCTGGAAACGGGCCTGTTCTACCGCGGTATCCGCCCGGCCATTAACGTCGGTCTGTCGGTCAGCCGCGTCGGCTCCGCCGCCCAGATCAAGGCGATGAAGCAGGTCGCCGGCACCATTAAGTTGGAACTGGCCCAGTACCGCGAAATGGCCGCCTTCGCCCAGTTCGCCTCGGACCTGGACGCCGCCACCCAGCGCCTGCTGAACCGTGGCGCCCGCCTGACCGAACTGCTGAAGCAGCCGCAGTACAGCCCGCTGCCGGTGGAAGAGCAGGTGGTTTCCATCTTCGCCGGCGTGAAGGGCTTCCTGGACAAGGTGAAGGTCGAGGACGTGAACCGCTTCGAGGCGCGCTTCCTGGACGAGATCCGCAGCAAGGGCCAGGACATCCTGACCGCGATCCGCACCGACAAGCAGATCAGCAAGGACACCGAGGAAAAGCTGAAGGCCTTCCTGGAGAGCTTCTCCAAGGTCTTCGCCTGATCCCCGCAAACGGCGGGCGGCGCCGTCATGGCCGCCGCCCGCCCAAGTCTCCCTAGGAAGTGAAGGCACGGCATGCCCAGCCTTAAGGACCTCAAGATCCGGATCGACAGCGTCAAGTCGACGCAAAAGATCACCTCGGCCCTGAAGATGGTCGCCGCCAGCAAGCTGCGCCGCGCCCAGGAACAGGCCGAAGCCGGGCGTCCCTATGCCGAGCGCATGGGCCGCATGCTCTCCTCCCTCGCCGCCAACGTGCCGGCGGGCGCGCAGGGCCCGAAGCTGATGGCCGGCACCGGTTCCGACCAGGTGCAGCTGCTGATCGTGCTGACGGGTGACCGCGGCTTGTGCGGTGGTTTCAACGCCACCATCGTCCGCGAGACCAAGCGCCAGATCGCCCGCCTGACGGGCGAGGGCAAGACGGTGAAGCTGCTGACCGTGGGCCGCAAGGGCCGCGACCTGCTGCGCCGCGAGTTCGGCTCGATGATCGTCCACAGCTACGAGAACCTGGGCGGCAAGCGCCTGGGCTTCGCCGACGCGGCCCAGGTCGCGGACAAGGTGCTGGAGCTGTTCGACGCCGGCGAATTCGACGTCGCCTCCATCATCTTCAACAAGTTCAAGTCGGCGATGACGCAGATCGTCACCGTCCAGCAGATCGTCCCGTTCGCCGTGACGGCCACGACGGAAGAGGCCCCGGCCTCCACCGAGCCCAAGGCCATCTACGAGTTCGAGCCGTCGGAAGAGGACATCCTCAACGACCTGCTGCCGCGCAACCTTTCCATCCAGGTGTACACCGCCCTGTTGGAAAGCTCGGCCTCGTTCTTCGGCGCGCAGATGACCGCCATGGACAACGCCACGCGCAACGCCGGCGACACGATCAAGAAGCTGACGCTTAACTACAACCGCACGCGCCAGGCCTTCATCACCAAGGAGCTGATCGAGATCATCTCCGGTGCTGAAGCGGTCTGACGGCGCCACGACAACATTCGCAAGGGTCCGAGGGAGCTTACCCCATGGCTACGACTAACCAGGCGACCAACGCCGTCGGCCGTATCACGCAGGTGCTGGGCGCCGTGGTGGACGTGCAGTTCGATGCCGAACTGCCCGCCATTCTGAACGCCCTCCACACGCAGAACGAGGGCAAGACCCTTGTGCTCGAAGTCGCCCAGCATCTGGGTGAGAACACCGTCCGCTGCATCGCCATGGACAGCACGGACGGTCTGGTGCGTGGCACCTCGGTGTCCGACACCGGCTCGCCCATCCAGATGCCGGTGGGCCCCAACACCCTGGGCCGCATCCTGAACGTCATCGGCGAGCCGATCGACGAGCGCGGTGCCGTCGCCTCCGAGAAGACCTACCCCATCCACCGGTCCGCGCCGGAGTTCGCCGAGCAGGCGACCGACGCGCAGATCCTGGTCACGGGCATTAAGGTCATCGACCTGCTGGCCCCGTACCTGAAGGGTGGCAAGATCGGCCTGTTCGGCGGCGCCGGCGTGGGCAAGACCGTCACCATCATGGAACTGATCAACAACGTCGCCAAGGCGCACGGTGGTGTGTCGGTCTTCGCCGGCGTGGGTGAGCGCACCCGCGAAGGTAACGACCTGTACCACGAAATGATCGAGTCGGGCGTCATCAAGCTCGACGGCCCCGGCTCCAAGGTGGCGCTGGTGTACGGTCAGATGAACGAGCCGCCGGGGGCCCGCGCCCGCGTCGCCCTGTCCGGCCTGACCATCGCGGAATACTTCCGTGATGAAGAAGGCCAGGACGTGCTGCTCTTCATCGACAACATCTTCCGCTTCACGCAGGCCGGTGCCGAGGTGTCGGCGCTGCTGGGCCGCATCCCCTCCGCGGTGGGTTACCAGCCGACGCTGGCCACCGACATGGGCGCCCTGCAGGAACGCATCACCTCCACCAAGAAGGGCTCGATCACTTCGGTGCAGGCCGTGTACGTGCCCGCCGACGACCTGACCGACCCGGCTCCCGCCACCTCGTTCGCCCACTTGGACGCCACGACGGTGCTGAGCCGCGCCATCGCCGAACAGGCCATCTTCCCGGCCGTGGACCCGCTGGACTCCACCTCCCGCGCGCTGGACCCGCGCGTCGTGGGTGAGGAGCACTACCAGACGGCCCGCTCGGTGCAGAAGGTGCTGCAGACCTACAAGTCGCTGCAGGACATCATCGCCATCCTGGGCATGGACGAACTGTCGGAAGAGGACAAGCTGACGGTCGCCCGCGCCCGTAAGATCCAGCGCTTCCTGTCCCAGCCCTTCCATGTGGCCGAAGTGTTCACCGGCACGCCCGGCGTGCTGGTCAGCCTGGAAGACACCATTCGCGCGTTCAAGGGCATCGTGGCCGGCCAGTACGACCACCTGCCGGAAGCGGCCTTCTACATGGTCGGCACCATCGAGGAAGCCGTCGAGAAGGCCCGCAAGATGGCCGCCGAGGCCGCTTGATCGCCTGAGGAGTGCCAGGACGGAAGGGGCCGCCCCTTCCGTCCGTTTTCTTACCCGTGCGATCGGCCGCAGGCCGTGAATCGCACGACGAAACAAGTCGCCGAACGGAAGCCCCATCATGGCCGATAAGGTTGAATTCGAGCTGGTGTCGCCGGAAAAGCTGCTGGTTTCCCAGCCGGTCGACATGGTGGTCGTCCCGGGCAGTGAAGGCTACCTGGGCGCCCTGCCGGGCCACGCCCCCCTGATCACCACGCTGAAGCCGGGCGTCATCGACATCTATGCCGATGGCATCACCACCATCAGCAACCGTATTTTCGTCGCCGGCGGTTTCGCCGAGGTGACCGAGACGCGCTGCACCGTCCTGGCGGAAGAAGCGGTCGAGGTCACGGCCCTGGACCGCGCCGCCGTTGAGCAGCAGGTGAAGGATCTGGCCGAAGATCTGGCCGACGCCGCCAGCGATGTCGAGAAGCGGGCCGCTGAGGGCAAGTTGCTGGTTGCCCAGGCCAAGCTGGAAGCGCTGGGCGGCACCCAGACGGCCCACTAAGGCCGGCGCCAGACGGGTTGAGAGCGAATCGCAAGACCGCGTTCGCGGGCTAGGACACAGGGCCTAGCCCCCTCGGCCTTGGGGCCGAGGCTTGAGGGTCAGACCTAGCCCGTTGATTTAGCACAATTGTTTCCGCCCCTGTCGGGTGCGCATATTGCCAATCCGGGACGTCGTGCTAGTTTGGCCCCTGCCAAGCGTGGCGGATGTTACGGATTTGTGGCATACCGGCCGGCGGGGCATCATGGAAAGCCCACCGGCCTTTTTGCTTTCAGGCGGACTTTCCGAAAAATCGAGTGGGGTCTGATCGTCGCAGTGGGGGCGCGGCGGCGGTATCGGCCCCGTATAATGGTCATAGGTTGCCGGCGCTCCGCCCAGTGGACCGCGCCGGCCCTGGGGCACAAAGAACGGAACGCGCATGGCAGACGTCAACGGCATGGACTCCCCGGCTACCGATCCCCGCAACGGCCACTGGACGGTCGCGGGTTTGCCCTGGGACAAGCTGGACCCCTCCAAGGTCGACGCCGATATCCTGAAGCTCATCAAGGCCGCCGCCCTGGTGGAATACAACGGCGACAGCTACGCCGATTACCTGTGCAACGTGTTCGCCGACAACGCCGATTTCTGCGCCACGGCCCGCCAGTGGGCGGTCGAGGAGGTGCAGCATGGCGAGGCGCTGGGCACTTGGGCGGAGCGCGTGGACCCCAGCTGGAGCTTCCAGGCGGCGGTGAAGCGCTTCCGTGAGGGCTACAAGATCGACATCAATGTCAGCCAGTCGGTGCGCGGGTCCCGCGCGGGTGAGCTGGTGGCGCGTTGCATCGTCGAGACCGGCACCAGCAGCTATTACACCGCCCTGGCCGAGGCCACGGACGAGCCGGTACTGAAGCAGATCTGCCGCCACATCGCCGCCGACGAGTTCCGGCACTACAAGCTGTTCTATGACTACCTGGGCGACTATCTGGCGCAGGAGCGTCTGGGCACCTTCGGTCGCCTGCGCATCTCGCTCTCGCGCATCAACGAGACGGAGGATGATGAGCTGTCCTTCGCCTACCACGCCGCCAACAACGGCGACGCCCCCTACCACCGCGAGACGGCCTTCGCCAACTATGTGCGCCGGGCCTACAGCTATTACCGGCCCCACCACCTGGACCGCATGGTCGCCATGGTGTTCAAGGCCAGCGGCCTGAACCCCCAGGGTTGGCTGCGCGACATCGCCTCGCGCTACGCCTACAAGCGCATGATGAAGAAGGCCGGCGTGCCGCCCTTGGCCGCCTGACGCCTCTTCCGCGCTAAAAATCAGAACGCCGCCCTGGATGACCGGGGCGGCGTTTTTGTTTTCGCGGCGCATGCCATTTTGCGGAGCTGTCCTCCAGTGCCTAAATAGGATTTAATCCTATTTCAGCCCAAGGGACCCAACCATGCGAACCACCCAGCAAATGAGCATCACCTTGCCCAATGACATGGCGGATGTCGTGAAGGCGAAGGTGCGGTCTGGTGAATACGCCAGTGAAAGCGAAGTGATCCGGGATGGTTTACGGGCCTTGATGGCGCGGGACCGTGCCGTGGAAAGCTGGCTGCGTGATGAGGTCGGCCCCGCCTATGACGCCTTGAAAGCCGACCCGTCCCGCGCCGTCACCGCAGAGGACGTACGTGCCCGTTTGGCAGCCGAACACGCGAAGGCGCGATGAGCCAGAGTGTCGTCTTCACGCCCGAGGCGATGGAGCAACTCGCTGCGCTGTACCGCTACGTTGCCGAGGCGGCCTCGCCTGACATTGCGGCCCACTATACTGACGCGATCGTCAGCTACTGCGAGAAACTGACGACATTTCCCCATCGTGGCATTGTCCGGGATGACGTCCGGCCCGGCCTCCGCATCACCAATTACAAGAAGCGCGCGATCATCGCCTTCAACGTGGACGCGGAGTTGGTTTCCATCATCGGTGTCTTTTATGGCGGTCAGGATTATGAGGCCATCCTGGGAGACGACACGGGCAACGACGAAGGGTGGGGATAATCGCTGGTTTAATCGCCCGTAGCCCTCAACCAGATCGCGCTTACGTCACCAAATGCCGGAAGGCCGCGACCACCTGCACATAAATCTCCCGCTTGAAGGGCACGATCAGGTCCACCGTCCGCTCCAGCGGCACCCACTGCCAGGCGTCGAACTCGGGATGCTCGGTCTCCAGGTTGATGTCGCCGTCCTGGCCGGTGAAGCGGCAGGCCAGCCATTTCTGTTTCTGGCCGCGGTATTTGCCCTTCCACGCCACGCCCACCAGTTCGGGCGGCAGGTCATAGCGCAGCCACTCCGCCGTTTCCTCCAGCAGGGCGGCTTTGTCGGTGCCGATTTCCTCCATCAGCTCGCGCAGGCCGGCCTCCGCCGCCGTCTCGCCCTTGTCGATGCCGCCCTGGGGCATCTGCCAGGCGCCGGGCGTGTCCCGCCGCTGCCCGACGAATACCAGGCCTTGGGCGTTGAACAGGCAGATGCCGACGCAGGGGCGGTAGGGCAGGGTGCTGGGGTCGACCGGCTTGGCCATGGGATGCTCATCATCGCTGGGGGTGTCGCCCGCAGACTAAACAGGGACGGGCCGTCAAGCCAGCGCCGGCTCCCGAGTCGCGGGCCCAAAAAACGGCTGGATGGTGGCTGGGGCGGCGTGCGCGCATGGCTGGGTCGCGCCTACGTAAGGATCGAACCCAAATGGCGCCCTCTGGGAACGAGTCGGCGCGATTGCTGCGGTGCTTCCGACAGGAAATATGTCAGCATAGGTGACCTATTTTCGGGGCCTTGCATCCCTGCTTAGATGGATGGGTAAGCCGGGAGAACATCGGCGCCGGACCTTGCGGACCCCCAGGCCGCCAGGCTCCGTTCCCTGGAAGGTTGCCATCCGACCGCATCGGGCCGGCGCTCCGGGGCCAGGCAGGGGACAGGTTCACCCGAGTGGGAGATGCGTTATGACGCTGGCCGCCGTTACCCTCGATGACAAGTACGTCCTGCGGGACGGCCGGGTCTATATGACCGGGACCCAGGCGCTGGTGCGCCTGCCCATGCTGATGCGCGACCGCGACCGTGCGGCTGGCTTGAACACCGCCGGCTTCATCTCGGGCTATCGCGGTTCCCCCCTCGGCGCCTATGACCAGGCGCTGTGGCAGGCGCGCAAGCACCTGGCCCGGCATGACATCCATTTCCAGCCCGGCGTGAACGAGGAACTGGGTGCCACCGCCGTCTGGGGCAGCCAGCAGGTCAACCTGTTCAAGGGCGCCAAGGTCGATGGCGTGTTCGGCATCTGGTACGGCAAGGGCCCCGGCGTCGATCGCTCGTTGGATGCGCTGAAGCACGCCAACTTCGCCGGCACCGGCCGCTACGGCGGCGTGCTGGCCATCGCCGGCGACGACCACGCCTCCAAATCCTCCACCCTGCCGCACCAGTCGGATCACGCCTTCATCCACGCCTTCATGCCGGTGATGAGCCCGGCCGGCGTGCAAGAGTTCCTGGATTACGGCCTGATCGGCTGGGAGATGTCGCGCTATTCCGGCTGCTGGGTGGGCTTCACCGCCCTGGCCGACACCATCGACACCTCCGCCATCGTGCGGGTGCCGGACATCACCAGCGGCGTGGTGCTGCCCGCCGATTTCGAGATGCCGCCGGGCCGGTTGAACATCCGCCTGCACGACACGCCGCTGATCCAGGAAGATCGCATGATCCAGTGGAAGCTGGACGCGGCGCGTGCCTTCGCCCGGTCCAACCGCCTGGACAAGGTCATTCTGGGGGCCGCCAAGCCGCGCCTGGGCATCGTCACGGTGGGCAAGTCCTATCTGGACGTGCGCCAGGCGTTGGATGAGCTGGGCATCACGGCCGAGATGGCGGCGGACCTCGGCATCGCCATCTTCAAGGTGGCCATGACCTGGCCGCTGGAGCCCCACGGCATCCGCGACTTCGCCGAAAGTGCCGAAGAGCTGCTGGTGGTGGAGGAGAAGCGCGCCCTGATCGAGGCGCAGCTGAAGGAGCAGCTGTACAACTGGGACCGCCGTCCCCGCATCCTGGGCAAGACCGATGAGGAGGGGCGCCCCCTGCTGTCGGAAAAGGCGGAGCTGTCGCCCACCACCATCGCGCTCGCGCTGGCCGGCCGCATGGCCAAGCTGGGCCTGATGGTCGACCGCGTGGCGGAGCGGGTGAAGGCTTTGGAGGCGCAGCTACGCCCCTCCGCCTCTGCCAGCACCGTGGTCCGCGCGCCCTTCTATTGCTCCGGCTGTCCGCATAACACCTCCACCCACCTGCCCGAGGGCAGCCGCGGCCTGGCCGGCATCGGCTGCCACTACATGGTGACGTGGATGGGCCGCAACACTGACGTCTTCAGCCAGATGGGCGGCGAGGGCGTGCACTGGATCGGCCAGGCCCCGTTCGCGGGGGAGGAGCATGTCTTCGCCAACCTGGGCGACGGCACCTACTTCCACTCCGGCATCCTGGCGGTGCGCGCCTCCGTCGCCGCCAAGGTCAACATCACCTACAAGATCCTCTACAACGACGCCGTGGCCATGACCGGTGGCCAGAAGGTGGACGGCAGCCTGTCCGTGCACCAGATCGCCCGCCAGCTGGAGGCCGAGGGGGTGGAACGCATCGTCGTGGTCAGCGACGATCCGGAGAAGTATGGCCTGGGCCAGGGCCTGCCGCCCTTCACCACCATCGAGCACCGCGACGACCTGGACCGGGTGCAGCGCGAGATGCGCGAGATCAAGGGCGTCAGCGTCCTGATCTATGAACAGACCTGTGCGGCCGAGAAGCGCCGCCGCCGCAAGCGCGGCACCTTCCCCGACCCGGCCCGCCGCGTGGTGGTGAATGAACTGGTGTGCGAGGGCTGCGGCGATTGCTCGGCCAAGTCCTCCTGCCTGTCCGTGGTGCCGGTGGAGACGGAGTTCGGCCGCAAGCGTCAGATCGACCAGTCCAGCTGCAACAAGGATTTCTCCTGCCTCAAGGGCTTCTGCCCCAGCTTCGTGACGGTGGAGGGCGGCTCTTTGCGCAAGCCCAAGCCGGTGGGGGGCAAGGCCGACGCGTTCGAGGCCCTGCCGGAGCCGGTGCGCCGCACCCTGGACCGTCCCTGGAACATCCTGGTGACGGGCGTGGGCGGCACCGGCGTGGTCACCATCGGCGCCATTGTCGCCATGGCGTCCCACCTGGAAAGCCGGGGCTGCACCGTGCTGGACATGGCGGGCCTGGCGCAGAAGGGCGGGGCGGTCACCAGCCATCTGCGCATCGCCGAACGGCCGGAGGACATCCACGCCACCCGAATCGCCGCCGGCGGCGCCGACGTGGTGCTGGGCTGCGATATCGTGGTGGCGGCCAATGCCGACGCCCTGACCAAGATGGCCAAGGGCCGCACCCACGCCATCCTGAACACCCATGAGGCCATCACCGCCGCCTTCGTCACCAACCCCGACTTCCAGATGAATGGCGGGTCCATGGTGGCGACCGTGGCCAAGGCTTGCGGCGCTGACGCCGTCAACGCCGTGGATGCCACCCGCATCGCCACCGGCCTGTTGGGCGACAGCATCGCCACCAACCTGTTCATGCTGGGCTACGCCTACCAGAAGGGGCTGGTGCCGGTCAGCGCCGAGGCCCTGGAGAAGGCCATCGAGATGAACGGGGCGGCGGTGAAGATGAACACCGACGCCTTCCGCTGGGGCCGTCGCGCCGCCCTGGACCAGGCGGCCGTGGAAAAGATCGCCACGCCCAAGGGCCCGGCCGCCGACCAGCCCCACCGCCGCCTGTCGCAGACGCTGGATGAGGCCATCGAGCGCCGCGCGGCCTTCCTGACCGACTACCAGGACGCGGCCTATGCCGACGCCTATCGCCAGTTCGTGGCCAAGGTGCGGTCGGCGGAGACGGCCAAGGTGCCGGGCGCCGACCAGCTGACCGAGGCCGTGGCCCGCACGCTGTTCAAGCTGATGGCCTACAAGGACGAGTACGAGGTGGCGCGCCTCTACACCCAGACCGGCTTCCTGGACCAGGTGCGCCAGCAGTTCCAAGGCGACTACAAGCTGGTCTTCCACCTGGCCCCGCCCACGGCGTCGCACACCGACCCGGCCACGGGCGAGGTGCGCAAGCGCGCCTTCGGCCCCTGGATGCTGACGGCCTTCCGCGGCCTGGCCCGCCTGAAGGGCCTGCGCGGCACGGCCTTGGACATCTTCGGCCGCACGGCGGAACGGCGTATGGAGCGCCAGCTGATCGTGGACTTCCGCGCCACGGTGGAGGAACTGCTGGCCGGCCTTGCCGAGGACAACCACGCGCTGGCCGTGGAAATCGCCGAACTGCCGCAGAAAATCCGCGGCTACGGCCACGTCAAGGAGAAGGCCTACGCCGAGGTCAAGGCCAAGGAGCAGGCCCTGCTGCGCGACTGGCGGGCCCCCGCTGGCACGCCCGGCCGCTCCGCGCCCCTGGCGGCGGAGTAGGCATGAATGGGCACCAGCGGCTTGAGGCTGTGCCTTAGGCCGCTGTAGGCCACGACCGTGGCCGCCGGACCTTTCCGGGTAACGGAGTGGACCGGAAAGGGAGGATAGCCAAGCCAGCGGATGCTGGCGCCGGCGTCTGAGGCGATAGCATAGCCACCGCGACAAATACCCTGTCGCGGGCCGTTGCTTGAGGTCTATGGTTGGCGCCCCGGTGGTTGGCGCCCAGGGTGGCTGGCGCCAAGTGGGACGCCTCATTTCCAAGGACGGATGGCATGGACAGCAAGGTTGGCGTGGGGGAAGCCGGTATCGAGCCGGTGACCCTGGAGGATGTGCGGGCGGCGGCCCTGGCGCTGGGCGGCCAGGTGATCGACACGCCCTGCATCCCGTCGCGCACGCTGTCACGCATCGCCGGCTGCGAAATCTGGGTGAAGTTCGAGAACCTGCAGTTCACCGCCAGCTTCAAGGAACGCGGCGCCCTGAACCGCCTGCTGTCCCTGACGGAGGAGGAGCGCCGGCGCGGCGTCATCGCCATGTCCGCCGGCAACCATGCCCAGGGTGTGGCCTATCACGCCGGCCGCCTGGGCATTCCCGCCACCATCGTCATGCCCGAGGGCACCCCCTTCATCAAGGTGGAGCATACGGAGAATTTCGGCGCCAAGGTGGTGCTGAAGGGCGCGGTGCTGGCCGAGGCGGCGGCGGAGGCCGAGCGCCTGCAAAAGGAACACGGCTACGTCTTCGTCCATCCCTATGACGACCCGCTGGTCATCGCCGGCCAGGGCACTGTGGCGCTGGAGATGCTGAACGCCGCGCCCGACCTGGACGTGCTGCTGGTGCCGGTGGGTGGCGGCGGCCTCATCTCCGGCATGGCCGTGGCAGCCAAGGCGCGCAAGCCGGACATCGAGGTCATCGGCGTGGAGGTCACGGCCTACCCGCCCATGTACCAGGCCCTGCACAACCTGCCGGTCAGCGTGGGCGGCGACACCATCGCCGAGGGCATCGCCGTCAAGAACGTGGGCGCCACCACGCTGGAGATCGTCCGCCGCAAGGTGGACGACATCATCCTGGTGGAGGATTGGGAGGTGGAACGGGCCGTGGCCCTGTTCCTGAACATCGAAAAGACGGTGTCGGAGGGGGCAGGGGCCGCGGGCCTGGCCGCCGCCCTGAAGCATCCGGAACGCTTCGCCGGGCGCAAGGTCGGCCTGGTGCTGTCCGGCGGCAACATCGACAGCCGCGTTCTGGCCAGCGTCATCCTGCGCCAGCTGGTGCGCGAGGGCCGCATCGTCACCCTGCGCGTGGTCATCCCCGACCGCCCCGGTGCGCTGGGCCGCATCACCACCCTGATCGGCGAGGCCGGCGGCAATATCATCGAGGCCGTGCACCAGCGCCTGTTCAGCACCGCCAACGTCAAGGCCACCGACATCGACATCACGGTGGAATGCCGCTCCGCCAACCACGCCGGACGGGTGGTGGAGGCGCTGCGCAGCAATGGCTTTCAAGTCAAAGCGTTGGCGGGGGAGTAATCCCCCACCACAACTGTCGCCGGATCACCGCTGCCGCGTGATCTCGATCCCGGCGGAGGCCGCGTCGGGGAAGACGTCCAGTTTTTCCACGCGCACGGTGACGCTGTGCACCCGGGTGTCCTTCAGCAGGCGCTGGGCCACCGTTTCGGCGAAGGTTTCCACCAGGTTCAGGTGGCCCTGGGCCGCCAGGTCGCGGACGATGTTGACGCCGTCCTCATAGGACACCACGTCGGCGATGTCGTCGCGGCGCTGGCCGTGGCGGTCCAGCACCATCATGTCCAGGTTCACGCGCAGGCGCTGGGCCTGACGCTTCTCATGGTCGTAAATGCCGATGACGGCCATCACCACCAGGTCGCGCACGAAGATGCGGGCCAGGGGGGGGCGGCCACCTGCGGGTTGGCCAGCGGCGGATTGGCGACGGCGGGCCGGGCCTGGGCGGGCGCGGCCTTCGCGGCCGTGCCCGTCACTTGGGCGAAGAGCTTGTTCATGGGCCGCTCCTCTACCACCGCCGGCGGATGGCGGGAAGGGCCGCTCAATGCATCTCGGCGATGACGCGCTGGCGCAGCATGTCGATGGGGGCCAACTGGCCGCCCTCGACATAGTGCCAGAAGGTCCAGCCGTTGCAGGCCGGCAGGCCCTGCATGGCGGCGCCGACCTTGTGGATCGACCCGTTGTGCTCGCCCAGATGGTTGGCGCCCACCAGGGTGCCGTCGGCCTTGATGCGGGCGCTGTGGCGGCGGCGGGTGTCATAGAGGGTGGTGCCGGGCTGCAGCAGGCCGCGCTCCACCAGCCAGCCGAAGGGCACACGCGGCTGGGCGCGCTTGGACGGCGGCTCCAGCAGTTCGGCCTCTGCCGCCGGCTCCACCGCCGCGATGCGCGACAGGGCGACCTCGGCGTAGGTCTTCTCCCGCTCGATACCGATCCAGTTGCGGCGCAGGCGCTTGGCCACCGCCCCCGTGGTGCCGGTACCGAAGAACGGGTCCAGCACCGTGTCGCCCACGCGGGTGGAACTGGACAGCACGCGGTACAACAGGGCCTCCGGCTTCTGGGTGGGGTGGGCCTTGTTGCCGTCGGCGTCGCGCAGGCGCTCCGACCCCGTGCACAGGGGGAACAGCCAGTCGCTGCGCATCTGCAGCTCTTCATTCAGGTTCTTCATCGCCTCATAGGCGAAGAAGTATTTGGCGTCCTGCGACTTGGCCGCCCAGATCATGGTCTCGTGGGCGTTGGTGAAACGCTTGCCCCGGAAGTTGGGCATGGGGTTGGTCTTGCGCCAGATGATGTCGTTCAGGATCCAGTAGCCCAGGTCCTGCAGGATGGCGCCCACGCGGAAGATGTTGTGGTAGCTGCCGATGACCCACAGCGTGCCATCGTCCTTCAGCGCATGGCGGGCGGCGGCCAGCCAGTCGCGGGTGAAGCGGTCGTAGGTGGCGAAGTCGGCGAAGCGGTCCCATTCCTCATCCACGCCGTCGACGCGGGTGTGGTTGGGCCGCATCAGGTCGCCCGACAGCTGCAGGTTATAGGGCGGATCGGCGAACACCATGTCGACCGATCCAGCCGGCAGGTCCTGCATCAGGGAAACGCAGTCGCCCACAAGTATCCGGTTGGCGGGGGCTGCCGCGCGCACCTTGGATTTGGTCTTGGAGTCAGTACGGGTTTCCGGGGTCTTCAACATGGGGAGTATTCGCCGAATCGGGGGTTGATTTTTGCCGACAATGAGTTGGCCCCGAGTCGCCGTCAATGTAAATTTTTAGCCAAGAGTCAGTAGAGTCAAAGGTTTAGGGCGAGTTGTTCTGAAATTGGAGCAAATGTACGGCGGTGAACGGGTGTGACCCCCAATATCTTGATTGCGTCACGATGTTCGGCCGTGCCGTAACCAGCGTTGCGTTCCCACCCGTAACCGGGGTGCGACAGGGCTAAATCGGTCATCAGGCGGTCGCGGGTGACCTTGGCGATGATCGACGCGGCGGCGATGGACAGGCTCAGCGCGTCGCCGCTGACCAGGGTGGTGATGCGGGGGCAGGGCAGGCCCGCGGGACGCTGGTTGCCATCCACCAGGGCATGAACGGGGGCGGGGCCGCCATCGGTCGCCAGCTGCTCCACCGCCCGGCGCATGGCCAGGAAGGTGGCCTGCAGGATGTTGACGGTGTCGATCTCCTCCACGCTGCTGATGCCGACCCCCACGCGGGCGTTGGCGCGGATGGCGTCGAACAGGGCCTCGCGCGCGGCGGCGGTCAGCTTCTTGCTGTCATTGATGCCGGCGCACCAGGCGGGCGCCTCGGATGCTACCGGCAGGATGACGGCGGCGGCCACCACCGGGCCCGCCAGGGGGCCGCGCCCGGCCTCATCCACGCCGCAGACCAGGCTATCGGGCCCGTGGCCGGCGTCCAGCTCATGCCGCAGGGTGGGCGGGCCCAGCTGGATGACGATTTCGGAGGCGGGTTTGCGGGGGCGGGGCATAAGACACAGGCTTTGGCAGGGGGAACGGAGGGTCGCCATGATGGCGGTGCCGCCGATCCCGGGCAAGGCCCCCGGCGTCATCGACGGGCGCGGTTGAGGCAGATCATTTTGCCACCGACGCATCAGGCGCAGCATGCGGCCATCCCGCTTCCCGCCCCTTTTTGCGTCAGGCCGTCCCATGCGCCCCGATCTCGTCGCCAAGTACCGTAACCAGCGCGTTCCCCGGTACACCAGCTATCCACCGTCGCCGCAGTTCGGCGCGGCGGTCACGGCCGACGACTACCGCCGCTGGCTGGGACAGCTGACCGCGGCCGATACCCTGTCGCTCTACCTCCACGTCCCCTTCTGCCGCAGCATGTGCTGGTACTGCGGCTGTCACACCACCGTGGTGAACCACGAGGCGCCCATCCGCCGCTATCAAGCGGCGTTGGAGGCGGAGATCGACGCCGTGGCGGGCGCCCTGGTTCCCGACCCCACGCTGTCCAGGGGGGGCGGCCTGCCCCTCGTCACCCATATTCATTTCGGGGGCGGAACGCCCACCTTGCTGCCGCCCGATGCCTTCCTGTCGCTGATGGACCGGCTGGCCCTGCGCTTCGGCCGCCCGGCGGCCACGGCGGAGATCGCGGTGGAGATCGACCCGCGCACCCTGACCCCGGCCATGGCGGAGGCCCTGGGGCAGGGGGGCGTCACCCGCGCCAGCCTGGGCGTACAGAGTTTCGATGAGCGGGTGCAGCGCGCCATCAACCGCATCCAGCCTTACGCCGCCACGGCGGAGGCGGTGGCCCGCCTGCGCCAGGCCGGCGTCGGCGGCATCAACCTGGATTTGATCTACGGCCTGCCCCACCAGACGGTGGAAAGCTGTGTTCAATCCGTGACCAAGGCCCTGGAATTGGCGCCGGATCGGCTCAGCGTCTTCGGCTATGCCCACATGCCCTCGCTGAAGGGGCACCAGGGGCGCATCGACACCAGCGCCCTGCCCGGCGCCACCCAGCGGACGGAGCAGGCGGCCGCGATGGCGGCGGTGCTGGAGGCGGCGGGTTATGTCGCCATCGGCCTGGACCACTACGCCCGCAAGGACGACGTCATGGCCACGGCCTACGCCGCCGGGCGCCTGAAACGTAATTTCCAGGGGTACACGGTGGACACGGCCACGGCCCTGCTGGGCTTCGGCGCTTCCGCCATCGGCCGCACGCGCGGCGGCTACATCCAAAACCGGGTGGAGGTGCCGGCCTACCTCAAGGCGTGGGAGTCCGCCGCACAAGGGGATGGTGACGGCTGGGCGGTGGCCAAGGGCCTGGCGCTCACCGATGACGACCGGTTGCGCGCGGATATCATCGAGCAGCTGATGTGCCGCTTCTCCGTCGACCTGGAAGAGACGTGCCGCCGCCATGGCGGTTCTTTGGATGAGGTGCTCACGCCGGCGACCCGCCACGCCTTGGCCGCGCTGGCGGACGATGATATGATCATCTGTGACAAAACGAGGGTGGAGGTACGGGAGGAGGCCCGGCCTTTGGTCCGGAGTGTCGCGGTCCTGTTCGATGCCTATTTCGATCCAGGATCGGGTCGTCACAGCTACGCCGTGTAGATTTTTTTCAGAAATTTTCAAGATGGGGCGGATTGACGCGCCCGCGAAGCGCCCCTGGTTGCCTGCCTGCTTTCACAATGCGCCTTAGAAGACTGAAAACAAACAGTCCCACAGGTTAACGGAGGAGAGCCCCGAACCCGCTGCTGCAATGCAGCATTATGGCGATCGTGCCCCGCGAAAGTTGCATGAAATTACGAAGGCTGGCTGGTTTAAGACAGGCAGTGACCGAGAGAGTCATTTCCTGCATACCTGCCGCTTGCGTGCGTCTTAGAAATCGGGCATACGAAAACCCAACAAGGTTCGACTGTGAAGGTCGACAACGATCGCGAGCGGTGTTCAGGTCCGGGTAAGACGGGCCGTGGTGCTTGGGGCTAGCGCTCGTCAGGTTATGAAATAACCGGATGCGCGTTACGGGTGCCGGATACTGCTTCGCAAACGAATTGGAGGCAGATGTGGGAAGGTCGGTGTTGGTCGACCCCAGGAACGCAGTTCGATGTCCAGGTGAACCCTCGGTTCCAGACGTCGCGGATTCCGCCCGCTCTGCCACCCATGAATCACTTCCGCTCGGATGCGCCGTGGCGTTTTCCGATGCGGTGTCTTCCTTCGTGATGTGACCGCAGGAAAATGCCTTACACCGCAAAACAATCGTCAAGCAGCCGGTTGATCGGGCTGGTCGCCACGGTCCTGATCCAGGCCGGTATCGTTTACGCTCTCGTCACCGGCCTTGCGAACAAGGTCGTTGAGGTGGTCAAGGGTCCTGTCGAGACCAAGATCATCGAAGAGATCAAGGACGAGACCCCGCCGCCGCCGCCGCCGCCGCCGCCGCCGCCGCAGACCGTCCAGCCGCCTCCGTTCGTGCCGCCCGTCGAGGTCAATATCGAGACCCCGCCGCCGCCGGTCATGCAGCAGGTGGCGACGACCAAGCCGCCGGCGCCCCAGCCGCCCGTCGCTCCGGTGCAGCCGAGCGCCCCGCCGGCGCCGGCTGCCAGCCCGGTCAAGATCGACCCGAGCAGTTTCTCCCGCTACCTGCCGGAATACCCGTCCGCGTCCTCGCGCCTGGGTGAGGAAGGTCGTGTCGTGTTCGTCGTGTACTGCGACGCCAGCGGCAAGGTCACCGACGCCAAGGTCGTGGAATCCAGCGGTCACGATCGCCTGGATGAGGCGGTGGTCCGCCAGGCCCAGCGCGGCGTGTGGAAGTGCACGGCGGAGCAGCAGGAAGGCAAGTCTGTGGGTACCTGGTCCTCGACCCGTGTCCCCTTCCGCTTCCAGCTCAAGGACGCGCGTTAACAGTTCAAGAAAACCGGGGCCTCTTAGACGCTGATGCGCAAGGGTTCCTCATCCCCTCAACCCAAATGTGTTGGAATTGTCATGAGCATTAGGGAGCGTTTCAAGCTGACCGCCGGTTCCATGGTGCGCTTTGCCATGGTCGCCCTGGTCGTCGGTACCTTCACCTCGGTCGCGGTCGCCCAGACCACGACCCCGTCCACCGACAGCTCGGCCCCGGCCGCCGCCGCTCCGGCCGCTGACCAGGCCGCCCCGGCCGCCGCGCCCGCCGCTGACGCCGCCGCCAGCGACGTCGCCGCTCCGCCGGCCGCCACCGAGACCGTCGAGAACCCCTACGGCCTGAACGCCCTGTGGAAGGGCGGTGACTTCGTGTCCCGTGGCGTTCTGATGATCATGGTCATCATGATGACCGGCACCTGGTACATCATCGTCACCAAGCTGATCGAGCAGACCCTGCTGCTGCGCTCCGCCGCCCAGGCCGACAAGTCCTTCTGGACCGCCCCGTCCCTGGCCGATGGCGCCGCCAAGCTGAACAAGAACAGCGTGTTCCGCATGCTGGTCGAAGACGGCCTGCGCGCCACCGAGCACCATGAAGGCACCCTGGTCGACCAGATCGACCTGCACACCTGGGTGACCATGCAGCTGCAGCGCTCGGTCGACAGCATCAGCAACCGCATGAAGTCCGGCCTGGCCTTCCTGGCCACCGTGGGCTCGACCGGTCCGTTCGTCGGTCTGTTCGGTACGGTGTGGGGCATCTATCACGCCCTGACCAACATCGGCATCGCCGGTCAGGCCTCGATCGACAAGGTCGCCGGCCCCGTCGGTGAAGCCCTGATCATGACCGCTATCGGTCTGGCCGTCGCCGTGCCCGCCGTGCTGGGTTACAACTGGCTGCTGAGCCGCAACAAGACCGCCATGGACCGCGTCCGCAACTTCTCCGCCGACCTGCACGCCCTGCTGGTCAGCGGTGGCCGCCTCGGCGCTGGCAAGTCCGCCCGGAGCGCGTAAACCATGGGGATGAACGTCGCTTCCGGCGATGCTGATGATGATGGCGAGGTCGTATCCGCGATCAATACGACCCCCCTCGTCGACATCATGCTGGTGCTGCTGATCATTTTCCTGATCACGGTCCCCGTCGTGACCCACACGGTGCCGGTGGACCTTCCCAAGGAACGTAATCAGCCAACCAAGACGAAACCGGAGAACATCGTCATCGCGGTAAACCGGGACGGCGACATCTTCTGGAACGAAACCAAGATGCCGGACTACACGACCCTGCTTGACAAGCTCAAGCAGCGGGCCGTGGAGCAGCCCCAGCCGGAAGTTCACATCCGTGGCGACAAGAACGCGCGCTACGAATATGTGGGCCGGGTCGTGGTTGCCGCCCAGCGGGCTGGTATCGTGAAGATCGGTTTCATCACCGAGCCGCCGGCGGGCGCGATCCCGGCCGCGCAGTAACGGTTCCGCCGAAGGAGTTTAAGCCATGGGTATGAACGTTGGCGGAGGTGGTGAAGACGAAGCCATGATGGACATCAACACCACGCCGCTTATCGACGTGATGTTGGTGCTGATCATCATGCTGATCATCACCATTCCGATCCAAACCCATGCGGTGAAGTTGGACATGCCGTCGGCGACCCCGCCGCAGTCCAATACGACACCGCCTGAGGTGGTCAATATCATGGTGGATTTCGACAACACGATTCAGTGGAACGGAACCACCGTTGATCGCCATGAACTTGAGCTGCGTCTCAAGGACGCCGCCCTGAAGAACCCACAGCCCGAGGTTCATCTTTGGCCGAATAAGTTGGCCAAGTACAACACCGTGGCGATGGTCATGGCCTCGGCCCAGCGCTTGGGCGTGACCAAGCTGGGCCTGGTGGGTGCGGAACAGTTCATGGATTAAGTCCGTGTCGACGGCGGCCTCTCGTTACCCAAGCTTGTCTGGGGTGCGGGGCCGCCGTTACCGTTTCCGCCGTTACCATGTTCCAGGGTCCGTGATCTTTTGGGGCGCGGGCCTTGCATCGGGTTGTCGTCCCGATTTCACCCCAATCATCGATTAGATTTCCCGCCAGTCTCGATTTCCCGACATGAGGGGCCGCTCGTCGGTCCAGCCCTTCAACAAAGCAGGTAGAGTCCTCGGAATGATCGCCACGCACTTCCTTCGTGCCGCACTGCTCGCCTCGGCGCTCACCATGGGCGGCGCCGTTGTCATCAGCGCCACCACGCCGGCCCACGCCGCCGAAGCCAAGAAGTTCAGCCCGGAAGTCGGCAAGCCGCTGCAGGAAGCCCAGACCGCGCTGAAGGCTGGCAAGTTCAAGGAAGCCTTGGACAAGATCGACGAGGCCGAGAAGGCCAGCAAGACCAAGTCGCCGTTCGAGACCTGCACCTTCGAGACGCTGCGCGCCTCGGCCTACAGCGGCCAGAAGGACATGGGCAACTTCGCGAAGTCGCTGGAAGCGACCCTGTCCAGCTGCCAGCTTCCGGACACGGACAAGGTGAACCGCGACAAGCTGATCGCCGAGGCTTATTTCAGCGTGAAGAACTATGCGAAGTTCTCCGCCGCCTCCGACCGCTATTACAAGGACGGCGGTACCGACAACCGCCTGAAGGAACTGGCCATCCAGATTTATCTGGACCAGAAGGACTACGCCAACGCCTCCAAGGCCGCGCGCGCCATGATCCAGGCCCAGGGTGG
The DNA here is from genome assembly GCF_036348415.1 of Nitrospirillum karajorum. NCBI lineage: Bacteria > Pseudomonadati > Pseudomonadota > Alphaproteobacteria > Rhodospirillales > Azospirillaceae > Nitrospirillum > Nitrospirillum karajorum. The sequence goes on from NZ_JAZBQB010000003.1 coordinate 1,823,963, forward strand.
CAAGCCGTCCAAGGTGCTGCTGCAGACCATCGCCAGCGCCGAATACAACATGGATCACAAGCCGGCCTTCGTTGAGGCCATGGAACGCATCCTGATCAACTACCCCGATCAGGAAAGCTGGGAGAGCGTGATCCGCGGCGTGCAGAAGCTGCCGGGCTTCAACTCCAACCGTCTGCAGATCGACGTGCTGCGCCTGCAGCTGGGCGCCGGTCTGGTCAAGGATCCCGGTCCGTACCTGGAATTCGCCCAGCTGGCCATGAGCGACGGCCTGGGCGCTGAGGCCAAGGCCGTGATGGACAAGGGCTTCAAGGCCGGCATCCTGGGTAAAGCCCAGGGCGACCGCGAGAAGCGTCTGGCCGACATGGCCGGCAAGCAGGTCGATGACGATCAGCGCAAGCTGCCGGATGACGAGAAGGAAGCCAATGCCCAGCCGGACGGCAAGCAGCTGGTCCGCGTCGGCACGCAGTACCTGGCCCTGGGCAACGCCGCCAAGGCCATCGAGGTTATTCAGGCCGGCATCAAGAAGGACCAGCTGAAGTACCCGGAAGAGGCCAAGCTGCGCCTGGTCCAGGCCTACATCGCCGCTGGCCAGAAGCAGAAGGCCGTGGACACCATGAAGGCCATCAAGGGCACCGACGGCACCGCCGACATCGCCCGCCTGTACCTGATCCAGGCTGGCATCACCCAGTTCTGATCCGCTTGCTTCCAGCGCCCCCGGCGCCCGTGGAAACAGCAAAGGCCGGTCCCTCGCGGGGCCGGCCTTTTGGCATTTCAGGGCCGTGGGAGCGGCCGTCAGAACAGCGCCAGTTGGTTGCCCGGCTGCGGCGGCGGCTGGAACAGGTCACAGCGCATGTCCCAGCGCCGCTGATCCAGGCCCAACCGCCGCGTTGCCAGCCTGTGGCGCGCGGCCAGCAGTTGGGCGTAGGCGCCGGTGCCGCGCATCCGGGTGCCGAATTGGGAGTGGTTGTGGCCGCCATCGCGGCATTGCCGGATAAGGCTCAGCACACGGTCGGCCCGGTCGGGTACGTGCAGGCGCAACCATTCCTCCATCAGGCCCGCCAACTCGCGCGGCAGCCGCAGCAGGATGTAATGGGCCTGGTGGGCTCCCGCGTCCTTGGCTGCCGCCAGGATGGCTTCCAGTTCATTGTCGTTCAGGGCAGGGATCATGGGGGAGGCGAGCACGCTGACCGGCACGCCGGCCTGGGACAGCTGGCGTACCGCTTCCAGCCGGCGTTGCGGCGTGCCGGCGCGCGGCTCCAGCCGGCGGGCCAGATCGCGGTCCAGCGTGGTGATGGAGATGGCGACCCGGGCCAAGCCGTCGGCCGCCATGGGGGCCAGGATGTCCAGGTCACGCAGCACCAGGGGGGACTTGGTGATGATGCCCACCGGGTGGCGGAAATCTCGCAGCACCTCCAGCACGCCGCGGGTGATGCGCTCCGCTCGCTCCACCGGCTGGTAGGCGTCGGTGTTGGCACCCAGCGCGATGGGGCGGGGAACATAGCCCTTGGCCCGCAGTTCCTTGGCCAGCACAGCGGGGGCATCCCGTTTCGCATAGAGGATGGTTTCGAAATCCAGGCCGGGGGAGTGCCCCAGATAGGCATGGCTGGGCCGGGCGAAGCAGTAGACGCAGCCATGCTCGCATCCCCGATAGGGGTTGATGGACCGGTCGAAATTGACGTCCGGGCTGTCGTTGTAGCTGATGACACTGCGTGAGGTGTCCAGGCGCACCTGGGTGGCCGGCGCCATCTCCAGGTCCGCCTCCCCGTCCCAGCCATCGCTTCCCACCCGGGCCCAGCCGTCATCGGTCCGCAGGCGGCTGTGCGCCTCGAACCGTCCCGCGCGGTTGGAGTGCGTGCCTCGGCCTTTCAGCGGGCGGTCATCCAGGATGTCGACCATGGCTTCCTCCGTTACCCGGAGGATAGCCTATCGCCGTCAAAAACAGAACACAACATGAACATTAGGGTGGGCGCAGCGGCCAACTCCGAGTTCCAGATAGCAAAAAGGCCGCCAGGGAAAGCCCCGGCGGCCTTTTCACGCTGGTTGGTGTCAGGCGGCGGCGACGGCCAAGCGGGCGCAGACGGCCTCGATCAGCAATTGCCGGGCCCGGTCGACGATGTCGTCCATCGACGGCGTGCGCACGAACATGGCGGCCGCCCGGTCCTTCAACTCATCGCGCGTCGGCAGGGTGGGCATGGTCGGCATGTGCAGGTCGGGCAAGCTGGGCATGTGTAGCTCGGGCATATGCAGCGAGGCCAGCATGGCCTCCGCCTGGGCCCGGGCGTTTTCCAGCTTGTGCTGCAGTTCGGCCTTCACGTCGGCCAGCGAGGGCGTGTCGGCCAGCGTGGCCTGCAGCCGGGCGGCGATCTGCTCCACATGGAAGGTGGCGACCAGTTGGCTAGCGGCCTTTTCGATGATGGCCTTCCCCAGCCGCTGCTCCCCCCGCACCACGGCGGCGGGCGGGCGATGCAGGTCCCAGGTGATGCCCACCCAGGACAGCGCCTTCAGGATGTAATAGGTGGTGTCGATCTCCCACCAGCGGAAACCCTGGCAGGCGGCGCTTTGATAGGCGTGGTGGTTGTTGTGCCAGCCCTCGCCCATGGTCAGCAGGGCGAACCACCAGTTGTTGCGGCTATCGTCGCCGGTCAGGTAACGGCGGCGGCCGTACACATGGGCCAGGGAGTTGATGCAGAAGGTGCCGTGATAGGTGGCGACGGTGCTCCAGAAGAAGCCCACCACCAGGCCGGACCAGCCGGCCGCGAACCACACGGCGACGGCCAGGATGAAGGCCGGCAGGTAGTGGAACCGATCCAGGAAGCGCAGCTCGGGGAACTTGGCCAGATCCGGCACGGCGGCCAGGTCGGTCTTGTCATGGCGGGCCGTGAAGATCCAGCCCATGTGCGCGTACCAGAAGCCGCGCTGGGCCGGGGAATGGACGTCCGCCGGGGTATCGGAATAGCGGTGATGGTGGCGATGCTTGGCCGCCCACCACAGGATGCCGCGCTGGGCCGAGGTCTGGGCGATGAACGCCAGGATGAACTGGAACCAGCGGCTGGTCTTGTAGGCGCGATGCGAGAAATAGCGGTGATAGCCGCCGGTGATGCCGAACATGCGCAGGCCGTAGAGGCCCACCGCCAGGGCCACGTCTTGCCAATAGACCCCTGTCCAGATGGCGCCCAGGCAGGCCAGATGCACGAGGATGAAGGGCAGGGCGCCGGCGGCCTGGATATCGTCCAGGTAATGGTCGGCCGGCTTTTGGGCGGCGTCGCGGGCGGGCTTGGTCACCGGGGTCGGTACTCCGTCAGGGGCGGCCGAAAGGCCGCGAAGAGGGTGAGGCGATCGATTGAATACCAGGAATCGGCGGCCAAGCCGACTCCGCGTTTGGTACGGATGTCCCCGACGCCGAGGGTAAAGGACAACCCTGAAGGGGAGATTAACACCAGGGGCCGCATCCGCGATTTGTGCTGGGTCAAAAGGGCTCAGAAGTCGGGGGACAGATCGTCCGGCAACTCCTGGCCGGGGGCGCCGCCACTGACCACCCCCTGCATCCACCAGCCGGATTCGGCCAGCTTGCCCTCGTAAAGCTCCATCACCGGCTTCTGCAGGCGATCGACCAGCACCATGTCGTGGGTTGCCACCAGGCAGGTGGTGCCCAGCTTGTTCAGCTCGATGAACAGCCGCATGATGCGCAGGCTCATCTCGCGGTCGATGTTGCCCGTGGGCTCGTCGGCGATGATCAGCTTGGGCCGGGTGACCACGGCCCGGGCGATGGCCACCAGCTGCTTCTGGCCGCCCGACAGGCGCAAGGGGCGCTCATCCAGCTTGGCCTTCAGACCCACCCACGACAGCAGCTCCGTCACGCTTTCCTGCACATGGGCCTCATCCTGGCCGGCCAGGCGCAAGGGCAGGGCGACGTTGTCGAACACCGTCAGGTGGTTCATCAGGCGGAAGTCCTGGAACACCACGCCGATCTGGCGGCGGAGGGCCGGCAGAGCCTTGCGCGGGGTCTTTGACAGTGGATGGCCCAGCAGGGTGATGAGGCCGCGGGATGGGCGTTCCGCCAGGTACAGCAGCTTCAGCAGGCTGGATTTGCCGGCGCCGGTGGGGCCGGTCAGGAAATGAAAGGACCCGGGCGCCAGTTCGAAGCTGATGTCGCGCAGCACCTCAGGCCCGGTGCCATAGCGCAGACCGACATTCTCGAAACGGACCAAAGGCGGGGCATCCTTGAAATGGAAAGAGCCCGGCCCGCCCGCTTATGGGCGGGGCGGGACCGGGCCCGATCCAGAAAACGGAGGGGCGCTTACTCGGCCGAGGCCGCTTCGGCGTCCGCGCGATCGGTGGTCGGGAACAGGCCGGCCTTCTCGAACGCGGTCAGGGTTTCCTGCGCCCAGGCGCGCAGGTCGGTCAGGCCGCTGTGGCCGGTCCACACGTCGATGCCGTAGCGCTTCTCCAGGTCGGCGTCGGTCATCTTCAGCGCGTCACGGACGGAGATGAACTCCTTTTCCAGCAGCTTCCAGATGTCGCTTTCGCAGCGCTTGATGGTGATCAGGCCGACGCCCTGGCTCTGGAAGCTCTTCAGGCGGCGGAAGGACTGGTCGTTCTCATAGGGGCCGAAACCGCCGGCCACCTCGTTCAACACCACGAAGCGGCGGCCGAAGGGCAACCACTCGTTCTTGTCGAACGAATACTGGATCAGGGCGCGGGCATCCTCGATGGCCTGGGCCTCGGCCTTGGTGGTGACGATCAGGTCGATGGGGTTGCTGTTGCGGCGGCGCAGCAGGGCGCCGGCGTTGCGCGCCTCGGCCCAGGCGAACAGGTCGGCGGCCACGTTGGCGCCCACGTCCACGACGTAACCACCCTCCAGCAGGGTGCGGCCGAACTCGTCCCAATACTTGATGGCCAGGTTGGGGTCGGTCGAGGTCTTGATATTGGTCAGCTGTTCGCCGATGCCCAGTTCCTTCACGCCGGCGAACAGGCGGCCGAACTTGGACCGCTGGTTCAGCGTGTCGCTGTCGGCGGCGGCCAGCTTCACGGGCGCGCCCTTCTGCTCGTGCTGCAGGACCAGCATCTGGGCCACCAGCGTCTTGCCCTGGCCGCCGGTCTTGGCCATCGAGATATAGGTTCGCGTCATGGGGTCGTTCTCCTGGTCCCGCATTCTTGGTGCCGGCGTCCTTGGCCGCCCACGTCCTGCCGCCTGTCGCCGATGCCGGCCGCCGGCGGTTTCCCTCGGGGACGGACCTCGGAACGCGTCTGGCCACGGGGGTGGACGGCGTCGGGAGGACCCGTCCGGCCGGGCCTTGAATCGATACAGGTTTTCCCCCCGCGCTTCAACTGCGGGGGGCGGTCTTAACCGAAATCGCGTCCCGCCGGCCCCGGCGCCGCCGTCCTCAGGCGCGGTGTTCCTGCAGGCGGGGCATGATTTCCACCAGGTTGCAGGGGCGGAAGCGGTTGTCCAACTGATAGCGCAGGATCAGGTCCCAGCCGTCGCGGCAGGCGCTGGGGCTGCCCGGCAGGGCGAACAGGTAGGTGCCCCCCGCCACGCCGGCCGTGGCCCGGCTTTGCAGGGACGACGTGCCGATCTTCTCATAGGACAGGGTCCGGAACATCTCGCCGAAGCCGTCGATTCGCTTCTCGTAAACGCTCTCGAACGCCTCGGGGGTGACATCGCGGCCGGTCAGCCCGGTGCCGCCGGTGGAGATGACGACGTCCACCGCCGGGTCGGCGATCCAGGCGCGCAACTGCGCCGTGATGGCCGCCTGGTCATCCCTCACGATGGTGCGGGCCACCAGCACATGACCGGCGCCGGTCAACCGTTCCGCCAGTGTGTCGCCGGATTTGTCCGTGGTGGAGTTGCGGGTGTCGGACACCGTCATCACGGCGATCTGCACCGGCAGGAAGGGGCGGGTTTCGTCGATGCGGGACAAGGGGGCGCTCCTGTTCTGAACGCCCCTTAAGTGAGGCGCCGGGCGCCGGTCGTCAACCGGGGATCAGACCTCGACCACTTCCAGCAGTTCGCCATCGGGGCCGAAGCAGCCGCAGACCAGGGCGCCGTTGAAGCCGCAGCCGCCGTCCAGCGTGACGGCATGGGGCGTGGCCGCCGGCCCGCCATGGCTGGGGTCATAGCCGCGCACCACGCGGCGGAAACCAGCGTAGGCGCCCTCGATGCGGTGCCAGGCGCCACCGCCCCACCAGAAGCTGTCGCCCTGGGCGGCCAGTGGGCGGGAGATGTCGATGCCGGCGTTCACGAACAGAAGCTCGGGCAGGCCGTCCTGCCGCCGCTCGGTATAGGCCGCGCGGCGCAGGGCGGCGAACAGGGTGTCATGGCCGGGGGCGGCGCGCTGGGCGGCGCGCAGTTGCCCGGTCCAGCGCGCCAGCGACACCGCACCGTCGCGCGCGGCGGCCACCCCCTGGTAGGCGCTGCCGCCGTAGGCCGCCAGGGTGGCGTCCACGCCCTGGCTCATCATCCATTGCAGCACTTCGATGGGGTTGGGCGCGAATTGCAGCTGCAGCAGCTTCTGCCACATCTCCTCCTGCCCGCCGCGCAGGTAGACCAGGTCGCTGACGATGACCCCGCGCACCGACAGCACGGCGCGACGGAAGGACAGCAGTTCATCCACCGTGTCCCGCACGCGCGGGCCGCGACCGATCAGGTTGCCGAGATAGACCAGCCGGTCCCCGGGCTGAAAACGGGCGCCGATGTCGTCGTGCAACGCGGCCAGCCGGTCGACGTCGCCATGAATCGCCCCCACGGCCCAGATGCGCCGTGGACGGCCCAGCACGACAAAGCGCTCTTGTTCGTTCATGCGAAGGGTCAGACCGGCAGGAGAAAGTTACCGGTCAGTGTATGCGCCACCGCCCCATGAAAAAAGGGGCGATCGACCGGGATCGCCCCTTTTTCCACTAAGTATAGTGATGTCGGCGCACCGTACCCCCAATGGGCGGGGATAGACGAGCCTTGGCGGCGGACGGCTTACGCCGCCTTCGCCAGCACCGCTTCCAACCGCTCGGTGGCCTTGCGCTCATCGATCTTTTCCACGGCGGCAAGCTCGCGCGCCAGGCGCTCCAGCGCCGCGTGGTAGATCTGCCGCTCGCTGTAGGACTGGTCGGACTGGTCGGTGCCGCGATGCAGGTCGCGCACCACCTCGGCGATGGACACGGGGTCACCGGAGTTGATCTTGGCCTCATACTCCTGGGCGCGGCGGCTCCACATGATCCGCTTGATCTTGGACGGACCCTGCAGGGTCTCCATCGCGTCCTTGATCCGGTCCTTGCTCGACAAGCGGCGCAGGCCGGCGTTCTTCGCCTTGGTCACGGGGACCTTCAGCGTCATGCGCTCCTTCTCGAAGGTGATGGCGTACAGCACCACCTCCATATCGGCGATGGCATGCTTTTCGATCGCCACGATGCGTCCAACCCCGTGGGCCGGGTAAACGACGTAATCACCAGTGACGAAATCGAGCTTATCGGTCATTTGGATCGGCTCTCACAATTCGGCTTTTAAAGTCCCGCCTCGGGGAGGCGGGCCTGGACGCCCGGAACGGCATGCAAAGGTCGCTGTCGGCCTGCCAGGGGCCGCGACAACGGACAGACAGCACGAAGGCGCTGGGGGAATGGGGCACGCTTAAGCGTTCGCGAACGGCGTGCCTATTCTCGCGTCCAGAACTATAACCGATATGACGATGCGATGACAGGTCAACAAGACCGCGTTCGACTTAAGTTCCTGGTATGGGCCAGGATGTCGGACATGCGAATCGCGCATGTCTTAGGCAGAAGCCGCTTAAGATTTGGGCGGCTCCGCCCAAAGGAAAGACAAAGCGCCGCCCGGCCCGGTGGCTGGCGGCGCCTGACGCCTGTCTCAGTTGCCGTTGCCGGGCTTGTCGCTGAAATAGGTCTTGAACTTGTCCGGCACGCCCTTGAAGGCGTCGGCGTCCGCCGGGGCGGGCTTCTTGCGGTTCAGGTTGGGCCAGGCGGCGGCGTACTGCCGGTTCAGTTCCAGCCATTCCTCGGCCCGGCCGTCGGTGTCCGGCAGGATGGCCTCGGCCGGGCATTCCGGTTCGCAGACGCCGCAGTCGATGCATTCATCGGGATGGATGACCAGCATGTTGTCACCCTCGTAGAAGCAGTCCACGGGGCACACTTCCACGCAGTCGGTGTACTTGCACTTGATGCACTGCTCGGTCACGACATACGGCATTGCTCGCACTCTCCTTGAAAACCCGGTTCCCCAGGCGCCCGGATCAGGGCAGCCTCCAGCGGGGTGGCACGGGGGCACGTATAGCCCGATATCGCCCGAGGGTATAGCACCCGCGAGCGTCGGCGAAACCTACGTCCTCCGGATAGCGGCCGGATGACAGCGGGAGAGGTAGAACATGCGTGGGGCGGGCGCAACAGGGTTCAGCGTGCGCGGGAGGTGGCCCGCGTCCGCGTCCAGCGCACGCCACACGTAAAAAGAGCACGTCCGATTGAAATTGACTTACCGTTACGGATAGTCTGGCCAGGGACCGGGAGAGGCAGGAACGGTATGACGGCGCACGGCAACAACGGCCAAGCGGAGGACCCACCGGAAATGTCCAGGCGGTGGGACTCGGGCTCCATCGAGCCGTCGCCGGCCATGGCGGCCGAGCTTTATGCCGTCCTTCAGCGCTTTTCCCAAGCCATCGTCGTGTTCGGTCCCGACGACCGGGTGGTGTTCGCCAACGACCGCTATCACGACATGTTTCCCCGGTCGCCGCCGCCGGGAGCCATCCTGGGCTGGCGCTTCGAGGATCTGCTGCGCCATTCCATCGCCGCCGGCCAGGTGCCGCAGGCGGAGGCGGATCCAGAGGCCTACATCGCCCGGCGCCTGGCCCAGCGCGGCATGTCCCAGCGCGGCCTGGCGCGCGAGGGGCTGATCGGCGACCGCTGGTACCGCGCGGTGGAGGAGCGCATCCCCGGCGGCGGCCTCGTCCTCAGCTACAACGACATCACCGACCGCCGCCTGGCCGAGGACGAGGTGCGGCGCAAGTCCGCCATCCTCAGCGCCGCCATGGAGGCGGTGCCCGGCGGCTTCATGGTGATGGACGAGGACTTCAATTTCGTGGTGTGGAGCCGCAATTGGCCCGCCATCGGCGGCGCCACGGACGAGATCATCCGCACCTATCCCAACATGCCCGATCTGGCCCGCTGGCAATCGCGCCGGGGTGACTATGACGGCATCCGGCTGGATCCCGGCCAGTTCGACCCCGCGGCCATCGCCTCCATCCCCTGGCTGGGTCGTCTGCTGGCCTTGCAGGCGGCCCGTCCCCCGCAACTGATCCCCAGCGATGAGGAACGGGAGCTGCTGGTGCAATGGCAATTGCTGCGCTACCGGCCCGAAGGCCGGCCCGATGGTGAGCGCGCGGAAGGCACCGGCACCATCCACATCGGGGGTGAGGACGGCCGCATCGTCGAATTCCGCCGCAACCGCATGCCCGGCCTGGGTTGGGTGTCGATCTACAACGATGTCACCGAACGCTACCGCCATGAGGAGGAGACGGCGCGCGCCCACGCCGAGACGGCGCGCGCCCTACAGGAACTGCGGGACACCCAGGAAAGCCTGGTGCAGGCGGAAAAGCTGGCGTCGCTGGGCGAACTGGTGGCCGGCGTGGCGCATGAGCTGAACACGCCGGTGGGCATCAGCTATACCGCGGCCACCTTCCTGGCCGACCGCCTGCGCGACTTCCGGGCGGAATTGGCGAACGGCCCACCCCGCCGGGCGGCCCTTATGGACTTCCTGGATTTGGTGGAGGAGACGGCCAGCCTCATGACCGTCAACGCCGGCCGCGCCGCGCGTTTGGTGCAGAGCTTCAAGAACATCGCCGTCGACCAGACCAGCGATGAACGGCGCCTGCTGTCGCTGAAGCCGTATCTGGAGGAAATCGCCATCAGCCTGGGCCCGCAATGGAAGCGGCCGGGCCACACGTTGACGATAGAGTGTCCCGCCACCCTGGTGCTGGACACCTACCCCGGGGCGCTCAGCCAGGTGCTGACCAACCTGATCGTCAACGCCACCTTGCACGCGTATTCGCCGGGGCAGGCGGGGCGGCTGACCATCACGGCCTCTTCCCTGCCGCCGACGCCGGGGGCGGTGGGGCGGCCGCCGGCGGAGCATGTGGAAATCCTGTTCGCCGACGATGGCAAGGGTATCCCGGCGGAGGCCTTGCCCCGCATTTTCGACCCGTTTTTCACCACCCGCCGCGGGGCGGGGAGCACGGGCCTGGGACTGAACATCGTTTTCAACCTGGTGACCCGCACCCTGGGCGGCCGCATCGAGGTGGACAGCGCCCCCGGCCGTGGCACCCGCTTCTTCCTGCGCCTGCCCAAGGTCGCGCCCCAGCCGCCGGCATCGCCACCCGCCGAGGCGGAGGTCGTGGCCGTCCCGGGCTGACCCCGGCTGGTGGGGCATCGGCGGGCAGCCAGGGCTTGCCCCCGTTTGGCCGCCCCACTACGGTGGAACGGCGGCCGGCACCAACGCCAGCGCGCGGGGGGCTTTGGGGGCCGTGCCTATGGGGATATCGTCGCGCTGCCGGGCGGGGGGCCGCCGTCTGGCGCTGTGGGCTGGCCTTCTCCTGATGGCTGGCCATCCGCTTCCTGTCATGGCCGCCAATCCCCAGCCCGGGAAAACGCTGGTCCGCTCCATCGGCGGGGTGCCGCTGACCTTGGATCCGCAACGCGCCGACCTGGGATCGGAAGGCCTGGTGATCAATGACCTGCTGGAAGGTCTGCTGGCGCCCGATGGCCGTGGCGGCGCCCGGCCCGCCTTGGCGGAAAGCTGGACGGTCTCACCCGATGGCCGCATCTACACCTTCAGGCTGCGCGGGGACGCCGCCTGGTCGGACGGCACGCCGGTGACGGCGGATGACTTCGTCTTTTCCTGGCAGCGCCTGGCGGACCCGCGCACGGCGTCGCCCTTCGCCTTCTACATGGGCATCGTGGTGAATGGGGAGGCCATCGCCAAGGGTGTGATCAAGGACCCGCGTCGCCTGGGCGTGACGGCCCTGGACGCCCACACCTTCCAGGTGGAGCTGGTGCGGCCCACCGCCTATTTCCTCGCCATGTTGCAGCACCAGGCCTTGTTCGCCGTGCAGAAGGCCAGCGTGCAGGCCTATGGCGACGCCTTCACCCAGCCCGGCCATTACGCCGCCAGCGGGCCCTATGTCCTGGTTGAAGACGTGGCTGGCGATCACCTGACCCTGGCGCGCAATCCCGCGTATTACGACCGGGCCAAGGTTGCCATCGACACCGTCCGGGACCTGCCGCTGGAGGACCGCGAGGCGGAGACTCGGCTGTTCCAGGAGGGACGGCTGCAGGCGACGTACGAGTTGCCGGTGGATCAGGTGGCCTGGGCACGGACGGCATTGCCGGACGCCTTCGTCAGCGCCGAGGCCTACGACACCTATTTCCTGAGTTTCAACCTGCGCAATGAGCCGTGGAAGTCATCCCCCGCCCTGCGGGAGGCGCTGACCCTGGCCGTGGACCGGGAGGCGCTTGCCACCGGCGTCCTGGCGGGGGAGAGGCCGGCCTACAGCTATGTGCCGCGCCTGGCGCCCAGCCCCGGCGTGCCGGGGTATGAACCGGGCTGGCCCGCCTGGCGCGACCTGCCGCAGGCGGAGCGGGAGCGGCGGGCGCGGACCTTGATGGCCGAGGCCGGTTACGGCCCCGGGGCCAAGCCGCTGCCGGTCATCACCCTGTTGCATCCCACGGGCGCCAACTGGCAGTCCGCCGCCGCCGCGGTGGCCCGCCAGTGGCACGCGGTGCTGGGTGTCGAGGTGCGCCTGGAGGATCGGGACTTCCAAACGGTGACCACCAAGGCCAGTGAAAAGACTTTCAAGGATGTGGTGTTCGCCTCCTGGATCGGCGACTACCCCGATGCCAACAGCTTCCTGGCGGTGATGCGGGCGGATGCCGGCCGCGAAAACTACCCAAGCTATGCCAATCCCCTGTTCGACGCGCTGATGGAGGAGGCCAATGGCGAGGCCGATCCGGGGCGCCGCGCCGGCCTGCTGCGCCGGGCGGAACGGTTGATGATGGATGACACCCCCATCATCCCGCTGTTCCACAAGAGCATGCGGCGGCTGGTATCGCCCCATGTCACCGGCTGGGTCCCCAATCCCCTGGATCTGACGCCCAGCCGCTTTCTGGATGTGTCGCCCTGACTGGGTGTGACGCCCTGAGGCCAGCGGCACGAGGCGGAGGCTCGTGCTGCTGTAGCCCGCGACCGCGGGCACCGGAGCGAGCACCGCAGGGCGCAGCGAGGAAGCCAAGCCAGCGGATGCTGGCACCCGGCAAGGGGGTGTTTGAGCGGCCACGATCAAACACCGCGCGCATAAGGCCGGCCGCTATCGCCCCTTATCCACGGCCGGACGGCGGGCGTTGGGCGCCGTGGGCGGGCTGTCAGGCTCCGGCGGCGTGTCCCAGCCATGGGCAAGGGTGCTCTCCGCCATGGGGATCAGGAACTGCCCCAAATCCACCGGCACCTGGAACCCGGGTCTGCCTGGATCGGGACAGGAGGCGGACTTGGCGCGCAATGCCCAGCCATCGGGCAGGGGCCGGTCCCAGACGAACACGGCGCAGTGCCCCGTCAGCGGCGGCCGGGGCCTGTAGGTCTCGTCGATCTGGAAACCGGGATAGTTGCCCCGGATGCTGCCTGCCGCGCCGGCGAAGGTCTGCGGGGTGAGCGGCGTTGCCGCCGGGGGAGGCGGCCCCGGTTCGGCGCACGCCGACAAGCCCATCAACGCGCCACCCACGCACCACCATCGCTTTGCCATTGTGCCCCCTTGCGCGACCTATGCGCGCGCCCATTCCGACGATGGATGCGGGGCGACGGCGGCGGCCGTGGGGCGGAACTGTGGCATTTCGGGGGCGACCGGGGGACGCCGATCCCCAAACGAAAACACCCGCCGGACGCGCTGTCCGGCGGGTGTCTTGGTACTTGGTCAAGCGTGCGACCGGGGCGGCGCCTGAGGGCTGCCACCTGGGTTCACAACAGGCGCCTTAGGCGTCCTTGTTGTTCATGCCACGGCCGGTGGTGCGCTCGGAGATGCGGGCCGACTTGCCGCGGCGATCGCGCAGGTAGTACAGCTTGGCGCGACGCACGTCACCCTTGCGGATCAGCTCGATGCTGTCCAGGCGCGGGCTGTACAGCGGGAACACGCGCTCCACGCCTTCGCCGTAGCTGATCTTACGGACGGTGAAGCTGGAGTTCACGCCGGCGTTGCGGCGGGCGATGACGACGCCCTCGTAGGCCTGCACGCGCTCGCGCGAGCCTTCGACGACCTTCACGTTCACCTTCACGGTGTCGCCCGGGGAGAATTCCGGGACCGCACGGGTGGCGGTCAGCTTTTCAATCTGCTCTTGCTCGAGCTTCTGGATGATGTTCATGGCACTCAACTCCACATGATGACAATGGCCAGCCTCACGGCGGTCAATCCAGGTTTGGCACAGGCGCCGTTTCCGCAGTGGAGTCCACCAGGGAAACGCCATCCTCTAGGGTCGAACCGCTTCGCGGCTTGCGCCGGCGGCGGCTCTTGGTTTCGACCTTGGGCCGGCTCTCCTCGTAGCGCTGCCACAGGTCCGGTCGCCGGTCCCTGGTGATGCGCTCCGCCTCGGCCAACCGCCAGGCTTTCACCTTCTCATGGTGCCCGGAGAGTAGAACCTCGGGCACCGCGCGGTCCTGCCAGACGGCCGGCCGCGTATAGTGGGGATACTCCAGCAATCCCCGCTCGAAACTCTCTTCGCCAGCCGTCTCGACGTTGCCCATGACGCCCGGCAACAGCCGAACGCAGGCGTCGATCAGGCAGAGCGCCGCGGGCTCGCCCCCCGAAAGCACGAAATCCCCGAGGCTCACTTCCTCGAGGCCCTGCGCTTCCAGGACCCGTTCATCCACCCCTTCATACCGGCCGCATAGCACTGTGAGGCTGGGCGCCGATACGAGTTCCCGTACCAGCGCCTGGTCCAGCACACGGCCACGCGGCGAGAGGTAGATCGCCCGGCCCCGTTCCCTCTGGTCCTGGCTCAACCGCGACCGGCTGGCGGTCAGGGCTGCGTCCAGGACGTCGGGCCGCATGACCATACCTGGTCCGCCGCCGAACGGGGTGTCGTCCACGGAGCGGTGTTTATCACTCGCGAACGACCGGATGTCCACTGATTCCAGTGACCAGGTGCCATTTTCAAGCGCTTTCCCTGCCAGGCTCATGCCCAGCGGCCCCGGAAACATCTCCGGGAACAGGGTCAGCACCGTCACATGCCAGACGGCCGTCATCGAATCAGCCCTCGTGGGCCTCGGGCGCGTCGTCATCCGACGCCACCGCCTCGTCATTTTCCGAGGCTACCGCCTCATCGGCGGCGGGCCCGCCTTCCATCTCGGCCAGTTCCTCCGGCGTCGGCTTGACCTTCTCGAACAGGCCGGCCGGCGGTTCCACCGTCACCACGCCCGCCTTCACGTCCACCACCGGCACGGCGGCGCGGGTGAAGGGGATGGTGACCGTCTTGCCCGAAGCCGCGTGCGCGATCTCCAGCATGTCGCCGCCACCGAAATCGTAGATGGCCTTGATCTCACCGAAGGGCTCGCCATCCGCGGTGGTCGCCACCAGGCCGATCAGGTCGGCGTGATAGAACTCGTCCTCGTCCTCGGGGGCCGGCAACTGGTCACGGGCGATGTACAGGCGGGTGCCCTTGAGCGCGTCGGCCGCGTCGCGGTCGCGCACGCCCTGCAACTCCGCCAGGAAATGATCCTTGCCCATGCCGGTCATGGTCAGGGCGAAGGCGCGGGCGCCCGATTCGTCGGTCAAGGTGCCATAGGCGAACAGCGACTCCGGCACAGCCGTGAAGCTCTTCACCTTGACGCGGCCGCGCACCCCGTGGCTGCCCACGAACTGCCCGACGCAGATGCGCGTGGCGGTTTCCATAACGATACTCTCTCGAAGACTGTAAGCGGCGGAAAAGCTGAACGGGGGCGGTCACCCGCCCCCGTCGCAACCCGTCAACCTGGATACCGGCCAACCCACCCCTGTCGCCAAGGGGGGCGGCTGGCGTCAGGTCAATCAGCCCTCGGTGCTGGCGGCGGCAGCGGCGGCCAGCTTGGCGCGCTCCTGGGCCTTCGCCTTGGGGGCGGACTTCTTCGGGGTCTCGCGGACCTTCGGCAGCTCGATGATGTTGGCGCGGCCCAGGAACAGGGCGACGCGGTCGGTCGGCTGGGCGCCCACAGACAGCCAGTGGCGGGCGCGCTCTTCCTTCAGGGTGACGCGCTCGGCGTGCTCACGCGGCAGCATCGGGTTGTAGGTGCCGATCTTCTCGATGAAGTTGCCGTCGCGGGGCGAACGGCTGTCGGACACGACGATGCTGTAGAACGGACGCTTCTTGGCGCCACCGCGGGCCAGACGAATCTTGAGGGACATTTCTTACTTCCTGACTCTGATGTTGAACTAACGATGAGGGTGAAACGCGGATACTAAATTTGGCTGGGGATCAGCGGCCCTTGGGCATCAGGGCCGACAGGCCCTGGCGCATCAGGCCCTTTTTCCCCAGTTTCTTGAACTTGCGCATCATGTCGGCCATGTCCTGGTACTGCTTCAGCAGCCGGTTGACGTCGGCCACCGTGGTCCCGGACCCCAGCGCGATGCGGCGCCGGCGCGATGCGTTCAGCAACTTGATGTCGCGGCGCTCTTTCTGGGTCATGGAGGTGATGATCGCCTCCTGACGCTTCAGCATGCGCTCGTCGATGTTGGCCTTGGACAGCTGGTCCTTGATCTTGCCCACGCCGGGCAGCATGGACAGCATGCCGCCCATTCCGCCCATCTTCCGAATCTGGCGCAGCTGGGACAGCATGTCGTCCAGGTCGAAATTGCCCTTTTCCATCTTCGCGGCAAGCTTCTCGGCTTCCTCGCGGTCGATGGTCTCGGCGGCCTTCTCCACCAGGCTGAGCACGTCGCCCATGCCCAGGATGCGGCCAGCGATGCGGTCGGGGTGGAAGGCCTCTAGCGCGTCGATCTTTTCGCCGGTGCCCAGCAACTTGATGGGGCGGCCGGTGATCTGGCGCATCGACAGGGCGGCGCCGCCCCGGGCGTCGCCATCGATGCGGGTCATGACGATGCCGGTGACGCCGACCTTGTCATTGAAATTGGTGGCGACGGTGACGGCGTCCTGGCCGGTCATGGCGTCCACCACCAGCAGGCTTTCCACCGGCTTGGTGACGTCGCGGATGCGCACCACCTCGTCCATCAACTCCTCGTCGATGGCAAGGCGGCCGGCGGTGTCCAGCATGACGACGTCATAGCCTTCCAGCCGGCCGACGCGCATGGCGCGTTGGGCGATGGTCACCGGATCTTCGCCGGGAACGATGGGCAGGGTGGCCACGTCCACCTGCTCACCCAGCACCCGCAGCTGTTCCTGGGCGGCCGGGCGTCGCGTGTCCAGCGACGCCATCAGCACCTTTTTCTTCTCGCGGGTCTTCAGCAGGCGGGCGATCTTGGCGGTGCTGGTGGTCTTGCCCGAGCCCTGCAGGCCCAGCATCAGCACCGGCACCGGCGCCTCGGCGTTGAGGTTGATGCCCTCGTTCTGCTCGCCCAGCATCTCGACCAGATGGTCGTGGACGATCTTGATGACCATCTGGCCAGGGGTGATGGAGCGCAGCACCTCCTGCCCAACGGCCTTTTCCTTCACGCCGTTGATGAAGGACTTGACCACTGGCAGGGCCACGTCGGCCTCGAGCAGGGCCACGCGCACTTCGCGCAGCGCCGCACCAACGTCCTCTTCGGTGAGGGCGCCGCGCCGACGCAGCCGGTCGAAGATATCGCCGAGCCGTCCTGTCAAGCCGTCAAACATAACCCGTCCTGGCCATTGCCGTTCCGATCTTCACACGCCCCCCTAGTCCAAGCGTCCGCTCAGGCCCATTTGCCCAAACGAAAAGCGCCAGTGCACGAAACTCGTGGACTGGCGTCGCGCCTTGGCGCGGGGTGCGGTTCAACCTGGCTTCCGAACCGGAACCCGTGGTCGAGGTTGGGCTATCTAGACCGATGGTGGGCGTATGTCAATGCTTCAGAAGGGCGGCGAGATGCGCGAAACAGACGATGGACGGCCCACCAGGCACGGTATGCCGGCGGCGGGGGCCAGGCAAAATGGGGGACGACCAAAGGCCTGCGGATGTGTGACAGATCATATACGGCGCCCGCCATTTCACTTAAAGCCTAGCCTCGTGTGCGCGGGGCCTCTTCCAGCCAGCATTTAAGATAATGTATGAACGGATTATCGGGATAATCTTAGATTAATCTCACCGCCCCGAGGCGAAGATGGATTGCGGGGGAGGACCGGCCCCCGCGGAGGCTTGTATGTCGATGTCGTCCGGCAGAAATGCCGAACCCGAACGGTCAAGGATGAGCCAGACGGAGTTGCTGGCGATCATAGGCAAGCATCGGGCCTTCCTGATGAAGCAGCCCGGGGGCGTGCGTGCCAGCTTCAAGCTGCGTGACCTGTCCCATATGGATCTGTCGGGCCTGAACCTGGCGGAGGCCGACTTCTCCGGCGCCAAGCTGTTCGGCGCCCGCATGGTCGACTGCATCCTGACCGGCGCGTCCCTCTATGCCGCCGACTTGCGCCTGGCCAACCTGGAACGCTCGGACCTGCGCCGGGCCGACCTGCGCGGCGCCTGCCTGCGTGGGGCCGTGCTGAACCAGGCCTCCATGGCGGAGGCGGACCTGCGCGAAGGCACGATCATGCACGTCCGCAAGGACGGCAGCATCACCCCCCATGAGTTCGACGACGTGCCGGTGCAGACAGAACTGTCATGCGCCACGGTGGTGGGGGCGGATCTCAGCCGGGCCAAGCTGTCCAACACCTTCCTGGTGCAGTCCGACCTGACCGATTGCATCATGCGCGGCGCCAAGATGGCGCGCGCCAACCTCACCAACACCAACCTGACCGGCTGCGACCTCAAGGGCGCCGACCTGACCGGCGCCAACCTGACCGGCGCCAAGCTGCACGGGGCGGATTTGTCGGGCGCGGAACTGGGGTTGGCCCGTTTTGCCGGCGCCCTGATGATGGGCACCATTCTGGACGACAACGCCCGGCGCGCCGAAGAGGTGCTGGAGGGCATTCACGCCCCGACGCCGGAGGACGCCGGCCTGGACCTGTCCGCCATGCTGGTCCTCCATACGGAATGGGTGGAGACGGGGGGCGCGAGGGCGCCCGCGCCGACCTGTCCAGCCTGGATCTGAGCGGTGTGGATCTCGCCGGGGCGAACCTGTCGGCGGCGCTGCTGCATTGCGCCTGCCTGCGCAAGGCCAGCCTGGTGGGCACGTCGCTGCCCATGGCCGACCTGTCGCTGGCCGACCTGCGCGACGCCGACCTCAGCCGGGCCGACCTGCGCGGGGCTTCGCTGGAGCGGGCCACCCTCAATGGGGCGCAACTGGTGCGGGCGGATCTGGGCCCCGTGCTGATCCAAAGTTCCACCGGCCGGTTGTGGAGCGCCAACCTGCACCGCGCCCGCCTGGACGGCGCCAATCTCACCGGCGCCATGCTGAAGCGCGCGGTGCTGTCCCAGTCCTCGCTGGTGGGGGCGGTGCTGAAGGACGCGGAACTGTCGGATGCCAAGATGGCGGGGGCGGACCTGCGCGATGTCGACCTTGCCGAGGCGGACCTGGACGGAGCCGACCTGGCGGACGCGGTCGGCATGGTTCACTGACCTGGGTTCACTGATTCGGGTTCCCTGATCCGGCATCCTTTCCTGGGCCTAGTTTCGCCCTATTTTCTGGCAAATCTGTCGCACGATTTCCGCCGCCCGCCTTCCCCTGTTTGACGGACGCCCATGTTGCTGCCCACACAAGACCGCCCCGTCCGCCGCCTCACGCTCGGCCTCCTGGTGGCCGGCCCCTTCCTGTTCGGCCTGTGGGCCGTGCTTCTGGGCCAGGACGGCAATTGGGACCTGCGCAACTATCATTGGTACAACGCCTACGCCTTCCTGACCGGGCGCTGGGGCATGGACGTGGCGCCGGCGCAGGTGGCCAGCTTCTACAACCCCACCCTGGACCTGCCTTTTTTCCTGGCGGCGCAGGTCTGGCCGGCCCGGGTGGTGGAATTCCTGCTGGGCAGCATCCAGGGTGCCAACCTTGTGCTGCTGTACGGCCTGGCCTGGACGGTGCAGCGCCCGGCGACACCCGAAGGCCGGCGGGCGCTGGTGGCCTTGGCCGTGGCGGTGTGCGGCATGGTGGGCGGCGGCCAGGTGGGCCTGCTGGGCACCACCTTCTATGATAACGTCATCAGCCTGTTCGTGCTGGGCGGCCTGCTGGTCGCCATCGGCGGTGGCCAGTTGGGCGGCGAGGGTGCCGCGTGGACCGCGCCCGGCGGCCCCGCTTTCCGCCGTGTGGCGTTGGCGGGATTGCTGGTCGGCAGTGGCGTGGGCCTGAAGCAGCCCACCATCGTCTTCGCCGTGGGCACCTGCGCCGCCTTCTTGCTGGCCGGCGGCGCGCCGTGGCGCCGCCTGTTCCTGTCCTTTTTCTTCGGGCTGGGGGTGCTGGCCGGCATGGCCCTCTTCTCCGGCCATTGGATGTGGTTCCTGTGGAGCCATTTCCAGAACCCCCTGTTTCCTTATTTCAACAACGTCTTCCATTCCCCCTGGGGCACGCCCGATCCCTACCGGGACGACAAGTTCATCCCCAAGGGGGCCTTGGCCGCCGCCGCGTTCCCCTTCGCCTGGGCCCGCGACCCCAAGCTGGTGGGCGAGATCATTTTCCGCGATTACCGGGTGCTGGCGGCCTATGTCGTGCTGCTGCTGACGGGGACCATGGCCCTGGTCCGTTGGGTGCGAGGGCTGTTCGCCGTCCAGGCCCCGGTGGTCGACACCACGGGCCACGCCCGCGCCCGGCGCTACCTGCTGCTGGCAGGCGCCTTGAGCTACCTGGTGTGGCTGAAGCTGTTCGCCATCTACCGCTATCTCATCCCGCTGGAGATGCTGGCGCCGGTGCTGATCCTGGCGGCCGTGTCGCTGTGGCCGGCCCCGGCCCGGGCGCGGGGCGCCTTCATCGCCCTGCTGTTGCTGTTGCTCGCCGTCACCGGCCAGTCGGGCACCTGGGCCCGCGTGCCCTGGGGCGAGCGCCCCTTCGGCGCCAAAGTGTCGGAGGTGCAGGCGCCCGTCCTTCCCCGGCCGGACCATACCGTCATCCTCATGACGGGCTACGCCCCCACCAGTTTCCTTATCCCCGGCTTCCCGCCGCAGATCCCGTTCCTGAGGGTGCAGAGCTATTTCATCCACCCCGACCAGGGCGACATCCTGCTGAACCGGCAGATGCGCCAGCGCATCGACCAGGGCATCGCCAACGGGGACGATTTCTATCTGCTGGTGGCGCATTGGGAGACGTGGACCATGGACCAGATTTTGCCACGCTATGGCCTCAAGGGTGCCGGGGAACCCTGCCAGCCTGTGACATCAACCTTGGACGAACCCATGCTGTTGTGTCGCATCATCCCGCTGCAACCGGCGGCGGCCCGTGATATGAACCCCGTCAACTGACGCCTATTTTTCGAGGATTCCCCGCGATGGTAGACACCACCGCCGCCCCCCTGGACGCCGTCCGCCGCCCCACCGTGGCCGTCCTGGTGCCCTGCTACAACGAGGAAGCCGCCATCGCCAAGGTGGTCGCCGATTTCAAGGCGGCCCTGCCGGACGCCACCGTGTACGTCTACGACAACAACTCCAAGGACCGGACGGTGGAGGTGGCGCGGGCCGCCGGTGCCGTCGTGCGCACCGAGCCGCTGCAGGGCAAGGGCAATGTGGTGCGCCGCATGTTCGCCGACATCGAGGCGGACGTGTATGTGATGGTCGATGGTGACGACACCTATCATGCCGCCAGCGCCCCGGCCCTGGTCGACCGGCTGGTGACCGAGCAGCTGGACATGGTGAACGGCGCCCGTGTCACGGAGATCGAGGCGGCCTACCGTCCCGGTCATCGGTTCGGCAACCTGTTGCTGACGGGCCTGGTCACCTTCATTTTCGGCAAGCGCACCAACGACATGCTGTCGGGCTACCGCGTCTTCTCCCGCCGCTTCGTGAAGTCCTTCCCGGCGCTGGCCGGCGGCTTCGAGACGGAGACGGAGCTGACGGTGCATGCGCTGGAGCTGCGCATGCCCATCGCGGAGGTGGAGACCCCCTACAAGGACCGGCCGCCTGGGTCGGTCAGCAAGCTGTCCACCTACAAGGACGGCATGCGCATCCTGTGGATGATCACCAAGCTGGTGAAGGAGGAACGGCCCATGCTGTTCTTCGGCGTGGCCGCCCTCCTGTTCGCGCTGCTGTCGGTCATCCTGGGCATCCCCATCTTCGTCACCTTCGTGGAGACGGGCCTGGTGCCCCGCCTGCCCACGGCGGTGCTGGCCACCGGCCTCATGATCCTGGCCTTCCTGTCGCTGACCTGCGGCCTGATCCTGGACACGGTGACCCGTGGCCGGCGCGAGATGAAGCGCCTGCGCTATCTGGAAATTCCGGCGCCGGATTTCGCCCCGCTGGGCCGGGGCTGAGTGGCGGTGACGCATCAGCCTGAGGTCCAGCCTCCCGGCACCCCGAAGCAGGTGAAGGCGGAGGTCATGTCCTTCGCCCTCATCGGCGTGGCCGGCCTGTTCGTGGACATGGGCGCCCTGTGGGTGGCCATGAACCCGCTGGGGCTGGACAAACACAGTGCCGGTTTCTTCTCCTACTTCGTGGCGGCCACCTTCACCTGGTGGATGAACCGGCGGTTCACCTTCACCGGTGCCAGCCGGCGGCGGGCCTTGCACCAGTGGGCCAAGTTCCTGGCGGCCAACGCCGTGGGCGGCGTGGTCAACCTGACAGTCTACAACCTCATCGTCTGGCTGGACGCCCCGGCCTTCGCCGTGGCGATGATGCCTTGGCTGCCCGCGCTGTGGCCCTACGGGGCCAAGGGCGCCGGTTCCCTCGCCGGCATGGGCTTCAACTTCGTCCTATCCAAGATGCTGGTGTTCGGCCGGAAATAATCTCTCCAACCTGCAGTGGGGACAGAACCGCTCTGCCGGGCACGCCCATGGACAGGGGGCGGATCGTCGCCATATAACCGGGCATCATGGCGCGCCGGTTTCTCAAGATGCACGGGCTGGGCAACGACTTCGTCGTTCTGGATGCCCGCACCACCCCCCTGTCCTTGACGGGCGCGCAGGCGCGCGTCCTCGCCGACCGCCGCTTCGGTGTCGGCTGCGACCAGATCATCATCCTGGAGCCGCCGCAAACGGCCGGCGCCGATGTCTTCATGCGCATCCTGAACCCCGATGGCAGCGAGTCCGGCGCCTGCGGCAACGCCACGCGCTGCGTCGCCTCGCTGATCGCCGCCGAGGGGGCTGGACGCGACCGCCTGACGGTGGAAACCATCAGCGGCCTGCTGCCCGCCGTCCGCCATGCCGACGGTCTGGTGACGGTCGACATGGGCCCCGCCCGCCTGGACTGGCAGCAGATCCCCTTGGCTGAACCCGCCGATACTCTGTCGCTGGACGTGGCCGCCGGCCCGCTGTCGCGCCCCTGCGCCGTCAACATGGGAAATCCCCACGCCGTGTTCTTCGTGGACGATGCGGAGGCGGTGGATCTTCCCCAGTGGGGACCGCAGTTGGAACATCACACCGCCTTCCCGGAGCGCGCCAATATCGAGGTCGCGACCGTTGTCGCGCCCGGCCGGGTGCGCATGCGGGTGTGGGAACGCGGGGCCGGCATCACCTTGGCCTGCGGCTCCGGCGCCTGCGCCACCCTGGTGGCGGCCGCCCGGCGGGGCCTGACCGGCCGCAAGGCCGACATCGTCATGGATGGCGGCACGCTGACCATCGAGTGGCGGGAGGACGGGCATGTGCTGATGACCGGGCCGGTGGCCACGGCCTTCAGCGGCGAGCTGGATGACGCCTTGCTGGCGGGCGCCACGTGATGAGTGCCGAGCACGCTGACACTGATCATGGGCACGAGCACCGCCAGGAAGGCTCCGGTCCGGAGATTTCCGGCGAGGCCGGCGGGCCGCAGGTGGTCACCTTCGGTTGCCGCCTGAACGCCTACGAGTTCGAGGTGATGCGCGACCACGCGCGCGCCGCCGGCTTGGGCCCGGTGCTGATCTTCAACACCTGCGCCGTGACCTCGGAAGCCGAGCGCCAGGCCCGCCAGGCCATCCGCAAGGCCCGGCGCGAGAACCCGGACACCCGCATCGTCGTCACCGGCTGCGCCGCCCAGGTCAACCCCGGCACCTTCGCCGCCATGCCCGAGGTGGACCAGGTTTTGGGCAACGATCTGAAGCTGAAGGCCGACAGCTGGACCAGCTTCGGCGCCGGCCAGGCGGAGCGGGTGATCGTCAACGACATCATGTCGGTGCGCGAGACTGCCAGCCACCTGATCCAGGGCATGGAGGGGCGTGCCCGCGCCTTTATCCAGGTGCAGAACGGCTGCGACCACCGCTGCACCTTCTGCATCATCCCCTATGGCCGGGGCAATTCCCGCTCCGTCCCCATGGGCGAGATCGTGACCCAGGTGCGCACTCTGGTGGAGCAGGGCTACCGTGAGGTGGTGCTGACCGGCGTGGACGTCACCAGCTACGGCCCCGACCTGCCGGGCGCGCCCACCCTGGGCCAGATGATCCGCCGGCTGCTGGCCCTGGTGCCGGAACTGCCGCGCCTGCGCCTGTCCTCGCTGGACCCGGTGGAGGTCGACGACGACCTCTGGCGCCTGATCGCCGAGGAACCGCGCCTGATGCCCCACCTGCACGTCAGCCTGCAGGCCGGCGACGACATGGTGCTGAAGCGCATGAAGCGCCGCCACAGCCGCGCCGACGCCGTGGCCTTCTGCCAGCGCGCGCGCGACCTGCGGCCCGACATGGTGTTCGGCGCCGACCTCATCGCCGGCTTCCCCACGGAAACCGATGAGATGTTCCAGAACACCCTGGACGCCGTGGCCGACTGTGGCCTGACCTGGCTGCACGTCTTCCCCTACAGCCCCCGCCCCGGCACGCCCGCCGCCCGCATGCCGCAGGTGGACAAGGCGGTGCGCAAGGAACGGGCGGCCCGGCTGCGCGCCGCGGGGGAGGAGGCGGTGCGCCGGCACCTGGCTAGCCAGCAGGGGCGCACCGTCGCGGTGCTGGTGGAAAAGGGCCGTATCGGCCGTACGGAACAATTCGCCGAGGTGCGGCTGGATCGCGATTTCGCGCCGGGCACGCTCGTGGAGGCCCGCATAGCCGGGCTGGATGGCGACATGCTGATGGGTTGCTGCTGATGTTCGATTGGATCAAGCGTAAGAAGCCCGCCGCCGAAGCCCCGGCCGCCCCGTCCACGCCTGAGACCCCAGTCGCCGTCGAGCCTGTTGCGCAACCGGAACAACCGCCGGCATCGCCTGAAATGGCCGAGGAGTCGGTGGTGGTGGCGCCCGTCGCGGCGCCCAAATCCGCCCTGGTCCTGGACGCCCCCCGGCGGCGCCGGTGGAAGAGGCGCCCCAGGGCGGCTGGCTGTCGCGCCTGCGCCGGGGGTTGTCCAAGTCCACCTCTCGCCTGACCGACGGCATCGGCGGCATCTTCACCAAGCGCAAGCTGGATGACGAGACGCTGGAGGAGCTGGAGGAGCTGCTGATCCAAGCGGACCTGGGGCCCGCCATGGCGGCGCGCGTCACCGGCGACCTGGCCAAGAGCCGCTTCGGCAAGGAGATTTCGCCCGATGAGGTGAAGCGCTTCCTGGCCGATGAGATCGCCAAGGTGCTGGTCCCCGTGGCCCAGCCCCTGGTGCTGGACGGCAACCACAAGCCCCATGTCGTGCTGGTGGTGGGCGTCAACGGCACGGGCAAGACCACCACCATCGGCAAGTACGCGCGGGAATTGCGCGCCGCCGGCAAGACCGTGTGGCTGGCCGCCGGCGACACCTTCCGCGCCGCCGCCGTCAGCCAGCTGCAGATCTGGGGCGAACGCACCGGCGCCCCCGTGATCGCCAAGGAGACGGGGGCGGACGCCGCCGGCCTGGCCTATGAGGCGCTGGAGAAGGCGCGGGCCGCCGGCGCCGACGTGCTGCTGATCGACACCGCCGGCCGCCTGCAGAACAAGCAGGGCCTGATGGATGAGCTGCGCAAGATCGTGCGCGTCATCAAGAAGGTGGACCCCACCGCCCCCCACACCACCCTGCTGACCCTGGACGCCACCACCGGCCAGAACGCCCATTCGCAGGTGGAGGTGTTCAAGGAGATGGTGTCGGTCAACGGCCTGATCCTGACCAAGCTGGACGGTTCGGCCCGCGGCGGCGTGCTGGTCTCGCTGGCGCAGAAGTTCGGTCTGCCGGTCCATGCCATCGGCGTGGGCGAGGGCATCGACGACCTTCGCCCCTTCGACGCCCAGTCCTTCGCCGCCTCGCTGGTTGGCCTGGACGAGGGGCGCTGAGGGGGGCTGGCCCGGTGTCTGGCCCCGGTGGCTGGCCGGATGACGGAAGGTCGCGCAACGGTCATCAGGGTGCGCTTGACACCTTCCGTTCCTTGACGGACTATCTTTGCAAAGCCGCACACGGGGACAGCCCGGTGCGGCTTTTGTATTTTTAAAAGACTTTGCTGACCCAGGGGGTCCGCCGGCGGCAATCCGGTCGCGGGCGTGTAGGACCCCAGAATAAAAAAGGAGTTCTCGATTGAACGCACCGGTTTCCCTGCAGACGGACAAGGTCGTCACCTTCACCGACGCGGATGCCGCCTTCACCCACGTGCTGGCGCTGTACAATGACGCGGTGGGGCATTTGCGGGCCCGTTTCCAGGATTACGCCAAGGGCGACAGCTTCACGGGCCGGGTGCGGCGCTTCTATCCCTTCGTGCAGGTCACGGTGGACCATGAGCCCCGGGTGGACAGCCGCCTGGCCTATGGTTTCGTTTCAGGCCCCGGCACCTACCGCACCACGCTGACGCGGCCCGACCTGTACGCCCATTACTACCGCCACCAGTTCCAGCAGCTGCTGCGCAACCACACCACCAGCATCGAGGTGGGGGTGAGCGACATGCCCATTCCCATCCAGTTCGCCTTCCCGGAAGGCATGCATGTGGAAGGCGACCTGCCGCCGGAACATCTGCGCAAACTGCGCGAGGTCTTCGATCTGCCAGACCTGGCGGTCATGGACGACAGCATCGTCAACGGCACCTATGAATGCCCGCCGGGCTCGCCCGAGCCGCTGGCCCTGTTCACCGGTCCGCGCGTGGACTACAGCCTGCACCGGCTGAAGCACTATTCCGCCACGGCGCCGGACCACTTCCAGAACTACGTGCTGTTCACCAACTACCAGTTCTACATTGATGAGTTCGTGCGCCGCGGGCTGGAGACCATGCAGCCGTCGGACGATCCGGAGGTGCAGGCTTATCGCTCGCAGTATGTGGCCTTTGTCGAGCCCGGTGACCATGTGACCTTCAACCAGGCGCTGGAGCCCGGCCGGGCCGCTGAGGGGGAGCGGATCAAGCGCCTGCCGCAGATGCCCGCCTATCACCTGAAGCGGGCCGACGGCAACGGCATCACCATCGTCAACATCGGTGTCGGCCCCAGCAACGCCAAGACCATCACCGACCATATCGCCGTGCTGCGGCCCCACGTCTGGCTGATGCTGGGCCACTGCGCCGGCCTGCGTGAGACGCAGCGCCTGGGCGACTATGTCCTGGCCCACGGCTATGTGCGCGAGGACAAGGTGCTGGACGCCGACCTGCCCACCTGGATCCCCGTGCCGCCCCTGGCCGAGGTGCAGGTGGCCCTGGAAAAGGCGGTGGGCCATGTCACCGGGTTGGAGGGGTGGGAGCTGAAGAGCCTCATGCGCACCGGCACGGTCGCCACCATCGACAACCGCAACTGGGAACTGCGCGACTACCGCGAGCCGGTGCAGCGCTTCAGCCAGAGCCGCGCCATCGCGCTGGACATGGAATCGGCCACCATCGCCGCCAACGGCTTCCGCTTCCGGGTACCGTACGGCACCCTGCTGTGCGTATCGGACAAGCCGCTGCATGGCGAACTGAAGCTGCCCGGCATGGCCAACCACTTCTACCGCGCCCGGGTGGACCAGCACTTGGCCATCGGCATGCTGGCCATGGAACTGATGCGGGAGAACGGGCTGGAGCGCCTGCACAGCCGCAAGCTGCGCAGCTTCGTCGAGGCGGCGTTCCAGTAATGTCGCAACTGATCCGTCTGCTCCTGGAATGGGGCCCGTTGGTCATCTTCTTCGTGGCCAACGCCAAGGGGGGATCATGGTCGCCACCGCCGCCTTCATGGCGGCGGCGGTGGTGGCCCTGCCCATCTATCGCAAGCTGGATGGCAAGTGGCCGCTGATGCCCCTGGTCACCTGCGGCTTCGTGGTGGTGTTCGGCGGCCTGACCCTGTGGCTGAACGATGAGACCTTCATCAAGGTGAAGGCCACCATCATCTACCTGCTGTTCGCCGTGGCCCTGGCCGTGGGCGTGGCCCTGCGCCGCAACCTGCTGGCCCACGTGCTGGTGGGCGTGGACCTGGACCCCGTCGGCTGGCGTCGCCTGACCGTGCGGTGGATGGCCTTCTTCCTGGTGCTGGCCGGCGCCAACGAGGTGGCGTGGCGCTTCCTCACCACCGACCAGTGGGTGACTTTCAAATCCTTCGTCGTCATTCCCCTGTTCGTCCTGTTCAGCATGGCGCAAGTGCCCCTGATCCTGAAGCACCAGAAGCCGGAGGCGGAGGCTGGGGCGGACCGCAAGGGCGGAGAGGGGTGAGGATGCGCAACCGGCGGACCGCGCTTGCTGGGGCGATGATGCTGGGCTTGGCCGCGTGCGCCGGCAACAATGCCCAGGAGCATGGCACCGCCCTGCATCACCTGGGCGGCCCGGCCGATGGGGTGATGGTGCCGCCGGCGATGACCGTCCCCCCGACCCAGGCCGAAGGGCCCGGCACACAGCAGGCGCAGGCGAATGGGGCCACGCCGTCCGGCGGCACGCCGCGCAACCGCGCGGCCGCATCAATCCGGCCGGCACCCGCCCCCGACACCGCATCCCCCACGGCCGCCGGGCCGTTCGCGCCGCCGCCGGATACCGAAATGCGGGAGGTGGTGATCACGCCGCTGGACGTCAGCGGCTATTGGAAGATCACCGCCCGCTCCACCTTCGGGTTGGGCGAATCGGCGTTCTACAAACGCTATGAGAACGACACCCATATCTGCCGGTTCGAGCAGACCCGCGCCCGCCTGCTGGCTTACTGCCCCCTGCTGGATTCGGTGGGGGAGGGGGAGTTGCGTGAGCGCCATCTCAGCCTGTCGTGGAGCCTGGCGGGTGGCATCGCTTTCCATGTCGATGCCGAGGTCGAGGGGGGGCCCGGTAGCGGGACGGGGGACAGCAATTGTCCTTCACCGGCCAGGCCGCCGGCCGGCTGGTGGGCATCCTGCCGGTGACGGCGGAGGTGCCGGCGCGCGGCGTGCGGTTCGAGCCGCCGGCGGACGCGGCCCCACCCAGCCTTGGCCCCTTGCGCCAGGCCCTGGCCGATTGGGACAGCGGCCATCTCACGCCCGACCTCTACACGCCCAACCTGCTGCCCCGCCTGGCCAAGCTGCTGGCTCGCCCGAACCGGGCCGCGGGACGGGGCGCCTTGCAGGGCCTGCGCTACATCGGCAGCATCGAGCGCGCGCTGAACAAGAAGGACACCCCCGACGCCCGAGTCAGCCATGACGTCTATGAGGCACGCTACGCCGCTGGTACCTGGCTGTGCGTGGTCCATCTGGAGGGCGACGGCAAGATCAGCGACTTCGCGTGCTGATCCCTGTTTGTTGGCTGGCCCGTTACCAAACGGCCTGCCGCGTTACCGTCCGGTAAATTCGGGTAACCCCCTGGTTTCGCAGCCTTGTCCTTCCCCACCGTCCTTGTAGAGAGGGTGGGGGCGCCGCGTTGCGCCATCGCCATGTAAGGGGAGAACGGGGCATGCGTAACCGGGTGATCATGGGCGCCGCCGTCGGCTGCCTGTCCTTGGGGGGCTGCGTCATCAATGCCGATGACAGCGGCCATCACTATGACATGCCGCGCACCGCCACGACCGTGTGCCGGCGCGAGGTCGATCACGTGTACGACGATTATTACAAGATCGCCTTCGACCTGCCGGTCCTGTCCACCGAGGTGGATGGCCGCCAGACCGTGGTCCAGCCCTTCACCCTGATGCCCCGCCGCGACATCACCGCCGCCGCCGGCCGCCATGTCATGCGCTGTGTCGTCAAGGATACGGCCCTGATCTCGGTCAGCGAGGATCGGTGAGGCTTCGTTGCCGGCCTGGACCCGCGCCGAGCAGGGTCAAGGCCACGCCGGCGGCCAAGGCGGCGTAGCCCCAGCCCATGTGGGGCGGGCTGTACCGGAAAACCACCTCCGACTGCCCGGCGGGTAAGGCCAGTTTCTGGAACAGCGGGCCGTCTGTCGCCACCGCCTGTTCCCGGCCGCTCACCGTGGCCGTCCAGCCCGGCATGAACAGTTCCAGCCGGGTCAGGCTGGATGGCGCGGCGCAGTCCGCGGTCAGCCGCTCCCGCGTGGTCGGTGTCAGTCGGCAACCGTCAGCGTTGAAGTATGGCCGGGGGTTCGTGAGGGCGTCGACCTGCATCACCTCGTCGCGGAAGACGGGTCCACCGCCGTCGGCTGGCGCCGCCGCCACCAGGGCAAGGGCGAGATGGGGTTCCATGCCCCCGACCGGGGCGCCGTTCAGGGTAAGGGTTCGGCCCGCATCGGCGGCCATCGTCCACATGGCCAGGCCAAAACGCTTGTGTCCGCCCACCCGGCGCATCTCCAGCGTCAGGGGCATGTCGCCCGCCAGTGGGACGGTCCCGGACAGTGGGATCAGGACGTAGCCGCCCCCCGCGATATCCGACAATCCGCGCCCGCCCTCCGCGCAGGTGCCGCCGCCGCACAGGCGCAGCGTCAGGCGGCCGTCGGCGGCGCCGTTCTTCAGGGAACGGACAGTCAGTCCCACGGCGGCCACCTGGTCGCGCCTGGCATCGAATGGCGCCCTGCCGGCATCCGCCGGCAGGGTCAGGATGGCCGCGTCCCCGTCAGCCAGGACCAGGGGGCGCTGCTCCTGGTCGCTCATCCCGGAAGGCTGCCAATCGAAGGGGCCCTGGCCCGGTATGGAAACAACATAGCGAACGCCCACATCGCGGTAGGCGTCCATATCGCGCCGCACATTCTCCACCGCGCTGGCTCCGGTGGCAGAGCGGCGATCCCGTCCGTCGAAAGCGATGGAGTGCGTGTTGTCGTCCAACCGATGGATGACGTGGTCCACCCAGGCGGCCGGCAAGGGCAGGTCGTTGTGGTTGATGCCGGCAATGCCGTAATAGGCGCCATAGTTGGGTTGGACGGGGCCCACGGTGTAAAAGCGCTGCAGGCCCAGATGGCTTTGCAGAAAGGCGATGCCGTCCTCCCGGAGGACGCCGGCGCGCGGATAGAACACGGTGGGTATCAGCAGCAGTAGCATCGCCTCCGCCACCGCCAGACCACCCAGCCAGCGGGCGCGACGATGGCCGTCCAGGGTGGGCCGGCGCAGCACGGCGGCCATGCCGCCCAGGACCAGGACGGCCACGACCAGCGAACCCCACAGCCAGGGCCCACGGTAGGGCTTCAGCGCCAGCAGCGGGGCGGCAAGGCCCAAGGCCAGGGCCGCGAAGGCCATCACCGCAGTGACACCAAGCCGCTGCCGGCGGGTCGGCTTGGCCGCGCCCGCCACATCCTGGCAGCCCAGCCCCGCGAGGATGGCCAGGGCGAAGGCCACCGACGGGGCGAAATAGCGAAAGAACATGGCCCAGCCGACGCCCGGGATGGCGGTCACCACGGCGTTGACCAATGGCAGGCCATAAATGGCGCCGGTAACGATGGCGACCCACGCGGCCAAGGCCAGGCGCAGGGGACGCAGGTGGCCTCCGACGGCGCCGATCGCCCCCAAGGTGAGCAGACCGATGCCGGTATAGCCACCCACCGCCCCCCAAAAGCCGAAGCTTTCCGCCGTGCCGGGGTCGCTCAGCCGGCCCAGGCCGTAGGGCAGGATCAGCGTGATCAGGCGGGCGGCGGAGAGATGCACATGGCGGAAGCCGCCATCGCTGTGATCGCCCAGGTTGGCGTACGGCAGATAACCCAGGAAAGCGATCAGGATCGGGGCCGCGACCAGCAGGCCCCCGAGGGCGCCCAGCGCCACCCGCGCGAGATAGGCCAGGCGCTGGCGCCCGGCAAGGCCGGCCAGCCGCGCCAGTGTCCAGACGGCTATCAGCAGGCCGTTGAAATAGGCGACTTCGGGAAAGCCGGCATAGAGGGACAAGGCCAGCCCCAGGATGATCCAGGACCAACCGCCCCGCCCGCCCGACTGGACGCGGCTTCGCACGGCTTCCACGCCCAGAAGGGTCATGGGCAGGAAGCAGATGGGGTTGACGACGGCGTTGGCCAGCCAGGCGTAGGTGCCGTTGAACTCGAACAGCAGGGCCGCGACGGCCGATGCCATCGGCGCCAGGCCCAGCCGCCGCAGCAGCAACCAGGTGAACAGGCCGGCCAGGATCTGCAGGCTGATGTGCATGTAGAGCTGGCCGTTGGGCAGGGCCAGCAGCAAGGTTGGCGGGAACAGGGCGGCGGATTGCATGTCACCGGCCAACGGCATGCCGACGCCGGAATAGGGATTCCACCAGGGAATGGTGCCCGACAACCAGTCCAGCGCCGCGCGGTGGCCCAGGGCTTGGCTGGTATAGGCGATGTTGGGGTCCAGCGTGGCCAGGCTGCGCCTGAGGACGTTGGCGGCGATGCCGCTTTCCAGGAAGCGGGCATCGGCCAGCCGCCAGCCCAGGATCAGGTGCAGTTTGGCCAGGATGGGGGTGAGGATGACGAGGAGCAGCCCCCGGCCGCTGGTGGTGTTTGATGTCATCGGTACCATCACGGCATCGCAGGAGCGCGGCGGTTACGGCCGAAGGGCGGCGCGCTGGCCGCCGCCAGGGCAAGCCCGGCAAGGAAGGCGGCATAGCCCCAGGCGATGTGCGGCGGCTGGTATTGGAAGCGCACCTCCGACCGGCCGGCGGGCAGGTCGACCGTCTGGAACAGCGGGCCTTCCCGGCCAACCGGCCGCGCCGCCCCGTTCACGGTCGCGGTCCAGCCCGGCATGAACAGTTCCAGACGTGTCAGCGTGGCCGGGGCGCTGCAGTCGGCGGCAACGCTGTCGCGGCTGATGGGGGCCAGCTGGCATCCCTCCGCCGTGAAATAGGGCCGGGCGCCGGGCAGTTCGACGATGTCCATGATGCCGTCGCTGGCCGCGGGTGAATCGAAACGCAGGGTCACCTGGGGGTGCCGCCCGGGTGCCGGTGTGGTCCACAGCCCCACCGGGACGTCGCCGCCGACCTTGCGGAAGGTGATGGTCAGCGGGCCGGCGAAAGGCACTGGGGCGTCAAGGGGAATGGACAGGTACTGGTTGTCGACCGCCGTGGCCAGGTCCCGCCGACCCTCGGCGCAACGGTCGGCCGCGCAGAAGCGCACGGCCAGCGTGCCGGTGCTTGTCCCCAGATATGTCGCCACCAGGACGCCGACCGATCGCACCTCGCGGTCGGCGTTCATCGACGGGTCAGGCGGCAGGGGCAGGCTGGCGCTGTCGCCGTCCTCCAAGCGCAAAACCTCGGTCCGATGGATGGCCGTGCCCGGGGGCCACCAGTCGAAGGGGCTTTGGCCGGTGGGCGCCACCAGGTACTTCACGCCCAAGGCCCGGTAGGCGTCCAGATTGGCGCGCAGGTTCTCCGCGGCGGTTGGTCCCGACGGTACCTTGCGATCTTGGCCATCGAAGGCCGACTCGATGGTGTTGTCGTCCAGATGATCGTGGACGTAATTCACCCAGGTCGCCGGCAAGGGCAGGTCGTTGTGGTTGATGCCCGCGATGCCGTAATAGGCGCCGTAGTTGGGTTGGATGGGCCCCAGGGTATAGAAGCGTTGCAGGCCCAGGTTCTGTTGCAGGAACTCTATGCCTGCGGTCTGTAGCTGCCCGCCCTTGGGATAATAGCGCAGGGGCAGCACGAACAGGACCACGGCTTCAGCCACGGCCACCGTGCCCAGAACCAATGCCCGGGTGCGGTTGCCGATGAAGGTGGCGCCGCCCAGCTCGCGGATGCCCAGCATCACCACCACGGCGTAGATCAGGGATTTGGCCAGGATGGGCGTGAGGGGAGCGTTCATATACAGCATCCGGGACAGCCACAGCGCCGCCGCCAAGCAGGTCCACCCCACTGCCCAGCCGACCCAATAGGTGCGGTTCGGCCGCCGTTCCGTCCCACACTCCACCAAGTCCTGGCAGGCCAAGCCGGCCAACACGGCCAGCGCGAAGGAGATCGAGGCGCTGAAGTAGCGGTAGAACATCGCGTCGCCGACGGCCGGGATGGCGGTGAGCAAGAACACCGTCGCGTGCTGACCATAGATCGCGGTCGTCACCACCAGGCACCAGCCGGCCAGCGTCAGCCGCAAGCTGCGCAACCAGGGGCGCCAGACCGCCATCACGGCGGCGACCACCAGGACCAGGCCGGTATACCCGCCAACGCTGCCCCAGAACACCACGTCCTCAGGGGTCTTGGATTCGCCCGCCTCGCCCAGTGCATAGGGCAGGAACAGGGTCAGCCCCCGTTGGATGTTGAGATGCGACTGGCGAAAGACGCCCGTGGCATGGTTGCCCAGATAGGCGTCGCCCATATAGACCAGGAAGGCGATCAGGATGGGGGCGGCCAGCAGCAGGCCGGCGACCGCGCCGGCGGCGACACGCGCGAGGTACGCCACGGAATGGCCCCGCAGGTCCGCCAGCCGCGCCAGGGTCCAGGCGGCGATCAGCAGGCCGTTGAAATAGGCGACCTCGGGAAAGCCGGCGTAGAGTGACAGCGCCAAGCCGCCGGCGATCCATCCCCATCCGCCCGGGCGGCCGGCCAGCGCGCGGGCCCGCGCCTCCTCCACCCCCAGCAGCACCATGGGCAGGAAGGGGATGGGGTTGATGACGGCGTTGGCCAGCCAAGCGAAGGTGCCGTTGAATTCGAACAGCAGGCCAGCCACCGTGGCCCCCAGCATCGCCACCCCTAGGCGGCGCATGAGCAGCCAGGTGAACACCCCCGCCGTGATCTGCAGGCTGATGTGCATGTACAACTGGCCATGGGGCAGGGCCAGCAACAGGGTGGGCGGGAACAGGGCGGCCGACTGCATGTCGCCGGCCAGCGGCATGCCGATGCCGGAATAGGGGTTCCACCACGGGATATGGCCGGACAGCCAGTCCAGGGCGGCGCGGTGGCCCAGCGCGTGGCTGGTATAGGCGATGTTGGGGTCCAGGGTGGATAACCCCCCGCGGACCACACCGGTGGCCAGCCAGCCTTCGATGAAGCGGGCATCCGCCAGGCGCCAGCCCAGGATCAGGCCGAGCTTCGCCAGGATGGGGGTGGCGATGAGCAGGGCGATTGCGCGGAAGCCGGCGGAACGCCACAGAGCGGGGCGGGACCGCGCGCCGGCGGGCGGTGGCGGCAGGGGGGGCGTCAAGCTATTCGGCAAGGCTTCCATCACGGCGCTGAAGAGGCGAGGGGAACGCTTCCTCATCGGCTATGGCGGACACTTTTTCAATCGCCCAGTGCCGTTGATGCCGCCCCTGCAGGCCAAGAAAACGCCGCGGCGGGCGAACCGTCGCGGCGTTTGTCATCGTGGGCCTTATCGGCTGGCGTCAGGCGGCGCGGGCCACCATCAGCTTCTTGATCTCGGCGATGGCCTTCGCCGGGTTCAGGCCCTTGGGGCAGGTCTGGGTGCAGTTCATGATGGTGTGGCAGCGGTACAGCCGGAAGGGGTCTTCCAGGTTGTCCAGGCGCTCACCGGTCATTTCGTCGCGGCTGTCGGCGATCCAGCGGTAGGCCTGCAGCAGGATGGCCGGGCCCAGGTACTTGTCGCCGTTCCACCAATAGCTGGGGCAGCTGGTGGAGCAGCAGAAGCACAGGATGCACTCATAGAGGCCGTCCAGCTTCTCACGCTCCTCCGGGCTCTGCAGCCGCTCACGCGACGGCGCCGGGCTCTGGCTCTGCAGCCAGGGTTTGATGGAGGTGTACTGGGCGTAAATCGTGTTCAGGTCCGGCACCAGATCCTTCACCACCGGCATGTGCGGCAGCGGGTAGATCTTGACGTCGCCCTTCACGTCCTCGATGGCCTTCAGGCAGGCCAGCGTGTTGCGCCCGTCGATGTTCATGGCGCAAGAGCCGCAGATGCCCTCACGGCACGACCGGCGGAAGGTCAGCGTGCTGTCGATGTCGTTCTTAATGTGGATCAGGGCGTCCAGCACCATGGGGCCGCACTTGTCGAGATCGATCTCGTAGCGGTCCTCGGTGGGGTTGCTGCCCTTGTCCGGGTCATAGCGATAGATGCGGAAGGTCTTGGCCCGCTTGGTGGCGGACGTCTTCACCGACGTGGTCTTGCCGGCGTGAACCTTGGAATTGGCGGGAAGGGAGAACTCGGCCATGGCATCGGGTCCGTTCGGCTAAGGCGTCAGTAGACGCGCTTCTTGGGCGGGATGACGTCAATGTCACCGGTCAGGGTGTACATGTGGACGGGGCGGTCACCCAGGGTGACGGTGCCCTTCTCATCCACCCAGGACGTGGTGTGCTTCATCCACTCGTGGTCGTCGCGCTCGGGGAAGTCCTCGCGGGCATGGGCGCCGCGGCTTTCCTTGCGGTTGGCCGCCGAATTGATGGTGACCACGGCCTGGCGCATCAGGTTGTCCAGCTCCAGCGCTTCCACCAGGTCGGAGTTCCAGATCAGCGAGCGGTCGCTGACGGCGATGTCGTCGCGCTTGGCCCACACGCCCTTCATCAGCTCCACGCCTTCCTCCAGCACCTCGCCGGTGCGGAAGACGGCGCAGTTGTTCTGCATGATCTTCTGCATTTCCAGGCGCAGGTGGGCGACGCGGGTGCCGCCCTTGGCGTTGCGCACCTTGTCCAGGTGGGCCAGCGCCTTGTCGGTCACGTCCTGCGACAGCGTCTTGTGCGCGGCACCCTTCTTCACCGTCTCGGCGGCGCGGTTGGCGGCGGCACGGCCGAACACCACCAGGTCCAACAGCGAGTTGGAGCCCAGGCGGTTGGCGCCGTGCACCGACACGCAGGCCGCCTCGCCGATGGCCATCAGGCCCGGGACCACCTGGTCCGGGTTCTCGGCCGTCGGGTTGATGACCTCGCCATGATAGTTGGTCGGGATGCCGCCCATGTTGTAGTGCACGGTCGGCAGCACGGGGATGGGCTCCCGCGTCACGTCCACGTTGGCGAAGACCTTGGCGGTCTCGGCGATGCCGGGCAGGCGCTCGTGGATGATGGCCGGGTCCAGGTGCTCCAGGTGCAGGTGGATGTGGTCCTTGTGCTCACCCACGCCGCGGCCTTCGCGGATTTCCACGGTCATGGAGCGGCTGACCACGTCGCGGCTGGCCAGGTCCTTGGCCGACGGGGCGTAGCGCTCCATGAAGCGCTCGCCCTGGCTGTTGGTCAGGTAACCGCCTTCACCGCGCACACCCTCGGTGATCAGACAGCCGGAGCCGTAGATGCCGGTGGGGTGGAACTGCACGAACTCCATGTCCTGCAGGGGCAATCCTGCGCGCAGCACCATGCCGCCGCCGTCGCCGGTGGAGGTGTGGGCCGAGGTGCAGCTGAAGTAGGCGCGGCCGTAGCCGCCGGTGGCCAGCACCGTCTGGTGGCCACGGAAGCGGTGGATGGTGCCGTCGTCCAGGTTCCAGGCCAGGACGCCCTTGCACTCGCCATCTTCCATCAGCAGGTCCAGGGCGAAGTATTCCACGAAGAACTCGGCTTCGTGCTTCAGGCTCTGCTGATACAGGGTGTGCAGGATGGCGTGGCCGGTGCGGTCGGCGGCGGCGCAGGTGCGCCGGGCCTGGCCTTCGCCATAGCGGGTGGTCATGCCGCCGAAAGCGCGCTGGTAGATCTTGCCTTCCGGGGTGCGCGAGAAAGGCACGCCGTAGTGCTCCAGCTCGATGATGGCCGGGACGGCCTCACGCACCATGTACTCGATGGCGTCCTGGTCGCCCAGCCAGTCCGACCCCTTCACGGTGTCGTACATGTGGTAGCGCCAATCGTCCTCGCCCATGTTGCCGAGCGCGGCGGAGATGCCGCCCTGCGCCGCCACGGTGTGGCTGCGGGTGGGGAACACCTTGGTGATGCAGGCCGTCTTCAGGCCCTTTTCGGCCATGCCGAAGGTCGCGCGCAGACCGGCGCCGCCGGCGCCGACGACGACGACGTCGTACTGATGGTCGATGATGGGGTAGGCGTTAGCCATGACAGTCCTTCCTCACGCCCCGAAGGCGATCTTGAGCACGGCGAAGACGCTCGCGGCGGCCAGCAGGATGGCGGCGCCGTTGGTCAGCCCGATGGCGACCAGGCGCGCCAGCTTGCCGTGGATGTAATCTTCATAGACTTCCCGCATGCCGTAGGCGGCGTGGTGGAAGGTGGCGATCAGGGTGACCAGCAGCAGGACGGCGTGCACCGGCTGATGCAGCCAGGCGATGGCGTCCGCGTGTTCCGCCTTGGCCAGGCGGACGATGGACACCAGGAACCAGACGGTCAGCGGGATCAGCAGCGCCGCGACCATGCGATAGGCCAGCCAATGGGCGCCGCCGCTTTTGGCGGAGCCAAGGCCGCGCACGCGGCCGAGACGCGTGCGGAAGCCGTTGTCGGACGTAGAAGCCATGGAATGCGCGCTCCCGTCAGAGGGCGAAAGCGGCGATCCAGACGATCGCCGTGAGAACGAAGGACCCGCCGAACACCAGGGCGGAGTTGCGCTGCGCGCTCGCGGTATTTACGCCGACGCCGGCGTCCCAGATCAGGTGCTGGATGCCTTTCAGCAGGTGGTAGCCGAAGGCCCAGGTCCAGCCCAGCAGGCAGAGCAGGCCGATGGGGCTGCCCAGTACGCGCTGCGCCGTGTCGAAGTCGTCCGGGCCGCTGGCGGCGGCGACCAGCCACCAGGTCAGCACCAGGGTGCCGACGGCCAGGGCGATGCCGGTGAAGCGGTGCGTGATCGACGACACGGCCGGCAGGGGTAGGCGATAGACCTGGAGGTGGGGCGACAGCGGCCGTGCCTTTTTGGCCACGCTGGTCTCGCTCATGATTCGCGCGTCCTCGTCCTTTTGGATTATCAGGTGCCGGTGCCGCACCGGCCACGTGGCGCCCCCGACATGCGGGTCGGGACGCCGGCCGAATTGTTGCACCGCCGGGGGCGGATAGGATGTGAAGTCAATTACGCCCCTGCCTCCGGTCCGTCAACGCTCTGTCTGGGGACGACTTTTTGGGAATGCAAGGGGGTGGCGCATAGGTGCGTGATTTTTTTGGCATGGCTGGGGACGCCCTGTCGCCGGGGGCTTCCTCGACCGGACCTGGGGCCGGACCTGGGCCGCGTTGCGGCGCAGCATCGGGGCCGGTACAGTCCGACCGTCAACGCCCCGGCTGTCCGAAAGTTTCCGTCTTGCCCGCCAACGACTTGTGCCGCCTGCTGGAAGAGCTGTGCCTGACGGCCTGGCCCGCCCTCAAGACCATCCATGACGACGGCTGGCTGTTGCGCTTCGCCCAGGGGCATACCGGCCGCTCCAATTCTGTCACTTGCCTCGCGGAGGGCGCGCTGCCGATGGCGGAAAAGGTGGACCGGGTGGAGGGGGCCTACATCCGCGAAGGCCTGCCCCCGCGTTTCCGCATCACCCCGCTGGCGCCGGCCGGGCTGGCGGCGGAACTGGACCGGCGCGGCTATCTGCGGCAGGAGGAGAATTTGGTGCAGGCGGCCGCCATCCCGCCGGGCTTGGCGCCAACGGCGGATGGCTTGGACTGGCGGGTCGAAACGGCGCCCGCCGCCGACCTGCTGGACGGCTACGCCCAGGCCTTGCCGCTGCCGTTGGGGGAGGTGGGGCCGATGCGCCGCCTTTTGGACGCCATCGCCGTCCCCACCCTGTATGTCAGCGCTTGGGAGGGCGGCCGCTATGCCGCCAGCGCCCTTGGAGTTGCGGATCGCGGTTGGCTGGGCATCTACAAGGTGCTGGTGGCGCCGGAGCAGCGCGGCCGGGGCCTGTCGCGCCGCCTGCTGACCCGCCTGCTGATGGCCGGGGCGCAGGCGGGTGCCGCCCATGCCTATCTCCAGGTGGGCGGCGCCAACCACCCGGCCCTGGCGACATACGCCCGGGCCGGATTCCAAACCGTTTATCGCTACCAGTATCGGCAGAAATCTTAGTTGCATCATTGATAAGGTAGGCGCCCACAAGTAGATTGCCGGGAGGGCAACCTGTGGGTTGGAGCATAGGAAGGATGAGCGGCGTCGTCGTCGTCCTGGTTTCGAGCGTGGCTTTGGTCCTGTTGGGCACCGGCATGGCCAAGGCGGAGGAACCGACCAAGGAGTCGCTCACCAAGACCGTTCAGGCCCAGCTTTATCAGGATGATCCAGAGGGGCGTGGCGGCTTGGTGGCAGTCAGTGACGGCTACAAGTTCGTTCAGTGCTGGCATCTGCCACACCAGACCCTCATCACCTGCGAAGCGGCTGGAAAGCGGGGGCAGCCCTGGATGCGCCACGTCCTGACCAAGGAACGCCGTGCCGCCTTGAAGGAGATGGGTTTCACCGCCGACCGGCAAACAGGGAACTTCATCCGGCGTTGGGATCCGCCGCCGGGGCCCGAGGCGCTGTTGGCCTTCATGGTCCGCACCCTGGAGGTTGGATACGGCAAGAGTGGCCAGGACCCCATGATCCGACATGGGTGGTTTCCGGCCGCCGAGTGCCCGGCGCGGGTTGCCGCGGGCAACCCTAATGGCGGGGAGATCGTGGCGTTCGGCGCCTCGGTGAAGAACGTGGCCGAAGGCTGCCACCTTGAAGGGCAGGATGACGACGGTGATGACGATTCCCTGCCACTCCGGCCGCCCCTGCCGGACAACGCGGCGGATCTGCTGTCCGGGCAATACAAGACCATCGCGGAGGCGGTGGACTGGGTGGCCGGCGGCACGGGGCCGGAGCATCACATCGCCATCTTTTCCTGGGGCGACTTCTACATCCAATGCATGAAGGCGGGGGACCCGTCGATGCAGTGCGAGGTGGTGTCCGCCGACATCATGCCGCGGTTGAAGCCGGTGCTGAACGCCGCCGCCGGCCGCCGGCTGGAAAAGCTCGGGTTCCTGGAGCCCGGCTATTCCCTGAACTACGCCCAGAACTTTCCGCTCCACAAGGGTGCCCGGGACAAGGACACCAAGGCCATCGCCGACACGCTGGCGCAGGCGGCGCGGCAGGGCTTTGGCAACTACGTGTTCCTGCCGTTGCAGGTGGAACGCCATACCTCCAAACCCGCCAAATAAGGAAGGCTTCGAATGAAGGTTCTGAGGATCGTTGTCGTGGGCATGGCGATGGCGTTTCCCACCATCACCGGGGCCCACGCGAAAGGCTCGCCCCAGGAGGCGTTGGCCAAGGCGGTCGCGGTGCTGGCCCATGCCGACCAGATGGATGGGCGCGGCGCCGCGGTGGAGGCGCATGATGGTGACCAGTTCGTGCAGTGCCGGCGGGCGCCCCATGAGACGGTCATCACCTGCGAGGCGGCCGGGCCACGGGGGCAGCCCTGGATGCGCCATGCCCTGACCAAGAAGCGACGGGCGAACCTGAAGGAGCTGGGCTACGTCTCCGACCGCAAGACCGGCAATTTCGTCGCGCGTCTGGACCCGTCGCAGTGGTCGGACGGCAAGCTGGCCGGCTTCATGGTCGCCACGCTGGTCGGTGGCTACGACGTGAGTCTGGGGGACATCGAGACCGAGACCGGATCCTACCCCGCGGTGGCCTGCCCGCCGCGCAATCCCTCCGGCCGCGACTTCGGCGGGGAGGTCGCGTTCAACGACCGCTCCCCAAAGGACCTGGGGGAAAACTGCGAGGTCGCGGGCATGGATGACGAGGATGAGGACGAGTCGCACATGCCCAAGCCGCTGAAGTCCATCCCCGTGGAGGCGGACGCGGCAGAGGCACTGGTCAAGCAGAACGTCAAGGAGATCGCTGACGCCTACACCTGGCTGCTGGGGGTGAGCGGTCCTGGCCGCCGGGTCGTCATCCTCAGTTGGGGCGAATTTCATATCCAATGCAGCAAGACGGGTGAGCCCGTGATCCCATGCGAGATCGAGTCCGCGGAGGCCAATCCAGCCCTGCGCCGCGTGATCACGGCGGCGGTGGGCCGTAAGTTGAGCAAAATGGGGTTCCGGGAGCCGGGATATTCCAAGAACTACGTCGGGTGGTTCAGGCTGAACGATGGCAAGCCCGAGAATTGGGCCTGGTCGACGATGCAGGCGGCGCTGACGGCTTTCGGTGGCTACGCCATCCAGCCGGTGACCGTGGAGCGCCGCGTCACCAAAGGGGAAACTTGAGCGCGCACCGTGTCAGCCGCTGATCGCGTCCGCCCCAATCGCCGCCGCCCCAATCGCCGCCGCCAGCGTCACCAACCGGTGGGCCTCCGCCACATGCAGGGCCTCCACCAGCCGGCCATCCACCAGCACCACGGCCTTGCCCTGGGCCATGGCCTCGGCATGGGCGGCGATGACGCGGCGGGCGCGGTCTAGGGACGCCGCGTCGGGGGCGAAGGTGGCGTTGGCGGCCGCCAGCTGCTTGGGATGGATCAGGGTCTTGCCGTCGAAGCCCAATTCCATCCCCTGGCGGCAACTGGCCTCCAGGCCGGAATCGTCGTCCAGGTCCAGATGCACGCCGTCCAGGATGGCCAGGCCGTGGGCGCGGGCCGCCAGCAGGCACAGGCCCAGGGCCGTGATCATGGGCAGGCGCAGGGGCGTGTGATGGGCGTGTAGTTCCTTGGCCAGGTCCGAGGTGCCCAGCACCAGGCCGGCCAGCCGGGGGGAGGCGGCGGCGATCTCCTTGGCGTTCAGCATGCCCAGCGCCGTTTCCATCATGACCCACAGGGCAAGCTCCCGAGGCGCGCCATGGGCCGCCAGCAGCCGGTCCGCCTGGCGCACCGCCTCATCCGACTCCACCTTGGGGATCAGCACCCCATGGGCCCCGGACCGGGCGGCGGCCGCCAGGTCGGCATGGCCCCAGGGCGTGTCCAGGCCGTTGGTGCGGATCAGCACCTCGCGCCGGCCAAAGCCGCCGGCGGCGACGACGGCCAGCACCTGGGCGCGGGCCTGCTCCTTGGCGTCCGGCGCCACCGCGTCCTCCAGGTCCAGGATCAGCACGTCGGCGTCCAACTCCCTGGCCTTTTCCAGCGCGCGGGCGTTGGATCCGGGCATGTACAGGGCGGAGCGGCGGGGGCGGACGGATGCGGGCATGGCGGCTCACAAAAAAGGACGGGCGAGGGCGATAGTGTGACGGCGGCGACGGCTGGCCGCCATCCCCGCGTGGTAACAGGGTTTGCGTCCCTATGTCCCGTGTCTTGCGGCTTGCCGACAGGCCGCCGCGGGGCTACCCCTAGGACAGGCCGCCGCCCTTCCCGCAGGGGCGCGGTCCATTGCCACGAGGAGCCGTTCCCCGATGCCGTCGCGCACCCGCCGTCCTTCCCCTTTTTCGCCCCTCTACGCGGCGGCCCTGTTTTACCTGACCGCCGGTGTCGCCGTGGCCCAGGTGGCCCCGCCGCCCCAAGGAACCGGACAGTCCGACGGCGCGCCCGGCGCCGGTGAATCGGTGACCGCCAACCAGCCCCTGCTGCGCGATCCCCGTCTGGTGGGCAATGCCAAGGCGCCGCCGCGCGACGTGGAATGCGTGGTGGGCGTGGGCAGCCCCTGCGCCGGGCGGCTGGATTTCAACGACGGCCGCAGTTTCGGCTTCAAGATCAGCGGCCCGGGCGAGGCGATGTTCCACAACACCGGCAACCGCCGCTGCACCCTGGAATACATTCTGACCGACAGCACGGTGGCCACCGCCGGCCGCACCATGGACCTGGCGGCCGGCGCCGCCACCACCCTCAAGGTGCGCGACGCCCAGGGCATGCATGTCCGCCTGTCGGCGCGCGGCATGGCCTCCCCCGTTTGTGAAATGGAAGTGACGGCCAAGCAACCCTGAAAGGACAGCCCATGCGGCCCTTCCTAACCACTTTATCTCTGGGGGCATTCCTGGTGGCGGCGCCCTTGACGGTCCAGGCGCCAGCCATGGCCGCGAACGCTGCGGTGGAGCCGTTCGATCCCGCCCGTGACGCCGCGCAGGACGTGGCGGCGGCCGTGGCTCAGGCCAAGGCGCAGGGCAAGCGCGTGCTGGTGGACGTGGGCGGGGAGTGGTGCGTGTGGTGCCATCGCTTCGATGCCCTGTTCGCTGACGAGTCCCGTCTGCACGCGTTGCGCGACCAGGGCTTCGTCACCGTCAAGGTGAACTGGAGCAAGGAGAACAAGAACGAGGCGCTGCTGAGCCAGTGGCCCAGGGTGGCCGGCTATCCCCACCTGTTCGTGCTGGATGGGGACGGCAAGGTGCTGCACTCCCAGGACACCGGCCTGCTGGAGCGGGGCAACGGCTATGACGCCGGCAAGGTAGCGGCCTTCCTGACCCAATGGAGCGTCAAGGCGCCGTCCTGATGTCGAAGCGGCAAGATGAAAAAGGGCGCCGGCTTGGCGAAGGCGGCGCCCTTTTTGTCAGCCGGCGGCCGAGGCTCACTTCTTGGCCAGATGATCCTTGATCAGGCGTTCGGCGATCTGCACGGCATTCAGGGCGGCGCCCTTGCGCAGGTTGTCGGACACCACCCACAGGTTCAGCCCGTTCTCCACCGTAATGTCCTCGCGCAGGCGGCTGACGAACACCAGGTCGTCACCGGCTGCCTCGACCGGGGTGACATAGCCCTCGTCGGCGTGGTGGTCGATCAGCGACACGCCCTTGGCCTTGCGCAGGACGGCGCGCGCCTCGTCGGCGCTGATGGGGTTCTCGAACTCCACATTGATCGCTTCGGAATGGCTGATGAACACAGGCACGCGCACGCAGGTGGCCGTCACCTTGATGGACGGGTCCAGGATCTTCTTGGTCTCCACCGTCATCTTCCACTCTTCCTTGGTGGTGCCGTCGTCCATGAAGACGTCGATGTGGGGGATGACGTTGAAGGCGATCTGCTTGGTGAACTGCTTCTTCTCGACCGGGTCGTTCACATAGATGGCGCGGGTCTGGGTGAACAGCTCGTCCATCGCTTCCTTGCCGGCACCCGACACGGACTGATAGGTCGACACCACCACGCGACGGATGCGGGCCAGGTCGTGCAGGGGCTTCAGCGCCACCACCATCTGGATGGTGGAGCAGTTGGGGTTGGCGATGATGCCCTTCTTCTTGTAGCCGGCGATGGCCTCCGGGTTCACCTCGGGCACCACCAGGGGCACGTCCGGGTCCATGCGGAAGTGGCTGGTGTTGTCGATGACCACGGCGCCGGCGGCGGCGGCCTTGGGGGCGAACTGGGCCGATACCTTGGCGCCGGCCGAGGACAGCACGATGTCGGTGCCGGTGAAGTCGAACTTGGCCAGGTCCTGCACTCGCAAGTCATCGTCGCCGAAGCTGATCTCCGACCCGATGGACCGTTCGGACGCCAGGGCCACGACCTCGCTCACCGGGAATTCCCGTTCCGCCAGGATCTGCAGCATCTCGCGCCCGACATTGCCCGTGGCGCCCACGACGGCGACTTTATAGCCCATGGTCATGCTCCTCATATCTCTGGCGGGGATCCCCAGGGGCCGCCGCTTGCGGGGGCGGGGGC
Organism: Nitrospirillum karajorum; assembly: GCF_036348415.1. Lineage (NCBI taxonomy): Bacteria > Pseudomonadati > Pseudomonadota > Alphaproteobacteria > Rhodospirillales > Azospirillaceae > Nitrospirillum > Nitrospirillum karajorum. Next base: position 1,868,608 of record NZ_JAZBQB010000003.1, read on the forward strand.
CGCTCTGGTCTAATTCGGCGGAGACTTAAGACGGGCAGGCGGGCTTTGCAAGCGCGCAGGCGTCAGTGCCGCCCCGCGAGCGGATTGACTGCGGGTGGCGGCGGCCGGGACGGGAAGGAAAAGCCATGACGGTGCACGAACCGCGCATCACCACCTATGAGGCGTTCTGGCCCTTTTATCTGGGGGAGCACGCCCTGCCAGCCACGCGGGCCTGGCACTTCGTGGGGACGGGCCTGGTCCTCCTGGCGTTGGCGGCCGGGGTGGTATCGCGCGACTGGCGCTTTTTCGCCGCCGCGCCCATCTGTGGCTACTTCTTCGCCTGGGTCAGCCACTTTTTCGTGGAGCACAACCGCCCCGCCACCTTCACCTATCCCCTCTGGTCGCTGGTCAGCGATTTCCGCATGTTCTTCCTGTTCGTGGCCGGCCGGCTGGGGGCCGAACTGCGCCGCCACGGCATCGGTCGCTGACGACCGTTCCACCACCCAGGCCAGCCACCGAAGGATAAGCCGCCTTGGCTCAAATCGTCGAAACCATCGCCCAGTCCATCAAGCGGGCCGACAAGACCTTCTTCAATGAGAATTACGTCAAGCAGGCCCAGGCCGTTGTTGATGGCCTGCGCAAGGCCGGTTTCGAGATCGTCCCGGTGAAGCCGCCGGAAGTCCTGGTGGAATACGCGATCGAGAACATACCCTTCGGTCGCTTGCGCCCGTCAGAGTTGATCAGGGCGCTCTATGGAACAATGGTAGAGAATTGTCGAAAGTTCGTTTCCTGATTTGGTAAGTTTATTTCAGTTTTTGTCAGATTCTTTTGCCGAATACAGGAGTGAATCCCCTTCTAAAAACTCCGTTTGGGGTGCAACAATGCGGTAACGCACCGGCTGATCGGGGCGATGGTGGTAAGTCGGGTGGCTAATCCGCATGCATCCTGAACGGCAGTACCAGGACGGTTTCGAATGGCGACGGGTAACCCCGACGGAGGTGTTGGAAGCGGCCCGCAAGCATGAGCGGCTGATTGAGGGGCGCATTGGCGGCGCCCGCTTCGCCTTTGTGCTGCATGACCTCCGGGGCGCCGTTCTTTCGACCCTGAACCTCACCGACGCCGATCTGACCGGCAGCCGCCTGGATCAGGCCCAACTGGTGGGGACGCGGCTGCGCAGCGCCTCTCTCTTCGCCTGTGATTTCCGCTTGGCCTGTCTGCGCCAGGCCGACCTGTCCAAGTCCGACCTGCGGGGCGTCAGCATGCGCGGTGCCGACCTGACCAAGGCGCGCATGCGCGAGGCCGACGTGCGCGAGGCGGTGCTGGCCGTCTATCGCGGCGGCAAGCCCCTGCCCGAGACCTTCGACGGCCGTATTCCCGACCTGACCTCCGCCATCGCGGTCGGCACCGACCTGTCCGACAGCCGCCTGAACGGTGCCTGGACGCTGAACGCGGACTTCAGCGACGCCAACCTCACTGGCGTGGATTTGCGCGGCGCCGATTTGCGTGGCGCGGTCTTCAAGGGCGCCAACCTCCAGGGCGCCAACCTGTCGGAAACCAAGCTGAGCGGCACCACCTTCGCCGGTGCCGTGCTGACCGACGCCATCTTCAACGACGCCCTGCTTGAGGATGCCAATTTCCGGGGCGCCATCATGGAAACCGGCTTGATCGGCCGCTTGCGCGGCAAGGGCGCCGTCCTACCCGGTGAGGGGGAGGAGGGCGCCCGCCCGGTGATGGATATCGTCGAGGATCACGCCACCTGGGTCGCCGCCGCCGGGCGATCCGGCACCCGGGCCGACCTGTCGGGCCGTGACCTCACGGCGCTCAACCTCTCCGGCCGCAACCTGACGGCTGCCAAGATGGCCTACGCCATGGCCCGGCGCCTGGTGCTGACGGGGGCGTCCCTGGTCATGGCCGACCTGGAATGCACGGACCTGCAGGACGCGGTGCTGGTGGGCGTGGACGGGCGGGGCGCCAATTTCGAGCGCGCCCACCTCAACGGCGCCGACTTGCAGGATGCCAACCTGGGCCTGTTGGAAAGCGCCGAGCAGCCGGACCGCAAATGGCCGGCACGGTTCACGCGGGCCCGCCTGCGGGGCGCCAACCTGCGGGGGACCAACCTGCGCGGCGCGGTCTTGCGCGAGGCCGACCTGACTGGTGCCGACCTGCGCGACGCCCAGGTGGAGGGGATCGTCCTGGACGGCGCCATCACCGCCCAGGTCCGGTCGAAGTAGCGTCGGCGGAATGCACGAAAAGGAAAGGCCTGGAGCCGGCGTGGCTCCAGGCCTTTCCTTTTCACGGGTGTGAGGCGTGGGCCTCAGCCCACCAGCTTGTCCAGCTCGCGCAGGATGCTGTCGCCCATCACGGAGGTGGAGCAGCGGGCCATGCCCGGGGACATGATGTCGGCCGTGCGCATGCCGCCCTTCAGGACGTTCTGCACCGCCTTGTCCAGGAGGTCGGCTTCCTCGCCCCGGTCGAAGGAATAGCGCAGCGCCATGCCGAAGCTCAGCAGCGAGGCGATGGGGTTGGCGACGTCGCGGCCGGCGATGTCGGGGGCGGAGCCGTGCACCGGCTCATACAGCGCCTTGCGGCGGCCATTGGCATCGGCGGCGCCCAGCGAGGCCGACGGCAGCATGCCGATGGAACCGGTCAGCATCGCGGCCTCGTCCGACAGGATGTCGCCGAACAGGTTGTCGGTGACGATGACGTCGAACTGCTTGGGATTGCGCACCAGCTGCATGGCGGCGGCGTCGGCCAGCATGTGGCTCAGTTCCACGTCCTTGTATTCCGCCGCGTGCAGGGCCGTGACGTCCTGGTTCCACAGCAGGCCCGACTCCATGACGTTGCGCTTCTCGCAGGAGCAGACCTTGTTGCCGCGCTTGCGCGCCAGCTCGAAGGCGACGCGGGCCACGCGCTGGATTTCCGGGGTGGTGTAGACCTGGGTGTTCACGCCGCGGCGGATGCCGTTGCCCAGGTCCTCGATGCCCCGCGGCTCACCGAAATAGACGCCGCCCGTCAGCTCACGGACGATCATGATGTCCAGGCCGCGCACCACCTCGGGCTTCAGGGTCGAGGCGTCGACCAGGGCGTCGAACACCACGGCCGGGCGCAGGTTGGCGAACAGCTCCATCTCCTTGCGCAGGCGCAGCAGGCCGGCCTCGGGCCGCTTGTCGAAGCTGACGCCATCCCACTTCGGGCCGCCCACGGCGCCCAGCAGCACGGCGTCGGCGGCCAGCGCCTGGGCCATGGTCTCGTCGGACAGGGGCACGCCGTAGGCGTCGATGGCGCAACCGCCCACCAGGCCTTCCGACACGGTGAACTCCAGATCACGGCGCCGGGCCATCCAGTCGATGACGCGGCGGACCTGGCGCATGACTTCCGGCCCGATACCGTCGCCCGGCAGCATGAGAAGAGAGTAAGCGGCCATGGATGAACCCTTTTTGTCGGATGGTGCGGCGCCGCCACGGCTGCCGGCTTCCCGTCCCCGGGAAGGCCCAGCCGGGCATGCGGCCTAGCGGCTGCTGGTTAGCGAAAATATCGGGTGGGCCCGCGTCCTGCAAACCCCCCGTTGGGCCGGAACCCGCGCCAAAGGCGCGCGTCCCTGGGCCGTCACAGCGAAATCACCGGCGAGGGCAGGCGCCCCCTCCGGGCCGGTCAAGCGGTCAGCGGGCCCAGCGCCAGGGCTGGCCTGTCTGCTGCTGCGCCTCGAACGCGTCGATGGCGCTGACCTGCTGCAGAGTCAGGCCGATGTCGTCCAGGCCGTTCAGCAGGCAATGGCGGCGGAACGGCTCCACATCGAAGCCGACGCTTTCGCCATCCGGGGTGGTGATGGTCTGCTTCTCCAGATCCACGGTGAAGGTGGCGTTGGCGCCCTTGGACGCCTCTTCCATCAGGCGGTCCACCACCTCTTGCGGCAGGGCGATGGGCAGGATGCCGTTCTTGAAGCAGTTGTTGAAGAAGATGTCGGCGAAGCTGGGGGCGATGACGCAGCGGATGCCGTAATCCAGCAGGGCCCAGGGCGCATGCTCCCGCGAGGAGCCGCAGCCGAAATTGTCGCCCGCCACCAGGATGCTGGCCTTGCGGTAGGCCGGCTGGTTCAGGATGAAGTCCGCCCGGTCGCTGCCGTCCTCGTTGAAACGGAGGGAGGAGAACAGCCCGCTGCCCAAACCGGTGCGCTTGATGGTCTTCAGATACCGCGCCGGGATGATCATGTCCGTGTCGATGTTCTGGATCGGCAGGGGGGCGGCGACGCCGGTCAGGATGGTGAACTTGTCCATGGGCTCTCGTCCGGTGACTGTAAAACGGGTGACGCTGCCCCTTTCTGCCACAAGGCGGATCGGGCCAACAACCATCCGCGATGATACGTCAACGCGCGACTGACCCCACCGAAACGCAAGGGAAGTACGACAACGGGTCAATTGACGCACTTATATTGCGCCGTGGCGTCGGTGCACCGGGCCCGCTTCCGACGATGGCATGGGCGGCGCAAGGGTGCGTTGAGGCCGCGTCTGTTGTTGGCGGCGAACCGTTTCGATATGAGGAACCGCCCGTTTCCCAGCACTGCGGTGGCCGCCCCATGACTGAAGGTCCCTTGTCCGTCTACCGCGCCCGGCGCGGCACCGGCACGTTGAAGGACGACCCCGCGCAGGAACTGGCGGCGGAAAAGCTGCAAAGCCTTTACCAGGCGCTGAAGGACTACCGTCCGGCCCAGGGCCAGTCCGGCTGGCGCGCCCGTTTCGGCCTGGCGCGGCGGCCCGATCCGGCGCCGCAGGGCCTGTACATCTACGGTGATGTGGGGCGGGGCAAGTCCATGCTGATGGACCTGTTCTATGAGACGGCGCCGGTGCTGCGGCGCCGCCGCGTCCATTTCCACGCCTTCATGCAGGAGGTGCATCAGTCGCTGCACGCCCTGCGGCAGCGTCCGGACCTGCGCAAGAGCGGCGCCGACGAGTCGCTGCCCGAACTGGCGCGCACCATCGCCGACCAGGCCTGGCTGCTGTGCTTCGACGAATTCCATGTCACCGACATCGCCGACGCCATGATCCTGGGCCGGCTGTTCACCCACCTGTTCGAACTGGGCGTGGTGGTGGTGGCGACCAGCAACTGGGCGCCCGACGACTTGTACAAGAACGGCCTGCAGCGCGACCTGTTCCTGCCCTTCATCGCCCTGCTGAAGGAAAAGCTGGACGTCCTGCACCTGGAAGGGGCCCGCGACTATCGCCTGGCCCGCATCCGGGGCCGTCAGGTCTACTTCGACCCGTTGGGGCCGGCGGCCACGGCGGCGCTGGAAAAGACCTTCACCGAGCTGACGGACACCCAGCCCACCGCCACCCACCTGATGGTGCAGGGGCGCACGCTGCCGGTGCCGCGCCAGGCCAAGGGTGTGGCCTGGTTCACCTTTGACGAGCTGTGCCGCCAGCCCCTGGGGGCCGGCGACTACCTGGCCATCGCCACCCACTATCACACCGTGCTGCTGGACGGCGTGCCCATGCTGGACCCGAGCTTGCGCAACGAGGCCAAGCGCCTGATGACCTTCATCGACGCGCTGTATGAGCACAAGGTGCACCTGATCATGGCGGCGGAGGCGGCGCCGGGCCAGCTCTACCCCGAGGGCCAGCACGCATTCGAGTTCCAGCGCACCGTCAGCCGCCTCATGGAAATGCAGGCGGAGGATTATCTGGCGGCGGGGCATCTCACGTAACGGGGTGCCCCGTTGGCGGTGTTCCCCTCGGGCGCGCTGACGGTTCCCCCGCCGACATGTTAATGTACCTCCGACCCTGTGACCCAGCCGGAGGGGCCCTTGCCGCCGTCCACGCCGACCATCGATTATGAGACCGCCAAGACGGTGGCCGCCGGTGGCGATGTCGCGGCGCGCGTGGCGTTGGCCAACAGCCCCGACACGCGGCCCGAACTGCTTTATTACCTGGCCGATGACGATGACGAGCGGGTGCGTGGCGCCGTCGTGACCAACGCCATGACACCGGTGCGCGCCTTCGGCCGCCTGGCGCGCGACCCCAGCGAGCGGGTGCGGGCTCTGCTGGCGGACAAGCTGACCCGCCTGTTGCCCGACCTGTCCCGTCCCGAGGTTGGGGCCATGCGCGACGTTGCCTTCGCCGCGCTGGAATTGCTGGCCGCCGATCAGGTCATCCGTGTGCGCACCGCCTTGTCCAGCGCCCTGGCCGATGTGGAATGCGCCCCGCCCAAGCTGGCGGTGACCCTGGCCCGCGACGTGGCCCAGGATGTGGCGGGGCCGGTGCTGCGCTGGTGCATGGCCCTGTCGGATGAGGAGCTGCTGGACATCCTGTCCCGCCGGCCCGAGCCCTGGGTGGTGGAGGCGGTGGCCGGGCGGCGCACCGTGTCCCAGCCCGTGGGCGACGCCGTGGTGGCGATGGGCGATCACCAGTCCTGGGCCACCCTGGCCGGCAACCCCGGCGCCGACCTGTCGCCCAAGGCCCGCCGTCTGCTGGCGGAGCGGGGCCACACGCCCATCGGCGGGGTCGCGGCCGGTGACGGTGCCGAAGAGGTACCTGATCCGAATGCGCTCATCGGTGGCCCTGGGGCGCCGCCCGCCGGTCCGGCGCAAGTATCGCAACGCCTGGCCGACGCGGTGCAGGACGCCATCCGGGACGGCCTGGCGGGGCAGGGGCTGGACCGGGAAGGGGTGGAGGCGGTGGTGGCCGCGGCCGCCCGCCGGTTGGATTGGGCGGCGGGCTACGCCAAGCGCGAGGGTGCCGCGGAGAAGGCGGCGCGCCTGGCGGCCGGCGGCGGCCTGAACGAGGATGTGGTGTGCGACGCCCTCAGCTGGGGCGACCGCGATTTCGCCCAGGAGGCGGTGGCGCTGCTGGCCCGCGTGCCGGCGGACGCCGTGCGCCGCATCCTGGCGACGCAAAGCCCCAAGGCGGTGACGGCGCTGGCCTGGCGGGCGGGCTTCTCCATGCGGGGGGCCCGTACCCTGCAGGCCCGGGGCGCCGGCATCGCGCCGCGCAAGCTGCTGAACGCCCGGCTGGGAACGGACTATCCCATGACCGATGTCGAGATGCACTGGCACCTGGAACTGTTCGACATTCGGCCCAAGTGAGGCTTTTCGCTGCTGGGGGCCGCCAGGGATTGGAGATCGTGCGCCCGCCCCTCGGTTCCGGGCCATACCTTTTGCCGGAAGCCTGCCATGGCGGCGGCGCGCGCCTGCGGCTGCAAGGGGCGCCTTGCCCGGCGGGCGGATTCAGGCTAAGCAGCCCGCCGCGGGCTCCCTCGTTCCTCGGGCCCCGAAGGCCGGGCGCCCTGGCGCCTGGGACCCCGCACGGCGACTTTCCGGGACCTTGCCCGATGCCTTTCCGTCATTGGCCGGGCGTGGTCCCCTTGGTTTCGTGACGCCTTTTCATTCAACCCGAAGTTCGAGGAACCCAACCATGGCACGCAAGAAGATCGCGCTGGTCGGCGCCGGCCAGATCGGCGGCACCCTGGCCCTGTTGGCCGGCCTGAAGGAGCTTGGCGACATCGTCCTGTTCGACATCCCTGATTTCGAGGGTGTCGCCAAGGGCAAGGCGCTGGATATCGCCGAAGCCGCCCCCGTGGAAGGGTTCGACAGCGCCCTGACCGGTGCCTCCGACTATGCCGACATCGCCGGCGCCGACGTGGTGATCGTCACCGCCGGCGTGCCGCGCAAGCCGGGCATGAGCCGTGACGACCTGGTGGGCATCAACGCCAAGGTGATCAAGAGCGTCGGCGCGGGCATCAAGGAACACGCCCCGAACGCCTTCGTCATCGTCATCACCAACCCGCTGGACGCCATGGTCGGCCTGATGCAGCAGGTCACCGGCTTCGACCCGGCCAAGGTGGTCGGCATGGCCGGCGTGCTGGACAGCGCCCGTTTCCGCCACTTCCTGGCGGATGAGTTCAAGGTCTCGGTCGAGGACGTCACCGCCTTCGTGCTGGGCGGCCACGGCGACACCATGGTCCCCTCCGTCCGTTACTCCACCGTCGCCGGCATTCCGCTGCCCGACCTGGTGAAGATGGGCTGGACCACGCAGGAGAAGCTGGACCAGATCGTGCAGCGCACCCGTGATGGTGGCGCCGAGATCGTCGGCCTGCTGAAGACCGGTTCCGCCTTCTACGCCCCGGCCGCCTCCGCCATCGCCATGGCCGAGAGCTTCCTGAAGGACAAGAAGCGCGTGCTGCCCTGCGCCGCCAAGCTGACCGGCCAGTACGGCGTGGACGGCCTGTACATCGGCGTGCCGGTGATCATCGGCGCCGGCGGCGTCGAGAAGATCATCGAGATCGAGCTGAACGCCGAGGAAAAGGCCAACTTCGACAAGTCCGTTGCCGCCGTGCAGCAGCTGGTCGAGGTGACCGCCAAGGTCGCCGGCTGATCGTTCGGGTTCCGGTATGACGTTCTGAATGGCCCCGCCCGCCGCGCGCAGGCGGGGCCATTTGGCAAAGAGATACCGGAATAGCGTTCAAAGCCACCCTTCCGTCACTTACGCGGTTGATCGCCCCGGCATTGCTCTCTACAGTGCCCGCGGCGCGGGGTTGGCCCCGCGATCGGCCGCAAACTTTGCGAGGCCGTTTCCCAACCGGAAGCGGGCGATCCCCGAATGAATATTCATGAATACCAGGCCAAGGGCCTGCTGAAGAAATACGGCGTCGCGGTACCCCGCGGCGGCGTTGCCTACACCCCCGAAGAGGCCAAGACCGTGGCCACGGACCTGGGCGGCCCGGTTTGGGTCGTGAAGTCCCAGATCCACGCCGGCGGCCGTGGCGCCGGGCGGTTCAAGGAGAACCCCGAGGGCAAGGGCGGCGTCCGCGTCGTGAAGTCGATCGACGACGTCGTGTCCAACGCCAAGGAAATGCTGGGCCACACGCTGGTGACCAAGCAGACCGGTCCGGAAGGCAAGGAGGTCAAGCGCCTCTATGTCGAGGAAGGCTGCGACATCAAGCGCGAGCTGTACCTGTCCCTGCTGCTGGACCGCGCCACCTCCCGCGTCACCGTGATCGCCTCGACCGAGGGCGGCATGGAAATCGAGGAAGTGGCCCACAGCCACCCCGAGAAGATCGTCAAGATCGCCATCGACCCGGTCGGCGGCCTGCAGGGCTACCACGCCCGCCAGATCGCCTTCGGCCTGAAGCTGGAAGGCAAGCAGGTCGGCGCCGCGGTGAAGTTCCTGTCCGCCATGTACAAGGCGTTCGTGGAGCTGGACGCCTCGCAGGTCGAGATCAACCCGCTGGTCGTGACCGGCGCCGGTGACATCATCGCCCTCGACGCCAAGATGAACTTCGACGACAACGCCCTCTACCGTCACAAGGACATCGAAGAGCTCCGTGACGAGAGCGAGGAAGAGGCGTCGGAGACCGAGGCCACGAAGCACGGCCTGAACTATGTGAAGCTGGACGGCAACATCGGCTGCATGGTCAACGGTGCCGGCCTGGCCATGGCCACCATGGACATCATCAAGTTGTACGGCGGCGAGCCGGCCAACTTCCTGGACGTGGGCGGCGGCGCCACCCGTGAGCGCGTGACCACCGCGTTCAAGCTCATCCTGTCCGATCCGAATGTCGAAGGCATTCTGGTCAACATCTTCGGCGGCATCATGCGCTGCGACGTCATCGCCGAGGGCGTGGTGGCGGCGGCCCGTGAGGTCAGCCTGCACGTTCCGCTGGTCGTCCGCCTGGAAGGCACCAACGTCGAGCTGGGCAAGAAGATCCTGGCCGAGTCCGGCCTGCCGATCCTGTCCGCCGACAACCTGGCCGACGCCGCTGAAAAGATCGTCAAGGCCGTGAAGGAGGCCGCGTAATCATGGCCGTGTTGGTTGACAAGAACACCAAGGTGATCTGCCAGGGCTTCACCGGCGCGCAGGGCACCTTCCACTCCGAACAGGCCATCGCCTACGGCACCAAGATGGTTGGCGGCGTGACCCCCGGCAAGGGCGGCACCACCCACCTCGACCTGCCGGTGTTCGACACCGTGGCCGAGGCCGTGCACACCACCGGCGCCAACGCCTCGGTGATCTACGTGCCGCCGCCCTTCGCCGCGGACGCCATCCTGGAAGCCATCGATGCCCAGATCCCGCTGGTGGTCTGCATCACCGAAGGCATCCCGGTGCTGGACATGGTGACGGTGAAGCGCGCCCTGGCCGGGTCCAAGACCCGCCTGATCGGCCCGAACTGCCCCGGCGTCATCACCCCGGACGAGTGCAAGATCGGCATTATGCCCGGCCACATCCACAAGCGTGGCAAGATCGGCATCGTCAGCCGTTCCGGCACCCTGACCTATGAGGCCGTGGCGCAGACCACCGCGGCCGGCCTGGGCCAGACCACCTGCATCGGCATCGGCGGCGACCCGGTCAACGGCACCAACTTCGTGGACAGCCTGCAGCTGTTCCTCGATGATCCGGAGACCGAGGGCATCATCATGATCGGTGAGATCGGCGGTTCGGCGGAAGTCGACGGCGCCGAGTTCATCCGCGACAGCAAGACGAAGAAGCCGGTCGTCGGCTTCATCGCCGGCCGCACGGCCCCCCCGGGCCGCCGCATGGGCCACGCGGGCGCCGTGATCTCCGGCGGCAACGACACGGCCGACTTCAAGGTCGAGGCCCTGCGCGCCGCCGGCATCCATGTCGCCGACAGCCCCGCCAGCCTGGGTTCCACCATGCTGAAGGCGCTGAAGGGCTAAGGCCTGGCGTCGGCCCCCTTTGGGGTGGTTTTGATGGAATGGAAAACGGCGGTCCCCGGTAACGGGGCCGCCGTTTTTCTTTGCCCGGGCTGGCGGGGGTGGCTACGCCGAGTTGGGGAGGGGCGGCTCGCCCCGGATTAGGGTGTGGTGGGAATGGTGGTGAAGTCGCCTTTTTGCTGGATTCCCTGTGGCATGCGCCAGGGTGCCCATGGCTTCTGGATCGAATACTGAATGCCATGATCGTTGGCCTGGTTGACGATCAGCGTCAGCATGAGAGGAGCCAGGGCGGGTGCCGAGAATGCCTCCGGTATCGACATGCCATCGAAGGGCAGTAGCGGGATGGTCAGCGTGACGGGCTGCTGTTGCGGAACGGGGGCGAAGAATTTGCGCCGGTAGACGATGGCGTCGTCACGGCCCTCTTCGTGCAGGCGATGCTCAATGACGGCGTAGCCGTCCTGCACGCCGTCGAAAACCAGGTCACTCTGCACCGACATTGGACCGAACGGAACCATGCCCGCGTGATAGGGGGCGGGCGCGACCGTGAAGGTCATGAGAAAGCGATAGGCGGTGGCGGATGAATGCCCCCCATGGGTATTGGTGAATTCGAACATCTGAATTTTGGTGAGATGCCCGTCCTTATTCTCATCCACGAAACAGAAGCTGTTGGCGTCAAGCCCCGAGCTGGTGGGGGGCTCGCTCTGGGGGCAGTAATAGTTGGTGTTGTTGTAGGGGTAGGTGATCAGCGTGTCGCCGGGGTGGAACTTAATGTCCCCAAACAGGCGATTGAAATCGATCTCTCCATCGAGGATCACACCGGGGACGAGGCGGGAACTGACATCACTGTAGAGGACGGCACCCTTGTTCCTGGTGGTCTGGGTGTTGGCAGCCAATGAATGCGTGATCATGGGGGGCCGGGGCGTGTTGAAAGAGGCATCGGGCGGGATGGTGGCTCCGCAACCCGTCAGGATCAGAAGGCCGGCGGCTAGGGCTATGCGCGTCTTGTGCGTCACGTGTCGCTTCCCAAGGAAGGTGGGGGCCAAGGAAGGTGGAGCCCAAGAAAATTGAGGGGTGGTTACGCGGGCCGGTGCCCGCGTTCGCTAGTGGCCGGCCGGCGTCGTGGGCGTGGCCGCTGTGGCTGGAATGGTCGTGAAGGCGCCACGTTCCTTGATGCCCTGGGGCATGCGCCATGGTGTCCAGGTTTTCATCACGGAATACTGGATGCTCTGCGCATCGGCCTTGGTGATGACCAAAGTCAGCATGAAGGACTGGAGGAGGGGGGAGCTAAAGCTGGCGGGCACGCTCATGCCATCGAAGGGCAGCAGCGGGATGTTCAGCGAAACGGGATTCTGCTGCGGCACCGGGGCAAAGAATTTCCGGCTATAAGGAATGCTGCTTTGCTGCACGTCCCCATGCAACCGATGCTCGATGACGACGTAGCCATCCTTCACTCCGTCGAAGACCAGGTCGCTTTGCATGGTCATAGCGCCGAAGGGGACAAGCGCCGTGTGATAGGCGGCAGGGGCGGGTGCAACGTCGAAGGTGGGCCCCAAGTTCATGACTTGGGTGCTGGTCTTGAAACCAAGCACGTGGATTTTGTTTAGGTGCCCGTCGCCCTTTTCATCGACAAAGCAAATGCTGCCGATGCTGAGTCCGCTGTCGGAATTCTGATCCCCTCGAGTACAATAATAATCGACCATGTTGTAGGAAAATTTAAGGAGACTGTCGCCCGGAGAGAATTTCATGTCCTTGAAAATTCTCTGAAAGTCGATGGGACCATCGACAATGGCGCCCTCCGTAGTTCCCGAGCTGGTCTCACTGTATATAACGTCACCAGCCTTCCTGGTGTCGAATACGCCGACAGTGTGTGAGCGGGTCATTATTGGTGTACGTATCGAATTGAAAGAAGCGTTTCTGGGCATTTCGTGTGAGCAGCCGGCCAGCGCCATCGCTATGGCCGCGGCGGTATAGATCTTGCGCATTCCCGGTCCCAAAATGTTGCTAGAGGATACAATATATGGCAATTATACATAATTTTTCTGCAAAAAGAATTTACATATTCAAGGGGCGGCAACTTATGCGACAGGGACTTTGTGCGGCGGTCGTCGTCGGACTGGCATTGACAGTGGCTGGCGCAAGCGCGGCTGTAGACTCCAAATCGGACGAAACGTGGATTCAGTGCGATGGGCGCCCGCGTCCCCCCGACGCCGGAGTGATCAAGGCCGCGCATGTTCTTTTCTTTCTGCCGCGCATGATCTGGAAGAACGACAGCCCGGCTCAGCGTGGGGCAGCGGACCAGGCCCATGTCGCCCACGGGATAGAAGGGGTGGCTGCATGCGAGGCGGCCATGTCGGACGTCCGTTCGCGTGACTGGCCGTTGCGCCGGGCCAGCCAATGGGTCGCCTTGACACTGCATGCCCTGACTGCCGGCTTGCAGGACCCGGCGCGCCTGCCGGCTTTCGCCGACGTGGTCGCCCGGTATCAGGCGGAGCGGGCGCAGGCGAAATGGCCAGATACCGTCCTCTGGGAGGCCGACGGCTGGATCGACGCCATGACGGCGGTGGCGGCCATGGCATCCGGTGAAAAGGATGGAGGCTCCCGCCTGGCGACCCTGGTGGCGCGCCGGCCCGCCGACTTCGACTTGCTGCGCTTCGTGGCTACGGCCGCCCTGTTGCCTGACTGCGACCAGCCTACCCGATTGGCCCTCTGGATGCGGCTGGCCGCTTTCGATCGTAGCCAGCGCCCCATTGTCAACGCTCTGCAAACTGCGCCTAGCTTGCCCTTCCTGCCGTCGGGGGAGGAATTGGTGGCGGAGCTGTGGCGCCAGTTGGTGCCCAACCTGAACCTGGTGGAAGGTGCGGCAGAGGTGGACAAATATGGACAGTCGGGCTTCGGTGGCCGCGGTTTTGACTCTCAGTCCATCGACCAGGGGACGGGCGCCAGGGTGACATACGAGGGCTCCGTCACGTCACCGGAGATGGTGCAAGAAATGGCCCTGTACCGGGCGGCCGAGATGGCTGAGGCTGCCGGCGCCCCCCGCTTGCGCATCAAGGCTTTTCTGCCCTGGAAGACGATAATGACGTCGCACACGTTCATGAACGGGGCCATGATTGGGGGCAGTAGCCATATCGTCAGTTACAAGGTCGCTTACGATGTGACCTTCGTGCGCGACGACGCCGACGCAGACTCGACGATCGAGGTGGCGTCGCTGGTGACAAGCCTGCGCCAGGACTTCATACCCATGCTGAACCGACAGCGTTAGGCGCCGTGCCTTTTTTCACCATGGCTGGCATGCCGCCCAGGCGCCCGCATTGTGGCTTGACCCTGCGTAAAGCTGGTGCCACCTCACTATTGGCATCCGGTGTCACTTGTTTGATTTCGGCGCCTTACGTCGAAGGTGGCCATCGTGTTGAACATCGCGCAACAAAAGGCACTAGCGTTTCTCGCCCTTGGTGGCTTTGTTGCGGGAACTGGGCGTTTCTTATGCGTGGTAGGCGTTTTCGTGGCAACGGCCCCCGCGCCGTCGCATATTGAAGGCGCTGGTATCATGGCGTAAAAGAACGCGAATTTCGGTCCCATCGGGACGCCCTGCCACGTAGACGCGGGCGCCCTATCCCTCCCAGATCAAGCGCAGAGCGCCATGGTAACCGATCAAAGCTCCCTGTTTTTCGCCGGCAACGCGACCTTCCTCGCCGAGCTTTACGCCCGCTACCTGCAGGATCCGGCCTCCGTCGATCCTTCGTGGAGCAGCTTCTTCGCCGGGCTGGATGACGATGCCCGCGTCGTGCTGGGCGAGATCAAGGGGGCGAGCTGGGCGCCCAACAAGGCCGCCGTCATCGGCGTGCCCGACCCCGACGCCAAGCCGGCCGCCCCGGCCAAGGGCGCCAAGGGTGCCAATGGCGCCGCCGCCCCGGCCGGGACCGGCGCTGTGGCGGGGGGCATCACGCCCGAGCAGTTGCGCCAGGCCCAGTTGGACAGCATCCGTGCCCTGATGCTCATCCGCGCCTACCGCGTCCGCGGCCACCTGATGGCCAAGCTGGACCCGTTGGGCCTGGAGAAGCGCAGCGAGCATCCGGAGCTGGATCCCAAGTCCTACGGCTTCACCGACGCCGACCTGGACCGTCCGATCTTCATCAACAACGTGCTGGGGATGGAGACGGCCACCCTGCGCCAGATCGTGGACGCGGTGCAGCGCACCTATTGCGGCCACATCGGCGTGGAGTTCATGCACATCCAGGATCCGGAGCAGAAGGCCTGGATCCAGGAACGCATCGAGGGCATCCGCAACCAGACCGACTTCACGCTCCAAGGCAAGAAGGCCATCCTGCAGCGCCTGACGGCCGCCGAAGGCTTCGAGCGCTTCCTGCAGCTGAAGTACACCGGTACCAAGCGTTTCGGCCTGGAGGGTGGTGAGGTCTGGATCCCGGCCATCGAGCAGATCCTGAAGCGCGGCGGTCAGCTGGGCCTGAAGGAACTGGTGATCGGCATGGCGCACCGCGGCCGCCTGAACGTGCTGGCCAACGTGATGAACAAGCCGTACAAGGCCATCTTCTCCGAATTCCAGGGCAACGCCGCCAATCCCGAGGACGTGCAGGGCTCGGGCGACGTGAAGTACCACCTGGGCACCTCGGCCGACCGCGAGTTCGACGGCAACTCCATCCACCTGTCGCTGACGGCCAACCCGTCGCACCTGGAAGTGGTGAACCCGGTCGTGTGCGGCAAGGTCCGCGCCAAGCAGGTGCAGCGCTCCACCATGCCGCCGTCCGATGAGGCGCGGCATGAGGTCATCGGCCTGCTGCTGCACGGCGACGCCGCCTTCGCCGGCCAGGGTCTGGTGCCCGAGACGCTGCTGCTGTCCGAGCTGAAGGGCTACCGCACCGGCGGCATCATCCACATCATCACCAACAACCAGATCGGCTTCACCACCGCTCCGCAGTACGCCCGGTCCGGCCCGTACCCGACGGAAGTGGCCAAGGCCATCCAGGCGCCGATCTTCCACGTCAACGGCGACGATCCCGAGGCCGTGATCCACGTCACCCGCATCGCCGTGGAGTTCCGTCAGAAGTTCCTGAAGGACGTGGTGCTGGACATCGTGTGCTATCGCCGCCAGGGGCACAACGAAGGCGACGAGCCGGCGTTCACCCAGCCGCTGATGTACAAGGCCATCCGCAACCACCCCACCACCCGTGAGCTGTACGCCAAGCAGCTGATCGCCGAGGGCGTCATCACGGCCGAGGAGGCTGATGGTTTCGTGACGGACTTCCATAAGGCCATGGAAGTGGAGTTCGAGGCCTCCACCACCTACAAGCCGAACAAGGCCGACTGGCTGGAGGGCAAGTGGCAGGGTCTGAGCGCCGCCAAGAACGACGACCGCAAGGGCAAGACCGCCGCGTCCATGGACCTGCTGCAGGAAGTGGGCAAGGCCATCTCCGCCGTGCCGGAAGGCGTGGACGTGAACGCCAAGGTGGTGCGTCAGCTCAAGGCCAAGCAGGAGATGTTCGCCACCGGCAAGGACCTGGACTGGGCCACGGCCGAGGCGCTGGCCTTCGGCACCCTGCTGGTGGAAGGCGTGCCCGTGCGCCTGTCCGGCCAGGACGTGGGCCGCGGCACCTTCTCCCAGCGCCACTGCGTGCTGGTCGACCAGACCACCGAGGCCAAGTACGTGCCGCTCGATCACATCCGGGGTGACCAAGCCCGGTTCGAGGTCCACGACAGCCCGCTGTCCGAAGCGGCGGTTCTGGGCTTTGAATATGGCTTCACCCTGGCCGAGCCGCATGCCCTGGTCCTGTGGGAGGCGCAGTTCGGCGACTTCGTCAATGGCGCCCAGTCCATCATCGACCAGTTCATCAGCTCGGGCGAAAGCAAGTGGCTGCGCATGTCCGGCCTGACCATGCTGCTGCCGCACGGCTATGAGGGCCAGGGTCCGGAGCACAGCTCCGCCCGCCTGGAGCGCTTCCTGCAGCTGTCCGGCGAGGACAACTGGCAGATCGTGAACTGCACCACCCCGGCCAACTACTTCCACGTGCTGCGCCGCCAGGTGAACCGCGAGTTCCGCAAGCCGCTGGTGGTCTTCAGCCCCAAGTCGCTGCTGCGTCACAAGCTGTGCGTCAGCGACCTGGCCATGTTCACCGGCAACGAGTCCTTCCACCGCGTCCTGTACGAGACCGGTGTGGACCTGGTCGAGCCGGCGAAGATCCGCCGCGTCGTCCTCTGCTCGGGCAAGGTCTACTACGACCTGTTCCAGGAGCGGGAGAACCGGGGTGTGAAGGACGTGGCCTTCCTGCGTCTGGAGCAGCTGTACCCCTTCCCGCACGACGCCCTGAAGGTGGAGCTGGCCAAGTATCCCAACGCCGAGGTGGTGTGGTGCCAGGAAGAGCCCGCGAACATGGGCGCCTGGAGCTTCGTCGACCGCCGTATCGAGGCCGTGCTGAAGGAGCTGAACCACAAGGCGGGCCGTCCGTCCTATGTGGGCCGCGCCGAGGCCGCCTCGCCGGCCGCCGGCCAGCTGAAGCGCCATAACCAGGAACTGGCCAAGTTCCTGGACGAGGCGCTGACCATCGCTTGATCCAATGACGTTCCGGGGCCCGTTGCGGCCCCGGAATGATTTTATTCTGAAACCCTTTGTTAGAAACGAACCAAGGTCCCAAAAACATGGCGACGGAAATCCTGGTGCCCACCCTCGGCGAGTCCGTGTCGGAAGCGACGGTCGCGCGGTGGCTGAAGAAGGTTGGCGACAGCGTCAAGGCGGATGAAACGCTGGTGGAGCTGGAGACCGACAAGGTCACCTTGGAAGTGAACGCCCCGGCCTCCGGCACGCTGGGTGAGATCCTGGCCGCCGAGGGCGCCAACGTGGGCGTCAGCGCCGTGCTGGGCCTGATCACCGAGGGTGGCGCCGCCGCGGCCGCCGCTCCCGCCCCGGCCCCGGCCAAGACCGCCGCCCCGGCGCCGGTCGCCGCCCCGGTTGCCGCTCCGGCCGCTGGCGCCTCGGCTGGCGTGATGCCCGCCGCCGCCAAAATCGCCGCCGACGCCGGCGTCAACCCCGCCGCCATCGCCGGCACCGGCAAGGACGGCCGCGTCACCAAGGGTGACGTGATCGACCACCTGGCCGCCCCGAAGGCCGCCCCGGCCCCGGTCGCCGCTCCGGCCCCGATCGCCAAGGCCCCGGCCGGCCCGCGCGCCCGCGCCGACCTTGAGGAGCGGGTGCGCATGACCCGCCTGCGGCAGACCGTCGCCGCCCGCCTGAAGGATGCCCAGAACACCGCGGCCATGCTGACCACCTATAACGAGGTGGACATGACCAACGTGATGAAGCTGCGCAACGAGCTGAAGGACCAGTTCGAGAAGAAGCACGGCGTGAAGCTGGGCTTCATGTCCTTCTTCGTGAAGGCCTGCCTGGTCGCCCTGAAGGAAATCCCGGCCGTCAACGCCGAGATCGAGGGCACCGACATCATCTACAAGAACTACTATGACATCGGCGTCGCCGTCGGCACGCCCACCGGTCTGGTGGTTCCCGTGGTGCGTGATGCCGACCAGATGGGCTTCGCCAAGATCGAGCAGAGCATCAATGAGCTGGGCAAGAAGGCCCGCGACGGCAAGCTGTCCATCGCCGACATGACCGGCGGCACCTTCACCATCTCCAACGGTGGCGTGTACGGCTCGCTGATGAGCTCGCCCATCCTGAACGCCCCGCAGTCGGGCATCCTGGGCATGCACAAGATCCAGGAGCGTCCGATGGTCGTCGGCGGCCAGATCGTCATCCGCCCGATGATGTACCTGGCCCTGTCCTACGATCACCGCATCATCGACGGCCGCGAGGCCGTGACCTTCCTGGTGCGGGTCAAGGAATGCCTGGAGAACCCGGAACGCATCCTGCTGGATGTCTGATCCGACGGACGGGGGGCCCACGGCCCCCCGTTTGCTGACTGCCTGATCGCAAACTCAAAAGTTCGGTGCCGAGTTTCTCCTTTTTGGGAGCGCAGCGACTAGGACGCGACCGCGTCCGCCGGAGCTTTCCGGGAAGCGTAGCGGACTGGAAAGCGAGGATAGCCAAGCGGGCGGATGCCCGCGCCCGGCGCCTGAGGGAATCTAAACATGACCACCGAAACCCAATTCGACCTCGTCGTCATCGGCAGCGGCCCCGGCGGCTATGTCGCGGCCATCCGCGCGGCCCAGCTGGGCATGAAGGTCGCCTGCGTCGAGATGCGCAAGACCCTGGGCGGCACCTGCCTGAACGTGGGCTGCATCCCCTCCAAGGCCCTGCTAGTGGCCAGCGAGAAGTTCGAGGAGGCCAGCCACTCCCTGGGCAACTTCGGCGTCAAGGTGTCGGGTGTCGAACTCGATCTGCCGACGATGATGAAGCACAAGGACGACGTGGTTAAGTCCAACGTCACTGGCGTGGAATTCCTGTTCAAGAAGAACAAGATCACCCGCTTCACCGGCAAGGGCAGCATCGCCGCTCCGGGCCAGGTGACGGTGACCAAGGAGGACGGCGCCACCGAGACCGTCACCACCAAGAACATCCTGATCGCCACCGGCTCTGACGTCATGCCCCTGCCGGGCGTGACCATCGACGAGAAGCGCATCGTCTCCTCCACCGGAGCGCTGGAGCTGGCCGGCGTGCCGAAGCGCCTGGTGGTCATCGGCGGCGGCGTCATCGGGCTGGAGCTGGGCTCCGTCTGGCAGCGCCTGGGCGCGCAGGTCACGGTGGTGGAGTTCCTGGACCGCATCCTGCCCGGCATGGACGGTGAGGTTTCCAAGCAGTCGCAGCGCATCCTGGCCAAGCAGGGCCTGTCCTTCAAGCTGTCGACCAAGGTCACCTCGGCCGTGGCCAGCGACACCGGCGTCACCCTGACGGTCGAGCCCGCCGCCGGCGGCACGGCTGAGACCATCGAGGCCGACGTGGTGCTGGTGGCCATCGGCCGCCGCCCCTACACCGAGGGCCTGGGCCTGGACAAGGTCGGCGTCGAGCTGGACGAGCGCAAGCGCGTCAAGACCGACCACCACTTCCGCACCAACGTGCCCGGCATCTGGGCCATCGGCGATGTCATCGCCGGCGCCATGCTGGCTCACAAGGCCGAGGAAGAGGGCGTGGTCTGCGCCGAGGTGATGGCGGGCCAGTCCGGCCACATCAACTACGACGCCATCCCGGGCGTGGTCTACACCTGGCCGGAAATCGCTTCCGTCGGTAAGACGGAGGAGCAGCTGAAGGCCGCCGGCGTCAACTACAAGGTCGGCAAGTTCCCCTTCACCGCCAACGGCCGCGCCCGCTCCATGCAGGCCACCGAGGGCTTCGTGAAGCTGCTGGCCGACGCCCATTCCGACAAGCTGCTGGGCGCCCACATCATCGGCGCCTCGGCCGGCGAGATGATCGAGGAACTGGCGCTGGCCCTGGAATTCGGCGCCTCGTCCGAAGACATCGCCCGCACCAGCCACGCCCACCCCACGCTGACCGAGGCCATCAAGGAAGCGGCCCTGGGCGTGCTGGGCCGCACCATCCACATGTAAACCTTCCCATTCGGGAATGCTGAAACGGCGCCGGGGTGACCCGGCGCCGTTTCTGCTTGAGGAGGATCGTTAGGGAGTTTCGTCGTTATACCAATCGCACCATTCGAAACGGTTATTTGTTATCAGGCCTTTGTTGAAGTTGATGCAGAAATGCAGCGTATGGTTCTCTCCAAACGCGTCAGAGTATTTCGCTGATCCCCAAACATACAACCTTTTTCTATCGGTTATTAAATCAAGATAATTGTCACCAATATTGCGTTCTGCCATATAATTGGCGAATGTTTCTTTGTATAACATAACCCGATTCGGGGTGGCTGAATCATTCATGTACTGTTGAGCTTCTACATCAAATTTATTGATGGGAACTGTTAACGGATATGGCAATATCGCAATGAAGACCTCACCCATTACGCCGTATGCAGGTGTTTCCCCGCCGTTTTTAATTTGAATATTCACACGGAATGGATTTTTTGGGGGGCTTTCCCATGAGACTGTGCTAAGAAACAAGTATGCTCGTAGGCTTCGTTTTTCTGTATTCTGCGCCGTATCCAATTGTCGGCCGGCATAGAAGGCAGCAAATCCAGCCGCTAAAGCTCCTATAACAGTGCAAAATAATGTTACGTGAGCTATAAAATTCTTCTTAATATTTTCCCACATCTTTCTTTCTCGTGTTGTGTGAAATGACTTGCTGAGAAATAACTGTGTCTTAAGACCAGGGCCCTTTGTGGCCGTCATGATCCTCGTGCCTGGGCGGTGAGGGCGGCGGGGCGGGCGGCTCTTGGTCCCGCGCCGGCGCCGGGGGCGGCTTCGGCCCCCAATAGCGGCTGAGGCGGGGGGCCCCGAGCATCACGATCAGCACCGCCACCAGATAAATGAAGCTCTGGCTGCGGATGCCGGCCCACAGATGGTCCAGCAGGCCGCCCTTCACCAGGGCGTCACCGGCGATCAGGCCGCTGAGGCCCAGGGTGACGGATCGGTCGGCGATGGCCACGTAGTCGCGGTAGCCGTTGCCCGGCGTGAAACGGATCATGGACAGCAGCGCCGGCATTTCCCCTTCGATGGTGGGCAGGTCGTTCATGCGGGCGGCGATGTCCAGGTTCAGCACGCCGCGCCGGCCCAGCAGGCGGACGTGATAATCCAGCGCATCCACCGCTCCGCCATCCGCCAGGCTGCGGGTTGCCCAGACCAGGGTGTGGCTGGAGTCATCATACCGGGGCGGCTGGGCCCAGCCGGTCAGGCGGGGTGTGCCGCCACCGGCGGACTTCAGCGCGGCCAGCAGGGCGTCGGCATCCAGCCGGCCGGCATCCAGGTCGCTGACATGGCCGCCGCCGTCATAGCTCAGGACCACCAGCCAAGCCGGCTCCGGCGCTGATCCGACAGGGATCAGCAGGCCCAGCCCGGCGCCGCCGGCCAGGGGACGGCCCCGCCAATGCCGCTCCAGGAAGGCTTTGGTGTCGCCGGCGGCCACATAGCGGAAGGCGGGGTTGGGCGTCAGGGTGACCGCCTTGTCCGCCAGCGACAGGGGCGTTTCCTCGGTGGCGCGCGCCGGTGACGGAATGCCGGACAGCAGCGCGCACACCAGGGGGATGACCAGATTCAGCAGCCGCATGGGGCTTGTCCTCAGGAACGGGGCCCGCCGCGCCGGGCCCGGGGGTGCGCCGTCTCATAGACCGACAGCAGTTGCTCGGCGTCCACGTCGGTGTAGCGCTGGGTGGTGGACAGGCTGGCATGGCCCAGCAGGTCCTGGATGGCGCGCAGATCGGCGCCCCCGCCCAGCAAGTGGGTGGCGAAGCTGTGGCGCAGCGCGTGCGGCGTGGCGGTGTCGGGCAGGCCCAGCAGTTGCCGCAGGGTCTGCATGGCCAGGCGCGCCACCCGGTCGTTCAGCCGGTCCCCGCGCACGCCCACGAACAGCGGCCCGGTGGCGGGCAGCGGGTGGGGGCAGGCCTCGATATAGGCCGCCAGCGCCTGTCGCACGGCCGGCAGGACGGGCACGTCGCGCTGTTTGGCCCCCTTGCCGGTGACGCGCAGGGTGTCGCTGTTAAGCGGCGCCTCCCCCGGGTCAGGCGCAGGGCCTCATCCATGCGCAGGCCGCAGCCGTACAGCAGGGTGAACAGGGCCCGGTCGCGCAGGCCCACCCAGGGCGATTCGGGAATGTCGGACGACTCCTCCAGCAGCGTGCCGGCGTCGTCCACCGTCAGCGGTCGGGGGATGGGGCGCTTCACCTTGGGGGCGTTCAGCAGGCCGATGGCCGGGTTGTGCAGCCGGCCGGAGCGGTCCAGCCAGCGAAACAGGTTGCGTACACCGGAAATGGCGCGGGCCCGGCTGGCGGCGATGGCGCCATCGCTTGCCCGGTCGGCCAGCCAGGCGCGGAAGTCGCCCAGCTTCGCCCCGCCCAGGTCGTTCAGGCTGGGCGCCCGGCCCAGATGCTCCGTCAGGAAGGACAGGAAGGCGGCGACGTCGCCCTGATAGGCGCGCAGCGTATGGGGCGAGGCCGTCTTATCCGACGTCAGCCAGCGCCGCCACTCCTCCAGCGCCGCCGCCACGTCCGGCGCGCAGGAATATCCCAGGGCGGGGGGCTTGGTCATGATGATCTCTCTAGCGCACCTTTTATAGGCGCCGACTGAGGCCGCCGGTGCTTGAGGCAACTCAAAGAGCCAACCAACCTTTTATACACCGCTCCACCACGCGCGCCAGGAAGCTCAGCAGCTCGGTGCCCTGGCCGGGGTGGAACAGGTCGGCGTCGCGGGAGCCGAAGGCCAGCAGGCCCGTCGGCGCGTCGGGGGCCACCTGCAGGCGGACCAGCGCCTCGGAGCGGACGATGGGGGCGGCGGGGCCGTAAATCTCGGGCATGCCCTGGATGTTACCGCGCAGGATGACCTCGCGCCGGTGCATCCATTGGCCGATGGTGCCGGTTCCCACCAGTTGCAGGCCGCTGCGCTCGGCATGCAGGACCAAGCGGCTGTCCTCCGGCTGTTCCATCACCAGGCAGGCCATGTCCAGGTCCAACAGCACGGCCAGGTCGGTGGTGATGGTCTGGATCAGGTGCTCGAAACTCTGCGCGTCCATCAGGTACAGGGCCGCGGCATGTACCCGGTTCTGGTTGTTGATGTTGGCGCGGGCGGTGGCGATCAGCTCTTCCTGTTGGGCGGTCAGGTCGGCCACTTCCCGCCGCAGCTTCAGCAGCATGAAATGCTGCAGGTCCGCCACCCCATTGCCCCGGTTCTCGGGCGGCGGGATCAGGTGGTGGACCACGTCCGGGTGCTGCTGCAGGAAGTCTGGGGTCTCGCGCAGGTATGTGGCCACATCCTCCGCGGTCAGGGCGTCGCCCAAGGCGCTGTGCGGTGTCTTGCCGCCCATATGCTGCTCTTCCCTTCAGGCCGGTCGCCCGGCGTCCCATGGGTTCAAACGCAAACCGGCCCGCCCATCGCTGGGCGGACCGGTCAGGCATCCGCTGGAACGCGACAGGGATCAGCGGGTCGGCAGCGGCTGATCCAGGATAGTCTGCCCGGTCTTGGCCCAGTCCGCAACGAACTGCGCCAAACCCTTGTCGGTCAGCACATGGTTGAACAGCTGACGGATGACCGAGGGCGGCATGGTGGCGACGTGGGCGCCCATCTTGGCCGACTGGGTCACGTGGATGGGGTTGCGGATGGACGCGACCAGGACCTCGGTCGTGAAGTCCGGGTAGTTGTCATAGATGGTGACGATCTCTTCGATCAGGCTCAGGCCGTCCTGGCCCATGTCGTCCAGGCGGCCGACGAAGGGGGAGACGAAGGTGGCGCCGGCCTTGGCGGCCAGGATGGCCTGCGCGGCGGAGAAGCACAGGGTCACGTTGACCATGGTGCCTTCCTGCGACAGGTGGTGGCAGACCTTCAGGCCGGCCGGGGTCAGGGGCACCTTCACCGCCACGTTGGGGGCGATCTTGGCCAGGTGCTTGCCTTCCTTCAGCATGGTCTCGAAATCGGTCGAGGCGACTTCGGCGCTGACCGGGCCCTTCACCACGTCGCAGATCTCGGCGATCAGGTCGATGAAGCTGCTGTGACCGGACTTGGCGACCAGCGACGGGTTGGTGGTGACGCCGTCCAGCAGGCCGGTGGAGGCCAGCTCGCGAATGTCGTTGATGTCCGCGGTATCGACGAAGAACTTCATGGGGGAATGCCCTCGAGATCTGAATGGGACCGGGGCCCGCCCCCGGGTTGGCCGGCACTCTAACGGAGGGGGCGCCCGGGTGCACGGGCAGAAATGGCGGGGCGGGGGATAGGGGGCATGCGCGCTTGAAGGCTGCTCCTCATGCCGTTGTAGGCCCCGACTGGGGCCGCCGCAGGTTTCCAGGGAGCGTAGCGGACTGGAAACCGAGGAAGCCAAGCGGGCGGATGCCCGCGCCCGGCATCTGAGGGCGGTATTTGACCGGCCACGGTCAAACGCCCTGGTATAAGACCATATAGGGAACAGTGGCGCCCAGGGGGCGCCCGGTGGTAACAGCAGGATCATGGATCTGTTGACGGCAAGCGGGATGGAGACGGCGGCCCCACCGGTGCGGCGGGTGCGCGTCCTGCTGCCCTTGCCGCTGGCCAGCCCTTACGACTACCGCGTGCCCGACGACATGGAGCTGGAGGCCGGCGCCTATGTCGAGGTGCCGCTGGGCCCCCGCCACGTCTTCGGCGTGGTCTGGGCCGTGGGCGGTCCAGGGGACAATTGGGAGGCCGGCGTGGCGGCCAACCGATTGAAGCCGGTCATCCGCCGCTTCGACCTGCCACCCATGCCCGAGGTGTCGCGCCGCTTCGTCGACTGGGTGGCGGCCTACACCCTGTCGGCGCCCGGTTCCGTGCTGCGCATGGCGGTCAGCGTCTCGGCGGCGCTGGAGGACCCCAAGCAGATGCTGGCCTATCTGCCATCGGGCGAGGGGCCCCCGCCTGGCTTCAAGATGACGGACGCGCGCCGCCGCGTGCTGGCGCTGATGGAGGAGGACGGGCCGCCCCGCACCCCCGCCGACCTGGCGCGCGACGCCGCCTGCGGCATCGGCGTGATCCGGGGCCTGGCCGAATTGGGCCTGCTGACGCCGGTGGCCCTGCGCGCCCAGCCGCGCCCGCCCATCCCCGACGCCGACATGCCGGGCCCGGCGCTGTCGCCTGACCAGGCGGCGGCGGCCGATGCCCTGCGCGCCGCCGTGAACGACCATCGCTATTCCGCCACGCTGGTCGACGGCGTCACCGGGTCCGGCAAGACGGAGGTCTACTTCGAGGCCATCGCCGCCTGCCTGAAACAGGGGCGCCAGGCCCTGGTGCTGCTTCCCGAGATCGCCCTGTCCAGCCAATGGCTGGACCGCTTCGCCCGGCGCTTCGGCGTGCGGCCGGTGGAATGGCATTCCGATCTGGCCGGCGCCCACCGCCGCGCCGCCTGGCGCTCCATCGCCAATGGCGAGGCGCCGGTGGTGGTGGGCGCCCGCTCCGCCCTGTTCCTGCCTTATCCCGACCTGGGCCTGATCGTGGTGGATGAGGAGCATGAGGCTGCTTTCAAGCAGGAGGACGGCGTCATCTACCATGCCCGCGACATGGCGGTGGCGCGCGCCTTCCTGGGTGGCATCCCGGTGGCCCTGGTCAGCGCCACCCCGTCGCTGGAGACGCTGACCAACGCGGAGACAGGGCGCTACAGCCGTATCGACCTGCCGGCCCGCCACGGCGGCGCCAGCCTGCCCGAGGTCACGCTGATCGACCTGCGCCGCCCCGACAGCCGGCCGCCGGCCCGGCACTGGCTGTCCCCCATCCTGACGGAGGCGATGGCCGAGACGCTGGCGGCGGGCGAGCAGGGCATGCTGTTCCTGAACCGCCGGGGCTATGCGCCGCTGACCCTGTGCCGCAGTTGCGGCTTCCGCCTGCAATGCCCCAACTGCACCGCCTGGCTGGTGGAGCACCGCCTCAGCCGCCGGCTGCAATGCCACCATTGCGGCTACACCGACCGGCTGCCCGAAACCTGCCCGTCCTGCGAGGCGGAGCATTCCTTCGTTGCCTGCGGCCCGGGGGTGGAGCGGGTGGCGGAGGAGGTGGCGCAACTGTTCCCCGACGCCCGGGTGGCGCTGATGACCAGCGACACCCTGGTGGGGCCCCACGCCATCCAGACGGTGATCGAGGAGGTGCGGGCCCACAAGGTCGACATCCTGATCGGTACCCAGGTGATGGCCAAGGGCCACCATTTCCCCATGCTGACCCTGGTGGGGGTGGTGGACGGCGACCTGGGGCTGGGCGGTGGCGACCTGCGCGCGGCGGAGCGCACCTTCCAGATGCTGCACCAGGTGGCGGGGCGCGCGGGCCGCGAAAGCCGGCCGGGTCGGGTCTTCCTGCAAACCCATATGCCGGAACATCCGGTGATGCAGGCGCTGGCCGCCCATGACCGCGACGCCTTCCTGGCGGCGGAGGCGGAGCAGCGCCGGGCCATGGACCTGCCCCCCTACGGCCGGTTGGCGGCGCTGATCGTCTCGGGCGAGGATGAGCGCCAGGTGGACAAGCTGGCCCGCGACCTGGCCCGCGCCGCGCCGCAGGGGGATGATGTGCTGGTCCTGGGGCCGGCGCCGGCCCCCCTGGCCCTGCTGAGGGGCCGGCACCGGCGCCGCCTGCTGCTGAAGACGGCGCGCGGCGTGGCGGTGCAGCCGCTGCTGCAATCCTGGCTGGCAGCGGTGCCCATCCCGGCGGCCCTGCGGGTGCAGGTGGATGTGGACCCCTACAGCTTCATGTAGGGGGAACCCGGCTCAGCCAATAGGCGTGGCGCAGCAGCGCCGGCCTGCCGGGTTGGGCGCTGGACGTGCTGAAGGACAGGGTGCCATCGCGGCGGGCCAGCACCAGGCGTAGCGTCACCGCCCGCCCATTCTCCGTCCCCGTTCCCTCCGCCACCAGGGTGATATCGCTCGGCCCCGGGCCGGCGTGGAACGTCACCACGCGGTAGCAGTGGCTGGTGGTTTCCGCGATGCACCAGGCCGTTGGGTCCAGGGACCAGGACTCGCGGGAGCGGACGGTCTTGCCCGGCCCGTCATCGAAGGTGAAGGCCAGTACGGGAACCGGCCCGCCGGTGGCGGTCAACCGTGTCGGCAGGATGACGCGGCGGTCGTTGCCATAATCCCGATAGTCCAGCGTGCCGACCCAGGCGCCGGCCAATGCCGTGCCAAGGCGCACCGCATCCGCCGGCGTCTCCTGACCGAGGCGGTCCATGCCGCGGACCAGGTCGATCACCGTGGAAATGGATCGATTGTACGCGTCGGAACCGGCTGGCGGTATTGGGGCGGTGGCCGGGGCCAGGTCGGACTGTGTCAGCCGGCTGTCACCCAGCCGCTTCCATTGGATGGACCAGCGGTCGGGCGCGCCACCGGGGGCCGGCCAGCGGTCCGCCGGGGCGGCGGCCAGGCCCAGCCCGGATAGGGTCATGGGCACGGGTTCGCCGTTGATGGCGGTGACCTCCGCTCCCGACGGCGGCGCCCCCGGCTGCCCGTCGTTGGATAGGACGATCATCCGCCCCTCCACCAGCGCGAAGCGAAAGGGCAGGGGCGCGTCATTCGACGTCTGGGGCGCGGCCAGCGGCGACCGGCACAGGGCTGCAGCCAGCAGCAGGGGGGCGAGAAGGCGGTGCGGGCGCATTGGCTTCCTCAAATGGGCGCCGGACCACCCGGCACGCCGCCCCACCTAGGCCGCATCGCCGCCCGCCGTCGCCTCATTCCCCGTAAATCCGCGACTTTCCGTCTTTTGAGCCGCGCGCCAGGCGCTGGGACTCATCCCCGTGTGGTCCCGGAACACGCGGTTGAAGCTGGCCTTGGAGGCGAAGCCGCAATCCAGCGCCATCGACAGCAGTTCCCCCTGTTCGGTCGTCGGCAGGCGGGCCTGGACCGCCTCCACCCGCAGGCCGTTGATCAGGGCGCTGAAGGTGCGGCCCAGGCCCTGGTTGAGGGCGCGCGACAGGTAGGTCTCGTTGGTGCCCAGGCGCTGAGCCACCTGGGCCAGGGTCAGGCCGGGTTCCCGCCACCACCCCGCTTCGCGGATCGTGTCGCGCCAGCGCCCCGCCTGGGCCGTCCAGTCACGGTCCCGCGCCGGGCTCGATACCGATTCCGGCAGGGGGCTGGCGGTCATGACGGGGAACGCGGCGCCGGCATGACGCCAGCCCTCCAGCCCCAGGCCCAGGATGATGGCGGCGAACGCCAGGTATTGGGGGAAGCGGTCATAATAGCTGAGGGGGGCCACCAGGCCATCCACCGCGTCGAAGGCCACCGCCACCAACAGCCACAGCGCCAGGGCCGCCAGCAGGGTGCGCAGCCAGGGCTGGCGGTGGTCCGCCGGGTTGCCGACCGCGCCGGCCAGCCAGGCTTGATAGCGGCGATGGAACCGGGCGGTGATCACAAGGTACGCCGCCAGCGACAGGGTGGTGGCCCAGGTCTCCGCCGGGGCTATCCACCGCATGTGGATGGCGTCGTTCCAGCGCATTTTTTCCGCCAGCGGCAGGCTGAAGGCCCAGGCGGTATAGGTCAGGTTCAGCGCGGCGGGCGCCAAGTGCCCGGCCCAGCCACGCGGCAGCCCAGGCTCCACCAGGCGCCGGACATACAGATAAAGCAGCGGGCCGGTGGCGAGACCCAGGTTGAAGGGGGCGAAGGACAGCCAGGGATAAGCGTCGTAGAAGCCGGCGAAACCCAGGACATAAGGCATCAGCCGCAGCACGGCCACGGCCAGCAGGGCGGCCAACAGGCGGTTGGCGACGCGGTTGCCGGGGGACGCCAACAGCAGCGCCACCACCACGGCGCCGAAACCGGCGGCCATGCCCAACATGGTACTCCAGGGACCGAAGCGGATCATGACCCCTCCGACCAATAGTCTAAAACATTCCGCCTGCCGGCCGAAGTGCCAGCCACTTCACCTACACCGGAAGCACAGATGGCGGCCCGACGGCGACTGCCCCAAGGTCGCCATGATCGGCGGCATAATGCCGCTGGTACGACCCCCTGTCCGGTGGCGCGTCCCTTGCTGGGGACCCCGCGCCACCCCAGCACCGGAAGAAATCGAAGGCCATCATGAAGCGCGCTTCCCGTCTCATCGCCGCCGCCGCGACCGCCGTTGTCGCCCTGGGCGCCACCCTGCCGGCGTGGGCTGATCCGCCGCCGTGGGCGGAGGCGTCGGGCTATCGCTACCAGGATCGGGACTGGCATGACGATCATCGCGGCGATGACCGCCGGGATGACGACCGCTGGCGCGACGATCACCGGGGGGATTGGCGCGACGACCACCGGGGCCCGCCGCCCCGCTATGTCGATCACCGTTCCCCCCATTACCGGGAGTTCTACGCCACCGATGTCGGTATCGACCAGGGGCGCTGCGACCGGGGGGCGGTGGGCCTGAACGTCGGCACCCTGGTGGGCGCGCTGCTGGGTGGCCTGGCCGGCTCGCAGTTCGGCCACGGCGGCGGCAAGGCCGCCATGACCGGCGCCGGCGTGCTGCTGGGCGCCCTGGCCGGCAACGCGGCCTTCAACAGCATGGACCAGAGTGACGAGGGCTGTTTCGCCCAGGCCATGGAAAAGGCGCCGGACGGCCAGCAGATCGTCTGGAACAACCCCGACAACGGCGCCCGCTATCAGATGACCCCGGTCAAGACCTGGCAGGAATCATCGGATACCTATTGCCGGGAATACCAGAGCGTCGCCGTGGTGGGCGGCCGACGGCAGAACGTGACCGGCACGGCCTGCCGTCAGCCCGATGGCCAGTGGAAGATCGTGAATTAAGGTCAGTACGCAGACTGGCTTAGTCACCAACCAGCGGCATGAGGTTCGTCCTCATGCCGCTGTAGGCTGTGATCGCAGCCGCCGCAGGTTTCTGGCGAGCGGTCAGCTGAGGCAACGCTAAACTCACACAAAACCATGCCGGCCGAGCCAGCGGTGGTACAGGTCTGGCCAGGGTTCGGCGGGGCGGCCGGGTATTTCGCGCAGGGCGAAGCCGTGGCCGCCGGATTCGAAGATGTGCATTTCCGTCGCCACGTTCTGGCGGCGCAGGGCCTGGAACATCGCCAGGCTGTTGCCCACCGGCACGGCGCCGTCATCGGCGGCGTGGAACAGGAAGGTGGGGCAGGTACCGGCCCGCACCGTCTGGTCCGGTGAATAGGCGGTCACCTGGGCGGCCGTGGGCGCGTTGCCCAGCAGATGCTGCCGCGATCCGGCGTGGGTCAGCGACTCGTCCATCGAGATGACGGGATAGGCCAGGCAGGCCAGCTGCGGGCCGGCCGGCAGGGTGTCGGCCTCATCCACGGGCTGATACACGGCGGCGTCATGGCGGGTCAGCAGGCTGGCGGCGAGGTGGCCGCCGGCGGAAAAACCGATGATGCCGATGCGACCGCCATCCACCGCCCAGGTCTTGGCCTTGTGGCGCAGCAGGCGCATGGCGCGCTGCGCGTCCTGCAGCGGCACGTCGGGGCCGTTCTTCCAGCCCTCCGCCGGCAGGCGGTAGGTCAGGACGGCGGCATGCACGCCGGTGGTGTTCAGCCAGCGGGCGATTTCATAGCCTTCCTTGTCGAACCAGACATTGGTGTAACCGCCGCCGGGAATGACCAGGATGGTGGCGCGCGGGCCGGGGCTGGCGCTGCGGAAGAAGGCCAGGGTCGGCATGGCGACACCGTCCGCCGAACGGTCGGGCGGGCCGCCCACAGGGCCATGGTCGATGACCAAATCCTTGACCGCCAGGCCCTCGCCACCCGGCGGGGTGCCGGGCCACAGGGGCAGCACGACATCGGGATCGCGGCGCTGGCGCGACAGCCGCACCAGATCGGCGGCGGACGTGCCCTCGGCTTTCGCGGTTCCGGCCAAGGTGGCGCCGGCCAGTGCTGCCAGGGCCAGGCCCCGGCGGTTCAGGGTGAAGGTCATAGGGGCTGCCTCAGGTGCCGGCCACGGTCATGCCTTCCACCCGCAGGGTGGGGCTGTCCACGCCGTGGCGGAACTCCAGGTCGTTGGCGGGCCGCAAGGTCAGGTACATGTCCTTGAGGTTGCCGGCGATGGTGATCTCGGCCACCGGGTAGGCGATCTTGCCATCCTCGATCCAGAAGCCCGAGGCGCCCCGGCTGTAGTCGCCGGTGATGCCGTTGACGCCGCTGCCCATGAGCGAGGTGACGTAAAAGCCCTGGCGGATGTCGGCCAGCAGCTGTTCCGGCGTTTCCTCGCCCGGCGCCAGATAGACGTTGGTGGCGCTGGGGCCGGGGGGGCCGCCGGTGCCCCGTGAGGCGTGGCCGGTGGAGGTCAAGCCCAGCTGGCGGGCGGAGCGGCAATCCAGCAGCCAAGTGGTCAGGACGCCGCCGTCGATCAGGTTGCGGCGCTTGTTCGCCTGCCCCTCCGCATCGAAGGGTTTGGAGCGCAGGCCCCGGCGGATGTGCGGGTCATCCACGATGGTGATGCCGGGCGCGAACACCGCCTGGCCCATCTTGTCCTTCAGGAAGCTGGTGCCGCGCGCGATGGCGGCGCCGGAGATGGCGCCCGTCAGGTGGCTGACCAGGCCGCCGGCCACGCGCGGGTCAAACACCACGGGCACCGCCTGGGTCGCCACCTTGCGCGGGTTCAGGCGGGCCACCACCCGCTCCCCGGCGCGGCGGCCGATGGTGGCCGGGGCTTCCAGATCACCGGCATAGACGGCGGAATGATAGTCGTAGTCCCGCTCCATGCCCGTGCCGCTGCCCGCCAGGACGGAAACGGACAGGCTGCGCCGGCTGACGCTGTAGCCGCCGGAAAAGCCGTTGCTGGCCGCCAACGTGACGGTGGAGCGCGACCAGCTGGCGTCCGCCCCCTCGGAATTGCTGACGCCGGGCACCGCCAGCGCCGTCTCCTCCAGCTCCGCGATCTGGGCCAGCAGATCCTCGGCCACCGGTTCCGCGAGATCGCACAGGTCCAGGTCCGGCCAGTCGCGGGCCAGGCTGTCAGGGTCGGCCAGGCCGCAGAAATCATCCTCCGGCACCAGGCGGGCCATGGCCACGGCCCGTTCCGCCAGCTCCTTCAGCAGGGTGGGGCTGCGGTCGGTGGAAGAGACGATGGCCTGGCGCTTGCCCACGAAGACGCGCAGGCCCAGGTCACCCGATTCGGCGCGCTGCACCTCCTCCGGCTTGCCCAGGCGCTGGCTCATGGACATGGCGGCGCTGTCGACCAGCAGGGCGTCGGCGGCATCGGCGCCGGCCTTGCGCGCCAGGATCAACAGGTCGTCCAGGATGCCGGCGGCGGTGGCGTCGGGGGGCAGGGGAGGCATGGGGGCGTAGGCTCCAGGCTTCAGATACGGGCGCCGCCGGGGTGATCCCGCCGGGCCATCAGGGGGCCAGCTTGCCAGTCCTGGGGGGCGAGGGGGAAGCCTGACGTTGGATTGGGGTGGAATGTTTCTGAACGGTAACAGGCGGCACAATTGCAACGATCTGTTTCTTCACCTATTAAAGGCTGACATCCGTCTGTTACCGACCGGGGCTAGGGTGCCCGAGCCAATGCGCGAAGGCTGCCCCGCCTGGCGCGTTCGGTCGGCCGGACGGACCATCCGGGGATTTGCCTCCCCGGTTCGTTCGGTCACCTTTCGGGTTTCGTTCCCGGAAGTAGTCCATCTACCTTGCAGGGCCGCGGGTGCCAACTCCGCGGCCCTCTTTATTTTCCGTCATCGGCTGCAGACAATTTCCGTGATAACGGCCCAAAAAAGCGGTAGTTGTATATGCAACTGAAACCGATTTCACCGAACAGGGATCGTCTTTGTCCTTCGACCTCACGGTGCTGACCCCCCATCTGGAGCCGCTGCTGGCGGGCGCCCTGCTGACGGCCGAGGTCTGCGCGCTGGGCATCGTGGGCGCGTTCGGCCTGGCCACGGTCCTGGGGCTGGCGGCGGCGGGCGGGGGAGGAGGCCGGGGATGGGCCCAGCGGTCGGCGTGGCTCTACGTCGACGTCTTTCGCAACGTCCCCTTCGTGGTCCAGGTCTTCTTCCTCTATTACGGCCTGCCGGAGATTGGCGTTTACATCGACGCCTTCTGGACCGGCGTGCTGGCGCTCAGCCTGGTGGGCGGCGCCTATGGCGGCGACGTGGTGCGCAGCGGCATCCTGGCGGTCGACCCCGGGGTGGTGGAGGCCGCGCGGGTCGGCGGCCTGCCGCGCCTGGACATCATCCGCCGCATCGTCCTCCCCATCGCCCTGCGCGCCGCCATCCGGCCCCTGGGGTCCGTGTTCGTCAACCTGGTGCTCAGCTCCTCCATCCTGTCCATGATCACCCTGGATGAGGTCACGGGCACGGCCCGGGGGGTGGCGGCCGAAACCTATCGCCCGTTCGAGGTCTACGCCTTCCTGCTCGTGGCCTACGCCGTGCTGACCTACGCCGTGTCGCTGGGCATCGCGGCCCTGCACCGGCACCTGAACCGGCACATGGCGGCGGGCAACATCACAGGGGGCCACGGGGCAGCGGGGCCTGGTGTGGCGGGCCCTGAAGTGGCGGGGAAGGGGGCCTGATGCGGCACGCCGGCTTCACCTGGCACGACGGTGCCTTGCTGGCCCAGGGCCTGGGCGTCAGCCTGGGCCTGTTCGCGGTCACCTTCCTCATCGGCCTGGTCCTGGGCTCGGGCGCGGCCGTGGTGCGCCATTTCCGGGTGCCGGCGCTGTCGCCCCTCCTGCATGCGGGGTTGGAGCTGCTGCGCAACTCCCCCGTCCTGGTGCAGCTGTTCCTGGTCTTCTTCGGCATTCCGGCCCTGATCCACCAGCCCCTGGCGCCCCTGTCCGCTGCGGGGCTGACCTTGTCGGCCAACACGGCGGCCTTCGTCTATTTCATCGCCGTCGCCGGCCTGGACGCCGTGGGCCGCGACCAGGTGGAGGCGGCGCGCGCCTTCGGCCTTACCCGGATGCAGGTGGTGCGGCACATCCTGGCGCCCCAGGCGGCGGCCTTCGCCGTGGCGCCCCTGGTGGGCCTGGCGGTCAACCAGCTTCAGGTGACGTCGCTGGTTTCGGTCATCGGGGTCATGGACCTGACCAAGGCCGGCGACATCCTCAACCTGCGCACCCTGCGGCCCTTCGCCGTGTGGACCATGGTGGGCGCCCTGTACTTCGCGGCGGCCAAGGCGCTGACGCTGTTGGGCAATCGATGGGAGCGGCGGCTGCGCGCCCACGCCGCCCCGCTGGAGCTTTGAGGGGGATAGTCCGGATGATCGCGGTGGAGGGGGTGGTCAAGCGTTTCGGCGCCCAGACGGTGCTGGACGGCGTCAGCCTGGCGGTGGCGCCGGGCGAGGTGGTGACCATCCTGGGGTCCAGCGGGTCGGGCAAAAGCACCCTGATCCGCTGCATCAACGGGCTGGAACGGCTGGACGGCGGGCGCATCACCGTGGACGGGCTGGACGTGGCCGACCCGCGGCAACTGGCCCAGGCCCGACGCCTGTCCGCCACGGTGTTCCAGCTGTTCAACCTTTATCCCCATATGACGGTGCTGCGGAACGTCACCCTGGCGCCGGAGGTGGT
Source organism: Nitrospirillum karajorum (assembly GCF_036348415.1). Taxonomy (NCBI): domain Bacteria; kingdom Pseudomonadati; phylum Pseudomonadota; class Alphaproteobacteria; order Rhodospirillales; family Azospirillaceae; genus Nitrospirillum; species Nitrospirillum karajorum. The sequence goes on from NZ_JAZBQB010000003.1 coordinate 1,903,212, forward strand.
GCTGAAGCGCCCCCGCGCCGAGGTGGAGGCGGAGGCCCGCGCCCTGCTGGCCAGCGTCGGGCTGGCCGCCAAGGCCGACGCCTATCCGGCGCAGCTCTCGGGTGGCCAGCGCCAGCGGGTGGGCATCTGCCGCGCCCTGGCCATGAACCCGCGCTACCTGTTGCTGGATGAGGTGACCAGCGCCCTGGATCCGGAAATGACGGCGGAGGTGCTGTCCATCCTGGGCCGGCTGGCCGGCCGGCCCAGGGGGGACGGGGTGGCGGCGGATGGGGTGGGGGACGCGGGTACCACCATGCTGTTCGTGACGCATGAGGTGGAATTCGCCCGCCGCATTTCCACCCGCATCGTCTTCCTGGACCAGGGGCGGTTGATCGTCGACCTGCCCACGGCCCGGTTCTTCGCGGATGACGGGGGTCTGGCCCACCCGCGCATCCGACAATTCCTGTCCAAGATGGCGCCATCGAACACGGTGGCCGGCGCCGAGGTAACCGTATGATCCTGATTGCCAATTCCGAGGCCTGGCCCGGGTTCCAGACCACCGTCGACCGCCTGAAGGCCGGGGAGGGGGGGCCGGACCCGCTGGTCGCCGGCATCGCCCATGTGGAACGGGAAGTGACCGTGCGCAGCGTGGGCTATGGCGGCTGGCCCAACATGCTGGGTGAGATGGAGTTCGACGCCGGCGTCATGGACGGCACCACCCGCCAGGTGGGCGCCGTGGGCGCCCTGCGGGACATCATCCCGGCCAGCGCGGTGGCCTTGCAGGTCATGCGCCGGCTGCCGCACACGCTGCTGACCGGCGACGGCGCCCGCCGCTTCGCGCTGGAGTGCGGCTTCACGGCGGAACCGACCCTGCTGGAGGAGTCGCGCCGGGTGTGGTGGGAGCGGCTGGAAAAGGAGCTGCCGCCCCAGGACTTGGCGGCCTTCCCCAACATCCCGCTGGCGCCCTTGAGCCGCGCCATCACCGACCCCGAGCGGGTGCGTGACACCACGGTCTTCCTGGGCCAGGACGCCGCCGGCGGCCTGCACGCCGCCACCAGCACCTCGGGCTGGGCCTGGAAATACCCGGGGCGCCTGGGCGACTCGCCCATCGCCGGCGCCGGCTTCTACGCCGACAGCCGCTATGGCGCCGCCGCCTGCACCCATACGGGCGAGATGACGGTGCGCTGCGGCACCGCCCGCGCCATCGTGCTGGCCCTGCAATTGGGCAAGACCCTGACCGAGGCGGTGGACATGGCCGTCGCGGACTTGGCAACCTTGAGCGAGGGCTTTCTGGCCGGCGTGGTCATCCATGCCCTGGACGCCCACGGCAAACACGAGGTGGTCAGCTTCCGCTGCGGTCCCGCCATCCGCTATTGGTACTGGGACCCCTCGCTGTCCGCGCCTGAGGAGCGGGTCGCCCGCACCGTCTGAGGAGCCCCCATGCTGCGTAAGTTCCTGCCCGCGCTCGCCGCCCTTCTCCTTGCCCTTCCCCTTCCCGCCTGGGCGGGCAAGCTGGACGATATCCGCCAGCGCGGGGTGCTGCGCGTGGGCGTCTCCCTGGGCGGGGAGCCCGTCGGCTTCCGCGATGACCGCAACGCCCCCGCCGGCTATGACGTGGACGTGGCCAAGCGGCTGGCGGACAAGCTGGGGGTGGCGGTGGAGTTCACCGACGTTTCCGGCGACGCCCGGGTCAGCATGCTGGTGTCTGGCCAGATCGACGTGGCGGTCGCCAACCTGACGGCCACGCCGGAACGGGCCAAGACCATCGCCTTCACCATCCCCTACAACCGTGTCGGCCTGCGCGTCATCGCGCAGAAGAGTGCCGGCATCAACCAGCTGTCGGACCTGGCCGGCAAGAAGGTGGTGGTGGGCCGGGGTACGACGGGTGAGGCATTCCTGCGCCAGGCGGTGCCGGGGGCGAAGCTGGTGTTCACCGACACCTTCGCGCCCGACGGCGTGCTGCTGCTGGTGCAGCGGCGGGTGGACGCGGGCATCGAGGATTTGTCCATGATGGATTACCTGGCCAGCACCAACCCCGCCCTGAAGACGCTGCCCGACCTTTATTCCAACGCCCCCATCGCCATTGGCCTGGCCCAGGGCGACCCGGACTTCCTGCGCTGGCTCAACGGCTTCGTCGCCGACTACATCACCTCCGGCGCGTACCAGGCCAACTACCGCAAATGGTGGGGAAAGGACGCGGCCGTGCCGGCGCTGTCCGCCGTCCCCCCGGCGGGCTGATCAGCCGGTCAGCCGGGGATGGAAGCGCGTGGGCAGGGTCAGGGGCCAGGGGCCGGTGGCGGCCCCGGTCAGCACGGCGATGACCGCGGCCACATAGGCCTGCTTGTCGAAGCCGATGGACGAGATGGGATAGGCGTCGAAATCCGTCAGCGACAGGTTGTCGAAGCCGTACAGCCGGGTTGTCGTGGCGCGCCCGCCGGGGAAGTCGCCCCGCAGCCGGTCCAGCACGCCCATGGCCATGGCGTCGGAGGTGCAGAAGATGGCGTCCGGCCGGGGCGCCTGGGCCAGCTCCTCCCCCGCCTTGTGCCCGCTGGCATAGGAATAGTCGCCCTGCAGGCTGGCGGTCAGGCGGATGCCGTGGGCGGCCAGCGCTGCGTGATACAGCCGGATGCGCGCCTGTTCCAGGACGGAGGTGGGGCGCCCCGTCACCAGGGCGGCCGTCCTGACCCCCTGGGCGGCGGCATGGGCCACCGCCTCGGCGATGCCCACCCGTTCATCGGGGATGACGGCGGGCGACTCAGGGTCATGCCGGCCGTTCAGCATCAGCACCAGCTCGCTGCGGAACAGGGTGCGGACGGTGGCGGCGTCGGCGAAGTCGGAAAAGACGATGGCCGCGTCGACGTGATAGGCGACACCGGTGCGCAGGAAGGACTCCACCCGGTCGCTGGACCCGACGCGAACGAAGATCACCTGCTTGCCCGTGTTCTGCACCGCCGCCAGCAGGGGGTCGAACAGGTCCAGGTCGCTCAGGTCGTGGATGTGGTTGACGACGACGGCCACCAGATTGACGCTTTTGGTGGTCAGGCTGCGGGCCAGCAGGTTGGGGCGGAAGCCCAGCTCCTGCGCCGCCTGCAGCACGCGCGCCTTCTTTTCCGCCGAGACCGGGCGCTGTTCATCCGACAGGGCCCGGGACGCCACCGCCCGCGATACCCCGGCCCGCTGGGCCACGTCGCTGATGGTGGGGTTGGTCGGCAGGGGCGCACCCAATTTGTCAGTCCCGGTCCCATCCATCCCAGCCACGACCTCCCCATCCCTTTCCGGCACTGGTAACGCGCAGCCGGTTTCCTATAAAACCGGGTGCCACGGTGAAAGAAGATTTCAAATCTTGATATACTGTTTCGATATCGGCGGGTCATACATTTCCCTGGGGACAGCCCATACGGATGTCGCGGTGACGGGTGCCGTCACCCGCGTGGGCCGGGTGCCCACCCCGGCCCATGACCGCGCCGCCTTTATCCAGGCGCTGGCGGACCTGCTGGCCCAGGCGCCCGGTCCCGCCGACGCCCCTGTCGCCGACGCCCCGGTGGCCGACGCCCCGGTGGCCCTGGCACTGGCCGGCGGCATCGACCCCGCCACGGGCCTGGCCAGTTGCGCCAACATCCCTTGTCTGACCGGCACGCCCCTGGTGGCCGACCTGACCGCGGCGCTGGGGCGGCCGGTGGTGGTGGGCAACGACGCCGCGTGCTTCGTCCTGGCGGAGGCGATGGTGGGCGCCGGGCGCGGCCAGGATGTCGTGTTCGGCATCATCCTGGGCACGGGCGTGGGCGGCGGCCTGGTGGTGGACGGTCGCCTGGTGCCGGGGGCGGGGGAGTGGGGCCACGGCCCGGTGGTGAAGCATATCGCGGGCGATCCGCCCGTCACCCTGCCGCGCCTGCCGTGCGGCTGTGGCCATGCGGGCTGCGTCGATACCATCGGCGGCGCGCGCGGGCTGGAGCGTCTGCACCAAGCCCTGCATGGCGTCCGGCGGGACAGCCAGGCGCTGACGGCGGCCTGGGCGGAGGGGGAGCCCGCGGCGATGCGGACGATGGAGATCTATGTCGATCTGGTGGCGGATCCCCTGGCGGTGGTGGTGAACGCCATCGGCCCCGGCCTGGTGCCGGTTGGGGGCGGATTGTCGTCGGACGCCGCCCTGGTTTCGGCGTTGGACCGGGCCGTCCGGGCCCGTATCCTGCGGCGCACCAACGGTCCGCTGTTGGTGCCCACGGCCCTGGGGGGCGCCGCCGGCATGCTGGGCGCCGCCATCCTGGGGGCGCAATGGTTGAACTCGAACAGGGCTTGAAGAAGGGGAATGCGGGGATGACGCGGGTGGAGACGAATTGCGTGCGGCTGGAAGTGTGCGTGGACAGCCCGGCGGGGGTGGCCGCCGCCGTCAAGGGCGGGGCCGACCGGCTGGAACTGTGCGCCGCGCTGGTGGTGGGCGGCCTGACCCCGTCCCGCGGGCTGATGGCCCTGGCGGCGGCCTGCGGCAAGCCCGCCTACGCCATGATCCGCCCCCGGCCCGGCGACTTCGTCTATGGCCCGTCCGACCTGGACGTCATGGGCGACGACATCGATACGGCGCGGGCCCTGGGCCTGCCGGGGGTGGTGCTGGGCGCCAGCCTGCCCAACGGTGAACTGGACGCGGCGGCGCTGTCCATCCTGGTGGACCGGGCCGGCGGCCTGGGCCTGACCCTGCACCGCGCCATCGACCTGACCCCCGACCCCATCGAGGCGCTGGACATCGCCATCGAACTGGGGTTCGAGCGGGTGCTGACCTCCGGCGGCGCCCGCTCGGCGGTCGAGGGGGTTGAGACCATCGCCGACTTGGTGGAACACGCCCAGGGCCGCATCAGCATCATGGCCGGCAGCGGCGTGAACGCCGACAACGCCGTGGACCTCATCCGCCAGACCGGCGTGACCGAGGTCCACGCCTCCTGCGGCATGGCCCCGGCGGTGGTGGATGAGCATCTGCTGCACTTCGGCTTCGTCCAGCCCGGTGCCCGCGAGACGGACGCTGCCACGGTCATGTGGCTGGCGGCGGCGATCCGGGATATTTACTGACGGCGCCTTGCCGTCGTCGGCCCTTGGTGTGATCATGTCCATGGGATGTCCATGGACATGAAGGAAAACGGCGATGGCTGCGACAGCCCGACTGGTGGTTCAGATGACGCCGACGGAAAAGCGGCGTCTAACGGCACAGGCCAAGCGTCTGGGCGTCTCCACTTCCGAGTTCGTGCGCCGGCGGGTCGCTGAAGACGATCTGGCGGAAAACCGCGATGAGATCGAAGCGCTGCTGGCTACCCTGGCGGACGCCGCCCCGCGCATCCTGGCCAGTCTGGACCGATCCATCGCCGAAGCCGAGGCGGCGATAGATGAGGTGCGGGAGCGTCGCTCCTCATGAGTTTCGGCGAAAAGATCCTGAGCGGCCTGCGCACTGTCGTGCTGATTGAGGAACGGGTGCAGCGGCTGGATGGCACCGTTTCCGATCTGCGCCGCGAGACGACCAAGGCGCTGGCCGATCATGAGCGCCGTCTCACCCGGCTGGAGACCATTGTCGAGATCGCACGGCCGGATGGCGCCACTCTGCGCATCAGCCGCCAACCGGAAAACGACAGCGGTTCCGGCGGCGGCTGAATTTAGAGCCGAGCGCGTTTAACCAGAAACGCGCTCGGCTCTAAGTCCTTATTAAGCGAGCGGATTCACGCTCCAAAGCGATTCCGCTTTTCCGCGATCCGCTCTGGGCATCCGGCTCACTTCCGCCAGATCGGCTTGCCACTGCCCGGCAGGCCGTAGCTGGCCCATTTGCGGCTGACCTCCTCCACCGTCTTGGCGTCCATGGCGATCTTCTCACCCCATTCGCGGTGGGTTTCGGGGGGCAGCTTGTTGGTGGCGTCCAGGCCGACCTTGCCGCCCAACCCGGACTCGGGGCTGGCGAAGTCCAGATAGTCGATGGGCGTGCCCTCGATGACGGTGATGTCGCGGGCCGGGTCCATGCGGGTGGACACCGCCCACATCACGTCCTTCCAGTCGCGGGCGTTGATGTCGTCGTCCACGACGATCACCCATTTCGTGTACATGAACTGCCGCAGGAAGGACCACACGCCCATCATCACCCGCTTGGCGTGGCCGGGATAAGCCTTGCGCATGGACACCACGGCGATGCGGTAGGAACAGCCCTCCGGCGGCAACCAGAAATCGATGATCTCCGGGAACTGCTGGCGCAGCAGGGGGATGAAGACTTCGTTCAGGGACTCGCCCAGGACCGAGGGTTCGTCCGGCGGCCGGCCGGTGAAGGTGGAGAGATAGATGGGGTCGCGGCGCATGGTGATGGCCGTGACCTGGAAGACGGGGAACTTCTCCACCGAATTGTAATAGCCGGTGTGGTCGCCGTAGGGGCCCTCGTCGGCGTATTCGTCCAGCGAGACATAGCCTTCCAGGATGATCTCGGCCTGGGCCGGCACCTTCAGGGGCACGGTCTTGCAGTCCACCAGGTCGACCTTCTTGCCGCGCAGCATGCCGGCGAACTGGTACTCCGACAGCGTCTCGGGCACCGGGGTCACGGCGGCCAGGATGGTGCCGGGGTCGGCGCCCAGCACCACGGCGGCGGGCAGGGGCTCCCGCTTGCCGGCGGCCTTCCAGCGGTGATGGTGCTGCGCCCCGCCACGGTGCTTCAGCCAGCGCATGATGGTGCGGTCGCGCCCCAGCACCTGCATGCGGTAAATGCCCAGGTTGAAGCGGTCCTCCGCCATGCCGTCCCGGTCGTTGGCGGTGGGGCCCTGGGTCACCACCAGGGGCCAGGTGATCAGGGGACCGGGCTCACCGGGCCAGCAGCTCTGGATGGGCAGGCGGCCCAGGTCGATCTGGTCGCCGGTCAGCACCACCTCCTGGCACGGGGCGCTGCCCACCGTGCGCGGGCGCATGGCCATGACGGTCTTCACAAGGGGCAGCATCTCCCACGCGTCGCGCAGGCCGCGCGGCGGCTCCGGCTGCTTCAGGAAGGCCAGCGTCTCCCCCACGTCGCGCAGCTCATGCGGCTCGCGGTCCATGCCCCAGGCCACCCGCTCCACCGTGCCGAACAGGTTGACCAGCACCGGCATCTCCGACCGGGTGCCGTCCGCCTTGGTCACGTTCTCGAAGATCACGGCGGGGCCGCCCTCGGCCAGCAGCCGGGTCTGGATCTCGGTCATCTCCAGCACGGTGGACACCGGGGTCTTGACCCGCACCAGGCGGCCCGACTGTTCCAGCCGGTCGATGAACTCACGCAGGGAGGCGTAGGGCATGGGGAAACGTCCAGGGTAGGGAATTAGGCGGTAAAGGAGCGGATGCGGCCCCGCCAGGTCAAGCCTCCACCCGCCAGACGACGCTGTCGCGGTGGGTGCGGTCCTCCAGCTCCAGCGTCGTGGGCACGCGATAGGTCGCCAGGGGGACCAGGCCGTCCTTCGGCAGGTATGTACGGCCGGGATCCCCCATCAGGATCACCAGCCCATCGCCGGCCAGGGCGCGCAGCCAGGCCATGACCCGCTCGGCCATCGGCTTCTCGTAACAGACATCGCCCACCAGCACCACGTCGATGTCCGCCAGGGGCTGGCCCACCACGTCGCGCTCCTCCGCCGTCACGGACACGCCGTTCAACTGGGCATTCAGCGCGATGGCGGCGATGGCGTAGGCGTCGATCTCGACGGCGGTGACGCTGGCGGCGCCGGCCTTGGCCGCCGCGATGGCGATCAAGCCGGACCCGGCGGCGAAATCCAGGACGCGGCGGCCGCGCACCAGCTCCGGATGGTCCAGCACATGGCGGGCCACCGCCTGGCCGCCGGCCCAGGGGAAGGCCCAGAAGGGCGGCGGCAGATCCTTGGCGGCCAGCGTCTCTTCTGTCGCCAGCCACAGGGGCGTGATCTCGGTCGCGGTCAGCAGGGTCAGCTCCGGCACCAGGGCCGGGGCCTCGGGCGCCGTGTTGGCGCGGATGAAGGCGGGGCGGTCCACCGGGCCGCCGCTCAAGACGCGCCCGCCATGCCCAGGATAATGCTGCCCAGCAGCACCCAGCCGGCGATGCGCGCAGCCTTGAAGGCGGCCAGGCTGTCGGCCGGGTCATCGGGCCGCCAGTGCCAGGCCTGGCGCAGCAGCAGGGCGCCGGTGGCGCCCACGCCCAGATAGGCCAGGGGGTGGATGCCGGCGGCGGCCACCGCCGCCACCCACAGCGCCGTGGCGCCGGCGTAGAAGCCCAGAATCCAGCGCTTGGACGCCGCCCCCAGGCGCAGCGCGGTGGACTTCACGCCCACCTTCACATCGTCCTCCCGGTCCTGGTGGGCGTAGATGGTGTCATAGCCTAGGGTCCACAGGATGCCGCCGGCGTAGAGCAGGACGGGCGGCCAGGCGATGTCCCCCCGCACCGCCATCCAGCCCAGCAGCGCCCCCCAGTTGAAGGTCAGGCCCAGGAAGGCCTGAGGCCACCAGGTGATGCGCTTCATCAGGGGATAGGCCGCCACAAGGACCAGCGAGGCCGCGCCCAGCGCGATGGTGGCGCCGTTCATTTGTACCAGAACGCCCAGGCCCACCAGGCATTGGGCGATCAGGAAGGCGATGGCCTGGGGCACGCTGACGGCGCCGCTGGGGATGGGGCGCACGCGGGTACGCTCCACCAGCGCGTCGAACTTCCGGTCCAGGATATCGTTGATGGTGCAGCCGGCCCCGCGCATGACCACGGCGCCGATGGCGAACAGGACCATCAGTCCCAGGTCCGGCGCGTGCCCCGGCTGGACGGCCAGCGCGATGGACCACCAGCTGGGCAGCAGCAGCAGCCAGGTGCCGATGGGCCGGTCCAGCCGCGCCAGGCGCGCGTAGGGCCGCGCCGGGGCCGGCAGGTATCGGTCCACCCAGTTGCCCCGCCGGATGTCGGTATGGCCGGCGCCTAGGGGTTCGCTGGTCTCGCTGGGCATGGAGTGGGGCCTCGGCTTCGGGTCGGTCGGCGGGACCTTAGCGGGAACGGGCGGGCCGGTCACCTGTCCGGCGGCTGGGCAGACCCATGAAAAATGCTTGAGTGTTAAATGGTAGAATGGACAAAAGGACGAATGTTCCGCATCTAGTCCGTACTCGTTCCGTCTACTTTCTCCATCCCCGCGATTGACACCCATGGCTGACCGTCCCCGCACCCGCCTGCATCTCGACGCGCCCCTGGCGGCTGGCCAGGCGGCCGGGCTGTCGGGCGACCAGGCGCATTACCTGCGGGGTGTGCTGCGCCAGGCGCCTGGGGACCGGCTGCTGGTTTTCAACGAGGCGGGCGGGGAATGGCTGGCGGAAATCGCCACCCTCACCAAATCCGGCGGCACGGTCGCCGTGCTGGAGCGGACGCGCCCGCCGGCGCCCGTGCCGGACGTGTGGCTGCTGTTCGCGCCGCTGAAGGGCGGGCGGACGGAATATGTGGTGGAAAAGGCCACGGAGCTGGGCGTCGCCCGCCTGTGCCCGGTACTGACCCGCCGGGGCGACGTGCCCCGCGTCAACCTGGACCGGCTGCGCGCCAACGCGGTGGAGGCGGCGGAACAGTGTGAGCGCCTGTCCGTGCCGGTGGTCGATCCGCTGGCCGATCTGGACGACGTGCTGGACGCCTGGCCCGACAATCCCGCCACCCAGGACCGCCCACTGTTCGTGGCGGCGGAAACGGGGGCGGCCCAGCCCTTGGCCGCGGCTGTGATGGCGGCTACTGCGGCGGGGGGCAAAGCGGCGTTCCTTGTGGGGCCGGAGGGGGGCCTCCATCCCGGTGAGCTTGACCGGCTCGCCAAAACACCTTTTGTTGTCCCGGTAGGACTGGGTCCCCGCATTCTGCGGGCGGATACGGCCGCCTTCGCCGTGCTTGCCGTTTGGCAGGCGCTGGCCGGTGACTGGACATCCGCCCCGGGGCAGGACGCGCGCCCGCCGTTCCGCTGAGTATGGTTCGGCGATATGGTGGGGCGGTGGCGCCGCCATCATCACCCCCGCCGTCCCGCCGCCTTGTGCCTCTACCCCGTGCCTTGTGAACCAAGCCTTGTGAAGAAGGACTGACCAGATGTCTGCGCCGCCTAAGAGCCCGGGTACCCCTGTCACTGACCGCCGCGAGCTGGTCGAATACCTGGAACAGGGCTGCAAGCCGGCGGACGCCTGGCGCATCGGCACGGAACATGAGAAGTTCGCCTTCCGCCTGGGCGACAACCGCCCGCTGCCCTACGAGGGGGAGCAGGGCATCGGCCGCATCCTGACCGAAATGGCGTCGCGCTATGACTGGACCCCGGTGAAGGAGGGCGACAACATCATCGCCCTGACCAGGGGACAGGCCAGCATCACCCTGGAGCCGGGCGGCCAGTTCGAGCTGTCGGGCGCGCCGCTCAGCACCATCCACCAGACCTGTGGCGAGGTGTCGGAGCATCTGGCCCAGGTGCGGGCCATCGGCGCGGACCTGGGCATCGGGATGATCGGCCTAGGCTTCAACCCGAAGTGGGCGCGGGAGGACATTCCCTGGATGCCCAAGGGCCGCTACCGCATCATGCGCGACTACATGCCCAAGAAGGGCACCATGGGCCTGGACATGATGACCCGCACGTCCACCGTGCAGGTCAACCTGGACTTCAGCTCCGAAGCCGACATGGTGAAGAAGTTCCGGGTCAGCCTGGCGCTGCAGCCCATCGCCACGGCGCTGTTCGCCAACAGCCCCTTCAAGGAGGGCAAGCCCAACGGCTTCCAGAGCCTGCGCAGCCATGTGTGGACGGACACCGATCCCGACCGCTGCGGCGACCTGCCCTTCGTGTTCGAGGACGGCTTCGGCTTCGAGCGCTACGCCGATCACGCCCTGGGCGTGCCCATGTACTTCGTCTATCGCGATGGCCAGTACATCGACGCCTCGGGCCAGGACTTCCGCGCCTTCCTGCGCGGGGAACTGCCGGCCCTGCCGGGTGAGCGGCCGCTGATCACCGATTGGGTGGACCATCTGACCACCCTGTTCCCGGAGGTGCGGCTGAAGCGCTTCCTGGAAATGCGCGGCGCCGACGGTGGACCGTGGCGCCGCCTATGCGCCCTGCCGGCCCTGTGGGTGGGCCTGCTGTACGACACCACGGCGTTGGACGCCGCCTGGGACCTGATCAAGGACTGGACGGAGGAGGAGCGGGCGCAGTTGCGCAACAACGTGCCGCGCCTGGGCCTCGACACGCCGTTCCGTGGCGGCACGGTGCTGGATCTGGCGCGCCAGACGGTCGCCATCTCCCGCGCTGGCCTGGATGGGCGGGCGCGCATGGCGGGCATGGGTGACAACGAAAGCCACTTCCTGGACGCGCTGCAGGAGATCGTGGATAGCGGCGTCTCGCCGGCCACTGAGCTGCTGAACAAGTTCAATGGGGAATGGGGCGGCGATATCGACCGCGTTTACGCCGAGTACGCTTACTGAGGCTGGTCCGTTGACGGACCTTGGCTTACTCCCGGCCTGGGCGGGCCGGGATTCCTCCCTAATTTGGCGCTCTTTCAGCCGCGCTTGGCGGGGCCTCAGGAGCCGGGGGTCTTGCCGGTCATCGGACGGTTCAGCAGGTCTTTCGGGTCGGCGTGGCTGACATCGTTGCAGCTGCGGGCCAGTCGGCTGCCTGTGTTCACGCACTGTGTCTGCGCGGCTTTCGGGGCCGCGTTGGCGGTCTGCTCAGGGGCGGGCTGAGTCTGGCAGCCCGCGGTCAGCAGGGACAGGGAGAAAGCGGCCAGCAAAAGCGGATGACGACGCATGAAACCTCCGTTTGTTTTGTGAGCGGTAACAAACGGATTAATGCGCGCTATGGTCGTGTGGGCAAGCCGTATCTTAATCCCAAGCATTGCTCAGCGGGCGCCCCGTTCCAAAAAGGATGAGCGCGTCCAAAAACCTCAATGGGGCGGCAGCATGCCCGAGGGGTTGGTGCGATTCTCCAGCACCTGGCGCGGGTCCGCCTGCCCGCCCGCCTGGCAATCGCCTCCCAACCGGCTGCCCGTGGTGGGGCAGTGTTTCTTGACTGGCTTCTGCTTTGGCTGATTGTCCGTCGACTCCGGGGCGGTTGTTGCCGTGGCATCCGCCGGGGTGGCGGTCGCAGAGGGGGGCGCCGCCTGATCCTTTGTCGGGTCGGAGGCCGCCGAGGCCGAGGAGGCAGGGGCCGGGGTGGCGGGCGTCTGTGTGGTCGCGTCTTGGGCCGTGGCCCCGATGGCGGGCGCCGCCAGCGCGATCATGATCAGAAACGACGGAACCAAATACTTGCCCATGGCGGATGCCCCCTGCTCACCTGTGTCGCCCTTACACGGGTGAGGATGAGGCCCGCTGTCGCCGTTGTGTCCTTAGGGGCGCGATCTCAGGGCCCGCGGCCGCGTGTCCGGGCGTGGGCGCGCGACAGCCAGTCGGCCACGTCGCCGGTGATGGCGTCGACCGAGGTCAGGGGGATGCGATAGGTGATGCGGTCGCGGGCGTCCGCCGTCTTCACCGGGATCAGGGGCAGGGAGATCATGGGACCCGGATCGCGTCCCAGCGCCAGGCCCAGATCGATCCGCCCCTTGCCGACCGGCTTCGCCTCCGCGAACTTCAGACCCGCGCTGAAGGAGATCATCGTGGACAGGACGGTGCTGGTGACCTCCGCCCCCAGGCCCTGCGCCAGGATGGTCAGGCGGTCGCCGATGGGGCGCAAGGCCTCCCGCCCGTCATACAGCTTGTCCAGGCGCTGGGCCGGGGGCAGGTCATGGATGCCCCCCAGGGCGTGGGCTGCCAGCACCTGGGCGGTGGCGCCGCCCAGGCCGTGGATTTCTTTCAGCCAGCGGGCGCAGACCTTGGGTTCCACCAGCCCCTCGGCCTTGATTAGGGCCGTCCAGGCATCCGCATCCCGGCCGGTCTTGGCCGGCAGGTTGCGCAGGATGGCGGCCATCATCTCGTCCGGGCTCTTACCCATGGCCGCCTCCCGTTTGCCTGGATCAGGCCGCCGTGCCGCCGACGGTCAGGCCGTCGATTTGCAGGGTGGGCTGGCCCACGCCCACCGGCACGCTCTGCCCCTGCTTGCCGCAGACGCCGATGCCCTCGTCCAGGCAACTGTCATCGCCGATCATGGTGACCTTGGTCAGGGCGTCCGGGCCGTTGCCGATCAGCGTGGCGCCCTTGACCGAGGGGCCGATCTTGCCGTCCTCGATCAGATAGGCTTCAGAGGCGGAGAAGACGAACTTGCCCGAGACGATGTCCACCTGGCCGCCGCCGAAGTTCACGGCGTACAGCCCGCGCTTCACCGAGGCCAGGATCTCCTCCTTCGTGCGGTCGCCGGAGCGCATCATGGTGTTGGTCATGCGCGGCATGGGCACGCTGCTGAAGCCCTGGCGGCGGCCGTTGCCGGTGGGCTTCACCCCCATCAGGCGGGCGTTCATGCGGTCCTGCATGTAGCCGACCAGGATGCCGTCCTCGATCAGGGTGTTGCACTGGCTGGGCGTGCCCTCGTCATCCACGGTGATGGAGCCGCGGCGGCCTTCCAGGGTGCCGTCGTCCACCACGGTCACGCCGGGGGCGGCCACCCGCTGGCCGATGAGGGAGGAGAAGGCGGAGGTGGCCTTGCGATTGAAGTCGCCCTCCAGCCCATGGCCGATGGCTTCGTGCAGCAGGACGCCGCACCAGCCCGGCCCCAGCACCACGGGCATTTCCCCCGCCGGGGCCGGGATGGCCGCCAGGTTCACCAGCGCCTGGCGCAGGGCCTCGTCCACATGGCGACGCCAGGTTTCCGGCTGCATGTACCGCTCATAGGCGACGCGGCCGCCGGCGCCGAAGCTGCCGGCCTCCATGCGGTCGCCTTCGCCAACGACGACCGAGACGTTGAGGCGCACCAGCGGGCGGACGTCGGCCACGCGGTGGCCGTCGGCGCGGATGATCTGCACCGCCTGCCACTCGCCGCTCAGGCTGGCGCTGACCTGGCGGACGCGGGGGTCGCGGCCCCTGGCGTAGGCGTCGATGTCGGCCAGCAGCTTCACCTTGGCCTCGAACGGCACCAGGGCCAGCGGGTTGTCGGCGGCGTAGAGGGCGCGGTTGGTGCCCACCGGCGGCTCGGCATAGGTGCCGCCGTGGCCGGCCTGGACCGTGCGCACGGTGGCGGCGGCGCGCTTCAGCGCGTCCTCCGACAGGGTGGAGGCGTGGGCGAATCCGGTGGTCTCGCCAGCGACGGAGCGCAGGCCGAAGCCCTGGGTGGTGTCGAACGAGGCGCTCTTCAGCTTGCCGTCATCCCAGAAGACGCCTTCGGACTGCGCATATTCCAGGAACAGCTCGCCGTCGTCGCCGCCCTTCAGCGCGTCGGCGACGATCGATTCGGTGCGCGCGCGGTCCAGCCCCGCACGGGTGAAGAACAGATCGTCGGTCTGTGCGAGCAAGCTCATGGGTCAGGAACTCCAAACAGCGGGCAGGGGGCAAAGGGCGACGGGCCAATGCCCCAGGTGGGCGTGTCCCTCTTAACATGGCGTGCCGGTGCCGCCATCGCCAGGGGAAAGGCGCTGCGCGCAATTCGCGGTGCCGTTCCAAGACCATGGCGGCAATGCCCGGCCGCGCCACCTTGGCGGGTTCGGCCGGTGGCCCTGTACGCCCAACGGTGTCGGCTGGGACGCGTTGTCCGCTTTACGTCAAGGATTGGGGACGGTATGGTCTGCCATGATGCAGGTGTTCCTTAGCCATAGGGAAGGCTTGCGATGCTGGGTCTGAACTCCCGGGCAGGTGCCTCGATAGCCGAACGCCATCTCCGCTCCGCCCGCCGCAACGGGAGGGAGGGGAGGGCCCAGGCGATAAACGACGGGGCCCCATAATAATCGGGAGGATGGGGCGGCATCCCGCGCTTTGGCTGGCGCCTGAACAGGGGGCGCGCAAGGCCGGCGTGGGTCACCAGGACAATCTTCGGGTGGGACGTGTCACGCGTCCCCGTCAACGAGAGAGTGGTAAGGGATGTCCGTACGCAAGAACGCCGCCGCCTTCGCGGCCCTTTTGACGGCCCTGGCGGGGCGCGCTTCCGTGGCGCTGGCCGACCCGGTGGTGAGCATGCCCGAGGCGGGCAAGCTGAGCATGCAGCATGCCTATTCGCCCGTGGCGGTGCAGTTGGAGAATTTCCACAGCCTGCTGCTCTACATCATCATCGGCATCGTCGCCTTCGTGTCGCTGCTGCTGCTGACGGTCATGGTGCGCTTCAACCGCCGCGCCAATCCCGTTCCGTCCAAGACCAGCCACCATACCTTGCTGGAGGTGGCGTGGACGGTGGTGCCGGTGCTGATCCTGGTGATCGTGGCCGTGCCGTCCTTCCGTGTCCTGTACTATGGCGACCGCACGCCCAATCCGGAACTGACGGTGAAGATCACCGGGCACCAGTGGTACTGGTCCTACGAATACCCGGACAACAACGACATCGCCTTCGACAGCAACATCGTCTCCGACAGCGACCTGAAGCCGGGCCAGCCCCGCCTGCTGACGGTGGACAATGAAATGGTGGTGCCCGTGGGCACGCCCGTGCGCCTGCTGCTGACCGGCGCCGATGTCATCCATTCCTGGTACGTGCCTTCGCTGGGCGTGCAACTGCACGCCGTGCCCGGCCGCATCAACGAAACCTGGCTGCAGGCCAGTGTCGAGGGAACCTTCTACGGCCAGTGCACGCTGATCTGCGGCACCAACCACGGCTTCATGCCCATCGTCGTCCATGCCGTCAGCAAGGAGGACTACAAGACCTGGGCGGAGAAGACGAAGACCGCGGGCATCGATGCGGGCCGTGAATTCCTCGCGTCGCTGGAAGCGGCGAAGGCGACCACCAAGACGGCCCTGGCGACGGATAATGGCGCCGCGCGCTGAACCGTCCCTGTCTGATTTAAACCCCGGCAGAGATTAACGAGGGGAACTGGAATTATGGCGCACGCAGCCCACGATACGGCTCACGACGCGCATCACGACCATAAGCCCGGGTTCGTGAAGCGGTGGTTGTTCTCGACCAACCACAAGGATATCGGCACGCTCTACCTGATCTTTTCCGTGATCGCCGGCCTTATCGGCGGCGCCATCTCGGTGGTCATGCGCATGGAATTGCAGGAGCCGGGCATCCAGATCCTGAACCACCTGTCCGCTGATATCGGCCAGCAGTGGAACGTGCTGATCACCGCCCACGGCCTGATCATGGTGTTCTTCGTGGTCATGCCCGCCGTCATCGGCGGTTTTGGCAACTGGTTCGTGCCGTTGATGATCGGCGCGCCGGACATGGCCTTTCCCCGGCTGAACAACATCAGCTTCTGGCTGTTGGTGCCCGCCTTCCTGCTGCTGGTTTCCTCCTCGCTGATCGGGCCGGGTGCTGGCACCGGGTGGACCATCTATCCGCCGCTGTCCTCCGCCCTGGGGCACAGCGGGCCGTCGGTCGACATGGGCATCTTCGCCCTGCACCTGGCCGGCGCCTCCTCCATCCTGGGCGCGGCCAACTTCATCACCACCATCTTCAACATGCGCGCGCCGGGCATGACCCTGCACAAGATGCCGCTGTTCGTGTGGTCGATGCTGGTGACCGCCTTCCTGCTGCTGCTGGCCGTGCCCGTGCTGGGCGGCGCCATCACCATGCTGTTGGCCGACCGCAACTTCGGCACCCACTTCTTCGACCCGGCCGGCGGTGGCGACCCGCTGCTGTTCCAGCACCTGTTCTGGTTCTTCGGCCACCCCGAAGTCTACATCATGATCCTGCCGGCCTTCGGCATCATCAGCCAGATCATCTCCACCTTCTCGCACAAGCCGGTGTTCGGCTACCTGGGCATGGCCTACGCCATGGTCGCCATCGGCGTGGTCGGCTTCATCGTCTGGGCGCACCACATGTTCACGGTGGGTCTGAGCGTCGACACCCGCGCCTATTTCACCGCGGCGACCATGATCATCGCCGTGCCCACGGGCGTTAAGATCTTCTCGTGGATCGCCACCATGTGGGGCGGCTCCATCGAGTTCAAGCCGCCCATGGTCTGGGCCATCGGCTTCATCTTCCTGTTCACCGTGGGTGGCGTGACCGGCGTGGTCCTGGCCAATGGCGGCCTGGACGTCATGCTGCACGACACCTACTACGTCATCGCCCACTTCCACTATGTGCTGAGCCTGGGCGCCGTCTTCGCCATCTTCGCCGGCTACTACTACTGGATCGGCAAGATGTCGGGCCGGGAGCATCCGGAGTGGGCGGCCCACCTGCACTTCTGGACCACCTTCATCGGCGTGAACCTGATTTTCTTCCCCCAGCACTTCCTGGGGCTGCAGGGCATGCCGCGCCGCATCCCGGATTACCCGGACGCCTTCCACATGTGGAACCAAATCTCCTCCATCGGGGCCTACATTTCCTTCGGCTCCACCTTGTTCTTCGTCGTGATGGCCCTTTATACCCTGATGTTCGGCCGCCGCGTCGGCGCCGACTACTGGAACACGGGTGAGACGACGCTGGAATGGACCCTGTCCAGCCCGCCGCCGTTCCACCAGTTCGAGGTTCTGCCCCGCATCAAGTGAGGTGCTGAGGGTGGCACCGGCTGCATAGGCGACGACCGCGCGGGAGGGGTGGCTTCCCGCGCGGTTTTGCCTGATTAAAGGCGCTGCCCTTCCCCCGCATGGGAAGGGTCCCCTATCATCCAGGGGTACAGGCGTCAGATGAGATGCGAGACAGATGACCGATACCGCCTTTGAAGGCCAGACCGTTCCCGCCCAGGCCACCGGCCTGCCGGGTACCGTTGCCGACTACATCGCCCTGCTGAAGCCCCGGGTCATGTCGCTGGTGGTGTTCAGCGGCCTGGCCGGCCTGGTGGTGGCGCCGGGAACCCTGCATCCCGTGCTGGCGGTGGTGGCCCTGCTGTGCATCGCCGTGGGCGCGGGCGCCGCGGGCGCCATCAACATGTGGTACGACCGCGACATCGACGCGGTCATGGAACGCACCCGCGGACGCCCCATCCCCCAGGGCAAGGTGAACCCGGATGAGGCGCTGGCCTTCGGTGTGGTGCTGTCGGTCGCGTCCGTCCTGCTTATGGGCTTGGCCGTCAACTGGGTGGCGGCCGCCATCCTGGGCGTGGCCAACGCCTTCTATGTCTTCGTCTACACCATGTGGCTGAAGCGCCGCACGCCGCAGAACATCGTCATCGGCGGGGCGGCCGGGGCCTTCCCACCCATGATCGGCTGGGCGGCGGTGACGGGCGATGTCAGCATCGGCCCCATCCTGCTGTTCTGCCTGATCTTCTTCTGGACGCCGCCGCACTTCTGGGCGCTGGCCCTGTTCCGCAGCGGCGATTACAGCCGCGCCGGCGTGCCCATGCTGCCCGTCGTGGCGGGCGAGGCGGCGACCAAGCGCCAGATGCTGGCCTACACTCTGCTGCTGCTGCCCATCGCCATCGCCCCGCACTGGTTCGGGGTCGGCGGCGTCGCCTATCTGGTGGGGGCCACGGTGCTGAGCCTGCTGTTCATCCTGTGCGCCGTGCGGGTCATGCTGGACAAGACCCACCGTGCCGCCAAGCAGATGTTCGCCTATTCCATCCTCTATCTTTTCCTGCTGCTCGCCATCCTGATCGGTGAGAAGCTGGTGGCCTGACCTCTCCGTCGAGAGGGCCCCTCCGCATAGGAACCCTGACCGTATGGCTGACACCACGACCTCCTCCAACGCTCCCCCTTCCGCCGCAGAGCCTGTGGTCGACGCGGCGGAGCGGGCGCGCCGCCAGCGTGGCAAGAACCTGACGCTATTCTTCTCGCTGTTGGGGTTCGTGGCATTGATCTATGTCGTGGCCATCGTGCGCATGGGGCTGCACGCGCAAGGCCAGTAAACCGCCCTTCCGGCGGTTCGAGAGTGTTCAGAACAAAAGTGGGCGGGTGAAACCCGCCACCGGCGTCAAGGCCAGGGCCATCCATCACGGGCAATCGCCCGGATGGCCGCTGTCAAAGCCAGGGAGGTGACAGGTTGAGTGAGACCCCACGCCCCGAGTTCCCCATGAAGCCGCCCGCGTCCGACTTGGCCCGGCGCAACCGCCGCATGCTGGCGGGGGCGTTCACGCTGGTCGCCGGCATGGTGGGCCTGAGCTTCGCCGCCGTCCCACTCTATCAGGTGTTTTGCAAGGCCACGGGCTTCGGCGGCACCACCCAGGTGGCGGAAAAGGGGGCGGACCGCGTGGTCGACCGCACCGTCACCGTTCGTTTCGATGCCGAAGTGAACCGCGAGTTGCCTTGGCAATTCAAGCCCGTGCAGAACGCCGTGCAGGTCAAGTTGGGCGAGGTGAGGGAGATCCGCTACCACGCCAAGAACCTGTCGGACAAGGCGCTGGTCGGCACCGCGACCTTCAACGTCACCCCCGACAAGGCCGGCATCTTCTTCAACAAGATCCAGTGCTTCTGCTTCACCCGCCAGCGGCTGGAGCCGGGGCAGGAACTGGACATGCCCGTGACCTTCTTCGTCGACCCGTCTCTTGCAGACGACCCCCATATGAAGGACGTGGCCACCATCACCTTGTCCTACACCTTCTTCCTGGCGGCCGACCAGACGGCGGCAGCCGTGCAGGACCAGGCCCCGGCCGGGGCCGCCGCTGTTCGTCCAGGGGGCTAAAGCGTCCCCGGGCAATGGCTTCGCCACCGTACAACCTCTGGACGGGGGGCGTAGGAAAGTTTACCAAGGGAGTGTCCAATCCCCGAACAGGGGATCAGGGAGGGCACCAATAAGGACCGGGGCGGCAATGACCGCCGCAATCTGACGACCACCGCGTTGTTTTGATCCGAGGGAAACAAGAACATGGCTGACGTCCAGGCTCACACCGCTCCCGGCAACTCTGAGGGCATCAAGCAGCCCTATCACCTGGTGGACCCCAGCCCATGGCCCTTGGTCGCCTCCATCGCGGCCGGCCTGCTGACCAGCGGCACCGTCCTGGGCATGCATGGCCATGGTTGGTATCTGGCCATCGCCGGCGGCCTGGGCGTGCTGGGTGTTATGTTCGCCTGGTGGCGCGACGTCATCGGCGAATCGGTGGTGCGCAAGCTGCACTCCCCTGTCGTGAAGATCGGCCTGCGCTACGGCATGACGCTGTTCATCGCCTCCGAAGTGATGTTCTTCGTCGCCTTTTTCTGGGCCTTCTTTGACACCAGCATCTATTTCAACGAGGCGCAGCAGGTGGGGCGCGTGGCCGCCAACGGCGGCATGTGGCCGCCCAAGGGGATCGAGCCCGTCAATCCCTTCGACATGCCCATCCTGATGACTGTCATCCTGCTGCTGTCCGGCACCACGGTCACCTGGGCTCACCACGCGCTGGTCGAGGGCCGCAACAAGGAAGCGGCCAAGGCCCTGGGCTTCACCATCCTGTTGGGCCTGCTGTTCACCTGCTTCCAGGCTTACGAATACATTCACGCCGAATTCGGTTTCGCCCAGAACGCCTACACCTCGGCCTTCTTCATGGCGACTGGCTTCCACGGCTTCCACGTCATCGTCGGAACCATCTTCCTGATCGTCTGTTTCTTCCGCACCCGCGCCGGCCATTTCACGCCGAAGAGCCACTTTGGCTTCGAGGCCGCGGCCTGGTATTGGCACTTCGTCGACGTGGTCTGGCTGTTCCTGTTCGTCAGCATCTACTGGTGGGGTTCCACCCCGCGTGGCGTGATCCCCCATTGATCCAGGAAGCCGGCCCTTCCGCCCATCTGACGGAAACCTGTCTTGGACTCTGACGCCTCCACCGTCGCCCCGATCCTGGCGGGCTTGCGCTGCAAGTGCCCGCGCTGCGGTCGGGGCGATTTGTTCACGGGTTACCTCACGGTGGCGCAGCGGTGTTCCGTGTGCGGCCTCGAATTGGCGCGGGGCGACAGTGGCGACGGGCCGGCCGTTTTCCTCATCTTCATCCTCGGCTTCATCATCGTGCCCGTCGCGCTGATGGTGTCCATGCGCGTGGACTGGCCCCTGTGGTTGACGGGCCTGGTCTGGGGCGTGGTCATCCTGGGCGGCACTCTGGGCCTACTGCGCCCGGCCAAGGGCGTGGTGTTCGCCCTGCAATACCGTTACCGCCGGGCCGAGTTCGAGGGGCCGGACGACAGTGACAGCGATAGGACTCCCGGCGCATGACTTCCTCCCCCATCACCGCCGCCCCGGCCGCCGCAGGCAAGGCCCCCGGGACTAAGGCCCCCGGAACCAAGGGACGCCGGCGCTTCCGGCCCACCTTCTGGGGGGGGCTGGTGGCCGGTGGGGCCATCGTCTTCATGGCCGGCCTCGGCACCTGGCAGGTTCAGCGCCTGTTCTGGAAGCAGGGTATCCTGGACCATATCCAGCAACAGATGGCCGCCGCCCCCGTCGAATTGCCCGCCAAGATCGACGACCCCAAGGCGTGGGATTACCGCCGGGTGCGGATCAACGGGCATTTCCTGAACGATCATGAACTGTACCTGGGCGCCCGGTCCCTGAAGGGCGCGCCCGGCTATGACGTGGTGACACCCTTCGTGCGGGCCGATGGCGGCGGCGTGGTGCTGGTCGATCGCGGCTGGGTCCCCACCCAGGGCAAGGACCCCGCCCGCCGGCCGGACGGCCAGCTTGAGGGGGAGGTGACGGTGCAGGGGGTGGCGCGCGTGCCGCCGCCGCGCGGCTGGATGCAGCCGGACAATCTGGTGAACGACAATTTCTGGCTGTGGTACGACCTGCCGGCCATGGCGGCCAAGGCGGGGACGGACGTGCCGGAGCCCGTGGTGGTGGAGGCCGATGCCACGCCCAACCCCGGCGGTTTCCCCGTCGGTGGCCAGACCCGCGTCACCATTCCCAACGATCATCTGCAGTACGCCATCACCTGGTACTGCCTGGCCATCGCCCTGGCCGTCATCGCCTACCTGCGCTTCAGCCGGGTGGAGACGGACTGAGCCGGCTCGGCGCTGCTGCCGCCTGAGTACCAGATCAACTGGTGGCCAGCCGCGCCGCCTTGGCCGCGCGGGTTTCCAGTTTGGCGGCCGGCGTGGCTGCGGCGTGGCTGGGGCGCAGCATCAGCTGGGTGATGCGGAAGCCGCTGCCGTGGGGAAACCGCCGCTCCAGGCGGGCGCGGGCGGCCTCGTCGTCCGCGGCCCACAGCAGGAACTGGCGGCGTTGCCACGGCACGGCGGCGGCCACGGCGCTGTCGGCGACGGTGCCGCCCACCTCCACCGTGGCCAGCCAGGCGGCGTCGGCGGCATTGCGCCGTTCCTCCAACACGAAGATGCGGTTTTCCGGGCGGGACGCGCGCTTGATGTCCTGCTCCAGCCGCGTACACTCATCCTCCAGTGTCTCCAGGGTCAGCCGGACATGGCGGCGCTGCTGCTTCATGGCATAGGTGGCGCGGGCCAGGCGGCGGATGCGCTGGCTCTGCTCCCGCGCGCGGGTCAGTATCTGGCGGCGGCGGGTCTTGGCTTCGGCCACCCGGTTCCAGGCGCGCTCCCCCGTCAGCCCGGCGGCCACCGTCACGGCCAGCAGGGTCAGCAACAAGGCCATCATGCCATGCTCTCCGTCTCGGTGACCGTGTCCTTGGCGGCCTTGCCGCTGTTGGCCAGCTGTATGCTCAGCAGCACATAGCCCAAGGGGGCGGGAAAATAGCGCAGGAGGTCGCGCCGGGCATCGGACAGGTTCTCCGACCACACCTCGATCACCTGCGGGCCGGCCCATTCGGGGTCCAGCGCGATGACGGTCCTGGCGTCGGTCTGGGCCTGCTGGACCAAGCGGTTGACCATCCAGGCGACGAAGCGGTTCAGGCCGGCATCCTCCCGCCCGACCACGCGCACAGGGGCCTGGGCGCCGCGCCGCGCGTCCTCCAGCTCCTTATCCAGGGCGTAGCGGCGGCGGCGCGCTTCGCCCAGGGCGTTTTGCAGGGCGGCGAGTTCGGCGCGCACGTCGGCCTCCCGCCCCTCCAACCGGTTTTCCATCTGCGCGCCAAGCGGCAGGCGGCTGGCGGCACGGCGCATCTCGGGGTGGCGCTCCACCGCCGCCTCTCCCAGCTTGCCGATGACCATGATGATCAGGCCCACCACCACCGCCAGGGTGCCGGCCAGCAAGATCGCGTGCAGAAGCCCCATGGTGCCCTGGGATGCCCCATCCAAAAGACCCCGGCGCGTCCCGGAGTCGCTGCTTCGATCCGGGTCGGCCAGTCGGGACTGTTGCGAGTGAATGGCGGATCAACCGCCCACCCTATTGCACCGCAACCAAGGCCGGTTTCCAAGTGTCATTTCCAGGAAATTTAGACGCACCCCACCCTGAGGCTGCCGTCAGGGATGTGAGGGGCGGGTAGGGCGGGGAATGCCGCCCTCGGGGCCGCTGCCCATCCATGCGAATCCCCCATGCGGATCCTGGGGGTTTGGCGGACTTGCGGGACATTGGCGGCACTGGCTACTGTAGGGGTTCGAGTTAAGCCAAGGGATGCCTAGGGTGGATTATATCAGCACGCGGGGCCGGGCGCCGGTCCTGGGCTTTGAGGACGCGCTCCTGGCGGGGTTGGCCCGTGATGGCGGCTTGTACGTGCCGGCCACTTGGCCGACCTTCGATTCGGCCGATCTGCGCGCCCTGCGTGGCCTCAGCTATGGCGAACTGGCCACCCGTGTCATGGCGCCCTTTATGGGCGGGGCCATTGCGCCGGATGAGCTGCGTGCCCTGGTGCAGGACGCTTATGGCAGCTTCGCCCATACCGCCGTCACGCCGCTGATCCAGCTGGGTCAGGAGGAATGGGTACTGGAGCTGTTCCACGGTCCCACCCTGGCCTTCAAGGACGTGGCGCTGCAGTTGCTGGGCCGCCTGTTCGACCATGTGCTGGCCAAGCGGGGACGCCGCATCACCGTGGTCGGCGCCACCTCGGGTGACACCGGGTCGGCCGCCATCGAGGCCTGCCGGGATCGTGAGTTGGTGGACATCGTCATCCTGCACCCCAAGGGCCGCACGTCCGAGGTGCAGCGCCGGCAGATGACCACGGTGCTGTCGCCCAACGTGCACAACGTGGCGCTGGAGGGGACTTTCGACGACTGTCAGGCCATCGTGAAGGCCCTGTTCAATGACCAGGCCTACCGGGATGAGCTGAACATCTCCGCCGTCAATTCCATCAACTGGGCCCGCATCCTGGCCCAGGTGGTGTACTACGTGGCGGCGGGCGTGGCCCTGGGCGCGCCGGACCGGCCGGTGGCGTTCTCCGTTCCCACCGGCAACTTCGGCAACGTCTATGCCGCCTATGGCGCGCGGGCCCTTGGCCTGCCCATCCAGCGCCTGGTGGTGGGCACCAACAGCAACGACATCCTGACCCGCTTCTTCCAGTCCGGCACCATGGCCACCAACGGCGTGGTCCCCACCATCAGCCCCAGCATGGACATCCAGGTGTCCAGCAACTTCGAGCGCCTGCTGTTCGACCTGCTGGGCCGCGACGGTGCCGCCGTGACGGGCGTGATGGACGGCTTCGCCGCCAGCGGCCGCTTCACGGTGGAAGAGGGGCAGCTGGCCGAGGCGCGCGGCCTGTTCGACGGCTTCCGCGCCGATGAGCATGAGACGGCGGAAACCATGCGCCGGGTGTTCGAGACCACGGGTTACCTCTTGGACCCGCACACGGCGGTGGGCGTGCATGCCGCCGCCCAGGCCCGCGCCGCCGGCACCGTGCCGGCCGAGGTGCCGCTGGTGTCGCTGGCCTGCGCCCATCCGGCCAAGTTTCCGGATGCGGTCAAGGCCGCGACCGGCGTTCATCCGCCGCTGCCCCGCCACCTGGCCGACCTCTATGAGCGGGGGGAGCGGGTGACCGTCCTGCCGAATGATGTGGAGGCGGTGAAGGCCTTCGTGCGCGCCAAGTCGCGTGTGACGGGAGGCGCCCAATGAGCGACGGCAGCGGAATCCAGGTCACCACGCTGGACAATGGCCTGCGCGTCGTCACCGACAGCATGGCCGGGGTGGAGACGGTGTCGCTGGGCGTCTGGGTCGGCGTCGGCACCCGGGACGAGGCGCCGGAGGTCAACGGCGTCGCCCATCTGGTGGAACACATGCTGTTCAAGGGCACGCCCAAGCGCGACGCCTATCAGATCAGTCGCCAGATCGAGGATGTGGGCGGCCACCTTAACGCCTACACCACGCGGGAGCACACGGCCTATTACGCCAAGGTGCTGAAGGAGGATGCGGCCCTGGCGTTGGACATCGTGGCGGACATGGTGCAGCACGCCAGCCTGGACGCCGAGGAGCTGACCAAGGAGCGCACGGTCGTCCTGCAGGAGATCGGCCAGGCGGAAGACACGCCCGACGACATCATCTTCGACCATTTCCAGGCCACGGCCTTCCCCGGCCAGGCGCTGGGTCGCCCGGTGCTGGGCCTGCCGGACATCGTGGAGAGGCTGAGCCGCGACGACCTGGTGGCCTATGTCCAGGGCCATTATTCCGGCCCCGCCATGGTGGTGGCAGCCTCGGGCCGCATTGAGCATGCCCGCATGGTGGAGATGGCGTCCGACATGTTCGGCGCCCTGCCCAAGCCCCAGGCCTGGACGCAGGAGGCGGCGCGCTACAGCGGCGGCGACTTCCGGGATGAGCGCGACCTGGAACAGACCCATGTCGTGCTGGGGTTCGAGGCGGTGGGCGTCCATCACGAAGACAACTACGCGACCCAGGTGCTGTCCACCCTGCTGGGGGGCGGCATGTCGTCCCGCC
Organism: Nitrospirillum karajorum; assembly: GCF_036348415.1. Classification (NCBI taxonomy): domain Bacteria; kingdom Pseudomonadati; phylum Pseudomonadota; class Alphaproteobacteria; order Rhodospirillales; family Azospirillaceae; genus Nitrospirillum; species Nitrospirillum karajorum. The sequence continues at coordinate 1,928,780 of NZ_JAZBQB010000003.1, forward strand.
TGTTCCAGGAGGTGCGGGAGAAGCGCGGCCTAGTTTACAGCATCTACAGCTTCGCCAGCCATTTCGCCGAGACCGGCCTGTTCGGCATCTATGCCGGCACGGGACCGGACCAGGTGGCCGAACTGGTGCCGGTGGTGTGCGGCGAGGTCGCCAACCTCGTGGGGGACATCCGCGAGGAAGAGGTGGCCCGCGCCCGCGCCCAGCTGAAATCCAGCCTCGTCATGGCCCTGGAAAGCAGCATGGCCCGGTGCGAGCAGGTGGGGCAGCAGATGCTGGTTCACGGCCGGCCCGTTCCGACGGCGGAGATGCTGGCCCGGGTGGACGCGGTCGACGTGGCGGCGGTTGAGCGCTGCGCCCGCCGGCTGCTGGACAGCGTGCCGGTGGTCACCGCCCTGGGGCCGGTGACGGGTTTGGAATCGTACGACCGCATCCGTGCCCGGCTTGGGCACTGAGCAACCGCGGCAACGGGGGTAGGGAGGGGCTGGAGGCGGTGATACGGCTGTTGCACGCCGATATCCTGAGCGCACCGTCCATACGGCTGGACGGACCGCAGACCTATCTGCGTCCCGCCCAGGTCAAGGACTGGCGGGAATGGGCGGATTTGCGGGAACGCAGCCGCGACTTCCTGGCGCCGTGGGAGCCCACCTGGCCGGCCGACGCCTTGCTGCGCTCCTCCTTCCTGCGCCGCGTGCGCCGGCATACGGCGGAATGGCGCAATGACGAGGCGTACAGCTTCCTGATCTTCGAGCGCGCCAGCGACCGGTTGGTGGGCGGCATCGGCCTGTCCAACGTCCGCCGGGGCGTGGCCCAGATGGCCACCATGGGCTATTGGGTGGGCAAGCCCTATGCCCGCCGGGGCTACACCAGCGAGGCGGCGAAGGTCAGCCTGGGCTTCGCCTTCGGCCAGCTCGGCCTGCACCGGGTGGAGGCCGCCTGCCTACCCACCAACCAGCCCAGCCAGGGCCTGCTGGAAAAGGTGGGCTTCGTGCGCGAGGGCTATGCCCGGGGTTATCTGCGCATCGACGGCCGCTGGGCCGACCATGTGCTGTACGGCATCCTGCGCGACGACTGGCGCGGTTAGAAAGCAGATGGGGCGCCCATAAACAAGTGGCCCGGCAGGTTTCCCCGCCGGGCCGTTGTTGTTTTGAGACTGCCCCGTCTTACCAGCTAAGGCGGAAGCCGGCGGTGAAGACGTGGTCGGTTTCATGCCGGCGGAGCGTGCCGTCGTAGTTGGCGTAGAGGTTCAGGTTGTCGCCTTCCTGCAGGGTCAGGCCGCCGCCGATGCCTAGCGCGTTGGCGCCGGTGTAGGGGCCGGTCACGGCGAAGGGGGTGCCGGCCCCTACACCGGATAGGCTCGCCTGGCTGGTCAGGGCCCGGTCGCGGAAGTCGTGCAGCCAAGCCGCCCGCAGGGCTGGGGTGATCACCGTGCCGCCGTCCGTCTTCCAGCTGGCCGAGGCGCGGCCGCCCACGCTGCTCTGCAGGGCCGTGGCGTCCAGGTCCTGCAGCACCAGGTTCAGGGCGCCGGCGCCCGTCTCGGTGAAGCCGTCGCGGCCCACCTTCAGCCACTGGATGCCGGCCTGCGGCTCCAAGGTCAGGTTGGACACCCGCACTCGGTAGCCGGCCGTGACACCCGCGCTCAGCTCATCCCCGGTGGTGTGGCCGAAGGCCGTGCGGCTGAGGCCGCCGAAGCCCATGGTCCGCGCCGTGTCGTACCGGTCGTAGGTGTAGCCGGCGTTGCCGGTGACGAACGGGCCGTCCCCCAGATCGACGTTACCGTAGGCCGACAGGCCATAGCTGCTGGTCTCGTTGGCGCCGCCGGAGGTGCTTTGCAGCAGCACGCCGGCCAGGCCCACGGTCACGCCCGGCGCCACCGCCCGGTCGCCGCCGAACAGGCCGCCGCCGGTGTTGCTGTGGCCGCCCGCGGCGTTGCCGTCGCTGTCCACCCGGGTGAACGCCCCCAGGCCCTGGGCCCAGAAGTGCCAGCCCTCTTGCGGTGCCGAGCCGGCCGCCGCCCCCCGCTCATCCCCCACCGGGGCGCCATCGCCGCCGCTGGCGACGCTGGTGTAGAGGGTGCGGCCCACCAGCTGGGCCTGCATCGTGCCCTGCATGCCGCCGGCCACGCCGTCGCGCACCGCCGCCAGGCGCTGGCCCAGCACCTGCGTCACCGCCAGGCCCCGGTTCAGGCTGTAGGCGACGATGTTGGCCTGGCTGCTGCCGCCGATCTGGGCCAGGGCGTCCAGCGACGCGCCCACCGTGGGCAGGCTGTACAGCGCCTTCAGCACGGTGCCGAGGTCGGCGTTGCCGGCCCCGGTCAGGCCCGCCACCACGCGGCCCAGGGTCTGCTGGTTGGCGCTGGCGCCCAGGCTGGCCAGGGAGCCATAGGTGGGGGTGACGAACAGGTCGATGGCGTTGCTGCCGTACAGCGCCGTGAACTGCGTGCCGGCCAGCAAGCCGTTGGCCGGCTGGGTGACGCTGGCGAAGGTGCCGGAGACGCCGCCCGCGGCCTGCACGATGGCGAAGTCCGTGCCCAGGCCGGGGGTGTAGGTGTTGCTGGCGCTGCCGGTCATGCCGCGCAGGTTGGGTTGCAGCACGGCACCGGAGCCGATGACGTAGCTGCCGCCCGTGACCAGGACGCGGGAGTAGTTGCCGACCCCCTTGCCTGTGCCCGTGCCGTCGATGTCGATGGACAGCACCGACTTGGCGCTTTGCGTCAGGCCGTTGGTGAAGGTCAGGGTGCCGGGCGAGTTGCCCGGACGCAGCACACCGGCCACGGTGGCCGCCCCGGTGATGACGCCGGACCCGCGCAGGGTGCCGCCGCTGCCCACGGTGACGGGGCCGGAGGCGGTGCCGTTCAAGGCCACCAGGCCGCCGTTGATGGCCAGGGGCGCCTGCACCGTGCCGCCCAGGGTCAGGCTGCCGCCCTGGACCAGCACCGCCGTGGTGCCGGCGATGGTGGACCCGACGCTTTGGATCAGGGTGCCGCCGCTGATGGTGCCTAGGGTGGCGCTGCCGCCGGCCAGCGCGATGGTGCCGCCCGTAACGGTGCCCACCGTCGGCGTGCCGCCGGTGATGGCCAGGCTGCCGCCCGTCATCTGGTCCAGGGTCCCGGCGCCGCCGGCGATGGTGGCCGTGCCGCCTGCCGTCAGGCTGCTGTTGCCCACGCGGACGATCAGGTCGGTCTGGCCGCCCACCACGGTGCTGGTGACGGTGGTGGAATTGTAGCCCGGGGCCAGCGCGGTGACGCTGGTGTAGCTGGAGGCGGCGTCGCCGGCCGCCACGATGGTGTAGCTGGCGCCGCTGGTCAGGCCATAGGCGTATTGCGAGGTCAGCACCACGGTGGCGCCGCTGATGCTGGCGCTGCCGCTGATCTGCAGGCCGCCCACGGTGCCGCCGGCCGCCAGAGCCGTCAGCGTGCCGCCCGCCTGGGCATAGTTGCCGGTGACGGTGGTGGGGGCCGTCAGCACCAGGCTGCCGCCAGTCGCCACCAAGGTGTGGCCGGCGATGCTGACACTGTCGTTCAGCACCAGGTTGCCGGCCAGGGTCACATTGCTGGCGGTGCTGGACAAGGTGCCGCGAGCGCCATTGACTCCCGTCAGGGTGCCGAATGTGGTGCCGCTGCCGCCGGTGATGGACAGGTCGGATGCGGCGGTGTGGATGATGGCGCCGGCGATGACGCCGGTGTTGCTGACCGGGCCCAGCGTGCCGCTGTCCCGGATGGCTGCCCCGGCGCCGGTGAGGGTGCCGCTGTTGGTCAGGGTACCGATGGTGCCGGCGTTGATGATGCCCGTCTGGCCGCCCTGGATCAGGCCGCTGTTGACCAGCGTGCCGATGACGGCGGCGGCGGCGCCGTTGTCGATGCCGGCGGTTGCCGTGCCCAGGATGGTGCCACTGTTCAGTAGCGTGCCAATGGTGCCGCCGACGGGGCCCGTGGTGCTGACAACCGAACTGGCCACCGTCTGCGGGCCGCTATAATAGGTGGATGTCACGGTGGACAGGGTGCGCGTCCCCGTCACGCCGTTGACGATGCCGCTTTGGCCACCGGTGACCAGCCCAACATTGGTCAGCGTCCCGATGGTGCCGCCTCGGCTGCTCACCGTGCTGATGGTGGTGTAGCCCCAAGAGAAGCTGTTGGGCAGATAGTTATAAAGGATGGTGGAGGACGTTACCGAGCCGATGTTGTGGACGCCGTCCCCTGTTCCGCCGGTGATGGTGCCGCTGTTGGCCAGCGCGTCGATCCGGCCCGCCACCTGAACGCCATTCACGCCGCCCCCAAGGACCCCGCTGTTGTTCAGCGTCCCAATGCTGCCGGAATGGGTGGCCGCCGTGCTGGAATAGGTGGACGCCTGGCCCAGGCTGACTGCGGCGACACCACCCCGGATCACGCCTTGGTTTTCCACGGTGCCGATGGTGCCCGAGACCTGCAGGCCGGCGCCCGGCGCGGTTATGGTGCCAGCCGCGAGATTGAGCAGGGTGCCCAGGGTGCCGCCGACCACGGCCACCGCGGAGGCGAGGGTGGAGGTGCCCTGGTCGGCGATCAGCCCAGCGTTCCGCAGGGTATCGACCGGCCCGTTAAGCATGACGGCCGCTTGAGAGCCGGTGCCGATAAGCGAGCCGCCCACCAGATTGTCAACCAGGCCGACGCTGCCCACCGCCACGCTGTTGTTCAGCGTCGTGGCGGATGCGTAAAGGGCCATCGCGCCTGAAATCAGGCCGCTATTGGAAAGGGTGCCGACGTTGACACTGCTTAAGATGACGGCCGTCCCGGAAATCGAGGAGGCTTGCACAGCACCGGTGGCGGTCAGGGTTCCGAGGTTGATGATTTGGCCAATAGAGGGTGTGATGGTGACGTAGGCGTAGGCATTGAGGTTGCTGGCCACGATCGCCCCTTGCGTGCCCGTGACTAAGCCTCGGTTCACCAAGGTGGACAGCGTGCCCGACGAGACAAATATGCCTGCATAGCCCCCGGCGATGGTGCCCGTGGTCCCGTTGACCAGGGTATCAAAGGCCGGTGTGACGGAACCGGCACCATAATAGTAATCCCCAATCTTGACGCCGCCGTTGGTCGATCCTTGGATCAAGCCATCGTTGCTAAGGGTGCCGATGTGGCTGGCGCCTGTCAGCTGGACCCCCGTGGCGCCCGTGATCGTTCCGGAAGCGCTATTGGTCAGGGCGGTGATCTGCGCGGCGACGTAGGTGGTCCCATAGGTGCCGTGAACGGTGTCGTACGTGTAAAATCTGTTCCCGGCGACCGAAATGCCGCTGCTGCTGCTGCCTAGCGTGGCGGCGATCAAGCCATCATTGATCAGCGTTCCGATGGTGCCCTTATACAGGATGCCGCCGTAGTAACCCTGGATGGTGCCGCCAGCCGCATTGGACAGGGTGCCGATGCTGGCCGTCGAATACTCATAGCTCGACGTCGCAGTGTTGTAAGAGGACTTGAGGCCGCCGGTGATGGCGGCGTCGTTCCGGCTCGTGATAAGGCCGCTGTTGCTCAGCGTCCCGACATCCGTACCGTTCAGGTTCAGACCGACCAAACCGGTGAGGGTGCCACCCGCCTCGTTCGTGATGACACTGGCCGTGGAGTTGCCGGCAAGGTACAGGCCATAGGGGTTGTAGGAGGAGGTGCCGATGGAGCCGATCATGCCCGCATTATCGAACGTTCCCAGCGTGCCGCCGATGTAGACGCCACGGGTGATGCTGGCGTTGGCCTTGTTGATCAGCGTGCCGATGGTGGAGTCCACGCTGGAATACGTACTGCTGTACGTCGTCCCGTTGGAGCTGAAGGTGGAGGTGCTGGCCCCGGCGAGATACACGCTGCCCTGGATCATGCCGGCGTTGGTGAGTGTGCCGATGGAGGCGCCGGTCGCCGTCAGGCCGCCGCCACCGGTGATCCCACCGGTGATCGTGGCGCCGGCCGCGTTGGTCAACTGGCCGATGGTGGAGGTCACCGCGCCGTAGACATAGCTGTAGCCCGTCCCGTTGCTGGAATAGGTGTAGGGGGTCGCGACGCCCAGGTTGACGCCGCCGCTGATCAGGCCGGCGTTGGTGAACGCGCCGATGGTGGACGCCACAGCGGCCAAGCCCCCCGAGATGGTGCCGCCGGCCTGATTGTTGATGGTGCCGATGTTGCTGGACGTTACGCTTTCGCCGTACCCGAAATAAGAGATGTTCGCACCCAGATTGACGCCGCTGTTGAACGAAAAACTGCTAGGGGCCGGTGCGACGACGCCGCTGTTGATGAAGCTGCCGATACTGCCGCCGGTCAGGCTGACCCCCACCAGACTTCCGCCCACCTCGTTACGGAACGCACCAATGGATGTTAAGGAGCCGGTTATGGCGCCGGTGACAATGCCGGCGTTGTCGAGCACGCCCACTGTGCCACCGCTGATCCACACGGTACCGACGATGCTTCCGCCAGCGGCGTTGGTGATGGTCCCTATTTGACCCAGGGCGACCACCGGCTGATAGCTGGAAACCGATCCGTTATAAACCCAGGGGGAGAGGAGGGCGTTTCCGATGGAGATTGCCGTGTTGGAAAGATTGCTGCCCGCGCTGATGGTGCCCGAATTGACCAGGGTGCCGATCGTACTGCCGGCGAAGCTGATTCCGCCTACGATGACGCCGTTGGCGGCATTGGTCAGGGTGCCGACATTAGCTGTTCGCAGGGTCAAGTCCGAGGGGAAGCTGGCGGCACCATTAATGCCCCACCCCCAGTAGCTTGGTTGGTCGGTCTTTATCGTGCCGCTGTTCGCAATAGTGCCGATGGTGGCGCCATCGATCCGAATGCCCGAGGCCCCGCCCTGAATGGTCGCGCCCACCCCGTTACTCAATAGGCTGATGCTGCCCGGTTGGTAGGTGCCGGCGATTGTGGAGCCCTTGATTGACATGCCGACGCCGAGAAACTCCACATAAGGCAGGGCCTGTTTGATTGTACCGGTGTTGGCGATGGTTCCCAGGGAACCGGAGGCGCTCACCGCGGGGACGTACGTGCTGCTGCTGATGATGGTGCCGCTGTTCGCCAACCCACTCGAGGTGATGGTCACCGGTCCCGAATTGCCCGTGTTGACGGTGTCCGCACGCGCGGCGCTTTGCCACGACGTGGCGAGCGCCAGGACGGAGGCGCCCAGCAGCAGGGCCTTGGTACGGGTGGGGGCAGCGATGCGCATGCGGGGAAAGCTCCTGGCAATATGGATTTGGCATAAAGAGAGGGCCCGGGGCCGATGGCGCGCCGGGATGGATGTGTTTCAAAGGCGGGGGAATGACGTAAGTCCGGTGCGGGGGACATTCGGGCAGTGGCGCGACTGGATAAATTCGCCACGACGCGCGGGGAGGGGGCCCGGCTGGCGGTAACAGGCATCAACCATGGACTGTCACACCCATCCCGTATGCAATTTGGTCTAGCTTATCGGTCGGATGGGCAATTTGTTAATTCATTTTTGTAAATTTCTAATGGCGTCTGACGCGGAAGCGTTACCCCGGCTGACCGATGAGGCGTTGCCACTACACTTGTAGCGGGCAAGGCGCTTGGCGGGCGTCCGCTACCGCCTGGGCGTGAAACGCAGGTCTGCTCTGGAACGGACTCGGCCTCAGCCTTCCTCGTCCACCGCCATGCTGGCCAGCGACAGCAGGATGCTGACCAGGCCGCCTTCGGCCACCATCAGGGCGGCCTGGGACGGGCTGACCCAGCGGCGTTCGCGCTGGTGCTTTTCCGGCCAGTCCTCCAACTCCCGCTCCACCTCGAAGAGGTAGGCGTCCACGGCGCAGGGCAGGTGCTTGCCGGAGGGCATGACCTTGAAATAGTGGAAGGTGCCCAGGGGCTTCTTATGGATGGTGCCGATCAGGCCCGCCTCTTCGAACGCCTCGTTCGCCGCCACACCGCGCGCGTTCAGCTTCTTTTCCGGCCATCCCTTGGGCACCACCCAGCGCCGCGTCTCCCGCGAGGTGATCAGCATCACCTGCAGGTGCCCGTCCCGGATGCGGACGGGAATGGCGGCGTATTGGCGTTCGGTGGCCTCGCAGGGCGTGCTCGGCGGCTCCGAAACGAGGATGGGGGCGGCGTGGGGCAGGGGATGACACCTTGTCGAACGGGGTTGGTCCAAAGAGATAAGAAGCGATGTTGCCAAGGCATCGCCGGATATAAGATAGCTCCCCATCGTACACCAGCGGCCTTGTTTCATATAATCCCCGAACGGTTGCCAAGCCGTAAACGTTTTCAGTCCCCTACACCGAATAACCTGGTGTGCCGGCCTATATGGCCGATGCGGCGTCATTCGACCTATCCTGACCAGATGGTCAATCAAAACAGGGAGACCGAGGCGGATTGCGGCATGGCCGCCCAGTCCGTTTGCGCTGGGCGCTGGGGGAAGGCGGCAACTCGGGACTTTGGCGGGTCAGGGCTGTGGCGGCACCACCTCGACCTGCGCCAGGTGGCCCACGACGTGGGTGAAGAACAATTCCCCCGCCTCCAGCCGCACGGGCACCACCGGCCCTCCCGGCACCGGCCGGCCGATCCACAGATCGAAGCCGCGCGGCTTGCCGTCCGGCGCCGCCGTCCAGAAGTTCTGGCTCCCACGGCCGGCCGGCTTGAAGCCCGCCACCGGCACGATGGCGACATGGCAGCCGATGGCGTCGCCTGCGAACACCGTGTAGTCGGACTTCTCAATGTGTCGGCCGGGCCGGCTTTCCATCACCACGTCATAGCGGCGGCGGCCGTCATAGACGGGCAGGCGGCTGGCGCAGTCGCCCCCCTCCGCATGGCGGCTGATGGCGGCCGCGGCGCTCAGCAGGTCGACGGTGCCGGGACGCTGGTCCAGGGGCACGGCGTCCGCGTCCTCCGGCGACGGGGGTGGCGTCTGGGTGAAGCTGACCGCAGTGTCGCGGGAGCCGTAGGGGGCGGTGTAGCTCAGCGTGGCGTCCCAGCTTTTGTCGCGCAAGGTGCGCAGGCTGTGGAAGTGGCGTGGGGCCACGCCGTGCACCCCGCCGAACGTACCCTCCGCCTCGGCGGTGTAGGACCATTTGATCAGGCGGGCCAGCATGTCGCCGGCCTCCGCCGCCACGCTGACGCGATAACCGTCGCCCTTGATGTCCGTTTCCAGGGTCATGCGACCCAGTTTCAGGCCGCCGACATAGACATCGTAGCCCAGCCGCAGATGCTGGGGGGCCTCCGCCGCGCCGGCCCTGGGCGGCAAGGCCAGCAGGAGCACCAGGACGGACGCGTGCAGGGGCGGCGGGCGGGACGGGGGTTTCATGACGCCCATCCTCCGGCAGGAAGATGGCGGCGGCAAGGCGGCCAGTCCGGGCGCGGGTCAGGCGTGTCCCACCTCGGCCGATAGCATGGGCAGGCTGACGCCCAGCTTGGCGATGGCCCGTTCCCACTTGGTATCCATGTCGTCATCGAACAACAAGGTGGGATCGGCCGGCACGTGCAGCCAGCCATTGGCCTGCATTTCCTGATCCAGCTGGCCGGCGGCCCACCCGGCATAGCCCAGGGCCAGCAGGCATTGACGCGGCCCGCGTCCCTCGGTGATGGCGCGCAGGATGTCCACCGTGGCGGTCAACGCCACCTCATCCTCCACCTTCAACGTACCCTCGCGCTGATAATCGGTGCTGTGCAGCACGAAGCCCCGGCCGGGTTCCACCGGCCCGCCGAAATGCACGCGCAGCCGGTCGTCCGGGTCGCCGCCATCGATGCCCAATTGTTCCAGCAGGCCCCCGGCGTCGATGCCGTCGAACAGCCGGTTGATCACCAGGCCCATGGCGCCGTCGTCGGTATGGGCGCACACATAGATGACGGTCCGGGCGAACCGCTCATCGGGCATGGACGGCATCGCGACCAGCAGCTGCCCGGTCAGGAAACGTCGGATGGTGGTGTCCTTCATGGCCGGCGCCTTCCCTCTTCACTTCGCGGCCGGCCCACATGGCCGGCACTGTCATACTGCCTGTCCCTATCGTTCAGCCTAACATGGGCATCACGCGCCGTCGCTGCCGCTCGCCAGCCGGAACAGGCTTCATTCTGGTCATATTGAGCGGCGCACCCGGGTGACAAGGGGGGACATCCGTTTCCCTTGCCGCCCGGCCCTCTGGGACATAGAACCACGGGTGACCAGAACAATTTCCCGCCGGCGGCATTACCTATGCTCCGTGCCTCCGTCCAGAACCCAAACGTCCACCACCCCAAGGGACCCCAGACCATGACCATCAAGGTTGGCGACACCTTCCCCAGCGTCACGATCAAGCACCTGACCGAAGCCGGCATGCAGGAAACCAGCACCGACGCCCTGCTGAAGGGCAAGAAGGTGGTCCTGTTCGCCGTTCCCGGCGCCTTCACCCCCACCTGTTCCGCCAAGCACCTGCCGGGCTTCGTCCAGAATGCCGGGGCGCTGAAGGCCAAGGGCGTGGACACCATCATTTGCCTGGCGGTCAACGATCCCTTCGTGATGAACGCCTGGGCCAAGGCCAACGACGTGGGCGACACCGTGTTCATGTTGCCCGACGGCAACGGCACCCTGACCAGCCAACTGGGGCTGACCATGGACGGCACCGCCTATAACCTGGGCCAGCGCAGCCAGCGCTTCGCCCTGGTCATCGACGACGGCGTGGTCAGCCGCGTGGATGTGGAAAAGCCAGGCGCCTTCGAGGTGTCCAGCGCCGAAGCCGTGCTGAAGAACCTGTAAAACCAAGCATATAACGCCAAGTGGCCCGCGCCGGTTCCATGAACCCGCGCGGGCTTTTTTGCGTCTGAGGCAACCGGCCTACCTACCGCGCGCTTCCGCCAGCCCTTCGCGGGCCAACTGGTCGGCGCGTTCGTTTTCCGGGTGGCCGGCATGGCCGCGCACCCAATGGAACACCACCTCGTGCCGGTCGGCCTGGGCGGACAGGCGCTGCCACAAGTCGACGTTCTTCACAGGCTTCTTGTCGGCGGTGAGCCAACCCTTGGCCCGCCAGCCGTGGATCCATTTTGTGATGCCGTCGCGCAGGTATTGGCTGTCGGTGTGCAGATCCACCTTCACCGGCCGCTTCAGCGTTTCCAGCGCCTGGATGGCGGCCATCAGCTCCATGCGGTTGTTGGTGGTGTCGGGCTCCCCGCCCTTCAATTCGCGCTCCGTGCCGTTCCAGCGCAGGATGGCGCCCCAGCCGCCGGGGCCCGGGTTGCCGCTGCAGGCGCCGTCGGTGAAGATCTCCACGCGCGGGCTGGCCGGTTTCGCGGCGGTGGTGGGCGTATCGGTCACGTCAAATCCTCGGGCGCCAAGCCGTAATCCGCCAGGCTGCGGGCCTGCTGGTGGAAGCGCAGCTTGTGCAGGTATTCCAGCGGGTCCTTGCGTTTCACCAGGGCGCCCGCCGGCGTGTTCACCCAGTCATAGAGCCGGGTCAGCAGGAAGCGCAACGCGCTGCCGCGGGCCAGCAGCGGCAAGGCAGCCACCTCCGCCGCCGTCAGCGGCCGCACCTTGGCGTAATTGGCCAGCAGCAGGCGCGACTTGGTGACGTTGAAGGCGCCGTCGGGCTCGAAGCACCAGGCGTTCAGGCAGATGGCCAGGTCATAGGCCAGCATGTCGCTGCAGGCGAAGTAGAAATCGATCAGCCCCGACAGGGCGCCGTCGCGGAAGAAGACGTTATCGGGGAACAGGTCGGCGTGGATGATGCCGCGCGGCAGGTCCGGGCGGCCGTCCCGGCCGGGCCATAGCGCGGAGAGCGCCGCCAGCTCCTCAGCCAGTGCCGCTTTCAGGCCGGGCTTGACGCCATCGGCGCCATCCGCCGTTGCCGTCACCAGGGCCCGCCAGCCGTCCAGCGACAGGCTGTTGGCGCGGGGGACGGGATAATCCGCACCGGCCAGGTGCAACCGGGCCAGCGCCGTGCCCAGGGCCGCGCAATGGTCGGGCAGGATGCGGCGCGGCCACATGCCGGTCAGGAAGGTGACGATGACGGCCGGCCGGCCGGCCACGACACGCAGGGCCTCGCCATCGCGTCCGGGCACCGGCTGCGGGCAGGTGATGCCCCGCGCCGCCAAGTGGCGCATCAATCCCAGGAAGAACGGCAAGTCGGCCGGGTTCACCCGCTTTTCATAGAGGGTGAGGATGTAGGGCCCCTGCGTGGTCACCAGCAGGTAGTTGGAGTTCTCCACCCCCTCGGCGATGCCCTTGCACGAGATCACCTCGCCGATCGCGTAATCGGCGATGAACGCGCGCAATTCCTCATCGGTGACTTCGGTATAGACGGCCATGCCTTGCGAGGTAGCGGGATTCCCGGCTGGGGTCAATGGCCGCCGGGCGTCGGGTGAGCCTTTTCAGGCGGGCAGATGGCTCGCAAATGGCGCGAATGGCGAATTTGGCGATTTAGTGGCACAAAGATTCACCGCATCGTCCTTTGCGGATGGGGGTGAAATTTTTTATTAAGCAAAAACAATACATTAGGGATCGGCCCCGCAACTGGCACGGCGGTTGCTTTTAAGGGGACATGGCCGACCCCGCCACCGGCGACCGGCCCCCGAGACAACCAAGCTTCCTCTACGGAGATTGACATGACCGACCTGACCATGACCGCCGCCGCCCGCACCTTCAACGCTTCTGCCGGCAACGCCCACGCTGGTGACACCCCCCGGCGCCTGGCCGCCCTGGCCCGCCACCTGCCGCTGTTGGCGGTCACCGCCCTGCTGTCGGTCGCCATCGTCAGCCTGTTCTAAGCGCCCGCGTTCACCGCTTCCGTCCGCCACCGCCTCATCTCTTAAGGACGCCTGCCATGGGACTGTTTTCCCGCCTCGGCGACATCATCGATGCCAACCTGAACGCCATGCTGGACCGCGCGGAAGATCCGGAGCGCCTGATCGGCCTGGTCATCCAGGAGATGGAGGACACGCTGGTCGAGGTGCGGGCGGAGGCCGTCCGCTCCATGGCCCGCCGCAAGGAGCTGGAGGCCCGTTACCGCGACGTGGAGTTCGAGCTGCTGGAATGGGACCGCAAGGCCGAGCTGGCGGTGACCAAGGGCCGGGAGGATCTGGCCCGGGGCGCCCTGGTGGCCAAGGCCCGGCTGGCCGATGCCGCCGACCCCATCCGCCGCGAGATCCAGGCCATCAGCGACAGCCTGGTCAAGGGGGCGGATGACGTGGCGCGGCTGGAGGCTAAGCTGGCGGATGCCCGCGCCCGCCAAGGCGCCCTGCTGGCCCGCCACCGCAGCGCCACCGCCCGCCTGCGGATGCGCAGCCAGATCCACGACAACCGTCTGGAAGAGGCGCTGTCTCATTACGGCACCCTGCAGCGCGACATCGACCTGCTGGAAAGCGAGGCCGAGGTCATGGAGATGGGCCGCCAGCCGCGCGGCCTGGCCGCGGAGATCGACGCCCTGGGCGACGACAAGGTGACCGCCGAGCTTGAGGCGCTGAAGGCCCGCGTGGCCAGCCGCAACAACCCGCAAGGGTAAGACAAATCTGTAAACGACCCGGGCGCCGCCGGTGCCCACCATCATCGAACAGTGGAGAGGGGATTATGAGGAGCTTTGAGCGTATTTCCGCCACGATGCGCCGTCATCGCCTGGCCAAGGACCCCAGCCGCGCCGTGCTGTTCGGCGTCTGCGCCGGCCTGGCCCGTTACACCGGCCTGCCGGCCACCTTCATCCGCATCCTGACGGTGCTGAGCCTGTTCTGCTTCTTCGGCGCGACCCTGGTGGTCTATGCCGCCCTGGCCCTGGTGCTGGACAGCGAATACGCCGACCGCGAGGAAATCCACGTCAGCCGCAGCTTTTACCGCGCCCACTGGTAATTGAGGCTTAGGTGACGATTGGACGGTTCGCGGGGGACCGTCCCGACCGGCCTCCACCGCCACGGGAACCCGGCCCATGGGCCAAGGGAAGCCCGGCCGTGCGGTGGGGGCCGGTTTCACTTTCAGCGTTTGGGTTCAGCGTTTGGGCTTGATCGCCAGTGGCAGCGTATCGAACAGGCTGGGTGGCTCGTTCTCCGGGCGGGCCTGTTCGATGGCCAGGATGCGGAACTTGGTATCGATGCCGCCTTGGGCGGAAAAGCCGCCGGTGCCGCCCCCTGACGCCAGCACGCGATGGCAGGGGATCAGGATGGGGATGGGGTTGTGGCCCAGCGCCTGTCCCACCGCTCGCGCCGCGCCCTTGGGCGCCCCGATGCGGGCGGCGACCGTTCCATAGGTCAAGGTCTGTCCCCGCGGAATGGCGCGGGTGACGGCATAGACCTGCAAGGCGAAGGGATCGATTCCGGTGAGGTCCAGGGGGATGTCGGCGATGTCCACCGCCTCCCCGGCCATCAGGGCCCGGATGCGCGCCCGGACCTGGGCGATGACGGGCGGGAGAGCATCCTCATCCGCGGCCGTGGCGCCGGGAAAGCGCCGCGCCAGGCGGGCCCTGGCCTGCTCGGGCCCACTCTCCGGCAATTGGGCTCCCACGATCCCGTCCGGCCCCCACACCAGCACGCAGGCGCCGATGGCGGTGTCGAACAGGATATGGGCATGCGCCGTCATCACTTTCCTCGTCCCGCCAAAGGCGAAGCACCCTTAGGCCGCGACCGCGGCCGCCGGAGCGTTTCCGGGAAGCGCAGCGGACTGAAGCCAAGCCGCCGGATGGCGGCGCCCGGCGATTGCGGGACCCGGAATTACTCCGCCGCCAGGCCGCGCGGCAGCTTGAAGGTGATGTTTTCCACCGCGGTCACGACTTCCTCGATCTGGACGTCATAGCGCTCACGGCAGGCCTCGATGACCTCCTGCACCAGGATGTCCGGGGCCGACGCGCCGGCGGTGATGCCCAGCACCTTGACCTTGTCCATCATGGACCAGTCGATCTGGGTGGCCCGCTGCACCAGCATGGAATTGACGCAACCGTGCTTGGCCGCGACCTCCACCAGGCGCATGGAGTTGGAGCTGTTGGGCGCGCCCAGCACCAGGATGGCGTCCGCCTTCTCGGCGATGGCCTTCACCGCCGTCTGGCGGTTGGTGGTGGCGTAGCAGATGTCTTCCTTGCGCGGCCCGGCAATGGCGGGGAAACGGGCCTTCAGCGCCGCCACGATCTGCACCGTGTCGTCCACCGACAGCGTGGTCTGGGTGACGAAGGCCAGGTTCAGCGGGTCGTCCACCTGGACGGTGCGCACGTCCTCCTCCGACTCCACCAGCAGCACGGCACCTGGCGGCAGTTGCCCCATGGTGCCCACCACCTCGGGGTGGCCGGCGTGGCCGATCAGGATGATCTGGCGGCCGTCGGCGAAATGGCGTTCCGCCTCACGATGGACTTTGGACACCAGCGGGCAGGTGGCGTCGACATACATCAGCTTCCGGTTTTCAGCCTCGGCCGGGATGGATTTGGGCACGCCATGGGCGGAGAAGACCACCGGACGGCCATCCGGCACCTCGTCCAGTTCCTCCACGAAGATGGCGCCCTTGGCCTCCAGGCCCTGCACGACGTAGCGATTGTGCACGATCTCGTGCCGGACATAGACCGGCGCGCCGTACCGCTGCAACGCCACCTCCACGATCTGGATGGCGCGGTCCACACCGGCGCAGAAACCGCGCGGGGAGGCCAAGAGGATGTTGAGCGTCGGCTTGGTCATGGTGATCAGGTCTACTCGGGTTCCGGTAAGCCCCGGCGCGCGGGGCCGATCATGGCGGCGGATCATAAAACGGTGCGGCTGAGGATCGCCAGCGCCGATACGTTAAATCTCGTCGCCCATCAATATAAGGATGGCGCAGGCGATGTCTTGTGCCGGTATGGCTGCTTCTCTATTGTCGCGGGGCCCCGACGCCGGCCGGCGTCCAACTCCAGACGAGCCCCGCTTCAATGAACATCCACACGGACACTAATATAGGTTGGCCCCCCAGGAAAGGCACCCGCAGCCGCCTGGCCCTGCTTTTGGGGATGCCTCTCATGCTGTCGCTGGCGGCATGCGCCAACAAGAACGTCGGTTACCGTCCCGGCTGCCCCACCGTGGCCATCGTCCGCGACGCGTCGTCGGTGGGCGTGCCCGGCGCCAACGGCCAGCTGAGCTACACCGCCGTGATGCCCAATATCGAGGGTCGCTGCGAGTACAGCGAAAAGGGCGTCACCATGACCGAGAATCTGCGCGTGGGCGCCAGCACCGGTCCCGCCTACACCGGCGGCCCGTTGCCGCTAACCTATTTCGTCGCGGTGACCGACGCCGATCGCAAGATCCTGACCAAGCAGACCTACAACGTCACCCTGGATGTCAGCGGCGGCAGCGGCGGTTCGGTGGAGCGGCTGACCCAGTTCATCCCGCTGAGCCCGGAAGTCGACGGCCGCTACTACGAGGTGCTGGTGGGCTTCCAGCTGACGCCGGAGCAGTTGGAGGCCAACATCCGCTTCAATTCCAAGCCGCCGGCCCCGCCGGTTCCGGCCGGGAAATAAGCAAAGGCACAAGGCGTACGGGTTCGACCGGCCGGGCAGGGGCGCCCAAGGCCGGGGACCCTCGGGGAAGGCGGGTCGCGGGGCAGCGGCCCGCCTTTACTTTTGGGGGGCCATTGGATTAGGGTGCGTGCGCGAAGCTGATGACACCTCGCGGGAGAGACTGGTCCCGTTCGGGTCTGGCGCCGAAGGAGCAACCGCCCCCGGAAACTCTCAGGCAAAAGGACCGCGAGGAAGAAGCGCATCTGGAAAGCGGTCCGGCCTCACGGCAATGCCTGTCGCCACCCCCTGCGGGTGGCTTTCCGGCGTTGGAGGCCAAAGCCCACCGACGGAGTAAGCGGGTCCGACCTGATGACAGGGTCGTCCCCCGTGAATCTCTCAGGGTCCGGGACAGAGGGGGGCGAGCCCACACGGAATCCGTCCGTGCGGGATGAACTCGTCCGCCGGGAGTCCTTGGCACCTATGGTTACCGAAACCAATTCGCCCCTGCTCACTACGCCGCTGAACGCCCTCCACCGCGAGCTGGGTGCCAAGATGGTGCCCTTCGCCGGCTATGACATGCCCGTCCAGTATCCGCTGGGCGTGCTGAAGGAACACCTTCACACCCGGGAGCAGGCCGGCCTGTTCGACGTGTCGCACATGGGCCAGGTCGTCCTGCGCGGCGACGGTGTCGTCGAGGCGCTGGAAAAGCTGGTGCCGGGCGAGCTGAAGGCGCTGAAGGAAGGCCGCATCCGCTACAGCTTCTTCACCAACGACCAGGCCGGCATCCTGGACGATCTGATGATCGCCAACCGGGGCGACCACCTGTTCCTGGTGGTGAACGCCGCCTGCAAGGTGCAGGACATCGCGCACCTGACGGCCGGCCTGCCGGGTATCGAGGTTGAGTATCTGGGCGACGACCGGGGCCTGCTAGCCTTGCAGGGCCCCACGGCGGCGGCCGTGCTGGCCCGCTTCGTGCCCGAGGTCGCCACCATGCCCTTCATGTCCATGGTCAACGCCAGCCTGAAGGGCATTCCGGTCACCATCGCCCGGTCCGGTTACACCGGCGAGGACGGGTACGAGATCGGCATTGATGGCGCCCGCACCGAGGATGTCGCCCGCCTGCTGTTGGCGGAACCCGAGGTGGCGGCCATCGGCCTGGGCGCCCGCGACAGCCTGCGCCTGGAGGCCGGGCTGTGCCTCTATGGCCATGACATCGACACCACCACCACGCCTGTCGAGGCCGGCCTGACCTGGGCCATCTCCAAGCGCCGGCGGGAGGAGGGGGCTACCCCGGTGACGCCATCGTCCGCCGCCAGCTGGCCGAGGGGGCCGCGCGCTACCGCGTCGGCATCCAGCCGGAGGGCAGGGCGCCGGCGCGCGAACATACCGAAATCCAGGACGCCAGCGGCCAGACGGTGGGTGAGGTCACTTCCGGCGGCTTCGGCCCCAGCGCCAACGCCCCGGTCGCCATGGGCTATGTCACCGCCGCCAACGCCGCCGTGGGCGCGCCCCTGTCGCTGATCGTGCGCGGCAAGGCCCTGCCGGCCAAGGTGGCCGCCCTGCCGTTCGTGCCGCAGCGCTACTAC
Source organism: Nitrospirillum karajorum (assembly GCF_036348415.1). Lineage (NCBI taxonomy): Bacteria > Pseudomonadati > Pseudomonadota > Alphaproteobacteria > Rhodospirillales > Azospirillaceae > Nitrospirillum > Nitrospirillum karajorum. The sequence continues at coordinate 1,946,707 of NZ_JAZBQB010000003.1, forward strand.
CGCGGCTGATCCCGATCGCGCGGCCCGGCCTGCGCCGGGCCCGCCTTGCCATTGAACGCCTTTCCCCCGAGGAGCAGAATCATGACCATCCGTTTCACCGAAGACCATGAGTGGATCAGCCTGGACGGCGACGTCGCCACCGTCGGCATCACCACCTTCGCCCAGAGCCAGCTAGGCGACGTGGTGTTCGTCGAGGTGCCCGAGGCCGGTCGCGCCCTGACCAAGGGCAAGGACGCCGCCGTGGTGGAATCGGTGAAGGCCGCCAGCGAGGTGTTCGCGCCGGTGGATGGCACGGTGGTCGAGGGCAACCAGGCCGTGGTCGATGACCCGTCCCTGGTCAACAGCGACCCGCAGGGCGCCGGCTGGTTCTTCAAGATGAAGCTGGCCAGCCCGGCCCAGCTGGACGGCCTGATGGACCAGGCCGCCTACGACGCCTTCGTGGAAGGTCAGCACTGATGCGGTATCTGCCCCTTACCGAGGCCGACCGGCAGGAGATGCTGGCGGCCATCGGCGCCCCGTCGGTGGACGCGCTGTTCGGCGACGTGCCGGCGGCGGCCCGCCTGGATCAGCCCATCGCCGGCCTGCCCGCGCACCAGGGCGAGCTGCAGGTGGAACGCGCCCTGTCGCGCCTGGCCGCCCGCAACGTGCCGGCGGGCAGCTGCCCCAGCTTCCTGGGCGCCGGCGCCTACCGCCACCATGTGCCGGCCTCGGTGGACCAGCTGCTGACGCGCGGTGAGTTTCTCACCAGCTACACGCCCTACCAACCCGAGGTGACGCAGGGCACCCTGCAGTACCTGTTCGAGTTCCAGACCCAGGTGGCGCTGATCACCGGCATGGATGTGGCCAACGCCTCCATGTACGACGGCGCCACGGGCTGCGCCGAGGCGGTGCTGATGGCCAACCGCGTCACGCGCCGCAACCGCGCCGTGCTGTCCGGCGGCCTGCACCCGCACTATCGCGACGTGACGGCCACCACCACCGGTGTGCTGGGCGTGGACCTGGTGACCCTGCCGGTTGATCCCAAGGGAATCGAGGACCTGGCGGCTGCCATCGACGACAAGACCTCCTGCGTCGTGGTGCAGAACCCCACCCTGTTCGGTCATGTCGCCGACCTGACCCCGCTGGCGGAGGCCTGCCACGCCAAGGGCGCCCTGCTGGTGGTGGTGGTGACCGAGGTGGTGAGCCTGGGCATGATGCCGTCGCCCGGCTCCATGGGCGCCGACATCGTGGTGGCCGAGGGCCAGAGCATCGGCAACGGCCTGAACTTCGGCGGGCCCTACCTGGGCCTGTTCGCCACCCGCGACAAGTTCGTGCGCCAGCTGCCCGGCCGCCTGTGCGGCGAGACGGTGGACGCGGATGGCAAGCGCGGCTTCGTGCTGACCCTCTCCACCCGCGAGCAGCACATCCGCCGCGAGAAGGCCACGTCCAACATCTGCACCAACTCCGGCCTGTGCGCGCTGGCCTTCACCATGCACCTGTCGCTGCTGGGCGAGGTGGGCTTCACCGGCCTGGCGCGGCTGAACCATGCCAAGGCGGTGCAGCTGGCCGACAAGCTGGCCGCGGCCGGCGTGACCGTGCTGAACCAGGGCTTCTTCAACGAGTTCACTGTCCAGGTGAAGGGCGACGCCGCCGTGCTGGTGGACAGGCTGGCGGCGGAACCCCTCTTGGCCGGCGTGCCCGTTTCCCGCCTGCACCCCGGCGAGAAGGACCTCGCCGACCTGTTGCTGGTGGCGGTGACGGAGACGACCACCGAAGACGACATGGACGCCCTCGTTCAGGCCCTGGGAGGGTCGAAGTGATGAACACCCAAGGACGCAAGACCACGCCGGACGTGGAATCCGCCGCCGGCACCGACGTGGCCACCTACACGGGGAACCGGGCGCTGGTGCATGAAGAGCCGCTGATCTTCGAACTGGACAACCCCGGCGTCACCGGCGTGGACCTGGAGGCGGCCCCGGCCGTCGCCATTCGCCTGGGCGGCCTGAAGGCCCGCGAGGGCATCGGCCTGCCCGGCCTGTCGGAGCCGACGGTGGTGCGCCACTACACGCGCCTCAGCCAGAAGAACCTGGGCATCGACAGCACGATGTACCCTCTGGGCTCGTGCACCATGAAGCACAACCCCCGCCTGAACGAAAAGCTGGCGCGCCTGCCGGGCTTCGGCGACATCCACCCGATGCAGCCGCAGTCCACCGTCCAGGGCGCCTTGGAGCTGATCGACCAGCTGGCCCACTGGCTGAAGACCCTGACCGGCATGCCGGCCGTGGCCATGTCGCCCGCCGCCGGTGCCCATGGCGAGCTGTGCGGCCTGATGGCCATCCGCGCCGCGTTGCAGGCCCGGGGCGAGACCAGCCGCACCCGCGTGCTGGTGCCGGAATCGGCCCACGGCACCAACCCGGCCACGGCGGCCTTCTGCGGCTTCACCGTGGACGCCATCCCGGCGGAGGCCAATGGCCGCGTCAGTGTCGAGGCGGTCAAGGCCAAGCTGGGCCCCGACGTCGCCTGCATCATGCTGACCAACCCCAACACCTGCGGCCTGTTCGAGCCCCAGGTGAAGGAGATCGCGGACGCGGTGCATGCCGCCGGCGGCTATTTCTACTGCGACGGCGCCAACTACAACGCCATCGTCGGCCGGGTGCGCCCGGCGGACCTGGGCGTGGACGCCATGCACATCAACCTGCACAAGACCTTCTCCACCCCGCATGGCGGTGGCGGTCCGGGCTCCGGCCCGGTGGTCCTGTCGGACGCGCTGGCCCCCTACGCGCCGCTGCCCTTCGTGGTGCATGGCAAGGACGGCCTGCGCCTGGTGGAGCATGCGGGCGAGGTGGACGGGGCGGCCAAGCCCTTCGGCCGCATGAAGGCCTTCCACGGCCAGATGGGCATGTTCGTCCGCGCCCTGGCCTATATCATGAGCCACGGTGCCGACGGCCTGCGCCAGGCTTCCAGCGACGCCGTGCTGAACGCCAACTACCTGAAGGCGCGGTTGCAGGACCTGATGAGCGTGCCGTTCGACGGCTACTGCATGCATGAGGCCCTGTTCGATGACCGCTTCCTGAAGGACACGGGCATCACCACCCTCGACTTCGCCAAGGCGATGATCGACGAAGGCTTCCATCCCATGACCATGTACTTCCCCCTGGTCGTGCACGGCGCCTTCCTGATCGAGCCGACGGAAACCGAGTCCAAGGCCACGTTGGACCAGTTCGTCGGCGCCATGCGGCACCTGGCGGGTAAGGCCAAGGCGGGCGATGCCACCCACTTCCTGGCGGCCCCCCGCTACACTCCGCGTCGTCGCCTGGATGAGACCGCGGCGGCGCGCAAGCCAGTCCTGCGCTGGACGCCGCCGGCGGCGTAACGATGGCTTCGGGCCACCACCATGGCCCGGCGGCATGATTGGAAAAAGGGCGGAATCCTTGGGTTCCGCCCTTTCTCTTTTGGCGTCCCCCCTGGTTTGGTGGCCTCTCCATCGGATCACCTGAATGGGTTGCAGCGCACACAAATCGGCATTGCCCCGCGGGGGCCTAGCTTCCATCTCAATTTCGGCCAAATCTGCCGCCATCACTGATCACGCGGCCGATCCGACGCCGCGACCTTCCGCCGGGACCATCCCCATGTTGACCGTTGCCAGCTTGCCCAGGGTTGAGATTGCCCGCCTGCGCCGTCCGGCGCTGCAGGCGTCCGGCTGGCTGGTCATGGGCCTGGGTGTACTGTCCCTGCCCATTCCCGGCCCGGTCTCCACACCGCTGCTGGCGGTGGGTGGCCTGATGGTGCTGCGCAGCTCCGTTTCCGCGCGTCGGCATTATGTCCGGGCCCGCGACCACGCCCCGCGCCTGGTTCGCCCCCTGTTCGGCCGCTTTGACGCCTGGCGCCATCGTCACCGTGCCGCCCAAGTCCGGGTGCCCGCCAAGGTGCTGGCCGCGGCCAACGACGTTGCGGCCAACGACAGCGCTCGTGCCCTGGCGTTGCAGGCGCCCGCCGGCAACGCCTGAATCACCCTTTCTTTTTGCCGATGGGCCGGAGCGTGATTTTCGCTTCGGCCCTTTGCTTTTCAGCACCTTGACCATTGCCTGTTTGCCCAGGACCATAAGCGCCGCCGCGCGGGGCTGAAAAAGTTGGGAGGAACTGGGTGCGATCGGGCAACGCCATCCTGTCGGGATACGGAACCACCATCTTCGAGGCCATGTCGCGGCTGGCGGCCACGCACAACGCCATCAACCTGGGCCAGGGCTTCCCGGACGACCGGGGGGCGGAGGATGTGCTGCAGGTGGCCGCCCGCGCCCTGTTGGAAGGCAATAACCAGTACCCGCCCATGATGGGGCTGCCAGCCTTGCGCCAGGCCGTGGCGACCCACGCCGCGCGCTTCTACGGGCTGGAGGTGGATTGGGAGCGCGAGGTGATGGTGACCTCCGGTGCGACCGAGGCGCTGGCCGCCTGTCTGTTCGGCTTGATCGAACCGGGCGACGAGGTGGTGCTGTTCCAGCCGCTCTACGACAGCTACGTCCCCATCATCCGCCGGGCCGGCGGCATTCCCCGTTTCGTGCGGCTGCAACCGCCGGGCTGGACCGTGGACCCGGACGAACTGGCCGCCGCCTTCAGCTCCCGCACCAAGCTGGTGGTGCTGAACAACCCCTTGAATCCGGCGGCCAAGGTCTGGTCGGCCGACGAGTTGCAGTTGCTGGCCGATCAGATCATGGCCCACGACTGCCTGGCGGTGTGCGACGAGGTCTATGAGCATCTGGTGTTCGACGGTCGCCGCCACCTTCCCCTGATGGCGCTGCCCGGCATGCGGGAGCGGACTTTACGCATCGGTTCCGCCGGCAAGACCTTCTCCCTGACGGGATGGAAGGTGGGCTACGTCACGGCGGCGCCGGATCTGCTGCAGCCGGTGGCCAAGGCGCACCAGTACCTGACCTTCACCACCCCGCCCAACCTTCAGGCGGCCGTGGCCTATGGTCTGGCCAAGGACGATGCCTATTTTGGCCTGTTGGCGGCGGCGCTGGAGGCCAAGCGCGACCGGCTGTCGGCGGGTCTGGCCTCCTCCGGCCTGCCCGTGCTGCCGTCGCAGGGGACCTACTTCGTCGTCGCGGACATCAGCGGCGTTGGCGGACGGCGCGCCGCCGAGGATGACGCCGCCTTTTGCCGGCGCCTGACCACCGACGCCGGCGTGGCCGCCATCCCGGTCAGCGCCTTTTATGAGCAGGACGCGCCCCCCCACCTCATCCGCTTCTGCTTCAGCAAGCAGGACGCCATCCTGGACAGCGCCGTCATGCGCCTGAAGGAGTTCTTTGGCCGGTAAGGCTTTGCGCCAGCGCGATCAACCGTTGTGGCGCCGGGTGACCATTAGCCATCGCTGTCTCAACCGTCCGCCACAAGTCGAGTGTATCAGACGCGGCCTGTGCGGGGACGGGGGCGTCTTCCAGCGCGAGGAGGGCGGCGTCCTGTTGGGCCGCGTCGCCATGGGCGTAGCGCAGGAAATTCACGGCCGCCGTGAACCAGCTTGATAAGAGCGGGCCGAGGTCGGCCAGGCGGGGATGTGTCGCCACCTCCGCCGCCAGCTTAAGGCCTTCCGATTCCCGCCCTGTCGCCGTCAGCATATGGGCAAAGGCCAGGGTGGCATACACGTCGCCCTTGGAGCGGGTCCGCGCCAGGCGAAACCAGGTTTCCGCTGTGACCGCGTCGCCGTTGCGCCAGGCCATGGTGGCGTAGATGCCTTGGTAAATGGCCTGGGCGAGGGGATGGGGGGTATCGCCTTCCGCAGCGATGCGCGCGAACCGCAGGGCTTCGCTTGGGTTGCCCCGTTCATGCCAGAGGAAGGCGGCGTAATGATGGGCGGCCAGCAGGTTGTCGCCCATGGCCAAGGCCCGGCGATAAATCTCCTCCCGCCCTTGTAGGTCGACCATGCCGGCGGCTTGGGCGAAGGTGGCGTAAAGGGCAAGGATGGTGGCGGTGGGCATGCGCAGCAGCCGGCGGAAAATGGCGCGCGCCTCAGCCCTGCCGTCAGGGCGGGTTAACAGGAATAGGGCGAAGTTCGCTTCCAATTCCGCCAGACCGGCCGGGTTCCGCGCGATCAGGGCGCGATAAGCCGACTCCACCGCTGAGCCATCTCCCCGGGCGTGGGCTTCGGCCGTCATGCGTGCCAAATCCCAACCCCAGTCATAAGGCAATTCAGGCGTATTGGCGGCGATAGGGCGCAGCAAGGCCACCAGCCGGCGCCAGCTTGTGAACCCGTAATCGCGGGCCACATCGCGTTGCGCCTCAGCCAGCAAGGCGCCGGGTGCCGACTGGCGCAAATCCTTGAGGCGTCGTTTCGCCTCTTTGCGCAGATGGTCGAGATTGGGATGGGCGGGCAGTGCCCGCACGGGGCTTTGCCGCGTGTCGCCGGGCGACTTGTCGGTCATGATAGCCTTCCTTCCATGGGCCCGGGGTCCGCGATGATCGGGCAGGAAGTCAGGGAGGAGAGGATGCTATCGACTGGGCTGAGCCCTTTACGCGGACCGTGGGCCTGTCGATTGGCCGTTGGCTTAGGTTAGCAGTGCCCGCCGCGTTGGTCCATGGCGAGCCAGTTGATAGCGTTACCAGCTGCACCGCAAAAAAATCAGCCGATGACCTGCAAGCCCCGGCGCTTGCGGTCGAAGGCGCAGCCGACCAGCAGGCGGGCCACCTTGCCGTCCGGGCCGCCCAGGGGCAGCACCACCAGTTCGACGGCAGGAATGTTCATGGAAGGCGCGGCCGGCAGGCTGCGGGCCTGGGGCTGGCAGTTATCAGCGGCCCGTCTCAGCATTTGCGCAAAGGGCACGGTGTTGGGGGAGGGGGGCAGGTCCTCCAGCTGCAGGCCGGTGGATTCCCGGCGCAGCCATAAAACATAGTCCGTTCCCACCCAGTGCAGGGTGAAGGCCATCTGGTTGGGCGCCACGTCCACCAGCATCACGCCACCGGGCGACATTGGAAGATCCACCACATCCACTTCGGATGTTTCGGGAAAGGCGCGATCACCGCGCATGATTTCCCAATAGTCGTGCAGAAGGCGCAAGTTGTTGCTTTGAATCTGCAAGGGGAATCGGGCGACCGATGTCGCATTCCACATGGCTGGGCCAGTCATTTTTCGTCCCTATCCTTATATTCCACAGAGGCGCCACATATCGGCGTGGCCTTTTTCCTGTAAGGCCTGGATGGGGCGCAAAAAACGGCAACAACCCGTCCTCATCCCGGCGTGGAATGTGCGACGGCTGTTTTGGATCAGGCAAGTGAACCAGAGTGCCAGGTCCGTGGCGTTTCACAGAAGCCTGGTGGTAACCCCAGCGGGTTACTTTAAAACCACCTAGTAAAAAAACTGCCGGTAAGTCGATGACTTACCGGCGAGTTGAACAGGGAGGCTTCACGTCTGGGAGACGTTGGGCCCGAAGGCCCACTCCAGGACGGGCATCCTGGAGGAAACATCGGATGCTGCGTCGCAACATCCGATGACCAGATATTTAATCTTTTGATGCCCCGTTTAAAGGGGTGATTAGCCGTCTCAGCTATGCGGTAGGCGCATGCGTCGCGGGGAAAGTTTCCGCGACCTTCTTGACCAGGAAGTCGCGGAAGACCGCGATGCGCTTGGAATGGCGCAGTTCCTCGGCATAAACGAAGTAGGCGTCGATGCGCGGGCCCGTCACGTCCGGCAGGATGCGCACCAGGTCGGGATTGCTTTCGGAGATGATGTAGTCGGGGATGGCCGCGATGCCCAGGCCGCTCTCCACCGCCTTGTACAGGGCGTACAGGCTGTTGACGCGGAAGATGGTGTCGCGCTCCCCGCCCGGCGGGTCGCCCAGCGCCAGCAGCCAGTTGATGTTGGGCACCGGCGCCTTGGCGTCGGACGGATAGGCGATGAGGTCGTGCTTCTGCAGTTCCTCCACCGTTTCCGGCGTGCCGCGCTTCTCCAGATAGGTGCGGTGACCGTAAAGGTGCGTGCGCACCGTCATCAGGTGGCGCTGGATCAGGTCGGGCTGGCGCGGCGGCACCATGCGGATGGCGATGTCCGCCTCACGCATGGACAGGTCCAGCTCGTTATCGTCCAGCAGCAGGGTCAACTGCACGTCTGGATAGATCGACAGGAATTCCCGGATGCGGGGCGTCAGCCACGTGGAACCGAAGGCGACCGTGGTGGTCACCTTGAGCGGGCCCTTGGGGTGTTCCTTGCTTTCCGAGAGCATCGCCTCTGTCATCGACAGCTTGGCGAACACCTCGCGGGCGGTGCGGTACAGCAGCTCGCCCTGTTCTGTGAGGATCAGGCCGCGGGCATGGCGATGAAACAGCGGCACATGGAGGCTTTCCTCCAGCGCGCTGATCTGCCGGCTGACGGCCGATTGGCTGAGGTTCAGGGTCTCGCCAGCATGCGTGAAGCTGCCGGCCTCCGCCACCGCGTGGAAAACGCGAAGCTTGTCCCAGTCCATTCCCGGTCCTTATGCGTCAAAGACGTTGCGGTCCCGCAGGGCGGGACCGTCGGAAATGACGGCCTCAAGCGGGCCGCCATGCAAAGAATATATACCCAGCTTGTCCGGGACGCTACCGATTGTGGGTGTCCACACGGTTAGGCCATAGACTGATAAGGCATTTTAGCCCCATAGCGTGCCGTTTTGGCAACGCCCAACCGTTCATCCCCTGAACGGATACCATACACCGGTACAAAGAAGGGCGCCGCCGTACCAGGGCGGGGCGCCCTTCCCCCTGACTCGGGAGCCTGGGTGGCGGTCAGTGGCCGCCGAGGAAGCGTTCCGCCTCCAGCGCGGCCATGCAGCCCATGCCGGCGGCGGTGACCGCCTGGCGGAAGACCTTGTCCTTCACGTCGCCGGCGGCGAACACGCCCGGCACGTTGGTGCGGGTGCTGTCCGGGGCGGTGACGACATAGCCTTCGTCATCCATCTCCACATGCCCCTTGAAGATGGCGGTGGCCGGGTCGTGGCCGATGGCGACGAACACGCCGTCCAGCGGCAGTTCCCGTCCTTCGCCGGTGACGGTGTTGGTCAGGGCCAGGCCCGTGACCTGCTTGGGGTTGTTGATGTCGAAACCGCCGTCGGCGGCCCCGCCCTTGCCCAGCACCCGCTCGACCTTGTGGTTCCACAGCACCTCGATCTTCGGGTTGGCGAAGACGCGGTCGTGCAGGATCTTCTCGCCGCGGAAGCTGTCGCGGCGATGGATCAGGGTGACCTTGGCGGCGTGGTGGGTCAGGTAAAGCGCCTCTTCCAGCGCGGTGTTGCCGCCGCCGATGACCGCGACCTCCTTGCCCCGGAAGAAGAAGCCGTCACAGGTGGCGCAGGCCGACACGCCGGCGCCCTGGAACTCCTGCTCGCCGGGCACGCTCAGCCAACGCGCCTGGGCGCCGGTGGCGATGATGACGGTGTCGGCCACGAATTCGTCGCCGCTGTCGGCCTTGCAGACGAAGGGGCGCTGGCTGAAATCGACGGAGGTGATGACGTCGTAGACCAGGGTGGTGCCCACATGCTCCGCCTGCTGACGCATCTGTTCCATCAGGTCGGGACCCTGAACCGCCTGGGCGAAGCCCGGGTAGTTCTCCACCTCCGTGGTGATCATCAGCTGGCCGCCCGGCTGCATGCCCTGAACCAGGATGGGCTGAAGGTTGGCGCGGGCGGCGTAGATGCCGGCGGTGTAACCGGCGGGGCCGCCGCCGATGATCAGGACCTTGGTGCGATGGGTGGTCATGGAAACTGTTCCTGGCCGGGGAGGGGGCCCCCTTCATTGGGGGCCGGGCCCTCGCCGCCCTCTAGATATGGTGGGACAGGCGCGGAAGTTCACGTCGGGGCGGACGATACCGGCAAGCGGCCCGGCGCTCAACGGCAGACGTCACAGAGAGGGCCGCGCAGCCTTGCTTCCGCATCGGGGCGGCTGGGCTTGGACGTGCGGCCATTCCCCCATGGCGGCGGGCGCCATCATGCACTACATCAGGGGGATGGGTTTTGTGGACGAACTGTGGGATGCGGCGGTGATGGGCGGTTTCAGGAAATGGATGGCGGCTTTCTTGGCGCTGGCCGGCCTGGCGGGCGGTTCGGCGCTCGCCGCCCCGGTCAAGACCGAGCATACCCTCAGCCAATTGGTGGCCGAGGGGCCCGCCGTTCCCGGCCAGCCGCTGTGGGTGGCGCTGGACCAGACGTTGCAGGAGGGCTGGCACACCTATTGGGTCAATCCCGGCGACTCGGGCCTGCCGACGGAGGTCACCTGGACCCTGCCGGTGGGCTGGTCGGCGGGGCCGCTGACCTTCCCGGCCCCGCATCGCTTCACCACCGGGCCGCTGGTCAACTACGGCTATGAGAAGGCCACGCGCATCCTGGCGCGCCTGGACGTGCCGGCCGATGCCAAGCCCGGCGAAACCGTCACCCTGACCGCCGCCGCCAACTGGCTGATCTGCGCCGATGTCTGCGTGCCCGAGGACGCTACCCTGACTTTGGATGTACCGGTCACCGCCAGCGGAGGTGCTGACCCGGCCGTGGCGTCCCTGTTCGCGGAGGCGCGGGCGGCCCTGCCGGTGCCCAGCCCCTATGCCGCCAGCGTCAGCAGCACCAAGACCGCCGTCACCCTGCGCCTGGCCGCCCCCGGCCTGACGGAGGCCCAGGTCAAGGATGCCTATTTCTTCGCCGAGAACCCCGATTTGGTCGAGGCTGGCGCGCCGCAGCCGCTGTCCGTCACCAAGGATGGCCTGACGCTGACCTTGAAGCCCACGGGCCGCGCCAAGCCCGGCCCGGTGAGCGGCATCCTGGAGGTGACCGAACTGGTGAACGGGCAGCCCACCACCCAGGCGCTGGCCATCGCCCTTCCCGCCGAGGGCGCAGCGGCGACGCCGGCGGGTGGGACAGCGGCCCCTGCCACCTCTGCCGACGGTGCCGCCCTGCCCCTGTGGCAGGCGGTGCTGTTCGCGTGCCTGGGCGGCATGGTCCTGAACCTGATGCCGTGCGTCTTCCCCGTGCTGTCGATGAAGGCCATGGCCCTGGTGCGCCACCAGGGCGCCCACGCCCGCGTGCACGGCCTGGTCTACACCGCCGGCGTCCTGGCCTGCTTCGCCGCCATCGCCATCGTGCTGATGGCCCTGCGTGCCGGTGGGCAGGAAATCGGCTGGGGCTTCCAGCTGCAGTCGCCCCTGGTGGTGGCGGTGCTGGCCTATGTCATGTTGCTGCTGGGCCTCAGCATGTCCGGCGTCTTCACCGTGGGCGACCAGTTCATGGGTGTGGGGCAGGGGCTGACCCAGGGGGACGGCTATGCCGGCTCCTTCTTCACCGGCGTGCTGGCTTCCGTCGTCGCCACGCCGTGCACGGCGCCCTTCATGGGGGCGGCTGTGGGCTATGCCCTGGTCCAGCCCTGGTATGTGGCGCTGGCCGTCTTCCTGGCCCTGGGCTTCGGCATGGCCTTGCCCTTCCTGGCGCTGGCCTGCAGCCCCTGGCTGCTGCGCCACCTGCCCAAGCCCGGCGCGTGGATGGAGCGGCTGAAGCAGGTGCTGGCCTTCCCCCTCTATGGTTCCGCCGCCTGGCTGGTCTGGGTGTTCGCGGTGCAGGTTGGGGCGGAAGGGATGGTCTGCATCCTGGTGGGCATGGTGCTGGTGGGCTTTGCCGCCTGGCTCTATGGCGCCACCCATTATGTCGACGGCTGGGGGCGTCGCGCCGGGGCTATCGGCGCCGCGGTTGCCTTGGTTCTGGCGGTGGTGGGCGTGACGCCACAGACCGGAGGCAACGCCACCCCGGCGGCGGGCGGCAAGGCCGTGGCCATGACGGATGGGTTCGAGGCCTTTTCCCCCGCCACCCTGGACAAGCTGCGCGCCGATGGCCGCCCGGTGCTGGTGGATTTCACCGCCGCCTGGTGCATCACCTGCCTGGTGAATGAGCGCGTCGCCCTGTCCAGCGACACGGTGCACGCCGCGTTCAAGGCCCACAACGTGGCCCTGCTCAAGGGCGACTGGACCAACCGCGATGCCGAGATCACCCGCGTGCTGCAGGCCCACGGCCGCAGCGGCGTGCCCCTCTATCTGTTCTACCGCCCCGGCCAGGCGGAGGCCGACGTTTGGCCGCAGATCCTGACCGAGGCCCAGGTGCTGGAGGCCGTTGGCAGCCTGCCCAAGCAAAGCGCCAGCGCGCAGTAACATCCCGATGCGTCAATGGGAAAGGGCCGACGGAGAGATCCGCCGGCCCTTTTCCTTACTGGGGGCTCCCCGTCACATCCGGCGTTGCCACCGCCGCGGGCTGCGACTGGTGTGGAAAAAGGCGATCACCTGCACGGTATCACCCGCGAGCCGGTAGACGACAAGGTATGGAAAGTCCCGGAGCCGGGCACGGCGGGTGTCCGCAATCGCTGCCGGGAAGCGCAAAGGACCGGCGGCGATCCGTTTGCGCGTATCGGTAAAGGCTGCACGAAGGCGTTTATCGAGACCGGGCGCCTGCTGCCGATACCATTCAATCGCTTCGATGTATTCAGCCTGTGCCTGAGGTGTGAGGATCACCCGCATTACGGAAAGCGGCGGTCAATCTCCGCCTCCAAGGCGTCAGCATCGATGCCGTGACGGATATCGTCATCCAGCGTATCAAGCCGTCGCTTGATTTCGGCGTTTTGCGCTTCGGTCAGGGGAATCGCGTCGGCCTCGATGCTTTCCCAAATCTCGCCAATAAGGGAGAGCTTCTCGGCGGGCGTCATGTGGCTATAGTCGATCGTGGCCATGTCCAAATGCTCCCAGCGGTGGGCAGAAGCGGAGTGGATGGAGGCATTAGACACCCAAGCTGAAACAAGGCGCAACCGTGCGGCTTGCTCGCAACGCCACCCCCACCCTCAGAACCCGAACATATGATCCAGCGCGAAAGCCCCCTGGGCGCCCTCGCGGATCAGGCCGTGATAGCCGAACAGGCGGCAGGTGGTGTCGCGGATCAGGACATAGGCGTCGCGGCCGGCCTGTTTGATCTCACCGCTGGTGAAGGTCTGGCCGACGCGGAAGTGAAAGCTGCCGGAGCAGGCGATGGCGACCATGCGGCGGGCGACCTCCTCCCCGTCCTTGGTCATCAGGATCAGCGCGGTGTTGGAGCGCGCGTTCCAGGGGGTGCTGGCGGGGTAGATCAGGTGGCACAGCGTGTCCACGTCCGCCGCCATGCCGGTGCGCAGGAACAGCCGGGTGGACAGGCCCGGCGCCCGGCCGGAATAGGACTGCGGCTCATTCTTGTAGGTCAGCACCGTGTTGAACATGTGGGCGCCGAAGCTGGTTTCCGCAGCATGACCGCTGATACCATCCTCATAGCGGAACAGGGCGTGCAGCCAGCCGTCGGCGTCGTTCTCGCCGGCGGCGAAGTCATAGATCAGTTCCAGGTGGCCATAGCCCGAGGGCAGGCTCTTGCCGTCCAGGATGTCGGCCGCCTCGAACACCGTCTCATGGTCGCGGGGCAGGCGGCCCAGGTCGCGGCGCGCCACCTCCGTGCCATCGGCGTCATAGACGATGGCGGTCAGCGGCAGGTGCGTTTGCGTCGTGCCCATGGGGGTGGGCAGGGCGATGGTGCGGAAGCGGCCGGCCGGGAAGATGGGGGCGGGCAGGATGAAGCCCTTGCCCATCAGGTTGGTCAGGGTGGCCAGCTTGGGGTCCGGCTTCAGGTCCACGCGCTCCACATTCGGATGCGCGATGCGGTGGCGGGTGGCGCCGGCGGCATCGGTGCGGATGACCTCATAGCGCGGGCGGACGAAATGTTTGCCGGCGCGGATCTCCACCTGCTGCGGCCAGCGGGCGTCGGGCAGCAGGTCGGCCACGTCCAGGGCATAGGTGGCGTAGGGCGGCACCTCGCGGTCCAGCGCCACGGCCGTGTCGTGGCCCATCAGGTTCAGGGCGACGGCACCGGCGGGGATGGAGCAGGGGTGGCTGTTCTGCACCCACAGGATCACCCGTTCGTCCGTGCGCGGGGCGGGCAATCCCGCATAGAAGTCCGACGGCCAGGCGTTGGCGTCGTGGGTGCAGGACAGGGTGTCGGCGGCGTCACCGTAGGTGTCCAGCGCGTACTTCACCACATCGTGGCCGGCGGCCCCCACCACATGGATGAACAGCTGGCCGGTGAAGTCGGCCAAGTCGAACTTCCGGCGCACGGCGGCGCTGTCGATGACCACGGTGCCGTCGGCGCCCGGCAGCTCCTGCGTCCAGCGCGCCAGCACCTGGCCATCCTCCCCGAACAGGCAGAGCCATAGATAGGGCTCGGCGGCGCCATAGCTGGACCAGTAGTTGGCGGTCACCACCCGGGTGTGGTGGCCGGCGCCATCGCGGAAGAAGGCGTAGTTGGTGGCGAAGTTTAGCGGCGCCAGGTAGGTGCGGCGGTCCGTCAGCAACTCCTCCGGCAGCTTCAGCGGGTCCAGGGAATAGACCTTGGCGCCGGCGGGGATCAGGTGCCGGATGTGGGCCAACAGCCGATCGGCATCGAAGGCGGCCACGAACACGGCGTCCACAGCCGTCCCGGCCAGGGCGGTGACCGGCTGCGCCGGGCGACCCAGCAGCGGCTGGCCGATCTTGGCCACGTCCTGGGCGTAGACCGCCACCACGTCGACACTGGTGAGGTGGTGGATCTCGTCGAACGGCTCCAGCATGTTCAGCGGGTCGTACACGGCGACCCGGCCGGCCGCCCGCAGATCGGCCAGCAGCGCCTGCGCCGGTTCCGCCGCCAGCGGGTGGCCTATGGCCTTGAAGTAGCTGCTGCCGCCGGTGACGTTGCTGAAGGTTTCGATCTTGAGGGGCATGGACGGGTCCAAATGACGAGGGGACCGCCGGCCCTTGAGCCGGCCGGCGGTGACGCATCAGGGCGTTATACGGGCAGACGCGCCGTTTTCACAGATTCAGCGGAAGGGGTTCAGCCGCTTCATCTTGGCCGATAAGGCGTGGCGGAACTGCTCCCGCTTCACCACGCCGTCGTCCTGCACCCAGTTCAACTGGATGACCCGGCGGGGGCCGACGAAGCTGGTGTGGCCGTGCCAGGCGGTGGGGCCGTTGACGAAGGCCAGCAGGGTGCCCTCGGCCGGCGGAATCTCGGCCACCGCGTTGTCCAGGCTCTCCGGCCCGCGCAGCAGGCGCAGGCGGCCATCGGCGGTTTCCCAGGCCGGGTTCATGTAGATCAGCACGGTGATGATCTTGCTCTTGCTGTCGACATGGATTTGGCCGTCCTGGGCCTTGGCCCGGCCGCGCACGGTCACCATGGTCGGATGGCCGGTCAGGTCGATGCCGAATTTCTCCTCGAACGCCGCCGTCATGGCCGGTCCCTGGATTTCCTCCAGCAGGGCGGCGAAGGCGGGGCCGAAGCTCAGTTCCCGCGCGGGGAAGCTGCCCGGCTGCGCGATCTCCGGAAAGTCGCGGTGGATGGCCTCCCGCACCTCCGCCCGGACGAAGCCGGGGATGATGACATGGGCGAAGGGGTTATGGTCCACCGGCTTGGCGCGGAACGCGTCCAGGTCGATGGCCCGGCCGGGATCGGTCGTCCGGTTGGCCGGGGTGGCGCCAAGGGGGGCGGACGAGGGGGAGGAGGTGCCGATCATCGTGCTGCTTCTTTTAGGCTGGCGCCCAGCGGGCCGAAAGGGGACGGTACTTTAGAATCGTTCTTGATGAGATGGGTTCGCAAATACCGCACCCCAGATGGGGTGGCGATGCATCGGGGTCAATGATCGCCCGCCACATCGGGAAAGGACGGCCAAGGATGCACGCACCATAGCACAGGCCGTGCCCATGCGTCCCGTCGGGGCCCTAATGCCGGGCGGCCATGCGTCGCACCACCTCGGCCGCCACGCGCGGCGTGTCGTCCAGCGGCGCCGGCGTCCAATCCTCGACAACGCCGGTGAAGGGGCGGGTGACACCGCGTTCCACCATGAGCGCGTGGAAGCGGTCGAACTTCGCCGACGTGCCCTCCAGCCCGATGACGTAGGTGGGTTTGCCGGTGCTGGCCGCCTCCGACACCATGGACACGCTGTCGCCGGTGCACAGCACGGCGTCGGCCAGGCCCAGATAGCCGAAATAGGGGTTGGGACCCGTGCCGTCCCAGACCACGGCCGCGTTCGGGGGCAGATCCGGGCCGGCCAGGCGGTGGCGCAGGACCGCTTCGTTCTCCGCCCCCGTGCGGCGGGAAGGGGTCACCATCAGGCCCATCCCCCGGCGCGCCAGGTCGGCCAGCCGGTCCGCCAATTGCGCCGTCACCGCTGGTGTCAGCTGATAGACGCCATTGGAACCGCCGACCAGCACGGCGACACGCGGCCGGGGCAGGTGGTCCAGCTGGGGGGCGAACCGTGCCGCCTCCGTCGCCAGGCGCGCCGTTGTCACGCGGTGCAGGGCCCCCAGGCTTTCCACCACGTTGGGTCCGTCCTTGCGGTCATGCGCCGGCATGACCACAAGATCCAGCAGGCCGAAGGGCACGCCGGGGTTCTGGATGTGGACGCAGAAGGTGTGGCCGCCGCTTCGGCGCCGGATCGCCAGGGCCGCCCCCACCGCTTGCCGGCCCGACGTGATCAGCAGATCGGGCCAGGGTGGCGCCAGGGGATCGGAGTCGGGCGCCAGACTACTGTCCAGGCTCAGCGGCAGATAGGGGCTGAGCTGCCGCCAGGGTGTCTTCAGGTGGATGCGCTTGACCACCGGGGTCGCGCCCACCGCCTCCGCCAGGCCGAGGCACTGGTTTTCCATGCCGGCCTTGCCGTCGGATAAAACCCAGCAGGTGGGCGGGCTTGCGGGCGTCGGGGTGGGGGCGGCGGCCGATGCCGCCAGGGGGCTCTGGGCGTTCATGCCGGCACTGTAGCGCGCATCGCAAAAGGATGGGACCGTTTCGCGCGCAACAATCTTTCTTGCCTGGGGGCGCACGGCATTCTATGTAATATCCTTTCCACCCCACCCCTCCCGGGAGCACAAGACAATACCATGCGGCGGGTCAAACTCGACCGAATTGATCGGCGTATCCTGCGCGACTTGCAGGCGGACGGCCGAATGACGAACGTGGAACTTGCCCGGCGGGCCGGCATTTCTGCGCCCCCTTGCCTGCGGCGCGTCCGCGCGCTGGAAGAGGCTGGCTTCATCCGGGGCTACCATGCGGACATCAATCCCGAGGCCCTGGGCTTCGGCGTGACCGTGTTCGCCCAGGTCGGCCTGTCCTCCCAGGCGGAGGCGGATCTGAAGAAATTCGAAGGCATGGTCAACAGCTGGCCCGAGGTTCGGGAATGCAGCATGCTGGCCGGCGAAACCGACTTTCTGCTGAAGATCGTGGCCGCCGACTGGGACAGCTACCAGCGCTTCCTGACCACGAAGCTGACCGCGGCCCCCAACGTCAGCCACGTGAAGTCGGCCCTGGCCATCCGCCAGTCCAAATACACCCCCGGTGTTCCCATCGACGTGGACGTCGGGCCGGAGATCTTGGAGGACGAGGACGACGAGGAATAACCTCGTCCCTTGCCCCGATCCAGCGATCGCCATGAAAGAAAGGCCCCCGCCGGTTATCCGGCGGGGGCCTTTCTTTCATGTGTCGTGAGTGCGTTCCCGCGTCAGCGGAAAGCGATCTCGACGATCTCGTAGCTCTTTGAGCCGCCGGGCGTCGTCACTTCGACATTGTCGCCGACATGCTTGCCGATCAGCGCGCGGGCCAGCGGGCTGGTGATCGACAGGAAGCCGTTCTTGATGTCGCTCTCGTCCGCGCCGACGATCTGGTACGTGGACTCCTCATCGGTGTCCTCATCCGCGAGGCGGATGGTGGCACCGAACTTCACGGCGTTGCCGGTCAGCTTGCTGACGTCGATCACCTCGGCCCGGCTGATCTTGTCCTCAAGCTCCATGACACGCCCTTCGATGAAGCTCTGGCGTTCACGGGCGGCGTGGTATTCCGCGTTTTCCGACAGGTCGCCGTGTTCGCGCGCCTCGGCGATGGCCTTGATCACGGCCGGCCGCTCGATGACCTTCAAATGCTTCAGTTCTTCCTGGAGGCGGGTATAACCCGCAAACGTCATCGGGATTTTTTCCATAGCCTTCGATATTCCGTTACTCAGAACCCAGGGGCGTTGCCCCTGGGGCGAGCCCCGAGGGGCCGCATCGCGACAACGAGAAACCCTCCCGAGGGTGATCTTGATCCCGGGATGGCGGCCGGTCGGCCGTCATCCCCAGGTCGATCGATCACCCGCAGGTTAGTAAGTCCCGCTCAGATAGGACTGAAGCGGCGCAACCTCAAGGCTGCCGGTACGCAGCGCCGAGATGGCGTCCACGGCGGCGCGGGCACCCGCGACCGTCGTGTAATAGGGAATGTTATTGACGAGCGCGGTGCGGCGCAAGCTGAAGCTGTCGGAGACGGCTTGCGCCCCCTCGGTGGTGTTGAACACCAGCTGGACCTCACCGTCGATCATGGCGTCGACAATGTGGGGCTGGCCCTCCAGCACCTTGTTGATCTGGCTGACCGCGATCCCGGCCGCCGACAGCACCTTGGCGGTGCCGCAGGTGGCGACGATCTTGAAGCCCATATCGACCAGGCGGCGGGCCACCGGAACCAGGGCAGGCTTGTCTCGTTCGCGAACCGAAATGAACACCGTGCCGGTGGTCGGCAGGGTCACGCCAGCGCCCAGCTGGGCCTTGGCGAAGGCCATGGCGAAGTTGGGGTCCAGGCCCATGACCTCACCGGTGGAGCGCATCTCCGGCCCCAGCAGGATGTCGACGCCGGGGAAACGGTTGAAGGGGAACACCGCCTCCTTCACCGCCGTGTGCGGCGGGAAGGCGCCACCCAACTTGAAATCCGCCAGCTTTTCGCCGGCCATGACGCGGGCGGCGACCTTGGCGATGGCGGTGCCGGTCGCCTTGGCCACGAAGGGCACGGTGCGCGAGGCGCGCGGGTTCACTTCCAGGATGTAGATGTCCTGGCCGGCCGGGCCGGTGCCGTCGGGGTTCGCCTTGATGGCGAACTGGATGTTCATCAGGCCGACGACGTTCAGACCGTGGGCCAGCGCCTCGGCCTGGCGGGACAGCTCGTCCACCACCGGCTTGGGCAGGGTGTAGGGGGGCAGGGCGCAGGCGCTGTCGCCGGAATGGATGCCGGCTTCCTCGATGTGCTCCATCACGCCGGCGACATAGACCTGGGTGCCGTCGCAGACGGCGTCCACGTCCACCTCGATGGCGTCCTGCAGGTAGCTGTCGATCAGCACCGGGTTCTTGCCCGACACCTTCACGGCGTTGCCCATATAGCGCTTCAGGCCGGCCTGGTCATGGACGATCTCCATGGCGCGGCCGCCCAGCACGTAGGACGGGCGGATGACGACGGGGAAGCCGATCTGCTCCGCCACCTTCTCCGCCTCTTCCAGCGACCGGGCCAGGCCGTTGGCCGGCTGGCGCAGGTTCAGCTTGTGCAGCAGCTGCTGGAAGCGCTCGCGGTCCTCGGCCAGGTCGATGGCGTCGGGGCTGGTGCCCAGGATGGGGATGCCAGCCTCTTCCAGGTCGCGGGCCAGCTTCAGCGGCGTCTGGCCACCCAGCTGCACGATGACGCCCAGCACCTCGCCGTTGGCCTGCTCCGTCCGCACCAGCTCGATCACGTCCTCGGCCGTCAGCGGCTCGAAGTACAGGCGGTCGGCGGTGTCATAGTCGGTGGAGACGGTCTCGGGGTTGCAGTTGACCATGATGGTCTCATAGCCGGCCTCGCGCAGGGCGTAGACGGCATGGACGCAGCAATAGTCGAACTCGATGCCCTGGCCGATGCGGTTGGGACCGCCGCCCAGGATGACGACCTTCTTCTTGTCCGTCGGTTCGGACTCGCAGTCGCCGGGGACGCTGCCGTCACCCTCGTACGTGGAGTACATATAGGGCGTCTTGCTGGCGAACTCGGCGGCGCAGGTGTCGATGCGCTTGAACACCGGGCGGATGCCCAAACCGCGGCGCGCGGCGGCCACGGCGGCCTCTGTGCTGCCGGTCAGGGTGGCCAGGCGGGCGTCGGAGAAGCCCTGGGCCTTCAGCGCGGCGAAATCGCGCTTGGTGAGGCCGCTCAGGCCGCCCTTCTGAACAGCGGCCTTCACCCCGGCCTCGGCCTTGATGATCCCTTCGATCTGGCGCAGGAACCACGGGTCGACGCGGCAGGCGGCATGGATTTCCTCCACCGTCAGGCCGTGGCGGAAGGCCTGGGCGATGACCAGGATACGGTCGTGCGTGGGCTTGGACAGGGCGGCGCGAATCTTCAGCGGGTCGACTACGCCGGTGCCGCCGGTCAGGTCCACCTCATCGAAGCCGGTCAGGCCGGTCTCCATGGAGCGCAGGGCCTTCTGCACCGATTCGGCGAAGCTGCGGCCGATGGACATGGCCTCGCCCACCGACTTCATCGAGGTGGTCAGCAGGGCGTCGGCGCCGGGGAACTTCTCGAACGCGAAGCGCGGCATCTTGGTGACGACGTAGTCGATCGTCGGCTCGAAGCTGGCCGGCGTGGACCCGGTGATGTCGTTGTCCAGTTCGTCCAGGGTGTAGCCCACGGCCAGCTTGGCGGCGATCTTGGCGATGGGGAAGCCGGTGGCCTTAGAGGCCAGTGCCGACGAACGGCTGACACGCGGGTTCATCTCGATGACGACGACGCGGCCATTCTCCGGGTTCACGGCGAACTGGACGTTGGACCCGCCGGTGTCCACCCCGATTTCGCGCAGCACGGCGATCGAGGCGTTGCGCATCAGCTGGTATTCCTTGTCGGTCAGCGTCAGCGCGGGCGCCACGGTGACGCTGTCACCGGTGTGGATGCCCATGGGATCGATGTTTTCGATGGAGCAGATGATGATGCAGTTGTCGCGGCAGTCGCGCACAACCTCCATCTCATACTCCTTCCAGCCCAACACCGATTCCTCGACCAGCACCTCGCTCACCGGGCTGGCGCGCAGGCCGCCGCGGACGATCTCGATGTACTCCGCCTTGTTGTAGGCGATGCCGCCGCCGGTGCCGGCCAGGGTGAAGCTGGGGCGGATGATGGCGGGCAGGCCGACATAGGCCAGGGCGTCGGCGGCCTCGGCCTCCGACTTCACCATGCGCGACTTGGGGCTTTCCAGGCCGATCTTGTCCATGGCGTCGCGGAACAGCAGGCGGTCTTCCGCCTTCTCGATGACGTCGGCCTTGGCGCCGATCAGCTTGACCCCCAGCCGATCCAGCGTGCCGTCATGGAACAGCTTCAGCGCCGTGTTCAGCGCCGTCTGGCCGCCCATGGTGGGCAGCAGGGCGTCGGGACGCTCCTTCTCCAGGATCTTGGCGACGACGGCCGGGGTGATGGGCTCGACGTAGGTGGCGTCGGCCAGGCCCGGGTCGGTCATGATGGTGGCGGGGTTGGAGTTGACCAGGATGACCCGGTACCCCTCTTCCTTCAGCGCCTTGCACGCCTGCACACCGGAATAATCGAATTCGCAAGCCTGGCCGATGATGATCGGGCCGGCGCCGATGATGCAGATGGACTTGATGTCTGTGCGTTTAGGCATGAGGGTCAGCCGCCATTTTTTGAATTCTACCGTCCGGTCCGTCCGGCATCCGCAAGGGACGCTCCAGACGCCGGCCACACAAAACAATCCCCCGCCCTGGAGTGGTGGCGCGGGGGATTGTTCGGCTGAGCCGCTTATATAAAGGGGCGCCGCCCCGGGGGAAGCGCTGCATATGGGGTGGGGGGGTGCGCCTACCGCAACCCCAAGGCCGAAACCAGGGCTTGATCCGCGTGGGACCAGGGGTTTAGGGGGCTTGGGGCGGCCCGCCGGGAACCGGCGCCGCGCCGGCCGGGTCCTTGCCATAACCGCCGCCGGGGCCGTAGTACCAGGGCAGCAGCACGTCCTGCCGGGCGGTGTAGACGGTGCAGCGCGCCGTGTCCTGCTTGTCGAAGAAATAGACCGTGCCCGCCTCGCGCTTGCGATCAGGGTCCACCAGGTTGATGGCCCAGGTGCCATAGGCCACGCCCAGCGGCGTCTCCTTGGTGCCGAAGGCGCGGTACAGCATGTTGATGCGCTGGGTGAAGCGGCCCCGGCGGCAGGCGTCCGACAGCTCCCGCGACACCGTCATCATGCGTGCCGCCGGCCCGGCGAAGGCGTAGACGATGCGCGATTGGGTATGAGGCGGCGGCAGGGGCAGGGCGACCGCCGGCGGCGGGCTGGGATCGTAGGGGCCCGCGCCCATGTGGCCCGGCTGGGGCTGGGCCAGTTTCATCGGGTCTTGCGACGGGGTGGGGCGCACCATCCACTGCGCCGGGCTGCCGGACACGGGTGTCACCTGCGGCGTCATCTGCGGCACCGTTTGCGCATGGGCCATCGTGGCGACCAGAAAGGTCACCGTCATGATTGCCGGCAGAAGACAGGAATAGACGCGCATCACTTGAGACTATCACCGATCGACCTTGGGCGGGAGTCGGTGTGTCAAATGATGGAAACTGTATTAGATGGATTTATTTAAAATTTTATCAGACTGCGTCGATCAACGGGACCGCAGATAGCGCGTCAGGAATCCAGCGACCTTCAGGCGGCGGGCCTCATCCAGGTTGACGAAGTTGATCTTGGCATCCTTGCCCACCACCGACGCGACCTGGCCATCGCAGATGAAGGCGATGTTTTCCTTGCTGTCCTTGAACGCCACCTTCATGCGGAAGGTGGCCCCCTGGCCCAATCCGCCGGCGCCGGTGGCGGTAAAGCTGTTGGCCGCCATGTTGTTGATGGCATAGGTCTTCGAGTTGATGACGACGCTGGCGGCCAACGCCGGCACCTTCACCTTTTCAATCACGTCCTTTTTCAGGAAGTCGAACACGCCCATTATTGGCCTCACGCCGCTGTCAAACGAAATTTATAACAGCGGTTCGGAATTTTTACGAGGGGGTCGGCCGGGCGCAAAAGGTGAGGGCCGGTGAAGCTGGCTTCACCGGCCCTGCAACCCTAAACCCGTCAGTATTTCCGCCAGTATTGCGGCTTAACGGGCGGCGATGTTCTCGATGAACCGATCGAACAGGTAATGGCTGTCCTCCGGGCCGGGGCTGGCCTCCGGGTGATACTGGACGGAGAACACCGGCTTGTCCTTCAGGCGGATGCCCTCGTTGCTGCCGTCGAACAGCGACACGTGGGTCACCTCCACCGTGTCCGGCAGGCTTTCCGGCAGCACGACGAAACCGTGGTTCTGGCTGGTGATCTCCACCCGGCCGGTGGCCAAGTCCTTCACCGGGTGGTTGGCGCCGCGGTGGCCCTTTTCCATCTTGGTGGTCTGGCCGCCGAGCGCCAGGGCCAGCAACTGGTGGCCCAGGCAGATGCCGAACAGGGGCAGGCCGCTGGCCACGATCTGCTGGATCATGGGTACGGCATAGGTGCCGGTGGCGGCCGGGTCGCCGGGGCCGTTGGACAGGAACACACCGTCCGGCTTGTAGGCCAGGATCTCCTCCGCCGTGGCGGTGGCGGGCACCACCGTCACGCGGCAGCCTGCATTGGCCAGGCAGCGCAGGATGTTCCGCTTGGCGCCGAAATCGACGGCCACGACGTGATGCTTGGGGTCGGTCTGGCGGCCATAGCCGCCGGCGATGGTCCAGGCGCTCTCATCCCAGGTGAAGGTCTGGCCGCAGGTCACGTCCTTGGCCAGGTCCATGCCTTCAAGGCCCGGCCACGCCTGGGCCTGCGCCACCAGGGCGTCCAGGTCGAACTTGCCGTCAGGGGCGTGGGCGATGACGCCGTTGGGGGCGCCGCCGTCACGGATGCGGCGGGTCAGGGCGCGGGTGTCCAGGCCGCCCAGGCCCACCAGGCCGTGGCTTTTCAGCCAGGCGTCCAGGCCACGCGTGGCGCGCCAGTTCGACGGCTCCGTGATGTCGGCGCGCAGGATCAGGCCGCGGGCCGCCGGGGTCACCGTCTCGATGTCCTCGTCGTTGGTGCCGACATTGCCGATGTGCGGGAAGGTGAAGGTGATGATCTGGCCGGCGTAGGACGGATCGGTCAGGATTTCCTGGTAGCCGGTCATAGAGGTGTTGAAGCAGACCTCGCCCACCGACTGGCCGGCGGCGCCGATGCCCTTGCCCCAGTGGACGCTGCCGTCCGCCAGGACCAGCACGCCGGTGGCGCCCTCAGGCTGCGGGGGTCGGGTGGGGGCGGCTGCGGTCATGTCGTCAATCCATTCGCTGCGGGGCACATTCTGGACGGCGGTCGTGGCAACCGCCCTTGAATGTGCCCTCTCAATCTCTTCCGGTTCGACCTTGTGGGCGCGCGTCTAGGCGGGGCGGGAACCGCCCCCTGGAGCGCGGGCATGCCCCATGGGCCGCCCCAATATCGTCGGAAATTCTCTGTGACATAAAGAAGGCGGGCGGCCGGGTCAAGCGATGGCCCCCATGCTTGCGGCGCGGGGGCGCCTCCGTCATCTGGGCGCTGGCGCTCAAGGGATAGGGCGGTTAAGGTTCGTCCTTCCCCATTGATTGGCTTCAGTCCCGTGCGCGCCCCGAACCAGGGTCACCGGGCTGGATGCCGGTTGCCGTGATGCCTCTTGAGGAAGCCGACCCATGCTGCGCGAACGTTTCACCCAGGCCATGAAGGACGCCATGAAGGCGAAGGACGCGCAGACGCTGTCCGCCGTCCGGATGATCATGGCGGAACTGAAGAAGCGGGACATCGACGCGCGCCCCAAGGGCCAGATGGATGGCATCCCCGAGGCCGAGATCGGCAGCATGCTGCAGAGCATGGTGAAGCAGCGCCGTGAGTCGGTGGCCCTCTACCGCCAGGGCGGCCGTGAGGAGCTGGCGGCGCAGGAGGAGGCGGAGATCGCCGTCATCATGTCCTTCCTGCCCAAGCAGCTGACGGAGGAGGAAACCAAGGCCGCCGTCGCCCAGGCCGTGGCCGATACCGGCGCCGCCAGCGTGAAGGACATGGGCAAGGTCATGGCCGTGCTGAAGGACAAGTACACCGGGCAGATGGACTTCTCCACCGTCGGTCCGCTGGTCAAGGCCGCCCTGAACGGCTGAGTTCCGGCCGGGGCCGGCGGCATGCGTCCGCCCCTTCCGAGTCCTTATTGCTGATCAACCCAACATTTCCGGATCCGTCCACGTCCCATGGCCCTGCCGCCCCAATTCCTGGAAGAGCTGCGGAACCGGCTGACCCTGTCGGACGTGGTGATGCGGCGCGTGCGCCTGCAGCGGGCGGGGCGGGAGTTCCGCGCGCCTTGCCCCTTTCATAACGAAAAGACGCCCAGCTTCTACGTCAACGACCAGAAGGGCTTTTTCCACTGCTTCGGCTGCGGCGCCCATGGCGATGTCATCGGCTTCGTCATGCGCAACGACAATTTGTCGTTCATGGAGGCGGTGGAAGCGCTGGCGCCCGAGGCCGGCCTGACGGTGCCCAAGGCCAGCCCGCAGGAGCGGGAGCGGTTCGAGCGCGAGAAGTCGCTTTATGATCTGGTGGAACGCGCCACCCGCTGGTTCGAGGGGCAACTGCGCGCCCCCGTGGGACGCCATGGCCTGGCCTACCTGCGCGGCCGCGGCCTGGATGACGAGGCCATGGCCCGTTTCCGCCTGGGCTACGCGCCCAGCGACGGCGCCGGCCTGAGGGCGGAACTGGTCACCGCCGGCTATACCGAGGCCGACATGGTGGAGGCCGGGCTGTTCAAGCGGCCGGACGACGGCCGCGCGCCCTTCCCCTTTTTCCGCAACCGGGTGCTGTTCCCCGTCACCGACCGGCGGGGCCGGGTGGTGGCCTTCGGCGGCCGCATCCTGGAGGGGGAGGGGCCGAAGTACATCAATTCCGCCGAGAACCCCCTGTTCCACAAGGGCGACATCCTCTACGGCATGAGCCGGGCGCGCCAGGCGGCGGCGGACGGCAAGCCGGTGATCGTCACAGAAGGCTATATGGATGTCATCGCCAGCGTCATGGCGGGGTTCGAGGGGGCGGTGGCGCCACTGGGCACGGCGCTGACGGAGACGCAGATCCAGGCCCTGTGGAAGCTGGCGCCCGAGGGGCAGCGCATGCCCATCCTGTGCTTCGACGGCGACAACGCCGGCCGGCGCGCCGCCTTCCGCGCGGTGGAGCGCGTGCTGCCCCTGTTGATGCCCGATCATTCCGTGCGTGTCGCCTTCATGCCGGAGAAGGAGGACCCCGACAGCCTGATCCGCGCCGGCGGCGCCGCCGCCTTCCAGGCGGTGCTGGACCGCGCGCGGCCGCTGACGGACGTGCTGTGGGACATGGAGGCGGCGGAGCGCGACCTGGCCCAGCCCGACGCCCAGGCCGGCATGCAGGCGGCCCTGGAGGCGCAGCTGGAGCGCATTCCCGACGCCCGGGTGCGCAACGCCTATCACCGCGCCTTCAAGGATCGCCTGTACCAGTTGGGCCGTCCCCCGCGCCCGGCGTTCCAGCCGGGGGCGGGGGAGGCTTCACGCGCGGGCAGCGCCCCGGCGCCCCGCCTTTCCCAGTGGCGCGGCAGTGGGACAAGCGTTTCCGCGCCCGCGTCGAGATCGGGTCGGCGCGCTGGCGCGAGCGCCTGCTGCTGGCCGTGGTGCTGAACCATCCCGTGCTGTTCGAGACACTGGGCGAGACGCTGGCCATGATCAGTTTCGCCACCGAGGGGCTGGAACGGCTGCGCCAGGCCCTGGTCGAATGCCTGTCCCACGATTCGGGACTTGACGCGGCGGGTTTGCGACGCCACTTGTCAGCGTGCGGCTTTGCCGATGAACTGGATGAAACGTTGGGGGCGGACCTGCCCTCCTACGCCCGTCCGGAGGCGACGCCCGAGTCCGCCCGGGCGGGCTGGCAGGAGGTTTGGCTCAATTCCCAGGAATTGGTGTTCCAGACCGAGTTGCGCGAGGCGGAGCGGCGCCTGGCCGAGGATCCCAGCGAGGAGACCCTGGCCCGGCTGATGGCCCTTAAACGGGAAGAGTTGATACGCCGGGGCCATGCCCTGGATCCGGAGGGTGAGGGCGTCTGACGCCGCCACCCGAGGAACGTTTGATGTTGGCGCTGGGGAGCGACGATTACGCGAAAAGGCGATGCGGGTCCGGCCTGGACGGACGGTTAGGATGTCGAGGGGGTGGCGTTACCGGGGGATTTTGTCCGGTGCGGCGCCTTTTTTCGTCCCAAGCCCTGTTTTTGGTGGGAACGCGCGCTTTCTTTGGGTATCGGGTGTCCGCGGTATTGGCAATGCCGGCTTCGTCGCCCTGGTCGCGGCGATCCGGTGCCGACGGGCTCAGGCCCCGGTTTCGAGTAAAGGGCCTGGTTTGGAGTAAAGGGTATGGGCCGGCGCCCATGAAGGCCGGCTGTCAGGGTTGAACCGGCGTTCAGTTGGTTTGCATTTCAGTTAGTCGGGGACATTGAGCGAATGGCCACGAAAGCAGCGCAGAGTGCGGACGTTTCCGAGGCGCGTGAGGAACAGTTGGACGGCCCGCTGATGGACGGCATGGGCCTCGCCTTCAAGAAGATGATCCAGCGCGGCAAGGAGCGGGGGTTCGTCACCATTGACGAACTGAACGCGGCCGTGCCCCCCGACCAGTCCTCCTCCGAGCAGATCGAGGACACGATGGCCATGCTCAATGAGATGGGCATCAACGTCATCGAATCGGAGGAGCAGGACTCCGAGGCCAGCGGTGAAGGCGGCGGCGACGGCGAAGGCCGCGTCTCCGGCAACCTGGACGATGACGACATCGGCCGCACCGACGACCCCGTGCGCATGTACCTGCGCGAGATGGGCTCGGTGGAGCTGCTGTCGCGCGAGGGCGAAATCGCCATCGCCAAGCGCATCGAGGCCGGTCGCGAGATGATGATCGGCGCGATCTGCGAATCGCCCCTGACCATCCGCGCGATCATCCAGTGGCATGAGGCCCTGAACGAAGGGAAGATGCTGCTGCGCGACATCATCGACCTGGATGCGACCTATGGCGTCGACCCGGAGTCCGGTGAGCTGACCGAGGCCGTGCTGGGTGCCGAGGAGGCCCCGCGCGAGGAAGGTGCCGCCGAGGGTGGCGAGGGCGCCGGCGACGGCGAGGGCGGTGAGCGTCCCGAAGGTGCCGAGGGCGGTGAACCCGGCGAGGGCGGCGAGGAGGAGGGCGGCATTTCCCTGGCCGCCATGGAGGCCGAGCTGAAGCCCATGGTGCTGGAGACCTTCCAGACCATCGAGGACACCTACGAGAAGCTGCACAAGATGCAGGAGCTGCGGCTGGCGGCCATCCAGCGCGGCGAGGATCCGGGCAAGGCCCAGGACAAGAAGTACGACAAGCTGAAGGCCGAGCTGACCGAGCTGGTCAACTCCGTGCGGCTGAACAACAGCCGCATCGAGGCCCTGGTCGAGCAGCTGTACGGCATGAACCGCAAGCTGATGGGTCTGGAAGGCAAGCTGCTGCGCCTGGCGACCGACTGCAAGGTGAAGCGCGAGGACTTCCTGCACCACTACTACGGTTCCGAGCTGGACCCGAACTGGCTGGACCGGGTGAAGGGCAATTCCAAGGCCTGGGCCAAGTTCGCCGAGCGCAGCGCCACCGAGATCGTGAAGGTCCGCGAGGGCATCAACGAGATCGCGGAAGGCGTGCGCCTGCCCATCGGCGAATTCCGCCGCATCGTCTCCACGGTGCAGAAGGGCGAGAAGGAAGCCAGCCGCGCCAAGAAGGAAATGGTGGAGGCCAACCTGCGCCTCGTCATCTCCATCGCCAAGAAGTACACCAACCGCGGCCTGCAGTTCCTGGACCTCATCCAGGAGGGCAACATCGGCCTGATGAAGGCCGTTGATAAGTTCGAATACCGCCGCGGCTACAAGTTCTCGACCTACGCCACCTGGTGGATTCGCCAGGCCATCACCCGGTCCATCGCCGACCAGGCCCGCACCATCCGCATCCCCGTGCACATGATCGAGACGATCAACAAGCTGGTGCGCACCTCGCGCCAGATGCTGCACGAGATCGGCCGCGAGCCGACGCCGGAGGAATTGGCCGAGCGGCTGATGATGCCGCTGGAGAAGGTCCGCAAGGTCCTGAAGATCGCCAAGGAGCCGATCAGCCTCGAGACGCCGATCGGCGACGAGGAAGACAGCCACTTGGGCGATTTCATCGAGGACAAGAACGCCGTCCTGCCGCTGGACGCCGCCATCCAGGCGAACCTGCGCGAGACGACCACCCGCGTCCTGGCCTCGCTGACCCCGCGTGAGGAGCGTGTGCTGCGCATGCGCTTCGGCATCGGCATGAACACCGACCACACCCTGGAAGAGGTGGGCCAGCAGTTCAGCGTGACCCGCGAGCGTATCCGCCAGATCGAGGCGAAGGCGCTGCGCAAGCTGAAGCACCCGTCCCGCTCGCGCAAGCTGCGCAGCTTCCTGGACACCTGATCCCCACCGGGGTTGGGTATTGAGTAGCGACAAGGGCGGCTCCCACCGGGGTCGCCCTTTTTGTTTGGGCCATCTTGTCGCCAGATATGTTTGTAGCTACATTTATGTAGCTACAAAGAGGGGCTGGATGCCTTGCGCTGGACATGGGATCCAAAGAAGGCCGAGGCCAATTTTCGGAAGCACAAGGTCGGATTCGAACTGGCCGCCCTGGCGCTTGATGATCCCTATGCCTTGACCATGGAAGATCCTTATCCCGATGAGGAACGCTGGGACACCGTATGCTCTGTGGTCAAAGGCGCTGCGGATCTGATTTTGTTCGTGGTTCACACCCTTCCCGATGATGGGGGAGGGGCCGCCGGCCGGATCATCAGCGCCAGAAAGGCGACGGCAAGGGAAAGGGCTGATTATGAAGATGGCTGAGAAGCGGGCGATCTTCAGGGCGCGCAAGCGGCGCGAATCTGCCGCTGATCTGTCCCCTGAATTGGAAGCGCAGATTAAGGCCCTGGTCGCGATGCCGGATGAGGAAATCGACACGGTCGACATTCCGGAACGGACCGACTGGACTGGCGCGCAACGAGGCATGTTCCGGCCGGTGAAGCAGCAACTGACCCTGCGTCTGGATGCGGATTTGATTGCCTGGTTCCGCAAGCATCCCCAAGGGCGGGGCTATCAAAGCCGTATCAATCAAGCCCTGCGGGAATATGTGGACCGCCACGAGGACTGATCGGGGGGCGCGTGGCATGTCCCGCTTGCGCAAGCTGCGCAGCTTCCTGGACACCCGATCCCCACCGGGGTTGGGCACTGATGCGAAAAGGACGGCTCCCACCGGGGTCGCCCTTTTTGTTTGGTGGGGTTAAAGGCGGCGTGGAATGTTGGCGGTATCGTAGATCACGGCCTGAATGACGGCGGGTTGCGTAAGTGTATAGGCGATCCAATATGCGCCAATGTGCAGCCACAGGCGGCCAGGTTTGGCCAGGGTGTGATAGAGGCGCGGTGCCGACAGTCCCGCAAGGGGATTGGCCTCAATGCGCTGGGCGACTGTTTCCAGGGGAGCCAGGAGATTGTGTGCGGCGGCCAATCGACCCAGCCGCTCATAGTGCGCGATCAGCGCGTCCACCTGTGCTTCGGCTCGAGGACTGAGGCGGACGGTTACAGTCAGGCTTTACGGGGCTGAGCCTGCGATTTGCCCTGCCGCGCTTCCATCCTGGCAATGCTCGCCTTGATCCGGCCGAGTACGGGTGCCAGGGGCACGGTATCGCCGCGTGCGGTCTCGGCCTCGCTGGCCGCAAGAACCGCCTCGACTTCGGACAGCGTGTGTTTGGTTGGGCTGTTCATGCGATTACAGTGCCACGGCGCCGGTCAACTGTCGAGGCGGTCCCAAGAACCCCTCTACTCCAGCAGCATGTCCGCCAGGGTCTTCTTTTTCGCCACCGGCCCCTTGGCCTTCTTCGGCGCCTTGGCCGGGGCGCGCAGGGCGGCGTCGACGGCCAGGCGGGCCCAGCGCAGCAGTTCGTCGGGCTCGTCCAAGGCGCCCTCGGGCGGGGTGTAATAACCCAGCGAGCGGTGGGGCTTGTCGGCCCAGGGGGTGAAGCGGACGCAGCCGGCGGCCTCGAACGTGGCCTGGCTGATGGCATCGGCCTTCAGGTAGAGGGTGTCGTCACCGGTGATGAGGCCGAAATTGCGGCCATGCAGGGTCAGGCCCCGGCCGCCGAACAGGCGCGGGGCCTCCACCGGCCCTAACGGAGCCAGCAGGTCCAGGACGTGGTCCAGGAAATCGGGGGAGACGGCCATGGTACTCCCCCTTCTCGCGGGCGCTTACGTCCTGCGGCCCTTACTTCTTGCGGAAGGCGTCCAGCGCCACGACGGTGCCGCCCTGCTTGGGCGTGTCGTCATCCTCGGCCGCAGGCGCGGCCTCTTCCTCGACGGCCTCGTCCACCACCTCTTCCGCCTCCTCCTCATCGGGGGGCTGGAACTGCAGGGCGAAGTTGACCGAGGGGTCGGCGAAGGTGGTGATGGCGGCCATGGGCACCACCAGGCGCTCATGGTTGCCGTTGAAGCTCAGCGTCACTTCCACCCGCTCATCGTTCACGTCCAGTCCGTAGAACTGGTACTGCAGGACGATGGTGATCTCATCCGGGTACTTGGCGCGCAGGAATTCCGGCATGCGCACGCCCGGATACTGGGTGCGGAAGCTGATGAAGAAGTGGTGTTCGCCGGGCAGGCCATGCTCCTGCACTTCCTTCAGCGCATCGCGCACGACCCGGCGCAGGGCGGCCTCGACCATACGGTCGTAGCGAAGGAGATCAGTGGACATGGTAGGCAAAACGCTCCGGTAGCGGGATGACGACGCCACCAATAGACCCGCCCGGCGCGCGATTTGCAAGCCTGGGCGCGCGAACCGCTGTTGGCGGGGCCAGGGGCGAGGCGATTGGTCGCCGATTCAGTGGGGGGCTTCTGTTGCCGGGTGCCCCCCGAACCCCGTTCTTAGCTAACCACTAATACCCCGTTGAGGGTATTAGGCGGCCATGCGAAGAGCAGGCGCCGTGTTATCGTTGGCACCTATGAAACGGCCCGATGACGGCGGAACCATGCCGAGCGAAAACCATGCCTTTACCACGCACGTCGATCCTGATTCGCCCCCATGATGGTGGAGGCGCCGGGTACCGCCCCCGGGTCCGCAACGCTTATTCCGCAAGGCGTTTATCGCCATAGTCGGAGCAAGCCCCGACATCCCTAATATAGGGACGCGGAACCAAAAGTGAAAGCCCTTCGGGGAATGGCAGGGCCGCGCCCGGCCGATCCCTGCCGCGCCATGAGATATGGGGTTCCGGCGACCCGGCCGCTACATTATGTAGGGACACCGTTGACAGCGCCGGGCCACCCGGCGCGCACCTGCGAGGGGGCCGCCATGGCGCATCCGGAACACCAGTACCTGTCGCTGCTGCGCCGCCTGATCGACCAGGGGGCGACGCGGGTCGACCGCACCGGCGTGGGCACCAAGGCGCTGTTCGGGGAGCTGATGCGCTTCGACCTGTCGGCCGGCTTCCCCCTGCTGACCACCAAGAAGATTTTCCACCGCCAGGCCATCCACGAGATGCTGTGGTTCCTGTCGGGCGACACCAGCATCCGCCCGCTGCTGGCCAACAAGGTGCGCATCTGGACGGACTGGCCGCTGGCCAACTACCGCAAGAAAACGGGCGAGGACATCAGCCAGGAGGATTTCGAGGCCCGCGTGCTGGCCGACGACGCCTTCGCCGCCCAGTGGGGCGACCTGGGGCCCGTCTATGGCAAGCAGTGGCGGCGTTGGCAGGGGCCGGACGGCACGGTCATCGACCAGATCCAGGAGCTGGTGGACGGCATCCGCACCAACCCCACCAGCCGGCGCCTGCTGTTCACCGGCTGGAACGTGGCCGACCTGCCGGCCATGGCGCTGCCGCCCTGCCACATGACCTATCAGTTCTTCGTGGCGGACGGGAAACTGTCGGGCCTGATCTTCCAGCGCAGCGCCGACACCCTGCTGGGCCTTCCCTGGAACCTGTGCGAGGGCGCGCTGCTGATCCACATGCTGGCCCAGCAGTGTGGGCTGGGCGTGGGGGACCTGGTGTGGCAGGGCGGGGACGTTCACCTCTACCTCAACCACATCCCCCAGGCGGAAGAGCAGCTGACGCGTGAGCCGCGGCCCTTCCCCCAGCTGGTGATCAAGCGCAAGGCCGACAGCCTGTTCGACTATCGCTTCGAGGATTTTGAGATTACCGGCTATGACCCCCACCCGCACATCAAGGCCGACGTCGCGGTGTGACTCGGGGCGGCCTCAGTGCCGGCTTGACGCGGCGCGCTGCGGCACCAGCACCAGGCAGGCGGCCACGAAGGCCAGCAGCAGGGCGGAGGCGGCGTAGCGGCTGAGGTCCAGGCCGCCCGCGTCCGCCGGCTTGTCCAGGAAATCGCCCACCACGGCGCCCAGGGGCCGGGTCAGGATGAAGGCCGCCCAGAACAGGGCGGTGCGCGACAGGGACGTCCAGGCATAGGCGGCCGCCACCAGCGCCAGCAGGCCGGCGAACACCAGGATGCCGCCGCCATATCCCAGCCCCTCGCTGTCCGCCGCCCAATCGCCCAGGGCCGTGCCCAGCGTCTGGGAAAACAGGATGGTCACCCAGTAGAAGATTTCCGCCCGGGCGCCGGTGACGCTGGCGACCGAAACCGTGCCCAGCGCCAGCCGCCAGCCGGTGAGGCTGAGCGCCAGCAGGCCCGTCAGCAGCGCCGTGCCGCCGGCATAGCCGATGCCCAGCGAGCGGTCGGCGAAATCGGCCAGGGTGGTGCCCACCGTCGTCGTGGCCAGGATGGTCAGCCAATACAGGGCGGGATGGAAACGGCGGGCGCCGATCTGCGCCGCCACGGCGGCTGCGAAGGCGACGGCGAAGACGGCGGTGCCGGCCAGATAGCCCAGGCCCATGGACAGGGTGACGGCATCGCCGCCCGTTTCCCCCAGGGTGGTGGCGGCGATCTTGATGACCCAGAACATCAGGGTCACCTGCGGCACCTTGGCGCCCTCGTCGGTCTTGGGGGCGTCTGTCTTGGGCATGGCGGTCACGGGGGCGGCTTAGGCGGCGGTTATGGGTGCGCGCATGCAGCCTGAGCCTGGCCACCGGGACAAGGCCGGGGCAGGGGGTGCGACATTTTGGCCTGCTGAAGTCGGCAATTTCTGCCTAGCCAGGGGCGGATTCTGCCGACCCGCCCCCTTTTTGCCCGGCTGGCTTCGCGTCTTGAACGAGAGAACCATCCCGTATTCCCCAGCGGGGCGGCGGATCGCCGCTGTCTGGCACGGCGGGTGCTTGCACTTTTGTCATCACCGATGAAAAGGGGGCGAAAGTGACGGTCAGTTCGGTATCCAACCTGTACGCCGGCCTCGGCCAGGTGGGTTTGGGCCAGATGGGTTTGGGCCAGATGGGCCTGAGTAAGGGGATGGTGCGGGGCACGCCGCTGGGCCAGACGCCGGCGCAAAGCGGCGCCGCGCCGGCCAGCGCGACCCCGAAGGACATCATCGGCCAGGACGCGAGCGCCGGCGGCGCCAAGGCGGACGACAGCAAGGCCGTCGACTATCACCACATGACCCGCAAGCAGATGATCGCCGCCTCGAAGGAGTTGGCCAAGGCCGGCAAGATCGACCTGACCGAGATGGGCATGCTGCAGATGGCCGGCCCCATCGGCAAGGTCGGTCCCAACGGCGAATTCGTCCCCTTCACCGCGGCGGAGCGCGCGCAGATCGACAACCGGCCTGTGGATTACGTCGACACGGCCCAGCAGGCCATCCGGGGCCTGGAAAGCCAGGGCCGCAGTTCCGATCCCACCTCGGGCTATCAGGGGTGGAAGCATATCCTGCTGGCCTTGCAGGAGGTCTGACCCGCCCGCTCCGAGTTCCCGGGCGCGTCCGGGCCGATCGTGCCGGCCTTGGGGCCACCGGAGTGGCCCTCCGCACCCCGTCCCGCCCTTGCTAGCATGACGCCCGTTGAGCGAACGATGCGGGGACGGATCATGCGCGCACGGGTGGGGATCGCGGCGGTGCTGCTGCTGGGGATGCCCATGGCCGGCCTGGCCGGCACGGGCAAGGCGGTGGTGGCCGCAAACCGGGCACCGCCGGCCGCCGTCGCGGTGGATACGGTGGCGGCCCAGGTGGACGCCTTCCTCCAGGGGCAGATGCGGGCGCTGGGCATCCCCGGCCTGCAGGTGGCCGTCATCCAGCAGGGCCGCTTGGTGCTGTCGCGCAGCTATGGCGTGGCCAACCTGCAGACGCCGGTGCCGGTGACGAATGAGACCATCTTCGCCGTCAATTCCATCACCAAGGCCTTCACCGGCGTGGCCGCGATGCGGCAGGTGCAGGCCGGGCGGATGGACCTGGACGCGCCCGTCGGCCAGTACCTGGACGACCTGCCCGCCGCCTGGCGCCCCGTCACCATCCGCCAATTGCTGACCCACATGTCCGGCCTGCCCGACATCAACCGCGCGCCCGGCGACCGGGATGAGCGGGTGGGGGGTGAGGCCATTTGGGCCTGGGTGCAGGCCCAGCCCCTGAAGTTCACGCCCGGCGAACGCTTCGACTACTGCCAGACCAACTACACCCTGGTGCAGCGGGGGGTGGACAGGCTGACCGGCCAGGCGCCCGACACCCCCATCATCGGCTGGGAGATCGAGGCGGCGGGCATGACCCACACCGCCTTTGGCGACAGCAGCATGGTCACGCCCGGCAAGGCCGCCGGCTATCGCAACAGCTATGCGCCCAATCCCGCTGGGGGGCCGGATGGCGCCCCGGTGGCCACACCCCACCCGGTCTATGAGCTGTTCCGCCCCATGCACCGCGCCTCCTCCGGCCTGGACAGCACGGCGGAGGATATGGCGCGCTGGATGATCGCCCTGTCCCAGGGCCAGTTGCTGGACGCCGACAGCCTGCGCCTGCTGTGGACGCCCGCCGCCTTCAACGATGGCCGTTCCGGCCAGTGGGGCTTGGGCTGGGAGGTGCTGGACCATGGCGGCCACCGCGCCGTGGGCATGACGGGCGGCGGCCGCTCCGCCTTCTTCCTCTACCCTGAGGACGACGTGGGCGTGGTCATCCTGACCAACCTGTCCGGCGCCTTCCCTGAGGACATGATCGACCAGGTGGCCGCCCTCTACGGCGCCAAGCTGGCCGGCTTGGCCGCCCTGCGTGTGGACATCCAGCGCCACGGCTTCGACCAGGTGCCGGCGCTCTACGCCGCCTTGCAGGCGCGCGAGCCGGGCGTGACGCTGGCGGAGGCGGAATTGAACGACTGGGGCTATCGCCTGCTCAGCAATGGCCAGCCCCGGAATGCGTTGGCCATCCTGAAGCTGGCCGCCGACCTCTATCCCGACAGCGGCAACGCCCAGGACAGCCTGGCCGAGGCGCTGGCCGCCAGCGGTGACAAGCCGGCCGCCATCCTGGCCTACCAGCGCGCCCTGGAACTGGACCCGAAGAACCAGAACGCCGAGCGGCGGCTGTTGGCGCTCAAGGCGGGCGGCTGATGGGCGTGGACAGGGCAGGTGGGCGGACTTACCTTTAAGGCGTCCGTTGCCGATACGATCACGCCCAAATGAACCGCGCCCACGCCATAGACTTGCTGAGGCAGCACGAGCCGGAATTTCGCCACGCCGGCATCGGCGCGCTGTTCCTGTTCGGCTCCGTCGCGCGGGATGAGGCGACCGACACATCCGATGTGGATGTCTTCTTCGACCTGGACCGGCCCCAGGGTTTCACCTTGTTCAGCCTGGCAGCAGTGCAAGAGCGCCTGCAGGATATCCTGGGTGCCAAGGTGGACGTCATGACCCGCGAGGGGATTCATCCCCGGCGGCGGGGACGGATCGAGGCGGACGCCGTGCGGGTGTTTTGATTAATAAATATATTGGAGAAATACATTGGAAACACTTAAATTATTTCTGGATTTCTTAAAAGGTGTATCTTGGCCGGCGCTTGTTTTATTTTTTATTCTCACGTTCAGAGAAGAGTTAAAAAAATTATTCCCTGCGATCGAGGCGCTTATTGGTAGGATTTCGAGTATAAAGAAAGATGGCGTTACATTTGATCCGACAAAAGAACAAGAGAATGAAAAAAATAACGCCAATATTCTGGAGAATATTTTCTCTAAGATCGACTATGATAAAAATAAAATAGTTGAAATGGAAAGAATTGCAATTAAATCAGAAATTGATTCGAAGAGCATTTCATCAAACACAGATGAAAAAATTGATTATCTTGTGACTCATCTAGCGATACTGAGAGTTATTTCTGAATTCTCAAACATATTCTCTGTTATATTTTCCAGTCAGATTAGCGCCATGAGAGAAATGAGAGTTCGCGGTTTTCTTGATAAATCCAGCGTTATGGAATTCTTTAACGCCGCAAAGGCTAAATACCCAGAAGTTTACAGTAATTATAGCTTTGATAATTGGGCTAGCTTTCTGATTAACAAAGGCCTGGTCCATTCCGCTAACGATATTTTCTCAATCACCGACCTTGGTCGAGAGTTTCTTAGGTATGTGGATATAGCGCGGCCGAATGAAATTAAGGCATTTTAGCCGGCCCTGAAAAAGCTTTAGACTGCGCTCCCGGTATTCCTCAACGCACCCCCGCCCTTTGATCTTCCGCATTCTCACCACCCCCCATTTGCCGTAAAACCGCAGGCCTTGAGCGTTCATCAGCCAGGCCCCTTGATCCCATGCCCGATTCCGCGCCCATTCCCTTGGCCCTCATCGCCGCCGTGTCGACCAACAACGTCATCGGGGTGGAGAACCGCCTGCCGTGGCGGTTGAAGGGAGACCTGAAGTATTTCAAGGAGATGACCCTGGGCAAGCCGGTGGTCATGGGCCGGCGGACGTGGGAGAGCATCGGGGCCAAGCCCCTGCCGGGCCGCACCAACATCGTCGTGACGCACAAGAAGGACTACCGCGCCCACGGCGGCGTGGTCTGCCACAGCCTGGAGGCCGCCATCGAGCAGGCCCGCCTGGTGGCGGCGGCCGATGGCGCGGCGGAGGTCATGGTCATCGGTGGGGAGCTGCTGTTCGCCACCGCCCTGAAGACCGCGCACCGCCTGTACCTGACCGAGGTGCACGCCAGCCCGGAGGGCGACGCCTTCTTCCCCACCTTCGACCGGGCGGAATGGCGCGAGGTGTCGCGGCGCGATGTCCCGGCCCTGGAGGTGGAGGCCGACCCGGCCCCGGCGCACAGCTTCGTAGTGCTGGAGCGGGCATGATCCTCACCCCCATTCCCCTGGAGGAGCTGCCGCCCATCCTGGCCGACCTGCGTGGTCGCCTGGCGGGGGCGGACCCGCTGGTCGCCGAGGTGTTCGAGCGCATCGCCGGCACCCTGGACCTGGTGCCGCTGGGTGTGGACACGGCCCAGCATCGCGCGGACGGCATCGCGCTGGCCCATCGTTTTGGTATCGAAACCATCGATGAGCTGCCCATGCAGGCCTATAGCTGGGACGGCCGCGCCATCCGCACACAGAGCGAGTCCTATGTGCTGATCCATGAGATCGGCCACTGGCTGGTGGCGCCGCCGGAGCGGCGGGGCCTGGTTGATTTCGGCCTGGGCGCCGGGCCGGAGACGGGCCGGGTGAATGAGGCCAACGCTGCCATCTGCGTCGACCAGGAAACCCAGATCGAGGAAGAGGCCCTGTCCTCCCTCATCGGCATCCTGTGGGAGGTGGAGCTGGGCCAGCCCGCCATCATGGCCTTCCTGGAGCAGAATTGGCTGGAAGGCTGGGATCGCGCCGCCTGCATCGACAATCTGGCCGACAATCTAGCCACTTTGCATAGTCGCGGATTGATTGATGCGAATTACCGCCCCATTCCGCCAGAACATTTCGAAGTAAAGCGGCACGTCGCAAGCTTGTAATATTTTGCGCTGCGGCAAAAGCAATAAGCCTTTCCGGCCGGCGTGATTGTCCCAGGGGTCTATACAGACGGGGGATTGCCAGCCCCCCGCCCATCGGTCACTGTTTTGTTTAACAAACAGACCGAGAGGGTTGCCCCATGTCGATCGCGCACGCGTCGTCCGCCCCCGTCCCGTCAGCAGAGAACACCTCGGATGGCCCCGCCATCCTGTCCCTGATCGGCAACACGCCGCTGGTCCGCGTCACCAAGATCGATACCGGCCCGTGTGAGCTGTACCTGAAGCTGGAAAACCAGAACCCCGGCGGCTCCATCAAGGACCGCATCGGCCTCGCCATGGTGGAGGGGGCGGAGAGATCCGGCCGGCTGAAGCCCGGCGGCACGGTGGTGGAGGCGACGGCCGGCAACACCGGCCTGGGCCTGGCCCTGGTGTGCGCCGCCAAGGGCTATCGCCTGGTGCTGGTCATCCCCGACAAGATGGCGGCGGAGAAGATCAACCACCTGCGGGCCCTGGGGGCCGACATCCATGTCACGCGCAGCGACGTGGGCAAGGGCCATCCCGACTATTACCAGGACATCGCCGAGCGGCTGGCGGCCGAGATCCCCGGTGCCGTCTACATGAACCAGTTTGCCAACCCCGACAACCCGTCGGCGCATGAGCGCTGGACGGGGCCGGAGCTGCTGCGCCAGATGGACGGGCGCCTGGACGCCATGGTGGTGGGCGTGGGCTCCGGCGGCACGCTGACCGGCCTGGGGCGCTATTTCCGGCAGGCCAGCCCGCGCACCCGCATGGTGCTGGCCGACCCCCAGGGCTCCATCCTGCGCGACCTGGTGAAGACCGGTCGGCATGATGAGCCCGGCAGCTGGGTGGTGGAGGGCATCGGCGAGGATTTCGTGCCGCCCAACTGCGACCTGCAGTATGTGGAGGACGCCTACACCATCCCCGACGCCGAAAGCCTGAACGCGGCGCGGGAGCTGCTGCGCCGGGAAGGCATCCTGGGTGGTTCCTCCAGCGGCACGCTGTTCGCCGCCGCCCTGCGCTATTGCCGGGCGCAGACGACACCGAAGCGCGTGGTCACGCTGGTGTGCGACACGGGCAACAAGTACCTGTCCAAGATGTTCAACGACGGCTGGATGGCCGACCAGGGCTTCCTGCCCAGCGAGCGCACGGGCGACCTGCGCGACCTCATGACCCGCCGGGTGGACAAGGGTCAGGTGGTGACCGTCTCCCCCGACGACACCCTGCTGACGGCGTACAAGCGCATGCGCATTTCCGACGTGTCGCAACTGCCGGTGATGCAGGGCGGCCGCGTGGTGGGCCTGCTGGACGAGTCCGACCTGCTGCTGCATGTGGAGCCCGACCCCGCCCGCTTCCGCGAGGCGGTGCGCGCGGCCATGACCTCGCGCCTGGAAACCGTGCCGGTGACGGCACCCATCAGCGCGCTGGACGCCATCTTCAGCCGCAACATGGTGGCCCTGGTCACGGAGGGCGACGCCTTCCTAGGATTGCTGACCCGCGTCGACCTGCTGAACCATTTGCGCCGGCAGCTGGGCTGACGCCCGCCCTCTGTCCCGCGCCCCCGCTTTCATTCCCAAGGAATCCCCATGGCCGATCGTAGCCACAACCGTCCCCTCTCCAACCAACGGGCCTTCGCCACCCGCACGGTGCACGCGGGGCAGGAGCCGGACCCCAGCACCGGCGCCATCACCGTGCCCATCTACGCCACCTCCACCTATGTGCAGGAAAGCCCTGGCGTCCATAAGGGTTATGAGTACAGCCGCAGCCAGAACCCCACCCGTATGGCCTATGAACGCTGCGTGGCGGATCTGGAGGGCGGGGCGCGGGGCTACGCCTTCGCTTCCGGCCTGGCGGCGGAGGCCACCATCCTGGAACTGCTGGACGCCGGCAGCCACATCGTCGCCATGGACGACCTGTACGGCGGCAGCTATCGCCTGCTGGAACGGGTGCGCAAGCGCTCCATGGGCCTGACCTCCCGCTTCGTCGACATGACCGACCCGGCCAAGCTGGAGGCGGCGCTGACGCCCCAAACCCGCATGCTGTGGGTGGAGACGCCGACCAACCCGCTGCTGAAGCTGGTGGATTTGGAGGCGGTGGCCGCCTTCGCCCGGCGGCATAACCTCATCTCGGTCTGCGACAACACCTTCGCCACGCCCTATGCCCAGCGGCCGCTGGAACTGGGCTTCGATATCGTCGTGCATTCGGCCACCAAGTACCTCAACGGCCATTGCGACATGGTGGGTGGCGTCGCCGTGGCGCGGGAGGAGGGGGAGCTGGCCGACCGCCTGGGCTTCCTGCAGAACGCCGTGGGCGCCGTGGCCGGCCCCTTCGACAGCTTCCTGGCCCTGCGCGGCCTGAAGACCCTGGCCCTGCGCATGGAGCGGCACAGCGCCAACGCCGCCGCCATCGCCGAATGGCTGGAGCGTCATCCGGCCGTGGCGGGGGTGCGCTATCCCGGCCTGGCCAGCCATCCGCAGCACGCCCTGGCCCAGCGCCAGATGCGAGGCGGCGGCGGCATGGTTTCCGTCAGCCTGAAAGGCGGGCTGGAGGCGGCGCGGCGCTTCCTGGAGCGGACGGAGCTGTTCTCCCTGGCCGAAAGCCTGGGCGGGGTGGAAAGCCTGATCGAGCATCCGGCCATCATGACCCACGCCTCCATCCCGGCGGAGCTGCGGGCCGCCGCCGGCATCGACGACGGTCTGGTCCGCCTGTCGGTGGGCATCGAGGATGTGGACGACCTGATCGCCGACCTGGACGCCGCCCTCAGCACCACCCTGACCTAATCTTGTGGCCTAGCCTGGCGGCTAGGCCTGTCAGTTGTAACAGCCTAACCTTTTGCTACATGGTCTTTGCCGGTAAAACGCGGCATCCCATGGGCTGTTGTTTTGTCATCGTGCCCATGAAAATCGGCCCCGGGACTCGGTCCAGAATCGGGAAGCCGTTCGAATGTTTGGCGGTTTGGCTTGAGGTTAGGCGATGCGGCGTCTGTTCGGTTCTGATGCGAAGCGGGCCCCCGCTCATCGGGGCGCCTCCGGTGGGCGCGTGGCCAACCCCGCGTCCGACATCGATTACCTGCCCCTGGGCCTGACGGCGGAGCAGATCGCGGCGCTGGAGCAGGCCTTCCTGGAGGAGCAAGCCGCCACCCGCGCCACCGGCCGCAAGGCCGGCCTGTTCTGGG
Organism: Nitrospirillum karajorum; assembly: GCF_036348415.1. NCBI lineage: Bacteria > Pseudomonadati > Pseudomonadota > Alphaproteobacteria > Rhodospirillales > Azospirillaceae > Nitrospirillum > Nitrospirillum karajorum. Next base: position 1,988,536 of record NZ_JAZBQB010000003.1, read on the forward strand.
GACGGCGGGGGCGCTGAACCGAGCCCGCGTCTCGACACGGCGTGGCGTCGATGCCATCTTCAGGGAGTTTGGCATCCTCCGGAGTATGGGCAATGACCCGCTTACTTGAACAAGCCGTTGAAGCGGTGCGCGTTTTGCCGGATGCGGTTCAAGACGAACTCGCCCATGTCCTTCTCCAACTTGCTGGTTTGGATCAGGCGGCGGTCGAATTGACGGATGAGGAAATGGCGGGGCTGGAGGAGTCGCTGGCTCAGGCTGAGCGTGGTGAGTTCGCCAGCGATGAGGAAATTCAGGCGATTTGGGCCAAGCACGGTCTATGAAGGTCCGTTATACGCGGGCAGCCAGTGCCGAACTTGCGGCCATACTGGATTATATTGACGAGCACTCGCCGTCAGGGGCTCTGAACGTCAAGCGCAGACTTCAGGACATTGTCGCCATATTGGCGGCCCACCCTTATGTCGGGCGTCTGACGAAGCGCCCAGGCATTCGACGCGCGGTGGCCACCCCATACCCGTACCTGATTTTCTATCAGGTCATTGGGGACAGTATCGTCATCCACGGTTTCCGCCACACTGCCCGGCGCCCAAGCGAAGACTGAGCCTACTCCGCCGCCGCCACGCGGCGCTGGGTGGCGGAGTTGTGGGCGTAGGTGTCCCAGGTGGGTTCGTAGCTGTCGTCGGCCTGGTTGCCCCACACGGTCCATTTGGGCCGGGCGCCGCGGGCGAACATCTCCAGATAGGGGCCGGGGCTGCAGGCCTCGATCAGGTCGTACTGCTCATCGGGCTTGCGCGAATGCTCGCGCTTGCGCGTGCCCAGATAGTTCACCTGGGTGCGGCCGGGGTTCAGGGTGCGGGCGTTCTTGCCGCGCACGCCGAACAGGATCAGTTCGGTGACGTTGCGGAAGTAGAAGCCCACGCCGCGCCCGTCGGAGCCGCCGTCCTTGCGCAGCTTGTGCCACACCAGGTTGGTCTTGTACTGGAAGCCCCAGGCCTGCATGACCTGCAACCCCTCCGGCAGCAGGGCGTTGGGCACCCACAGGTACAGATGCGCCGTATCGGCCAGCACCTTGGACACCGGCAGGGCGCAAATCTCATCCACCGACATGGTGCCATAGCGCGACAGGCGGTGATGCTCCGGCGCCATCTTGCCGGTGCGGTTCACGAATCGCCAGGGCGGATCGGCCAGCACGGTGGCGAAGCGCTTCTTGCCGGCCACGGCCAACAGGTCGCGCGCCGGGTCCAGATCTTGCGCCGGGGACGGGGAGGAATGCTGCGGGGAAGTCATGGGGCCATGCTGCCTATTGCGGACCGGCCCGTCAATCATCGGCCTAGGAACATAGATAGAACAAGGGTGTGCCAAAACGCAAGCCCGCCCCGCTTGGGGTTCCTCCTCTGGGAGGTGGCTTCAGGGGCGCTGCGGCAGGGCCCGCAGCTTCTCCCGCAGGGACAAGAGGTCCCGCCAGGTCTCGCGCTTGGCGCCCGGGTTGCGCAGCAGGTAGGCGGGGTGCAGCAGGGCCAGGGCGGGCAGGGGGCGGGTCAGGCCCGGGCTGCCGTAATCGAACCAGCGGCCGCGCAGGCGGGTGATGCCCTCCGTCTTGGCCAGCAGGGTCTTGGCCGAGATGCCGCCCAGGAAGACCAGGATGTCCGGGTCCGCGATCTCCACATGCCGCTGGATGAAGGGCAGGCAGGCGGCGATCTCGCTGTCCGTGGGGTTGCGGTTGCCGGGCGGGCGCCAGGGCAGGATGTTGCTGATATAAACCGCCTTGTCCGGTTCCTCGGCATGGCGGTCCAGGCCGATGGCGGCCAGCATCTTGTCCAGCAGCGCGCCGGCCGGCCCGACGAAGGGCTTGCCCTGCCGGTCCTCCTGCTCCCCCGGCGCCTCGCCCACCAGCATGACGCGCGCCTTGGGGTTGCCGTCGGCGAAGACGGTGGAACTGGCGGTTTGCTTCAAGGGGCAGCCGTCGAAGGCCAGCAGGGCCTTGTGCAAATCCTCCAGCGTGGTGGCGGCCATGGCGGCGCCGCGGGCGCTGGCGCGGGCCTCGGTCATGCCCAAGGGGCTGCCGGGCGGGGCGTCGGCACCGCCCAGGGCGGGGGCGGCCGCCAGGGCGGGCGAATTTTTTTCCGGGGGTGTGGCGGAACGGCCAGGGGCGGCGGCGGGCGGAGCGCTGGCCGGCGATCGGGCCGGGCCGGCCTCGCGCGCAGTAGGCGCCCTGCGGCTGACCACCTGGGTCCAGTCCGTCGGCTGGTCGTTGATCGCTTCGTCGGCACCGATCTCGACCAGCCAGGCCAGATCCGCGACGGCTTTTGCCGTGTCAATCATGATTTGACCCTACCATCGCCGTTGTGTTTCTTCATCAACCGCATGGAGCGGTCGCGCGCGAATAATGACGCGTCCCCCGGTGGGACCCATCCCGCGCGGGTCCCCATCGAAACGCCACGGGAACTCCGCACCGGTAACCAGGGAAGAAGAAGGCGACAGGACATGGAACGGGAGTCGATGGAGTATGACGTCGTCATCGTCGGCGCCGGCCCCTCGGGGCTGTCGGCCGCGATACGGCTGAAACAGCTGGCCGCCGCCGCGGACAAGGACATCAGCGTCTGCGTCATCGAAAAGGGATCGGAGGTCGGGGCCCACATCCTGTCGGGCGCCGTCATCGACCCCATCGCGCTGAACGAGCTGATCCCCGACTGGAAAGAGAAGGGCGCGCCGCTCAACACCCCCGTCACCGACGACCGCTTCCACATCCTGACCGAGGTCGGCTCCATGCGCATTCCCAATGCGCTGCTGCCGCCGCTGATGAACAACCACGGCAACTACATCGTCAGCCTGGGCAACGTCTGCCGCTGGCTGGCGCAGCAGGCCGAGGAACTGGGTGTGGAGATCTACCCCGGCTTCGCCGCGGCCGAGGTGCTGTACCACGATGACGGCTCGGTCAAGGGCATCGCCACCGGCGACATGGGCATCGGCAAGGACGGGGAGCCGACGGACCGCTACACCCCCGGCATGGAGCTGCACGGCAAGTACACGCTGTTCGCCGAGGGCGTGCGCGGCAACCTGTCGAAGGAGCTGATGGCCCGCTTCAACCTGCGCGACGGCGTGGACCCGCAGAAGTACGGCCTCGGTATCAAGGAACTGTGGCAGATCGACCCCGCCAAGCATAAGCAGGGCCTGGTGCTGCACAGCCAGGGCTGGCCCCTGGACAGCAAGACCGGCGGCGGTTCCTTCATGTACCACCTGGAGGACAACCAGGTGGCCATCGGCTTCGTCGTCCACCTGAACTACACCAACCCCTATCTGTCGCCCTTCGAGGAATTCCAGCGCTTCAAGCAGCACCCGCTGATCCGCCCCTACCTGGAGGGTGGCAAGCGCCTGTCCTACGGCGCGCGCGCCATCAACGAGGGCGGGTTGCAGTCAGTGCCGAAGCTGACCTTCCCCGGGGGCGCCCTCATCGGCTGCGCCGCCGGTTTCGTCAACCTGCCGCGCATCAAGGGCAGCCACAACGCCATGAAGACCGGCATGCTGGCGGCCGAGGCGGTGTTCGACCGCCTGGCGGCGGGCGGCGAGGGCCATGACGAGCTGACGGCGCTTGAAGCCAAGTGGCGCCAGAGTTGGGTCTTCCAGGACCTGTACAAGGTGCGCAACGTGAAGCCCAGCCTGAAGCACGGCCTGTGGCTGGGCACGGCGCTGGGCGGCCTGCACATGTGGCTGAACGACCTGAAGCTGGGCTTCCTGGTGGGCTGGACCCAGCATCATGGCAAGCCGGACCATGAGAGCCTGGTGCCGGCGGCCGACGTCAAGAAGATCGTCTATCCCAAGCCCGATGGCGTCATCAGCTTCGACCGCCTGTCCTCGGTGTTCATCTCCAACACCAACCATGAGGAAGACCAGCCGGCGCACCTGAGGCTGAAGGACCCGACGGTTCCCATCGCCTTCAACCTGCCCACCTATGACGAGCCGGCGCAGCGCTACTGCCCCGCCGGGGTCTACGAGGTGACGCGCGATGACAACGGGCAGAACCCGCGCTTCGTCATCAACGCGCAGAACTGCGTGCACTGCAAGACCTGCGACATCAAGGACCCGACCCAGAACATCAACTGGACGGTGCCGGAGGGCGGCGGGGGCCCGAATTATCCCAATATGTGAGCCCGTTTCAGGAAAAGGCGCCCCGCACCGGGCGCCTTTTTCGTTTCCGGGTGGGGCGACCGGGGCGGTTGTTCCGGCCGCGTTTCCCGATTAGCTTGAGGGATCGGGACTTAAATAGACGGCGGCGATCTCGTGCGGTTCTTGCGGCGGACATCATCCGGATTGGTTTTGGCGGGCTTGCTGGTGACGGCGGCTCCGTACGGTTCCGCCTGGGCGGCCAAGGCGCCGGAACAGACGGGCGGGCCCGACCCGCTGGCCGCCTTCGTCGCCGGCAAGGTGGCGCAAGGGGCGGGGGACTGGACGGCGGCGGCCGATTTCCTGGCCCTCAGCCTCAAGTCCGACCCCGATGACCTGACCCTGCTGCGCCGCGCCGTGCTGATCAATGTCGGCCTGGGGCGCACCAAGGTGGCGCTGCCGCTGGCCAAGCGCCTGATCGCGGCCAAGGATGGCAACCCCGTGGCCCTGACCCTGCTGGCGGCCGACGCCGTCGCGGCGGGGGATGAGCCGGGCGCCCTGCGCGCCATCGACCTGCTGCCCAAGGATGGCTTGGGCACCTTCATGCGCCCGCTGGTGACCGCCTGGGTCAAGGCGCGCAAGGGCGACTGGCCGGCGGCCAAGGCGGCGCTGGAACCCTTGGAGGCGCAGCCCAGCTTCCGGGCCATGGCGGCGCTGCACGCCGCCCTGATCGAGGATCTGGCCGGCCATGAGGAGGCGGCGCGCACCTGGTACGCCCAGGCGTCCGATGGCGGGCAGGTGCTGCGCGTGGCCATGCTGCGCGCCAATTTCGAGATGCGCATGGGCCATGCCGACCTGGCGCAGGCGGCGGTCGCGGCCATCCTGCAGGCCGATCCCAAGGGCCCCATGGGCGATGCCGCCCGCGCCCTGCTATCCCGCCCGCACCCCGGCCGCATGGTGGCCAACGCCCCCGAAGGCCTGGCGGAGGCGCTGTTCGACGTGGCGGCGGCCATCAACCAGGAAAAGGTGGCGGAGGTGGCGCTGCTCTACGCCCGCCTGGCCCTGCATCTGGACCCGTCGCTGGCCCCCGCCCGCATGCTGGCGGGTGAGACGCTGACGGAGTTGGGCCGCGACCCGGAGGCGGCGGCCGAATACGCCGCCGTGGTCGCCGACCTGGGCATGAAGACCGGGGACAAGGCGGATGTGGGCCTGTTGTGGGCCGCCCGCCTGCGCCAGGCCGACGCCCTGGCCCGTCTGCAAAAGACGCAGGAGGCCGCCGGCATCCTGCGGGCGATGGCGGCGGAGCGGCCCGACCGCAGCGACGCCCTGGTGCGCCTGGGCGACCTGCTGCGGGCCGACCGCAAGCTGCCGGAGGCGCTGACCGCCTATAACCAGGCCATCGAGCGCCTGGGCGGACGGCCGAGCGGCGGCGACTGGTTCCTCTACTACGCCCGCGCCACGGTGCAGGACCAGATGGGCCATTGGCCGGAGGCGGAGTCGGACCTGCTGCGCGCCCTGCAACTGCAGCCCAACCAGCCCGGCGTTCTGAACTACCTGGGCTACGCCTGGTCGGAGCGCGGGGAGAAGTTGGATCAGGCGCGCCAGTTGCTGGAGCAGGCGGTGAAACTGCGGCCCAATGACGGTGCCATCATCGACAGCCTAGGCTGGGCCAAGTACCGCTCCGGCGACATCCCCGGCGCCGTGGACCTGCTGGAGCGCGCGGCGGAGCTGAAGTCCCGCGATCCGGCCATCAATGACCATCTGGGCGACGCCTATTGGGCCACCGGCCGCCGGCTGGAGGCGCACTATCAGTGGCAGCGCGCCGCGCGGGAGAATCCGGAGGACAGCCTGAAGGCCGCGTTGGATGAAAAACTGAAGCGCGACCCCACCGCTGCGCAGTAAACCCCTGACATCCAAGATTTGTTACACCCGAGATTTGTTGAAGGACCTATCCCCGTGACCACGGTAAGTGCCGCCGCCGCCGCCAAGCTGAACCTGTACCTGCACGTCCTGGGCAAGCGGCCGGACGGCTATCACGAGCTGGACAGCCTGGTGGTGTTCGCCACCGCCCACGACCTGATCACCGTGACCGAGGCGCCGGGCTTCAGCCTGGCCATCGACGGACCGTTCGGCAGCACCCTGGTGGCGGAGGGTACTGGCCGCAACCTGGTGTCGCGCGCCGCCCATGCCCTGGCGGAGATGCTGGGCCGCGACCCGCATGTTGCCATCCGCCTGACCAAGAACCTGCCCGTGGCGTCGGGTATCGGCGGCGGCTCGGCCGATGCCGCCGCCACGCTGAAGGCGCTGGCCCAGTTGTGGGGCGTGCCGCAGGACGATTCCCGCCTGGTGGAACTGGCGCCCACGCTGGGTGCCGACGTGCCCGTGTGCCTGTTCGGCCGCACCGCTTACTTTGGTGGCGCGGGGGAACAGGTGGTGGCGGGCCCGGCCCTGCCGCCGGCGGCCTTGCTGCTGGTGAATCCGGGCGTCCACATGCCGACCAAGGATGTGTTCGCCGCCCGCACCGGGGCCTGGTCCTCCGCTGGCCGGCTGGAGCGTGATCCCGTCGACGTCGTGGACTTCGCCCAGTTGCTGCGGGCGCGCGGCAACGACCTGGGGGCCGCGGCCGAGAGCCTGTCGCCGGCCATCACCGACGTGCTGGCGGCCCTGGACGCCACGCCGGGCTGCCTGCTGGCCCGCATGTCGGGCAGCGGCGCCACCTGCATCGGCCTTTATGCCGATGTTGAAGCCGCGGCGTCGGCCGCGGCGCTGATCAACCGTGTGCGCCCCACCTGGTGGGTCAAGGCCACCGCGTTGCTGCCGGAGGTGCCGCCGGCCGAAGTGGTGGACTGATAGGCGCGGCATTTGAACGTGGCCGTTCAAATGCTCCCTCAAGCGCCGGGCGGCGGACGTCCGTCCGCCTTGGCTAATCCTCGCTTTCCAGTCCGCTTCGCTCCCCGGAAATCTCCGGCGGACGCCGTCGCGTCCTACCCTGCCGGATGGGGGCGTCAGTAACGCACCAAGCGTGCCAGCAGGTCGCGGCTGGGCCAGCCGTCCGGCGGTGGCGCGGATTCGTCCCACCGCGCCGGGTGCGCCACCTGATAGGCCAGGATGGCGTTGGCGGTGCGGGCGCCCATGCGGCCATCCGCCGGCGCCGTCAGATACCCCAGGGCGTGCAAGCGCCGCTGGATAAGGCGCAGGCCGTCCCGGTCCACGGCGGGCGGCGGCGTGCGCGCTTGGCCGGGTGCAAGCTGGGGCGGTGGCTTGGCGGTAGCGGGGTCCTGGGTCTGCGCCGCCAAGGCCACACCCACCAGCTCCGGCGCCCGCCCACCCCGCCGCAGCCGGGCCAGGGCTTGGTTGGCGGCGGTGTCGCCCTGGGCGGCGGCCCGGGCGTACCAGCGCGCGGCACCGGCGCGGTCGCCCGTCCGCTCCGCCAGCGCGCCCAGGCGTTCCAGGGCCAGCACCAGGCCGCCCCGGGCGGCGCGGCGGTACCAGGCGCGGGCCCTGGCGCCATCCGGCGGCACGTCCACCCCCTCGTCATACAGCAGGCCCAGGGTGAACTGCGCCTGGACGTCGCCCAGCTTGGCGGCGCAACGGTACCAGGGCAGTGCCGCCGCCACGTTCTCCGGCCACCCCATGCCGCCGGCTTCGATCATGCCCAGGGCGGCGCAGGCCTGGCGGCGGATGGCGCCGTCCCGCGCGGTGGCCGCCAGACGGTACCAGGCGCTGGCGCGCGCCACGTCGGTGGCCCGGTCGAAAGGGACGTCGCCGTAGGCGTCGGCCAGGTCCAGCTGTGCCTGCGCGTCACCGCCACGGGCTCGGCTGTCCAGCGTCATCAGCGCGGCGTCGGCCTCCTTCGGCGGCGATTCCGGCAGGGGGGGTGACGCCAGGGCCGCACCCGCCAGCATCAGGGCCATCAGCCCGGCGATGGCGGGAAGGGGGCGCCTCAGGGCGGGGCGTCCGGCTGGAAGGGGCGGGATGAGCGGCATGGGCTGACCAACGGGGAAGGGCCCCGCCATAGTGCCATGTCCCGGTCCGCGTGCCAGCGGTGACGCGATGGGCGATTTGGGGCGTTGCGTCCGCCGGGCTTTCTGATTATGGTGCCGCCCTCCCCGACGGGAGGCCCGGTGATGGGGCGTCGCCAAGCGGTAAGGCAGCGGATTTTGATTCCGCCATGCGGAGGTTCGATCCCTCCCGCCCCAGCCATCCCCTTTTCTATTACGTAATTCATGATGTGGCGCGCCTGGGGTGTGCTACCTGCGGTGGCGTTACTGCCCAGCGACCCGATGTCATTGCCGGCGGTCCCAACCAATACTCCGGGATGCTTTGAAAAGGCGCGCGCCGGCCGCCCGCTGTCAGAATTTGTCAAATTTTATGTATCGCCTGCGGCCCTTCCAAAGTAATATTGCCGCAAGGATAGGTTTTCCCTACGCGGGTGCCATCCCGAAGGGTAGCGGGATATTGAATTGGCACCGGTATCGGCCATGATATCCTGATAGGTAAGGTTGTGCGCCAGCGGTTTGGGGGAAGGGGCGGCGATGGGTTCCACCCCCCGGTTCGCGGTGCATGCAGCCGTTTTGCGTTACTTGGGGCTAAGCGCGTCGGCCCGTCCGTGGTGGAATGAGATGCGCGCGCTAGTTGTTGGCCGGGGCGTTGGAAGCCCGCGGTTGCGGAGATGAAATGAATTGTCCGAATGCGCCAAAACGGGATTGGGTGCGGGTGAAGCCCGGCGAACGCCCCGTGGCGTTGCCTGAAAAGCCGGAATACGACGATCAGAAGTTGCTGACCCTGTTGCAGTCCGCGAAGCGTGAACTGCAGGGCTTGCGCCTCATTCATCTGCATTTGTCCCTGCTGAAGGACAAAAGCAACCTCGACCTCCTGTCCATCAAGCGCGCGATGCAGGAAACGGCGGATAATTCCTCCTACCTGCAGGTTTTCAATCTTTCCAACGATGACGTCATCGTCCTGTACAAGGGTATCAAGTTCTCCCTGATCAGCGATGTCTGCTCGAAGATCGAGAAGCTGCTGCTGTCGCGCACGACGATGACGAAGCAGAATCCCTACCGGGAAGACAGCCTCTATTCGATCATGGAGCTGTCGCTCAACTTCGTGAACGTCATCCGCTTCATCGAGGGCCTGCAGAAGGGCGAGGGCGGCGACGCCCCGGTGGAGCAGACCAAGCCCCCCATCACGCTGGAGGAGCTGGGCAAGATCGAACGCGCCGTGCAGATGTTCGACCTGTCGCCCTTCATGTTGAACCAGCCGGTGGTGAACATCCAGAACCCCACCGAGAACGAGCACGAGTATTTCGAACTCTACATCGCCATCAAGGCGCTGGAGGAGCGGCTGTCGCCCGGGTACGACATCACCGCCAACCGCTGGCTGTTCAGCTATTTCACCTCGCAGCTCGACCAATCCGTCCTGCGCGCGCTGAACTACGGCGTGGATTTCCTGCGCGGCAAGCGGCTGGGCCTGAACCTGAACCTGTCGACCATCCTGTCGGCCAGCTTCGTGAAGTTCGACGAGCGGCTGACGACGGACCTGCGCGGCAACGTCATCCTGGAAATCAACAAGACCGACCTGATCGAGAATGTCTCGATGTACAAGGAGGTCGTCGATTTCGCCGCCACCCGCGGCTACAAGATTTGCATCGATGGCTTGAACGACTTCTGGGTCACGCACATGGACCTGGAATACATGGCCTGCGATTACGCCAAGATCATCTGGTCCCCCGACATGGAAAGCATGAGCGAGGAGGAGATCGACGCGTTGCAGGAAAAGGTGCGGCAGCAGGAAAACTGCCGCTACATCCTGGCCCGCTGCGGCACCGTTTCCGGCCTGATCTGGGCGGAGAAGATGGGCATCAGCCTGGTCCAGGGCCGCGTCATCGACAACATCCTGCGCAAGGGCGTGCTGGTCCGCGACGCCCTGAAGACGGCGCAGGTGATGAACGACGACTGAGCCGGTCCATTTCGGAAAGGCCCGTTAAAACGAGATTATCGCCGCGCCGGCAAATCTGTGTCACCTTCAGCCCGGAAAGGGCGCCCGGTCGCGGCCGGGGGCGAAGCCAAGCCCCCCAGGTCGATAAGGGGGCGCCTCCGTTTGGGGCGGAACTGACCGGAGACGATGTTGGCACGTGACTTCCCGGCGCAGGCGGTGGATGCGGAGGATGGCGCGGGCGAGGGTGCGACGCCGGCCGCCGGGGCGCCCGCCGCCGCCGCAAGCGAGGCGCACGCCAGCCGCAGCACCCACTTCCTGTTTGAGAACAAGGTCTTTTCCGTTCCGGGCGCCTTCTTCTCCTTCGCCTATGACAGCAACGAGGCGGTCTACAACGTCCAGCTGGGGGATGTGTGGGGCAAAATCCCATTCCGCACGCTGCGCGAGGCCTTCGGCATCGACGACACCAGCTCCGACGCCGTCTTGCTGGGCGTGGTCGAGCGCAGCCTGAAATACGTGAAGACCATCCGTCCCGGCGACAGCATCCCGCGTGAGCTGTTGGACGGCACCGCGTCCTGGCGGGTGGAGGACAGCCACCTGCAGATCGCGCGCGGCCGCATCACCGTGCAGCTGGTGTCGTGGATCACGGGGAAGGAAACCCTGGTCACCGACCGCGGCCAACTGGAACAGGTGGTCGAGGATCCGCAGACCAAGCAAAGGGCGCAACAGGCCTTCAGCGAACTGGCCCGCCAATTCGGCATCCCCGAGGAACGCAAGCAGGAGATCGTGGACAAGGTCGAGTCCATCGCCCGCGAGCTGTCCTATATCGAGGCCTTGCGCGACCGATACCACAAGCTGCAGCAGATCATCACCGGCATGGGACAGGCGGGACGCATCTACAAGACCGACCGCCAGATGCAGTCGGACCTGTCCCGCATGATGGCCCTGGTCAAACAGCCCATCCTGGATTTCGAGGATATCTTCGGCCAGCTGGACGCCCAGACCGGCGAGATCATGGCGGTGCTGAAATCCTATGACAGCCAGGTGAGCTTCATCCGCCGCATGCGCGACGAACTGCACACCCGCCTCATGCTGTGGGACGACGTGATCTATGCCTGGGATGGGGAACCGGTGGAGCGTGGCCCGGAGCTAGAGGCCCGCCTGAAGAAGACCTACCATTTCCTGGCGCAGCATTTCCTGGTGACCAAGGTCTGGCAGCGGGGGGCGTGAGACGCCCCCCGGCCGCACCGTTCCGGTGCCGTGTCAGCGGCCCTCGCGCCGCCAGCCCAGCACCAGCAGGGCCGCCATCGCCAGCAGCGCGATCCAGGCCGGCACCAGCGGCACCCGGGCCACGCCCGTAACGGTGTAGTCGCCGTTGGCCCGCAGGCCCAGCCAGCCGCTTCCGGCGGCGCTTTGCCCCGCGTCCACGCGGCGCAGGTCGGGCAGGCCGCCATTGCCGGACCGGTCCACCAGCCAGAAGACGCCCCCGCCCGTGGCCTTGGCCAGGGGGGCCAGGCGGTCGGGTGTGGTGCGCATGTCGGCCAGCTCCGGCGGGTTCAGCGCGCCGACCACGGCCAGCGCCGTCCGGTCGCCGTCCTTCACCCGCCACAATCCGGGTTCGCTCGCCTCCAGGCTGCCGCGCGCCACGCCATCGGGGCTGTCGACCAGGGGTAGGCTGGTGACGGCGTCGCTGGGGGACCGCACCTCCACCGGATCGGCGTCCGGCTTCAGGGAGCGGCGTTCCACCACCAGGCGGTCGCCGTCCACATGGGCCTTGAGGTCTTCCTCCTCCAGCGCCGGCTCTTTCATCAGCCAGTGGGCCAGGCGGCGCAGCAGCTCCGCCGCGGGTCCGCCCCCCTCGAAGCCGCGTGACCACAGCCACATATGATCGGACGCGATCTGGGCCACGCGGCCCTTGCCCACGCGGTCCAGCACCACCAGCGGCTGGTTGTTGGCGCCCGTCATGACCACCGTACCCTGGCGCGGCACGATGTCGATCTGGCGGAACCAGCGGCCCCAGGGCGCCTTCTGCTGTCCGGCCTGCGCCGGGGCGGTGTCGCCGTAGCCGTCCAGGCCGGCGGTGACAGGGTGGCGGCGGCCGGCATCGGTCAGGGCGGGGGTGAAGGGCTGTTCCGTCACCGTGCCCGTGGGCTCACCCGGCAGGATGGCGCCCAGGGGCGTGCGGTACAGCGACAGCGGCGTGGCGTAGGCGGGGCCGCTGGCCTCCAGGAAGGCGCCGCCGTTGCGCACATACTCCGCGATATTGGCCAGATAGCCCATGGGCAGGACGTTGCGCTGGCGATAGCGGTCGAAGATGACGAGGTCGAAGTCGTTCAGCTTCACCTCGAACAGCTCGCGGATGGGGAACTGGATCAGCGACAGTTCGCGGATGGGGGTGCTGTCGGATTTCTCCTGCGAGCGCAGGATGGTGAAATGCACCAGGTCCACCGCCGGGTCGGCCTTCAGCAGGTCGCGCCAAGTGCGCTCACCGGCGTGGGGTTCGCCCGATACCAGCAGCACGCGCAAGCGGTCGCGCACGCCGTTGACGATGAAGGCGGTGCGGTTGTTGGCCATGGACAGCTCGGCTGGGCCGGCGTTGACCGACAGTTCCAAAAGGTTGGGGCCGCCATGGCCCACGGTGACGGTCAGGGGCACGTCCTCCCCTACCGGCACCGGCACCTGCCGCTCGGGCTGGCCGTCCTGGCGGATGGTCAGCAGGGCGCTGTCCGCACCCTTTCCCGCCCCATTGGTGTTCAGGGGCAGGTCCTCCACCCGCACGGTGGCCGTGACCGTCTTGCCGACGATGCCGTAGCTAGGGCCGTGCACCAGCACCAGGCGGCGGTCGCCCTCGCCATGCTCGCCCGTCAGCAGGGTGTGGATGGGGCCCAGGTCGGCCAGGCTGTCCGGCTTGTCCGGCACATCGTGCACCTGCCCGTCGGTCAGCAGGATGGCGCCGGCCAGCCGCCGCCGGGGCACGTCGGCGACGGCCTGGGTCAGGGCGTCGATGGCGCGGGTTTCCTCCCCCTTGCCGCCGGCGGTGGAGGTGCCGGTTTCCACCACCCGCAGGTCCAGGTCGGGCACCTGGGACAGTTTGGCCTTCAGCGCGGCCAGTGCTGCGTCCGTGCGCTCCTGCCGGTGGCCCACCTTCTGGCTGGCGGAGGTGTCGACCACCACCACGGCCACGTCCTTCAGCGGGTGGCGGTCCTCCCGCACCAGGGCGGGGTCCAGCAACAGCAAGGCCAGCGCCGCCAGCGTGGCCAGGCGCCAGGTCAGGCCCCGCGCGCGGCGCCACGCCATGAGGCCCAGGCCGATGAGCGACAGGACGCCCAGCAGGATCAGCAGCCAGGGGGGCAGCAGGGGCTGGAAACTGACGCTGAGGCCGGAAAACAGGTTCATCATTGGCCCAGCCGCTCCAGAATCGCCGGCACATGCACCTGGTCGGCCTTGTAGTTGCCGGTCAGGGCGTACATCACCAGGTTGATGCCGAAGCGGTAGGCCATCTCACGCTGGCGCTCGCCTCCTGGCACCACGGCGTTCAGCGGCCGCCCCTGGCCGTCGATGGCCCAGGCGCCCGCCCAGTCGTTGCCGCCCACCAGCACGGGCGAGACGCCGTCGTTCACCCGCCCCTCCGACGCCTCCGCCCACACCTGGCCGCCGGCCTGCCGGCCGGGGAAATCCTGCATCAGGAAGAAGGTGCGGCTCAGCACATGGTCGGGCCCCACAGGGGCCAGGGGCGGGACGTCCAGCCCGTGGGTCAGGTCGCGCAGCCGCGCCTGGACGGCGCTGTCGGGCGCGCCCTGGTCGCGGGTGTCGAACAGGATCATGCCGCCGGCGTGCAGGTACTGGTTCAGCTTGGCCACCGCCGCGTCCGACAGGGAGGGCTGGCCCGGCGTCACCACCCAATAGAGCAGGGGGAACAGGGCCAGGTCGTCCTTCTCCACGTTCACGCTCATGGCGCCCGCCACCTCCACCGCCGTACGGCGGTTCAGCTGTTCGCCCAGGCCCAGCAGGCCGGCCTTGGTGGTGGCGTCGGCGGTGCGGTCGCCCGTCTCGACATAGGCAAGCCAATTGGCGGTGGTGGCCTTCACGATCTCACTGTCCGGTGTCGCGGCATGTCCGCGCGGGGCCGCCAGCACGGTCGCCAGCGCCAGCACGGCCGCTGTCGCCCCCCGGCGCCAGTTGCGGCCGGGCGACGGCCGCAGCGAGGTGGGCAGCAGGCCGCGCACGAACAGCGACAGGAACAGGTCCGCCACCCACAGCGCCGCCGCCGCGCCCAGGAACCAGGGGCGCAAATCCGTCTCCCGCATGCCGCCGAAGCCCTGGTAGGTGACGCCGGCCAGGGTGGGCAGGGGCACCAGCGGCGCCACCGCCCCGGCCAGGTTCAAGGCGCGGCGCCGATCGCCCACGCCGTAATAGCCCGGCGGGTGCAGCGGGCCCACCTGGACCTCCGTCCCATCCTTGCCCTCCGGCTCCAGCGGCTGCGCCAGGGCGGAGGGGGCGACCAGCCGGCCCTGGCCGTCCAGCAGCATAAGGGGGGGCAGGGCGCCGCCGGCATTGCCGCCGATGCCACCCGGCAGGCCGTCGCTGAGCGCCACCAGGCGCCGCAGCATGTCGACATACAGACCGGACAGGGCCAGGTTGGACCAGGCGGGATCGGCGCTGGTGTGCACCAGGACCAGCCAGCCCTTGCCCCGCCGCTCGCCCGTCACCAGGGGCGTGCCATCCTCCAGCCGGGCCCAGACCTTGTCGCCCAGGTCGGGGCCGGGCTCGGCCAGGACCTGGCGGCTGACGGTCACGTCGGGCGGCACCTCCAGCCCCGCGAAGGGGCTCTTGTCGTCGAAGGGCGACAGGTGGGCGGGCGTGGTCCAGGACAAGGCGCCGCCCAGCGAGCGGTCACCGCCGCGCAGGCGGACGGGCAACAGGGTTTCGGCACCGATGGGTTCCTGCTCATGGGCCAGGCGGGTGCCGCCGAAGCGGACCAGCACGCCACCCTGGTCGATCCACCGGCTGACGCGGTCCGTGTCGCTGTCGCTCAAGGCGCCGGTGTCGGGCAGCACCAGCACGGAAACGCCGCCCTCCAGCAGGGCGGGGATGGTTCCGCGCCGCACCTCGGCATACGGGGCCAGCGCCCGGTCCAGATAATACAGGCTGGACAGCAGCGGCTGGCTGTCGCCGCCCGGCCCGGCGGTGGCCAGGCCCACGGGCCGTCGGCGCCAGCGGTCGTCCAGCAGCAGGCTGGCGCCCACGCCGGTGCGCTCTTCCAGATGCAGGCGGACGGCGGCGTTGCGCAATTCGCCAGGCAGGGTCAGGGGCAGGGTCAGTTGACGCTCGCCCGGGGCGAAGATGCCCTCGGCCCGGCCCAGGGCCCGGCCATCCTCGCCCAGCGCCTCCACGGCGATGGGCTGGGCCTGTGCGCCCTCCGCCCGTTCCACCGGCACCATCAGGGCGCCGCCATCGGTACGGGCATCGCTGTTGGGCGCCCGCAGCAGCAGGGGGCCGTGGTCGGCGCCGGCGGTCAGCACCGTGACGCGACCCAGGGCGCGCAGCCGGCCGGCCAGGGCTTCCACGCTGCCGTCGTGCAGGCCGTCGGCCAGCCAATAGCTGTCGGCGGCCAATCCCGCCAGCGGCCCGGTCTTCTGGGCCGTGTCCAGGGCGGCCAGGGCCGCCGCGCGGTCGCTGGGCCAAGGCTGGGGCGCCAGGGCCTGCGCCAGGCGGCGGGCCGCCGTGGCGCTCATGGGGCCCTGCACCTGGGGCGCCTGCCCATCGGCGCCGGCGGCGGTGGGCAGCAGCAGGACCGGGCGGTCCTGGCGTTCGGCCTGGGTCACCAGCCGGTCCAGCGCCTGTTGCCGCTCCGGCCAGTCGCGGCCAGCGGCCCAGCCGGTGTCAACCACCAGCAGCATGGGCGCGCTGCCGGGGGCCGGCGCCGCGTCCGGATGCAGCAGGGGACGGGCCAGGCCCACGACCAGCAGGGCGCACAGCGCCAGGCGCAGCACCAGCAGCCACCAGGGCGTGCGCGCCGGCGTTTCCTCCTTCGCCGCCAGGCCCAGCAGCAGGCGCAAGGCGGGGAAGGTGACGCGCTTGGGGGCCGGCGGTGTCAGGCGCAACAGCCACCACAGGCCCGGCAGCAGGATCAGGGCCCACAGCACCAGCGGGCTGGCGAAGGCCATCAGACGCCCCCCTCATTCATGTGCGCCACGCCGGAATGGGCGGCGGCACTGCGCATGCTTTCCTGGGACAGGGCACCCCACAGGCCCAGCAGGGCGGCCTGCGGCGGCGTGTCGGTGCGGTGCAGGGAGAAGGTCCAGCCGCAGGCGCGGGCGATTTGGGCCAGGCCGGTGCGGTGGGCGGCCAGCCGCTCCCGGTACGCATCGCGCAGGGCGTCGACCCGGGGCACCAGCAGGCGCCGCTCCCCCTCCGCCGCCCCTGCCACGGACTGGAACTCCACCCGCCCGTCATAGGGCAGCGTTTCCTCCGCCGGATCGAGGATCTGCAGAAGGTGGCCGCGCACGCCATGGCCGGCATGGAAATCGACGGCCGCCTGGATGTCCTCCAGCGGCGACAGCAGGTCGCCCATCACCACCAGCCGCGCATGGCGGGCCAGCGGTTGGGCGGGCGGCACCGGCGGTGGCGGGGCAGGCTGGGCGCGGGTCAAAGCCAAGGCCAGCGGCTCCAGCGCCGGGCGGCCGGGCAGGGGGCGGGGACCGCCCATCAGGCCCACCCGCTCCCCGCCGCGTACCAGCAGGCAGGCCAGGGCCAGTGCCAGCAGGTCGGCGCGCTCACGCTTCAGGGGCAACTCCCGGTCCGACCGCCAGTCCATCGACGGGCCGGCGTCACGCCACAGCCAGACGGTTTGCGCCGCCTCCCACTCGTTTTCCCGGACGTAGACGTGATCGCCCTTGGCCGATTGGCGCCAGTCGATCTGGTCGGTGTCGTCGCCCTGCTGATAGCGGCGGAACTGCCAGAACGCCTCGCCCGTGCCGACGCGGCGGCGGCCGTGCAGGCCGGGCGACACGGTGGCCGCCACCCGCTCCGCCGCCACCAGCAGCGGTGGCAGGCGCTGTGCCAGCGCGTCGGCGCGGTCGCGCAGCCGGCTGGCCGCCGGCGCTTTATCGAGAGGGGCCTTTGGGGGGCGGCAGACATCAGGCCAGCGGCGCGCACAGGCGGTCGATGACGGCGTCCAGGGTGATGCCCTCGGCCCGCGCGCTGAAGTTCAACGCCATGCGGTGGCGCAGCACCGGCTTGGCCAGGGCCACCACGTCATCCCGCGACGGGGTATAGCGGCCATCCATCAAGGCGCGGGCGCGGCTGGCCAGCATCAGGGCCTGGGCGGCGCGGGGGCCGGGGCCCCAGGCCACATGGCGCCGCACCTCCGCCACGTCGCTGGTCTCAGGCCGGCCGCTGCGCACCAGGTCCAGGATGCCGTCGACCACGCTGTCGCCCACCGGCACCCGTCGCACCAGTTCCTGGGCCGCCTGCAATTCCGCCGCCGTCAGCACAGGGCGGACGGTGGCGGAGGCGGCGCCGGTGGTGGCGATCATCATCAGCCGCTCGGCGTCGCGCTCGGGATAGGTCACGTCCACCTGCAGCAAGAAGCGGTCCAGCTGCGCCTCCGGCAGGGGGTAGGTGCCCTCCTGTTCCAGCGGGTTCTGGGTCGCCAGCACATGGAAGGGGCGGGGCAGGGGGTGGTACTGCCCGGCCACGGACACGCGGCCCTCCTGCATCGCTTGCAGCAGGGCCGACTGGGTGCGCGGGCTGGCACGGTTGATCTCGTCGGCCATCAGCAGCTGCGCGAAGACCGGACCGGGGATGAAGCGGAAGGCGCGGCGGCCGTGCTCCCCCTCCTCCAGCACCTCGGACCCCAGGATGTCGGCCGGCATCAGGTCGGGGGTGCATTGCACCCGGCGCTCATCCAGGCCCAGCACGGTGCCCAGCGTTTCCACCAGGCGGGTCTTGGCCAGGCCGGGCACGCCCACCAACAGCAGATGGCCGCCGGCCAGCAGGGTCACGAGGCTAAGGTCGATCACCTCTTCCTGGCCGAAGATGGCCTGGCCGATCATGGCGCGCACACTGGCCAATTTCAGGCCGGTGTTTTCGATGTCCAACGCCAGGCTTGCATCCGGGTACACGTGGTCACGGGGCAGGTCGGTGATGCTCAACACGGGGTCTCCCAGGGAATGGTTCACCAGCAATGCCAAAAACGCCGGCTCCGGGCCTGTATGCCAGCCCCCTTTATGCTAGCTTTGTGGCCGAAATCGGAAAATTTTCCGGACCACCCACCTCGGCAGATAGGCTGAGGCGGTGGTTCCTGCGGCTTGATGGTTGATTGCGTCATGACGGAAAGCAAGCCCGATGCCGGTTCCCAGGCCGGCCAGCAGACGGCCGGTACGGCCGCGCCCGCCGCCGAAGGCCCCGCCGATCTGACCGGCTTAAGGGCGGCGACGACCTCGGACGGCGGGGCTTCTGACACCCGCCCGGATGAAGGCTACGATATCCGCATCGCCCGGGACGGCACCTGGTTTTACCACGGCAGCCCCATTGGCCGGCTGCCCTTGGTCAAGCTGTTCGCCACCGTCCTGCGCCGGGACGAGGCTGGCGACTATTGGCTGATCACCCCAGCGGAGCGCGGCCGCATCCGGGTGGACGACGCACCCTTCGTGGCGGTGGAGATGCGGCGGGAGGGCGAGGGCCCGAACCAGGCGCTGTCCTTCCGCACCAACCTGGACCACTGGGTGACGGCGGGGGCGGAGCATCCGATTCGGGTGGCCATCGATCCGGAAACAGGGGAGCCAGGCCCCTACATCCACGTTCGCGGCGATATCGGCCGTGGGCTGGAGGCGCGGCTGAACCGGCCCGTCTTCTATGAGCTGGCCGATCTTGCCCTGGCTGGTGAGGGCGAAGGACCGGCGGGGGTGTGGAGCCAGGGCGTGTTCTTCCGGCTGGAGGCGGCGTGACCACGGCGGCGGCGATCCGCCGCGCCTTCGCCGGGCGCTGGCAGGGGGCCTTCGCGTTCGACGGGCCCGGCATCAATGCCCGGGGCGACCGCGACGGCAACATCCCGGACGCCGTGTTCGATGTGCCGGCGGTGCGCGATGCCGCCGTGCTGGTGCCCCTGGTCGACCGGCCCGATGGCATGACCGTGCTGCTGACCCAGCGCACCGCCCACCTGGCGGCCCATGGCGGCCAGATCAGTTTCCCCGGCGGCCGGGTGGAACCGGAGGATACCGACGCGGTGGCGACGGCCTTGCGCGAAACGGAGGAGGAGGTGGGCCTGGCGCCCACCCAGGTGGAGGTGGTGGGGCGCCTGGACACCTACTATACCCGCACGGGCTTCCGCGTCGTGCCCGTGGTGGGCCTGGTCCACCCGCCCTTCTTCCTGCAGCCCGACCCGTCGGAGGTGCAGGAGGTGTTCGAGGTGCCGTTGGCCTTCATCCTGGATCCCGACAGCCGACAGCGCCAGTCGCGGGAGTTCAAGGGTGCGCTACGCCACTTCTGGGTCTTCCCCTACAATGAACGCTACATTTGGGGCGCTACGGCGGGGATGCTGGTGAATCTCTGCGATGTGCTGGGCGTATCCGGCTGACCCCAGGCCCCGGGCGAAGCGACGGAGCGTTGCCCACCGACCGGTGGCTTGCTAAACTCTCATCGAAATACAACCATTAGGCGTCATGACTTCCGTCCGCTCCCTGGTGCCCGCTGGCCCCTTGGCCTCCGTGGCCAGCCGCCGCGTCCTGCAATCGCTCATGCGCACCGGGCAAGAGGCGCGATTCGTCGGCGGCTGCGTGCGCGACTGCCTGCTGGAGGTGCAGGCGGCGGACATCGACATCGCCACGCCGCTGCCGCCGGAGGAGGTGATGCGCCGCCTGAAGGCCGACGGCATCCGCGTCATCCCCACGGGCCTGAAGCACGGCACCGTCACCGCCATCATCGGCA
This sequence comes from Nitrospirillum karajorum, assembly GCF_036348415.1. NCBI lineage: Bacteria > Pseudomonadati > Pseudomonadota > Alphaproteobacteria > Rhodospirillales > Azospirillaceae > Nitrospirillum > Nitrospirillum karajorum. Next base: position 2,008,498 of record NZ_JAZBQB010000003.1, read on the forward strand.
GCGAGACGTTCGAGATCACCACCCTGCGCCAGGATGTGGAAACCTTCGGCCGCAGCGCCCGGGTGGCCTTCACCGACGACTGGCTGGCCGACGCCGCCCGCCGCGACTTCACCTTCAATGCCCTGTCGCTGACGGTGGATGGGGAACTGTACGACCCCTTCGGCGGCGTGCCCGACCTGATGGCGGGGCGCGTGCGCTTCATCGGCGACGCCGAGACACGCATTCGTGAGGATGTGCTGCGCCTGCTGCGCTTCTTCCGCTTCTACGCCCGCCTGGGCAAGGGGCCGCCGGACGCGGCGGCGCTGGACGCCTGCACCCGCCTGGCGCCCCTGGTCAGCGGCCTGTCCGGCGAGCGGGTGCGGGAAGAGGTGCTGAAGCTGCTGGCCACCGACCGCGCCGCCGATGTGTGGCGCATCATGGTCGACCAGGGAATCATGGAGCATGTCCTGCCCCAGGCCATGGCGGTGGACCGGCTGGCCGCGCTGGACCGCCTGGAATGGATGGTGGGGGAGACGGAGCCGCTGGCCCGCCTGGCCGCCCTGCTGCCCGCCGGCCCCCTGGCCCACGGCGCGGCCGAGGCGGTGGCCGACCGCCTGCGCTTCTCCAACTTCCAGCGGGAGCGGCTGAAGGCCATCGCCGCGCCGACGGTGGATGTCCATCCCGAGCTGCCCTTCAAGTCGCGGCGAATCGCCCTGCACCGCCTGGGACCGGAGGTCTACCGCGCCGTGCTGCTGCTGTCGGCGGCGGGCATGGGCACGCCGGCCTTCGAGCTGTTCGAGCCCCTGGCCGAGGCATCCGCCTGGCGGGAAATCCCCTTTCCCCTGCGGGGACAGGATGTCCTGGACCGGGGTTTGCCTCCGGGACCGGAGGTCGGCCGCCTGATGGCGGAGCTGGAACGCTGGTGGATCGCCCACGATTTCCAGCCCGACCGCGATGCCTGCCTGGCGGAGCTGGAGCGGCGGTTGGTTCAATCACCATCGTCGCCGAGCGGGAGCTGATGACAGCGGCATAAGTCTTCGCTCATGCCGCTGTAGGCCACACCAGCGGATGCTGGCGCCCGGCGATTGAGGGAACGACTAACGCGCCGCCTTCACGTCCGCCGCCGTGACCGCGTCGGTGTAGTGGTTGCCGAAGTTGGTGCGGACATAGTTCACCACCGCCGCCACTTGGTCGTCGTCCAGGAATTCGCCGATGGGCGGCATGGCGCGCTGGCCGTGCACCACCATGGCGACGGGGTAGCCCGCCGCCTCCAGGTTGGGGTTGCCGGCCAGGGCGGGGTAGGTGCCGGCGCCGGTGGCGCCCTTGGCGTCCGGCATGTGGCAGCCCTGGCAGATGGCCTGGTACAGCGCGGCGCCGTCCTTCTGGCCGAAATGATGGGGGCTGGCGAAGGCGGCGGAACTGGCGTCCGATGCCTGGGCGTGGGCGGCGTGGGGCAGGCAGCCCGCCGCCCCGTAAAGGCCGGCCAGCAGCGCCGTCAGGCTGGCCGCCTTCACCGTGAAAGACTTGAAGATCGTCATGGATGGGTCTCTCGGGATAGGGGGCGTCAGGCGGTCACGACCCGCTTGTGCAGGCGGGTGATGGCGTCGAGGGAGGACAGGACGGCCCCCTCCTGCCAGCCGGTGATGTAGCTGGCGTGCTCACCCGCCAGGGCGATGCGCCCGTCCACCTGGCACAAATCCTGGTAGTGCGCGGCCCGCGTCTCCTCGGTCCAGGCGGCGTGGCAGCCCAGGGTCCAGGGCACGCGGTGCCAGCCCACGGCCACGCCGGTGTCGAACTCCTTGGTGTATTGCGGGTGGATCTGGGCGCCATAGGCCAGGGCGCGCTTCACACGCTCCTCCGGCGGCATGGCGGTGTACTCCATGGCGTAGGGGCCGAAGACGTAGGTGCCCAGCAGCACCCCCTTGCCCGGGCTGCCATAGCCGCTGTTGGGATAGCCAATCATGGCGATGGGCAGGTCGGTGAAGCTGATGCCGCCGTAGATGGCCTCGTCCTGTTCCCAGAAGCGGCGCTTGAACTGCAGGCCCACCTTGGCCGCGGCCTCATAGGGCACGGCGTTGATGGCGTTGGCCATCTTGGCGCCGACGTTCAGCTTGATCTGGCTCAGCACCGTCAGCGGGATGGTGCATAGGCACCAGTCCGCCTTGGCCGTCTGGGGCGCGCCGCCCTTCACGGTGTCGGTATAGGTGACGGTGACGCCGTGGTCGTCCTGCCGGATCTCCGTCACCTTGGTGTTGTAGCGGATCAGGTCCTTCACCTGCCGTGCCAATGCCGCGGGGAACTGGTCCATGCCGCCCACCGGCTGGAAGATGGTGGACTGGAACTCGTCGCGCATCCCCATGCCCAGGAAGCGCCACAGGCCGCCCTGCATCACGTCGCTGAGGCTGGCGGGGGTGGAAGGGACCGGCGCACCGTTCACGCCGCCGCCCGGCGCCTTGGCATAGCCGCGCACGTTGCTGGACTCCAGGCCGGCGGTGTAGGCGTAGTTCTTGTCCAGGCCGCCCCAAGCGCGCAGCGATTCCAGCAGCTTTTCCTGGTCCTCCTTGCCCACCGTGCCGTCCAGCGCCCGCTGGTTGGTCAGCTTGGCCAGCAGTTCCGCCACATGGCCGTGGTAGTCGGCCTGGATTTCGCGGAAGCGCTGCGGCTTGCCGCCGTAGGCCTGGCTGGAATGAAGGTAGGCGTTGTAATTGACTTGGTTGAACGGCTCCAGCGCCACGCCGTAGCGGTGGCAGTAATCCAGCACGGCGCGGTGGTGATAGGGAATGCGCCAGGGACCGGGGTTGATGTACAGCCCGGGATCGAAGCCCACCGTCTGCTTGAATCCGCCCAGTTCGGTGTAGGTGTCGCCGCCGCGCAGGGACCAGCTGCGGCCGCCGGCCTTCTCCCGGTATTCCAGCACCTGGACCTTGTAGCCCGCCTTGCGTAGCTCGATGGCCGCGACCAGGCCGGCCACGCCGGCCCCCAGGATCAGGATGGAGGCGCCCTTGGCGTCGCCGTCCAGCTTGATGGGACCAGTGTAGGTGGTCTCCGCCGCCAGGCCCAGGCTGGTGGCCGCCTGATACATCACGGCGCTGCCCGCCACCGTGCCGATCATGGCCAGCAGGTCGCGCCTTTTCATGTCCCTAAAACCCATGCCCGTTCCGCCTCCGTTATTTTGGAAAGGCGGCGAGTCTCCCTGTTTATTTTTTCGCAGGCGGCATGACCGCCCGGCTACCTGACATCCCCCAAGCCGGGGAACGGGACGCCAACGACCGAACGCGATGGAATCCCCGGGTTAGATGTCTGATTTAATTAAATGAACTGCCCGATTTTCCCCGTTTTCACGGAATTTCGCTGACATGCCGCCGGCCCCTGTGAAACCGCGTCCAACAGCGGAATTCAGCGTTACATGGGCCGGCGGGGCTGTCAATTCGATTGCCGGGTCGATTGCCGGGGGACCAGCGGGCCTATTCGCCCAGGGTCGCGGCGTAGCTTTGGATGCCGCCGCTGGCCGGCTGATAGATGCCGATTAGCGTGTTCCCCAGAATGGAATTGGCGGTGCAGAGGCCGGTGGTGGCGGGGTTGGTGCTGGCCAGCCAGCGCGCTTCGCCGAAGCCGCCGCCCGTCTCCCGGGCCACATGGGCGAAGGCCGCCCCGGCATCGGTGGTGGCGGCCAGGGCATAGCCGCCGGGGATGCCGGTGATGCCTTCGAAATGGGTGATGATGCCGGGCAGGTTCTTGTAGCTCAGCTCCGTGATGTTGCTGAGCGCGCCGGTGGCCGGGTCATAGTCGGCCAGCAGGCCCACGTTCAGGCCCTTGCCGTTCTTGTAGCCGCCGGCCACGGTATAGGCGGCGGGCCCGTCGGCGGCATTTTGCCAAATGCCATACAGCGTGGCCAGGGGCCCGATGTCCAGTATCTGGAAGGTCCCGGTTTTCAGGTTGTGGATGAAGCCGTTGCCAGAGGCCGGGTTGCCCGCCACGTCATAGTTGCCCACGACCAGGTCGCCCATGGTGCTGTGGGGAATGGTGTTCGCCACCGTGCCGCCGGCCACGTCCGCCGGCACGTCGATCTGGGTCCAGGTGCCCGACCCGTCCGGGGCGCCTTGGTAGATCATGCCGTGGTCGGCCTTGCCGCCCTCGCTGTACTTGTAGCTGCCGACCGCCCGGATGTTGCCCTTACCCAGCGTGGGATCGAACAAGGGGGTGTTGGGCCCGTAGAAGATGGACGAGGTAACGGTCTGGCCGGGGAAGGTGGGCGTCAGGAAGATATAGCCGTCGCTGTCGGTGGGCGACAGCGGCCCGCGATACAGCAAACACTGGGGCGCTTTGCTGTCGCTTGTCTCATAGCTGCCGGTGATGACCACCGGGTGGCCATCGCCCCCGTCCTGCCGGATGCCGGTGACGGAGTAGTTCGGGGCGAAAATGTCGGTGTAGGTGACGGTCGGCGTGCTCATGACGGGCAACTCCCGCTCGGGTTGTGTTCCACTGGCTTATATACACGAGCGTGACATGGCATCTCTTTCTCTTTTGGGTAGTAAATCCTTCTCCGCAGGCGGGGCGCGTGGTTTTGGCTTGCAAATGCGAATGACTCTCATTAGTGATGGTGTCACACGCTGATGACTGCGGTTGAGGGATGGGATGATGAGGGAAGCGGAACGAAAGGCTGATGGCTGGCATTCGGCCTCGCGCGCCTTGGCCCACAGCCGAACCGCCTTAAGCCGCAGTCCGGCCCGTTTCGCCGCCACCGCTCTGGTCGGCGCGGCTTTCCTGGCCTTCGGTGTCGCCCCTATCGGGGATGCTCATGCGGCGTCCCACGACATCGCCAGCTTCATCAAGGAACATGACCGGAACGGCGACGGCGTGGTCACCGCCCAGGAATACCAGGCGGTGCGGGACCAGCAGTTCAAGGCGCTGGACACCAACGGCGACGGCTGGGTGAGCGAGGCGGAGTACTCCGCCGAGTTCGAGGCGCGGCTGACCAAGGAGAACGTGCCGGCGGAGCGCAAGGCCCAGCAGTTGAAGCAGACCCACATCCGCTTCGCCGCCATTGACCTGGATGGCGATCAGAAGATGTCGCGGGAGGAGTTCATGGCGTCCGGCTGGCGCATGTTCGGCTTCCACGACAAGAACGGCGACCAGAAGGTGGATCCGGCCGACGTGGCCCTGGCCGCGTCTTTCAAGCCGCTGTTGGACAAAGATCGCGAGGTGGCCGGCAAGGCGCCCTGAGTTTCAATTTTCGAGTTCCTATCGGTGCCTGGGGCCTGGGCGATGCGGAGTCCACGCCCCCGTTTAGACAGGGCACCGTACAGCCGGTCGGCGGCGTGCTAGTCGTGTGGCGCGACGGGCGGAATGGCGGCCTCCTTTCCCCTTCCGTCGACCGGCTCTTTTTATCGGGCCCCGGAGTTCATCTCCGGGGTCCTTGTTTTTCGCCCTCAGACGGCGGGCGGATGCATCCGCGTCCTTGCCTTGTCCTCGATTTCCAGTCCGCCTTCGGCTCCCCGGAAATCTCCGGCGCCCGCCGTCGCGGGCTGCCAGCGGCTTTGCCGCTGGGGCGACGCCCGGCGTTTGAGGGCCTGCATCAGGGCCACTTCACTTCCGGCGGCAGGCTCATCAGGATGGCCTCGATGTTGCCGCCGGTCTTCAGGCCGAACAGGGTGCCCCTGTCGTGCAGCAGGTTGAATTCCACGTACCGGCCCCGGCGCACCAGCTGGTGATGGCGCTGCGCCTCGGTCCAGGGCAGGCGCATGCGGCGGCGCACGATCTGGGGATAGACCTCCAGGAAGGCCTGGCCCACCGCGCGGGTGAAGGCGAAGTCGGCCTCCCAGTCGCCGGTGTCGTGCCGGTCGTAGAAGATGCCGCCGATGCCGCGCGGCTCGTTGCGATGCGGCAGGAAGAAATAGCGGTCGCACCATTCCTTGAAGCGGGCGTAGTAGTCGGCGCCGTGCGCGTCACAGGCGGCCTTCAGCGCCGCATGGAAGGTGGCGGCGTCCTCCGCCGTTTCGGCGCTGTCCAGGAACATGGGCGTCAGGTCTGAGCCACCGCCGAACCAGGCCTCCTGCGTCACCAGGTGGCGGGTGTTCATGTGCACCGCCGGCACCAGGGGGCTGCGCATGTGCGCCACCAGGCTGATACCGCTGGCCCAGAATTGGCCGGTGGCCGCGGCGCCGGGAATCTGGGCGCGGAACTCCTCGCTGAAGGTGCCGTGGACGGTGGAGATGTTGACGCCCACCTTCTCGAACACCCGGCCGCGCATCAGCGACATGACGCCGCCGCCGCCTTTGCTCTCGCCATCGCTGTCCGGTCGATTCCAGCTTTTGCGCTCGAAGCGGCCGGGCGCGCCCTCGCCATAAGCGGGTAGGTCGGCCGCCTCATCCTCGATGGCCTCGAAGGCGGCGCAGATGCGGTCGCGCAAATCCTGGAACCAGGCGGCGGCCCGGGCCTTGCGCTCCTCGGCCAGGGGGGCGTCGCCCGCGAGCGCTTGCGGGGACAGGAGGCTGGCGGACAGGGGGATGTCGGTCATGGGTCGGGATTCCGGAGCAGGTCAGCGGGGCCAGGCGTCCAGCTGGCGTATGGCCTCACCCACCACCATGGCGGCGGCCATGGCGACGTTGAGGGAGCGCAAGCCCGGGCGCATGGGAATGGCGAGGCGCGCGTCGGCGGCGGCGTGAACCTCCTCCGGCACGCCGGCCGATTCCCGGCCCAGCAGCAGGATGTCGTCCGGCTGGAAGACGAAATCGGTGTACCACATGGCGGCACGGGTGGTCAGCAGCAGCAGGCGCGGCATGACCGCACCCTGCCCGGGGCGGGGCTGCCCTGCGTCGCCCCCGGATTGACCGTTCGCCCGCCGACGGGTCTCGAACGCCGCCCAGGACGTGTGGCGCACCAGGTCCACACCCTCTAGGTAGTCCATGCCCGACCGGCGCAGGCGTTTATCGTCCAAAACGAATCCGCACGGCTCGATGATGTCGATGCCCACATTCAGGCAGGCGCCAAGGCGCATCAAGGTTCCGGCGTTCTGGGGGATGTCTGGTTGGTAAAGGGCGATGCGCACGGGAAAGTAGTCCGGTAAGGTGTTGGAAAGACTAGCTCTTCGGCCGCCAAACCTTTCGTTTGTGCAGCTAAGAATAGCGCTGGGGCTGCATACACACGCTTCCCAAGCCACGGGGGCGCATGTATATGGATTTACCGCGACCGGACAAGACGCCGGCCGTCAACCTTATTCTCGGGTGCACCTGCGCAAGGCAGGTTCGCTCAGGATAGGGTTATAACAATATTGGGAAACCCTTGTGAGGCGGGCGCCGGGGCGTTTTCAGGTGCCCCTGACTTCGAGGAGAAGCTTGGTATGGCGGACACGACCCAAACGGCCGGTCACGGGCCGGGGAGCGGCTCTCACAGCGGCGGGGATCCTACACGTCGCGACTTCATTTATCTTGCTGCCGCCGCGACCGGTGTCGTGGGTGCCGCCGTCACGGCCTGGCCCTTCATCGACAGCCTGAACCCGGCGGCGGATACCCTGGCCTTGGCCAGCACCGACGTGGATCTGTCGCCGGTGCAGGTGGGGCAGTCCATCACCGTCACCTGGCGCGGCAAGCCGGTGTTCATCCGCCATCGCACGCCTGAGGAAATCAAGTCGGCCGTGGACGTGAACGTCTCCGAACTGCGCGACCCCCAGACGGACGCCGCCCGCGCCAAGAAGCCGGAATGGCTGATCGTCGTCGGCATCTGCACCCACCTGGGCTGCATCCCGCTGGGCCAGAAGAATTCCGATCCCCGCGGCGAATACGGCGGATGGTTCTGCCCGTGCCATGGTTCGGTCTACGACACGTCCGGCCGCATCCGCAAGGGTCCCGCGCCGCGTAACCTGGAAGTGCCCAGCTACGCGTTCAAGACCGACACTTCGATCCGTATCGGCTAAGCCGGACCCCCAGGGAGCGAGAAATGGCTCACGGCCCTTCATCCTCTTTCAAGAACCCGGTGGTCAACTGGCTCGACCAGCGGCTGCCGATCTTCACCATGATCCAGAAGGAATACGGGGTGTTTCCCACCCCGCGTAACTTCAACTACTTCTGGAACTTCGGCGCCATCGCCATGATCATGCTGGTGACGATGATCGTCTCCGGCATCGTGCTGGCGATGCACTACACGCCCAACACCAACCTGGCCTTCAACTCCGTCGAGCGCATCATGCGCGACGTGAATTTCGGCTGGTTGATCCGCTACATCCACATGAACGGCGCGTCGTTCTTCTTCATCGCCGTTTATATCCATATCTTCCGTGGCCTCTACTACGGCTCCTACAAGAAGCCGCGTGAGCTGCTGTGGATGATCGGCGTGGTGATCTTCCTGCTGATGATGGCCACGGCCTTCATGGGCTACGTGCTGCCGTGGGGCCAGATGAGCTTCTGGGGCGCCACCGTCATCACCAACCTGTTCTCGGCCCTGCCGCTGGTGGGCCAGGACATCGTGACCCTGCTGTGGGGCGGCTTCTCCGTCGACAACCCGACGCTGAACCGCTTCTTCGCCCTGCACTACCTGCTGCCCTTCGTCATCGCCGCCGTCGTGTTCCTGCACGTCGCCGCCCTGCACATCACCGGCTCCAACAATCCGCTGGGGGTGGAGCCCAAGGGCCCGCAGGACACGCTGCCCTTCCACCCCTACTACACGGTGAAGGACAGCTTCGGCACGGTGGTCTACCTGGCCATCTTCGCCGCCTTCGTCTTCTACGCCCCCAACTTCTTCGGCGAGCCGGACAACTACATCCAGGCGAACCCGATGGTGACCCCGCCGCACATCGTGCCGGAGTGGTACTTCCTGCCCTACTACGCGATCCTGCGCTCCATCACCTTCGACATCTCCATCCCCTTCACCGGGCTGAAGCTGATCGAGGCCAAGCTGGGCGGCGTCATCGCCATGTTCGGTTCCATCGCCATCCTGTTCATCCTGCCCTGGCTGGACACCTCGCCGGTGCGCAGCGCCCGCTTCCGTCCCATCTTCAAGAAGGGCATCCTGGCCTTCCTGGTCGCCTTCTTCCTGCTGATGTACGTGGGCGCCCAGACGGCCGATGCCGCCTGGCACCTGGGGGGCCTGGAAATCCCGCTGGTCTATGTTGGCCAGTTCGCCACCCTCGTCTACTTCGGCTTCTTCCTCTCGCTGCCGTTCGTCGGCCTGATCGAGAAGCCCCTGCCGCTGCCGGCCAGCATCGCCAAGCCCGTCCTGGGTGGTGGGGCCACCGCCGCCGGTGCCGCCGCCAAGCCGATGGAGAAAGCCTGATGCGTCGTCTTCGGTCCCTGATCCTTGCCGGTCTCGTCGCCGTCGCTGCGGCCGCTCCCGCGGTCGCCAGCGAAGAGATGGAGTATCCGAAGAACGAATGGAGCCACGGTGCCGTCACCCGCGGTTTCAGCAACATCTTCGGCACCTTCGACCGCAAGGCGCTGCAGCGCGGCTTCCAGGTCTACAAGGAAGTCTGCTCCGCCTGCCATTCCATGAACCTGCTATCGTACCGCAACCTCAGCGCGCTCGGGTACAACGAGGCGGAGATCACCGCCATCGCCGCCGGCTACGACATGACCGACGGGCCCAATGACGAGGGTGAGATGTTCACCCGCAAGGGCGTGCCGGCCGACCATTTCAAGGCCCCGTTCCCCAACGAAAAGGCAGCAGCCGCCGCCAACGGCGGCAAGGCCCCGCCGGATTTGTCGCTGATCGTGAAGGCGCGCAAGGGGGGTGAGGATTACATCGTCGCCCTGATGACGGGCTTCGAGCCGGCCCCGGCCGGCTTCACCGTCCCGTCGGGCGGCAACTACAACAAGGCCTTCCCCGGCCATGTCATCGCCATGCCGCCGCCCCTGTCGGACGGTGGCGTGACCTTCGCCGACGGCACCAAGGCCACGGTGGAGCAGCAGGCCAAGGACGTGGCCACCTTCCTCGCCTGGGCGGCCGAGCCCAACCTGGAAGCCCGCCACGAAATGGGCCTGAAGGTCATGATCTTCCTGATCGTGCTGGCCGGCATCCTCTACGCCGCCAAGCGCGCCGTGTGGGCGGACCAACATTAAGCCGGTCCCCCGGACGGGAGAGTGAAAAGGGCGCCTCGGGATGACCGGGGCGCCCTTTCTGTTTGATCCGCTTGCCCAGGCGGCGGCGAAAGGAATGGAGGGACGGCATGGGCGTGCTTACTGCGGCGGAGGTCTTGGCCTTCTGGTTCCAGGGCCTAACACCGGACGATTGGTTCAAGGGCGGGGCGGACGTCGACGCGCGTGTCCGCGACCGGCTGGCCGGCAGCTACCACGCGGCGGCCGAAGGGGCGCTGGACGCCTGGGCCGACACGTCGGACGGCGCCTTGGCCTTGCTGATCCTGCTGGACCAGGTGCCGCGCAATATCTTCCGGGGCGACGCGCTTGCCTTCGCCACCGATGCGCGGGCGCAAGCGCTGGCCAGCCGCGCCGTGGCCCGGGCGCAGGATCTGGAACAGCCGGTGGAGCGGCGCCTGTTCTTCTATCTGCCGTTCGAGCATGCGAAGGAGATCGTGCTGCAGGATTGCTGCATCGCCCTGGTGGGGGAGCGAATCGGTGCTGGTGATCACTTGGACCATGCCGAGCGCCACCGCGAGATCATCCGCCGCTTCGGCCGCTTCCCCCATCGCAACGGCATCCTGGGCCGCGCCTGCACGACGGCGGAACGGGAGTATCTGGACCAGCCCGGGGCCGGCTTCTGACGGTTGAGGTGCGGCGTACCGCCGCAGGCCATCCCGCCAATGGGCACGTCCTTAAGTGGTTCTATGACCGATCTACCATCGCCCTTACCATTCCCGCCGAAGGGTTCGACCGAACCCATCGCGGGGAGCATGAGATGAGCGCGTATACCAAGGCATTGACCTTGAACGGGATTTTAATGGGCGTCGGTTTGGGGCTGCTGCTGGGGGCCAGTGTTCCGGCCTGGGCGGCGGCGACGCCGGAGCAGGTGAAGAAAGCGGTGGACGCCGGCGACCTGCCGGCGGCCGAGCACATGCTGCGCGACGCCATTCGGGAGCATGGCGACAGCGCCCGCGCCCATTATGAGTTGGGCGAGGTGCTGGGCATGGAGGGCCTGCATAAGGACGCCGTGGGCGAACTGGAACTGGCCCGTAAGATCGACCCGACCCTGCATTTCGCGCGCAGCCCGGAGACGTTCCAGCAGCATCTGGCGCGCGAACAGTCCTTCCTGAAGCCGGCGGCGGCGGAACCGGCGGTCCAGCCCACCCCGGCGCCCAAAGCCACCGCGCCGGTCGCGTCGCAGACGGTGTCCCATCCGCCAGCCTCAGCGCCCAAGACCTCCGACGATGGCGGCATGACCATCATCCTGGTGGTGGGCGGGCTGCTGCTGGCGGCCCTGGCCATCTTCATGGTGTTCCGCCGCAGCCGTCCGGCCTATGGCGGCGGCTATCGCCCCGCCACTGGCCCGGTGCCGCCGCCCTATCCCCAATCGGCGCCCCCTGTCTATGGCCAGCCGGGCTATGCCCCGGTGGTGGTCCAGGACAACAGCGGTTCCAGCTTCCTGACCGGCATGGTCGTGGGGGAACTGATGTCCGGCGGCCATCACCACGACACCGTGATCCACGAGACGGTGGTGAACAACGTCACGGAAAACCGCGTTTATGAGACCGAGCGCCGGCCGGACCCCAGCTTCGATTCCGGCAGTTCGTCCAGCGATGGCTGGGGCGGTTCGTCGGACGGGGGCGCCTCGTCCAGCAGCTTCGACAGCGGCAGCAGCAGCGGGAGCGACAACAGCAGCTGGTGAGGTGTCAGAAGAACGCGGCGGCGTAGGCCGGGTCGTACTGCATGGCGCCGACCCGGTTGCCCTCCGTGTCCTCCAGGTAGATCAGGCGGCCCACGCCGTCGATGGTATAGGGCGGCATGGCGATGGTGCCGCCCTGGGCCGTCACCTTGGCCATGATTGCGTCCAGGTCATCCACGCCCACAGTGCATTCAAAGCCCTTCATGCCCGTGCCGGTCACGGGTTCGTGCCGTTGCTGCAGAGCGCCGCCCACGGCCCGCTCCCCCTCCACCCCGGTCTGGATCAGGTAAAAGCCGGGCGGCCCCCAGGGGGTGATGCGCCAGTCGAACACCGCTTCATAGAACGCCTTGGCACGCTCCACATCCTCGGCATGGATGGCGAAGAAGCGCAGGTGGTTGGCCATGGGGACCTCCGGCCGTTGGGGTTGGGATCAACGGATGATGCCCTAGGGGGCTTTGGCCGTCTTGCGCTAGGATGACGATCCCTGTCGCAAAGGCGCCAAGATGGCCGACCCCTTCCTTATCCGCAGCCTGGCCCTGACCTTCAGCGATGGTCACCGCCTGCACGCGCACCGGCATGACTGGGGCCAACTGCTGTACGCCGCGCGCGGTGTCATGCGGGTGACGGCGGGCGATGTCGTCTGGCTGGTGCCACCGGCGCAGGCGGTGTGGCTGCCCGCTGGAGCCGGGCATGCGGTGGACATGCGCGGCGCCGTCGCCATGCGCACACTGTACATCGCCCCGACCCTGGCGGCTGATGGCCATGCCTTGCCCACCGCCTGCCAGGTGCTGGGCGTGGCGCCGCTGCTGCGCGAACTGATCCTGCATGTGGTGTCCGTGGGCATGCTGCGCGCCGACCAGCCCGATCAGGCGCGGTTGGCCGGGGTGCTGATGGATCGGTTGGCGGTGGCGGAGCGGCTGCCCCTGTCGCTGCCCTGGCCGCGTGACCGCCGGGCTATCGCGGTGGCCGAACGCCTGCGCATCGATCCCGCCGACGAGGCGGACCTGGATGCGCTGGCCGCCGCCGCGGGCGCCAGCGCCCGCACCCTGCAACGCCTGTTCAAGGAGGAAACGGGCCAGCGCTTCGGCGAATGGCGGCAGCGCTTGCGCCTGTTGCACGCCGCCAGTTTGCTGGGAAGCGGCCTGTCGGTCACCCAGGCTGGGCTGGAGGCTGGCTACGACAGCACCAGCGCCTTCGTCAGCGCCTTCCGCCGCCGTTTGGGCGTGACCCCGGCGCGCTACCGGGCGCCCATCTCCGCCTCATAGGTCTTCCGCATGAAGTCGATGAAGGCGCGCAAGGGCGCCGGCACATGGCGACGGCTGGGGTAGTAGAGATAAGGGCCGGGGAAGGGGGCAGCCACTCCTCCAACGCCGGCATCAGCCGCCCGGCGGCCAAGGACGGGGCTAGAAAGCCCTCGAAGGTGCAGATCCAGCCCAATCCAGCCTCCGCCGCGCTGACGGCGATGGGCACGCTGTTTCCCACAAGGCGCCCGTCGGGCACGATGCGCACCACCTCATCCCCCCGCTCGAACTCCCAGGGCAGGACGGCGCTGTCGGCGAAGCGGTGACGCAGGCAGGGGCGGCCGATCAGGTCGCGCGGGTGACCGGGCAAACCTTCGCGCGCGATCAGGTCCGGCGATGCGGCCAGGACGTAGCGCTGCGGCGGGCTGATGGGCACGGCCACCACGTCCTGGGCCAGCGCTTCGCCATAGCGGATGCCGGCGTCGAAGCCCTCGGCGAAGACATCGACGAAGGCGTTGTTCTCGATCACCTCCAGCGTGATGCCGGGATAAAGCGCCAGAAAGCGGGGCACCAGCGGCGCCAGGGTCAGCCAGGACACGACGACGGGCACGTTCAGGCGCAAGGGGCCCGTGGGCGTGTCGCGGAAGCTGTTCACCTCGTCCAGCGACTCCGCCACCTCGGTGAACACGGGCGCCAGCCGGGCCACCAGCCGCTGGCCCGCCTCGGTCGGGGTGACGCTGCGCGTCGTGCGGTTCAGCAGTCGCACGCCCAAATCCTCCTCCAGCCGTTTCAGCGCCAGGCTGAGGGTGGAGGGGGCCACCCCCCGTTCCTTGGCGGCGCGCCGGAAACTGCGGTGCCGGGCCACGGCCAGGAACAGGTCGAGATCGGCCAGATTGGGCGCGGGCATGGGGCTCACCATTGTTCGATTAGTCGAACAGCACATTGAGGATTAGCCAGATTATCACGCGGCATGCGTTGGCGGCATAGTCTGGTTCATCAACGCCCCGCCCACACGCCTGGGCCGCGTCGCACCCACCCGTTTTTCCAAAGGAATCAACGATGCAGCAGCGCTTTCTCGGCATGCCCGGCGGTGCCCAAGGTCTTGCCACCTCCGCCCTCGGTCTCGGCTGCATGGGCATGTCCGGCATGTATGGCCCCAGCGACCGCTCCGAAAGTGTCGCCACCCTGCATGCCGCCATGGACGCCGGCATGGTCCTGTTGGACACCGGCGACTTTTACGGCATGGGCCATAATGAGATGCTGATCGGCGATGCCTTGGCCGATGCCGGCTTCACCCGCGCCCACCAGCGCGATGAGGTGCAGATCAGCGTGAAGTTTGGTGCCCAGCGTGACCCGGCCGGAAACTGGATCGGCTTCGACGCGCGCCCCTCGGCAGTCAAGACCGCGCTGTCCTATACTCTGCAGCGCCTGCGGGTGGACCATATCGACATCTATCGTCCGGCTCGCTTGGACCCCAACGTTCCCATTGAGGACACGGTGGGGGCCATCGCCGATATGGTGAAGGCAGGCTACGTCCGCCACATCGGCCTGTCTGAGGTGGGTTCCGACACATTGCGCCGCGCTGCGGCTGTCCACCCCATCGTCGACCTGCAGATCGAATATTCCCTGATCTCTCGCGGTATTGAGCGGGACATCCTACCCACCTGCCGCGACCTTGGCATCGGCATCACCGCCTATGGCGTGCTGTCGCGCGGCCTGATCAGCGGGCACTGGAACAAGGAGTGGGAGAGCAAGGGCGCCGACTTCCGCGCCCACAGCCCCCGTTTCCAGGGGGAAAACCTGGACCATAACCTGGCCCTGGTGGAGGAACTGCGCCGCGTGGCGGCGGAGAAGGGCGTCAGCGTCGCCCAGATCGCCATCGCCTGGGTGTTAGCCCAGGGCCAGGACATCGTTCCCCTGATCGGCGCCCGCCGCCGCGACCGGCTGGCGGAATCGCTGGGGGCTTTGGACGTGACCCTGACGCCGGACGACTTGGCTGCCATCGAACGGGCGGTGCCCAAGGATAGTGCCGCCGGCGATCGCTACAATGCGCACGCCATGGCCTCGCTGGACAGCGAGCGCTGAAAACAGGAAGGGCGGCTGGGTCACCCCGGCCGCCCTTTTTCATTTCGTTCGCGTAACCAAGCTGTGCAGCTAAGGGTTCCTGTTCCTAAACTCTCTAGGACCCTAAACTCTCTAGGAAGGCACGGCCCCGGATGGGGCCGCCCGCCGCTTCAGGGCATCAAACGTTAAACCGGAAATGGAAGATGTCGCCGTCGTGGACGACGTATTCCTTGCCTTCGATGCGCAGCTTGCCGGCATCCTTGGCGCCGGTTTCGCCGCCCAGGGTGATGTAGCTGTCGAAGTCCACCGTCTCGGCCTTGATGAAGCCCCGTTCGAAGTCGGTGTGGATGACGCCGGCGGCCTCGGGGGCCTTGGCGCCGCGGCGCACGGTCCAGGCGCGCGCTTCCTTGGGGCCGACGGTGAAGAAGGTCAGCAGGTTCAGTAGGCCGTAGCCGGCGCGGATCAGGCGGTTCAGGCCCGGCTCCTCCAACCCCAATGAGGACAGGTACTCGGCCTTGTCCTCATCGCTCAGCTGCGCCAGTTCCGATTCGATGGCGGCGGAGATGACAACCGACACGGCACCCTGGGCCTTGGCCATCTCGGCCACCTTGGCCGACAGGCTGTTGCCGGAGGCGGCGGACGCCTCCTCAACGTTGCAGACGTACAGCACGGGCTTGGCCGTCAGCAGCTGCAACTGGCGCCAGTATGGGCGCTCCTCCTCCGACACCTCGGACACGCGGGCGGGCTTGCCATCGCGCAGCACGACCAGCGCCCGTTCGATCAGGTCGGCGAAAATCTTGGATTCCTTGTCGCCGCCCTTGGCCTTCTTCTGCAGCGCGGGCAGGCGCTTCTCTAGGCTGTCCATGTCAGCCAGCATCAGCTCGGTCTCCACCGTCTCCGCGTCGCGGGTGGGGTCGATGGAGCCTTCGACGTGGGTGATGTCGCCATCCTCGAAGCAGCGCAGCACATGGACGATGGCGTCCACCTCGCGGATGTTGGCCAGGAACTGGTTGCCCAGGCCTTCACCCTTGGAGGCGCCGCGCACCAGGCCGGCGATGTCCACGAACTCCAGCTGGGTGGGGACGGTCTTCTGCGACTTGGCGATGGCCGCCAACTTGTCCAGGCGCGGGTCGGGCACGCCGACGCGGCCCACATTGGGCTCGATGGTGCAGAAGGGGTAGTTGGCCGCTTCCGCGGCCGCCGTGCTGGTCAGCGCGTTGAACAGGGTCGACTTGCCGACATTGGGCAGGCCGACGATGCCGCAATTGAATCCCATGGGAATACTCTAGATGTAAGGGGCCGCTTTGGCCGCGTTTATCAGGCAAAGACGGCCGGATTGCAAACCGCCGTTACGCAGATCCGCCATCGGCGGGATGGCCGTTCCCAGGCGCCCAGCCGGCGGGCGCCATCTCGAACGCCTGGAACTCGAACGCCGGGGCCACGGTGCAGCCGACCAAGGTCCACGCGCCCAGGGATTCGGCCGCCTGCCACTGCCCGGCCGGAACCACGCCTTGGGGCCGCTGGCCGGCGATCAGGTTGGCGCCCAGCGCCAGATCGGCCGTGGCCAGGCCATCGGCCGACAGCGACAGGCGCAGGGGGGCGCCGGCATGCCAGTGCCATACCTCGTCCGCGTCCAGCACCCGGTGCCAGTGCGACCGCTCCCCGGCCTTCAGCAGGAAGTAGATGGCGGTGGAGCTGCCCCGGCCACCCTCCGCTGGGGCATGGCGGTAGGTTTCCACATAGTGCCCGCCCTCGGGATGGGGCTTGAGGCCCAGCAGGCGGATGATGCTGTCTGCGTCCAGGGCGGCATCCAGGGCGGCGTCCAAGGAGGTGGGCTCCATCGGCTCAGCCCCGCGGCGGCACGGTCAGGCGGAAGCTCTCCCGGTCCGACGCCTGGGCGAACCAGGTGGCCAGTTTGGGCGCCCGCTCACGCCAGTGGTCGCAGTCCCAGCGCAAGTCCAGGTAGGCGAGGGCGATCAGCACCGACAGGGTGCCGATGGTCAGGCCCTGCAGCTGGTCGACTTCGGCCTCCAGCAGGTCCACGGCACGGATCATGGCCTGGCGCTGGCGTTCCGTCCAACTGGCGGAACGCAGGTTCTCCGGCCGCAGGCCCTCCATGCGGCGCAGGATGGCGGCGTCGCATATGCCGTCGGCGATGGCCTGCTGCCGCAGCGCCAGCCAGCGCGCCGGCCCCGCGGCTGGGAACAGGGGCTGGCCCACCGTGCCCAGGCTGTCCAGGTACTCGGCGATGACCGGGCTGTCGAATAGGGTCAGGCCGTCATCCGTCACCAGGGTGGGGATCTTGCCCAGGGGGTTCAGGGTCGGCACCACCGTTTCCGGCGACCAGACATCGGTTGGCGACAGGTCGATCCGGGATGCCAGTCCCCGCTCATGGGCGACCATCAGCGCCTTGCGCACGAAGGGGGACGTCTGGCTGTAGAAGAGCTTCATGAGGCGGGCTTTCGGGAAAGGCTGGAACGCAAGGGCTTCTTATCCCCGGAAATCGTCTTTCCGGCGGCGGATTTCGGCGAAGACGGCCACCGGGTCGCCACCCGCCAAACCCACGGCGGCGGCCAGGGCGGGCAGGTCGGCGCGCAGGAAGGGGTTCGTCGCCCGTTCCACAGCCAGCGTGGTGGGCAGGGTGGGGCGATCATTGGCGCGCAGGGCGGTGACCTCCCTCATGCGGGCCGCCAGGTTGGTGTTGTCCGGCTCCAGCGTCAGGGCGAAGCGGCCGTTGCCGGCGGTGTATTCGTGGCCGCAATAGACGGTGGTTTCCGGCGGCAGGACGCGCAGCCGGGTGAGGGAGCGCCACATCTGCGCCGGCGTGCCCTCGAACAGGCGGCCACAGCCCATGGAGAACAGCGTGTCGCCGGAAAACAGCACCGCGTCCTCCGGCCCATGGAAGGCGATGTGACCCCGGGTGTGGCCGGGCACGTCGATGCCGATGAAGGGGCAGGCACCCACGGTGAAGCTTTCCCCATCCGCGATGGCGCGGTCGATGCCGGGGATGCGGTCGCGGTCGGCGGCGGGGCCGACGATGGCGGCGCCATAGCGGGCCTTCAGCTCCAGGTTGCCGCCGACATGGTCGCCGTGGTGGTGCGTGTTGATGATCAGGTCCAGGGTCCAGCCGCATCGCTCCAGCGCCGCCGTCACCGGGGCGGCCTCGGCCGGGTCGACGACCGCCACCGTGCCCGTGGCGCCGCAGCGCAACAGGTGGATGTAGTTGTCGCTGAGGGCGGGGATCAGGGCGACGTCCAGGCGGGGTGGGGTCTGTGTCATGGGCGCAAACCTATCGCAGCGTGGCATGTAATGCTAATCCTTGCGGCAGGCGCCCGCGCCATCGCTTGACAGCGCCGCGGCGCCGGGATTGCCTACAAGGGAAAGCCCTTTGCAACCATATCTGAACCGAAACGGCTCATGAGCGATCTGCTGACGGCGGTGGCGATCTTTATGATGGTGGCGGGGCTGTCCTACCTCGCCGCCCTGGCCGTTTCCCATCTGGTCGAACGCCACCTGCACCTCAGCGAAGGGGTGGACCGGGTGGATGAGCGCTTTCAGGAGGCGAACATCCTGCACCGCAAGTTCGAGGACCGGGGCGCCAAGATCATGCCCCGCGTCGCCCGTCTGGACAATACGCTGAAGTCCGCCCGCCGCCAGAACTACATGTCCACCCGCCGCGTCGCGGATTTGGAGGCCAGGCGCGACCAGTTGATCCGCGTGCTGGGGGAGGAGGAGGCATTCTCTCGCCCTGGTCGTCCCGCCCGCCATTTCGTGGCGGCCGTCATCAACCGTCACGTGCAACGAGCCGTTCTGGAGCAGAAGGAGGTGCTGGGCCTGTCGCGCAGCTGGGCGCGCACCCAGAACGTCCACGCCTGGGCCCCCAACGCCGGTGACGCCAAGACCCTGGTGGAGAGCTATTACCCCCATTCCATGGGCTTCCACATCATCGAGATCCGCGAGCCGTCGCAGGACGCTCCGGGGGACGAGGAGGGCGATCAGGTCATGCTGGACGAGGTGGATGCCTCGCCCGCCCGGTCCTAAGCCCGCCCATGTCCATCAGCTTTTCCCTGCTGTTCGGTATCGCCGCCGGTCTCACCGCCGCGGGACAGGTGGCCAGCACCACGGCGCGGCGCATCCGGCGCATGCGGCGTGACACCCGCGCCCGCCGCACGCAGGTGGAGGAGCTGTTCCAGGCCGTGCGCGCCAAGGCCAAGCTGACCCTGGATCTGAAGCGCGAGGAGCGCAAGATGACGGCGGAGCTGGAGCAGTTGCGCAGCAGTGTCACGGAACATGACCGCCTGGCCGAGGCTCGGCGCGCGGATGAGGCCCTGCTGTATGTCTATGACGAGCGCCGCATGCCCAATGACAGCGGCTTCACCGTCACCATCAGCCATTCCAATTTTCAGATGGTGTCGCGGGGCGCGCCGGAGCAGGTGGTGACGTCCTGGCGCCTGGGGCGTCGCTATCTGGTGTGGGCGTCCAGCGCCAAGCTGGCCGTATCCAAGACCTTGCAGCGCTTCCCGCCCGAGCGGGGCTACGCGGTCAAGGGCGGAGAACCCTATCCCAGTGACCCGGAAGAATTGTAGGGCGGATGGTGCGGGATGACGCGGGGCGATGCGTCGCCTTGCGGTGGGTGTGTGACCGCCCCGAACGCCCCGGCATGGTCCCAGCCTCGCCCGCCTTCTGCCGCAATCCCGGTGTTGAATAAGACCATCAACGGTCGCTTCCCCCCACGCTCCCACCAATGGTGGCCGCCAATCGGGGTAGGGGCCGGCCAGATGTTCCTCCTTCGGGATCAGCGTGACGCCATGTTGCTCAAGACAGTCTTCCTTCCCCTAACCGCTGCGGGCTTTGGCGCCGTGGCCGGGTTGTGGGACCTGACGTCCGCCAGCCTGGACGGCACCTTGGTCATGCTGGCCCTGGCGGGCTTCCTATTGGCCGTGGCTGCGCCCCGGCAATGGGGCGTGTGGGTCCTGGTCATCGGCGTGGGCGTGTTGCTGGCCCATTTGGTGACGCCCGCGCGTCCCGGCATGCTGTTCGATCTGACGGTGGTGTCCGGCTTGGTGGCGGGTGCTGTGGCCCTGTTGCCGGCGGCGGTGGGAGCGGTGGTGGCCCTGGCCCTGCTGTGGGTCCTGCGCCCCACGCTCTCGCCCGCCACCCTGTCCCCGGCCACCCTGGCCCACCGGGGCGCGGACGCCGCCCGCCGCATGGCCGGCCGGGTGGCAACCTTTAACGGCAGTTCCCTGGGTGTCAGTCACTTGGGCGGGCGGCCCAGCCTGGACGCCGGCGACTGACGCTCCGCACCATCCGGTGGACGTCTGGAATGGTGCCAGGGATTGTACCCAGGGCGTTGGTTGACAGCGTCATCGCGCACCCCCTACGGTCACGCCGCCCCCGCCGCCGCAGGGTGGGGATGGACACACGCAACGCCGTAGGGACCCTCCCATGAAAATTGCCGCCGCCGTCGCCTTCCTGGCCGTCGCCGTCGCCGGTTCCGCCGCCGCCGATCCGGCCGGTGATCCCGTGAAGGGTGAAAAGGTCTTTCGGCGCTGCAAGGCCTGCCACAGCGCCGAAAAGGATGGCGCCGACAAGCTGGGCCCCAACCTGTGGGGCGTGGTCGGCCGCGTCTCCGGCAGCAAGGACGGCTTCAACTACTCCCCCGCCATGAAGGGCGCCGGCAAGACCTGGGATGCCGCCACGCTGGACACCTACCTGACCAACCCACGGGCCTTGGTCCCGGACAACCGCATGGCCTTCCCCGGCCTGCCCAACGCCCAGGACCGCGCGGACGTGATCGCCTATCTGTCGACCTTGAAGTAAGCGCCGGTATCCGGTCCGGGCCCCGATGGGTCAGGGCCGGATCGTTGCAGTCGCGCGACTGCTGCCGCCGCGACACAACCGGGGACATTCGCCGGAATGTGACTTTTGATCCCTTGACGGCAGGGGATGCTTTCATGGGACTCTGCCTCCGCGTCAAGAACGAGCAGGCCGCCTGAACGGCCCGCCGTGGAGGGATAGAGGGAGCCCATGACCAGCCGGATGTTACGCACGACCACCGCCATGGCGGTGGCGATGATGGCGTCTTTCGTCGGTTTCACCGCGCACGCGCAGCAATATTCCGCCGGCATCGTCTTCGGCGACAGCCTCAGCGATCCGGGCAACCTGGTGCCGCTGGGCCTGGCCCCGCCGCCGCCCTATTACAACGGCCGCTTTTCCAACGGGCCGTTGTGGGATGAAAAGGTGGGCGCGCTGATCGGCGGCGTGCCGTTCAAGAGCTACGCCTATGGCGGCGCGCGCTCGACGGCCGAGCGGCCCATCGACTTCCTGAACCAGATCAACGCCTTCCTGGCGGCCAAGCCGACCATTACCAGCAGCCAGCTGTATTCCCTGTGGATCGGCGCCAACGACTATTTCCAATACGCCACCAGCGGCTCCTCCGTCGATGCCGCGACCGAGGCGGCCACGGTCGTGGGCAACATCGGCACTGGCGCCAGCAAGCTGATCGCCGCCGGCGCCCGGAATTTCCTGATCTTCAACCTGCCCAACCTGGGCAACACCCCCTCCATCTCGGCGCAGGGGGCGACGGCGGCGCTGCAGGCCAACCAGCTGACGGCCATCCACAACGCCGACGTGCTGAACCTGACCAAGAGCCTGAACGGCACCAGCGGCGCCCGGGTCATCCTGGTGGATGTGAACACCATCTTCAGCATGATCCAGGCCAACCCGTCGGCCTATGGCATCACCGACGCCACCCATTCCTGCCTGCTGGGTGGCAAGGCCACGGGGTACTGCACCGCGTCCAACATCAACACCATGCTGTTCTGGGACGACGTGCACCCCACCACCACCGGCCATACCCTGGTGGCGGAATATGTGGCGGGCACCCTGACCACCGTGCTGCAGGCGCCGCAAGCCGCCGTGGCGGCCACGCAGCTGAACTTCATCGCCGATGACGGCATGACCGGCGCCGTCCGCGCCCGTCTGAACGGCATCCGCTCCGGCACTGCGGTGGCCGGCGTCGGTGGCGGCATGGGGACCGGCACGTCGACAGGGCGCGACGGCCGTGTCGGCGTCTTCCTCTACGGCAACTACGGCACCGGTGACCGTCAGGCCATCGACGGCCAGATGGGCTATAATTACGACAGCTACACCGGCGCGCTGGGCGTGGACTACCGGGTGTCGGACTTCGTCACCACCGGCATCGCGCTGGGCTATGGCGACAACCGCATGCGCTTCCAGAACAATTTCGGGAAGGATGAGCTGCACGCCTACAACCTGATGGCCTACGCCACCGCCACCATGGGTTCGTTCTACGCCGACGGCATGATCACCTACGGCTATGACGAATTCACCCAGATGCAGCGCCAGACCGGCTTCGCGCCGCAGCCCTGGGGTAACGCGACGCCCAACGGCACGACCTATGGCGCCAGCCTGTCGGGCGGGTACAGCGTCACTCTGGGCAACGTGGCCCTGGGGCCCACGGCGGGCCTGCGCTACACCCGCGCCAGCATCCACAGCTACACGGAAAAGGATGCCGGCGCCCTGGCGATGAGTGTGCCGGACTTCGATGCCGAAAGCTTCCGCGCCCAGGCGGGTGGGCAGCTGGCCGTTCCCTTCGTGATGGGGGACGTGGTGGTGGCACCGCAGATCCAGGCCGGCGTGCAGCATGAGTTCCTGAACTCGGGCCGCATCTTCCAGGCCACCCTGCCGGGCGGCCAAGTGGCGGAGACGAATGGGGGCGCCGGCAAGCGCACCTCCTACTATGGTGGTGGCGGCATCGCCATCCAGGCCAACGGCTTCAACGTCGCCGTCTCCTACCAGGGGACGTTCGACAATGGCGACCGCACCGACCATGCCGTCATGGGCCATATCCGCGTCGGCTTCTGAGTCCAGAAGGACAGCGCAAGGTTGACTGAAGGCGCGGGATATTCCCGCGCCTTCTTTGTTGCTACCCTGGCGGTCAGGACAAGGACGCCAGGGAGGATAAGCTTATGTCCCGTTTACGTTTTCCCCTGGGCCTGGCCGCCTGTGCCCTGGCTGTGCCCTTGGTGGTGGGCGCCGGCCCTCTGCCCGGCGCTTCCGCTGCCACTAACGCCGCTCAGGCGATCCTGGACGCCGACCGCGCCTTCGCCGCCAAGGCGCGGGAGGTCGGGGTGGGGGCCGCGTTCCAGGCCTTCGCCGCCGATGAGGTCACCCTGCTGAACCGTCCCCAGGCCAAGGTGGACAGGGCGGCGCTGGCCACCCTGTTTCCCGCCGGGCTGGAGCTGGAATGGGCGCCGGAGGATGCCGCCATCTCCGCCGACGGCACCCTGGGCTATAGTTGGGGCAAGGCCCGCTCCCGCTTCACGAAGCCGGACGGCACGGTGGTCGAGCGCCCACCCGTGCGCTACGTCACCGTCTGGCGCCGGGCGACCGGGGATGCCCCCTGGCGCTTCATCCTGGACGGCGGCACGGTCGATCCGGAATGGGAGGCGGCGCAGTCGAAGGCGCAGTAAAGGTGCCGAAAACGAAAGCTCCGTCGGACGTAGCTTCAGGCCTGCGACTGCAGGCCCCGGAGTGAGCACCGCAGGGTGGAACGAGGATAGCCAAGCCAGCGGATGCTGGCGCCGGCGCCTGAGGCAAACGATCTAGTGCGCCGCGAAGGTCCGCTTCTGCGCGCGCTTGACCTCGCCCTCGAACAGGCGGGGGAACAGGCGATAGAGCGTGGCGGCGATGGCGGGCAGCAGGATGATGGCGCCCAACATGTTGGCGATGAAGACGAAGGTCAGCAGTTCGCCCATGTTGGCCTGGAACTTCAGGGCGGAGAAGGACCAGGTGGCGACGCCCACCGCCAGGGTGAGGGCGGTGAACAGGATGGAGCTGCCGGTTTCCTGCAAGGTCTTGTAGTAGGCCTCGGCGAAGCCCAGGCCATGCTTCAGGTAGGATTGCAGGCGGTTGAAGATGTAGAGGCCGTAGTCCACGCCGATGCCCACGCCCAGGGCGGTGACCGGCAGGGTGCTGGTCTTGAGGCCGATCTTCAGCTCGGCCATCAACGCGTCGCACAGCACCGAGACGACGATCAGGGGCAGGACGGTGGCGATGGTGCCGACGACGGAGCGGAAGGTGATGGCGCAGAACACCAGCACGGTGGCGTAGACCCACAGCAGCATGGGCGTCTCGGCCGCCGTCACCGCCTGGTTGGTGGCGGCCATGACGCCGACATTGCCCGTGGCCAGGCGGAAGTGGATCGCCCCCTTGTCACCGGCGTCCGTGCCGTTGGCCTTGTTGTAGGCTTCCACCGCCTTGACCACACGGTCGATGGTCTCAGCCTTGTGGTCCTTGGTGAAGATCATGACGGGCATGACCGAGCAGTCGGCGTTCAGCAGGCCGGTGGACGTCTCGACCGGCGAGACGGCGCGCACCAGCACCTGGCTGTTGCGGGGCAGCACCCGCCAGTTCAGGTTGCCCTCGTTCCAGCCCATGTTGACGGTCTTCATGACCTGGGGCAGCGACAGGGTGGACTGCACGCCATCGACATTGCGGATCCGCCAGGCGAAGTCATCCACCTTCGAGATGACGTTGTAGTCGATGCAGCCGTTGGCCGGCGCCTCGGCGATGACCTGGATGATGTCCACGCCAATGGCGAAGTGGCTGGCGATGAAATCCGCATCCTTGTTGTAGCGGCTGTCCGGCCAAAGCTCCGGCACGCCGGCCTCGGCGTCGCCGATGACGCGGCGGCCGGACTCGTGGTGCGCCCAGGCGAACACGGCCAGGCCGATCATCAGGGCTGGAATGGCGCCCTTGGGCCGGGCGAAGACGGTGAAGACCTTCCACACCGCGTCGAAGCGATCCACCTGGCCCGACACCCGCCGGCGGTAGCTGTCGCCCAGCGACAGGAAGGACAGGGCCACCGGCAGGATGACGAGGTGGGTAACGACGATGATGACCATGCCCACGGACGCCGACAGCGCCAGTTCCTGGATCATCTGGATCTTGACGATGCGGATGGTGAGAAAGGCGATGGCGTCGGCCACCAGGGCGCTGGTGCCCGGCACCAGCAGGCGCTGGAAGCTGATGCGGGCGGCGGAAAAGGCGTCGGCGCCCTTGCCGATCTCCTGCGTGATGGTGCCCACGTTCTGCACGCCATGGCTGATGGCGATGGCGAACACCAGGAAGGGTACCAGGATGGACATGGGGTCCATGGCCAAACCCATCAGCACCAGCAGGCCCAGCTGCCACACGACGGTGACGACCGACAGGGCCAGCAGCACGGCGGTCATACGGAAGGACCGGCCGTAGACATAGACCAGGATGGCGGTGATGACGAAGGCGACGCCGAAGAAGCCGATGACGCCCACCGTGCCGTCGGCCACGTCGCCCATGGCCTTGGCGAAGCCGATGATATGGATCTCGACGGCGTCATCGGCGTACTTGGCGCGGATGGCCTCCAGCTTCTTGGCCACCTCCATGTAATTCAGCTTGGCGCCGGTGCTGGGGTCGCGGTCCAGTAGCTGGATGCTGACCAACGCCGCGGTGAAGTCCTCCGCCACCAGGCGGCCCACCTGGCCGGATTTCAGCACGTTGCCGCGCACCACGTTCAGCCAGTCCGGCGTGGCCTGGAACTCCGCCGGGATGACGTTGCCGCCGCTGAACCCGTCCTCCACGATCTCGATGAAGCGGACGTTGGGGGTGAAGAGCGAGGTGACGCTGGCCCGGTCCACGCCGGGAATGAAGAACACCTCGTCCGTCACCTGCTTCAGCTTGGTGAAGAACTCCGGCGTGTAGATGTCGCCCTTCTTGACGCTCAGCGCCACCACCACCCGGTTGGCCCCACCGAACTCCTTCTGATACTGCAGGAAGGTCTTCATATAGGGGTGTTCTTGCGGCAACTGCTTCTCATAGGCCGTGTCCACCGCCAGGTGGCTGGCCTGCCAGGCGAAGAAGGCAGTGGCCAACGCGAACAGAACCAACACCACCTGCCGGTGGCGGAAGATCACGGCGTCGAGGAAACGGGGCAGGGAGGTCATCGGGCACTCGGGGAAACGGGGAAACCGGAAAGGGCGTAAGCGGCCGGGGAGCCGGATTGTCAGGGGCGTTAGGGCAGCGCGCCCACCAGCTTGGGCCCCTCGTCGCCCAGCAGGACCAGGCTGCCGTCGGCGCCCCGCACCGCGTCGGCCAGCGCCAGGCGATCGGGCCGGTAGCTCAATGTGAAGCCGCCGCCGCCGTCGGCGCTGCTCAACACCGTGCCCAGGGCGCCCACCAGCACGACATGGCCGTCCGGGGTGGCGACCCCGCCCATCAGGCCGGCCTTGGTGCCGGTGTCGATGGACTGCCAGCTTTGGCCGCCGTCGGTGGAACGGAAGGCATGGCCTTGCAGGCCAAAGACCAGGACCGTCTTGTCGTCCACCACCAAGCCGCCGAAGAGCGAGCCCTCATAGGGCAGGGCGCGCTTGGTCCAGGTGTGGCCCTTGTCCGGGCTGGTGTAGACGCCGCCAGCCTCACCCACCACCATGCGGCTGTCGCCGCCGGTGGCGAAGATGGCGTTGAGGTGCAGGTCGTCGTCGGTGATGCGGCGCTTGGTCCAGGTCTTGCCGCCATCGGCCGTTTCCAGGAACAGGCCGTAGGCCCCCACCGCGATGCCATGGTCGGCATCGTCGAACAGCACGTCCATCAAGGGCTGTTCCCAGTCGGGCGCGAAGTTCTGCAGGGTCCAGCTTTCGCCGCCATCGGTCGTGTGCAGGATGGTGGCGTCGTGGCCCACGGCCCAGCCCTGCTTGGCGTCGATGAAGCGCACGCCGGTCAAGGTGGCGTTGGCCGGGGCCGGCACCTGGCGCCAGCTGTGGCCGTTGTCGTCGGACAGCAGGATGTGCCCGCGTTCCCCCACCGCCACCAGCCGCGTGCCCGCCAGCGTGCCGGCCAGGATCAGGGAACGCGGGGCGAGAGGGGCCAGCAGCGCCGGGATGGGGGCATTGGCGGCCGGGGTCTTCGCGGCGATGGGCGCGGTGACCTTGATCGCGGACGATGAGGGGCTGTCGCCGGCCGCCATCTCCCTCGCTCTTAGGTTGTCCCCAGGGGCAAGGCTGAAGGCCAGGACCAGGGACAGGGCGCCGGTGGCAAGCCGGGCGGCGAGGGGGCGGCATCTCATCATTCAAGTCGCCGGCCACCTCTCGGCGGCCGACGCCCATAAAACCGGGAAAGGGATTCTGCTCTGTCACGGACCGCCGGGAAAATCCGGCGGTCCCGTGACGGCGCAGGATTAGAAGGAATACTTCAGGCTGAAGCTGATGAAGTCACGGTCGTTGATCAGGTTGAAGTCACCACCGCCGAAGAAGTTGGTGTAGTTCACATCGGCCGACCACTTGTCCAGGAAGGTGGCGGTCAGGCCCACGGACACGGCCTTGCGGCCATCGATGAAGGTGCCGACGGGCAGCGGCGTGGTGCCGTGGACGTCATGCTCCCACACGATGCGCGGCATCAGGTTGACGCCGCCGATGGCGTTCAAATAGTCGAAGCGGGCGACGATGCGGTAACCCCAGGAGAATTCGGTGCCGAAGCCGCTGGTGGCCACGCTGTCCATGCCGCCCAGGCCCAGGAAGTTGGCGTTGCCGCCCACATTGGTGCCCGTGCCGCTGAAATGCACGCCATCGGGCATGTTGTGCACGATGTCGGCGCCCACCTCGCCCAGCAGGATGACCTGGCTGGCGCCCATCATGGGCGGCAGGTCCTTGGTGAAGGTCATCTGCACCTGGCTGATGTCGTAGCGGCCATAGCCCTGGATGGTGCTGCCGAACAGGCGGGACGCGCTTTGCTCGATTTCCGCCGTCGTCGTGCCCTGGATGCCGCCCAGGCGCTTGATCAGCGCGTTGGTGTTGAAGATGTGGGCGGCGGCGGTGGCCGCCTGCTGGGCACCGGCGGTGGCGCCGGCGGTGCGGCCGGCGGCGGCGCCCTGGGCGGCGCCCGCCGCCTGGGCCGCGGCCAGCGAGGCCGGCCCGCCAGCGGCGGCGATGGCAGCCTGCACCGATGCCTGCACCGGGGCCGGCAGCGAGCTGAAGCTGGTGCCCACCAGGGACGGGGCGGCGACGGACAGGACCCGGTTCACCGCCGTCTGATAGGCGGCGGTGGCCGCGGCGGTGCCCTGGGCGGCACCCTGGGAGGCGCCCAAGGCCGCGCCCTGCTGCGTGCCGGTCTGGATGAAGCCGAAGACCGAGGGTGCGGCCAGCATGGCCTGCAGCACGTCCACGGCGTCATACTGCAAGGGTTGGCCCTGGCGGAACGAGTATTCGCCCTGGATGGCGATGCCTTCAACACTGGTGTTGAAGCTGACGCCGTACATCTTGATGTCGTTGACGTAGTCGGCGTAGTAGCCGCTGTGGTTGCTGAACGTTTCGGGGTTTGAGGCGAAGTCACCGAAGCTGCCCACCTTCACCGACAGGTCCGGCACCCGGTTGTTGTACTTCATGAAGAAGAAGCCGAAGTCGGTGTCGTCCAGTTCCGGTACGGAATAATGGACGCCGAAGCCGAACTGCCCGTCGTCGCGGCCATTGTGGTCGTTCAGGCGCGGCACGTTGGTGCCGAACGGGGCGATGGGGGTGACCTGGCCCAGGATGGGGTTCTTGACGGTGCCGTTGGTCTCGATGGCGCCCTGGAAGGGGCTGTCCTTGGCCAGCGGGTTGCCGAAGGGCAGGGACAGATAGCGAGCGCCCGGTGACAGCGCGTCGTCGCTGCTGAAATAGGTGCCCGCCGGGTCCAGCAGCGTCTTCTCCCATTTGAACTGGTAGAAGGCTTCCAGGCTGAGGTTGTTGGTCAGGCCCAGGTTGGCGCTGATCATCGGCACCGGCAGGAACACTTCCTTCAGTTCCGTGCCGGGCTGGTGCAGCGCCGAGACGTCCACCGGGTTGATGGCGTTGATGCCGTTGGGGATGAAGGTGCTTTCACCCCAGCTCAGCACCTGGTTGCCGAGGCGCATGCTGAGCGAGGTGCCGCCGCCCAGGTCGAAGTTGCCATAGGCGTAGGCGTCCAGCAGCCGGGCGTAGGCCGCCGACTGGTCGCGGGCGGTGGAACTCAGCGTGAAGGCGCCGGTGCGGGCGCCGGCCGTGCTGTTCGCGTCGTTGTTGATGGGGTCGTAGAAGAAGGTCGCGCGGCCGAAGAAGCCGATGTTGTCGTAATCCAGCTTCAGTTCGTTGGTCATGCGGCCGGTGGCCGACACCAGGCCGGTGCCATAGTTCAGGTCGCCGTTGTCCTGGTTGATGGAGGCGGCGTTACCGCCGTTGGCCTTGCCCACCAGGTTCTTGTCACGCTCCTGCACGCGGATCAGGCCGCCGAAGGTCAAGGTGGTATTGAAGCTGCCCTGAAGGTCGCCGGAATTGAAGTCCAGGGCGCGTGCCGGCGTCGACGCGAACAACGACGTGCCCAGCGCGGCAACGCTGACGCCCGTCAGAATACGAGATTTCAGGCACGACTTTCCAAAGACGTTCGCCACCATGCGTCTTTCCTCCCTGCACGTTATTTTTTGAGACGCGGCCGTTCCTGGCATTCCTGTCAGGGACCGTGTCCAGCCTCTCTGGGCAAAGCGTCGGTTTTCCCGTTCGGCTCGTCAAGCATTGATGAGCCGGATCAAGGGATTCCGGGGCGAATAGGGCAAATCTGCAACGCCGTTCAACTCGGATTCCGAGGGGCGGGCAGGGGTGTTTGGAGGGTTGCCAGTAGGCGTCAAGCCGGGTTCAGGAGGCCACCGCCTGCATCTTTGTCGGCTTCAAAAAAGTTTTGCAGAAGTCGTCCGCGGGCCGCGGTTTTGAGAAGAAGAAGCCCTGAAGCTGGTCGCATTGGTGCCGGCGCAGGAAGTCCAGCTGCTCTTCCGTCTCGATTCCCTCCGCCACAACCGTCAGGCCCAACTGCCGTCCCATGGCGATGATGGTGGCGGCGATGGCGGCGGTGTCGGTGTTCGACGTGGCCTCCGACACGAAGGACCGGTCGATCTTCAGCGTGGTGATGGGCAGCCGGCGCAGATAGGACAGCGAGGAATAGCCCGTGCCGAAATCGTCAATGGCGATGGAGATGCCCTGCGACCGCAATTCAGCCAGGGTGTCGGCGATGTAGGCCAGGTTGGACATCATCGCCGTTTCGGTGATCTCCAGCTCCAGGAACTCCGGCCCCACGCCATACTCCTGCAGCAGCTGGCGCACCCGTTCCGCGAACTGGCCGGACGACAATTGGCGGACGGAGACGTTGACCGCCACGGGCAGGGGTTGCAGTCCCTGCTCCTGCCAGGTGCGGATCTGGGCCAGGGCGGTGCGCATCACCCATTCGCCGATGGGTACGATCAGGCCGTTCTCCTCCGCCATGGGGATGAAGCGGGCGGGGGAAACCGAGCCCATCTCCGGGTGGTTCCAGCGGATCAGGGCCTCGGTGCCCACCGGATTCAGCGTTTCCAGGTCGATCTTGGGCTGGTAGTGCAGGCTGAACTGGTTGAGGTCCAGGGCTTCCCGCAGCGCGTGCTCCATGGACAGGCGGGCCACCGCCTCCTCGTTCATGCGCGGGGTGAAGAACTGATAGCTGTTGCCGCCCGCCGCCTTGGCGTTGTCCATGGCGGTGGCGGCGTCGCGCAGCAGGGCGTCTGTGTCCGTGGCGTCGCCCGGGAACAGGCTGATGCCGATGGACGTGGTGATGAACAGCTGCTGGCCGTCGATGGCGAAGGGCCGGGTCAGGCCCACCAGGATGGCCTCGGCGATGCGGGCGGCCACCTGCGGCTCCGGCAAATCCTCCGCGATCACCATGAACTCGTCGGCCCCCATGCGGCCCACCGTGTCGGCGGCGCGTACGCAGGACACCAGGCGCTGGCCCAGGGCGCGCAGCAGCTTGTCGCCCACCTGGCTGCCCAGGCTGTCATTGACCAGCTTGAACCGGTCCAGATCCATGACCAGCACGGCGACGGAGGTGCCCTTGCGGGCGCCGTGGGCGATGGCGTGCTGCAACCGGTCCTGCAGCAGGGTGCGGTTGGCCAGACCGGTCAGGGGGTCGTGGGTACTGACGTACAGCAGCTGCTCCTCGAAGCGCTTGCGGTCGGTCACGTCCGTCATGGTGCCGGTGAAGCGCATGGGGCGGCCCCGCTCGTCCCGGATGGCCAGGCCGCGCGCCTCGATCCACAGCCAGCTGCCATCGCTCTTGCGCAGGCGGAAGACGCTGAGATAGTCGCCGCTTTCCCCAGACAGATAGCGCTCGATGGTGCTCATGGTCGCCGGCGCGTCGTCGGGGTGCAGCAGCGCTTCCAGCGGCTTGTCGTGCCAGGGGCTGGCGCCGCCAGGATAGCCCAGCATCTCCAGGAACTCCGGGCTCCACCACGTCAGGCCGGTGGCGAAGTCGGCGTCGAACACGCCGGAGCGGGTGGCGCTGACGGCCTGCTTCAGCCGCTCTTCGCTTTCCCGCAAGGCCCGTTCCGACCGTTTGCGCTGGGTGATGTCCTGGACGACGCAGATGGCGGTGCGACGATCGCCCAACCGCATCTGGCTGACGCCGAAGGCCATGGCGAAGGTGGTGCCGTCCTGCCGGCGGCCCTGCACCTCCGCCCGCTGCTCGCCGCCATGGCTGCCCCCCTGGCGGCGCAGGCAGGCCATCAGTTCCGTCGAAACGCGCGGCCAATCCTCATCGGCGATGAAGCCAACGAAGGGCTGGCCCGCCGCCTGGCCCGGCTCATAGCCGAACAGCAGGTGGGCCGCGCGGTTCATGGTGGCGACCCGCAAATCCTCATCCAGGGTGATGATGCCAACGGCCACGTTGTCCATGATGCCGGACAGGTGCGTCTCCCGCTCGCGCAGGCGGGCCTCCACCCGTTCGCACTCCACCAGCGCCCGGTCGAATTCCAGCAGCAGGTCGTTGGTGGTGCGGGCCAGCAGGCCCAGCTCGTCATCGGCATGCTGCGGGGGCACGGTCAGCAGCACATCGGCCGGACGGCGGGCATCCACCGCGGCGATGCCGTGGGTCAGCCGCAGGAAGGGCTTGGACAGCGAGATGTAGAAGACCACGACCAGGATCAGGGCCAGGGCCACCGTCCACACCAGGCCGACGCCCAGCACGATGGCGGAACGACGGAAGAAATCCAGCGCGATCAGGTAGCGGTCGACGCTGACCTTCAGCACGCCCACGTTCTGGTTATGGCGCTCGATCACCAGCTGGATCGAGAAGGTCTTCTCTTGCGGCAGCAGGATCTCCGCCAGCCATTTCAGCCCACCTTCCGCTTCCGGCCGGTCCTTGGCGGCCAACTGGTTGCCGAAGTCCTCATAGATCACGGCGTGATACAGCGGCCGGTATTCGAACAAGCCGGTCAGCACCCGTTCCGCCAGCGCCTGGTCGAAGGCGTAGGCCGCCTCCGCCGCCGGCTGGCGCGCCGTGCTCAGCACCTGTTGCACCAGCTGATCGGTCTGCTGCTCGACATTGAACAGGTCATAGGTGATCTGGGCGGTGTTGAGGATGACGCCCAGCGCCAGGGTCAGCAGCGCCGTGTTGCGCGCCTGCTTGTACGAGAGGCGCTTGCGCAGCGGCAGCCGCCCCTTCCCGCCGTCGCCGCCCTTGCCGTCCGTCTCCGTGCCTGTACCGGTGTGTTGGGGGTCCGTGTGTTGGGAAGCCGTGTCCTGGGGGCGCGCTCCATCGCGGGGGGCGCCGTTGGTGACGGCGTGCGCGGTACCGAACCGCGCCAGGATGCGGGACGACGACGGTGCCTCGGAGGACGGTGGGGGCGTCATGCCAACCTTCTGGTCACGGGGCGTTCACGGGCGGCGGGGGCGGCGACACCGCCCCTGGGTCGACCTTAAGACTTATGGGGGGCCGGAGTCTCGCACTTCCGTATGATTGACCCGCTGGGATAGGTGTCAGCGACCCTCCACGATGTTGCGGAAAATCTTGAGCCATTCGTCCGCGGTAGCCCGTTTGCGGAAGCTGACGACAAGGGGTTGGGGGAAGCGGCGCGCCCGGAGGGTCATCTCGAAATGCTGGTCCTTGGCCTGGTAGCGCCAAGCCGTCAGATCCTTGGCCGCCAGCAGCACGGGTGGTCGTCCGCCCAGGCCCTTGCCGATCACCGCGACTAGCCCGCGCGCCTCATCGGCGGCGATGCCGGTGCCCTCATGCGCGTGGCGTTCGGTGATGGTGAAACCGTCCAGCGCGTCGAAGCGGCGGAAAATCTCCCCCTCCGACGGGCCACGCGTCGCTAGCCAGGCGACCAGCGCCAGGACCAGCCCCACCCCCATGACGGTCAGCACGATCAACAGCATGGGGTATGGATAGAATGAACGGGCGCCCCCCCGCAACCCTGCGCTGCGGGGGGCGCCTTTCCCTTACCAGGACCCGGTGTTGGGCATGGAGACCCAGGGCTCCTGCGGGGGCAGGGCGTCGCCGGCCTGCAGCAGCTCGATCGAGATCTGGTCGGGGGAGCGGACGAAGGCCATGTGGCCATCGCGCGGCGGGCGGTTGATGGTGACGCCCGCGTCCATCAGACGCTGGCACGTGGCATAGATGTCATCCACGGCGAACGCCAGATGGCCGAAGTTGCGGCCGCCGGTATAGACCTCCGGATCCCAGTTCCAAGTCAGCTCGACCTCCGACTCCGGGGAGCCGGGGGCGGCCAGGTAGACCAGGGTGAAGCGGCCCTTCTCGTAATCGCGGCGGCGCACCAGTTCCAGCCCCAGCTTGTTGACGTAGAAGTCCAGCGAGGCGTCCAGGTCGGTGACGCGGACCATGGTGTGCAGGTATTTCATCGACGCATTCCCGGATGATGGCGTGTGCGCCGACCTTAGGCCCTTGGCCTCAAAGACGAAAGCCCACCGGTTTCCCGGCGGGCTTTTTCCGATGGCACCGGGGTGGAGCCTGGCTCAGCGACCGTTGCGGATATGCACCTGACCGGACCCGTGCTGACTGATGGACTGGTTGGTGGCGACCCCGTCCAGGGTGAAGTCGCCCGAACCGGCGATGTCCACCGACAGGGGGTCGGCCTTGCCGGCATGAATGGTGACGTTGCCGCTGCCGTGGATTTCAGCCGACACCGCGCCGTTGACCGAGGCCATGTCGACATTGCCCGAACCGCTGATCTCCAGCGACACCGCGCCGCTCGTCTTGCCGGTGCGCACTTTGCCGGAGCCTTTGATCTCCACCGAGACGGCCTTGGCGACGTCGCCCACGGTGATGTCGCCACTGCCTGTCACGTCCAAAGCGGCCGCCTGCACCCGTCCCACGGTGATGGAGCCGGAGTGCAGATCCGCCACCGCCAAATCGGCGTTCAAGTCACCGGCGGTCAGGTCCCCGACGAAATCATCGACCGACAGGGCGGTGCCGGCGGGCAGGGTGACGCTGACCTTCATGAAGTCGCGGTCGCTGTAGTGTTCGCGGTGGCGGTGCTCCTGCTCCACCTTGGCCTTGTCGCCCTCGCTATGGAAGGACAGTCGGCTCACCTGGTCATCATCGCCGGTGGCGGTGACGGAGATCTCCTTGGCGGAGGATGACACCGTGATCTCGACATGGGCCACCAGGCCCTCCAGCTCCAGCGTGCGGCCATGCAGGGTCTGCGGGCCGACGTTGGCGGCTTGGGCCGGGATGGCCAAGGGCAGCGTGGACAGGACGACGAAGGCGGCGGCCAAGTGGTGGGGCATACGAAACATGGAACGGGATTCTCCCTCACGGATGGGTCCGGGGCCCGGATGTCGTCCGGGCAATCGACCCCCTTTACGCAAGGGGTATGCCAATGCCGCAGCCTACGGAAAGCCTAGGAGGAGAGTCCAGGATCGGCAAATAAACGGCGATTTAATCGCCGTTCAGGCCAATAGCATGGCGAATCTCGCGACTATTCCGACGTGGCGCTTTTGCCGCTGATGAGGTCCACCCACTCCTGTTCCGTCAGGATGGTCAGGCCCAGGTCGCGTGCCTTGGTGGCTTTTGAGCCCGCGTCGGCACCGACGACGACATAGTCGGTCTTGGCGCTGACGGAACCCGCGACCTTGGCGCCCAGGCTTTCCGCCTTGGCCTTGGCCTCGCTGCGGCCCATGGTTTCCAGCGTGCCGGTGAACACCACGGTCTTGCCCACCACGGGGGACCCGGTGGTGCTGGGCCGCTGGTAGGTCTCCACGGTGATCTGGGCCAGCAGGCGGTCCAGCAGGGCGCGGTTATGCTCTTCGCGGAAGAAGGCCATCATGTCGTCGGCCACGCCCACGCCGATCTGCTCGATGGCGCACAGCTCGGCATAGGCCTCGCCCACCAGTTCCGGCTTGCGCTCGGTGGGCTGGGCCGCCCGTTCCTCCGCCGCCTTGATCATGGATTCCTGCCAGTGGTCCACCGTCAGGTAGTGGCGGGCCAGCAGCTTGGCCGTGGCCTCGCCCACCTGGCGGATGCCCAGGGCGTAGATCAGACGGTCCAGGCCGATGGTGCGGCGGGCCTCGATGGCGGCGAACAGCTTTTCCACCGACTTCTTGCCGAAGCCGGTCATGGTGACGATGCGGTCCAGCCGCTCGTCTTCCCGCTTTTCCAGGGTGAAGATGTCGGCGGGTTCGCGGATGCGCCCCTGGCTGAAGAACAGCCGCATGCGCTCGATGCCCAAGCCCTCGATGTCGAAGGCCAGGCGGCTGGTGAAGTGGATGAGGCGCTCCACCGCCTGCGCCGGGCAGATCAGGCCACCGGTGCAGCGGCGCACCACGCCGTCGGGCTCGGCCGCCGTTTCAATGGACTCGCCCGGCGGGGCTTCGGCCGCGTCCGTTCCGCCTTCCACGGCGGCCGTTTCCGCCGCCATGTCCGCCTTCTCGGCGGTGGAACGCACGGCCAGGCTGCCGCAGGCGGGGCAATGGGTGGGAAATTCATAGGGCTTGGCGTCGGCCGGGCGCAGGGACGCCACCGAACTCACGATCTGCGGGATGACGTCGCCGGCGCGCTGGACGATGACCGTATCGCCCACTCGCACGTCCTTGCGGCGGATCTCATCCTCGTTGTGCAGGGTGGCGCGGGAGACGACGACCCCGCCGACGGTGATGGGCTCCAGCTCCGCCACCGGGGTCAGGGCGCCGGTGCGCCCCACCTGGATGCTGATGGCCTTGAGGATGGTCTGCGCCTGTTCCGCTGGATATTTGTGCGCCGTCGCCCAGCGCGGCGTGCGGGTGCGGAAACCCAGGCGTTCCTGCAGATCCAGCCGGTTCACCTTGTAGACCACGCCGTCGATGTCGAAGGGCAGGGTGGCCCGCTGGGCGCCAATGGCACGGTAATAGTCCAGCAGCTCGTCCGCCGTGCGACACAGGCGCGAGGGCTCACTGAGGGTGAAGCCCAGCTCGGCCAAGCGCTGGCGGCTTTCCGACTGGGTGGCGCCCAGCGGTTCCGACAGCTCCCCCCAGGTATAGGCGAAGAAACGCAGGGGCCGGCCGGCGGTTATGCTGGCGTCCAACTGGCGCAAGGACCCGGCGGCGGCGTTGCGTGGATTGGCGAAGACTTTCTCGCCCTTCTCCGCCTGGGCCTTGTTGAGCGCCAGGAAGTCCTCGCGCCGCATATAGACCTCGCCCCGCACCTCCAGGACGGCCGGGGCCCCTTTTCCGGAAACTGGGCCCGTCAGCGTGTTGGGGATGTCGCCGATGGTGCGCACGTTGGCGGTGACGTCCTCGCCCTCCGCCCCGTCGCCGCGCGTGGCGGCCTGCACCAGCCGGCCGTCCTCATAGCGGATGGACAGGGACAGGCCATCGATCTTGGGTTCCGCGACGAAGTCCAGCGGGGCCTCGTCATCCAGCACCAGGAAGCGGCGGATGCTGGCGACGAAGTCGGTGACGTCCTCATCCTCGAAGGCGTTACCCAGCGACAGCATGGGCACCCTGTGCTTCACCTTGCCGAAGCCGGCGGCTGGGGCGGCCCCCACCGTGGCCGTGGGGCTGTGGGCGCCGGCCAACGTCGGGAAATGCTTCTCCAGGGCCGCCAGGCGCTTTTCCAGCGCGTCATACGCGGCGTCGGAAATCTCCGGCGCGTCCTTCTGGTAATAGAGGGCGCGGTGGTGCGTGATTTCCGCCACCAGGCGGGCGTGTTCCGCCTGGGCATCCTCAGGCGTCAGGGTGTCGATGGCTTGCGTGGCGGCCATGGCATGTACTCAGGCAGAGGCGAGGGGGCAAGGGCGGAGAGAGGGGCGCCGGGCTCAGCCGGCGGCCATCAGTTCGGACGCGGCGGCGCGGGCGGCGGCGGTGATCTCGGCGCCCGACAGCATGCGGGCGATCTCCTCCCGCCGCTCCTCGGGCGATAGCATGACCACGTCGGTGGTGGTCTTGCCGGCGGCCACGCGCTTGCGCACGTTCAGATGCTGCTGGCCGCGCGCCGCGACCTGCGGGCTGTGCGTCACCACCAGCACCTGGACACCGGCTCCCAGGCGGGCCAGGCGTTCGCCCACGGCGTTGGCCACGGCGCCACCGATGCCGGTGTCGACCTCGTCGAACACCAGGGTGGGCACGGTGCCGACCTGGGCCAGGATGACCTTCAGCGCCAGCATGAAGCGGGCGAGTTCGCCGCCCGACGCGATCTTGGCCAGGGGCCCCGGCGGGGCGCCCGGGTTGGTGGCGACGGTGAAGGCCACGCGGTCGCCGCCGCCAGGTCCCCAGTCGGCCTCCGCCACCGCCTCCACGGCGGTGACGAAGCGGGCCCTGTCCAGCTTCAGCGGCGCCAGTTCGGCCATCACGGCCTTGTCCAGTTTGCCCGCGGCCTTGCGCCGCTCCTCCGTCAGGGCGGCGGCGGCGGTGGCATAGGCCTGCTTGGCCTCGGCGGCGTCCTTGGCCAGGCGGGTCAGCAGGTCGCCCTGATCCTCGATCAGCGACAGCCGACGGGCGAAGTCGGCGCGCAAGGTCGCCAGGCCGGCCACGGCGATGCCGTGCTTGCGGGCGCAGGCGCGCAGGGCGAACAGCCGTTCCTCCAGCTTTTCCAGGCTGGCGCCATCATGGTCCATGTCGCCAGCCATGACCTGGAGCGTGCGCGCGGCCTCCCCGATCTCGGCGGCGGCCTGGTCCAGTACGGCGATCAGCGGGTCCAGCTGGCCGGCGGCCTTGTCGGCCACGCGGGTCAGGTGGCGCAGGGCGTTGGCGAGGGCGCGTTCCGCCCCACGCTCGCCGGAGATTTCGCCGGCCGCCCCCGTCAACGCCTCCACCAGCTTTTCCCGGTGCATCATGACGGCGCGCTTTTCCGCCAGCGCCTCTTCCTCATTGTCCTTGGGGTCCAGCGCGTCCAGCTCGGCCAGCGCGTGGCGGACGTAGTCCTCCTCCTCGCGCGCCCGGGCGGCCTCGCGGTCGGCGTCGGCCCGCGCCGTTTCCGCCGCCTGCCAGGCGCGGTAGAGCGCGGTCAGGGCGGCGCGCTTCGGCGCCAGCCCGGCGTAATCGTCCAACAGGTCGCGGTGGGTCAGCGGGTTCAGCAGGCCATGGGTGTCGAATTGGCCGTGCACCTCCACCAGCGTCTCGCCGATCCGGCGCAACAGCGCCACGCCAACCGGCTGGTCATTGATGAAGGCGCGGGAGCGGCCATCGGCGGTGACGGTGCGGCGCAAGACCAGCGTGGTGTCGGCGTCCAGATCCTGTTCACGCAGCAGGGTCAGCGCGGGGTGGCTGTCGCCGCCCTTGGCGAAGGCGCCAAGATCGAACTCCGCCACCACCGTCGCCTGGTCGGCGCCGTGGCGCACCAGGCCGCTGTCGCCCCGGCCGCCCAGCGCCAGGCCCAGCGCGTCCAGCAGGATGGACTTGCCGGCGCCGGTCTCGCCGGTCAGCACGCACAAGCCTTGGCCGAACGACAGGTTCAGCCGTTCGATCAGGACCACGTCACGGATCGAGAGGGACGCCAGCATGGCACTCACCCGGTTTTGCGAGCCTTGGGACGATACTCCCCAGACGACAAGGGCCCCGGACCGGTCCGCGACCGATCCGGAGCCCCGCTGTCGGGATATGATTTTTCTAGGGCTTAATCGCCGAAAAGCCAACCCAAGAAGCCACGGCTCTTGCCTTCCTGGCGGGGCTTGTCGGCTTTCTCGTCCGCCGGCTTCTGGTCGGCGGGCTTGTCGGCCGCCGGGGCCGCTTGGTCCGCCGGCGTCGCGCCGGCCGCCGGGGCGGCGGCATCGGCAGGGGCCTTGGCGGTCAGGTTGACCGGGATGATCCGCGGCTTGGGCAGATCCTTCATCAGGTCGTAGGTGTTCTGGTACCAGTCGCTGCCCGGGTAGTTGTAACCCAGCACGGCGGCGGCCTTGCGCGCCTCATCCAGCATGCCCAGGGACAGGTAGACCTCCACCAGGCGGTGCAGGGCCTCCGGCACATGGCTGGTGCTCTGGTACTGGTCCACCACCTGGCGGAAGCGCTTCATGGCGGCCAGGTTCAGGCCCACGCTCTGGTAATAGCGGCCGATGTCCATTTCCTTACCCGCCAGATGGTCGCGGGTCAGGTCGATCTTCAGCTTGGCGTCGCGGGCGTAGGGGCTGTTGGGGAAGCGGCGGATCACCTCTTCCAGGGCCTTCAGCGACTGCACGGTCGGGGTCTGGTCGCGCCGCACGTCGGAGATCTGCTCATAATAGCAGAGGCCCTTCAGGTAATAGGCGTAGGCGACGTTGGGGTTGCCGGGGTGCAGGCTGATGAAGCGGTCCAGCGAGCCGATGGCCTCTTCATACTTGTTGGCCTGGTAATAGGCGTAGGCCGCCATCAGCTCGGCGCGCATGGCCCAGGTGGAGTAGGGGTGCTGCTGCTCCACGGCGCCGAACAGCAGGGCCGCCTTCTGGTATTCGCCCCGGTCGATGGCGTTGCCGGCTTCGGAATAGATTTGCTCCACCGGGCGCTCGATGTAGGGCGCCTCCTTCTCATCGCTGGAGCAGGCCGCGACCGCGAGCAGCGCCACGGGGGCGGCGAGCGGGATCAGGCGGCGGAGGCGACGGGGCGACAAGGCAATGCGAGGGAAGGACAAGGGCATCTTCTCGGAGCGGAATAGGCGGCGGGATGCGCGACGGCGTGTTATAGCACGGTCATCCCGCCCATCGCCAAGCGGCACATTGTCGGGCGAACAGCGAATTTTTTCAAAAAACCCGTCCGCTCGACAGGGCGGGATGCCGTTCCCCCACCCTACACGGGCGTATAGGGTTGGCTCTCGCGGGGCATTTTCGCCTCGACAGGCGCGTTCGATGGCGCTGGATGTGCGATACGTCAATCTCCACTTTACTATTTGGACGCTATCGTAAAACGCCTCCCAGGACAGCTTTCCATCGCCATGTTCGACAAGTCGGCCAAGCCCAACGTCACGGAATTCCGCTTCGCGCACCCGGCGTTGTGCCTGCCCAATTCCTTTTTCACGCTCAGCCACGGTGAGCCGGTGCTGCAGGTCGACTTGGGCGACGCCCGGGGCGCCATACCCTTGCGCCAAGTGTCGCAGATGTTCGCCATCGCGCCCGACAGCGGCGACGGCCAGTTGCTGGGCATGATCGCGCAGAGCCTGAAGTTCGTGCGCATCATCCATAATGGCGACCGCATCCCGTCGGAAATCCTGGACGGCAGCGCCAGTTGGTCCATTGAACCCCGCCACCGCGACATGGCTTTCCTCAAGATCGGCGGCTCCCTGTTGAAGGCCATCGCCGGCGCGCGCGACACCGCCACCCTGGATGAGAGCGAGGAAGCCAAGCGCCGCATGCGGGAGCAGGCGGCGGAGATCGCCGCTCTGGTCGGACTGGCGGTGGAGCGCAAGCAGGAGGTGGTGGACAGGGTGGAGGTGCTGGCCAATGAGCTGGCCTTCCTGGAAGCGCTGCGGGAGTACTTCAAGCCCGTGTTCGACATCGGCCGCAAGCTGCGCGAGATGCAGAAGCTGGCGCGCGGTGACCGGGAGCTGGACCATCAGCTGCGGCGCATCCAGTCCCTGCTGAAGGTGCCGGTGGATAAATACCGCGGCTGGTTCGATGAGGTGGAGGCCGGCACCGGCGAGGCTGTGGCCGCGCTGAAGCAGTTCGAGGGCACGGTGGCCATGCTGCGCCGTCACCGGGACAACCTGCACGCCGAAACCCTGGCCTGGGAGGACATTCCCCAGCGCTGGAAGTCCGTGGACCCGGCCAAGGACGAGGCGATGCTGGAGATCGGCCGCCTCTATCAATTCCTGGCCTCCCGCTATCTCGATACCAAGGTGTGGTTCGGCGCCTGAGCGGTGCCGATGTCCAGCGGTGGACGATGAAACTGTCCGTTTGCGGACAGTGGGCGATTCCGGACGCTGGAATGGTAGCCGTATTCGCCAAATGTGGCGAATGCGGCCATTTAGTGGCGACCACTCGTCAACGACCCATAAACCTTAAGCCGTGACCGACGGAAATCCGCGGGTTTCGGCGGTTGGCACACCCCTTGCTGATATGGGGTCATCCTCACCAACCGCCTCCGATGGAGAAAAAGATGTCGTCCTTCACCGCCGCGCCCCGCACCGCTTCCTTCCGCTTTTTCAAGTACTTGCCCAGCACCGACCTCATCGAGTCCGTCGCCATGCTGGCCGTGGCGCTGGTGATCAGCGTCAGCGTCAACGCGATGCTTTGATCCAGACAGCTTGACCGAAGGGAAACGCCATCATGACCATCCTGACCGCCACCCGTCGCGCCGCCGCCCGCCGTACTGTCGTCCCTGGCCTGATGAGTCGCCTGACCGGCCTGGTTGAAACCGCCGGCATGCTGGGCGTCGCCGCCGTCATCGCGCTGTGCATCAACGCCATGCTGTAAGCCTGACCGACCACCGTTCAACCGCCGCCCGACCCGCGGCCCGCCAGAAGAGAAGGGGATAGCCATTATGACCACCATCACGACCAGCCATACCGCCAGCCGCACCGCCACCCCCAACCTGATGAGCCGCATGACTGGTCTGGTTGAGGTCGCCGGCATGCTGGGTGTCGCCGCCATCATCGCGCTGTGCATCAACGCCATGCTGTGACACCGCTGAATAATCCGCGCGCCCTGCGGTGATGGGGCGCGCCGGCCGGGGTCCGGCGCAAACGAAAAGGCCTTCTTCCCTAATGCGGAAGAGGGCCTTTCGCTTTTGGGGGTGGGTGGTGGCGTCCGCCGGCGGACAGCGCGGGGTGTCCGTATACGGACAGTGTTCGTCACCGCACAGCGGGAAATATCTGGAATCGCCACTAAATCGTCATTAAGGCAAAAATCTGGCACTGCTGTGGTGGGGGTGCGGAGCGGCAGGGTCTAAACCCCAGGATTTCCGCCATTTCCATTGGTTGGCACACCCCTTGCTATTATGGGGACATCACCGACCAACGCACCGATGGAGACAGAAATGACCGCCTTCGCCGCTTCCAGCCGTACTGCTTCCTTCCGCTTTTTCAAGGGGTTGCCCGACATCGCCGTTGTCGAGGGCGTGGCCATGATGGCCGTGGCCCTGCTGATCGCCGCCAGCATCAACGCCATGCTGTAACCGCCGCCGGACCCGCCACTTCCTGCCAACCGACCATCGCCCGACCAGCGATCATCATTAAAAAGGGGACCAAGATCATGACCACCGCCACCGAAACCGCTGTCACCACCGGCTTCGCCACCCGCCTGTCTGCCATCGTTGAGGCCGCCGGCATGCTGTCCATCGCCGCCGTCATGGCCCTGTGCATCAATGCCATGCTGTGAGGGGCGCGCCGATCCAGACCTGGCGGCGGGGCAGTCCCGGCCGGAAACGGAAAAGGCCTTCTTCCCGGGATGGGGAAGAAGGCCTTTCGTTTGAGGCTCAGTTATTGGTGTTTGTTTGATTCTGGTGCTTGTTGGCCGGACGGAGAACGGCGTGGTTTCGCCTGATCCGTAATGACGGATCAGGCGGTGGCGGCCAGGCGCGGACGCTCCCAGGCCGGAACGAAGGCGGCATCCACCTCTTCGACGATCTCGTAAGCGGAGGCGTCGGCGAACAGGGCATGCAGCAACTTGTTGTTCAGGGCGTGGCCCGACCGGATGCCGGAGTAGTGACCGACGATGGCGTGACCCGCCATGTACAGGTCGCCCACGGCGTCCAGGATCTTGTGGCGCACGAACTCGTCATCGAAGCGCAGACCACCCTCATTCAGGATGCGGTCACCGTCGATGACGATGGCGTTGTCCATGGAACCGCCCCGCGCCAGGCCGGCACGGCGCAGCATGTCCACTTCCTGAAGGAAGCCGAAGGTGCGGGCCTCGGCCACCTCATCCTTGAAGCTTTCGGCTTCCAGCTGGACGAAACCTTCCTGGCGGCGCACGGCGGCGCTGGCGAAGTCGATCTCGAACGCGAAGCTGGAGCCCGAGGCGGGGGTCAGGGTGGCGACCTTCTCGCCCTCTACCACCGACACGGGGCGCAGCACGCGGATGACGCGGCGGGCGGCGTCCTGCTGGGTCACGCCGGCGCATTCGATCAGGAACACGAAGGGGGCGGCGCTGCCGTCCATGATGGGAACTTCGGCCCCGTCCAAGTCGATGACCAGGTTGTCGATGCCGCAGCCGCGCAGGGCCGACATGACATGCTCAACGGTGCCCACCGTCGCGCCGGTGGCGTTGGCCACCACCGTGCACAGGCGGGTGTCCACTACCGCGTCCCAGCGGGCCGGGACGGTGGCCTGGGCCTCCGTCGCGCCGCCGCGCAGCAGGTCCACCCGACGGAAGACGATGCCGGTGTTCACCGGCGCCGGGCGCATCGTCATGGCAACGGGCAGGCCGGAAT
Organism: Nitrospirillum karajorum; assembly: GCF_036348415.1. Classification (NCBI taxonomy): domain Bacteria; kingdom Pseudomonadati; phylum Pseudomonadota; class Alphaproteobacteria; order Rhodospirillales; family Azospirillaceae; genus Nitrospirillum; species Nitrospirillum karajorum. Next base: position 2,052,179 of record NZ_JAZBQB010000003.1, read on the forward strand.
GCAGGCCGACACCGGTGCAATTGATGGGGGCCTTCAGCGTCTGCTGGCGGGCGGCGATGATGGGTTCACGATCGGCGTACACGGTTCCAACTTCCTTATTCGGCCGTGATACGGATGGGCCGGGGCCTTTCCTGCATCACGCTCGCCCCAAGGTTTCATCCCTGGGGGCTTGGGTTCGGACGGGGAGGGACGGAGCGGGCGGTCCAACCGTGACTGCCTCAATCGCGACTGCGAGCCCTGTCATCCACGTCCGGCGACCGGTCCGGCTTGCGGTCTAATTTTCGACCGTGCCGCCTTGCCGCCTTGGACTTGACCCTCCGCCTTATGGCTTTCACCGCGTGTTGCGGTGCATCCAAAGCGGAACGTCACGCTGCCTAAGTAACAACGTAGGCGCCAGGCATCAAATCACTCTTTGTTACCGAATGTTACGCGGCGCTATGCGTATCTATTTGAGCACAAATGCAATTTCGCCTTCTTTTCGCCGCAAATGAAAAGGGCCGCTTCCCTGCGGAAGGCGGCCCTCGACATGATGCAATGCAGTGATGCCAGTCACACGACGGGCATCAATTCACCAGGGTCAGTTCGCCTGGCGACGCAGGAAAGCGGGGATGTCCAGCGAGCTGTCCTCACCCGGCGCGCGGCCCAGGCCCGGCTCCTGGTGGACGGCGGGGGCGGGTTGGCGGGGGGCCATCTGCGGGGCCGGGGCGTGCTGCTGCACCGGCTGCTGATGCTGGACCTGCGGGGCATGCTGCTGCGGCGCGTAATGCGCGGCGGGGGCCGGCTGACGCGGCATCGGCTGCGGGTGCTGGACCTGCGGGGCCGGAGCCGGCTCGTCGCCGCCAAAGCCGAACATGCGCTGGAAGATGCCCTTCTTGCGCGGCTCCGCCTGCGGCGGCGCGTAACGCTCTGGGTTGGGCGCACCCAGGCGCGGACCGGCATCGGCCGGACGCGGCGGGATGAAGCCGCCGGCGCTGCGCTCGCCACGCAGGGCACCCGGGGCCGGCGCGCGCATCGGCACCTCGGCACGGGGGGCGGGCTGCTCGGCCACCGGCTCCGGCGCCATCTCGGCGACCGGCGCCGGTGTCGTCTCAACCGGGCTGTAGGGCGACGGCGCGGACACGGCCACCTGCGGCGCCGGGGCGGCGGCCGCGACCGGGGCCGCGGCGGGCGTCGCGGCCGGCGCGGGGGCCGTGGCCGTGGGCGCCACCGGGGCCGGCGTCAGCGTGGAGTGATAGCTGGCCGTGGCGGGGCGCACCGGCGTGCTGACCGACGGCGTGGTCGCCGGGGCGGGGGCGCGGCGCACGGCGGTGGTGCTGACGACGGACAATTGCGGGGCGGCCGGCTGCTGGCGCGGCTGCTGGCCGGCCAGGGTCTCGATACCCGTGGCCACCACCGACACCCGCATCTTGCCATCCAACTGGGCGTCGAAGGTGGAGCCGAAGATGATGTTGGCGTCGGGGTCGACCTCGTCGCGGATGCGGTTGGCCGCCTCATCCACCTCGAACAGGGTCATGTCGTAGCCGCCGGTGATGTTGATCAGGACGCCGCGGGCACCCTTCATCGACACGTCGTCCAGCAGCGGGTTGCTGATGGCGGCCTCAGCGGCCTCCACGGCCCGGCGCTCGCCCGTGGCCTCGCCCGTGCCCATCATGGCCTTGCCCATCTCCGTCATCACGGTGCGGATGTCGGCGAAGTCCAGGTTGATCAGGCCGGGCATGACCATCAGATCGGTCACGCCGCGCACGCCGGAGTGCAGCACGTCGTCGGCCATCTTGAAGGCGTCGGCGAACGTGGTCTTCTCATTCGCCACCCGGAACAGGTTCTGGTTGGGAATGATGATCAGCGTGTCGACGTAGCCGGCCAGCTCATTGATGCCGGATTCGGCGATGCGCATGCGGTGCGCGCCTTCGAAGTGGAAGGGCTTGGTCACCACGCCCACGGTCAGGATGCCCTGTTCCCGCGCGGCGCGCGCGATCACCGGGGCGGCGCCCGTGCCCGTGCCACCGCCCATGCCGGCGGTGATGAAGCACATGTTGGTGCCTTCCAGGTAGGAGAGGATCTCCTCCAGCTGCTCCTCGGCGGCGGCCCGGCCCACGTCCGGGCGCGAGCCGGCGCCCAGGCCGCGGGTGATGGTGCTGCCCAGCTGCAGGCGCTTGGTCGCCTCGCTACCGGTCAACGCCTGCGCGTCGGTGTTGGCGACCACGAACTCCACCCCTTCCAGGTTGGAGCGGATCATGTTGTTGACGGCATTGCCGCCGGCGCCGCCGACACCGAACACGGTGATGCGCGGGCGGGTCAGCACTTCCACCGGCGGAATGGTGACTTTGATGGTCATGGCGTTGTCCCCTTTGCGGAGCGTCCGGAATACGGTGCGGTTAGGTCTTTGGCGTGTTTCGGTCTTCGACCGACGGATCGGGGGCCGGTACATCGGCCCGTCCTGGCGGACGGGCGCGATGGGGGCGGCCTGAATTTCTGAAGGGAAATGGCTGAGGTCATAGGTTGTCCCTCAGCCAGTTGCCCATGCGGCCCAGCCAGCCGGTGCCGGCGGGCTCCATCAAGGGGGCCAAGGCCGGGGCCTCGGCATGTTGTTGGACGGCGTAGGCCAGCAGGCCGGCGGCGGCGGAAAAGGCGGGACCGCCCACGGATTCCGCCAGGCCCCCGATGCGCAAGGGGCGGCCCAGCCGCACCTGCTTGTCCAGCACCTGCTGGGCCAGCTCGCGCATGCCGGGCAACTGGCTGGCGCCGCCGGTCAGCACCACGCGGCGGCCGGCCAGCTTGGCGAAGCCCGAGGCGTCCAGGCGGCCACGCACGAACTCGAACACCTCCTCCAGCCGGGGCTGGATGATGCCGACCAGCAGGGACTTCGGGACGTGGTGGGCCTGGGCCCGGTCCTCTTCCCCGATCTGGGGCACGTCGATGATCTCGCGCTCATCCGACGGGGCGGGCAGGGCGCTGCCGTACAGGGTCTTCAGCCGCTCCGCATGGGCCAGCGGCGTGGTCAGCCCGCGGGCGATGTCGCTGGTGACATGGCTGCCGCCGATGGGCACGCTGTCCGTCCACACCATCTTGCCGTCGAAGAAGACGGAGATGCTCGTGGTGCCGCCGCCCATGTCGATCAGGGTGACGCCCAGGTCCATCTCATCCTCCACCAGGCAGGACAGGCCTGCGGCGAAGGGGGACATGACGAAGCCTTCCACACCCAGGTGGCAGCGGCCGACGCAGGAGTTGAGGTTGCGCACCGGGCCGGCGGCCGCCGTCACCACATGCAGGCGCACGCCCAGCCTCTCCCCCACCATGCCGCGGGGATCGCGGATGCCGCTGGAGCCGTCCACCGTGTAGCCCACGGGGATGGAGTGGATCAGCTCCGCGTCGGCGGAGACGTTCAGGTTACGGGCATGGGCCAGGGCGCGGCGCAGGTCGTGGTCGGTGATCTCGGAACCGGAGATGCCCGTTTCCACCGTCAGGGTCTGGCTTTCCGGCTGGCCGCCGGACAGGCCCACCAGCACTTCACGGATCTGTTCGCCGGCCATGGTCTCGGCGGCATGGACGGCCGTGCCGATGGCGGTTTCGGCCGCCTCCATATCCACGATGGCGCCGGCGCGCACGCCGCGCGACACCTGGTGGCCGATGCCGACCACGCGGATGGCCCCGGGCTCTTCCACCCGGGCGATGAAGCACACGACCTTGCTGCTGCCCACGTCGAGCGCCGCGATGGTGCCGCCGCGCGCCACGCGCTTAGGCTTGGACCGGCCGGTTACGGTGAATGCCATGGTCTGGTCCGCCTCAGTTCTTCTTCGCCGCCGCCTGGGCGGCCGCCTGGCGCTTCTTGTCCGCTGCCTTCGCCGCCGCTTTGGCCGCGATCGCGGCGGGTGACGCCTGGACAACAAGCCGGTCCGGCACGCGCAGGTCGATGGCGACCGCATCGCGTTCCAAAATCTTATCCGATGCTTCAAGGGCGGCCAGCTGATGGATGGCCGCGTCGTAATTCAATTCCGGCAGGCGCACTTCCATCCCACCCTTGAGGTGCAGGTCCCAGCGCCGGGCGCCCACCAGCACGGCGGCGTCGACGCGGGACTGGATGGCGGGCTCGGACGCCAGTGCCGCCAGCAGGGCACGGCCCTGCTTGGGGGCACCCTCGCCCACCAGGATGGGCAGGTTGGGGAAGTGGTCCAGGTTGTGGTCGGTCAGCACCGTGCCCTCGGCGTCCACCAGGGCCAGCTTCTGGTCATGCTGCCAGATGGCCATGGGCTGGCGCTCCGTCAGCACGACGAACAGGGTGTCGGGCAGGCGCCGCTCGATACGGGCGCTGGCGATCCAGGGGATCTGCTCCAGCTGCTTGCGCGCCGCGTGCGGATCGAAGCCCAGGATGGGCGAGCCGCGCTGGACCCCCAGCGCCGCCAGGACCTGAGCGCCGTCGGTTTCCTTGCGGCCCTTGACCAGCACTTCCTGCACCTGCAGGCCGCCCCGGGCGGTGATGTCCAGGAAGGCGGCGTCCACGGCGTTGCCGGCAGCGGTCAGCTTGCCGCTGGCCCAGCCCCAAAGCGCAAGGCCGCCGACCAAGGCCAGCGGCACGATGATGGTGGCCCGGCGGCCCAGGAACTGCTGCCAGCGCGGAACGGCGCGGCGGCGGTTGGCGGCCTGGGCGGCCTTCTGCGTCGTCCGCCGCGTCTCGTACGCGATGCGGCTGCGCGGGGTGTCGCCCTCGGGGAACAGCCCGGGGCTGGAGGGATGCGTCACCCGTGGCATGCCGCGTGCTCCACAATCCAGCCGCACAGGTCGGCGTAGCTGAGGCCAACGTAAGCCGCCTGTTCCGGCAGCAGCGACAGGGGCGTGAAGCCCGGCTGGGTGTTGGTTTCCAGGAAGCAGAGGCCGGTGACGCCGGGCTTGCCGTCGTCCCAGCGGAAGTCGCTGCGGCTGACGCCGCTGCAGCCCAGGGTCTGGTGCGCCAGCAGGGCCAGGCGCTTGGCCTCCTCCGCCACCTCGGCCGGGATCTGGGCCGGGCAGACATGGACGGCGTGGCCCTCGGTGTACTTGGCCGTGTAGTCGAAGAACTCGGTGCTGGCCACGATCTCGGTCACGGTCAGGGCGCGGTCGCCCACCACGCCCACGGTCAGCTCCCGACCGGGGATGAACTTCTCCACCATCACGGTGTCGCCGTAGACCCAATGCTCCGCCTCGACGGCCGGCCCGTTGTGGCCGGCATGGACGATGCGCACGCCGACGCTGGAGCCTTCGTCCACCGGCTTGATGACGTAGGGCGGTTCCATGACGTGGCCGGCCAGCACCGCCTCGCGGGTGGCGATGACGTCCTCGGCGATGGGCATGCCCACGGTGCCCAGCACCCGCTTGGTCATGGCCTTGTCCATGGCGACGGCGGAGGCCATGACGCCGGAATGGGTGTAGGGCACGCCGAGATATTCCAGGACGCCCTGGATCAAGCCGTCCTCGCCGCCACGCCCGTGCAGGGCGTTGAAAACGACGTCCGGCTTGGGCGTCAGGGCTGCCAGCAGGCCGGCCAGATCGCGCTGCACGTCCACGGCGCGCACGACATATCCCTTGGATTCCAAGGCGGTGACGATGGACGCGCCGCTGACAAGCGACACCTCGCGCTCGGCAGACCACCCGCCCATCAGGACGGTGACATGCTTAGGCTGGTGACCACTCATCAAACGGCTCCCTATCGGCTGAGGCGGTTCAGCCAGGCGACACAATCCCTAGAGGATAGCCCACCTTTGCAGAACCGCTGGGAAACGCAACATTTTGTGAGTTTCTTGGCGCCTCTTTTTGAAAACCGCTAGCTATAGCGTTGAAATGTCCAGGCCGCTGCAACCGGGGTATAACTACCCGTAGTCTTTCCCTATGTCCTCTGGATGGGTCGAAAATCGACTCGGGCTCCAGAGGTTGCTGCACCCGCTCAGGACTGATTCGCAGGCGTGTCACACGTGTCCAAGGGCACCCCGATGCGGCGGATTTCCCAGCGCAAGGTGATGCCCGAGGTTTCCAGGACGCGGCGGCGCACTTCCTCGCCCAGGGCCTCGATATCGGCCGCGGTGGCGTCGCCCAGGTTCAGCATGAAATTGGCGTGCTTTTCCGACATCTGGGCGCCGCCCACCACCAGGCCACGGCAGCCGGCCTTGTCCACCAGGGCCCAGGCCTTCTCCCCTGGCGGGTTGGCGAAGGTGGAGCCGCCGGTACGGGCGCGCACGGGCTGGCTGGCTGCGCGCGCGGCCGCGATCTCGTCCATGCGGGCCTGGATGGCGGCCTTGTCGCCGGCCGTCCCGCGCAGGGTGGCGGCGGTGAAGATCACCTCCTCCGGCACGCCGCAGTGGCGGTAGGTCAGGTGCAGGTCGTCGCGGCTGTAGACGTGACGGCGGCCCTGGCGGTCGATGCCCACGGCGCTTTCGATCACGTCCACCGTTTCCCCGCCATAGGCGCCACCGTTCATGCGGATGGCGCCGCCGATGGTGCCGGGGATGCCGGACAGGAACTCCAGCCCCGACAGGCCGGCGGCCTGGGCCGTCTGCGCCACGGTCAGGTCCAGGGCGCCGGCGCCGGCGCGGACCCGGTCACCCTCGACGGAAACCTGGGCGAAGCTGCCGCCCAGGCGGACGACCACGCCCCGCACGCCGCCGTCGCGGACCAGCAGGTTGCTGGCGACACCGATGACGGTGAACGGCACGTCGGCGGGGCAGGCGGCCAGGAACTGGGCCAGGTCGTCCTCGTCCGCCGGGCGGAACAGCACGTCGGCCGGGCCGCCCACGCGGAACCAGGTCAAGGGGCCCAGGGGGGCATCGGGCGTCAGGCGGCCGCGCACGGCTGGCAGGCGGCGCAGCAGGGCGGTGCCCCGGCTGATCTCTCCTTCATCCATCGTGCGCCGTTCCGCCATCATGTCAGCCCTGGCTCCCCCCGTGATGCGAACCGGGAATGGCCGTGCCGAACAGCCGGTCCAACTCCGCCGGCAGGGCGTTGGCCCAGCTGGTGATGTTGCCGGCACCCAGGCAGACCACCAGGTCGCCCGGCCGTGCCATATCGCGGATCATGGACGGCAGCGCCTCGGGCGAGGGCAGGGGCAGGGCGTGGCGATGGCCGTGGGTGCGCAGGCCGTCGACCAGCGCCTCCTTGGCGACGCCGGGGATGGGCGTCTCACCCGCGGCATAGACATCGGCGACGATGACGGCGTCGGCATCGTTGAAGCAGGTGCAGAACTCCTCGAACAGGCTCTGCAGGCGGGTGTAGCGGTGGGGCTGGACCACGGCGATGGTGCGGCCGGTGCCGGCGGTGCGGGCGGCGCTCAGCACCGCGGCGATCTCCACCGGGTGGTGGCCGTAATCGTCGATGACGACGATGCCGTTGCTCTCCCCCGTCTTGGTGAAGCGGCGCTTCACACCGCTGAACTTGGCCAGGCTCTGGCGGATGCTGTCGTCGCGGATGCCCATGTTGAGGGCGACGGCGATGGCGGCCAGGGAGTTCTGCACGTTGTGCAGGCCGTACATGGGCAGGTGCAGGCCGGTGATGGTCCGCTCCTCCCCCGCCACGCGGTCGGAAACGACGACGTCGTAGAAGGCACCCTGCACCGTGGTCTGCAGGTTGGTGGCCCGCAGGTCGGCCTGGGGGTTGAAGCCGTAGGTCACAATGCGGCGGTCCACCCGGCTGATCAGGGCTTGCACCTCGGGATGGTCGATGCACAGCGCCGCGAAGCCGTAGAACGGGATGTTCTGCACGAACTGGTCGAACGCCTCGCGCGCCTTGTCGAAGGTGCCGTAGAAGTCCAGGTGCTCGGGATCGATGTTGGTGACCACGGCGATGGTGGACGGCAGCTTGGTGAAGGTGCCGTCGCTTTCATCCGCCTCGACCACCATCCAGTCGCCGGAGCCTAGCTTGGCGTTGGTGCCGAGGGCGTTGATGATGCCGCCGTTGATGATGGTGGGGTCGAAGCCGGCGCCGTCCAGCAGGGCCGACACCAGCGAGGTGGTGGTGGTCTTGCCGTGGGTGCCGGCGATGGCCACCGACCACTTCAGGCGCATCAGCTCCGCCAGCATCTCGGCGCGCCGCACCACGGGGATCAGCGCCGCGCGGGCGGCCATGACCTCGGGGTTGTCGCGCTTCACGGCGGAGGAGATGCAGACGACGGCGGCGTCGCCCAAATTCTCCGCCCGCTGGCCGATGGACACGGGAATGCCCAGGTCGCGCAGGCGCTTGACGTTGTAATTATCGGCCAGGTCGCTGCCCTGGACGGAATAGCCCAGATTGTGCAGCACCTCGGCGATGCCGGACATGCCGATGCCGCCGATGCCCACGAAATGAATGGTGCCGATGGACAGGGGCATCGCCCTCATTGGCCGTCTCCGCTGCGATAGGGGGATTGCGCCCGGGCCGGCCCCGGGGCGGCGGGACCATAGGCGAACGGCGCCACGGGTGGGAAGCCTGTCTTACGAGGGGGGCTCATGCGGCGGCCCTCCGGCTCTGTGCCGTGTCCAACACGGCGTCGGCCAGGCGCTCGGCCGCGTCCGGGATGGCGAAGGACCGGGCGCCGGCCGCCGCCAGGGCCAGTGGCGCCGGGTCGTCCAGGAAAGCGGCCAGGCGGTCGGCCAGCGCTTCCGCCGTGAACTGGGCATGGGGCATCAGCCAGGCGCCGCCAGCCTCCACCAGGGCCTTGGCGTTGGCGGTCTGGTGGTCATCCATGGCCTGGGGGTAGGGCACCAGGATGGCGGGGCGGCCGGCGACGGCCAATTCCGCCACCGTTCCGGCACCGGAACGACAGATGGCCAGGTGGCAGGCATCCAGCCGGCCGGCCATATCGCGGAAGAAGGGGGCCAGCTCGACGTCCACGCCCAGGCCGGCGTACCCCTCCCGCGCCTGCTCCATCGTCTCCGGCCGGGCCTGCTGCTTGATGCTCAGGCGCAGGCGATGCTCCGGCGACAGGCGGGCGGCGGCGGCGGGCAGGATGGTGCTGAAGACGGAGGCGCCCTGGCTGCCCCCGGTCACCAGGATGGACAGGGTGCTGGTGGGGGCGGTGTAGGGGCGGCCGGCCAGGTCCAGGATGGCGGGGCGCACGGGGTTGCCGGTGCGCACGGTTGCCACATGGCGCGGCAGGCCGCTGACCTGGGGGAAGGAGGTGGCGATCAGCCGGGCGCCGCCGGCCAGCAGCTTGTTGGCCCGGCCCATCACGGCGTTCTGCTCATGCAGCACGACCGGCAGGCCCAGGCGCTGGGCCGCGAACACCGTGGGGACGGAGGGATAGCCGCCGAAGCCCACCACCACGGCGGGCTTCAGGGTCTTCAGGATGCGGCGGGCCTGCATCGTGCCGGCCAGCAGCGACAGGGCGGTGCGCGCCTTGGATGCCAGGCCACGGCCGGGCGTGCCGGCGCTCACCCGGTGGACGGGGATGTCCGCCAGCCCCTCGCCAAAGGCGTGGCCGCGCGTGTCGGTCACCAGCACCACGGCATGGCCCCGGGCGCGCAGGGCCCTGGCCAGCGCCTCCGCCGGGAACAGGTGGCCGCCGGTGCCGCCGGCCGCCAGGACGATCGGGCCTGTGGGGGGCTGCTGGGTCATGGCAAGTCCCCCTGGCCGAAGCGCTTGCGGGTCAGGGCCAGCAGCATGCCGACGCCGATGCCCAGCGCGATGAGGGAGGAGCCGCCATAGCTGATGAAGGGCAGGGTCATGCCCTTGGTCGGCATCATGTGCAGGCTGGAGGCCATGTTGATGCAGGCCTGCAGGCCGAACTGCATGGCCAGGCCGGCGGCGCCCAGCATGACGAACAGGCTCTGCTCGCTATACGCCCGGGCGAAGCTGCGCATCACCACCACGCCGAACAGCAGCACGATGAACAGGCACCACAGCATGCCCAGTTCCTCCCCCGCCACGGCGAAGATGAAGTCGGCATGGGCGTCGGGGATGGTCATCTTGACGGTGCCCTGGCCGGGGCCGGTGCCCCACAGGCCGCCATGCTGGAAGGCGTCCAGGGCGCGCTGGACTTGGTAGTTGTCGCCGGCGGCGGGATCCAGGAAGCGGTTCACGCGGCTCTGCACATGCGGGAACAGGAAGTAGGCGCCGACCAGGCCGGACAGGCCGCAGACCACCAGCACCGCCACCAGCAGGATGGGCAGGCCAGCGATGAAGAACTGGCCGAACCATACGGCGCTGACCACGAAGGTCATGCCCAGGTCCGGCTGCATCAGCAGCAGGGCCACGATCATCAGGTAGAAGAGGATGCAGACGCCGAAATAGACCACGTTATTGGTGTGCCGGGCCTGGGCGAACAGCCAGGCGGCCACCACGGCGAAGGCGGGCTTGATGAATTCCGACGGCTGGACCGACAGGCCCGGCAGATGGATCCAGCGCGTGGCCCCCTTGATCTGCACGCCCGACACCAGGGTCAGGGCCACCCCCGCCAGCGACAGCAGGAACAGGATCATGGCCATGCGCCGCACCCCCTTGGGTGACAGCAGCGACACGCCCACCATGACGATCAGGGTGGGGATCAGCATCATGACGTGATGCTGGATGAAGTGGAAGTTATCCAGGCCGATGCGCTCCGCCACCGGCGGGCTGGCGGCCTGGATCAGCACCACGCCAATGGTGGCGATGAGGAAGACGGTGGCCAGGGTCCAGCGGTCGACGGTCCACCACCAGCGGCCGATGACGGATTGGTCGGTACGCGACAGCGTGATCATGACGCCCCGTCCTTTCCGGTTTCCAGTTGGCGCACGATGCGGACGAAGGCGTCGCCGCGCACCTCGAAATTGGGATACTGGTCGAAGCTGGCGCAGGCGGGTGACAGCAGCACCGTGCCGCCGCCGGCCTGTTTCGCCAGGGCGTAGGCGGCCGGCACGGCCTGGTCCAGCGTGCCGTAGCGGCCATAGCTGACCTTGCCCTCCAGCCAAGGGGCGAATTCCTCCGTCGCCTCGCCGATCAGCAAGGCGTGGCGCACCCGGCCCATGAAGGGTTCCAGGCCGCTGAGCCCGCCCTCCTTGGCCTTGCCGCCGACGATCCAGTACATGTCCTCGTAGCAGCCCAGGGCCTTGGACGCCGCGTCGGCGTTGGTGGCCTTGCTGTCGTTGACGAAGCGGATGCCGTCGAGGGTGGCGATGGTCTGCTGGCGATGCACCAGGCCGGGGAAGGTGCGCATCGCCTCGGCGATCACCTCCGGCGGCACGCCCACGGCGCGGGTGGCGGCATAGGCGGCGCAGGCGTTCTGCCAGTTATGGCGGCCGGGCAGGGCCGCGCACTGGCGCAGGTCGACCACGGCTAGAGCTTGGCCTTCGGTGTCATCCACCAGCACGCCATCGGCGGCGTGAACGCCGCCCGGCACCCCGCGTTCCGATGAGATGCGGATGATCCGGCGACTGCCCTCGGCTTCTAGGCTGTCAGCCATGGCGGCGGTGTTGGGCTCATCCACGCCCAGGATGGCGACGGCCGGGGGCTTGGACGGATCGCGGGCGCCCGGCTGGAAGATCAGGCGCTTGGCGGCGATGTAGCCGTCCATGCCGCCGTGGCGGTCCAAATGGTCGGGCGTGATGTTCAGCAGGACGGCGGCGTCGAAGCCCAGGGACGGCGTCAGTTCCAGCTGATAGCTGGACATCTCCAGCACATAGACGTCGCCCTTGGGATTATTGGGGGCACCGAGTGCGGGGAAGGTCAGGACGGGGATGCCCAGGTTGCCGCCCACGGCCAGGGTGCGGCCGGCATGGGCCAGGATATGGCCGGTCAGGGCGGTGGTGGTGGACTTGCCGTTGGTGCCGGTGATGCCGACGTAGGCGGCGTCCGGCTGGGCCAGGCGCAGCAGCTCCACATCGCCGATGATGGGCACGCCGGCCGCCTTGGCCCGCGCCGCCACCGGGTGTGGTGCCGGGAAGGTGTGGGGAATGCCGGGCGACAGCACCAGGGCCGCGACACCCGAAAGATCTGCCTCATGCAGGTTGGTCAGGGGGATGCCGGCGGCCTCCGCCGCCTTCTGGCCTCCGGCGCCGTCGTCCCAGGCCAGGACCTCCGCCCCGCTGGCGGCCAGCACGCGCGCTGCCGCCAAACCGGAGCGCGCCAAGCCCATCACCGCCACGCGGCGGCCTTTGAAAGTGGGGAGGAGGATGGGCTGGGACATGGGGGCTTAACGCAGCTTCAGGGTGGACAGGCCGGCCAGGGCCAGGATGACGGCGATGATCCAGAACCGGATGACGACGGTGGGCTCCGACCAGCCCTTTTTCTCGAAATGGTGATGCAGCGGCGCCATGCGGAACACCCGCTTGCCCGTCAGCTTGAAGCTGGCGACCTGCACGATGACCGACACCGTCTCCAGCACGAACAGCCCGCCGATGATGGCCAGCACCAGCTCATGCTTGGTGATGACGGCGACGGTGCCCAAGGCACCACCCATGGCCAGCGACCCCGTGTCGCCCATGAACACCATGGCTGGCGGCGCGTTGAACCACAGGAAGCCCAGGCCGGCGCCCACCAGGGCGCCACAGAACACCGCCAGCTCACCCGTGCCGGGCACGTGGTGGATCTGCAGGTAGTTGGCGAACACGGCGTTGCCCGACAGATAGGCGATCAGACCGAAGCTGGCGGCGGCGATCATGATGGGCACGATGGCCAGGCCGTCCAGGCCGTCCGTCAGGTTCACGGAATGGCTGGACCCCACGATGACGAACACCGCCCAGGGCCCGAACAGGAAGCCCAGGGGGACCAGCACATCCTTCAGGAACGGCACGGCCAGGCTGGTGTCCAGCGGGCTCTGCGCCACATGCAGGTACCAGGCGGTGGCCACACCGGAAACCGCGATCATGGCCACCATCTTGCCCCGCCCGGACAGGCCCTTGGTGTTGCGCTTGGTCAGCTTCAGGAAGTCGTCGCCAAAGCCCACCAGGCCGAAGCCCACGGTCACCAGCAGCACGATCCAGGTATAGGCGTTGGTCACGTCCACCCACAGCACGGTGGAGATCAGGACCGAGATCATGATCATCAGGCCGCCCATGGTGGGCGTGCCCTTTTTCTTCAGGTGCGTCTCCGGCCCGTCGGTGCGGATGGGCTGTCCCGCGCCCTGCATCGACTTCAGCCAGCGGATGACCCCCGGGCCGATCAGGAAACTGATGATCAGCGCCGTCAGCATGGCCCCGCCCGTCCGGAACGTGATGTACCGGAACAGATTGAAAAGCTGGAAGTCGTCGGCCAGCGGGAACAGCAAATTGAACAACATGGGACGGGTCTTAGCTCCCGGAGACGGCGGGTGAGGGGGGCGGAGGCGGAGTATCCAGGGCTTTCAGGGCGTCGACCACCAGCGCCATGCGGCTGCCGGCGGACCCCTTGACCATGACGATGTCGCCGGCGCGCACGGCGGCCCCGACCAGGGGGGCCAGCTCGGCGCTGCTGTCGGCGTGGGCGCCCCGGCGGTCGGCCGGCAGGCGGTTGAACAGGTGGCGCATGAGGGGGCCGCAGGTGAAGACCAGCCGCACGTCGGCGCTGACCAGGGGCTCGGCCAGGCCGGCGTGCAGGGCGGGGGCATCGGTGCCCAGCTCCAGCATGTCGCCCAGCACCGCGATGCGCCGGCCGCCCGGGCCCGGCTGGGCCTGGCCCAGCACGGATGCCGAGGCCGCCACCGACACGGGGCTGGCGTTGTAGCTTTCGTCGATCAGGGTCAGGCTGCCGCCGCCATGAGGCGTGGTGGGCAGCGGCACGGTCTGGCGCACACCCCGGCCCTTCACCGGGGCCAGGGTGGCCAGGGCCTGGGCGGCGACGGTGACGTCCCCCCCGCCGCGGCCACGGCCAGCAGCACCGCCAGGCTGTTCAGCGCCTGGTGGCGACCGGGCACGGCCAAGGTATAGCGGATGACCTCGCCTTGGATTTCGGCGGTCACGTCGCTGCCGGTCGGGCCCAGATCCAGGTCGATCAGGCGGGCGTCGGCCCCGGCGGTGGCGCCGAAGCTCAGCACCTGGCCCACGCCCTGGGTGCGGGCGGCGGCCAGCAGGCGGGCGTATTGCGGGTTGTCCCGGTTCAGGATGGCCGTGCCCTGGCGCGACATGCCCTCGAAAATCTCGGCCTTGGCGTCGGCGATGCCTTCGATGGAGTCGAAGAACTCCAGGTGCACCGCCTCGACCGTGGTGATGATGGCGATGTCCGGCCGCGCCATGCGCGACAGCGGGCCGATCTCCCCCGCATGGTTCATGCCCATCTCGAACACGCCATAGCGCGCATCGGACGGCAGGCAGGCCAGCGACAGGGGCACGCCCAGATGGTTGTTCAGGTTGCCTTCGGTGGCGAAGGCGGGCCCCAGCGCGCCGAGCGCGGTGCGCAGGAACTCCTTGGCGCTGGTCTTGCCGACTGACCCGGTGACCGCGATGATCTTGGCGGTGGCGTTCAGCCGGGCCACCCGCGCCAAATCCTCCAGCGCCGCCTGGGTATCATCCACCAGCAGCAGCGGGGCGTCCGCCGGCACCCCCTCCGGCACATGGCTTACCAGGCAGGCGGCGGCACCGCGTTGCAAGGCGACCGCGACGAAGGCGTGGCCGTCGAAGTTGGGGCCCTTCAGCGCCACGAACAGGTCGCCGGGCTTCAGGGTGCGGGTGTTGATGGACACGCCGGTCGCGGCCCAATCGGCGCCCAGCGCGCGCCCGTTGGCGGCGGCGGCGGCATCGGCCGCCGTCCACAGTACTTTGCTGGCGGGGGGCGGGGTCATGCCTGCCCTCCCTGGGGTGTTCCGCCCGTGAGGCCCAGCACACCACGGGCGACGGCGGCGTCGTCGAACGGACGCACTTCCTTGCCCACGATCTGGCCCTGTTCATGGCCCTTGCCGGCGATGACCAGCACGTCGCCAGCCTTCAGCTCGCCGATGGCCAGCGCGATGGCGGCGGCGCGGTCGTCCACCTCGGTGGCGCTCGGGCACCCGGCCAGCACCTCCGCCCGGATGGCGCCGGGGATTTCCGTGCGCGGGTTGTCGTCGGTGACGATGACGCGGTCGGCCAGGCGGGCGGCGATGGCGCCCATCATGGGGCGCTTCCCCCGGTCGCGGTCGCCGCCGCAGCCGAAGACGACGGACAGGCGTCCCTCGGCATGCGGACGCAGGCTGTTCAGCACCGTCTCCAGCCCGTCGGGCGTGTGGGCGTAATCGACATAGACGGCGGCGCCGTTGTCCAGCGTTGCCACCAGTTCCAGCCGGCCGCGCACGCCGTCCAGCTGTGACAGCAGGCCGGCGGCGGCCTGGGGTTCGGCACCGCTGCCGATCACCATGCCCAGCGCGCACAGGGCGTTCCACACCTGGAAGCGGCCGACCAGCGGCAGGACGATGTCGTGGCGGGTGCCCATGACTTCCAGGGTCAGGGCCTGGCCCTGGGGCAGGGGGCGCAGGGCGGTCACCGCCAGCTCGCGGCCCCGCTCGCCAAAGCCGATCAGGGTCTGCTTGCGGGCGCGCGTCAGGTCGGCCAGGGCCTGGAATTCGGGAATGTCGGCGTTGACCACGGCCGTGGCGCCGCGCGGCATCACCCGGTCGAACAGCATGGCCTTGGCCTTGAAGTAGGCCTCCATGGTGCCATGATAATCCAGGTGGTCACGGGTCAGGTTCGTGAAGCCGCCCACGGTGACCAGCACGCCGTCCAGGCGGAACTGGTCCAGGCCGTGGCTGCTGGCCTCCATGGCCAGGTGGGTGATGCCGCCCTCGGCGAGGCGCGACAGCGTGCTGTGCAGGGCCACCGGGTCGGGCGTGGTCAGGCTGTCCTCGCGCGGGAAGCCGGGGGCGATGAGGCCCAGGGTGCCCATGGCGCCGGCCTGGTGCCCCTGCAGGGACCACAGCTGGCGGGTGAACTGCGCGGTGGAGGTCTTGCCGTTGGTGCCGGTGACGGCGGCGATGGTGGCGGGCTGGCGCTTGTAGAAGGCCGCCGCCAGCAGGGCGAAGCGCCGCCGGGGGTTGGCATCCTCGATCAGGCTGACGGGATGAGGCAGGTTTTCAGGCAGCGTGGTGCCCTTGGGCGCCAGCACGGCCACGGCGCCGGCGGCCACCGCCTGGGGTATGAAGTCCCGCCCGTCGCGGGCACTGCCCGGCATGGCGGCGAACAGCATGCCCGGCTTGACGGCGCGGCTGTCCGCGGTCAGGCCGGTGATCTCGGGGTCCCGTTCCAGGGCCAGCGCCGATACGGCGATTTCGGTGCGCGATGCCATCAGATCGGTCAGACGCAAGGGTCCCTCTCACACGTGATGCCGGGGCGGGTTGATAGCGCGCTCCCCGGCATCGGTCGACCCCCACCTTACGGTGCCCTGTCGTCGGGTTTCAGGGGGGCTGGTTAATTGATGGCCATGGCCTGCAACACCTCGGGATCGTTGCGGACCACCGGCTTGACCCCCAGCAGGGGGGCGGCCTGCCAGACGATGCGCTGGACGGCGGGAGCCGCGACCCAGCCAGCGGTGGCGAAACCGAAGCTCTTCTTGTTGCCATGCGGCTCGTCCACCATGACGAACACCACATAACGGGGATCGGTCATGGGGAAGGCGCCGGCGAAGGAGGTGCGCAGCGACTTGTGGGCGTAGCCCTTGCCGCTGACCTTTTCCGCGGTGCCCGTCTTGCCGCCCACCAGATAATCCAGGGTGTCCGGCGCCTTCAAGTCGCCGGTGCCGAAGGCCGTCTTGCCCGTGCCCTCGGTCACCACCAGGCGCATCAGCTTGCGCAGGATGGCCGAGGTCTGGGGCGAGATCACGCGCGTCTCGGGGATCTCCGCGTTGGGATCGCGCTTCAGCAGGGTGGCGGGGCGCATGATGCCGCCGTCCACGACCGCGCCCACGGCGGACACCATCTGGATGGGGCTGACGGACAGGCCATGGCCGAACGCCACGGTCAGCAGCGTCGTCTGGCGCCACGGGTTGGGCACCAGCGGGGCGCCCACCTCGGGGATTTCCAGGGACGGGGCCTTCAGCATGCCGAAGCGCCCCATGTAGTCGCGCTGGACGTCGATGCCGAACTTCTCCGCCATCTTGGCGGAACCGATGTTGGACGACTTGCGGAAGATGTCGACCACATCCATCCAGTAGTTCACCGGCTCGTCGTCATGGATGGTGAAGCGGCCGATCTTTAGCGGGTGGTTGGTCTCGAACGTCTCGTGCAGCTTCACCGATCCCGTTTCCAGCGCGATCGCTGTGTTCAGGATCTTGAAGACCGAGCCCATCTCGTAGACGCCCAGGGTGGCGCGATTGAACTTCGAATCGTCATGCATCTCCCCCGGGTTCTGGGGGTCGAAGTCGGGCAGGCTGACCATGGACAGGATTTCGCCCGTCTTGATGTCCATGATCAGGCCGGCGCCGCCGATGGCGTTGAAGTCCTGGATGGACTGCGTGATCTCCTTGCGCATGATGTGCTGCAGGCGCACGTCGATGGACAGGCGCAGCGGCTCCGAATTCTCGCGAAGGCGCTTGTCGAACGACTGCTCGATGCCCATCAGGCCGTTGTTGTCTATGCCGGTCAGGCCGATCAGGTGGGCGGTCAGGCTGCCCTGCGGATAGATGCGGTGCTCCTCCTGCTGGAAGAACACGCCGGGGATGCCCAGCTTGTTGACCTCGAACTCCTGACGCGGTGTCAGGTTGCGCTTGATCCAGACGAAGCGCTTGTCGCCCTTCAGGTCCTTCAGCACCTGGCGATAATCAAGGTCCGGCAGGGTGGCCACCAGCTTGCGCGCGGCCTCCTCCGCGTCGATCACCAGCTTGGGATCGGCGTAGGCCGACGCGGTGGCCAGCGAGGTCGCCAGCAGCACGCCGTTGCGGTCGGTGATCTCCGCCCGGGTGACGGGCAGGGGCCGGGCGGTGGTGTTCTCGGCCACCGGCGGCTCCGCCTCGCGGCTGAACACCATGGTGTCGGCCAGGCGCACGCCGATGGCGCCCAGCACCAGCGCGAACAGGGCGGCCGTCACCAGCAGGCGCGACCGCCCCTGTTCCAGAGCGTGGCTGGTGGGGTTGTTCAGGCGGACCCTGCCTTCCGGTCGCGGGGCCTGGATACGCTCCATGCCCGCGATGTCGAAGCCGGTCAGGGAAAAGGGCGCGTCGCTCATCGTGCCGCCCCCAATTTGGCGCTCAGCGTCTGCTCCGCCATCACCATGGGCTGGGCCTTGGACTTGGCGGCGGCGAGGGTCACCTTGCCGTCCCGGCCGGCCTTGTCGGCGGCGTCCAGGCTGGCCATCAGCGCGCCGATGCTGTCCATGCGCTCAGGGCGGGTGGGCTGCTTGGGCGCCGTGGCCGCCGGCTTGGGGGCGGCCACGGCCTTCACCGGGGCGGTCTGCACGTCCGGCGCCTTCAGCGCCACGACCTGCGCCTTGGGCTGGGCCAGCGGCACGCGGGCGGGGGCCTGGGCGGCGGCCATCTGCACCGCTGGCGCCGCGCTGGCGACGTAGGTGGACTCGGGCGCGGGGACCGGCTTGACCGTGGGCTGGTCGGCCGGGGCCGGGCCCGCCGACGGCGGCGTGACCGGCGCGGGCGCCTCGGGCTTCACCGGGACGGCGGCCATGGCCACCATCTGCTCGGCCTTGGTGGGGCGCAGCGTCAAGTGTTCGGTCGCCAGCCGTTCCAGCCGGGTGGGATCGTTCAGGTAGGCCCATTCGGCCCGCAGCACCTGGATGGACTGCTGTTCCTGAGCGATCTGCCGGTTCAGCGAGGCCAGGTGCTCCTGCTCCTCCTGCACGCGGTAGCTGGTGTGGTAGAGGATGCCGCTGGCGACGGTGGCGAGGCACAGCCAGACGAGCGTGGACTTGCCTATCATGCTGCTTCTCCCATGGGCCAAGCGGGGGCGTTGGTGCGTTCGGCGGCGCGCAACCGAGCGGATCGGGCGCGCGGATTGTGGCGAAGTTCCGGCTCGCCAGGGGTGACCCCGCTGCGGCCCAGAAGCTGGAAGGTGGGGGCGGGGCCGCTGTGCGCGGCCGGCATGTGGCGCGAGGGCGCGCCCTCCGACCCGCTGCGCTGGCGCAGGAAGTCCTTGACCCGGCGGTCTTCCAGGGAATGGAAGGAAACGACGGCCAGGCGGCCACCCGGCGCCAGCACCCGCTCGGCGCCGGCCAGGCCGCGGTCCAGCTCGCCCAGTTCATCATTCACATGCAGGCGCAGGGCCTGGAAGCTGCGGGTGGCGGGGTCGATGCCGTCCTTTTTCGACCGGGGAACGACGCCGCGGATGATGTCCGCCAGCTGTGCCGTCGTCTCGATTCGCGCGGTCGCACGGGCCGCCACGATGGCGCGGGCCACGCGGCGGGACAGGCGTTCCTCTCCCAGGCGCCAAAGGATGGTGGCGATGTCGGCCTCGTCGTAATCGTTGACCACGTCGGCGGCGGTGGGGCCGCTCAGGCTCATGCGCATGTCCAGCGGGCCGTCGAACCGGAAGGAGAAGCCGCGCGAGGGATCATCGATCTGGGGGGAGGAGACGCCGATGTCCAGCGCCACGCCATCCACCGGGCCGATGCCGTGGGCGGGCAACAGCTCCGCCATGTCGCCGAACTGGCCCTCGATGATGCGCAGGCGGCCGGGGAAGCGGGCCAGCAGGGGCTCCGCCCGCTTGATGGCGGCGGGGTCGCGGTCGATGCCCACCACCTGGCAGTCCGCCGCCTCCAGGATGGCGCGGGTGTAGCCGCCGGCGCCGAAGGTGCCGTCGACATAGACGCCGCCGTCGCGCACGGCCAGCGCCGTCAGCACCTCCGCCAGCAGGACGGGGATGTGGACCTGAGTGCCCCCAGCTTGGGCGCCCTCAACCTGGGTAACGGTCGCGGTCATTGCGCCCCCCACCATTGGACCCGGCCGCCAGCACGGAGTTGGTGCGGGCCAGGATGGTGGACAGCGAGATGTTCTGGGCGCGGCTGCGGTCGCGGCTGGCGGCCTCGTGGGCGGACAGCGCCTCGGGGTCCCAGATCTGGAAGGTGTGGCGGCGGCCGACGAAGGCGGCCCCCTCGGTGATGCCGGCGAACGCCAGGAAGTTTTCCGGCAGGACGATACGGCCCTCCGGGTCGAGGGCCAGGCGGACGGATCCGCCGAACACCGTCGTCTCGATCAGGTCGCGCATGTCATCGGGCATGTTGGGGTTGTCCAGCGCCTCTGACAGGCGATCCATATAGTCGACGCTGCACGCATCGATGGCGTTAGCCTGCAGCGACCGGAAGACGATCAACTCCGTCTGTCCACCAAGGACGCCGCGGAAGGAAGACGGGACTGAAACCCGACCCTTCTTGTCGACCTTGTTCACATATGTGGACAGGAACAAGCCCATCGATCCCCGCGTCTCCTGCGCCTCCGCGCCCCATCCGATCCGGCACCAGGCCCGCCTTCAGAATGCGCCGCACCTCCGGGTAAGACCGGACAGGCATGCGCGCCCTGTTTTTGGGTCCATATGGGGTACCATGGGAAGTTATGGGCGTCAATGGGAGGAGGGGGCTGAATGCTTGTCCACACTGTGCTTTTCCACAGTTGTGGATAAGGTTCTTCTTGGTTGCGACCTTAAATCGAATGGGTAGGTGCGCTTGCCCCATATTCCTGGGTTTCCGCCGAATTTAATAGGTGGCGGCCAAGCGACACCTATCCTGTGGATAAAGGTCTGGCCGATGCCACTGTTAATGAAAAGGGCGTGAAATCTTTTGGATATGCCATCCTGGTTATTCGGTGGCCGCATTTAAGGCCAAGTAGTCGTCAGCCTTAAGTCACCCACCAAATATGGTAAGGGAAAGGTGATAGGCCCCCGATATGTAGGCCGCTAGGGTGGCTGGCAGGGATTTTCCCATCATTCGCCCATGAATTCCCATGACGGGCCCATGCCGAGCCGTCCCGCCCGTGCCTTCCCAAGGCGCGCCCTCAGGCACCCATTGTCCCGGCACTTTCCCATGCCAGCCCATGTCGGGGCTGTGCCGGCGCGGCGCGCCCCGCCGAGCGAAGGGAACCTATTCGATTGCACCAAGGCCCACGCGCGATGTCGTTGCCGCAGCCAAGATAAAATTAAGCATTCCCATCGTATCACCGCAGATGGAAAGGGAGTTTCTCCCCATTGTATTCCCGGAAGGGTGTGATTCGTGGCGGCACTGTTCCCTTCGGAGGTTGACCACCGGTTCGGCGGCATCGTCCTGAGCCGCCAATTCCTGCTCCTGTTCCTGCCCATCGCCGTCCTTCTTCTGGCCGGTGCGCTGCTGATCGGCCAAGCGCGGGTGAAGGCGGAAATGGACCGCATGGTCATGGCCGACGCCGGCGGCGTCGATTTGGGCGCCGGCCGTTTGCGCGACCGTCTCGAGGAACCGCAGCGGGATTTGCGCTCCCTCGCCACCGAGGCCGCCACCCGCGCGGCGGTCGACGCGCCCACGGCCGCCGCCCTCGCCCAGTTGACGGGGGAACTGACGACCCTGCTTCGCCGTGACCCGCGATATGACGGGGCGGCGTGGGTCGACCAGAGCGGCAAGGAACGGGTCCGGGCTTGCCGGGCCGGGTCGGGACCCGACCCGGTCGCCGTCCCGCCGGAGAGGCTGGCGGACCTGTCGAGCGACGCCTTGTTCGTACGGACGGTGAACGGGTTGCCTGGCGCCATCCAGATCATCGGGCCGGACGGGGGCCCGGCCGGCCGGGCAACCGGTCGGGCCCTGCGGTTGGCGACGCCGGTGGCGGCTGCCGATGGCACGGGCCGGGGCGCGATGATCCTGGGGGTGTCGAAGACCTACCTGTTCCAGGACCTGATGGCGCCGCCCGGTGGCGCATGGCCCATGGTCCTGGACCACTCCGGGAATTGGCTGTTCGGTGGCAGCGAGACGGACCGGTGGGACCTCGTCGTCGGCCGTCAGTCCCTGGCCAACGCCTATCCCAAGGTTTGGACACGGATGACCGCGGCGCCGAATGGCCGGTTGGTTGATGCCAGCGGCATCTGGACCTGGCGCCTGGTTCGGCTCGGGACCGTGGGCTTTGCCACGGAAGACCCTGGAGATGCCCGCTGGCTGGTGGTCACCCATAGAACCGCGGCGGATGTGGCCGGGGCGCGGGCGTCGATTTGGGAACTGGTGATGGGCGTGACGGCACCCCTACTGGGATTGTTCGCGCTCCTGTCCTGGTTCGCGGCGGCGCATACCCGCGCCCGGGAACAGGCGGCGCGCGCCGCGCTCGCGGCCGAGGTGGCGGAGCGGGAGGGCCGGCGCCGCGTCGCTGAACTGGAGCAGGCCCACCGGGCCAGCGCCATGCTGGCCGCCATCGTCACCTCGTCGGACGACGCCATCGTCAGCAAGACGGTGGAGGGACGCGTCACCAGTTGGAATCCCGGCGCCGAGCGGCTGTTCGGCTACACCGCCGAAGAGATGGTCGGCCAGTTCGTGACGGCCATTTTCCCTGCCGACAGGTTGGAGGAGGAGACGGCGATCCTGGAGCGGGTGCGGCAGGGCGAGACGGTGGGCCATTTCGACACCGTCCGCCGCCACAAGGATGGTCATCTCGTCGATATTTCGGTTGCCGTGTCCCCCATCCGCGATACGGCGGGCCGGATCATTGGCGCGTCCAAGATCGCGCGCGACATCACCGAGCGGAAACGGGCCGTCGACCAGATGGCGGAGTATCGCCGCAGCCTGGAAATGCAGGTCGCGGAACGCACGCAGGAGATCGTCTCGGCCAACAGCCGGCTGGAAGCCGCGCTGCGGCAGGCGAACGCGGCCAACGATGCCAAGAGCCGGTTCGTCGCCAACATGAGCCATGAGCTTCGCACCCCCATGAATGCCGTCCTGGGCTTTCTGGCCCTGGTGCTGGAGCGGGACCCACCGCCGGAAATCCGGAGGCAGCTGCTGATGGCGCATCGGGCCGCGCAGGCCCTGCTGGCCCTGATGAACGATCTTTTGGACCTCTCCCGCCTGCAAAGTGGCAGCCTGGTTCTGGATCCGGTGCTTTTCGATCTGCACGGGCAGATGCGCGCCTGTTTGGGCCAGGTCGGGGAAAAGGCGCGGGAGAAGGGGCTGACCCTGGCGCTGGACTACGGCCTGGGTTCCGACCAGGCGCATATTGGCGACCCCGCGCGTGTCCGCCAGATCGTCCTCAAGCTGCTCGACAACGCGATAAAATTCACTCAGAGCGGCGACGTGCGGCTATCCGTGCGGGCGGGGCCGAAGCCGGGGCTGGTGGAACTGGCGGTCACCGATACCGGAATCGGCATGACGGCGGACCAGGTGGACCGCATCGTCGATCCCTTCTTCCAGGCCGACAGCCGGCCGACCCGCCGGTTCAACGGACTGGGCCTGGGGGTTTCCATCTGCAAGGAACTGGCCGAACTCATGGGCGGGGCCATCGCGGTGGAAAGCCGTCCGGGTCAAGGAAGCACGTTCCGAGTGCGCCTGTGGCTGCCGGCGGCGCCGGGTGGGCTTCCCCCGGCGGCTGGTTCCGCAAGCCTGGTCGAGGGCACCGCCGCCCCCCGTCATTTCACCGTCCTGCTGGTCGATGACGTGGTGGAGAACCTGGAGCTTGCCCAGCTTCATCTCAAGGAACGGGGCCATGCCGTCGTGACCGCCCGGGATGGCGAGGAGGCGGTGGCGCTCTCGCGGGACCGGCGCTTCGACATCATCCTCATGGATGTGCAAATGCCGCGCTGCTGCGGTAAGGAGGCGACGCGCCGCATCCGCCAGGGGACAGGCGCCTGCGACCCCTCCGTGCCCATCCTCGCTCTCAGCGCGGATGAGAGCCTGGGGGAACGCCAGGCCTGCCTGGATGCCGGCATGACCGCCTATGTCACCAAGCCCGTCGATTACGACGCCCTGGCCGACCTGATGCAGCGGCTGGTTCCCGGCGGCGTTGCGGCGTCGCCAGCCGTCCCGGCCCCATCCCCGGCGGTCCAGTCCGCTCAAGCGGCGGTCCCGCAGGTGGGGGCCGCTTCCCCGACGCCCGCCGGGCATTAACCGCATTGCGCCATGCCCTGGAAAGTGATGACGTGGAGCGTATCGACCCCGCCCTGCACAACCTGCGCGAAACTGGGCTGGCGGGCCGGCAGATGAGGACATTGGAACGCCTGGTGCACGAATTCGAGTTCGAGCAGGCCCGCGCCATGGTCGCCGGCCTGGATGAAGCCCTGGCCGCCCGGGGGGCGCTTCCGGTGGCCGTCAACCAAGGATTATCCGTCCATGGATAAGCTATGGAAGATACTGATCGTGGACGACGAGGCGGTGAATCTCCACGTTTTGCGCGACATCCTCTCCGACAGCTATGCCCTGGTCTTCGCCAAGGGTGGTCGGCAGGCGCTGGACTCCGCGCACCGGCACCGGCCGGACCTGATCCTCCTCGACGTCATGATGCCGGACATGGATGGCTATGAGGTCTGCCGCCGGCTGAAGGCGGAGCCGGATTTGCGCCATATCCCCGTGATCTTCGTGTCCGCGATGGGAACGGTGGATGATGAGGCCCGCGGGTTCGAGGTGGGGGCCATAGATTATGTCACCAAGCCGGTTTCAGCCCCCCTGGTGCGGGCGCGCGTGCGCACCCAAATCGCCCTGGTCGACCAGGCGTCCATCCTGGACCGGCTGTGCGTTGCCGGCGAGTACAAGGACCAGGAAACCGGCGACCATGTGCGTCGCATCGGTCATTACGCCGAACTGCTGGCCCGGGCGCTGGGGTGGGGGGAAGATTGCTGCCAGGCCCTGCGGCTTGCGGCGCCCATGCACGACATCGGCAAAATCGCCATACCCGACAGCATCCTGTTGAAGCCAGGCAAGCTGGACGCGGAGGAAATGGCCGTCATGCGCACCCATCCCGAGCGGGGGGCGGCGATCATTGGCACCAACGGTCCGGCCCTGCTGCGGCTGGCCGCCAGCATCGCCCTGACCCATCACGAGAAATGGGATGGAAGCGGCTATCCCCGCGGCCTGTCGGGAACGGACATCCCCATCGAGGGGCGCATGGTCGCGCTGGCGGATGTCTATGACGCCCTGCTGTCACCCCGGCCGTACAAGCGGCCCTGGTCGCTGCCGGAGGTCACCGCCCACCTGAAATCCGAGGCGGGCCGCCATTTCGACCCCACGCTGACGCCCCTGTTCCTGGAGGCGGTGGCCGCGGACCATGCCGCCGCCGGTGCCGTGGGCGGCAGGTGACCTACGGGGGTAATCTGCCAGACGGTCTGTAAGCCGGGTTCTGTCCTCCGGCCCGTCCCCCGTGAAGGGGGCAGCGGCCGTGGGATGGCCATTCATCTGGGACGCCTGTCGCCAGGCGCCTCGCGCGACCTACCCGGGCGGCGGCTCGGAAGATGCTTTGGCCGGTTGCCCGGCCGTGCCGCCCCTATTCGATCTTGCTCCCGGTGGGGTTTACCGTGCCGCCCCTGTTGCCAGGGGCGCGGTGCGCTCTTACCGCACCCTTTCACCCTTACCCGGCGACCATCCCCCGAAGGCGATGGTCGACTGGCGGTTTGCTTTCTGTGGCACTTTCCCTAGGGTCGCCCCCGCCAGGCGTTACCTGGCACCGTTCTTCCGTGGAGCCCGGACTTTCCTCCCCCCGGCGGCTTTCGCCATTGCCGAAAGGCGGCCATCCGACCGTCTGGCAGGCGGCGACCCTAGGCGCACGGGGGCAGGGATGCAAGCGCGCAAAACAGGGCCCGTGGCATGAGAGGTCTACCCAGGACGGGCGGCCAGGGGACGGGCGGCCAGGGGATGGACGGTCAGGCCATTTCCTGTTCCGTTTGGGCGAGCAGGCTGCGCAGGCGGCGCACGGTTTCGGCGTCCGCCGGCTGGCCCAGCGCCTCCGGATGCCAATGGCGCTGGAAGGCGGTCAGCGTCTCGGTGAAGGTGGCTATTCCCAAATCATAGCCCAGGCGGGCCAGCAGCCGGGCCACGTGGTCCTGACTCCCATCCCAGTCGGGCCCCGGTGCGGCGATGCCCGGCCACAGGCCGATGCCGGCGCCGGCCAAGCCCCGCCAGTCGAACAACTCACCCGGGTCCTGCTTGCGGGCGGGCGCCATGTCGGAATGGGCGATGACGTTGCCTGCCGGGATGGGGTGTCGCGCCAGGATTCCCTGGCAAAGATCGGCGACGGCCCGCATCTGCGCGTCCGGGAAGGGGCGGTAGCCGTACTCGTGCCCCGGGTTCACGATCTCCACCCCGATGGAGTGGCTGTTGACATCGCTGATCCCGCGCCAGGCTCCACGGCCGGCATGCCAGGCGCGGCGGCCCTCATCAACCAGCCGCCAGACGGTGCCATCCTCCGCCACCATGTAATGGGCGCTCACCTCCGCCGCCGGGTCGCACAGCCGGTCCAGGGCGGCCTCGGCCGATACCATGCCGGTGTAGTGCAGCACCAGCATGTCGACGCTGGCCCCATCCGGCCGGGGGCCATGGTTGGGTGAGGGGCGGTCACGGAAGCGCATGCGCATCAACTCGCCGTTCGGGCCGTCACCAGGCGGGGGCGGCGCAGCAGCACCACGCCCACGCCGGCGATGGTCACCAGCGTGCCCGCCGCCAGGTGCCAGGACAAGGGCTCACCCAGCAGGACAACGCCGCCCGCGACACCGAACACCGGCACCAGCAGCATGAAGGGCATGGTCTGGTTGACGGCGTAGCGCTGCACCAGCGGGAACCACAGCACATAGGCCAGGATGGTGGAGACCAGCGCCATGAACAGGATGGAGGCCCAGGCCGCCGGTGGCGCCGTCTGGATCGCCGCCCACTGCCCGTCCTCCAGCACCGCGGACATCAGCACCAGTTGCGGCACGGCGAATAGAGCCATGTAGCCGTTCAGGGTGAACGGGTCCATGGG
Organism: Nitrospirillum karajorum; assembly: GCF_036348415.1. Classification (NCBI taxonomy): domain Bacteria; kingdom Pseudomonadati; phylum Pseudomonadota; class Alphaproteobacteria; order Rhodospirillales; family Azospirillaceae; genus Nitrospirillum; species Nitrospirillum karajorum. The sequence continues at coordinate 2,078,855 of NZ_JAZBQB010000003.1, forward strand.
CGGCATCCATTTCAGCTGGATGCTGGAAAAGGCGAAGGCCGCCGCCGCCAGCACCACCAGGCCCAGATGGGCGGGGTCGTCGGTCCCGCCAGGATGGTAGGCGATGATGCCGACGCCGGCGATGGCCGCCGCCATGCCCACCGCCCGGCGCCAGCCCAGCCTATCCTTGAAGAACACCGCCGCCATGAGGGAGGCGAAGGGCACCTGCAACTGGATGGCGACGGAGGCCGCGGCGGCGCTGCATCCCATCAGGCCACTGAACACCAGGGGGAAATGCAGGCCCCCCAGCACGAAGGAATAGGCCAGCACGGGCCGCACATGGCCCCAGGGCAGCCGCCGCCAGGGCACCAGCACCAGTGCCACCAGCGCGAAGCGGATGGCCATGGCGGTGATGGGATGGAACTGGCGCAGCGCGAACTTCGAGACGGAGAAATTGATTCCCCAGATGGCCACGACGGCCAGGGCGCGCAGGACGTCCAGCGGCCTCACGCCCCGCTCTCCTCGAACAGCCGCGCGATGTCGGCCAAAGGCCGGAACAATTTCCGGGGCGTATCGGGCAGGGCGAGAAAACTCATGGCCTCATAAAAGCGGCGGGCGTTGTCGTCATAGGCGTCCACGATCACGGCAAACGACGCGATTTCACTGCGCAGACAACGGCGCAGCGCATCCGCCAGCAGATATCCTCCATATCCATGGCCATGGTAGCGCTTGTCTACGGCCAATCGACCCAGCAGCGTGGCTGGCACCAAAGGATAGCGCTGCAGCTTGCGCGCTGTTTCCGCAGGCAGGTCCGCCAAGTGCAGGGCGGTGGCGGATAAGGTGTAGTAACCGGCGACTGTCCCGTCTGGCAGGACCAGGACAAATGGCGCGGCAATGTTCTTGCGGGCGTCCTGCCCTATGTGCATTTGGAAATACCGATCCAGCACTTCCACACCGCTGGCAAAGTGGGATCGGTCATGCTGCGGGCCCAGCACCTCGACCCGGAGGGAACGCAGTCCAGGATCGGTCGCCGTCATGCCGACCGTCAGGCGCCGGTAGCGTCGCGATACCGGCGAATTGTGTCGCGCAACCGGTCATTCATGGGCTGCGGCTTGCTCAGCGCTTCGACGAAAGCCTGACTGTCCCGGATCGACAGTTCCAGGCGCTGGTGTTCGTCGATGGCGCGTCGCGCCGCGTCCTGCACGCTGGTCAAGACGAAATCGGTGATCGACCGACCCTGCAGTGCGGCCGCGCGCTCTATCAGATCTTTCTGCTCGGCGGTGATACGCGCTTCCAGCCGTTCGCTGCGGACACGGCGCTGAGGGGCATCTGTCGCGGGGTGGGCCATCATATCCTCCATTTATGCACTGTACGGCTATTGGCCGGGCATGCAAAGGGGGAACCTCACGTCCCGCTCTCCAGCTCCTCCTTCAGCGCCTCCAGCTCCAGCCAGCGCTCCTCGGCCGTGGCCAGGTCCTGGTGCACCTTGTCCAACTCGGCCGTGGCCTTCTGGAAGGCCGCCGGGTCGCGGGCGTAGAGGGTGGCGTCGGCCAGCTTGGCCTCCAGCTTCTTCACCTGGTCGCCCAGCTTGTCCATCAGCGCCGGCAGCTGGTCCAGCTCACGCTGTTCCTTGTAGCCCAGCTTGCGCTTGGCCTTCGGGGCCTCCGCCGCCTTGGGGACGTCCGCCGTCTTGGCCGCGGCGCCGGCGGCCGGGGTGCGGGCCGGACGCTGGACCAGATAGTCGCTGTAGCCGCCGGCGTACTCCGCCACCACGCCATCACCTTCCACCGCGATGGTGGAGGTGACCAGCCGGTCCAGGAAGTCACGGTCGTGGCTGACCAGCAGCAGGGTGCCGGGATAGTCGCTCAAGACCTCCTCCAGCAGGTCCAGCGTGTCCATGTCCAGGTCGTTGGTCGGTTCGTCCAGCACCATCAGGTTGCTGGGCTGGGCGAACAGCTTGGCCAGCAGCAGGCGGTTGCGCTCGCCACCCGACAGCGCCCGGGTCGGCTGTTCCAACATGCCGCCGTCGAACAGGAAGTCCCGCATGTAGGAGGCGACGTGACGGGGCGTGCCGCCCACCACCACGCTGTCGCCGCCGAAGGGCAGCAGCACCTGGCGGATGGTCTGGTTGGGGTCCAGCTGGGCACGGCGCTGGTCGAACACCACCGTCTCCAGGTTGGTGCCCCGGCGGATGGTGCCGCTGTCCGGCGCCAGTTCGCCCATCAGCATCTTCAGGATGGTGGTCTTGCCCGCACCGTTGGGGCCGATCAGGCCCACCCGGTCGCCGCGCAGGATGCGGGTGGAAAAATCGCGGGCGATGACACGGGTGTTGCCTTCCGCATCCTGGAAGCTCTTGGCGATGTTGGTCGCCTCGATCACCAGCCGGCCGGAGTTCTCGGCATCCGACACCGCCAGCTTCACCTGGCCCTGGCGGTTGCGGTCGGCGCGCTCCTTGCGCAAGCCTTGAAGAGCGCGGACACGGCCCATGTTGCGGGTGCGCCGGGCGCTGATGCCCTCGCGCAGCCACTTCATCTCCACCGCGATCTTGCGGTCCAGCTTGGCGTAGGCCAGGTCCTCGGCCGCGAACACCTCATCCCGCCAGGCCTCATACTCGGCGAAGGGTCGTTCCGTCTCGCGCATGGTGCCGCGGTCCAGCCACATCGTCTTGCGCGCCAGAGTGTTCAGGAAGGTGCGGTCGTGGCTGATCAGCAGCAGACCGCCGCGGAAGGCCTGCAGCGCCTTTTCCAGATACTCGATGGTCGGCAGGTCCAGGTGGTTGGTCGGCTCGTCCATCAGCAGCACGTCGGGGTCGCTGACCAGGGCCTGGGCGATGGCGGCGCGGCGCGCCTCGCCGCCTGACAGGGTCGCGGCCGCGCGGTCGCCCGGCAGGCTCAGTTCGTCCAGCACCGCCTGGACGCGATAGGGCGCGTCCTCCACCAATCCGGCGCTGACGAAGTCCGCCACCGTGGCATGGCCGCTGAAATCCGGTTCCTGGTGCAGATAGCCGATACGGGCGCCGGGCTGGATGTAGCGCTCCCCCTTGTCCAGGTCGACCACGCCGGCGAGGGCCTTCAGCAGGGTGGACTTGCCGCTGCCGTTGCGGCCGACCAGGGCGATCTTGTCCCCCCGGCCGATGGCGACGTCCACGTCCTGGAACAGGGTGGTGGCGCCCAGGGTGATCTGGGCGTTCTTCAGGGCGACGATGGGCGGGGTGGGGGCCATGGAAGCGGTATGCTCTGAGATGCGGGGTTACTGGTTTGGGCCGGTGGGCGTGCCGGCCCGCAGGCTTTGGACCTTGTCATAGGCGGCGTTCAGCGCGGCCGTCTTTTGGGTGGCGACCTCCACGAACTCCGCCGGCAGGCCCTGGGCCATGACCGTGTCGGGATGGTTGTCGCGCAAGGCCTTGCGCCAAGCCAGCTTGATTTCCGCATCGCTGGCGGTACGGGGGACGCCCAGCACGGCGTAGGGATCGTCCAGCGGGTCGTCATAGCCGCAGGCGGCCCCGCCGTGGATGCGGCGGATGCCCTCGAACGTGGTGTCGGGAATGCCGAAGAGGCGGGCGACCTCCGCCAGGAAGGCCAGTTCGGCCGGATGCAGCCGGCCATCAGCCGCGGCGATGTGGAACAGGCAGCCCAGCAGGTCCTCCAGCACGGTCGGCCGGTCGTGGAACATGCCGGCCAACTGGCGGGCATAGGATTCAAAGCCCACGCTGTCACGCCTGGCCATATCGAAGACGCGGCCCACGTGGCGCGCCTCCTCCGCCGGGATCTGGAACACGCGCTTGAAGGCGTCGATCTCCGCCCGGTCCACCACGCCATCGGCCTTGGCCATCTTGGCGCCCAGGACGATGACGCCGATGGTGAAAGCCATGCTGCGCGTTTGATCCGGCTGGCCGTCCGGGCCCGGCGGCACCGGAGGCTGGGACGCCCAGGCGTCGGCGGCATGCCCGGCGGCCACCCCCAACAGCGCACCCAGCGGGCCGCCCACGGCGAAGCCCGCGACCCCGCCCACGATCTTTCCCCAGATGCTCATCGATCCCAGCCTCGGCCCTAGCTAGGCCCGCCGGATTTGCCGGGCCGGCCGCACCATAGCCGGCTGGCCCGGTCACGCCAATGGGCTCAACCGGCCGCCCCCGGCTTCACCTCGGGGTTCGCCTGAGGGTTCGCCCGTTGGGCTCATTGCTGGACGGTGACCAGCAGCTCCATGTTGTGATGGATGTCGCAGCTGACGACGACCAGCTTTTCCGTGGTGTCGAAGACGATCTTGTTCTCCTGGCCGGGCGCCTGAAGGTCCAGGTCGAACAGGAAGTGCGGGGTGTAGGAAACCACGTGGTGCGGCTGCTTGTCGTCATTGCGGATGATGACGATGTCGCCGCGCTTGATGGTCAGGGTCGAGGGCACGTACTGCCCGTTCTTCTGCGTGACGGTATAGGTCGCCGGCTCCGCCCGCGCGGCGACGGAAAAAAGGCCCAGGGCCAAGGTCAGGGCGGCGCTACGGATGGCGGTACGGATGGGGGACATGGTGTTTACTTCCTTAAGGGAGGGGATCAGATGCTCAGGCGGGCGGACAGTTGGAACTGCCGGTTCGTCGTGTCCGCTGGCTGGTCCAGGACGGTGCGCAGGGGACGGTTGCTGTCGATGTTCATCAGTTCGCCGGTCAGGGTGAGATAGCGGGTGGCGCGCCACCCGGCGCTCAGCACCTCCGCCTTGCCGTGCTCGCTGAAATTCACCCGATCGGCGGGGCCGCGCTCGGCGGTGCCGAAGGCGTCGACGCGGAAGCCGAAGCGGAAATCCCGCCAGTCATAGCCCAGAAGAACGTAGGCGGACTCGAACTGCGTCGTGCTGCGGCTATCGGGGGTGGGGGCGATGATGGTGACGCCGCGCATGGCCTGCGACATCAGAACGAAGCCATAGGGCAGACGCTGTTCCAGGCTGGCACTCCAGAACCGCGTCTCCCAGGCCAGTTGCACGCGGAAGGCGGAGGGGTCGGCATTGTTGTCGTAGCGCATGACGGACAGGCGGGGCAGGCCCGGCATCTGCCAAGTGCCGCCCGCATACCAGCCGGGGGTGTCGTCGATCTCGCGGTACATGTCGATGCGGATGGGCGGCTGGCGGAAGGAGTCGGCGATGGCGTCGGGCTCGCGCGGGCGATCCAGCAGGCCCACGGGCCGGTCGTTGAAGGTCCAGCCGCGCACGGACAGCAGCGCGCCCGCCGGGTCGTTCCAGCCATAGACGGCGCCGAACAGGTCCACCCGCCCGATGTCGCCGTGCCAGGTGTAGTTGATCTCGCCGCCGATGGTGCGCAGCTCATCCCCCACCCAGCTGTTGATGGCGGACGGTGTCAGCGTGTAAGTGGGCGTCCAGCCCGGCCCGTCGTTCTCCAGCGAGATGGGCGGGAAGAAGGCGCCCACCTTGATCGTGACGTCGCTGGCGAAGGCGGGATGCCAGCGGGCGTAGGATTCGATGACGTCGAAGATCGTCTTCTGCTTGGGGTCGATGCGGATCTGGCCCTGAACGTCCAGACCCTGCGCCACCTTCCACACGCCCATGACGTCGGCCTCGGCGAATTCCTCGGTGACGGAACCCGACCGGCCGTCCCCGCCGTAGCGGGTCTTGCCCAGGCCGCCGTCCAGCCAGGATTTCTCGGCACTGGTGGCGACGGTGCGGAAGTCGGCGAAGCCGTTGAAATAAAGATCCATGGCCTGTGCCGGCAAGGCCGACAGGCCGGTCAGCAGTACCGCCGCGCATGCCGGCAGGTGGGATGGGCGCATTCCCCGTAAGCTCCTTTTCGGTCCGGGCCCTTTGATTCGGCCTTACAGGAAAGACGGGAGAGCGAAGGGAATATTCCCTAAGAGGTACAGAATCTTTTGTTTGTGGCTAAGGGGCCACATGGCCGGCCCGGGATGGGGCCAGCGCTGGCCGGGGCGGTGGCATCTTGGTAAAAGGGGGCGATACCAAGGGCGGGTCCGCGGGGGACATGAACGGCCCGGTTGGACAGGGAAAGGGCGTGGCGCCATGGCGGAATGGTTCTTCCACAACGGTCAGCAGCAGGCGGGGCCCCTGGATGACGCGGCGGCGCGCAATTTCGCCCGCGCCAATCCAGGCGCCCATTGCTGGCGGGAGGGCTTCGTCGACTGGCTGCCCGTGGGCCAGGTGGCGGAGCTTTATGGCGGCACCGCCTCATCCCCCCGCCGCCCCCGCCGGGCGGCGGCGGCATCTGGGGCGCCTTCACCGGGGGCGGCAACCCCTTCGCCGCGGCCCCGCCGGGTCCGGCCAGTGCCCTGGACTACACCATCCACGGCCATGAGATGCAGTATGTGGCGGTGACCCTGGCGCCCGGCGACAGCGCCATCGCCGAGGCGGGCGCCCTGCTGTACAAGGATGCCAGTGTCGAGATGGCCACCATCTTCGGCGATGGCTCCGCCCGCGATGGCGGCAGCGTCCTGGATCAGCTGTGGGGGGCGGGCAAGCGCGTGCTCTCCGGCTCCACCCTGTTCACCACCGTTTTCACCCAGCGGGGATCGGGGCCGGGCACGGTGGCCTTCTCCGCCCCCTATCCCGGCACCATCTCGGCCCTGAAGCTGTCGGACTACGGCGGGCGCCTGATCTGCCACAAGGACAGTTTCCTGGCGGCGGCGCGGGGTGTCGCCATCGGCATCTACTTCCAGCGCCGCATCCTGACCGGCCTGTTCGGCGGCGACGGCTTCATCATGCAGAAGCTGGAGGGCGACGGCGTCGTCTTCATCCATATGGGCGGCACTCTGGTGGAGCGCACGCTGGCCCCCGGCGAGGTCATCCATGTGGACACGGGCTGCCTGGCCGCCATGACCGCCGACATCGATTTCGACGTGGAACAGGTGGGCGGCATCAAGTCCATGCTGTTCGGGGGCGAGGGGCTGTTCTTCGCCCGCCTGCGCGGCCCCGGCAAGATATGGCTGCAAAGCCTGCCCTTCTCCCGCCTGGCCGGCCGCATGCTGGCCTCTTCCCTGGTGGGAACCCGGGAGGAGGGGGGTGTGTTCGGCGCCATAGGCAACATCCTCGACAAGCGCTGACATCGGGCGCCGGGGTAATCTCGGCGTCCCACAGCCTGGAGGATCAATCCCATGACCGCCCCATCGCCCCAAGGTTTCCGCACCGAAACCGACAGCTTCGGCCCGCTGGAGGTTCCCGCCGACCGCTACTGGGGCGCCCAGACCCAGCGATCCCTGGGCAACTTCAAGATCGGGGGGCATCGCATGCCCCCGGCCCTGATCCACGCCCTGGGCATCCAGAAGCAGGCGGCGGCCCAGGCGAACGTGAAGCTGGGCGAACTGGATGGGGCGCTGGGCCGCGCCATCATCCAGGCGGCGGCGGAGGTGGCGGCCGGTAAGTGGGACGACCACTTCCCCCTGGTGGTGTGGCAGACCGGCTCCGGCACCCAGAGCAACATGAACGCCAACGAGGTCATCTCCAACCGCGCCATCGAATTGCTGGGCGGGGAGATGGGGTCCAAGAAGCCGGTGCACCCCAACGACCATGTGAACCGGGGCCAGTCGTCCAACGACAGTTTTCCCACCGCCATGCACATCGCCGCGGCGGTCGAACTGCACCGCACCCTGGTGCCAGCGCTGGAGCATCTGCGCGACGCCCTGGCCGCCAAGGCGGAGGCGTTCAAGGCCATCGTCAAGATCGGTCGCACCCACCTACAGGACGCGACACCTCTGACCCTGGGCCAGGAATTCTCCGGCTACGCCCAGCAGCTGGCCTATGGGGTGGAGCGGGTGAAGGCCGCCCTGCCGGCGCTGCTGCGCCTGGCCCAGGGCGGCACGGCCGTGGGCACGGGCCTGAACGCCCGGAAGGGCTTCGACGCCGCCTTCGCCGCCGAGGTGGCGGACCTCACCGGCCTGCCCTTCGTCACCGCCCCCAACAAGTTCGAGGCGCTGGCGACGCACGACAGCCTGGTGGAGGTGTCGGGCGTGCTGAACACGCTGGCGGTTTCGCTCATGAAGGTGGCGAACGACATCCGCCTGCTGGGCTCCGGCCCGCGCTGCGGTATCGGGGAGTTGAGCCTGCCGGAGAACGAGCCCGGCAGTTCCATCATGCCGGGCAAGGTGAACCCGACGCAGTCGGAGGCCATGACCATGGTGTGCGCCCAGGTGATGGGCAACCACACCACCGTCACCATCGCGGGCGCCACCGGCCATTTCGAGCTGAACGTCTTCAAGCCCGTCATCATCCACAACGTGGCGGAGTCCATCCGCCTATTGGCCGACGCCGCCGTCAGCTTCACCGACAATTGCGTGATGGGCATCACGGCCAACGAGGACCGCATCGCCAAGTCGCTGCATGAAAGCCTGATGCTGGTGACCGCCCTGAACCCGCACATCGGCTATGACAAGGCGGCCAAGATCGCCAAGAAGGCCCACGCCGAGGGCACCACCCTGAAGGCCGCCGGCCTGGCCCTGGGCTTCCTGACCGAGGCGGAGTTCGACGCCTGGGTGCGGCCGGAGGACATGATCCATCCCAGCTGATCCAGAGATGCGGGCAAGGGGACACAAAATTCCCCTTGCCTGAATTCCTGTTCTGTGCCTTGATTGTTCCTAGTTTGTTCTTTCGCAATGTCAGCGATGGAGGACGATATGGCCGGCGCGTTTCAATGGGGGCATCTGGACCAGACGAGCATCGTGGCTGACATGGCCACCGCCGTGGCGGTCTACGCCAACCCCCGCGATGAAATCGTCATCCGCCGCCAGGGCGGGTTCGACGCCGAGGACGACGTGGTGGTCGTGCCGCTCAGGGTGGCCGAGGCCCTGCTACGTCGCATGGAAAACCTGATCCGTGAGATCAGGGCGGAGACGGCGCTGAGTTGAGGCTGAACCTCTTTGGCGTTTCCCTTGCCCTACCCTCTGGCCAGTGTGTATCATACACATGAAAAGCGTCGACCTTCCGGGAACTTCAAGCGGTAGGTTAGATGCTGGATCGTGTGCGCGGTTCGCACCATGTCTTCAAGCATCCGCATCGCCCCGGTACTCTGGTGGTCCCTCATCCCAAGAAGGATTTGGGCATGGGCTTGGTCGCCGCCATCCGCAAGCAGGCGGGATTATGAGGGCGCGCGATGGAGGACGGAATGCGGTATCCCGTAGTAATTGAGCCGGGAGACGAGGCCACCGCCTATGGCGTCGTTGTTCCCGATTTGCCGGGCTGTTTCTCCGCTGGCGATACGCTGGATGAGGCGCTGAAGGCGGCGGAGGAAGCGGCCGCCGCTTGGCTGGACGCCACGCTGGATGAAGGCGGCTCCGTTCCATCGGCCTCCCTTCTGGAGGCGCTGCGGGCCAACCCCGACTATGTTGGCTGGATCTTCGCCATGATCGAGGTGGATCCCGCCGTGCTGGACGACAAGGTGGAGCGGGTGAACATCACGTTGCCGCGCCGGATTCTGCGCCGCCTGGATGTCCTGGCCAAAGCGGCGGGTGAAACCCGTTCCGGCTATATCTCTTCCATGACCTTGCGCGACGCTGCCCGTAAGCGCGCCTGATTTTACAGGCCCAGCGCCGCCAGCAGCGCGTCGAACGCCGTGTCGGCCTCTGCTACCCGCTCCACCCTCGGTATCGCCGTCAGGGGGGTGCCGGGGGCGAAGCGGGCGAGGGTGGTGAGCGTCTCGGCCAGGGGCACGGTGGCGCCGGGGGTGGCGCTGACGGCGATGGCGGCGACCCGCAGCCCCCGGCGGGCCAGCACGTCCAGGGCGGTCAGGGTGTGGCTGAGGGTGCCGAGATAGCTGCCCGTGACCAGCAGCAGGGGCAGGTCCAGCGCCACCATCCAGTCCAGCACCGTGCGGCTGTCGTCCAGCGGCACCATGGCGCCGCCGACACCCTCCACGAACAAAGGCGCGGCGGCGAAGGCCGCCTTTTCCCGGCACCATTCGATCATGCCGTCCACGTCCAGGGGCCGGCCCTCGCGCGCCGCCGCCATGTCGGGCGAGAGCGGTGCGGCGTAGCGGTGCGGGCTGATGCGCGCCACCTCGGCCGGCGTCACCGGCCGGCCCATGGCGATCAGCAACTGCGCGGGGTCGCTGGCGGCCAGGCTGGCTTCGTCGTCCACATCGATGCCGCTGACCACGGGTTTCAGCGCGGTGGCGGCGATGCCCTTGGCGCGCAGGCGGCGCACCAGGCCGGCTGTCACGAAGGTCTTGCCGATGTCGGTGCCGGTGGCGGTGACGAAAAAGGCGGGGATGGTCATGTGGGGTTCTCGACACTCTTGAGCGGCAGCACGCGGTCGCGGATCAGGCCGGCCAGGCGCTCGATCTCCGCGTCCGGCGTGCGGGCGGTGAAGGTGATGCGCAGGCGGGCGGTGCCGGCCGGCACGGTGGGTGGGCGGATGGCGGTGACCAGCAGGCCCTCTTCCTCCAGCAGGCGCTGGGCCCGCAAGGTCACCTCGGCGCCGCCCAGCACGATGGGCACGATGGGGCTTTCGGCGGCGGGCAGGTTCAACAGGGCGGTGAATTGCCGGGCCTTGGCCACGGGCAGGGCGCACAGGTCGGCATCACCCTGGATGATGTCCAGCGACGCGATGGCGCCGGCCACCGTGGCGGGTGGCAGGCCGGTGGAATAGATCAGGGTACGGGCGCGCGTCTTCACCAGGTCGATGACCGCCTGGGACGCGCAGAGATAGCCGCCATAGCCGCCCACCGCCTTGCTCAAGGTGCCCATCTGCAGCGGCACCAGCGGCTTGTCGCCGAAGGCGAAGCTGGAGCCGCGGCCCGCCGCCAGTACGCCGATGCCGTGGGCGTCGTCGGTCATCAGCCAGGTGTCATGCTGCGCGCACAGGCTGGCCAGGGCGGGCAGGGGGGCCAGATCCCCGTCCATGGAAAAGACGCCGTCCGTGACCAGCAGGGCGCGTCCATGGCGCGGCCGGTAGGTGCCCAGCACCTGGGCGGCATGCTCCACATCGTTATGGCGGAAGATGCGCAGCGTGGCGCCGGACAGCTTGGCGCCGGCCCAGATGCAGGCGTGCGCCAGTTCATCCACCACCACCAGATCCTTGGGCCCCACGAACGTGGGGATGATGCCGGCGTTGGCCAGATAGCCGGAGCCGAAGACGCACGCCGCTTCCGTCCCTTTCAAGGCGGCCAGCTTTTGCTCCAGCACGGTGTAGAGCGGGTGGTTGCCGGTGACGAGGCGCGAGGCGGCGGCCCCCACGCCATACCGTTCCACCGCCGCCACGGCCGCCGCCTTCACCCGGGGGTCGTGGGCCAGGTTCAGGTAATCGTTGCAAGAGAAGGACAGCAGGCGCCGGCCCCGGCGGGTGATCCACAGCCCGCCCTCGCCATCGCGGTCGCTGTCCACCAGCCGGCGGCGCAGCGAGGCGGCGTCCATCTCGGCCAGCTTGGCCTCGGCGAATTTGGTCAGGGACTGCATGGGCGTGCCATTCATTGAAGAAGTCGGCCGGAGATTAGCCGCAAGAGTCCGTAATACGCTTGCGAAAGTGCGGCGCCTGGGTTGCGGGCGTCAAATTCCGTGCCCATCTCAGCCTACGGATGCACTAGGCTGTTGCTCACCCTGTTTTGATGCGCGGGCGTGAAGAGGGGACACCTTTGGCTGAGGAAGAGTCCCGTTTGGCGGAACGCCTGAACGATTGGTCCTGGCTGTTCGAGATCGTCGGCCAGATCGTGATCTCAATTCTTGAAACGGTGTTCAAGGCGCTGGTTTAGCGCTGTCGCGCAATCATCTGTCGCGCACGGCATGTCGACTTTCACCAAGTTTCCCCGAGATCCCCCGGCAGCAGGCGCATCCCCGGTTTTTCTTGACCGGTCTTCGCCGCTGCCGTTAGGTGCGCGCTGGCCTTGAGCTTCGGCCCGGCCCCGGTATCGCCCCCGGTCTTCCCCAAGGAAACGCACCCGTGACCGCCATCGACATCAGCCGCCCCTCCGCCGCCTTTACAGACAATAGGGGCACCCCGGCCCTGGAGAGCGACGACGTGCGCACAGACTGGACGCGCGCCGAGATCCAGGCGCTGTTCGACCTGCCCTTCACCGAGCTGGTGTTCCGGGCCGCCGCCGTGCATCGCCGCCGCTTCGACCCCACCCAGGTCCAGATTTCCACCCTGCTGTCCATCAAGACCGGCGGCTGCCCGGAAGATTGCGGCTATTGCTCGCAGAGCGCCCACCATGAGACGGGCCTGAAGGCGTCCAAGCTGATGGAGGTGCAGAAGGTTCTGGCGGAGGCCAAGGCCGCCAAGGACGCCGGCGCCACCCGCTTCTGCATGGGCGCCGCCTGGCGCAGCCCCAAGGACCAGGATCTGGAATCGGTCTGCGCCATGGTCGAGGGAGTGAAGGCGCTGGGCATGGAATCCTGCGTCACGCTCGGCATGCTGAACGCCGGCCAGGCCCTGCGCCTGAAGGAGGCGGGGCTGGACTATTACAACCACAACATCGACACCTCGCCCGAGTACTACGGCAACGTCATCACCACCCGCACCTATCAGGATCGGCTGGACACCCTGGCCAACGTGCGTGAGGCCGGAATCAACGTCTGCTGCGGCGGCATCGTCGGCATGGGCGAGGATCTGACCGACCGTGTGGGCATGATCCACACGCTGGCCACCCTGCCGCAGCACCCCGAAAGCGTGCCGATCAACATGCTGATGAAGGTGGACGGCACGCCCCTGGGCGGCAAGGACGCGCTGGACGCCATCGATTTCGTGCGCACCATCGCCGTGGCCCGCATCACCATGCCGGCCTCCATGGTGCGGTTGTCCGCCGGCCGCGAGGGCATGAGCGACGAGACCCAGGCCCTGTGCTTCCTGGCCGGCGCCAATTCCATCTTCTACGGGCCGAAGTTGCTGACCACCGCCAACCCGGTGGCCGACCATGACAAGCAGCTGCTGGCCCGCCTGGGCATGACCACCATGGACGTGGTGGAAGAGGGCTGCGCGGATGAGAACCACGCCCACTCCCCCTCGGCCGAGGGGGGCTGCTCCGGGGCGTGCGGCCACTGATCATGGCTGGCCCTGAATCGTTTCCCGTCCGGAATGAAGGCCGAAACGACTGGTATGAGCAGGGCGGCCGGCACATCTGGCTGCCCTACACCCAGATGAAGACGGCCCTGCCGCCCCTGCCGGTGGTGGCGACGGAAGGGGTGCGCCTTACCCTGGCCGATGGCCGGCAGCTGGTGGATGGGGTGGCCAGCTGGTGGACGGCCTGCCATGGCTACAACCACCCCCACATCCGCGAGAAGGTGGCTGACCAGATGGCGCGCATGCCGCACGTCATGTTCGGCGGCCTGGCGCATGAGCCGGCCTATACCCTGGCGGCCCGCCTGGCGGCGATGCTGCCCGGCGACCTCAACCGCGTGTTCTTCTGCGACAGCGGCTCCGTCTCCGTCGAAATCGCCATGAAGATGGCGACGCAATACTGGCTGAACCGGGGGGTGCCCGGCCGCACCAAGCTGGCGGCCTTCCGCGGCGGCTATCACGGCGACACCATCGCCACCATGGCGGTGTGCGACCCGGAGGAGGGCATGCACAGCCTGTTCGCCGGCCTGTTGCCCGAACACCTCATCCTGGACCTGCCGGTGGATGAGGAGTCCACGGCGCGGTTTGAGCGTGACCTGGCCGCCCATGCCCCCACCCTGTCCGCCATCCTGGTGGAACCGCTGGTGCAGGGGGCGGGCGGCATGCTGTTCCATGACGCCCAGGTGCTGCGCACCTTGCGCGCCGCCGCCGACCGCCACGGCCTGCTGCTCATCTTCGATGAGATTTTCACCGGCTTCGGCCGCACCGGCACGATGGTCGCGTGTGAAGCCGCCGGCGTGGTGCCGGACATCGTCACCCTGTCCAAGGCCCTGACCGGTGGTACCATGGCCCTGGCCGCCACCGTGGCCAGCGACCGGGTTTTCCAGGCCTTCTGGTCGGACAACGCCCAGGCGGCGCTAATGCACGGCCCCACCTACATGGCCAACCCGCTCGCCTGCGCCGCCGCCAACGCCTCCCTCGACCTGTTCGAGAGCGAGCCCCGGCTGGCCCAGGTGGCCGCGATCTCCCAGGGCCTGGCGGCGGGGCTGGAGCCCTGCCGTGACCTGCCCGGCGTGACGGACGTGCGTACCCTGGGCGCCATCGGCGTGGTGGAGCTGGAGTGCATCGCCGACATGAACGGCCTCAAGCGGCGCCTGATCGACCGGGGCGTCTGGGTGCGGCCTTTCGGTCGCATCGTCTACCTCACCCCGTCCTTTACCATGGACGCCGACGACCTGGCCTTCCTCACCCGCGCCGTGGTCGACGCCGTGGCTGATCACCAGAAAGCGACCGCATGACCCTGCGCAAGCGTTCCGTCCTGATCGCCGGCCACCCCACCAGCGTGACGCTGGAGGAACCGTTCTGGGAAACGCTGAAGGACATGGCCGTGGCGCGCGGCCTGTCGATCAACGCCCTGGTGGAAGAGATCGACGGCAACCGCGACGGCAACCTGTCCAGCGCGCTGCGCGTCGCGGCGCTGCTGTGGGTGAAGGGACGGCTCCCGGCCTGATCAGCTGACTGGCACCAGCGTTACCAGCTTCACATCCGTCTGCCCCGCCAGGGCGAAGGTCAGCTGCTCATAGCGCAGGGGGCCGTCGGTCGGGTGGTGGAAGGCGCGCTCGCCACCGGCGCGGGCGGTGACGGCGTGGGTGTGCCAGAGGTCGGCGAACAGGGGGCTGCGCTGGCTGAGGTCCGCCACCAGGGCCCGCATGCCGGGGTCGTTCAGATGGTGGCTGTAATCCACCCGGAACTCCGCCACCACCCGCCGCGCCCGCTCCGCCCAATCCGGGATCAGGGCTTGGGCGGCGGGGTTCAGGAACAGATAGCGCAGTTGGTTGCGGTCGGTCCCCTGGTCCGGCGGGGCCAGCCAGCCGGTGAACAGGCGCGCGGCCGCCACGTTCCAGGCCAGGGCGTTCCAGCATCGGTCCAACAGATAGGCGGGGTGGGCGATTCCCCGCACCAGGGCGTCCAGCGCCGCCGGCACCGTGGCGTCGTCGCCCCCCATCTTCCCATCGGGGTCCCGTTTTCCCGCCAGGTCGAACAGATAGGCGCGCTCCGCCGCCGACAGGCGCAAGGCCTGGGCCAGACGCGTCAGCGCGGCGGGGGAGATGGAGACGTCGCGGCCTTGCTCTATCCAGGTGTACCAGGTGACGCTGACGCCGCTCAGCTGCGCCAACTCCTCCCGCCGCAGTCCGGGCGTGCGGCGGCGGGGGCCAGGTGCCAAGCCCAGGGCCGCCGGTGACAGCCGTTCCCGCTGCGCCCGCACGAATTCCCCCAACTCCCGCCGTTTTGAGGTGTCCAGGATGTCCATGGGGGGCCTTTGCCGCAGGGTGGTAGGTATTGATACCAGTATAAACCTGGATCTTGTACCAGTTTAAAGGGATGCCATCCTGCCGCTCCACGCCGCCGCATCGGCGTCGTCTCAAAAGAAGGGGAATAGGGAATGACCACCCAGCAAGCGCCTCAAACGGTTGGCGGGCGGGACCAGGAATCGCTGGTGGCCGGCCAGTTCGGCCCGCAGGCCGCCGCCTATGTCGCCAGCGCCGTCCACGCCCAGGGGGAGGATTTGCGGCAGTTGGCCGGCCTGGTGGCAGGCAAGGGCTACAAGACCGTCCTGGATTTGGGCTGTGGCGGCGGGCATGTCGCCTTCACCGTGGCGCCCCATGTCGGCCAAGTGGTGGCCTGCGACCTGTCGCCCGATATGCTGGCCGCCGTGGCGGCGGAGGCGGAGCGGCGCGGCCTGGCCAATATCGGGACGCGGGTGGGCCGGGCTGATGCGGTGCCGGCCGATGACGCCCACTTCTGCGCCGTGGTCAGCCGCTACAGCGCCCACCATTGGCCGGACCTGGCGGCGGGCCTGAGGGAGGCGCGGCGGGTGGTGAAGCCCAATGGCGTCGCCGTCTTCATGGACGTGGTGACGCCGGGCCAGCCGCTGCTGGACACCTTCCTGCAAAGCATCGAGCTGCTGCGCGACCCGTCGCATGTGCGCAATTACTCGGTGGCGGAATGGCGGGCGGCCCTGGCGGCGGCGGGCTTCCGCGTCACGGGTGTCACGGAGCGGCGCCTGCGCCTGGAGTTCGGCAGCTGGATTGCGCGCATGACCCCGCCGGACAGCCATGTGGCTGCCATCCGCTCCCTGCAGGCGCGCACGGCGGACGCCGTCACCGGGCATTTCGCCATCGAGGCCGACGGCACCTTCACCCTGGACACGGCGACCTTCGAGGCCGTTCCGGTTTGATGTTTGGAAAGTCCTCAGTCCCCGGCGCCCCGCATCCGAAAGCTCAGGCCGCCGCTAGCTCTTAAAAAACGCGGCGGCGGCGTTCAGCGAGGCCTGCTTGGCCTTGATGGCGTCGTCCACCCGCGCGATCTCCGCCTCCAGGCTGTTGCGATATTCGCGCAGTTCACCCACCGACAGGCGGGCGATGTCCAGGAAGCTGCTGGGGCGGCTCGGCGGTGGGGCGATGTCGTCGGTGTCCATGGGGCGGTAGCCTTATCCTGGGGAGGGCTGGCCCTCCAGCCGTGTCGGTTGTCACTGTGCCGCCGGGGGCCTACATGGTGCAAGACCCCAAGCGGCGAGGGGGCCATCCCCCGCCGGATGTAAGAACGGAGATTTGGAAGCCATGCGCGCCATCGCCATCACCGAACCCGGCGGGCCTGAGGTCCTGAAGCCCATCGAGCGGCCGCTGCCGCAGCCGGGCCCCGGCCAGGTTCTGATTCAGGTGGCCGCCGCCGGTGTCAACCGGCCGGATTGCCTGCAGCGGGCGGGCCTCTACCCGCCACCGCCCGGCGCCTCCGACCTGCCGGGGCTGGAGGTTGCGGGCACCATCGCCGCCCTGGGCGAGGGGGTGACGGGCTGGGCCGTGGGCGATGCCGTCTGCGCCCTGGTGAATGGTGGCGGCTATGCCGACCACGCCGTGGCGCCGGCCGGTCAGTGCCTGCCCGTCCCGGATGGCTTCAGCATGGTGGAGGCGGCGGCCCTGCCGGAAACCTTCTTCACCGTCTGGACCAACGTCTTCGACCGCGGCCGTCTGGCCGCGGGGAAAGCTTCCTGGTCCATGGCGGCACCAGCGGCATCGGCACCACGGCCATCCAGTTGGCCAGGGCCTTCGGCGCCCGCGTCTTCGCCACCGCCGGCGGGCCGGATAAGGCCAAGGCCTGTGAGGAGATCGGCGCCGAGCGCGGCATCGACTACAAGACGGAGGATTTCGTCGCCGTGGTGAAGGAGGCGACGGGCGGACGCGGCGTCGACGTCATCCTGGACATGGTGGGGGGCGATTACCTGCCCCGCAACATTGACGCCCTGGCCGACCAGGGCCGTCACGTCACCATCGCCTTCCTGCGCGGGGCCAAGGTCACCCTGAACATGGTGCCGGTGATGACCAAGCGCCTTGTTCTGACCGGGTCCACCCTGCGGCCCCGCACGGCGGAGGAGAAGGCCGCCATTGCCGCCAGCCTGGCGGAAAAGGTGTGGCCGCTGCTGGCGCAGGGGAAGGTCCGCCCGGTGATCCACAAGACCTTCCCCTTGGAAGAGGCGGCGGCGGCGCACGCGCTCATGGAAAGCAGCGGCCATGTCGGCAAGATCGTTTTGACCGTTTAAGGCCGCGGTCTACCCAAGGCAAGAGGGGCCGGGCCTATAAAAAGGCGTGGCCTCGCCCGCCGCGTGCCTCTATATAGCAAGTGTACGCGTCACAGTTTTCCGTCCGGCTGCGTGGGGCCTTCAGCCCGCGCGACGGGCGGATATTGCTTTTCGCTACCGTATTCACGGGTTTTAGGCGTGTTGGCGGGACGCCCCGCCACGGGTTAGGAGGAAGCATGGCACTGCCCTTGATGCCGAAGGCCACCGCGGTCTGGCTGGTTGAGAACACCGCGCTGTCCTTTGAGCAGATCGCCGAGTTCTGCGGCATGCACTCGCTGGAAGTGCAGGCCATCGCCGATGGCGAGGTGGCGATTGGCATGGTCGGCCGCGATCCGGTGGGCAACGGCGAGTTGACCAAGGACGAGATCGAGCGCTGCGAGAAGAACCCGGACCTGAAGCTGCAGATTCGTATCCACGACCTGCCGCAGCCGATCGCGCGCGCCAAGGGCCCGCGCTACACCCCGGTGACCAAGCGTGGCGACAAGCCCGACGGCATCGCTTGGCTGCTGAAGAACCATCCGGAACTGTCGGACGCCGCCATTTCCCGCCTGATCGGTACCACCAAGCCGACCATCGCCGCGGTGCGCGACAAGACCCACTGGAACACCAGCAACATCAAGCCGCGCAGCCCCGTGCTGCTGGGCCTGTGCAGCCAGCGTGAGCTGGAGGCCGCCCTGTCCCGCGCCCGCCGTGGCCTGCCGGAACCGGAGATGGAGACCACCACCCTGCTGGAGACGGCAGAGGACCGCGCGCTGGCCGCCGAGCAGGCCGCCTTGGAGGATGAGGAGCGCGAGGAGGAGATCGAGGAGTGATCCTCTGATCGGTCCCAGTGACGTGAAAAGGGC
Organism: Nitrospirillum karajorum; assembly: GCF_036348415.1. Lineage (NCBI taxonomy): Bacteria > Pseudomonadati > Pseudomonadota > Alphaproteobacteria > Rhodospirillales > Azospirillaceae > Nitrospirillum > Nitrospirillum karajorum. The sequence goes on from NZ_JAZBQB010000003.1 coordinate 2,097,301, forward strand.
GGCCCCGCGAGAGGCCGCCCTTTTCTTTTCCCAAACGTCTGGCGCCCCCCACCGGCATGAAATGTCATGGCGGTGTTAGCCCGCGACCGCCAGCGTTTGAGGCAACCGGCGTCACGCCGCGTTGGGCCAGTCGGTGTAGCCCTTGGCGCCACCGCCGTAGAACGCCTCCTGCGGGGCCTGGGCCAGGGGCGTGCCGGTCTTCAGGCGATGGACCAGGTCGGGGTTGGCGATGAAGGGGCGGCCGAAGGCCACCATGTCGGCGCGGCCCTCGGCGATGGCGCGGGCCGCCAGGTCGCGGTCATAGCCATTGTTGGCGATGTAGGCGCCGCCGAACTTCCGGCGCAAGGCCTGGAAGTCGAAATGCTGCGCGCCGTTGGGGCCGCGCGTCTGTCCCTCCACGCAATGCAGATAGGCCAGGTTCAGCTCGCCCAGGCGTTCGGCCAGGAAGCCGTAGGTGCCATTGGGGTCGCTGTCCAGCGGGGTGTTGCCCGCCGCCTGGGTGATGGGCGACAGGCGCAGGCCTACGCGCTCCGGCCCCCACACTTGGGTCACGGCCTGGGCCACCTCCACCGTCAGGCGGGTGCGGTTCTCCACGCTGCCACCATAGCGGTCGGTGCGATGGTTGGTGCTGTCGCGGATGAACTGCTCCAGCAGGTAGTTGTTGGCGGAATGGACCTCGACCCCGTCGAAGCCGGCGGCCTTGGCGTTCTCGGCGGCGCGGCGGTAATCGGCGATGATGCCGGCGATCTCCTCCGTTTCCAGCGCGCGGGGCAGGGAGGGTTGGGCGAAGCCGCCCTCGACATAGGTTTCACCGCCCGCCTGCAGGGCGCTGGGCGCCACCGGGGCGGCGCCGCCCTCCTGCAGACTGGTGTGGGAGATGCGGCCCACATGCCACAGCTGCAGCACGATGTGCCCACCCGCCTGGTGCACGGCGTCCGTCACCGCCTTCCACGCCGTCACGTGCTCCGGCGTGTAGATGCCGGGGGTATAGGCATAGCCGCGTCCCTGGCGGGAGATGTTGGTGGCCTCGGTGATGATCAGGCCGGCGCTGGCGCGCTGGCGGTAATACTCCACCGCCAGCGGGGTGTGGACCCCGTCCATGCCGGCGCGGGCGCGTGTCAGGGGCGCCATGGCGATGCGGTTGGCGACGGGGATGGCGCCGATATGCGTCGGCGCGAAAAGGTCGGGAGTGGTGGTCATGATGGAACCCATTCCTATCGGGACGTGCCAGGGGGGGTAGGGGCGGTGGGCGGGGGACGGTGGGTAACCACCCGCCCCTGAACATAGGTCCATGCGGCCGCCGCTTTTAGACCGCAGCCGCGACAGGACCCTTCACGATACGGAAAGAATGGCGGCCCGTTCTCAACGTCATGGACCAGCCAACCGCAAATCGATGGACGCCATGCCGGGGCGGCGTTAAATCCCGGGGATCATGGACAGAGGTATCATGACCACCGCACCCTCCCGCCTTATTGTCGGCATCAGTGGCGCCTCGGGCGTGCTCTATGGCGTCCGCCTGCTGGAAATGCTGCGCCCTTTGCCTATCGAAACCCACCTTGTGATGAGCCGGTCGGCGGAGATGACGCTGGCGCATGAGACGGACCTGAAGCCCGCCGACGTGCGGGCCCTGGCCGACGTCAACCACGCCGTCGCCAATGTCGGCGCCGCCATCTCCAGCGGCAGCTTCCGCACCCTGGGCATGGTCATCGCGCCGTGCTCCATCCGCACCATGAGCGAGATCGCCACCGGCGTGACGTCCACCCTGCTGACCCGGGCGGCGGACGTCGTGCTGAAGGAACGGCGGCGCCTGGTGCTGATGGTGCGGGAGACGCCGCTGCACCTGGGGCACCTGCGCACCCTGACAGCCCTGGCCGAGATGGGGGCCGTTATCGCCCCGCCGGTGCCGGCCATGTACATCCGGCCGGACAGCGTGGACGATCTGGTGGACCACACCGTCGGCCGCATCCTGGACTTATTCGACATCGACGGCGGCCGCCTGCGCCGCTGGGGCGAGGCGCCGCCGGAGGATGCGGAGACGGAGTGAGCACAAGAAAACGGCGCCACCGATCATCGGGGCGCCGTTTCATTTAACCGTGACGGGGATATGGCCGGCGATCAGCCGTCCAGCTTGGCCGTCAGGCCCAGGAAGGCGGGCAGGGGGTGGGTCACCACGTAAGTGGGAATGGGGCCCAGATAGTCGCGCATGCGGCCCTTTTCCACGAAGCGCTTGCGGAAACGGCTGTGGGTGAAGAAGGGCAGGATGCGGGGGGCGATGCCGCCGGCGATATAGACGCCGCCGCGCGCGCCGATGGACAGGGCCAGGTTGCCGGCCACCGTGCCCAGCATGCCGCAGAATAGGTCCAGGGCCTCGATACAGGCGGGGTCGCCGGCGTGCTGGGTGCCGGCGGCCGTGACCTGGGCGGCGGTCAGGCGCGCCGGCTCCCTGCCGTCGGCCAGGCACACCGCCTCATACAGGTTGACCAGGCCGGGGCCGGACAGCACGCGCTCCGCCGACACATGGTCGAACTGCTTACGCAGCACCGCCAGGATGGCCGACTCGCGGTCGTTGATCGGGGCCATGGTGACATGGCCGCCCTCGGTCGCCAGGGCCGTCCAGCCCGGTTGGCCGTTGCTGCGCTTGCGCGGGACCAGGGCGGAGACGCCGAGGCCGCTGCCGGGCCCCAGCACTGCGATGGGCGCGTCCGCCACCGGGGCGCCGTCGCCTACCTGCACCCGGTCGTCGGGCACCAGGGTGGGGATGGACAGGGCCACGGCCGTGAAGTCGTTGATCACTTCCAGCCGATCCAGCGACAGCGAGCGGCGCACCCCGTCGATGGAAAACTCCCAGGGCAGGTTGGTCATGCGGATGCGGTCGCCGGTGACCGGGCCGGCCAGCGCGATGGCCGCCTGCTTGGGCCGCACGCCCGGCGCCTCCAGCGCCAGATAGGCCTCCGCCGCCGCTTCCAGCGAGGGGTAGTCCGCGCAGGGCAGGATGCGCACGCCGGAGATGGTGGCCGCGTGCGCGTCGTTTGACGCCGCGTCCGAGGACTCGGAGAGGGCGAAGCGGGCGTTGGTGCCGCCGATATCCGCCAAGAGCGAGAGGCCCTGCATGGGTGACGCCTTCCTTTCCCGTTTCCGTCCCAATTCACTTGTTCCCGCCACCTTGTGAGCGGTGGCGGTGAGCGCGCACACCGTTCCCTAAGGGGAAGGCGCGGGCGGGCGGGCCACATCCTGCCCGCACGATTTCCACTCCCGTCTTAAAACGTGGCGGCGACAGCGCTGTCAATATCGTTGGTACAGGAAATTTAGAGGGGAGCTTGTCCGGCGGATGTAACGCAATTACACGAACTTCTCTTGAATCAACGTGTTGCGTCGCACAACGGTTGAGGTAGGCCGATTTTCGTCCGCCATACGCAATAGCCTGAATAATCAAGATTCTTCCGTCGGCCTTCATTTTCCGCTTGATCAACCGGGCTTCGATCGGCATATTGTGCAGTGCGACATGGCCGCGATCGCGGTTCTGTCGTAACGCACTTCTTGGGCGTTTCCTCCCTAAACTCAGGGCCGTGCCGATAGGCGCGGCCCTTCTTTATTTCCGGGCCCGGAATCATCTCTGGATGCCGCAGCCCGGGTGGAACACTCGCGAGTCGCCGTCCCAGGGAGTGCCTATCGCTTGCGCGGTCCGCTGTTGGCGTCGCCAGTGCGGATGGATGGGCGGGGCGCCTTCGGCGCAGTTCCGTGTCAATCCGCGCCATTCCAACTCCACGCCCAATCGTATCCTATGGCCAATCGCCTCCTATGGGATCGTGGCTGTGCTCCATCGGGCCACGTCACGTCTTTGGATGCTGTGTGGTTGCGCCGCCGCTGCGGCACGCGCCCGCTGGTTACGGATGTCGCTTCATTCCAAGCGGATGGATGTGGATGGGAGGGTGAGATGGTGCTGCGCCTCCTCTTGCTGTTTGTGCTGTTGTTGCCATCGGCTGTGGCTACGGCCGCATCCGGTGCCGTTACCCTTCAAGGCAGGGCCTTCTACCTAGATGGTCAGCCCTGGTTACCCAAAGGCGTCAATGTTGCGGCTTTCGTTCGTCCGAAGTTCATTCCGTCCGCGCCCAAATGGATGAATGACGAGAGCAATAACCCCGGCCGGCAATGGTGGGGGCAAGCCGAATTCAACGCGATCAGATCCGTGTTGGGGGGTAGCGTGATCCGGTTCCAGATCAGTCAGGCCGCGCTCGACCCCCGCTCCCCCATCCACGACCCCGCGTATTTGGTCGAACTGACCGGCGCGATCAAGCAGGCCCGTGCCGCCGGTTTTGTGGTCATTTGCTCGATGAGTTGGGGGGATAGCGGCGGTCTGCAGAATATGGCCGGTATGCCCGACGACGGCACGACGCGCGCTTGGCAAGCGCTGGCGCCGCAGTTTGTGCATGACCCAGGGATCATGTTCGAGCTGTTTAACGAGCCCAAGTTGGGCTGGACCCAACCTGGCAGTCACCAGATTTGGGCGCAGGGCATGCAGACGCTGATTGATGAGGTGCGGTCGCTGGGGGCGGCGAACATCCTGCTTCTCGACGGCCTCGGTTATGCGCAGTGGACCAATGATCTCTTCCCAATGGTTCACGACCGCCTGCCTGACCGTATGGCGATGGCCGTTCATCCTTACCTCGACCCGATGCGCAACGAAGCCCATCTCAACTCGGCGGATTATTGGCGCAGGCATTTCAGTGCCAGCGCGGCGCAGGTCCCCATGATAGCGACAGAATGGAACGCGACCCCGAAGGGGGGCTGTGCCGGTCCCCGAACTCCAGAGCTGTCGCTGGAACTGATGCGACTTCTGGCGTCACTCCATGTGGGCGTGATCGGCTGGTCTATCGATACGTCGGCAAAGCTGGTCAAGGATCATACTGCCTACGAGCCGACGGATTACACATCCTTCAAGGATTGCTTGGACGGATCGGATTCCGGCGGTGGCCGGTTGCTGGCCAACTTTCCCAATAATTGAAGGGGCCTACCCAGACAGGCGGCCAGCCGGCCGAAGAGAAGGGGGGCCATCCAACGCCGTGGTGGGGCATGGGAAGAAAATTTTCGGTTTGATGAAACAGAAGGGTTGCCAGCCGGTTCGGGCGATGCTACACACCCGCCCACGCCGATGACCCCGGCAACGGGGCCCCGCAAAAATCGGCGGATTTCGAAGGATGGGCGCGTAGCTCAGCGGGAGAGCACTACCTTGACATGGTAGGGGTCACAGGTTCAATCCCTGTCGCGCCCACCATCCTTCACCAGAAAATCCAGATTTGAAATCAATAGCTTGAAGCCGCGACGGATCACCGGACGCGGCTTTTGTCTTGCTGGCCGCCCGATGCCCTCGGGGGAGGGCCCACCCGCGCCGGCGGGCGGGATGGGCCCCATCCGGCGTTCAGGCCTTGCCCTTGGACAGGAAGGCCTGGAAGGCGGCCTTGGCCTCCGGGCTGGCCAGCGCCTGGCTGAACAGCACGGCCTCTCGCGCCATGGTTTCCAACACCTGGGGCGTGTCATGGCGCATCAGGGCCTTGGTCTGGGCCATTGCCGCCCGGGGCTTCGCCGCCAGCGCCGCCGCTTTGGCGGCGGCATGTTCATACAGCGTGTCGGTGGGGATGACGGCGTTGATCAGGCCCGCCGCTTCCGCCGCGTCCGCCGTGAGCGCTTCGCCGGCCATCAGCATGGCGGCCGCCTTGGGATGGCCCAGCAGGCGGGCGGCCAGCAGGCTGGACCCCGCCTCCGGCACCAGGCCCAGGCTGACGAAGGGCATGGCGAAATGGGCGCTGGGCGCGGCATAGACCAGGTCGCAGTGCATCAGCAGGGTGGTGCCGATACCCACCGCGTGGCCCTCCACCGCCGCCACCACGGGCTTGGGGAAGGTGGCGAGCGCGCGCAGGAAACGCATCACCGGATTGTCGGCGGTCAGCGCCGGGCCGGCCAGGAAGTCCGCCAGATCGTTGCCAGCGGTGAAGCTGCCGCCCGATCCCTGGATCAGCACGGCCCCCACCGACTCGTCGGTGGCGGCGCCGGTCAAGGCATCGGCCAGGGCGGTGTACATGGCGCCGGTCAGGGCGTTCCGCTTTTCCGGGCGGTTCAGCACCAGGGTGCGCACCCCGTTCCCATCCTCCACCAGGACCGTGGCGTGACTCATCTCATGTCTCCCGAGGTGCCCCGGCGGCGGCGCAAGAACCCGCCCCGGGGTTAGTGATTGCTTATTCCCGGATGCTGCCGTAGGGGCGCCCGCCGGGCAAGGTTTGGTTGGCGCCTGTCTCCGCCTGTCCACCCTGTGGTGCGGAACCGCCGTCCCGATGCCGCGGTTGGCGGGGCGTTGGGTATGCCGCGCCGTTGTTCAAGACTGTTAACCCAATCTTTAGATGTCCCGGCCAAAGATGACAGCGTGGTGAACGGGATGCGGCGGATTTGCTGCCCCGCGCCACGGCATTCTGGGCCAAGTCCGGCGCCGAGGCGCATCCGGACGGTACTGAAAGGGGACGGGCGATGGGTTCATTCTCTTCTGAGTCGGTCGACCTGCTGCGGGCCTACACGGCCCAGGCCAACCGCTACCCCATGCTGTCGCCTGAGCGCGAGATTGAGCTGGCCAACCGCTGGGCCACCAGCCAAGACCAGCGCGCCGCGGACGAACTGGTACACAGCCATATGCGGCTGGCCATCAAGATCGCCTCCCGCTATGCCCGCTCCGGCCTGCCGGTGGGCGATCTGATCTCCGAAGCCAACATCGGCCTGGTGAAGGCGGTGCAGCGCTTCGACCCGGCGCGCGGCTTCCGCCTGGCGACCTACGCGCTGTGGTGGATCCGGGCGGAAGTCCAGTCCTATGTCCTGCACAACTGGTCCATGCTGAAGGGCGGCAACACCGCCGCGCTGAAGCGCCTGTTCTTCAACCTGCGCCAGGCCCAGCGTCGCCTGGGCATCCACGACCGCATGATGACGGACGAGGAGGCGGAGCGCATCGCGGTGGAGATGGACGCCACGGTGGAGGAGGTGCGGGAGATGGAGCACCGCTTCGCCACCCCTGTCGCCTCCCTGAACGTCGCCATGGGCGACGAGGGCGAGCAGGAGGCCATGGACCTCCTGGCCGATGACACCGAATCCGTGGAAAGCCGCCTGGCCGAGGGCAGCGAGCTGAGCCAGCGCAAGGGGCTGATGCTGGACGCGTTGAAGGCCCTGGGGGACCGTGAGCGCCACATCTTCATCTCCCGCAACCTGGCGGAAGAGCCGGTGACGCTGGAACGGCTGGCCCAGCATTACGGCGTCAGCAAGGAACGCATCCGCCAGATCGAGACGGGCGCCTACAGCAAGGTGGCGCGCAGCGTGCGCCGGGCGGCCGAGGGCGGCACCGTCACCGCCCCCATCCTGCCCATGGCCGCCAAGCGCGCGAAGTCCGGCATGGGCCGCGTGCCCACCGCCAACGACATCATGGCCCAGGCCGCCCGCACGGCGGCTTGAGGCTTAATGCAGGTTCCCTCAGGCGGCGGGCGCGGGCATGCGCCCGCTTGCCTTGTCCTCGCTCCGCCCTCCGGCACTCGCTCCGGCGGCCGCAGTCGCGGCCTAATCAAAAGGTGAAAATGGCGGCGGCGCTTCAGTCCCCCGCTGCCAACCCCTCGCGGCGGGGGTCGACGCCGCCTTCCAGGCCGGTGGCGGTGCGCTTGATGACGTGCAGGCCGCTGGGCATGGACTTCAGCTCCACCGTCTGGCCCAACGCCTCCAGCCCGGCCTTCAGGGGCGGAGCCCAGGGGCCGTTCTCCAGGGCGGTGGTGCCGTTGCGGTTCACGATGCGCGGCAGGCTGACTGCCTCCTGCGCGTCCAGGCCCCAGTCCAGCGCCGCGATGATGGTTTCCGCGACATAGCCGATGATGGCCGGCCCGCCGGGCGAGCCCACCACCAGCACGGGCTTGCCCGCCTGGTCGAAGACGATGGTGGGCGCCATGGAGGACCGGGGGCGCTTGCCCGCCGCCACGGCGTTGGCCACCGGCAGGCCGGTGCCCGGGCTGGTCGGGATGAAGGAGAAGTCGGTGAGCTGGTTGTTCAGCACATAGCCGTCCACCGCCATGCCCGAGCCGAAAGCGAACTCCACCGAGGTGGTGAAGGACACGGCCATGCCGCTGCCGTCCATCAGCGACATGTGCGAGGTCGAGGGGATGTCGGCCTGCCATCCGGGGCCGTACAGCGCACCCTGCTTCTGCGGTGGCACGCCGGCGGCCACGGGGCCCTGGGCGGCGTGCGCCGGGTCGATCAGCTTGGCGCGGTCGGCCAGATAGCCCTTGTCCAGCAGACCCTTGGGCACGGTGACGAACGCCGGGTCGCCGACATAGAGATCGCGGTCGGCATAGGCCAGGCGGCTGGCCTCCACCATCAGGTGCCAGGCGGTGGGCGAGTCCTTGCCCAGGGCCTTCATGTCGAAATGCTCCAGCAGGCCCAGCATCTCCACGATGGCGATGCCGCCGGAACTGCTGGGCCCCATGCTGCACACCTTCCACTGGCGGTAGGGTGTGCACAGGGGATCGCGCTCCTCCACCTTGTAGGCGGCCAGATCCTGGGCGGTGACCAGGGCCGGAGACCCGCCGGGCGTATTGGCCGGCAAGGCGCTGTCGGCCAGATGCTGGACCAGGTCCTGGCCCAGGGGGCCGTGGTAGTAAGCATCGGGCCCCTGTGCCGCCAGCACCTCCAGCGTATGGGCCATGGCCGGGTTGCGGAAGGTCTCCCCCGCCTGCAGGGGCGCCAGGCTGCCATCCGGCCCGGTGTGGAAGAACAGGGCCACCATGTCCGGCCGGTCCTTCAACTGTGGTGTCAGGCCTTTCAGCAGCAAAGCCAGGCGCGGGCTGACCACGAAGCCGTCGCGGGCCAGTTGGATGGCGGGTTGGAACAGCGTGGCCCAGGGCAGCTTGCCATAGCGCTTGTGTGCCTCCGCCAGCAGGGCGGGAATGCCGGGGGTGCCCACCGCGCGGCCGCCGTCGAAGGCGCGCATCAGGGGCATGGGGCGGCCGTCGCCGCCGACGAAGCGATCAGGCAGGGCGCCCGCCGGCGCGGTTTCCCGCCCGTCCAGCGAGACCAGCTTTTTGGCCTTCGGGTCCCAGATCAGCATGTAGCCGCCGCCGCCCAGGCCGGAGGACTGGGGTTCCACCAGGCCCAGCACCAGTTGCACGGCGATGGCGGCATCCACGGCGCTGCCGCCCTGTCGCAGCATCGCATGTCCCACTTCCACCGCCAGCGGATTGGCCGCCACCACCATGTCGGACTTGGTGCGCACCAGCGGCCGGGGTGCGAACGGGGATGCCAGTTCCGGATCGCCGCCCTGGGCGTGCGCCGGGCCGCTGGCGGCCAGCGGCGCCAGGGCCAGGGCCAGGGATGCGGCCAGCAGGGCCGGGGCCAGCGCAAGGCCCAGGATGGAACGATGGGGACGGGCGGGGGCGGTCTGCCGGGCGGTCTGGTGCATGTCGCAACAATGACATGGCGCTACCGGCCGGGGAACAGGGGAACGGCCGCGCAGCGGGCCGCCTATCCCGGGCGTCGTCCTGCTAGCGCTACCATGTGCAAAAGACAAAACGCGCCGCCCTGGTGGACGGCGCGTTCCGTGTCTCCGGCCCGCAAATAAAGCTCCCCAACGCCGGCACCCGGATCGTTCCCCCTGAGGGGCGTCGCCATCAGGCACCAGCGGGTCGAGGACGAAGCAACTTACTCAGGTAAACAGGAAAGCCGGCGCCAGGAGCCCCCGGCGCCGTTCCTTCCCTTCCTCAAACCCGATGGATCAGAGGACTTCCACGCGGTTGGCCTGCGGACCCTTCTGACCCATGCTGGTCGTCAGGCGAACCCGCTGCTCCGGCGCCAGGGCGCGGACGCCCGAACGCTCCAGCGCGGTGATGTGGACGAACACGTCCTTCCCGCCGCCATCGGGGGTAACGAAGCCGAAGCCCTTGTCGGCGCTGTAGAACTTCACAGTGCCTTCGACGGTCTCGGTCGGGCCGCTGGCTTCCCAGCCGCCGGCGCGGCGCGGGGCGCCACCACCGAAGCTGTCGCGGCGACCGCCGCCCATGCCACCGCCCATGCCGCCGCCCATTCCGCCGCCGCCCGGGGTGGCGGTGGACTCATCCACACTGTGGATGGCGGCAACCTGCGGACCCTTCTGGCCCTGGGACAGGTCGCAATTGATGGTGGTGCCGTCCGCCAAGCTGTCGTGGCCGAAGGCCTGCACGACGGAGGCGTGCAAGAAGGCGTCCGGCGACCCGTCGGACAGGGTCACGAAACCAAAACCTTTCGTGGGGTTGTACCATTTGACGGTGGCGTTGACGCCCCGGCGGGTGATCTGCGGGCTCTGCGGAGAACGGCGCTCATACATGTGATTTGAACTCGAATGTAGTCGATAAAGTGCTTGGCCGGGGGCACCGGTCGCAAGAAGGATCCCCACCACGCGCCCCTCCCAAGCCGGATCTGGCTGCGCAAGGATTTCCTCCTGTGTGGCAGCTTATACCGGAAAAAGCGGGACTGCACCAGCCATGCTATGGCCGGGCGCCAAGTCATTTCGTGCGCGGGCGGCGGGCCCAGGCGCGTAACGGGCGCTCGGGCATGAATAGACCGCAATAACGGGTGGCGTCAGGGGAAGTGGGGCCCCAGATATTGCGTCCAAGTCACCTCAGCCGGTTATCTTGATTTTCCATTGCTGAAGCTTGCGGTAGATGGTCGACGGGCTGATTTCCAGCAGGGCGGCGGCGCGGGGCACGTCATCCCCCGTCAGCGCAAGCGCACGTTGAATCGCTTGCTTCTCCAGCTGCCACAAGGGCACGATTTCACCCGTCTCGGCCGATAGGGCGGACGCCGGCGGGGCGGCCGGATGCGTGGCCGCCGCAGCCGCCACCCCCTTGGGAACCTTGGGTTCCTGCGGGTTCAGGCGCAGGGGCGTCGCGTCGGCTGAGGCGCTGCGCAACGGTTCCGGCAGCATGGCGCGGGTGACCGCGGCGCCGTCATTCAGCACCACGACATTGCGCAGGATGTTCTGCAACTGCCGGACGTTGCCGGGAAAGTCGTAGGCCATCAACGCCGATTCGGCGTCCGCGTCCAGGCGTTGGAAGGCCTTGCCCTCCTCCTCCGCCATGTCGATCAGGAAGTGGCGGGCGATGAGGCAGACATCGCCCTCACGATCACGCAAAGGGGGCAGATGGATGGGCACCACGTGCAGGCGATAATACAAATCCTCGCGGAAGCGGCCGGCCGCCACCTCCGCCAGCGGGTCGCGGTTGGTGGCGGAGATGAAGCGGACGTCCACCTTTTCCATCTGCGTGCCCCCCACGGGCTGGAAGGTGCCGGTCTGGACGAAGCGCAGGATCTTGGCCTGCAGCTCCATCGGCATCTCGCACACCTCATCCAGGAACAGGGTGCCGCCATCGGCCTGGCGCGCGGCGCCCGCGCGGTCCCCCACCGCCCCGGTGAAGGCGCCCTTCACATGGCCGAAGATTTCGCTTTCCAGCAAATCCTTGGGGATGGCGGCGCAGTTGATGGCGATGAAGGGATGGCCCCGGCGGGGGCTGCAGCGGTGTATGGCGTCGGCCGCCAGTTCCTTGCCCGTGCCGCTTTCGCCCGTCAGGAAGACGCTGGCCCGGCTGGGCGCCACGCTCTCGATCAGGCGGTAGACCGTCTGCATGGGGGCGGAGGCGCCGACGAAAGCGTGAAAGCTGCCCCGGTCCAATTCCCGCCGGTAATGCGCCACGATTCGCGTCAGGCGGCGGCGTTCCAGGGCGTTGCGCACGGTGACGATCAATCGCGCGGCGGTGAACGGTTTCACCAGGAAGTCGAAGGCGCCGTCGCGCATGGCCTCCACCGCCACGCTGATGGAGCCGTGGGCCGTCACCACGATGACCGGCAGGTCGGGGTGGCTTTCCCGCGCCGCGCGCAGCACCTCAAGCCCGTCCATGTCCGGCAGCTTCAGATCCAGCACCAGGGCGCCGGGCGGCGCGGCCCGCAGGCTGTCCAGCGCCAGGGTCCCGGTCTCCTGATGCTCTACCTCGTAGCCTTCGCTGCGCAGATATTCCATGTAGACCCGCGCCAGGGGGGCGGTGTCCTCGACAAGCAGCACCCGGTTGTGATCCGACTCGGTCATGGGGCTATCCAGTAAGCGGCGGGCCGGTGGGGTGGCAGGAAAAGCGGAGCAAAACGAGCGTACGACACCCGCCGTTGGAAAAGAGGCATATTTGCCAGGTGGGTGGGATGCGCAAGCGTCAGGGGCCGGTCGGCTGTTCCACCAAGGGCTTCACCGGCGGCCGTCACCAGCGGGCGTCAACGGACCGCACGCGCGTTTCAGTATGGCCATTTCAACCGCCGCGCAATGACTGTACAATATGTTTCCGTGTTAATGATCCATGGGGCTGGTTCCACGCATGTCCGCCCAGCAGGGCTCCAAGGGTGCGGCGTTGCCGCAGGCGACCCTTCCGCGGGCGACCCTGCGGGACCGTTTCGTCGCCTGGTGGGAGGGCTATGACCTCGCGGCGCTACTCAGCCGCCGGCCACACCCGGATGAGGACGAGGCCGGTGCCGGCGGGGTGCCGGGGGGCAAGCAGTCGCCGCAATCCGCGGCCGACCGCCGCGTCCTGAACCGTTCCGGCAAGCCGTTATGGACGGCCACCCGCGTGCAGGTGGCGGAAAAGATCTGGGGCGACGGCTATGCCACCCCCGGCGGCAACGACCATATCCCGACCCTGGTGAAGCCTTTGGGGCTGAATCCGGCCATGAGCGTGCTGGACCTCGCGGCGGGCCTGGGCGGTTCCACCCGCAGCATGGCGTCGCAGTTCGGCGCCTGGGTGACGGGCCTGGAATCGAATCCGGTGTTGGCGGAAGCCGGCATGTTCCGCTCCCACAAGGCCGGCATGGCCCGGCAGGCCCCGATCCAGCCCTACGATCCCGAAACCTTCTCCTGGCCCAAGCGCGTGGACGCGGTGTTTGCCAAGGAGGGTTTCTACACCGTCCGCAACAAGGATGGCCTGCTGGACGCGGTGGAGGCGGCGTTGAAGCCGCGCGGCCACTTCCTGTTCACCGACTATGTGCTGGACAAGGCCAAGGCCGGCGGCCCGGTGTTCAAGGGCTGGCTGGACCATGAGCCGGTGGAACCGCACCCCTGGACCGTGGACCAATACGCCCAGGGCCTGCAGCAGCGTAACCTCGACATCCGCATCACGGAGGACATCTCCGACCTGCACCGCGGCCTGATCCTGTCCGCCATCCAGGGGCTGGTGACCCATCTGGAGCAGCACAGCATGGATCATGAAACCAAGGTCGCGGTGGTGGAGGAGGTGGAGCTGTGGGCCCGCCGGGTCGCGGTGCTGGACGCCGGCATCCGCCTGTACCGTTTCTACGTGTTGAAGCCGGCGGATATCAGCTGATCGATTTTACGATATGACTCAGGTTGACAGCGGGGCCGGCCCTTACTATTTTCCCGGCCTCGAACCGTGATCCAATCCAAGTGCCCGAGTCCAAATCATGAAGATCGTGAACTCCCTCAAGTCGATGAAGACCCGCCACAAGGCTTGCCGCGTTATCCGCCGCAAGGGTCGCGTGTACGTCATCAACAAGCAGAACCCGCGCTTCAAGGCCCGTCAGGGCTGATTTAAGCGTTTCTGCCCAGTGGCCGGTTCGCCGGCCATCGGAACCAAAAACCGCGCCTGGATGAAGGCGCGGTTTTTGCTTTTGGTTCTTCCCTTTTTCGGGGCCTTTTTCTTTCCCAAGGAAAAGCCCCGCCAGCGGGTGCGGCGGGGCTTTGACGGTTTGGTCCGGGTCCGAATCGCTGGCGGCCCCCCTTGCGGAGGGGCCGCCGAATCGCGGCGTCTTACCAGACCTTGCAGGCCTTGGCACCCCGGTTCATGGGGGCGTCGGCCTTGCAGTTGAACGCCTTGGCGAACTCTGGATTGTTGGAGACGACGCCGTTCACCCGGTACTCCGACAGGGAATGGACGTCGGTGATCGCCTGGTCGCGCTTGGCGTCGTCCCGCTGGTTGCTGCACCACACCTGGGCATAGCCCAGGAAGAACTTCTGCTCGGTGGTGAAGCGCCCGTCCTTCTTGGCGGCCTTGCCCTTCAGGGTGGCCATCAGGGCCTTCAGCGCGATGGCGTGGCCGCCGTTGTCGGCCAGGTTCTCGCCCAGCGTGGCCTTGCCGTTCAGGTGCACGTCGTCGATGGCGACGAAGCCGTCATACTCATCCACCACGCACTGGGCGCGGGCCTCGAACTTCTTGGCGTCCTCGGGCGTCCACCAGTCCTTCAGGTTGCCGTTCTTGTCGTACTGGCGGCCCTGGTCGTCGAAGCCGTGCGTCATCTCATGGCCGATGACCGCGCCGATGGCGCCGTAGTTGATGGCGTCGTCGGCGTCCGCGAAATAGAACGGCGGCTGCAGGATGCCGGCCGGGAAGTTGATGTCGTTCTCGGTCGGGTCGTAATAGGCGTTCACGGTCGGCGGGCTCATCTGCCATTCCGACCGGTCGTGGGGCTTGCCGATCTTGTTCAGCTGGCGCTTGGTCTCGAACGTTGCGGCGCGTTCCACGTTGCCCACGAAGTCGTCCTTCTTGGTCACGACCGAGGAATAGTCGCGCCACTTGTCGGGATAGCCGATCTTTTCGGCGATGGCGTCCAGCTTCTCATGCGCGCGCTTCTTGGTTTCGGCGCTCATCCAGTCCAGCTGGTCGATATCGACCGAGTATGCCGCCTTCAGGTTCTTCACCATGGTCAGCATCTTGGCCTTCTGCGCGGCGCCGAAGGCGGTCTTCACATAATACTTGCCCAGGTCCTCGCCCAGCGCGTCGTCCGTCTCCATGACGCAACGCTTCCAGCGGGGCATGTTCTGGTCCACGCCGCGCAGCTTCTTGGAATAGAAGCTGAAGCGCTCATCCACGAAAGGCTTGGACAGGCGGCTGGAGAAGGCGTGGGCGACGTGCCAGGACAGATAGGTCTTGACGTCATCCACCGACGCGCCGGCCAGGATGGTCTGCAACGCCTTGAAGAAATCGGGCTCCGTCACGTTCAGGGTCTGGAACGCGGGGGCGCCGGCGGCCTTGAAGTAGTCGCCCCAGGCGAAGCCGGGGGCCAGGGTGGACAGGGCGCCCACCGGCTTCTTGTTGTTCACCTTCTGCGGATCGTTGCGGTCGGCCAGGCTCAGCGACGCCTTGGCCAGGTCCGTCTCGATGCGCATCACCGTCTTGGCCTTGGCATCGGCCGCCGCCGGGGCGTCGCCCAGAAGCTGGAAGGTGCGCGACACATGCTCGACATAGGCTTGGCGGATGCCGTCGAACTTGGCGCCTTCGCGGACGTAGTAATCGCGGTTGGGAAGGCCCAGGCCGCCCTGGTCGATCGCGGCGATATCCTGCCGTGCGTCCTCGAAGTCGGTCTGCGCGCCAAAGCCGAAGAACACGTCCACGCCCACAGCGTGCAGGGCCGCCACCAGGGCCGGCAACTGCTCCTTGCCCGGCAGCGCCTTGACCTGGTCCAGCAGCGGCTGGATGGGCGCGGCACCCTTGGCGTCGGCCCCGGCCTCGTCCATGCACGCGGCGTAGAAGTTGCCGACGCGCTCGTTGTCGGCATTGGGGTGGGCGACGATGTCCTCCAGCGCGGCCTTCAGGATTTGTTGGTTGCGCTCATGCAGGGCGTTGAAGCTGCCCCACCGGGACTGATCGCTGGGGATGGGGTTGGCCTTGATCCACGGGCCGCAGGCGTACTGGTAGAAGTTCTGGCAGGGGTCGACGGTGTCGTCGACCTGGGGCAACGCCGACTCCGTGGCGGACGCCTTTTGGGGGGCGTCCGCGGCCTTGGCGGCGAGCGGCAGCGCCACCAGGGCGGTGGCCAGGGCGATGGGGGCCGCGCGATTCAAAATCCCCGCGATCGGTTTGCTCATAAGGGGTGCTCCACCTTCGTTATGTTTCTTTGAACGCTCTGTTCTTTGAAATGAAGGGGGCGCCGGCGGTGTGCGCCGGCGCCCCTGTCAGATACCCATCACCAGACGCGGCAGGCCTTCTCGCCGGCCACCATCTTGTCGGTGGGCTTGCAATTGAACGCCTCCGCGAACTCCTTCATGTTCGAGAGGGTGCCGTTCACCCGGAATTCCCCCAGGGAATGCGGGTCGGTCTGCGCTTGCAGGCGCCGGGTTTCCGGCCGCGCCTCGCCACACCAGACCTGGGCGAAGCCATAGAAGAAGCGTTGCGCCGCCGTCAGGCCGCCGATCTTCTCGTCCTTCCTGGCGCCCAGCCGTTCCATCAAGGCGCGGTAGGCCACGCGGATGCCACCGTTGTCGGCGGTGTTCTCGCCCAGCTTTAGCTTGCCGTTCTCCTTCACGTCGCCGTCGGCGACATAGCTGCCGTACTGGTCGACCAGGCACTGGGCGCGGGCCTTGAACTTCTCCGCGTCGTCGGCCGTCCACCAGTCCTTCAGGTTGCCGTTGCCGTCGAACTTGCGGCCCTGGTCATCAAAGCCGTGGGTGATCTCATGGCCGATGACCACGCCGATGGCGCCGTAGTTGGTGGCGTCGTCGGCGGCATCATTGAAGAAGGGCGGCTGCAGGATGCCGGCCGGGAAGTTGATGTCGTTGTGGGCGGAGGAATAGTAGGCGTTGACCGTCGGCGGGGTCATGGACCACTCGCCTTTGTCCACCGGCTTGCCGATCTTGGCCATGTCGTAGTGGAACTCGAAGGTCTCGGCCCGCAGGGCGTTGCCCAGGGCGTCGCCGCGGCTGACGGTCAGGGCGCTGTAATCGCGCCATTTGTCTGGATAGCCGATCTTGGCCGTGAAGGCGTCCAGCTTGGCATGGGCCTTGGCCTGGGTCTCGGGGCTCATCCATGTCAGGGTGGGGAAGGTCTCGTCCAGCGCCTTGCGGATATCGGCCACCATCTGCAGCATGCGGGTCTTCTTCTCCGGCCCGAAGGCGCGGGCGACGAAGTACTTGCCCAGATCCTCGCCCAGGGCCGCGTCGGTCGCGGCGACGCACCGCTTCCACCGGGGCTTCATCTCCCGGGCGCCGCGCAAGGTGCGGTCATAGAAGTCGAAGTTCTCCTGGACGAAGGCATCCGGCAGCCAGGCGGCATAGGCCGACAGCGTGCGCCAGGTCAGGTAGGTCTTGATGTCCGCCAGGCTCAGCTCCCGGATCAGCTTGCTCTCCCGCTTCATGTAGTCGGGATTGCTGACATTCAGCGTGGCCGGGGGCTTCAGGCCGGCGCCATGGATGTAGGCCGTCCAGTTGATCGCCGGGTCCAGGGCCTGCAACTCGGCGAAGGTCTTGAGATGGTAACGGTTCTCCGGCTCGCGCATGGCCGTGCGGTCCAGCGAGGCGTCGGCCAGCTGCGTCTCGATGCGCATCACCGTCTGCGCCTTGGCCTCGGCGTCCGGCAGGCCCGCCAGCGCCATCATCTTCCCGATATGGGCGACGTAGGCGGCGCGCTGCTGCTTGGACTTGTCGTCATCCTTGAAATAATAGGGCTTGTCGGGGAGGCCCAGGCCGCCCTGGTAGACGCCGGCGATGACCTGGGTCGCGTCCTTGAAGTCCTGTTGCTGCCCGACCCGGTGGAAGGCGTTGACGCCGGCCATGTGCAGGTCGATCAACAGGCCGCTCAGGGCCTTCTTGCTCTTCAGGCCGTTGATGCGGGCCAGCAGCGGCTGCAAGGGCGCCAGGCCGCGGGACTCGATGCCCGCCTCGTCCATGCAGGCGGCGTAGAAGTCGGCGATGCGCTGCCCCTCGTAGGAAGCATTTGCGGAGGTCGAACGGGCCGCCAGCTTTTCCAGCTCATCATGCAGCAGGGCCAGATTGTCGTCGGCCAGCTTGTTGAAGGTGCCCCAGCGCGACTGGTCGGCGGGGATGGGGTTGCGCTTGTTCCAGACGCTGCAGGCGTGAAGGAAGAAGTTGTCACACGGGCTGACGCTGGTATCCACCACCGGCAGGCCGGGGCGGCCGGGGTGTCCGGCGCCGGTTGCGCCGCGGCCGTCGGCGGTGCCGGGGCCTTGGTGTCGGTGCTGTGGCAGCCGGCTAGGCCGGCGGCGGCGATCAAGGCGGCCACGGCGGCCGATGTGGAAAGGCTGCGTACCCCTGACATGATGACCCATCATCTGTTGTTGTCGTTGTTCCCCGGCGGGAAGCCCCAATCAGGATCCCGCTGCCGGCCGATACCGCTGCCCTCGGGCATCGGGCCTGGAACCCAGATGGGGGTCAAAATCGACGTCGCCTGAAATTTTGATGTCGGGCGAAATGATTTGACGGTCGCGACCATATCATAGCCGTCGCGGCGTCAGGAAAGCGCCTTGTGTAACCGCTCTGTAACCGGCCCCGCGTCCGGGGGCAGCAGCCGCGCCAGATTGTCGCGCAGGGCCGTCGCCCAAGGGACGGGGCAGGGCCCCGGCGGCGCGGGCCACCCCGCTGACAGCGCCTCCAAGGCCGCCAGGTAGAGCCGCTCGGCCTCCAGCTCCGCCGCCTTGACCGTCTGACGCAGCGCCTCGCCGCCGGCTAAGTTCTTCAGGGCCCGGCGAGCTTGGCGCAGGGGCGTGATCACGGGTCCCCGCCATTGGTCGGCCAGGGCCCGCGCGGCGTTTACGTCCGCATCGGTCAGGACACGCCCCCCGGCGGCGGCCCATGCCCCCCACAACAGAAGGGGCACGTCGGCGCCGGCCCTGTCCTGGGCCTCCAGGCACAGGGCGGCCACGCCGGGTCGCGCATAAATCTCGAGGGCGAAGGGCCAGAGCGGGGCAGGGGCCTGCTCCCCCAGACCCGTGTCCTCGATCACCCGATTTTCAGCCAACGGGTTCGCCCACGTAAATGCCCAGGCCGCGCGCGGTGCGCACCAGGGTGCCGTCCACATCCACCGCGGCGTAGGCCTTGATGGCGTCGGCGATGGGCACGTCGATGACCTTGCGGTTGGACCAGGCCACCATGCGGTCGTACCGACCTTGCGCGATCAGGTCCACGGCATGCACGCCGAAGGCCGAGGCGATCAGCCGGTCACGGGGGTTGGGGGACCCGCCGCGCTGCACATGGCCCAGCACGGTGACGCGGGTCTCCGCCCCGGTCGCCTCCGCGATCAGGTGGCCGATATAGCCGCCGATGCCGCCATAGCGCTTTTGCCCATCGCTGAACTCCTGCCGCGCCTTGCCGCCGCCCGGCAGGGTCGCCGCCTCCGACACCACCACCAGGGCGAAGTTGCGGCCATGGGCCCGGATCTGGCGGATGCGGTTGGCCACCCCCTCCACCGTCCACGGAATCTCCGGCAGCAGGATCACGTCGGCGCCGCCGGCGATGCCAGCCGCCAGCGCGATGTGGCCGGCATCCCGGCCCATGACCTCCAGCACCATGACGCGGGCATGGCTGGCGGCGGTGGGCTGCAGGCGGTCCAGCGCCTCCGTCGCCACGGCCACGGCGGTGTCATAGCCCACCGACACCTCGGTCAGGCCCAGATCGTTGTCGATGGTCTTGGGGATGCCGACCAGATTCAGGCCTCCCTCCTGCGCCAGGCGGCGCAGGATGGCTAGGCTGCCGTCGCCGCCTATGCCGATCAGGGCATCCAGGCCCAGTTCGCGGCAGCCGCTGATGATCTCTTGCGACCGGTCCTTCTTGCTGCCGTCCGGCATGGGATAGGCGAAGGGGTCGCCCTTGTTGGTGGTGCCCAGCACGGTGCCGCCCTGGCGCAGGATGGTTCCGTCCACGTCGGCGGGCAGTAGCACGCGGTGGCGCACCGGGCGGTCCAGAAGGCCATGGGTGCCTTCCTCAATGCCCACGACCTGCCAGTTATAGGTCGTGACGGCGCGGTGGACCACGGCGCGGATGACGGCGTTCAGGCCGGCGCAATCGCCGCCGCTGGTCAGGATGCCGATGCGCTTGCCGTTGCTCATGCCGTCGCTCATCATCAGGGAAAGGTTCAGGGGGCGCGACCGATACGACGGTCGAGACCTGAGTTTGAGGAAAACCGGACCTGCCCGCAATCGCCGAAAGACATGCCGAAAGGCAGCACCCCTGCCTGCGGATTTCTGGTATAGATCGCCCGATGATCGAGATCAGCGAACGCTAAAAGGCACGGATGACTGAACAACACACCCTGAAGGAGAAGCTGGCGACGCTTCGGGTGGAGCATCGTGACCTCGACGACATCATCACCCGGCTGACAAGCCAGTTCCCGGTGGATCAGTTGCAGATTCAGCGGCTGAAGAAGCGCAAGTTGCTGCTGAAGGACTTGATCGCCCGGCTGGAAAGCGAGTTGCTGCCCGACATCATCGCTTGATGTCATCTCCCACCCCGGATGGCCCCCACCCGGGCGTGGCGGGCATGCGGCGCCGGCACTTGCGCGGTTGCCGCCCGCTCCTATAATCCGGCGCTTCTTTTATCCCGGGGGGAGCATCACCGGTGAGCCAGAAGCCTGAAAGCGCGCCGCTAGTCGGTATCATCATGGGCAGCCAGTCCGACTGGGCGACCATGCGTCACGGTGCCGCCGTCCTGGAAGAACTGGGCGTGCCCTTTGAGACGCGTATCGTCTCCGCCCACCGTACCCCCCATCGCCTGGTCGACTACGCCACCACCGCCCGCGACCGTGGCCTGAAGGTCATCGTCGCCGGTGCCGGCGGTGCCGCCCATCTGCCGGGCATGGCGGCCGCCATGACCCCGCTGCCCGTGTTCGGCGTGCCGGTGGAAAGCCACGCGCTGAAGGGCATGGACAGCCTGTTGTCCATCGCGCAGATGCCGGGCGGCATCCCCGTGGGAACCTTGGCCATTGGCAAGGCCGGCGCCATCAACGCCGCCCTGCTGGCCGCCGCCGTCCTGGCCTTGTCCGACACGCGGCTGGCCGACGCGCTGGACGCCTGGCGTGCCGCCCAGACGGAGCGTGTGGCCCTGGAGCCGCAGGACGAGGCATGAGCAAGACCGCGCTTACCGTCGTGCCCCCCGGTTCGACCATCGGCATGCTGGGCAACGGCCAGTTGGGCCGCATGACGGCTCTGGCCGCGGCCAACCTGGGCTATCGCGTCCATGTTTTCGGGCCGGATCAGGACAGTCCCTGTGCCCAGGTGGCGGCGACGGAAACCCTGGCCGCGTTCGACGATTGGGCGGCGCTGGAGGCTTTCGCGCGCTCGGTCGACGTCGTGACGCTGGAGTGGGAGAACATCCCCACCGCCACCATCGATTTCCTGGCCGCCCGCGTTCCCACCGTTCCCGGCTCGGCGGTCCTGGCCGTGGCCCAGGACCGGGTGGCGGAAAAGACCTTTGCCAATAACCTGGGCATCGGCACCGCCCCCTTCCGCGCGGTGAACGATGTCGAGTCCCTGCGCGCCGCCGTGGCCGAGCTGGGCACCCCCTCCATCCTCAAGTCCACGCGCATGGGCTATGATGGCAAGGGCCAGGTGCGCCTCGCCCCCGACAGCGACCTGGCCGCCGCCTGGGAATCGCTGCGCACCGATGCCGCCGTGCTGGAAGGCTTCGTGACGTTCGCTTGCGAGGTTTCCGTCATCGTCGCCCGCCGGTCCGATGGCGTCATGGCCGCGTTTCCGGTGGTGGAAAACCGCCATGCCAAGGGCATCCTGGATGAAACCGTGGTTCCGGCGGCGGTGACCCCGGCCGTGGCGGAAGAGGCCACGCGCATCGCCCGGGCCCTGACCGAGGCGCTGGGCGTGGTCGGTCTGCTGGCGGTGGAGATGTTCGTGACGCCGGACGGGCGGGTGCTGGTGAACGAGATGGCGCCCCGGCCGCACAACTCCGGCCACTGGACCATGGATTTCTGCGCCACCAGCCAGTTCGAGCAGCTGGTGCGTGCCGTCTGTGGCCTGCCTTTGGGCGCCACCGACATCCTGGCCCCCTGCATGATGAAGAACCTGATCGGCGACGACGTGGACCAGTGGCATGCCCTGCTGGCCGAACCGGGTGCCCGCCTGCACCTGTACGGCAAGGCGGAGGCGCGGCCCGGCCGCAAGATGGGGCATGTGAACCGCCCACGCTGAGGTGGGCGGTAACTGACGCGGGTTACGGCTCCTCGTCCGGGTTCAGATGCTTACCGTCCAGGTCGGCGGTTTGCCGGTCCTGGCGCTGTTGCTCCGCCGTGCGTTCCGCCTTGGTGCGGCCATGGACGACACGATTCTCGGCCGCCTTGGCCGCCCGTTCCTCCTTGGCTTTTTGCTTGCGAAACCGGTTCAGGTTGACCACGTCACCCACGGTCGTCTTCCCCTCGTCATGATGCCTGGAAGGGGCGCGGCCATCGAAGATGGCGGTTCGTACGCGCCCTGCATCCAAAGTCACTAACCTAACCTTAACCCAGGATCAGCATTGTTCAAGACGGGTTTGTTCCGCTTGACAGGGCGGGGTATGAATTATCCGCGAAATGGGCTGGACTTTTTCGACAAGCCCCGGCGGTTGTTAACCATGTTGTGCCTGCGGGGCCGGCGAATTCTGTGATTCGCTTTCACCGCGATGGCGCTTTTCTTCGAGGGTTCGGACGGTATGGACGGTTCTGCGGGTGGTGCGGTCAAGGGACGGCGGCGGCGGACGACACCGGTGTCCCCGGCGCCGGCGGCGACCCCGGGGGCATCGGCCCCGGCCCGGCGCACCGTCAATCTGGCGCTGCAGGGCGGTGGCTCCCACGGCGCCTTCACCTGGGGCGTGCTGGATCGCCTTCTAGAAGATGGCCGCCTGGATGTGGAGGGCATCAGCGGTACCAGCGCCGGGGCCGTCAACGGTGCCCTGCTGGCCTATGGCCTGCTGACCGGCGGGGCGGAGGAGGCGCGGGGCCTGCTGCACCGCCTCTGGCGGCGCATGGCCAAAAGTTCGGCCACCGGCCCGCTGCAACCCACCTGGCTGGATTGGATGACGGGCGGGGCCCGCCGCAACCTGGACCATTCTCCGGTCTATGCCGGGCTGGATCTCATGGTGCGCATGATGTCGCCCTACCAGTTCAATCCGCTGGGCCTGAATCCCATGCGGGACGTGCTGGAGGGGCTGATCGACTTCGACGTGCTGCGCCGGTCGGAGACCGTGCGCCTGTTCGTCAGCGCCACCAACGTCAACCGCGGGCAATTGCGGGTGTTCAAGGGCCAGGATCTGTCGATGGACGCCCTGCTGGCTTCCGCCTGCGTGCCCATCCTGTTCCAGGCGGTGGAAATCGAGGGTGAGCCGTATTGGGACGGGGGCTACATGGGCAACCCCACGCTCCACCCCCTGCTGCACGACTGCCGCGCCACCGACATCCTGGTGGTCCAGGTGACGCCGCTGCAGCGGCCCACCGTGCCCACGGCGCCCAGCGCCATCGTTGACCGCATGAGCGAGATCGGCTTCAACGCCACCCTGCTGCGGGAACTGAAGTCGCTGGAACTGGTGAACCGCCTGTGCGCCGACCACGGTATCGACCCGGCGGAGGCCGGCGTGCGCCCCGTGTTCCTGCACCTGGTGGAACCGGGCACGGGCATGGCGGACCTGGGCGTCTCCAGCAAGCTGAACGCCGACTGGGGCTTCCTGACGGAGTTGCGCGACATGGGCCGCGCCGCGGCGGATGATTGGCTGGCCCGCTGTTACGACCAGGTGGGGCGCGAAAGCAGTTTCGCCGCCGGTCGCGCCATCATCTGAGCGGCGGTCAGGCGAGCCCGGCCTTCTTTTCCCCTTTTGTGCCGGTGTCTATGGCGGGTGCGTGCGCCCCGGCGCCTGAATCGGTCTAGCCCTGTCCTGACGGGTGGGACAGGCGGTTCAGGCTTGGCGGCGGCGGACGACTCGGTAGGATGGTCGGACGCCGTTGATCTGCCTCAAGGCTGCCTTCCCGTTGGCCTGCGACGATCAGGGCATCAAGCAAGAAAGGGACCCGTGCGGCGGGTCCAAGGGGGGATGCGCGGATGAGCGGACGCTACGCGGAACTATACAACTGGTCCCTGGACGACCCCGAGGGTTTCTGGGCGGAGGCGGCGCAGGCCATCGATTGGATCCGCCCTTGGGATCAGGTGCTGGACGACAGCCGGGCTCCCCTGTTCCGCTGGTTCACCGGCGGCCAGTTGAACACCTGTTGGAACGCGTTGGACCGCCATGTGGCGGCGGGCCGGGGCGATCAGGTGGCGTTGATCCATGACCGGCCCATCACCAACACCGTCGAGACCTACAGCTACCGGCAATTGCTGGACCTGACGGCCCGCTTCGCCGGCCTGCTGGCGGCGCAGGGGGTGGGGAAGGGCGACCGCGTCATCCTCTACATGCCCATGGTGGCCGAGGCGGTCGTCGCCATGCTGGCTTGCGCCCGGCTGGGTGCCATCCACTCCGTGGTGTTCGGTGGTTTCGCCGCGCGCGAACTGGCCACGCGCCTGGACGACGCCAAGCCCAAGGTCGTCGTCTCCGCCTCCTGCGGGATCGAGGGCGCCCGAATCATCCCCTACAAGCCCTTGCTGGACAGCGCCATCGACCAGGCGGCGCACAAGCCCGACCGATGCATCATCCTGCAGCGGCCGCAGGAAGCCGCGCCGCTGGTGCCGGGCCGCGACATCGACTGGGCGGAGATCGAGGAGGCTGCGCCGCACGATTGCGTGCCGGTGGCCGCCACCGACCCGCTGTACATCCTGTACACCTCCGGCACCACGGGCCAGCCCAAGGGCGTGGTGCGCGACAATGGCGGCCACGCCGTGGCGCTGAAATGGACCATGGAGCATTTCTACGGCCTGAAGCCGGGGGAAGTGTTCTGGGCCGCCAGCGACGTCGGCTGGGTGGTGGGCCACAGCTACATCGTCTATGCCCCGCTGCTGCACGGCGCCACCACGGTGCTGTATGAGGGCAAGCCCGTGGGCACCCCGGACGCCAGCGCCTATTGGCGGGTGATCAGCCAGCATAAGGTCAGCATGCTGTTCACCGCCCCCACGGCCTTCCGCGCCATCAAGCGCGAGGACCCGGACGGGCTGCTGCTCAAGAATTTCGACCTCAGCCACTTCCGCCAGCTCTATCTGGCGGGCGAGCGGTCGGACAGCGACACCCTGCGCTGGGCCGAAACCCATCTGAAGGTGCCGGTCATCGACAATTGGTGGCAGACGGAAACGGGCTGGCCGGTGGCGGGCAATCCCGTCGGGTTGGGGCTGATGCCGGTCAAGCACGGTTCCGTCTGCAAGCCCCTGCCGGGATGGGATGTGCGGGTGCTGGACGCCCAGGGGCATGAGGTGCCGCCCGGCACGCTGGGGGCGGTCACCATGCGCCTGCCGCTGCCGCCGGGGGCGCTGCCCACCTTGTGGAACGCGGAGGAACGCTTCATCCGCAGCTATCTGGCGGAATACCCGGGCTTCTACCAGACGTCCGATGCCGGCTACATTGACGAGGACGGCTACCTGTTCATCATGGCCCGCACCGACGACATCATCAACGTCGCCGGCCACCGCCTGTCCACCGGCGCCATGGAAGAGGTGCTGGCGGGCCATCCCGACGTGGCGGAATGCGCCGTCATCGGCGTGCATGACACCCTGAAGGGGCAGTTGCCCTTGGGCTTCCTGGTGCTGAAGGCCGGGGTCACACGGTCGCATGACACCATCGTGGCTGAGGTGGTCCAGCGGGTGCGCGAAATCATCGGGCCCGTCGCCGCCTTCCGCCAAGCCCTGGTGGTGGACCGCCTGCCCAAGACGCGGTCCGGCAAAATCCTACGGGCGACCATGCAGAAGATCGCGGATCAGGAGGCGTGGGCCATGCCGGCCACCATCGACGACCCGGCGATTTTGGAGGAGATTGGACACGCCCTTTCCGAAGCTGGATTTGGGCGGAAAAGATAGGAAAAACAATGGAATAGCCGCGCCGATCTGCCGCTTCGGGTTACCCTCGATGTGGCAAAATTGTGACGGTGCGTTGACTGATCTGCGGTCTTTGTTGCCAAAGTGGGTTGACTGGCCCGCGTGCCCTGCATACCGTCCGTTTCGAAGTTTGGTACGGGTTGAACGGGCGGGCAAAATCGGCAGCCGGAAAAACGGCGCCACTGGGAGTGTGAAAGAGGCCGCAGCGCAAATGCTGCGGCCCTTTCCATTTTTGGCGTCTGCTTGGCACCGATGGGTGGGGCCAGGCGTCATCCGCCCGGCCCCTTTTGGTCACTTACCCTCCGCTTTAATTGGCGACCTGGCCGGTGGGCAGCGCGGTCGTCGTCTGGCTGAGGTTGGTGATAGGAATATGGCGCGGCTTGGCCGTCTCCGGCACCTCCCGCACCAGGTCGATGTGCAGCAGGCCGTTTTCCAGCGTGGCACCGGTCACCCGGATATGCTCCGCCAACTGGAAGCGGCGCTCGAAGGCGCGGCCGGCGATGCCCCGGTGCAGGTAGTGCGCCTGCTGGGCGGACGACTCGTCCTTGCGGGACTTGCCGATCACCGTCAGCGCGTTCTCCTGCGTCACGATGTCGATCTCTTCCTGACCGAAGCCGGCGACCGCCATGGTGATGCGATAGTCGTCATCGCCCCGCTTTTCGATGTTGTAGGGCGGATAGGCGTTGCCCTGGTCCTCGGTCTTTAGCGCCGACTCCATGAGGCGGGTCAGGCGGTCGAAACCGACGGTGGAACGGAACAGCGGGGACAGGTCGTAACTGCGCATGATAATCCTCCGGTAGAGCGATCACCCCGGCCCCTGGGCGCCATCCTGGCCGTCCCGGTGGGTGGGGTTTCATGCCGGCTCCAGGAACCCCTCCAGGGCATTCCCGCCGACGATCTTTCATCTGTGAACGCCCGCGCCGGATTTCAATAGGGGTGCCGCCGGCCCCGTGCCCACGTGGGATTTGATTAAAAACCCCGCCCCTATTTCCAAAGATTTAAGCCTTTCGCGGCACTCTGTATTCACACCTCCTGTGACCAGAAGGTGATCATGGGCCGGCGTATATTGCGGGGCGGGTCAATTCGGCCCTACAGTCAACGTCCGTGCCCGGGTTACGCCGGTGGGAACCCCCCATGCGGTATCCAGGACCAGCCCGGAGAAAGGGACGTCGTTGCTCGAGTCCAATGCCTTTTTTGATCGGACGTACGAGGAGACGATGGCCCTCTTGGTTGAGGCGCGCAACTACGTCGCCTTTCAGGAAGCCAAGGACCAGCGGGGCCTGCCCCCCCAGGTTCGACTGCAGATCAGCTACGAATCGCTGCGCGTCACCAGCCGCCTGACCCAGGTGATGGCTTGGCTGCTGGCCCTCAAGGCGGTGCATGCCCACGAGCTGACGGCCGATCAGGTGCTGGGCGATCAGTTCGCGCTGTCCGGCGGCGCCATCTGCAGCGATCCCTCGGGCCCCGACAATGGCGAGTTGCCCGCCGGCTTGCGCTCATTGCTGCAACGCAGCCATAGCCTCTATATGCGGGCGGAGCGCCTGGAAGACCAATACCGGCGCAGCGTGGCTTGACGCCTTCCCCAGATGGCGGCAGCCGTATCTGTGCCTTCGGTCGCCCCGAAATATCCTGCCCCGACACCTCCCCCCGACATCTCCGGGAACCTGCGGTCGGTCCTTGGGCGCCCTTGATCGACCGGGGCGGGGCTTGGCGCCTGGTATCAGGCAGCAAAAAAGAGCGCCCCGGATGGGACGCTCTTTTTTGAAAGCGTGAGCGGCGTGCGGCGTGGCCGCCCGCGGCTTACTTCAGGCCCAGGCCCGAGAAGCGGCGGTTGAACTTGGCGATCTGGCCGCCAGTGTCGACCAGCTTCTGCACGCCCGTCCACGCCGGATGCGACTTCGGGTCGATGTCCAGGCGCAGCGTGTCGCCGGCCTTGCCCATGGTGCTCCGGGTCTTGAACGAGGTGCCGTCGGTCATGACGACGGTGATCTCATGGTAGTCCGGGTGAATGTCAGCTTTCATGATCGCCCAAGTCCCAAAACAAAAATCTCGAAATGCGAAGCCGGGCTTATAGCCAAAACCGTCCCCGGGATCAACACCCGATCACGCGCTTCTTGCGCGCGCAGGCGCCACAGCCACGCATGGCTGTGCCACAGGGTGGTTGAGGAACGGTCTGGCGGTGGTTGCCCCACGGCCGTCCAGGCATTACCTAAGCCATCACGCGCGCGGGGCCAAGCTGATTGTTCAGGACCGTTGAATGATGGGGGCGACCGCGCATGCCGCTTGATACAGATTGGGAATATCGCCGGTGACCGACGCCAGCCCGTCCACCCCGCCCGCCCGCAAGTCGTTGCGCCCCCTGGCCTTTCTGCTGCCCTTTGTTCGGCCTTACGTTTGGCACTCGGTGGGGGCGGGCGTCGCCCTGCTGCTGGCGGCGGCCACCACCATCGGCATGGGCCGCGGCCTCCAGGCGGTGGTGGACCAGGGCTTCGTCACCAGCAATCCGCACCTGCTGGACCATGCGCTGCTGGTCATGCTGGGCGTCATCCTGGTGCTGGCGGGATCTACCTATGTGCGCTTCTCCCTGGTTTCCTGGGTGGGGGAACGGGTGGTTGCCGACATCCGCCGCGCGGTTTTCGACCATCTGGTGACCTTGTCGCCCGGATTCTTCGAATCGACCCGCACGGGTGAGGTGCTGTCCCGCCTGACCACGGACACGACGCTGTTGCAGACGGTGGTGGGCTCCACCATCTCCATCGCCTTGCGCAACTCCCTGATGCTGTTGGGCGGGCTGGTCATGCTGGCCATCACCAGCGCCAAGCTGACGGCGCTGGTGCTGATCGTCGTGCCCCTGGTGGTGCTGCCCATCGTCATCCTGGGCCGGTCGCTGCGTAAGCTCAGCAAGGACAGCCAGGACCGCGTGGCCGATGTGGGCGCCCAGGTGGATGAGACGCTGGGCGGCATTCGCATCGTCCAGGCTTTCGGGCATGAAGCCATCGAGACGGCGCGCTTCGGCAGCCGGGTGGAGGACGCCTTCACCACCGCCGTGCGCCGAATCCGTGTGCGGGCATTGATGGCCATGATCATCATCTCCCTGGTCATGGGGGCCATCGGTGTCATCCTGTGGATCGGTGGGCACGACGTGCTGGCCGGCCGCATCTCCGCCGGCCAACTCTCCGCCTTCATCTTCTATTCCGTGCTGGTGGCTGGCGCCGTCGGCGCCATCTCGGAGGTCACGGGTGAGTTGCAGCGTGCCGCCGGCGCCATGGAGCGGCTGGTGGACCTGCTGGACACCAAGTCCGACATCGTGGCCCCGGCCAATCCGGTGGCGCTGCCCACCCCAGCCATCGGCACCGTTGCGTTCGAGGGCGTGCGCTTCCACTACCCAGCGCGGCCCGATTACGCCGCGCTGGAGGGCCTGGACCTGACGGTGGCGCCGGGCGAGACGGTGGCGATCGTCGGCCCCAGCGGTGCCGGCAAGACCACCCTGTTCCAACTGCTGTTGCGCTTCTACGACCCGCAGGATGGCCGCGTGCTGGTGGATGGCGTGGACGTGCGCACGGCCACTCCCGGGGACGTGCGCGCCCGCTTGGGCATCGTCCCGCAGGAGGCGGTGATCTTCTCCACCAACGCGTGGGAGAACATCCGCTATGGCCGGCCCGACGCCACGGATGACGAGGTGCGCGCCGCCGCCCGCGCCGCGCACGCGCTGGACTTCCTGGAGGCCCTGCCCGACGGCTTGGGCACCTATCTGGGGGAGAAGGGCGTGCGCCTCTCCGGCGGCCAGCGCCAGCGCATCGCCATCGCCCGCGCCATCCTGCGCAACCCGAAGATCCTGCTGCTGGACGAGGCGACCTCCGCCTTGGACGCGGAGAGTGAGCGGGGGGTGCAACTGGCCCTGGAAAACCTAATGAAGGACCGCACCACCCTCATCATCGCCCATCGCCTGGCCACCGTGCTGAACGCCGACCGCATCATCGTCCTGGACAAGGGAAAGATCGTCGCCAGCGGCCGCCATGAGGAGCTGATCCGTCAAGGCGGCCTCTACGCCCGGCTGGCGGCGCTGCAGTTCGATGCGGCCAAGGGGATCGGCGACGCGGCGGAGTAGGGGAGATGGCGCTTGTGCAAGTTTGATTTTATGGCACTATGAACTATAGTTTATAGCGTGGGATCGGGAGTGTGCGGGTCTTCAAGACGAAAGGCGTGGCCCGATTCGCGCGCCGTGAACGGTTGACCGACGGTGGTTTACGGGAAGCGATCGATCGCGCTGAACGAGGTATTATTGATGCCGACTTAGGCGGCGGCTTGATCAAGCAGCGAGTTGCCCGAGCAGGTCAGGGCCGGTCGGGCGGATATCGGATGATCGTCGCTTACCGAGCCGCCGGTCGCGCCGTATTCCTCTATGGATTCGCCAAGAGCGACCGCGAAAACATTGAGGAAGATGAACTGCAGACCCTCCGCACCATCGGTGCCATCTGGCTTGCGGCGGCGGGGGATAAAATCACGCAGGCCCTGGAAAACGGCGATTTGCAGGAGATCCTGGATGACGACCAAGAAGCCTAGCCGACTGGCTCAGGAGCTATTGGAAATGGCTGGTGACCAGCATCGCCTTGGCCTCATGGATGAGGCCACCTATAGCAAGATCACGGTGCGGCACCTCGGTTCAAGCGCTTCTCCCATGGCGGAACCCATCTCAGGACAAGAGGTGAGGGCGATGCGCGAACAAGCGCACCTTAGCCAGGCGGCGCTCGCCAAGTATCTTAACCTGACGACAGGTTATGTCTCGCAGCTTGAACGCGGGACGAAGCAGGCCAAAGGCGCTGTCCTGGCATTGCTGAATGTCATTCGCCGCAAAGGGATCGAGGCGCTTCAGTAATTAATGCGCCCCACCCTCCAGGTAAGCCGCGCGCACCTGCTCGTTGGCCAGCAGCTCACGCCCCGAGCCGGTCAGCACCACCTCGCCCGAGGCCAGGACATAGGCGCGGTGGGCCAGCTTCAGGGCGTGGTAGGCGTTCTGCTCCACCAGCAGGATGGTCATGCCGCGTTCCCGGTTCAGCTGCTCGATGACCTGGAAGATCTGGCGGATGATGAGGGGGGCGAGGCCCAGCGAGGGCTCGTCCAGCAGCAGCACGCGCGGCCGGCTCATCAACGCGCGGGAGATGGCCAGCATCTGCTGCTCCCCGCCCGACAGGGTGCCGGCGCGCTGGGCCTGGCGCTTCTCCAGGATGGGGAACAGGCCGTAGCAGGTGGCCAGATCCTCGGCGAAGTGGGCGGGGTCGGCCAGGGTGGCGCCCAGCCGCAGGTTTTCCAGCACCGTCATGCGCGGGAAGATGCGCCGCCCCTCCGGCACCTGGGCGATGCCTTGCGCCGCGATCAGGTGCGGGGGCAGGCCCACCAGGCTCTTGTCCTGGAACAGGATCTGGCCCTGGCTGGGCCTGGGGTTGCCGCACAGGGTCATCAGCAGGGTGGACTTGCCGGCGCCATTGGCGCCGATGAGGGTGACGATCTCCCCCTCGTTCACCGTGACGTTGACGCCGCGCAGGGCGTGCACGGGGCCATAGCTGGCGTGGACGTCGGACAGTTGCAGCAGCGGGCCGGCCATCAGTGTGCCCCCGTCCCAACCGCCAGATCGTCCGCATCCGGTTCGCCCAGATAGGCCTTGATCACCCGCGCGTCATTGCGGATTTCGGCCGGCGTGCCGGCGGCGATGCGGGCGCCATGGTCGACGACGAAGATGTGGTCGGAAATGTCCATGACCAGGCCCATGTCATGTTCGATCAGCAGGATGCCGATGCCGTGTTCGGCGCGGATGCCGGCCAGCAGCTCGGCCAGCGCCCGCGTCTCGCGGGGGTTCAATCCCGCCGCCGGCTCATCCAGGCACAGCAGCAGCGGGTTGGTGCTCATGGCGCGGGCGATCTCCACCCGGCGCTGCATGCCGTAGGACAAATTGCCCGCTGCCTCATCCGCCACGGCCAGCAGGTCCAGCCGGCGCAGCCAGTCGCGGGCGGTGTCCACCGCCGCCTCTTCCGCCGCGCGCCAGCCCTTCAGGTTCAGCAGGCCGGCCAGGGAGAAGACGGACTTGGGCATCAGCGTCTGGTGCTGGGCCACCAGCAGGTTTTCCAGCACCGTCATGCTGGGGAACAGGCGGATGTTCTGGAAGGTGCGGACGACGCCGGTGCGGGCGACGCCATAGCCCTTCAGCTTTTGCAGCTCGAGGGGGCCCCTGGTCGGGTGGCGCAGCAGCAGCCGGCCGGCCGTGGGTCTGTAGAAGCCGGTCAGGCAGTTGAAGATGGTGGTCTTGCCGGCGCCGTTGGGGCCGATCAAGGCGGTGATGCGGTTTCGGTCGGCGGTCAGGTCCACGCCGTCCACGGCCAGCAGGCCGCCGAAGCGCATGGTCAGGCCCTGAACATCAAGAAGGGGCTCAGTCGTCATTACGCGGCCTCCGCCACGGGCTTGGGCTTGGCGGTCGACAGCCGGATGGTCGGCAGGCGGCCGGCCAGCAGGCCGCCCGGCTTCCAGATCATGATCAGGATCATGGCCAGGCCGAAGGCCAGCATGCGGTAGTCGGCGAAGCCGCGCGCCAACTCCGGCAGCACGACGATGAACAAGGCCGCGATGATCACGCCCGCCTGGCTGCCCATGCCGCCCAACACGACTATGGCCAGGATGGTGGCCGACTCCATGAAGCCAAAGCTTTCCGGGCTGACGAAGCCCTGGCGGGCGGCGAAGAAGCAGCCGGCCAGCCCACCCATCAGGGCGCCGGTGGCGTAGGCCGACACCTTCACCATGGTGGGGTTGATGCCCAGGGAGCGGCAGGCGATCTCATCCTCGCGCAGGGCCTCCCAGGCGCGGCCGATGGGCAGGCGGCGCAGGCGGGCCACGGTGTAGGCCGCCAGCGCGGTCAGCGCCAGGATGAGCAGATAGAGGAAGATCAGCCGGTGTTCCGGCGCGTAGGCGATGCCGGTGATTTCGCTGAAGGTGTGGCCGCCCTCCGGCGCCCGCCGGTCGAAGGTCAGGCCGAACAGGGTGGGCCGGGCGATGCCGGACACGCCGTTGGGGCCGCCGGTCAGGCCCTGCCAGTTCAGGATGACGATGCGGGTGATCTCGCCAAAGCCCAGGGTGACGATGGCGAGATAGTCGCCGCGCAGCCGCAGGATGGGCAGGGACAGCAGGACGGCGAACAGGCTGGACGCCAGCCCCCCGCCGCCAGCGCCGGCCAGAACCCCCAATGCAACTGCGTGGTGGTCAGGGCGCAGGTATAGGCGCCGATGGCGTAGAAGGCGGCGAAGCCCAAATCCAGCAGCCCGGCCAGGCCCACGGTGATGTTCAGGCCCGTCGCCAGCAGGATGTAGATCAGCGCCGTGGTGCCCAGGTCGATGACATAGCGGTTGGCGAAGGGCAGGAAGGGCAGGGCGGCGGCGGCCAGCACCAGCAGCGGGCCACCCCAGGGACGCAGGCGCTGGGTACTGGCCGGCGGTCGCCAGTTGGCGAGGGGGGCTGTGGCTTTGGCCAGCGGACCCGCCAGGAGGCCCAGGATCAGCCGGCCCAGGAAGACGAGGACTCCGGCCAGGGGCACATAGGCCAGGTTGGCCTGCACCACCAGCCCCTGGTCCAGGTTGACGGTGCGCAGGCCCAGGAAGGGCACGGCCAACGCCATGGCGACCAGGCCGGCAATGCCGGCGTCGCGCAGGCGATGGGGGAAAGGAATCGGGGCGTTAGCGGGTGCGGCCATGACCTCACACCTTCTCGATGTCAGGACGGCCCAGCAGGCCCGAGGGGCGGACCACCAGCACCAGGATCAGGATGGAAAACGCCGCCACGTCCTTGTAGGCGCTGGAGACGTAGCCGGAAAAGAAGGCCTCGATCAGGCCGATCAGCAGGCCACCCAGCATGGCGCCCGGCAGGCTGCCGATGCCGCCCAGCACGGCGGCGGTGAAGGCCTTCATGCCGGCCAGGAAGCCGATGTAGAAGTCGATGACGCCGTAATAGAGCGTGACCATGACGCCGGCCACCGCCGCCAGCCCCGCCCCCAACACGAAGGTGAGGGAGATGGTGCGGTCGACATTGATGCCCAGCAGTGCCGCCATGGTCCGGTCCTGTTCGCACGCCCGCTGGGCGCGCCCCAGGGCCGTGCGGTTGATGACCAGGGTGAACCCGGCCATCAGCGCCACGGTCAGCAGGATGATGAACATCTGGATGTTGGTCAGGCCCAGGCTGAAGTCGCCATCGTGCCACAGGGTGACGCCGCCCGTCATGACCGGGGGCAGCGACTTCGACCGCGCGCCCTGGGTCAGCATGACGAAGTTCTGCAGCAGGATGGACATGCCGATGGCGGAGATGAAGGGCGCCAGCTTGGGCGCCGTGCGCAGCGGGCGATAGGCCACGCGCTCGATGGTCCAGCCATAGGCGGCGGTGAAGGTGCAGGAGATGGCCAGCACGATGACCAGGGCCAGCGGCACGGACGTCACGCCCGCCCCCAGCAGCAGGGTGAAGGTGGTGACGGCGATGAAGGCGCCGATCATGTAAATCTCGCCATGGGCGAAATTGATCATGCGGATGATGCCGTACACCATGGTGTAGCCGATGGCGATCAGTCCGTAGATGGCGCCCAGGGTCAGGCCGTTGATCAAATGCTGTAGGAATGTGCCGACTGCCAGCGTGAAACCCATTGCCGCCTTAACCGCCCCTATTCATGGCTGTCCGGCGCGTTTCGGGCCGGTTCCCCGCCGGCTTTGGCGCGGGTCCGCCCTGCCGGGACCGGCTGCGACCTTAACCCTAGTGCGCAGGGGCGGCAAGGCGGGGGCAGGGCGCGCGGGGGTGAAAATGCTGCTGGCGCAACATTTTTTACTGGCGAGGCGGGTAATTGGCCGGGGTAACGCCGTTCAGCTACCGTAATTTCCCGTCGTTGATCCTGTTAAATGCTTGTACAGGATGGTCGTGGCCAGTGCTGAACCATCGACATGGATGGCATAGCCCGGGATGTCGCCCACGGTCTGGAACCCGACGGAGCGGTACAGCGCCCGGCCCTCGTCACTGCCGGTGTCCAGCAACAGCAGGGTGCGCCCCTCCGTCCGGGCCAGCGCCTCGACGGCGGTCATCAACGCGCGGCCGATGCCGCGTTGGCGGGCGTCGGGATGGACCAGCATCTTGGCGACCTCCGCCCGGTGGCGGCCGTTGGGCGGGCCGGCCAGCAGCAACTGCACCGTGCCGACCAGGCGCTCCCCCAGCCAGGCACCCAACAGACGTCGCCCTCCCGTCTCCAGGCCCGGCCGCAGGCCTTGCCAGAAGGCGGCGGCCTCGCCCTCGGTGAAGGGCAGGATGAAGCCGACGCTGGCCCCGCCCAGGACGCAGGCGTGCAGGATGCCGCTCAGCGCCGGGGTCAGGGCGTCCAGCTCGGCGGCGGGGATTTCGCGGATGGTCAGGCTGGTCATGATGGCTCGGGGGTGGCTCAGGGGCGGGTGATGGCGATGACGTAATGCGCGGCGTCCGGGCCGGGGCAGTGGAAGCGGCTGCCGCCCGTCAGTCGGTAGCGCAGCGTGTCCCCCGCTGACAGGGCATGGCGGGTGCCGTCCAAGGTCAGATCCAGCCGGCCCGACAGCATCCACAAATGATGTTCCAGCCCCGCCACCGGCGGCGCCTGATAGGCGATGACGGCACCGGGTGGCAGCGTGCCCTCCACCATCTCCGTCATATAGCCACTGGCGGGCGGGGAGACGCCGCGGCGGTGAAAGCCGGTTTCCGGATCGGTCCAGACGGGCTGGGACGCGCGGGGGATGAACTGCTGCGGGTCGGCCTCCACCTCCGCCAGCAGGCGGGACATGGGCCGTTCGTAGGCGGTGCACAGGCGCCCCAGCAGGGCGGCGGTGGGGCTGGTCTCCCCCGCTCCAGGCGGGACAGGGTGGCCCGGCTGATGCCGCTGCGCTCCGCCAGGGTTTCCAGGGTCCAGCCACGTTCCAGGCGCAGGCTGGCCAGGCGGGCGGCTAGGCGTTGCTCGAAAGGGTCGGGGGAGGGTGTCTGTTCCATAATGGGAATATTTCCCATATATGAGATAAAGATCAAGTCTCGCTCATCCTATCGCAGCGCAAAATCATCTTATCTTTCGCGGGCGACCTGGGCATGCTGAACGCTTCCGCGGTTGAGCGGACAACGATGCAAACAAGAGGGGTGACCGATGGGGTCCTGGCAGGGTGGCGATGGTGGCAAGGGTCGGTTGATGAAAGGCGTCACGCGCCGGTGGGTTCTCAATGCCCTGGGCGGGACGCTGGTTGGGTTGGCACTGGTCGCCGCCCTGCCGCAGGTCCAGGCCAAGGAGAGCGCCGCGGCGCCCGCCGCGCTGCTGTCCGGAGGCGCCGTGGCCTCGGCCGACAGCTTCGGCACGGCGGCGGGGGCGGAGATCCTGAAGGCCGGCGGCAACGCCGTGGACGCGGCCGTGGCCACCGCCTTCGCCCTGGCCGTGACCTATCCCGAAGCCGGCAATATCGGCGGCGGCGGGTTCATGACCCTGTTCGTCGACGGCAAACCCTACTTCGTCGATTACCGGGAGGTGGCACCCAAGGCTGCCACCCGCACCATGTACCTGGATGCCCAGGGCAACGTGATCCCCAAGCTCAGCCTGGTGGGGGCCAAGGCCGCCGGCGTGCCCGGCACCGTCATGGGGCTGTGGGAGGCGCACCACCGTTTCGGCACGCTGCCCTGGGCGCGGGTGATCCAGCCTGCCATCACCCTGGCGGAGAAGGGCTTTCTACCCTCCGACAAGATCATCGCCTACCGCACCGACATGATGGCGCAGTTCGCGGGCACCAACTTCGCCCGGTATTTCGGCGAGATGCAGGCGGGCAAGACCTTCATCCAGCCGGAATTGGCCGAGACGCTGAAGCGCATCGCCAAGGACGGACCCAAGGAGTTCTACACCGGCAAGACGGCGCAGCTGCTGGTCGCGCAGATGAAGAAGGACGGCGGCCTGATCACGGCGCAGGACCTGGCGGACTATAAGGCCAAGTGGCGGGAGCCCATTCAATTCACATGGCAGGGCAACGTCGTCTATACCGCCCCACCACCCAGCTCGGGCGGGGAGGCGCTGGCCCAGCTCTTGAAGATGAAGGAGCTGCGCGCCGCCGACTTCAGGGACGTGCCGCTGAACTCCGCCAAGTACATCCACCTGCTGGCGGAGATCGAGAAGCGGGTGTTCGCCGACCGTGCCGAGTACCTGGGCGACCCGGACTTCTATAAGGTGCCGGTGGAAAAGCTGATCAGCGACGACTACCTGGCCAAGCGGGCGGGGGAGATCAACCCGAACGCCATTTCCCCCACGCCCGACGTGAAGCCGGGGCTGGAGCCCAACGAGACCACGCACTTTTCCGTGGTCGACAAGTGGGGCAACGCCGTCTCCAACACCTACACCCTGAATTTCGAGTTCGGGAATGGCGAGGTGGTGGAGGGCGCCGGCTTCCTGATGAATGACGAGATGGACGACTTCGCCGCCAAGCCCGGCGTGCCCAACGGCTTCGGCGTGGTGGGCAAGGATGCCAACGCCATCCAGCCGGGCAAGCGCATGCTGTCCTCCATGACCCCCACCATCGTGACCCGCGACGGCAAGGTCAGCCTGGTACTG
The DNA here is from genome assembly GCF_036348415.1 of Nitrospirillum karajorum. NCBI lineage: Bacteria > Pseudomonadati > Pseudomonadota > Alphaproteobacteria > Rhodospirillales > Azospirillaceae > Nitrospirillum > Nitrospirillum karajorum. The sequence continues at coordinate 2,134,664 of NZ_JAZBQB010000003.1, forward strand.
GGCACGCCCGGCGGCTCCCGCATCTTCACCGGCGTCTTCCAGGTGATGAGCGACGTCTATGACTTCCACATGCCCTTGCAGGCGGCGGTGGCGGCCCAGCGGGTGCATCACCAGCTCCTGCCCAAGGACACCATCTATTACGACCCCTACGCCCCGCTGACCGGCCCGGAGGCCGACAAGCTGAAGGCCATGGGCTACACGCTGGTCAACCAGGGCTGGAACATGGGCGACGTGGAGGCCGTGCGCGTGATCGGCACGGATCTGGAAACCGCGTCCGATCCGCGCGGGCGCGGCACCGGCCAGGTCGTCCGCTGACAGAACCGACAGTGCATTGAATTAATTGGTGAGACGGCCGAGAGTGCACTGCTCCCGGCCGTTTTTAATTGCGGTCGCATTAAGGCAAACATCGCCCTTAAATCGTCAACATCCACCTTCAGATTACCAGTCATGGGAAGCCGACGACGGCACGAGCCGACAGGCGAGCGTCCCACCTTTTGGAGGTTAAGATCATGACGAGCGATTTCCTGCGTCTGGCGAAGGTAAAGCGCTTTGCCGCGGTTGCCGCCCTGGTCGTGGTCGGGGTCGCCGCATCCGGTCTGACCGCGACCAAGGCTAAGGCTGATGAGTACTGGCACCATCACCACGGCTATTACCGCTATCACGATTACTACGGTCCCCGGGTCTACGTGGCGCCTCCCCCGTACTACTACGCCCCGCCGCCCCGCCCGGTGTACGTGCCGCCGCCCCCGGTGTACTACGCCCCCCGCCGCCCCCGCCGGTCTATTACCCGCCGGCCGGCCTGAACGTGGTCATCCCGATCCGTTAACCCAGGCCATCTAGCCCATCCCATTCAGTCGGCATCAAGTCCGGCCCGGGGCGGCACCCTTCAGGTTCCGCCCCGGTTCAAAACAAGAGAGCACTGAGGCCATCATGTTGAAGAAAGCTGTCATCGTCGTTGTCGCCGGTTCCCTGCTGGCCGGTTGCTCCGGCCTTAACGCCCGCCAGCAGCGCGCGCTGTCCGGTGGCGCCATTGGCGCCGCGGGTGGTGCCGCCCTGACCGCCATCGTGGGCGGCCCGGTCCTGGCTGGTGCGGCCATCGGCGCCGCGGGCGGTGCTGCGGTCGGCGCCCTGATTAAGCCCTGAGTTTCGTTGACCGCCTTTCCATCTTCTTGAGTCCCCTCATTCCCTGTTTCCCATCCCAAACTTGACCAGGCCCGGCCGGCATCCGCTCGCCGGGCCTTTTTCCATGGGCGCCCGCTTCCGTCTCTTACCGCTGGGCCGCTTCGCCCCCTTTTGCGCGGGATAACGCCGAAGGGGCATGCGCCCGGGGAATTTCGGCCGATCTTGTCCGGCCGGCCACAAGCTGCTAGGGTCCCCGCCGCTCACAAACACCCAGGTTAAAGTTGAAGCACCATGAAGGTTAACGCCAACACCATGCGCCCCGGCCACGTTATGGAGAATAACGGCAAGCTGTGGGTGGTCGTGAAGACGCAGATCGTGCAGCCCGGCAAGGGCGGCGCCTTCATCCAGATCGAGATGAAGGACGTGCGCACGGGCACCAAGACGATCGAGCGCTTCCGCACCCAGGAAAGCGTGGAACGGGCCCGCCTGGACGAACATGAGATGACCTTCCTGTTCGCCGAGGACGGCGACAGCTACACCTTCATGGACAAGGAAACCTTCGAGCAGGTGTCCATCCCCGGCGATGTCGTCGGCGACGGCAAGGTCTTCCTGACCGACGGCATGGAAGTGACGGTGCAGACCTTCGAGGGCGCGCCGCTGTCCGTCGAACTGCCGCAGACCGTGACCCTGCGGATCACCGAGGCTGACCCGGTGGTGAAGGGCCAGACGGCCTCTTCCTCCTACAAGCCGGCCGTGCTGGAAAACGGTGTGCGCATCCTGGTTCCGCCGCACATCGAGGCCGGCACCCGCGTGGTGGTCAGCACCGCCGAGGGCGAATATATGGAACGCGCGAAGGACTAAGCCTCCTTCCCGCCGCCGCCCTCGGGCGGCTGGTTCGTTGCCAGAGCGAATTCCGCCTTCCGGTGGAATTCGCTCTCGGCTTTTATGGTAGGGCGGTCCCCCGGGGACCCGCCTTGTGATGAGATCAAAAGGGACACCCCATGGCCGCCCGTTCCGCTATCCTCAACGTCATGACCAAAGCCGCCGAGAAGGCGGGCCGCGCCCTGGTGCGCGACTTCGGCGAGGTGGAGCAGCTGCAGGTTTCCCGCAAGGGCCCGGCGGACTTCGTGTCCGCCGCCGACCGCAAGTCGGAAAACATCATCCGTGAGGAACTGGCCAAGGCCCGCCCCAGCTTCGGCTTCCTGCTGGAGGAGACGGGCACCGTCGCCGGCAGCGACCCGTCGCATCGCTGGATCGTCGATCCGCTGGACGGCACCACCAACTTCCTGCACGGCCTGCCGCACTGGGCCATCACCATCGCGCTGGAGAAGGAAGGCGAGATCGTCGCCGGCGTGGTGTACGAACCGGTGCATGACGAGATGTTCTGGGCGGAAAAGGGCGCCGGCGCCTTCCTGAACCACACCCGCCTGCGCGTCTCCGCCCGCCGCAACCTACCCGACGCCCTCATCGCCACCGGCATACCGTTCAAGGGCCATGGCGACCACGCCGCCTATCTGCCCCAGCTGCAGGCGGTGATGGGCGAGGTCGCCGGCATCCGCCGTCTCGGCGCCGCCGCCCTGGACCTGGCCTATGTCGCGGCCGGCCGTTTCGACGGTTTCTTCGAGACCAACCTGAAGCCGTGGGACGTGGCGGCGGGTCTGCTGATGGTGACCGAGGCCGGCGGTTTCGCCACCGAGATCGCTGGTGGGCGCAACCCGCAGAGCGGCGCCAGCGTGCTGGCCGCCAACGCCCATCTGCACCTGCCCCTGGGCACGCTGCTGCGCAACGCCGGCAAGAAGGCCGCCGGCTGACGGATTATCCCGATTGGTGGAAACGGCCCGGACCATCCCGTCCGGGCCGTTTCATTTTCAGGTGACGGGCAGCGTCACCCGGGCGTCCAGCCCCCCGCCCGTCCGGTTGAACAGGATGATGTCTCCGCCATGGGCGCGGATGATGGCGAGCGCGGCGGTTAGCCCCAGGCCCACGCCCCCCGTGACCCGATTGCGGGACCGGTCCAGGCGGAAGAAGGGGCTGAACACCTGATCCAGCGCGTCGTCCGGGATGCCCGGTCCGTCATCCCGCACGGTGATCGCCAGCATTCCGCGCGCGTCTTGGGCCGTTCCGTTTTGCGCCGGCACTTCTTCAAGCGTCACCGTCGGCGGTGTGGCGTGCCTGACGGCGTTCTCGATCACATTGGTGAACGCGCGTTTCAGCGCGAACGGCCGGCCGCGATAGACGGCATGGGGCGGCCCGGTATAGGGAATGGTGATTCCCTGGTCGGCGAATTCGTCGGCGATGGTGGTCAGCAGCCCCGCGAGGTCGAAGGCCGTCACGGCCTCTTCATCCGCGTCGTCGCGGAAAAAGGCCAAGGCCCCGTCCACCATGGCCTGCATCTCGTCCACATCGCGGAACAGCCGCGCCTGTTGCACCGGATCCTCCACGAATTCGCCGCGCAGCCGCATGCGGGTCAGGGGGGTGCGCAGGTCGTGAGAAATGGCCGCCAGCATGGCGGTGCGGTATCCCACGAACTTCTGGATCTGCCCCTGCATATCATTGAAGGCCTGAATGACGCCGCGCAGTTCGCGGGGTCCCGACTCGATGATGGGGGGCGCCTTGGGATCGGTGCCGAATTGCCGCGCGGCGGCGGCGATGCGTTCGATGGGGCGGGACAGTTGCCGCGCCGCGATCAGCGAAACGGCCGCGGCCGACAGCAACAGCAGCACCAGGGTGATGGCGACGCGGGAAAGGCGCACCAGATCCCGCGACCAGTCCCGGGCCATGTAGACCAGCCAGCTGCCGTCCCTCAGCGGCACGCCCAGGAAGCGTGGACGCGGGTGCGTTCCCACGGCGGCCCGCAGACCCAGGCGCCCGGCGTCCGCCGCCGTCGCCGTGAACACCAGGGCTCGCCGGCCCAGCGCCTCCAGCCAGGGGCTGGGCAAGGGGTGGATGTCCTCCGCTCCCGATTCCCGGTCCAGCGCCACCGCCAGGGGGCTCGCCGCGTCGTACCAGTCGACCTCATACAGCTTGGTCGAAGCCGCGCGGGCCAGGGTCGGCCGCATCTCCGGCGGGGCGACGTCTATGGCGTGGCTGATGCTGGTGACCGCCTGGAACAGGCCGGCCTCGTTGGCGGGCGAAGACAGCCAGCTTCCGGCGAAGCTGACGGCCAGGGCGCTCAAGGTCGCGGCCACCGTCACCGCCGCCATGATGGTCAGGGCGAAACGACGGGCGATGGTGTCCTGCGGCCACGGCGACTTCATTGCCGCCGGACCTGGGGCGTGAAGATATAGCCGCCGTTGCGGACGGTGCGGATCAGGGATGGATTTTTGGGGTCGTCCTCCAGCTTATGGCGCAGGCGGCTGACCTGCACGTCGATGCTGCGGTCATAGGCCCCGTGGCTCAGGCCCCGCGCCAGGTCCAGCAGCTGGTCGCGGGTCAGCACGCGCTGCGGATGCTCCACGAAGGCCAGCAGCAGGTCGAACTCCCCGCCGGACAGCAGCACCAGGGTACCGTCCTCGGACCGTAGCTCGCGCCGCGCCACGTCCAGTCGCCAGCCGGCGAAGCCCAGGCAGGGGCGGGTTTCGGCCACCGCGCCGCCCCCCTCGCGGGTGCGCCGCAGGACGGCCTTGACCCGGGCCAGCAACTCGCGCGCGTCGAAGGGCTTGGTCAGGTAGTCGTCCGCCCCGATCTCCAGCCCGACGACGCGGTCGGTATGGTCGGCCATGGCGGTCAGCATGATGACCGGCACGCGGGACGCCGTGCGCAGGGAACGGCACAGGCTGAACCCATCCTCCCCGCGCAGCATGACGTCCAGGATCACCAGATCCACCGGCTCCGCCGCCAGGGCCGCGTGCATGCCCCCGCCATCCTCCGCCACGCGCACGCTGTAGCCGTGCTTTTGGAAGAACAGGGTCAACAGGGACAGGATGTCCTCATCGTCATCGACGATCAGCAGGGTGGGGGAGGGCGGCGGCGTCAGGGTCATGGCCGCATGCTAGCACGCCCGTTCCCCGCGCCTGTGTCCGTTGTCCCGGCCGATTATTTCAGGCCGGACACATTGTGCCGCCGCCGCAGCAAACACGACATCAGCCGCCAAGATTGGCAAGGCACGATCCCCGCGTCTTGGCGGTCGGCGCAGTTGGGGGCCGCCACCGGACGCCGTTTCCCCTGTGAGAGGCCAAGCGCCCATGTTTCCCCGCAAGATTCTCCTTCCCGTATCCACCCTTGTGACGGCCGTCGCCTCCCTGCTCGCCGCGACCGCGCTGGCCGACGATGGAACCGCCCAGCCAACGTCGGTCTGGCCAGCGCCGGTCTCGCCAGCCCCGGTCTGGGACGTCAGCCTGGGTGCAGGCGTGGCGGTACGCCCGACATACGAGGGCAGCGACCGTTACCAGGCCAGCCCCATGCCGCTGTTCAGCGTCCGCTATAACGACATGCTGACCATGGGGCCGGAGGGGCTCAGCGCCTATTGGCATCACGGCGATTTTCGCGTCGGCGGCGGCCTGACCTTCGACCCCGGCCGCAACGACAGCAAGGGCAACGGCCTGTTCAACAACGGCGACGACCGGCTGAAGGGCATGGGCGACGTGGACAAGTCACTGGGCTTCAAGGTCTTCGGCGCCTATCAGCTGGGGCGGCTCAGCCTTGACCTGTCTGCCGTGAAGTACACCGGGGACCAGAACGATGGCGTGGTGGTGACAGGTGGCGTCGGCCTGCCCCTGAAGTTGGCTGAGCGCCTGACCCTGATGCCCCATGTCGGCGTGAGCTGGGCCAGCGACAGCTATATGCAAACCTATTTCGGCGTCACCCCGGCCCAGGCCAGCGCCAGCCGTTTCGCCGCCTACAGCGCTGGGGCCGGCTTCAAGGATGTCAGCGCCGGTGCCCTGGCCCGGTATCGCATCACCGACCATTGGTTCGTGACCGGTGATGTGACGGTGAAGCGCCTGTTGGGCGACGCGGCCGACAGCCCTGTGACCTACACCGCCACCAGCGCCCGCGCCTTCGCGGCGGTGGGCTATCGTTTCTGACGAAGCCGCCCCCGGTGCCGGTGGCGCCGGGGGCGGTTCAGTCGCGCGCGGGAGGGGCGATCAGGCCAGGGCCGTTTCCACCGCCTGGATGATGGCCTCATTGGATGGGCGGAAGACGGACGACCAGTAACGGACCAGACGGCCATCCTTGCCCAGCAGGTACTTGTGGAAGTTCCAGCGCGGGGCGGCGTCCTCGCCGGCGACATCCACCAGCCACCCGAAGAACGGATGGGCCGTGGCGCCCACCACCACTTCCTTGTCCGCCATGGTGAATTCGACGCCGTAGTTGCGCTGGCAGAAGGCGCCGATTTCCGAGGCGGAGCCGGGTTCCTGCTTGCCGAAGTCGTTGGACGGCACCCCCAGCACCACCAGGCCGCGGGGGCCGTACTTGGCGTGCAGGGCCTGCAAATCCTCATACTGGTTGGTGAAGCGGCAGTTGCTGGCGGTATTCACCACCAGAACTGGCTGCCCGGCGAAGGCAGCCAAGGGGATGGCGCCTTGACCGCCCAGACGCTGGAACGTGAAGGCGTGGGCGGAAGGGGCGGCGGCGGTCTGCGGCTGGGGCAGCATGGGGTAGGCTCCTGACCGGTGGTCTGGTGGGGCGGCGCCTGATGGGCCGCCGATGTTAATCAGTGAATTAGAATTATTCTAAATCATGGGTTGGCGTCAAGCACGGGATGCGGCAGGCGGCGTCATGAAACAGGGCCGGTGAGCCAAAGCGGTGATAAAAAGGTTGCGCGGACCATGGATTGGCCACATTTCCAAGGTCTAGTCAGCCTGCCGAAAGCCGTTACCCGTATGCGTCGCCCCACCATGTCCCCTGTGCCCGTTCTAGCTGTTGTGGCCGCCGCGTTGTTGGCGTTTCCGGCCTATGCCCAGACCTCCCCGACCGATGTTCCGGCCGCTGGCGCTTCTCCCACAGGCGCCCCTCAGGGCGGAACCACCGACGCCGGAAAGGGATCCAGCCCGCAGGAGCCGGCGGCGCATCCCGCCCCGAAGCCGAAGGCCGCCCAGCATAAGGCGCCCAAGGCCGCGCCGGCGCCGGCCGTTCCCGGCCAATCCACCGACAGCCAGTCGGGCAAGGCGACCACCCCGCCCAGTTCCGGTGAGCTGGGCACGCCTACCATCGAACGGGCCAAGCCTGCGCCCACGCCCAAGGTGGTGCCGGTGCCCGACATGCCGAAGGCGCTGACCAAGCCGGAGGCGACGCCCGTCCCCGGCCGCACGCCGGAACCGGAGGGGGCCCAGCCGCCCGTGACTTCCGACATCCGGCCACGGGGCGTCACCCATGTGGACAAGGGCACGCCCGCCACCCCGGCGGACCATCTGGTCGTGCCCTTCACCGCCGGGTCCACCACCCTGGACAAGAAGCAGGAGGCGGCCCTGACCGCCGTCGCGGGCCGTCTGGGCCAAGACCCCAACCGTCGTCTGGAGATACGGGGATATGCCCCGCTGCCGGCCCTGGACCGGGAGGCCGCCGCCCGGCGCTTGTCGCTCATCCGTGCCAACGCCGTGCGCGACCGCCTGATGGCCTTGGGCGTACCCAAGGAGCGGCTGGTGGTGTACGCCATGGGGTCCGTCAATGGCGACCAGGATGACAAGAACGCCGTGCGCGGGGCCGCCAAGGGCTCCGACCTGCCGCCTGAGGTCTTCGACCGGGTGGAGCTGACCTTCATCCACTGAGCCAGTCCCCGCGGGCCGGGACGGTGGCAGCCGTCCGGAGCCAACCCGCCGCAGCGATAAAGGAAAACAATGTCGCGCCCGACCCCCTATCTGTTCCGCATGTGTGTGTTCCTGGCGGCCATCGCCGCCGTGATGGGGGTGCTCTACCCGCAGGTGGAGCGGTTCTTTATGGCCAATCCCGCCCTGAACGGCTTGATCCTGGGGGCGCTGGCCATCGGCATCCTCTACATCTTCCGCCAGGCCATGATGCTGCGGCCCGAGGTCGAATGGCTGGAAACCTTCCGCAGCGGCGGCGCCACCTCCACCCAGCCGCGTCTGCTGGCGCCCATGGCCCACATGCTGGGCGATCGCGGCCGTGGCGGCACGGCGGGCATGGCTGGCAGCCGCCTCAACCTGTCGGCCATCGCCACCCGCTCCCTGCTGGATGGTGTCAGCGCCCGCCTGGATGAAAGCCGGGAGATCAGCCGCTACCTGATCGGCCTGATGATCTTCCTGGGCCTGCTGGGCACCTTCTGGGGCCTGCTACAGACGGTTTCTACCATCGGCGGCGTCATTTCCGGCCTGAAGGTGGGCAATGGCGACGCCGTGGCCATCTTCGCCGACTTGCAGCAGGGCCTCGCCGCCCCGCTGGCCGGCATGGGCACGGCCTTCAGCGCCAGCCTGTTCGGCCTGGCCGGCTCCCTGGTGCTGGGCTTCCTGGAGCTGCAGGCCGGCCAGGCGCAGAACCGCTTCTACATGGATCTGGAGGACTGGCTGGCCGGGTCCACCCGCATCGGCGGTGGCGGCTTGGTGGAGGTGGGCGACCAGCCGGTGCCGGCCTACATCCAGGCCCTGCTGGAAACGACCGCCGAGAATATCGAGAAGCTGCAATACACCATGGCGCAGGGGGAGGATAACCGGCGCAACGCCAACAGCCACCTGGTGGCGCTGACGGAGCGGCTGGCCACCCTGTCGGACCAGATGAAGGCGGAGCAGCAGCTGATGGTGCGGCTGGCGGAGGGGCAGCTGGAGATGCGCCCCGTGCTGCAGCGCTTGGCGGAACAGCTGGGAAGCGGCGGCGGCGCCCTGGGCGGTGGCGGCCTGGACGACGCCAGCCGCGCCCACCTGCGCAACCTGGACCTTTACCTGGCCCGCCTGGTGGAGGAGGTGGCCACCGGCCGCGTCCAGTCGACCCAGGAAATCCGCACCGAGATCAAGATCCTCACCCGCACAATCGCGGCGCTGGGCGAAGGGGCGGAACGCTAAGCCATGGCGGGCATTGGCCGGCGGGCTTCACGCCGTCACCTCGACATCTGGCCAGGCTGGGTGGACGCGCTGTCCTCCCTGGTCATGGTCATCGTCTTCCTGCTGATGGTGTTCGTGCTGTCGCAGTTCGCGCTGTCTTCCCTGCTGCACGGCAAGGATGAGGCGCTGGCCCAGCTGAACAGCCGCATCGCGCTGCTGGCTGACCAACTGGCCATGGAACAGGCGGACAAGGCCAAGCTGACCGCCGACATGGCGGCGCTTACGGAGCAGTTGCAGGCGTCGCTGGCCAAGAATACCCAGTTGCAGGCGGACCTGGACGCGGCGGGCAAGGCCAAGGACGACCTGGCGGCCCAGGTGCAGGCCCTGACCGATGCCGCCGGCGCCAAGCAGGCGGAACTGGATAACGAGAAGAACGTCAGCGCCCAGGCCAAGGCGCAGGTGGACCTGCTGAACCAGCAGTTGGCGGCGCTGCGTCAGCAGCTTGCGCAACTGAACGCCGCGCTGGCCGCGTCGGAGCAGAAGGACAAGGAACAGCAGGTCCAGATCGTGGATCTGGGCAAGCGCCTGAACGCCGCCCTGGCCGGCAAGGTCGCGGAACTGGCCCGCTATCGCTCCGAGTTCTTCGGCAAGCTGCGCGAGGTGCTGGGCGACCGGCCGGACATCCGCATCGTCGGCGACCGCTTCGTCTTCCAGTCCGAGGTGCTGTTCGACAGCGGCAGCGCCGAGTTGGGCGACCGGGGCCGCAAGCAACTGGCCAGCCTGGCCAAGACCCTGTTGGACATCTCCAAGAAGTTTCCCAAGGACCTGAACTGGATCCTGCGCGTGGACGGCCATACCGATGCCGTGCCCATCCATACCCCCGCCTTCGCCAGCAACTGGGAACTATCCTCCGCCCGCGCCACGGCGGTGGTGAAGTTCCTGATCCAGCAGGGCGTGGCGCCGGAGCGCCTGGCCTCCACCGGTTTCGGTGAGTTCCAGCCGCTGGAGCCGGGCGACACCCCCGACGTCCGCGCCCGCAACCGCCGCATCGAGCTGAAGCTGGACCAGCGCTAGTTCCACACGCCGGCCAGTTCCACTTCCTCACCCCCCAGGCCGCGCTTGAAGGTGTTGATGCCCTCCACGTCCGGGGTCAGGCCGCCCAGGTCGAAGGCGACGCGGCCCTGGGCCTTCAATTCCAGGCAGGCGCGCCACAGCAGCAGATGGTGGGCGCGGGTGCGTCGGCCTTCCGGGCCGCTCCACCCCACCTGATAGGTCGCGGCGACGCCGTGGCCGAAGATCAGCATGCCCGCCACGGGCTCCCCCTCCAGCAGGGCGCGCAGGACCAGGACGTCGCCATCCTTGTGCATGGCGGTGCGTAGGCGGGTCAGCAGCTTGGTGCCGGCAGCGCGGTACTTGCGTTCCTTGCGGTCGGCCTCGTGCTTTTCCAGCAGCCAGGGCAGGGTGGCGCCGTCGCGGTCCACCTCCACCGCTAGGCCGGACTTCTCGCCCTGGCGCAGCTTGTTGCGCCATTTGGGGTCCAACTTGGCGCGCAAGGCGGCCTCATCCGGCGTCAGGTCCAGCCAGATGGTCCGATAGCCGGGCCCCGGCTGATGACGCCAGCCGGCCCAGGTCAGCGCCGTGGTGGCCAGGGGCCCGGCCGGCACCTCGGCGATCACGCTGGGCCAGCGCAGCAGGCCGGTGGGATAGGCCTGGCGCAGCAGGCGGTAAACTACGCCCACGGTGCTCCAGTCCTGCGCCTCCGGCACCAGCAGGGGGCCGCGATGCACCTTGGCCACCTGCACGGCGCGGGCCAGGCGCTTCTCCAGCACCAGCACCAGGCCGATGGGCTGGCCGTCCCGTTCGAAGATGCCCAGGCGCGGCTTCCAGCCTTCCACCGTCATCATGGCGGCGGCGTAGCCGAAGCACTGCGTCAGGCTGCTGCGCGGCACGCGCTTCAGCAGGGCGTTCCATTCGCTGATGCGGGCGCCGTCCCAGCGCAGGGTGACGTTGGGGGCCGCGCCCGGCGCCTTGGGCTCCGGCTGGGGCGCGGGCGTCACCGCGGGCGGGCTTTTGGATTTTTTGACGGGGGTGGATTTGGCCACGGGACTCGACAGCGGCAGGTGGGAACGGTATGCCGCCCAGCATATCGCTTGTCGTGGAAGGACCACCAGCCATGAAGACCCCGACCCAACCCTGGTGGCACCCCGACCGTATGGCCCGGCGCGCCGCCAACCTGAAGGCGCGCGGCGCCATGACCCGCGCCCTGCGCCGCTGGTTCGAGGATGGGGACTTTGAGGAGGTGGAGACGCCGGCCCTGCAGGTGTCCCCGGGGCTGGAGCCGCACCTGATGGCCTTCGCCACCGAGTTGGTGGGCAGCCATCCCGACGACCGGCTGACCCTGCGCCTGCACACCAGCCCCGAATTCACCATGAAGAAGCTGCTCGTGGCGGGGCTGCCGCGCATCTTCCAACTGGCCCACGTCTACAGGAATGGCGAGCGCTCCCCCACCCACAGCCCGGAATTCACCATGCTGGAATGGTACCGGGTGGGGGCGGGCTATCGCGACCTGATGGACGACTGCATCGGCCTGACCCGGGCGCTGTGCGCCGCCGCTGGCGTGGACATCCTGCGCCGGGGCGATCTCACCTGCGATCCGCTGGCGGAGTGGGAGGTGCTGACGGTGCAGGAGGCGTTCCAGCGCCATGTCGGCATCGACCTGCTGGCGACGGCGCCCGATCCCGCCCGGCCGGACGTGGCCCTGCTGGCCCAGGCGGCCGAAGCCGTGGGCATCCACGCCCATGCCGGCGACACCTGGGAGGATTTGTTCTTCCGCATCAGCCTGGATCGCATCGAGCCGCACCTGGGCATGGGCCGGCCGACCTTCCTGACCGACTACCCCGTGTCCATGGCCGCGCTGTCGCGGCCCAAGCCGGAAGACGGCCGCGTGGCGGAACGGTTCGAGCTGTACGCCTGCGGCGTTGAGCTGGCCAACGCCTTCGGGGAGCTGACGGATGCCGCTGTTCAGAAGGCTCGTTTCGAGGCCGATATGGATTTGAAGCAGGCGCTGTATGGCGAGCGCTATCCCATCGACGCCGATTTCCTGGCGGCCCTGGAATTCGGCCTGCCCGACTGCGCCGGCATCGCCCTGGGCTTTGACCGCCTGGTCATGCTGGCCACCAACGCGGCCGCCGTCGACGACGTGCTATGGGCGCCGGTGGCGCTGCCGTGAGGTGATTCGACTCGGCGGTGGGGCTGGCGTAAAATTACCAGGCCGCGTGGGCAATGGAGGCGGTTGTGGATATTGCGATCAAAGAAGCCGAGGCTCAGCTTACTGACTTGGTGAACAAGGCTGTGGCAGGGGAGGACGTAGTGCTTACCCGTCAGGGCCAGGCGCTCGTCAGGCTGGTGCCGGTCACGCCGCCACTCACCAAGGCGCAACGACATGCCCTGACCTTGGAGATTATTGCCGAGGCCCGCGCCAACCCTGTCAGCGGGCCCAACTCCTTGCGCAGCCAGGATTTTCTTTACGACGATGATGGCTTGCCCGCATAACGGCTATCGTCGTCGACACCTCCGCGATTATCGAGATCGCCTTGGGCGACCCGCTGGCCTTGGAATGCGCTGAATGTCTGCATCGGGCGGATGGCGTCTTCATCAGTATGGGAACACTGGTTGAAACCTTGATCGTCGGACGCAGGCGGGGTGTTGGGGGGCGTGTGGATCGATTGCTGCAGGGGTGGCGGCTGACTGAAGTGCCCGTGACATCGGACGGGGCTCGGCAGGTTGCTGAGGTTTATGATCACTGGGGGCGGGGTGTTCATCCCGCGTCGTTGAACATGGGCGATTGCTACGCCTATGCCCTGGCGAAAGAGATGAACCTGCCGCTGCTCTTCGTCGGGGACGACTTCTCCAAGACCGACGTGATCCCGGCGCTGTAGGCGCCGGGTCTGTGTCACGCCTCCGCGATGGCCTTGTTGAAGGCCCGTACCGCAGCACCTGGCCCCTCCGGGTGCTGCCAGACGGAGGAGACCACCGCCAGGAAGTCGGCGCCGGCGCGCACCACGTCGCCGCAGTTCTCCGGTGTGATGCCGCCGATTGCGACGCAGGGGATTTCCATCATCTCCTGCCACCAGGTCAGCAGCTCGGGCATGGCCCGGTGCTCTGTTTCCTTGGTGCCGGTGGGGAAGAAGGCGCCGAAGGCGACGTAGTCCGCCCCGTCCTCGCCCGCCACCATGGCCAGGTGGCGACTGTCGTGGCAGGTCACCCCGACGATGGCGTCCCCGCCCATGATCTTGCGCGCCTCGCGGTAGGGCATGTCGGTCTGGCCGACATGGACCCCGTCGCAGCCCATCTCCTTGGCCAGGCGCGGATGGTCGTTCAGGATGAAGGCCACCTCGCGCTCCTGCGCCACCGGGCGCAGGGCGTCGATGGCGCGACGCACCGCGTCATCGTCCACATCCTTCAGCCGCAGCTGGACGCAGGCGACATCGCCCGCGTCCAAGGCCGTGGCCAATTGAACGGCGAACGCCGCCGGCTCCAGGGCCGGCGGCGTCACCAGGTAAAGACGGCAATCAGCCTTCAAAAACTTATTCCTTGCCCTGGTAGATGCGAACGATCCGGTCCAGCAGGGCCAGCGCGTCCTCACGGCTGCGCTGGAAGCTGTTGCGGCCGATGATGGAACCGTTGCCGCCGCCATCACGGATGGCGCGGGCGTCCTCGAACACCGCGTCCTCGCCCTTGGCGGCGCCGCCGGAGAAGACCACCAGGCGCTTGCCGTTGAAGGCGGAGCGCATGACGTCGGCCACGCGCTCGGCCTGGGTGGACCGGGCGATGCCCTTGGACTCGTAGACCTTCTTGGACTCCTTGTTGCCCAGATGGTCGGTGGCCAGCTTCACCTTGATGATGTGGGCGCCCAGCAATGCCGCCATATGGGCGGCATAGGTGCTGATGTCGATCGCCAGCTCGGCGTCCTTGTCCAGGTCGCCGCCGCGCGGGTAGGACCACAGCACGGTGGCCAGGCCGCAGGCCTTGGCCTCGGCCGACAGCTCGCGGAATTCCTCGAACTGGTCGAACATGGCGTCGGAGCCGGGGTAGATGGTGAAGCCGATGGCGGAGCAGCCCAGGCGCAGGGCGTCGGCCACGGTGGCGGTCACCGCCTGGTCCGGGGCGTCACCGCCGCGCGACAGGCTGTTGGAGCTGTTCATCTTCAGGATGGTGGGGATGGCGCCCGCGAAGGTGGCGGCGCCCTGCTCCAGCATGCCCAGGGGGGCGGCATAGGCGTTCAGGCCGGCGTCGATCGCCAGCTGGAAATGGTAGTGCGGGTCGTAAGCCGGCGGGTTGGGCGCGAAGCTGCGCGCGGGGCCATGCTCAAAGCCCTGGTCGACGGGCAGGATGACCATCTTGCCGGTGCCGCCCAGGCGGCCTTCCATCAGGATGCGGGCCAGGTTGGCCTTGGTGCCGGGATTGTCGCTCTCGTACCAGGAAAGGATTTCCTTAACGCGGCGGGTCAGCTTCATGGTTACGGTATCCCCGAGTTTGTTTTGAATGTTTGTGTTTATTGTACGCGTGATGCCGGGTTGATATCCCAGCACCGGGTGCTTGGCAATCTGCCCCAGGCTCGGGGCGAGATCATGGCAGATTTCCGCCAATCGCGACGGTGGACTAGTGATCTTCCTGGGGCCGGGCGTCGCGTTCTTCGCCCTTGCCAATTCCGCCCCGGTCCCCGGTGTACGCCGCCACCCGATCGCGTCCCGCCCGCTTGGCGGCATACAGGCCATGGTCGGCCCGGTCCAGCAGCTGCTTCAGTGTCACCGGCGGCAGGGCGGCGGCGACGCCGATGCTGATGGTCACGGCGATGGACGTGTCGTCGTCCACGCCGTAGGGCGTCCCGCCTACCGCGCGCCGCACGCGGTCCGCCACCGCCAGGGCCGTGGCTTCGTCCGCGTCGGGCAGGAGCAGGGCCAATTCCTCACCACCCAGGCGGGCGAAGACGTCGGTCTTGCGCAGCAGGGTGCGGATGCGGCCCACCACCGCCAGCAGCACCTCGTCGCCCGCGCTGTGGCCCAGGGTGTCGTTCACCTGCTTGAAATGGTCGATGTCCATCATCAGCAGGGCGGTCGGCTTGGGCATGGGACGGGCCCGGGCCAGCGCCGCCTCCGCCAGTTCCATGAAATGGCGGCGGTTATGGATTCCGGTCAGCGGGTCCCGGCTGGCCAGGTCCTTCAGCCGCTCATTGGCGGACAGCAGGTCGCGGGTCTGGCGGGCGACTTGTTCCTCCAGCATGGCGCGGCGGCGGCGAAGATAGGCGGTGCGAAACTGGACCAGGGCGACCACCCCACCCAGCGCCAACGCGGCGGCGGCCAGCCTGGCCCACAGCGTCTGCCACCAGGCCGGCTGGACCTTGATGGACAGCTTCAGCGGCGTGGACCAGTCGCCCGCGCTGGTACCGGCCTTGATCAGCAGGCTGTACCGGCCGGGCGGCAGGTTGGTGTAGGAGGCGACCCGCTGCGTGGCGTCGGTTTCCGTCCAATCCTTATCGAAGCCGGTCAGCTTGTAGGCGTAGCGCATCTCCTCCGGCGCGGCGTAGTTCAGCGCGGCGAAGGCCACCTCCAGGCTGCGGTCGTGGTGTCCCAGCCGGATGGGTGCGGGGGCCGTCGCGGTGCCGGTGGGGACCGCCTGGCCGGCGATGCGGACGGCGGTGACGGCCAGCGGCGGAGGGGTGGTCCGGGGCTTGAACCGCTCGGGATGCACCACCGTCGCACCGCCACCGCCGCCGAAGATCAGGCTGCCGTCTGGCAGGACAGCGCCGGAGTGGATCCAATAGGCGGGAAGGGCGACGCCGTCGGCACGCCCCAGGGGCCGCGCGGCCCAGGTCCGCGGGTCGATGACAGCCAGGCCATCGGCCGTGCTGGCCCAAACCCGGCCGCCCCCGTCCAGCAGCAGGGTGCCGATGTTGTCGTTGGGCAGGCCGTCGCCCACGCTCAGCCGCCGGAACACGCCATGGGGGTGGCCGGGGCCGGCGGCTTGTTCCAGGATGCCGATTCCCCCACCCAGGGTACCTGCCCAGAGCCGGCCCTCGCCGTCGCGCAGCAGGGTGGTGACCAGGTCCGCCGGCAGGGATTGGCGATCGGCCGGGTCATGCGTGTAATGGCTGAAGGCGCCGGTGGCGGGATCCAGGCGGTCCAGGCCGTGGCGGGTACCCACCCACAGCCCGCCGGCGCCATCGTCCAGCATGACGTTGACGCTGTCATCGACCAGGGAGGCGGGATCGGCGCTGTGCCGGTATACCGTCGTCTCCCCAGTGGCGGGGGTATAGCGCACCAGCGGCCCGGCGGCGAACCACAGGGTGTCGCCCTTCGCCAGCCCATAGATGACTGGGCCGATGGCGGCGCCGGGGAAGGCGCGCTGATCCAACGCGCCGCTGTGGGGGTCATGACGGAACAGGGCGCGGCCGGCACCGGCGCCCAGCCAAACGCTGCCGTCCGGCGCCCCCGTGATGCTGAGCACACCGCCGGGAGGGAGGGAGGCGACATTGGGCAGGGGGGTGATCGTGCCTGCCGCGGAATCCAGCAGCGCCGCCCCATGGTCCTTGAACCCCATCCAGGCGCGCCCGTCCGGGGTGGTGGCGATTCCCAGCACGTTGTCATCGGGTAGGCCCCTGCCGGTGCCCCCACCAACGCCTGGGTCGGGCAACAGGGTATCGATGGCCTCGGCGTGCAGGTCCGTGCGGCTGACCCCCAGGTTGGTGGCCGCCCATAACACGCCCTTCCGGTCGCGCAGCAGGGCGCGGACGCTGTCGTCCGCGATGCTGGAAGGGGTCAGCGGATTGTGGCGCACCGTGCGCAACGCGCCCGTGGCGGCGTCGATGATGGTGATGCCCCCGGCCAGCCGGCCCACCCAGATTTCGCCGGGCCGGCCCTCGGTCAGGCAGAACACCAGGGGGCCGCCCAGCGCCTGCGGGCTGGCCTCCGGCACCAAGCGGGCGACGCCCCAGCCACTGGCGCCGGGAGGGTCGGTTTCGGCGGGCAGCACCCGTCCCAGGCCGGAGCGCACGGTGGCGAACCACACGCGGCCGGCGCTGTCCTGGGTCATGGCCATCACTTCATCCACCACCGGGCGGCCCTGCGTGTCCAGCAGCGGGACGGACGTGAACCCTTGGGTGCCAGGCGCGCGCCGCAGCAGGCCGGTGACCGTGCTGACCCACAGGCTGCCATCCTGGGTGCGCAGCAGGGACCGGATGCGGTCTGCGGGGGCGGAGGTGGCGTCGCCGTCACGGTGCGCCTCCCGCGTCACGGTGCCGTCGGGGGCGATATGCTCCAAGCCCGCGTTGGTGCCCACCCACACGCCATCGCCGCCGTCGCTGATCATGCTCAGCACGCCGCCCCGGGCGGCCTGGCCCTGCGGTTCTGGAAAGGTTTGGAACTTGCCGCTCGTCGGATCGTAGCGGGCCACGTCCCCGGTGGCGGTGGAAACCCACAGCCGGCCGGCTGTGGCGGGAACCAGGGCGGTGATGACGTTGCCGGGCAGGCTGCCGTCCACGTCGTCGCGGTGGAAAAAGGTGCGGAAGCGGTAGCCGTCATAGCGGGACAGGCCGCCTTGGGTGCCCACCCAGATGAAGCCGTCGCTGTCTTGCGCCAAGGCCATGGCGATGGGGTGGGGCAGCCCCGCCTCCCGACCAACGTTGGTGAAGACGGTGGCGCGCAGCCGGTCCCAGCCGCTGACCTCCGCCTGCGCGCCGCCACCGGCGAACAGGGGCGATATCGCCAGGAGGGTTACGATTTGTCGTAATCGCCGCACAGGGACTCCCGCAAGCCTGGAATCGCCGGACCTGAGGCTAAGGTTGCACACGGTTCGGTCGTCTGGATAGGGCGATTGATGGAGGATGGGGACGGCCCATGATTGGACATGCTACGGGCCGATCCCTCCATCACCCGCGTCGTCCTTAAGGGAGGAAGTTTGAGGAGAGGTTAATTCCAATCAATATTGGCAGTTGTAGGGGCGCACGCCCAATCTGAACCGCCCAAGATCAGGGGTGCGCCAACCAGTCGCGGCAGGCGGACACCGGCTCGCGATGGCCGCGCAGATCCAACACCTCCCCGCCCTCCGCCGGGTGCAGCCGTGCCCCGAGGGATCGGGCGATGTCAGCCAGCCGGGCCGTGGCGGCATGCTCCCCGGAAAAGGCGATGTCGGGGATGCCTGCGGCCAGGGCCGCCACGGCATGGCCCGCCGCATCGCCACAGTCCAGCACGGCCATCAACGGCGCGCCGGGAAACTCGGCGGCGATGCGGTCCAGCAATGCCCGCCAACCGCCGGCCCCCAGGGCGCCAGCGGCGTCCGGCGCACTGACCAGGCGCACGGGAACGCCGGCCGCCGCCGTCAGCGCGGCACGGGCGTGATCCAGCGACAGGATGCGGATGGGGCGGCTCATGCCCGGCGTTCCAAAAGAGCTTTCCCAGAAGAAAAGGCGCCCCGGCCGGAACCGGGACGCCTTTACCTTAACTCAAACCAAATCCCGTGGGGATCAGCCAACCTTGTGCATGGCGACGGCGGTGTCGCTCATGCGGTTGGAGAAGCCCCACTCGTTATCATACCAGGTCATGATGCGCACGAAGGTGCCGTCGATGACCTTGGTCTCGTTCAGCGCGAAGATGGACGAGTGCGGGTCGTGGTTGAAGTCGGTGGACACCAGCGGCTCGGCATAGGCGCCCAGGATGCCCTTCAGCGGGCCCTCGGCGGCGGCCTTGATGGCGGCCGAGACTTCCTCGACCGTGGTGGCCTTCTTGGCCACGAACTTGAAGTCCACGACCGAGACGTTGGGGGTGGGGACGCGCAGCGACGTGCCGTCCAGCTTGCCCTTCAGTTCCGGCAACACCTTGCCCACGGCCTTGGCGGCGCCGGTGGAGGTCGGGATGATGTTCAGGGCGGCGGCGCGGGCGCGATGCAGGTCCTTGTGCATCGTGTCGACCGTGTTCTGGTCGCCGGTGTAGCTGTGGATGGTGGTCATGAAGCCGTGCTCGATGCCGATGGCATTGTTCAGCACGAAGGCCACCGGGGCCAGGCAGTTGGTGGTGCAACTGGCGTTGGAGACGATCTTGTGTTCCGGCGTCAGCTTGTCGTGGTTCACGCCATAGACGACGGTGATGTCCTCATCCGTGCCGGGGGCGGAGATCAGCACCTTCTTGGCACCGGCGGTCAGGTGCTTGGCGGCGGCGTCGCGGGCGGTGAAGATGCCCGAGCATTCCATCGCCACGTCGATGCCCAGGTCGCCCCACGGCAGCTTGGCCGGGTCGCGTTCCTGCACCACCTTCACCGTGTGGCCGTTGACCACCAGGTTGCCGTCCACCACCTCGACCGTGCCGGGGAAGCGGCCGTGCACGCTGTCATACTTCAGCAGGTGGGCGTTGGTCTTGGCGTCGGCCAGGTCATTGATGGCGACCACTTCGACGTCCTTGCGGCCGCTTTCGTAAATGGCGCGCAGCACCAGACGGCCGATGCGCCCGAACCCGTTGATGGCAACACGAACAGCCATGTGTCTTCCTCCGACATCGTTGAACCGCCCGAGGGATCGGGCCGGCTATGCTGAAACCTTGAAGATGGTAAACGTCACGCCACCCTTTTAGGCGCTATGGGGCTTGCATGGCAGGCCTACCATAGTGGGACGTCTCATCCCTTACCCTGCGTCGAAGCGGGGCGCCCCGGATTTGACACCGGCCGCCCCGCTCCTTGTTCTGGTTACAGGCGCGCCTTGGCGGCCGCGACCACGCCGTCGACGGTGATGCCGAAGTGCTGGTACAGCTCCTTGTAGGGGCCGGACTCGCCGAAGCCGGGCATGCCGACGAAGCCACCCTTGGGGCCGATCCAGCGGTCCCAGCCCATGCGGACCATGGCCTCCACGCCCACGCGGACCACATCGTCACCACCCAGCACCTGGGCCTGGTAGGCATCGCCCTGCTCGACGAACAGTTCCCAGCTGGGCATGGAGACGACGCGGGTGGGGACACCCTCGGCCTGCAGCACGTCGCGGGCCTGCACGGCGATCTCCACCTCCGAGCCGGTGGCCAACAGCACCACCTTGGCCGCCCCGCCCTCAGCCTCGCGCAGGACATAGGCGCCCTTGGCGGTCAGGTTCTCATCGGTGTGTTCGGTACGCAGCGTGGCCAGGTTCTGACGGGTCAGCGCCAGGACCGACGGACGGGTCTTGGAGCGCAGCGCCAGCTGCCAGCACTCCGCCGTTTCCACCTGGTCGGCGGGGCGGAAGACCAGCAGGTTGGGGATGGCGCGCAGGGCGGCCATATGCTCCACCGGCTGGTGGGTCGGGCCGTCCTCGCCCAGGCCGATGCTGTCATGGGTCATGACATGCACCACGCGCTGCTTCATCAGCGCGCCCAGGCGGATGGCCGGGCGGCTGTAGTCGGCGAAGCACAGGAAGGTGCCGCTCAGCGGGATCAAGCCGCCGTGCAGGGCCATGCCGTTCATGGCGGCGGCCATGGCGTGCTCACGCACGCCATAGTGGATGTAGCGGCCCTCGTACTTGTCGCGCTGCAGGCTGACGACGCCCTTGGTGCGGGTGTTGTTGGAGCCGGTGAGGTCGGCGGAGCCGCTCATCAGTTCCGGCACCACGTCGAAGATGGCGTCCAGCACGTTGCCCGAGGCTTGGCGGGTGGCCACGCTGGGGCGGGCCTCGCTGGTGGCGCGTTTGAAGGCGGTGATGGTGGCGTCCAGCTCCGCCGGCGCGTCACCCGACTGGGCGGCCTTGAAGGCGGCGCCCAGGCTGGCGTCGGCGGCGGCCAGGCGCTGGTCCCAGGCGCCGGCGGCGGCGGCACCCCGGGCGCCGTACTGGCGCCAGGCGTCCAGGATGGTGGCCGGGATTTCGAAGGGGCCATACTCCCAGCCATAGGCGGCGCGGGCGCCGGCGATCTCGGCGGCGCCCAGGGGCGAACCGTGGCTGGAGTTCTTGCCAGCCTTGGTCGGGGCGCCCAGGCCGATGGTGGTGCGGCAGGCGATCAGCGACGGCGTGCTGGTGGTCTTGGCCTGGGCGATGGCGGCGGCCACGGCCGCCGGGTCATGGCCGTCGACGGCCTGCACATCCCAGCCATAGGCGACGAAGCGGGCCTTCACGTCCTCGGACAGGGACAGGTTGGTGGGGCCGTCGATGGAGATGCTGTTGTCGTCCCACAGGACGATCAGGCGGTCCAGGCCCAGGTGGCCGGCCAGCGAGGCGGCCTCATGGCTGACACCTTCCTGCAGGCAGCCGTCGCCGGCGATCACATAGGTGTGGTGGTCCACCAGGGCGTCGCCGAAGCGGGCGTTCAGGTGACGCTCCGCCAGGGCCATGCCCACGGCGGTGGCGATACCCTGGCCCAGCGGGCCGGTGGTCATCTCGATGCCGCGGGCCATGCCGTATTCTGGGTGGCCGGCGGTGCGGGCGCCCAGCTGGCGGAACTTCTTGATCTGCTCCAGATCGATGTCCTCATACCCCGTGAGGTAGAGCAGGGCGTAGATCAGCATGGAGCCGTGGCCGGCCGACAGCACGAAGCGGTCGCGGTCGGCCCAGTCGGGACGCTTGGGGTCGAACTTCAGAAACTGGGTGAACAGCACCGTGGCGACATCGGCCATGCCCATGGGCATGCCGGGGTGGCCCGACTTGGCCGCCTCGACGGCATCCATGGCCAGGACGCGGATGGCGGTGGCGAGGTCCTTGTGGGGGACGCCCCCGACGACATCTCCGGTGGCGGGCTGGGACGACATGGGCAGAGGGCCTTTCATCAAGCGGGTGCGCTGTTCAGTGGCGTTGTTCGGTGGCGCTCGGGGGCCGTCCGGGAAAGCAGCCACGGGAAGGGGCTTCCCGGGAACCGATCCCGGGCCCGATGCTCCCGATCATTTGCGCCGCCGCACCACCCTTTTGCCGGGTGTCGTGCGCGCACAATCCGGGCGCGAGGGGCGGCGGCACCATGACCGCCACCGCCGGCCGCGTCAAGGTCCGGGGCCCACCGAAAACTGCAAGCGCGGCCAGCGTTAACGCCTGAGTCCACGGGGCCTGTGCGGCCGTCTTTTCCCTCATCCCTCACTACGGCTGTTTTTCGCTGGTCCCCGTCACATTATTTCTTTATTCGACGCCACACCTTGATCCATCCTGTTCCGCCTGACACCCGTCCATTGCCATCTGGCCATTGCCAACCGGACCCGTTCCATTCCATGGATAGACTGAAGACCGCGCTGGATCGTCTGGACGCCGCCGTCCTTGTTCTGGATGGTGCGTTGGAACGCCGTCTCGCTCAGCCGGTGGCCGTCCCTGGTGACAACGAGGCGGCCAAGGCCCGCATCGCCGAATTGGAGCGGGCGCTGGCGGCGGCGGAGGGACGGGAGCAGGGTGCCAAGGCCGCGACCGCGGCCTTGTCGGAGCGGCTGGACCGGACCATCGGGCAGCTGCGTGCGGTGCTGGAGGACTGATTACAGATGGCCCGCGTGGACATCATCCTGAATGGACGCCCCTATGGCCTGGCCTGCGACGATGGCCAGGAACAGCGCCTGCGCGAGCTTGGCTCCTACGTCGACGCCCGGCTGCGCGAGGTGGCGCATGACGCCTCTGGCGGCAGCGAGACGCAGCTGCTGGTGCTGACCGCCCTCATGCTGGCCGACGAGATTTTCGACCTGCGGGCGGAGCTGGGCGGGCCCCGTCGTCCGGCGCCCATGCCGGTGCAGGACCCGACCCCTGCGCCCCGCGCAGAGGACGAAAGCGTCATCGCCGCCGTCGATAGCCTGGCAAAACGCATCGAAGACATTGCGGCCCGGCTGGATCGCTCCTAAATTAGGGTTCTGGAAGGGGGCTGCGCGGTTCGACAGGACGCATTATCCCCAGGGCCGATACCCAATCCTCTAGGGGGCTGTCCCTGCCGACGCCGTGGTGTCGGACATATGGCTCCCACCTGCCTTGGCAGGCCGTGGAGGATACGCTTGTCCATCGGCCGTCGCGGCTCCTTCCAGACCTCTTCGCCCTCCGGTCCCTGACGACAAGGTCCGGGCCATCCTTCGAGGGACCTCATCCTCCCGTGACCGCCGCATCGTACCGTACCCACGACGCCTCGCTGACCCACGCCGCCGCGACAGGTACGGATCCTGTCGCTCCCCACCCCTCGGCGGAGGAGGCGGCGCGCGCCGCCAAGAAGTCGGTCCGGTTATCCGCCCGCCGCGTCCGTGCCGCGTTGGAGTTGGACCGCGCGGCGGCCTCCAAGACCCTGGCTGACAATTTTCTCGACGCCTTGCCCCAGATCACCGACGGATTGGCCCCGGTGGGCCTGACCGTCGCCTTCTACTGGCCGGTGGGCGATGAGATCGACCCCCGTCCGCTGATGCACCGCGTGGTCGCCACCGGCATCAAGGGGGCCCTGCCGGTCTGCCAGGCCAAGGGCCTGCCCCTGCTGTTCCGCCGCTGGTGGCCCGGCACCCTGCTGTCACCCGACATCATGGGCGTGCCCGCCCCGATGGAGGAGGCGGCGCCCGGCGGTGGCGCCGTGGTGCCGGACGTGGTGTTGGTGCCGCTGCTGGCCTTCGACCGGCGGGGCGGCCGCCTGGGATACGGTGCGGGGTTCTATGACCGCACCCTGGCCCAGTTGCGGCGGGAACGCGCCATCCAGGCGGTGGGCATCGCCTTCGCCGATCAGGAACTGGACAAGGTGCCGTGCGACGCGCATGACCAGCGATTGGATTGGATCGTCACCGAGCGCTATGCCGTTCGGGCCGGGCAGCGCCGCAAGCGCTGAGCCCGTTCTTTTATTGGGGTTGGGTCATGCGGTTGTTATTCCTGGGTGACGTGGTGGGCCGCAGCGGCCGCGACGGCGTGATGCGGCACCTGCCGGATCTGCGCAAGGCGCTGTCGCTGGATTTCGTCATCGTGAACGGTGAAAACGCCGCCGGCGGCTTCGGCATCACCGAGAAGATCGCGCAGGAGTTCTTCGTCGCCGGCGTCGACTGCCTGACCACGGGTAACCACGTCTGGGACCAGAAGGAACTGGTTGGCCAGATCGACCGGCTACCCAATGTGCTGCGCCCCTTGAACTATCCAGAGGGCACGCCCGGCCGTGGCGCCTCGCTGCTGCCCACACGCGACGGACGGCGCAAGGTGCTGGTGGTCAACGTCATGGCCCGCCTGTTCATGGACGCGCTGGACGACCCCTTCGCCGCGGTGGAGAAGGTGTTGCGCACCTATCGCCTGGGCCCCAACGCGGCAGACGCCATCGTTATCGACGTGCATGGCGAGGCGTCGTCGGAAAAGATGGCCATGGGCCATTTCTGTGATGGCCGCGTCACCCTGGTGGTGGGGACGCATACCCACACGCCCACCGCCGACACCCAAATCCTGAACGGCCGCACCGCCTATCAGACCGACGCCGGCATGTGCGGCGATTATGACAGCGTCATCGGCATGAAGAAGGAGGCGGCGGTGCTGCGCCTGACGCGCAAGCTGCCGACCGATCGCCTGACCCCGGCGGAGAATGACGCCACCGTCAGCGTCTGCGGCGTGTTCGTCGAAACGGACGACCGCACCGGTCTGGCCGTGCGGGCGGAGGCGGTCCGCGTCGGTGGCCGTCTGGCGCAGGCCATCCCCGTACTGGGCTGAAAGGGCGCGTGGCGGAGACGTTCAAGCCCCTTTCCGGGGTGCGTTGCAGAAACCGCCTTGGCGACATTGCCGGAATTCCGCCATAAAGCCGCCGTACCTCGGACGGAAAGCATCGTCCTGTGACAAGCCTGTGGCCAGCAGTGCCCCCAGGTCTGTCCCTGGGCGTGCCTGATGCCACAATATGTGGTATAAGCTGCCCGGATATACCCCCGCTCAACCCCATATAGAGTTCAGGGTCCCATGGCTGGACATTCACAGTTCAAGAACATCATGCACCGCAAGGGCGCCCAGGACGTCAAGCGGTCCAAGCTGTTCAACAAGCTTGCGCGTGAAATCACCGTGGCCGCCAAGGCAGGCCTGCCCGACCCCGGCCACAACCCGCGCTTGCGCGCCGCCATCCAGGCCGCCCGCGTGCAGAACATGCCGCGCGATCGCATCGACCGCGCCATCAAGCAGGGCACGCCCGGTGCCGGCGACGACACCAACTATGATGAGGTACGGTACGAGGGCTACGGTCCCGGCGGTGTCGCCCTGATCGTCGAGGCGCTGACCGACAACCGCAACCGCACCGCCTCGGAAGTGCGCTCCGCTTTCTCCAAGCATGGTGGCACGCTGGGCGAGACCAACTCGGTCAGCTTCATGTTCAACCGCATCGGCCTGATCACCTATCCGGCCGCCGTGGCGGATGCCGACACCGTGCTGGAGGCCGCCATCGAGGCCGGCGCCGACGATGTCAGCAGCGATGAGGAGAACCACTCCATCATCACGAGCATCGACAGCCTGGGCGAGGTGCGCGACGCGCTGGAAGCCAAGTTCGGCGCGCCGGAAGGCGCCAAGCTGACCTGGCAGCCGCTGAACACGGTGGCCCCGTCGGAAGACGCGGCGCAGAGCCTGCTGAAGCTGCTGGACGTGCTGGACGACAGCGACGACGTGCAGAACGTCATCGGCAACTTCGAGCTGTCGCCGGAGCTTCTGGAGAAGCTGGGCTAAGCCGGACGGGAAGGGGGACGGCGGCCATGGGGGATCGGTCGATCCGCGTGCTGGGCCTTGATCCGGGACTGCGCAACACGGGCTGGGGCGTCATCGACGTTTCCGGCAACCGCTTGACGCATGTCGCCGACGGGGTCGTGCATTCCGACGACCGGGACGATTTGGCCCGCCGTCTCGTCACCCTGTACGAAGGTTTGCAGGACATCATCCGGACCTGGACGCCGGATGAGGCCGCGGTGGAAGAGACCTTCGTGAACAAGAACCCCGTTTCCACGCTGAAGCTGGGGCAGGCGCGGGGCATCGCCCTGTTGGCCCCGGCGCGTGAAGGGCTGCCCGTGTCGGAATACCCGCCCAACCTGGTGAAGAAATCGGTGGTGGGCGCCGGTCACGCCGACAAGACCCAGGTACAGGCCATGGTGCGCATGCTGCTGCCCGGCTTCCAGTTGTCCAAGGCAGATGCCGCCGACGCCTTGGCCGTCGCCATCTGCCACGCCCACCACAGCCAGACCCGGCGCCTGGTGGGCGGCATCATGGCGGGAGCGGCCCGATGAACACCCACGCGGGGGCCGCATGATGATCGCCAAGCTGAAGGGTCTTTTGGACAGCACCGGCCTGGACTGGGCCATCATCGACGTGGGCGGGGTGGGCTATCTCGTCTCCGCCTCCTCCCGCACCTTGCGCCGCTTGGGGGGCACGGGGGAGGCCGTGTCGGTCCTGACCGAGATGTGGGTGTCGGAAGACAAGATGCAGTTGTTCGCCTTCGTCGACGTGGCGGAGCGGGACTGGTTCCGCCTGCTGACCACGGTGCAGGGGGTGGGCGCCCGCGTGGCCTTGGCCGTGCTGTCCGTGCTGTCGCCGGAACAGATCGCCCAGGCCCTGATGGCCCAGGACAAGACGGCGTTGACCCAGGCTGATGGCGTGGGGCCTAAACTGGCCACCCGCATGATCAGCGAACTGAAGGACAAGGTGCCCGCCCTGGCGCTGGCCCCCACCCTGGCGGGCACCGCGCCCGGCAAGACGGACGCGGCCGCCGTGCCCGCCACCAACGGTGCCGTGGCCGACGCCGTCTCCGCCCTGGTCAACCTGGGCTACAAGCGGCTGGAGGCTTTCGCCGCCGTCACCGCCTGCGCCGCCCGCCTGGGGCCCGAGGCCGGCGTTTCCGAATTGATTCGCGCCGGGCTTAAGGAATTGAGCGCATGAGCGGCGGCCCGGAGTCGGATCGCCTGGTCAGTCGCGAGCGCACCGCCGGCGATGGGCAGGACGTGTCGCTGCGCCCCATGACCCTGGCCGACTTCACCGGCCAGAAGCAGGTGCGCGAGAACCTGTCCATCTTCATCCAGGCCGCCCGGTCGCGCGGCGAGTCGCTGGACCATGTGTTGCTGTTCGG
The DNA here is from genome assembly GCF_036348415.1 of Nitrospirillum karajorum. NCBI lineage: Bacteria > Pseudomonadati > Pseudomonadota > Alphaproteobacteria > Rhodospirillales > Azospirillaceae > Nitrospirillum > Nitrospirillum karajorum. Next base: position 2,161,710 of record NZ_JAZBQB010000003.1, read on the forward strand.
GCCGCCCGGCCTGGGCAAGACCACCCTGGCCCAGATCGTGGCCAAGGAGATGGGGGCCGGGTTCCGCGCCACCTCCGGCCCGGTCATCGCCAAGGCGGGCGACCTGGCGGCCCTCCTGACCAATCTGCAGCCGCACGACGTGCTGTTCATCGATGAGATCCACCGCCTGTCGCCGGCGGTGGAGGAAATCCTCTATCCGGCCATGGAGGATTTCCACCTGGACCTCATCATTGGTGAGGGGCCGGCCGCGCGCTCCGTCCGCATCGACCTGCCACCTTTCACCCTGGTCGGCGCCACCACCCGGTCGGGCCTCATCACCCGGCCCCTGCGGGAGCGGTTCGGCATTCCGCTGCGCATGCAGTTCTATGAGCCGGAGGAGTTGCAGCTGATCGTCAGCCGCGCCGCCCGCCTGCTGGACATGCCGCTGCTGCCGGAGGGCGCCTTGGAAATCGCCCGCCGGTCGCGCGGCACGCCGCGCGTGGCCGGCCGGCTGCTGCGCCGGGTGCGCGACTTCGCCGCCGTGGCGGGAGCGGAGGTCATCGACGCCCGCGCCGCCGACATCGCCCTGACCCGGCTGGAGGTCGACCGCCTGGGCTTCGACGCCATGGACCGGCGTTACCTCAACTGCATCGCCAACAACTACGGCGGCGGCCCGGTGGGGGTGGAGACGCTGGCGGCCGCCCTGTCGGAACAGCGCGACGTGTTGGAAGAGGTGATCGAGCCCTATCTGATCCAGCAGGGCCTGCTGCAGCGCACGCCGCGCGGTCGCCTGCTGACCGACATGGGCTATCGCTATCTGGGCCTGCCCGCCCCCGCGGCCACCCCGGCGCGGCAACTGGACCTGCTGGGCGCAATCGGCGGGGAGCCGGATGCGGAGGAGGGGCCCGATGTCTGAGGCGCCCAACCGCTCTGTTTCCCACTTGTCCGGCTACATGGTGGGCGACGTCCACCACTTCCCCGTCCGGGTCTATTACGAGGACACGGACGCCGGCGGCATCGTCTACCACGCCAACTACCTGCGCTATGCCGAGCGGGCGCGGACGGAAATGCTGCGGGTTCTGGGCGTGCCGCATGCGGAACAGGTGGCGGCCACCGGTGTCGCCTTCGCGGTGCGCCGCTGTGTCATGGACTTCCTGGCGCCGGCGCGGCTGGAGGAAACGCTGGAGGTGCGCAGCCGCATCACCGGTGTCACCGGCGCCACGGTTTTAGCGGAACAGACCATATACCGGCCACAAAGTGGTGGCAGCATGCCGACGGCCATGGTCGGCGGCGACGCCCAAACCCTGGTCCGGCTGAGCTTGAAACTGGCCTGCATCAACGCCCAAGGCCGGGCGGTGCGGGTCCCGACACCGGTGGCGCAGGCATTCGCCCGCTTGGGCGTGGCCCGCGGCTCCGGTGACAACACGCGCCGCGGCGACGGCGGAAAGATCAATTCGAAGGGTGACGGCGCGTCGATGGGCGCCCCGTTGGAAGAGTGAGAGTGGCGATGCAGCATCAGATCATGAATTTCGTGGCCCTGGGCGCCAATCCGACAGCGGACCTGTCGGCCCTCAGCCTGTTCATGACGGCCAACTGGCTGGTCAAGGCCATCATGCTGGGGCTGTTGGCGGCCTCGGTCTGGGTGTGGGCCATCATCTTCGACAAGTCGGTGAAGCTGCGCCGCATGAAGGCCGCCGCCGCTGATTTCGAGGAGCAATTCTGGTCCGGCGGCTCGCTGGACCAGCTGTATGAGGAGGTGGGCAAGGCCCCCAGCGATCCGCTGTCCGCCACCTTCGCCGCCGGCATGCGCGAATGGCGCCACGCCAACGAGCGCGGGCTGACCTCCTCCGGCGCCATGCGCGCCAACCTGGCCCAGCGCATCGAGCGCGTCATGTCCGTGACCGTCAGCCGCGAAATGGCGCAGACGGAACGCTACATCACCGTGCTGGCCACCGTCGGGTCCAACGCCCCCTTCGTCGGCCTGCTGGGCACGGTGTGGGGCATCATGCACAGCTTCACCAGCATCGCCGCGGCCGGCAACACCAGCCTGGCGGTCGTGGCCCCCTCCATCGCCGAGGCGCTGTTCGCCACGGCCCTGGGCCTGGTGGCCGCCATCCCGGCCAGCATCGCCTACAACAAGTTCTCCTCCGACATCGCCCGCTTCGGCGACCGGCTGGACTCGTTCGTGACGGAATTCAGCGCCATCCTGCAACGCCACCTGGAAGAGCGGGGCTGACATGGGCGCGTCGCTGTCGGGAAAGCAGTCCACCGGCCGGGGGCGGCGCCGCGCGCGTCCCATGGCCGACATCAACGTCACGCCCATGGTGGACGTGATGCTGGTGCTGCTCATCATCTTCATGGTGACCGCACCCTTGCTGACCGTGGGCGTGCCGGTCGACCTGCCCAAGAGCAAGGCCCCGGCCCTTCCCGGCCAGGATGAGCCGCTGGTGGTGTCGATCCGTGACAACGGCGATGTCTACCTGAACGAGACCAAGACGGACCTGACCGACCTGGTGCCGCGCCTGGCCGCCATCAGCCAGAACAACGCCGACGCCCGCATCTTCGTGCGTGGCGACAAGTCGCTGGCCTATGGCCGCATCATCGAGGTCATGGGGGCGATCAGCAGCGCCGGCTACAAGAAGGTGTCGCTGATCGCGCAGTTGCCCGACGCCCCGGCCCGTCATTAGCAGGAAGCCAGACCAGTCCCATGCGTCCGGCCATCATCTTTTCAACCGTCCTGCACATCGCGCTGCTGCTGCTGGCGATCCTGGGCCTGCCTTTGCTGAAAAGCGAACCGCTGGTCATGGATGAGCCGGTTGCGGTGGAGATGGACATCAGCCAGCTGACGAACACCTCGGTCAAGCCGCCGGAGACGCCGCAGCCGCCGGCACCCAAGGCGCCCGAGCCGCAGCCCGATCCGACTCCGCCCACCCCGCCGCAGCAGGCCGAGTCCGAGCCGACCCCGCCACCGCCGGAAAAGGTGCCGGAGCCCCCCAAACCCGAACCTCCCAAGCCGGAACCGCCCAAGCCCGCCCCGCCGCCCCCGCCGGAACCCGAGGCCCTGCCCATCAAGAAGATGGAGGTGCCGAAGGTGGAGGAGCAGAAGACGGCGGAGCTGGAGCAGCCCAAGCCGGTGCCGAAGCCGGAACCGCCGAAACCGGAACCCAAGCCCGAGCCGCCCAAGCCCGACCCCAAGAAGCCTGAGCCCAAGAAGGATGTGCCGTCACTCGACAGCATCCTGAAGAACGTGGACAAGCTGAAGGAAGACAAGCCCAAGTCGACGGCGAAGGATACCCCGGCGAAAGACACGCCGAAGACACAGCAGACGTCGACGGCTCAGCCTCAATCCGACCATCTTTCGGTGTCAGAGCAGGATGCCCTGCGCTCGCAATTGGCGGGATGCTGGGCGGTGCCGGCTGGCGGCAAGGATGTGGACAAGATGAGCGCCGACATTCGCGTCACCTTCGACAGTTCCATGCACGTCACCAAAGTGGACTACGTGTCCGGCAACGGCTCGCTGTCCAACCCGACTTATCGCAGTTTCGTGGAAAGCACTCTCCGCGCGCTGCAGAAGGACCAGTGTTCGACCTTGCGCCTGCCCAAGGAAAAGTACGGCGGGGCCGGGTCCATCGTGTTCACGTTCAGCCCGAAGGACATGTTCTGATGATCACGCGACAGACGCTAACCGCCCTACGGCGCGCCATCGCCCTGGCGGCGGTGATGCTTATGGCGGTCGCGGTTCAGGCCAAGGCCGAACTGCATCTCGATATCACCAAGGGCACGGTCCAGCCGCTGCCCATCGCCGTGACCCAGTTCTACGGTGAGGCGGTGGGCGCCCAGATCGCCAACGTGATCGAGGCCGATCTGGAGCGTTCCGGCCTGTTCCGCCCCCTGGACCACCGCGCCTTCATCCAGACGCCGGAGCAGCTGGCCAACGGCCTGCCGCGCTATGGCGACTGGAAGGTCATCAACGCCCAGGCGCTGGTCAGCGGCACCGCCAGCGTGCAGCCCGACGGCCGACTGAAGGTGGAGTTCCGCCTGTTCGACGTGCTGGCGCAGCAGCAGCTGACGGGCTTGGCCTACTTCACCCAGCCCGACGGCTGGCGCCGCATCGCCCACATCATCGCCGACGCCATCTACAAGCGCGTCACGGGCGAGGATGGCTATTTCGACACCCGCATCGTCTACATCGCCGAATCAGGTCCGGCGACGTCGCGGCAGAAGCGCCTGGCCATTATGGACCAGGACGGGGAAAACAACCTGTATCTGACCGATGGACGGGTCCTGGTGTTAACGCCACGTTTCTCGCCAACGGCTCAGGAAATTACATACCTGAGTTACTTCAACAACAAACCTCGGGTATATATCTTCAACGTGGACACCGGCCGGCAGGAAATCCTGGGTGATTTTCCGGGCATGACCTTCGCCCCGCGCTTCTCGCCGGATGGCAACAAGGTCATCATGAGCCTGGCCCAGAACGGCAACACCGACATCTATCTGCTGGACCTGCGCACCCGTCGTCAGACCCGCCTGACCGACAATCCGGCCATTGATACCGCGCCTTCCTTCTCGCCCGATGGAAGTAAAATTACTTTCGAGTCCGATAGAGGCGGAAGTCAGCAGATCTATACGATGAATGCTGACGGCACGAATGTTCAGCGTATTACTTTCGGCGCCGGAAAGTATGGCACGCCGGTGTGGTCCCCCCGCGGCGACCTCATCGCCTTCACACGGATCAACGGCGGCCGGTTCTCAATCGGCGTGATCCGTCCCGACGGCACCGGTGAGCGCGAACTGAGCACCGGCTACCTGGTTGAGGGCCCAACCTGGGCGCCAAATGGTCGCGTCCTGATGTATTTTAAGGAGAAGCCGGTGGGCGAGGGCGGTCGTCAGCGGCAGGTAAGGCTTTACTCCATCGACCTTACCGGTGCTAATGAACGGCAGATGCTGACCCCCACGGACGCCTCCGACCCCGCTTGGTCGCCCTTGATTCCGTGATGGGCCCACAGTATTTTCGCAGCGCAAGAGCGACGTAAGACTTGTCGGTCTACAGAGACGGGAATAAGTGGTGGCTGCGGCTTGACGGCCGCGGCCGCTGCCTCACTTCAATCGAGATCGCGGTCGCGATAATATCAATCCCACTTAAAGTTGTCCGTAGGGGGTCTCAAACTATGCGCATGAAATACCTGAGCCTGTGTGCGGCTCTGGCCCTGGTGGCCGCTTGCTCCTCCACCCCGGAGAAGGCCAAGACCGAAGTCGCCACCGGCAAGTCTGAAGTCACCCAGCCGACGGCTCCGGTGAAGCCGACCGGCCCGGTCCCGGGTTCCAAGGAAGACTTCGTGGTCAACGTTGGTGATCGCGTGTTCTTCGGTTACGACAAGTTCGACCTGACCCCGGAAGCCACCGCGACCCTGGATAAGCAGGCCGCTTGGCTGAAGAAGTACGGCCAGGTCACGATCACGATCGAAGGCCACACCGACGAGCGCGGCACCCGCGAGTACAACCTCGCCCTGGGCGAGCGTCGCGCCAACGCCGTGAAGAACTACCTGACCGCCACCGGTGTCGACCTGGCCCGCGTGCAGGTGATCAGCTACGGCAAGGAGCGTCCCGCCGTCCTCGGTTCCAACGAGGCCGCTTGGGCGCAGAACCGTCGCGGCGTGACGGTCATCAACTAAGCTGCCCCATAAGGGTGGTTGGTTCAGGGGCGCCGTTCGACCCATGGGGTCGGGCGGCGCCCTTTTACTTTGTGCATATTACTTTCAGTTTGGTCTTTATTACTTTCGAGGTGGCGCGGTAGGTGGTCCCCTCCTTCGGGGGCGCGTCGGCCGCGCTATCCCCACCGCCGAGCGGAGTCCCGTCCAAAGGCGATTTCCCCTTTGGGCGAACTGCTCTAAGGTCGCGCGTGGCCGGCGGTCTGGACCCGGCCCAAGTTCTTCTCCCCGTCCCGCTGATTCTTGCCGGAACCGATCCATGACGCCGTCGCTGTCGTCCCCCCTTTCCCTCCGCACGCACAACCGCGCCGGCGCTTGGTCGCGTGGTGTGTCCCGCTGGGCTGCCTTGTGCGGCATGGCCGCCGCCGTCGTGGCGCCGCTGCTGGCGCCGGTGCCGGCCCAAGCGCAAAGCCGGGACATGCAGGATCTGCTGAACCGCCTTTCCCGGCTGGAGACGGACGTGCAGACCCTGTCGCGCGACGTGTACCGCAATGGCGTGAAGCCCTCCGGCCCCATGAACGGCGCCCCCGGCGGCAACGGCCCGTCGGCCGCCGCGGAGATCGAGGTGCTGAAGCTGCAGATGGAAACCCAGACGCAGCAGCAGACCGGCAAGTATGAGGAACTGGCCTATCAGGTCAGCCAGATCAAGGAACGGCTGGACAAGCTGTCGGCCGACATCGACCTGCGCCTGCAGAAGCTGGAGGACAAGGCCGGCATCGGCCTCGGCGCGTCCGTTGGCGGCGCCGGGGGCGGTGATGCCGGCGCCCCGCCAACCGACATCAAGGGCGGCGGCAAGCCGCCGCTGCCCGCTACCGACGCCGGCCCGGTGCCGCCGCCGGGCGGGAACAAGGGGGCGGCCAATTCCGCCGCCGGGGCGCCCGCCGACTCCACCGGCACCCTGCCGGCCGGCCCGGTGCAGGACCAGTACGACTATGCCTTCAACCTGTTGCGCCAGGGCGACGCGCCCAACGCGGAGAAGGCCTTCTCCCAATTCCTGAAGCAGAACCCGGACAGCCCCCTGGCCTCCAACGCCCAGTACTGGCTGGGCGAAACCTTCTATATGCGCGGTAACTACAAGGCCGCCGCCGTGGCCTTCGGCGATGGCTACAAGAAGTACCCGAAGAGCAACAAGGGCGCCGACTATCTGCTGAAGCTGGCGCTGTCCCTGGATGGCCTGGGCGACAAGACCAGCGCCTGCGTGGTGCTGAAGCAGTTGGACGCCGACAAGGACGCGGCCCCCACGCTGAAGCGCCGGGGTGAGGACCAGAAGAGCCGCCTGGGCTGTAAGTAAGTCCGACGCCCCCGGGGCGGGATGGTGACGACAGGGGGCGACATGGGCGATGGCGAGTCGGTCCCCTATGGCGGATTGGACGGGGTGGCCGTTGACGACGCCCTGTTCGCCCGCCTCATGGCGCCCCTGGGGCCGTTCGAGAACGCCCCCCTTCTGGCCGTGGGGGTTTCCGGCGGCCGGGACAGTCTGGCGCTGACCCTGCTGGCCGACCGCTGGGCCCGCGCCCGGGGCGGCGGGGTCCACGCGCTGACCGTCGATCACGCCCTGCGGCCGGAGTCGGCGGCGGAGGCGGCGCAGGTCGGCCGCTGGCTGGCCGGCCGGGGCATCACCCACACCATTCTCACCTGGACCGGGCCGAAGCCCGCCAGCGGTTTGCAGGCCGCCGCGCGGCAGGCCCGCTATGAGCTGCTGGCCGGCGCCTGCCGGGCCCGGGGCATCCTGCATCTGTGCCTGGCCCATCATCGCGAGGACCAGGCCGAAACCGTGGCCCTGCGACGCGCCGCAGGCAGTGGCGCCGACGGCCTGGCCGGCATGGCGGCGGCCCGCGCCCTGGCCGATGTTCGTCTGCTGCGGCCCTTGCTGGCCGTGGGCCGTGCCGACCTGGCCGCCACCTGCGGCACCTTCGGCCAGCCCTGGATCGACGACCCGTCCAACCTGATGGATCGCTATGCCCGCGTCCGCTTGCGGCGCCAGGGGCTGCCGGTGGCGGCGCTGCTGGCCGACGCGGCGGCGGCGGGCCGGGCGCGGGCGGCGCTGGACGGTGCCGTCGCCGATGCCGTCGCCCGCCATGTGCTGCTGGCGCCAGAGGGGTACGCGGTGGTGGATGCCGATGCGCTGCTGACGGACATGCCCCGGCCGGTGGCCCTGCGCCTGTTGTCCAGCCTGGCGGCGGCGCTGGGCGGCCAGCCTTATCCCGCGTCGCCGCAGGGGGCGGAGCGGTTGCTGGCGGCGCTGCCGGGCCTATGGCGGGGCGAGGCCGGCGCCTTGGCCCTGACCCTGGCCGGTTGCCAGGCGCGGCGTCTGGCCGGCGCCGGGGCGGAACGCCGGCTGCTGTTGTTGCGCCAGGCGGGACGCATGGCGCCGCCCGTTCCCCTGGATGGGGCGGGGGCGCGCTGGGACGGGCGGTTTCAGGCAATCGGCGGCGGCATCGTCCCCGGCCTGACCCTGGGTGCCCTGGGCGCGGCCGACGCCCGGCGGATGGCCGCGCTGAAACTGGCGGCGCTGGCCCGGAGTCCCAAGGCGGTATGGCCCACCTTGCCGGCCTTACGGCGGGACGGGGCGCTGGTGGCGGTGCCACATCTGGATTGGGCCATGGGGCCGCTTGCCGGCGAGGCCAACGGGGCAGCCGGCGGGCCGGAGGGGGAAGGGGCCTTGCCCCGGCTGGCTTTCCGTCCGCTCTCGCCCCGGCGCCTCCCCCGTTTTTGCCGTCCATGGAGACCGGACTAAACGTGATGGCAGTTGTCTCGGACGCGCGCGTCATTATCTAATGGGAACAGACCCGGTGGGTGGCATATTCATCGGGTGGGCTGCGGCCCCCGCCATTGAAACCGATCGTGCGGACCGGGTGGCAGGGCGCGGTTGTCGAGGAAAGGCTGAGAGACGTGAACAACTTCGGTAAAAATTTGGCGCTGTGGGCGTTTATCGGCGTCTTGCTGTTCGTTCTGTTCAACCTTTTCCAGACCTCCACCAATCGGACGACGCAAACCAGCATCCCCTTCAGCGAACTGCTGGAAGAGGTTGAGCGCGGTACCGTCGCCGACGTGACGATCAAGGGGCCGCAGGTCACTGGCCATTTCCGTGACAACCGTACCTTCTCGACCTACGTGCCCCCGGAAAGCAACCTGGTGAGCCGCCTGGCCGATAAGAACGTGAAGATCACGGCGGTGCCGGACGACAGCGGCAACCCCACGCTGTTCAGCATCATCATCTCCTGGCTGCCCATGCTGGTCCTGATCGGCGTGTGGATCTTCTTCATGCGCCAGATGCAGTCCGGCGGCGGCAAGGCCATGGGCTTCGGCAAGAGCCGCGCCCGCCTGCTGACCGAGAAGGTGGGCCGCGTCACCTTTGACGACGTGGCCGGCATCGACGAGGCCAAGCAGGAACTGGAAGAGATCGTGGAGTTCCTGAAGGACCCGCAGAAGTTCCAGCGCCTGGGCGGCAAGATCCCGAAGGGCGTGCTGCTGGTCGGCCCGCCGGGCACGGGTAAGACGCTGACGGCCCGCGCCGTGGCGGGTGAGGCCAACGTGCCGTTCTTCACCATCTCCGGCTCCGACTTCGTGGAAATGTTCGTCGGCGTGGGCGCCTCCCGTGTCCGCGACATGTTCGAGCAGGGTAAGAAGAACGCCCCCTGCATCATCTTCATCGACGAGATCGACGCTGTCGGCCGGCATCGTGGTGCCGGCCTGGGCGGCGGCAACGACGAGCGTGAGCAGACCCTGAACCAGCTGCTGGTCGAGATGGACGGCTTCGAGGCGAATGAGGGTGTCATCCTCATCGCCGCCACCAACCGCCCCGACGTGCTGGACCCCGCCCTGCTGCGCCCCGGCCGCTTCGACCGTCAAGTGGTGGTGCCCAACCCCGACGTGCAGGGCCGTGAGAAGATCCTGAAGGTCCATATGCGCAAGGTGCCGCTGGCGCCCGACGTGGACGCCCGCACCATTGCCCGCGGCACCCCCGGCTTCTCCGGCGCCGATCTGTCCAACCTGGTGAACGAGGCCGCGCTGCTGGCCGCCCGCGCCGGCCGCCGTGTCGTCGGCATGGGCGAGTTCGAGGCCGCCAAGGACAAGGTCATGATGGGCGCCGAGCGCCGGTCCATGGTCATGACCGACCGGGAAAAGAAGCTGACCGCCTATCATGAGGCCGGTCACGCCCTGGTCGGCCTGTTCATGCCGGAAAGCGACCCGCTGCATAAGGTCACCATCGTGCCCCGTGGCCGCGCCCTGGGCGTGACCATGAGCCTGCCGGAGCGGGACAAGTACGCCTATTCCAAGATCGAGCTGGAATCCAAGCTGGCCATGATGTTCGGCGGCCGCGTGGCGGAAGAGCTGATCTTCGGGGCGGAGCAGGTGACCACCGGCGCCGGCAACGACATCCAGCAGGCCACCAACATGGCCCGCCGCATGGTGACCGAGTTCGGCATGAGCGCGCGTCTGGGCCGGGTCCGCTACAACGCCAATGAGCAGGAAGTGTTCCTGGGCCACTCCGTGACCCAGCAGCAGAACATCTCCGAGGCGACCTCCCAGCTGATCGACGAGGAAATCCGCCGCATCATCGAGGAGGCCGAGGGCCACGCCCGCCGCATCCTGACGGAGCACATGGACGACCTGCACAACGTGTCCAACGCCCTGTTGGAATACGAGACGCTGTCCGGTGACGAGGTCCGCGCCCTGTTGCGGGGCGAAAGCATCGTGCGGCCCGAGTCGACCGAGCCCCCCAAGGTACCGCCGCGTGGCGTCGGCCGCCGCACCTCGGTGCCCACCGCCGGTGGCACCACCAGTGCGGAGCCCGGTCCGTTCTCCCCGGAGCCCCAGCCCGGCACCTGATCCAAGGCTAGACCCCTTCGTGAAACCCCCGGCCCCCAGGCGCCGGGGGTTTTGTTTTTTCGGTGGCGGTCCGCGGTGGGGCAGGGCTGTTCCCAGGACGGGTGACGCCGCCGCGGGCAGGGGGCTAGAATCGCGGCGTTGCGTGAGAGGACATTCATGCCATCCGACCTGCCTTCCGTCCCCTTGGACCCGCGGGCGTCCGGGGCGCCCGTCGCCGCCGAAGACGTGTATCTGACCCCTGTGGGCGTGTTGTCCGGCCTGCATGCCCCGGATGGCCAGCCGCTGGCGGGTACCGTCCTGTCCTTCACCCAGGTGGAGCTGGCGGTGCGCCGCCCTGATGCGGTCGCCCGCAAGGTGATGGGCTTGCACGACCTGGCGGCTTGGGCGACAGCGGCGGGCGTGGTGCCAGCGGTTGAGCGGCGCCTGGCCGCCCTGTCGGCGCCCCGCCCGGCCTTCGCCGGCCTGGACCTTTCCCGCCCCCTGGTCATGGGCATCGTCAATGTCACGCCCGACAGCTTTTCCGACGGCGGTGACTTCGCCGCGGCCGATGCCGCCATCGCCCATGGCCGGGCGCTGATGGCGGCGGGTGCCGACATCCTGGACATTGGCGGGGAGAGCACCCGGCCCGGCGCCGCCCCGGTGTCGCCGGCGGAGGAGGCCGCGCGCGTCGTGCCCGTCATCCGCGCGTTGGCGGTGGCGGGGGCGGTCATCTCCGTCGATACCCGCCACGCCCAGGTCATGGCGGCGGCGCTGGATGCCGGCGCCCGCATCATCAACGACATCAGCGCGCTGGAAGGCGACCCCGATAGCCTGGCCCTGGTGGCAGCGCGCGGCTGCCCGGTCGTGCTCATGCATATGCAGGGCGATCCACGCACCATGCAGCTGGAGCCGCGCTACACCGACGCCGCCCTGGACGTGATGGATTACCTGATGGCGCGGGTGGAGGCGTGCGTGGCCGCCGGCATCCCGCGCGGGCGCATCGCCGTCGACCCCGGCATCGGCTTCGGCAAGACGGTGGCGCATAATCTGGACATTCTGCGCCACACGGCGCTCTATCATGGCACCGGCTGCGCCCTGCTGGTGGGGCTCTCGCGCAAGCGCTTCCTGGCGGCCCTGTCGCGGGGGGAGGCGCCCAAGGACCGGCTCGCGGGATCGCTGGCTGGCGGCCTTGCGTGTCTGGATCAGGGCGCGCATATCCTGCGGGTGCACGATGTGGCGGAGACGGTGCAGGCGCGGGCCCTGTGGCAGGCGCTGCATGGGCGCAATATCTAGACTTCTGATGGCGTGAAAGACGATGGCGCGTAAACTCTTTGGTACCGATGGCATCCGGGGCACGGCCAATACCGAGCCCATGACGGCGGAAACGGCCCTGAAGGTGGCCATGGCGGCCGCCTTGCAGTTCCGGCGTGGCAATCACCGCCATCTGGTGGTCATCGGCAAGGACACCCGCCTATCGGGCTATATGCTGGAACCGGCGCTGGTGGCCGGCTTCGTTTCCATGGGCATGGACGTGACCCTGGTGGGCCCCATGCCCACGCCGGCGGTGGCCATGCTGACGCGCTCCTTGCGCGCGGACATGGGCGTCATGATCTCCGCCTCCCACAACCCCTTTTACGATAACGGCATCAAGCTGTTCGGGCCGGACGGCTACAAGCTGTCGGACGAGGTCGAGGCCGCCATCGAGGCGCGCATGATGGAGGGCTTCGCCGGTGATCTGGCCGGCGCCAAGGATTTGGGCCGCGCCCAGCGCCTGGACGACGCCATCGGCCGCTATATCGAGCAGGCCAAGGCCACCTTCCCGCGCGGCCTGCGCCTGGATGGACTGAAGATCGTGGTCGATTGCGCCAACGGCGCCGCCTACAAGGTGGCGCCCAAGGTGCTGTGGGAACTGGGGGCCGAGGTGATCCCGGTCGCTGTCGCGCCCGATGGCTTCAACATCAACAAGGACTGCGGCGCCACGGCGCCCAAGGCGATGCGGGACGCCGTGGTGGCCCATGGCGCCCACCTGGGCATCGCCCTGGACGGTGACGCCGACCGCCTGATCCTGGCGGATGAGACCGGTACCCAGATCGACGGCGACCAGGTCATGGCCCTGATCGGCTGCGCCTGTGCCGATGCCGGCACCCTGCGCGGCGGCGGTGTCGTGGCCACGGTCATGTCCAACCTGGGCCTGGAACTGCACCTGAAGGGCCGGGGCCTGAGCCTGGCCCGCACCCCCGTGGGCGACCGTTACGTGGTGGAGCATATGCGCGAGCATGGCTTCAACGTCGGCGGCGAACAGTCCGGCCACATCGTCCTGTCCGACCATGGCACCACCGGCGATGGCTTGGTGGCGGCCTTGCAGGTGCTGGCGGTCATCCAGCAGTCGGGCAAGCCGGCGTCGGAGGTGCTGCGCGTCTTCCAGGCGCTGCCCCAGGTGCTGAAGAACGTGCGCTTCGATCCGGCCGGCGGGGCCACCCCCCTGGCCGCCGCCAGCGTCCAGGACGCCATCCGGGCCGGCGAGGCGCGGCTGGGAGCCACCGGCCGGGTGCTGATCCGCAAGTCGGGTACGGAACCGCTGATCCGTGTCATGGCCGAGGGCGATGACCAGGGCCTGGTGACGGCGGTGGTGGACGACATCGCCGCCGCCATCAAGGACGTGGCGCCGGCGCCGGCCGCCAAGGTGGCGGAATAAGACCATGCGCGGCCGTGTCCTGATCGTCGCCGGGTCTGACAGCGGCGGCGGCGCCGGCATTCAGGCGGACATCAAGTCGGTCACGGCCCTGGGCGGTTATGCCATGACGGCGGTGGCCGCCCTGACGGCGCAGGACACCCATGGCGTCCGTTCCGTCATGCCCGTCCCGCCGGACTTCATCGCCCTGCAGATGCGGCTGTGCCTGGCCGACATCGGTGCCGACGCGGTGAAGACCGGCATGCTGGCGTCAGCCGAGGTCATCGAGACGGTGGCCGAGGTGCTGAGCGAGGTGGGCGTGCCCGCCCTGGTGGTCGATCCCGTCATGGCGGCCAAGGGCGGCCAGCGCCTGCTGGAAGACCGCGCCCTGTCGGTGGCCATCGAGCGTCTGCTGCCCATCACCACCCTTCTGACCCCCAACACGGTGGAGGCCGCCGCCCTGACCGGCCTGCCCCCGGAGAGTTTCGAGGGGGACAGCCTGGACGGCATGCGCCGGGCGGCCGACCGTCTGCTGGAGTTCGGCGCCCAGGCCGTGCTGGTCAAGGGCGGCCACCGCGCCGGTCCCGTCGTTACCGATTTGTTGGTGACCCGAGGCGGGGAGCACAGCTACACCGCCCCCCGCATGGAGACGGTCCACACCCACGGCACCGGCTGCACGCTGGCGTCCTCCATCGCCTGCGGCCTGGCCCAGGGGCTGGAGCTGCCCCAGGCGGTGGCTCGGGCGCATGCCTACGTGCAGGAGGCCATCCGCACGGCCCCCGGCTTCGGCGGCGGCCATGGCCCCCTGAACCACGCACACACGGTTCGGCCGTTTCCGTAAAGCGTCTCAGACGAAACTCTCGCCCATCGCCGCCGGCTCCGCCAGCAGGGCGGCCACGATGCGCAGGCCCTGGTCCAGCAGGTCCGTCCGCTCCACCCCGCCGATGCAGACGCGCACGGCGTGCGGCGTGTCCCCCCGGGCCACGGCGAAGGCGTCGGCTGGCGTGACGCGCACGCCCCGGGCCAGCAGCGCGCGGGCGAAGTCCTCCCGCCGCCAGGGCTCGGGCAGGTTCAGCCACAGGTGGGGGCAGGCGGTATCGGAGGTGGCGCCGGGTATCAGGCGGCGCGCCTGGGCCTGGCGCTCCGCCACCAGGACTCGCCGCTGGGTGGCGCTTTCCAGGGCGGCACCGGACAGGATGAATTCCGCCGCCAGTTCCGCGCCCAGGGGATTGATGCCCAGCAGGGTGGCGCGGAGCAGGGTGCGCACCCGGTCCATCAAGGGCGGGGGGCACAGCAGGAAGCCGGTGCGCAGGCCGGGCATCAGGTTCTTCGACAGGCTGGTCAGGAACAGCACCCGCTCCGGGTCCAGCGCCGCCAGGGGCGGCAGGTCTGGGCCATCGGCCAGGAAACCGTAGACGTCATCTTCCACCACCCGGATGCCGGCGCGGCGGCACGCGGCCATCACCGCCCGTCGCCGCTCCGCCCCTTGCGTCACCGTGGTGGGGTTGTGCAGCCGGGGCATGCAATAGAGGGCGTGGGCGCCATGCGCGTCCGCCGCCTGTTCCAGCGCGTCGGGCAGCAGCCCCTCGCCATCCATGGCCACCGGTACCAGCCGCAGATCCAGCAGGCCCGCCAGCGGCTTCACCGCCGGATAGGACAGTTGCTCCACCAGCAGGCTATCGCCCGGCCGGGTGATGGCGGCCAGGGCCAGGTGCATGGCGTTCTGTCCCCCGGCGGTGGGCAGCACACGGGCCGGGTCGACGGCCAACCCGGTGGTCTGTTCGATCCACAGGGCGCCCGCTTGGCGGTGCCGGGCGCTGCCGTTCACCGGTGGATACTGCATCAGGCCCGACAAATCGTTGCGCTCCGCCAGGGAGGCCAGGGCCCGGCGCAAGCGGTCTTCGTTCGGGTGTTGGGTCAAGGCGTTCACCGACAGGTCGATGATGCCGCTGTCGTCCCCGGGTGCCTCCGCCGGGCGGGTGTCGCGCACGAAGGTGCCGCGCCCCACCTCGCCGCCGATCAGGCCGCCGCGTTCCGCCTCGGCATAGGCGCGGGTGACGGTGCCCACGGTCACGCCCAGGCGCCAGGCCAGGTCACGATGGGTGGGCAGCTTGGCGCCGATGGGCAGCGCGCCGCTGTCGATGTCGTCCCGCAAGGCGGCGGCGATGGCGCGATAGCGCGGCCCGGGACGCTGACTGATGTCGGGTAGCCAGCGCGGCGGCTTCTCCATCATTGTCATGGCGACAATATCCACATTGATGGGGGTAATGTCCCTGTTCTATTCCGGGATTGTGCCTATTGTCATCTGCCTTCATACGGAGACAGGGCCATCCCCGCAAAGGAGTGTCATCACCATGCGCTTGCCCATCTATCAGATCGACGCCTTCACCAGCGCCGTGTTCAGCGGCAACCCCGCCGCGGTCGTGCCTTTGGAAGCCTGGTTGCCGGCCGCGCAGATGCAGGCCATCGCGGCGGAGAACAACCTGTCGGAAACCGCCTTCACCGTGCCGCCGGGTGACGCCGACGGGGGCGCCTGGGGTTTGCGCTGGTTCACGCCGGAGGTGGAGGTGGATCTGTGCGGCCATGCCACCTTGGCGACGGCGCACCTGATCATGAACATCCTCCAGCCTGGGAAGGAACGGGTGGTGTTCAGCACCCAGAAGGCGGGCTTGCTGACCGTGACACGGGGGGAGGGGGGGCGCCTGACCCTGGACTTTCCCAGCCGGCCGCCGCAGACGCCGGACACGATCCACTCCGGCTTGGTGACCGCCTTGGGCGGGCCGGCGCCCGCCGCCATCCTGGCGGCGCGGGACTATCTGGTGGTCTACGACCATGCCGCCGATGTGCGGGCGCTGACGCCCAATGCGGCCGGACTCATGGGCATCGACCGTTTCGCGGTTATCGTCACGGCCCCCGGCGACGAACCGGGTGTGGACTTCGTGTCCCGCTTCTTCGCCCCGGCCAAGGGTGTGCTGGAAGACCCGGTCACCGGTTCCGCGCATTGCACCCTGATCCCCTACTGGGCGGAGCGGTTGGGTGTTGACCGCTTGTCCGCCCGGCAGGTGTCGCGCCGGGGTGGGGAACTGGCTTGCCGGCTGGCGGGCGACCGCGTGCATATCAGCGGCAACGCGGTGCTGTTCCTGGAGGGGCACATCCACATCTGATGCAGGGCATCGGATGCCGGCGCCTGGCCATCGCTGGGCGCCGGCGGCGGCCTATGCCGTTCAGCCGATTGATCCCGACCATGCCTTTTGGGGAGGATGCGGCCCTGCCTCGGAGTCGGAAGGGGTATGACACCGGTTGGTCTGCCCCCATCCGGCGCGTCCGCCCTTCCGCTCCGGGCTAGCCCAACCCGGGGTGGCGCCCGCCGATGATTTACCCTGGTATGCCGCTCCCGGAAGTGGTGGTTGCGGACATTCCCGTTTACCCGGCCCGTTGGATGCGGGATTATGGACCACGCAGTTATAAAATCGGGCGTTTAAGCTGTATTAATCATACGGCCGCGCCCCGCTATTGGTCGGAGCCAGGGTCCCAGTGGAAAGGCAACAGCATCTGGTCGGAACGGTGAAAACCGCGTTCGAGCTGCACAGCCTGCACAATGACCAGTGGCTTCTGGTCAAGGAAGGGCCCGACCTGCGGCAGATCGAGCCGGCCGCCGCCCTGCTCATCGACCGCAAGGAGGTCGACGGCGTGCGCATCGTCCGGCGCCGTGACTATCTGGACCACGACTTCAAAAGCCATATCACGGTGCGCAAGCGCCTGCGTCCCGGCGTGGCGGAGACGGATCCGCTGCAGATCGCCAACCCCGGCCGTGACGCCTCCTGGTGCGACAAGCCGGAGGATTTCACCGGGGACATCCAGCGCCAGGTCATCCGCGGACTGTTCGCCCGCTACCTCGATGAGAATCGGCTGACCCCGCTGGAGGTGCTGTATTACGAGGTGGCGGCGCGAGCGTTGGACAACGCCGGCACCCTGGTGCAGGGCGCCCTGCAGCGCCTGGCCAGCCAGCAGGTGCGCGGCAGCCAGCAGACCGCCGTGTCGCGCATGAAGGAACTGATGGCCATGGTGGATGACGGCCTCAGCCGTCTGGTGGCCAAGGCCAAGGGCAACCCTGTGCCGCCGCTGGCGCCGGGCGGCCTGAAGGCGCTGTCGGAAAAGCTGGCCGCCGGCGGGGCCGACCCCATGCCCGGCCTGTACCGCGCCACCGCCGCCTATCTCGCGGGCACCAAGACCTGGATGGAAAAGCTGGACCGGCTGTTCCGGCTGTTCACCCCCGACCTGACCGTGCGCGAGATGCGCATCATCGACAGTATCGCGGCGGAGATCATGGGCTCTTCCCTGGCGCTGCGGGAACTGGTGGGGAAGGAGGCGGACCGCATCGAACTGGTGCTGAACGCCATCAATCTCTATGTCGGCAAGTTGGGCAAGGTGGAGATGGACGCCGGCGGCAGCCACCCGCCGGGGGTCATCGCCCTGTCCGAATTGCTGGCCCAGGGCGTGCTGCCCCGCACGCTGGCGGAATTGCGCCTGGGTCTGCTGCGCCATCTGCATGCGCGCCTGCCGTTCCATGGCGAGCGGCACATCCAGGACGAGCTGCGCGCCCTGGTCCGCATCCAGGACCATCTCAAGGTCACGGCGCCGTCCTTGGTGAATGACGAGGAAATCCAGGAAGCCATCGCGCTGCGCGCCGATAAGCTGATCCAGCCCGAAGCCATGGCCGACGTCATGGCCATGGCCAGGGGCACCTACGCCAAGATCAACCTGGTGCTGAGCCTGGTGAACATGGCGCCGGGGCGTCAGGCCCGGGCCAAGCTGGCGCCCTATTTGCGCTCGCTCATCGTGCCGGATGACATCGTCTGGGACATGGGTTGCCAGAACCGGCGCATGGACATCATCCCGCCGTTGAGCGAACTGGCCGACCGCATCCAGAACGCGGGCCTGCCCGACGCCTCCAAGCGCGAAATCCTGGACATCCTGGACAGCGCCTTGTTTGAGACGGTGCGGACGGACATTGTCGGCAACCAGGCCATGGGCTTCGCCGACCGCATGCTGGCCCTCATCAATACCTGCGGCGGTTTGCCGGAGGGCAGGGCCCGCACCTTCGCCAGCGACACGCTGACCACGGCCCTGCGCCGGCCGGAGTTCATTCTGAACTATCTGGAACGCTTCGACAGCGCGACGGAACGCCGGGACAACTACTTCAAGCTGTGCGAAGCCCTGGCCGCCAGCCGCCTGGTGCCCCCCGCCTTGATTCCCCACGCGGCGGCCTGAGAGCACCATGTCAGGGATGGCGCCGTTAAAGGCCGCCGACTGGCCGCCCGGCGCTCATGCGCTGTACGCCGAGGCCACGGATGTGGCCGCCCGGCATCTGGGGGGCAAGCAAGACTCCTTATCCGAAAGGATGTTTCGCGGCGCATTCCGGCATGGCAGCAATGTGTCGCCGCCATGCCGTCATGATTGACGTTCTTGCGCGGCGCTCATAAGGTCCGCAGCGGGACACGCCTCCCCAACGAGGCGCAACTATTCTGCAAGGAATAGCATCATGACCGTACCGCCGAAGCCCGAGAGCCGGCCGTCGAATCCGAATTTCTCCTCTGGTCCTTGCGCGAAGCGTCCGGGTTGGACGCTGGAAGCCTTGAAGGGCGCCCTGGTGGGCCGCTCGCACCGGTCCAAGCCCGGCAAGGCCAAGCTGCAAGAGGTTATCGACCGCAGCCGCGCCCTGCTGAACATTCCGGCTGATTACCGCATCGGTATCGTCCCGGCCTCCGACACCGGCGCCGTGGAAATGGCCCTGTGGTCCCTGTTGGGCGCCCGTGGCGTCGACATGGTCGCCTGGGAAAGCTTCGGCAAGGATTGGGTCACCGACGTCGTGAAGCAGCTGAAGCTGGCCGACGCCCGCACCTTCACCGCCGGGTACGGCAAACTGCCCGACCTGACGCAGGTCGATTTCAAGAACGACGTGGTCTTCACCTGGAATGGCACCACCTCCGGCGTGCGCGTGCCGAATGGTGACTGGATATCGTCCGACCGCGAAGGCCTGACCATCTGCGACGCCACTTCCGCCGCGTTCGCCATGGACCTGCCCTGGGACAAGCTGGATGTGGTCACATGGTCCTGGCAGAAGGTGCTGGGCGGTGAGGCGGCCCACGGCATGCTGGTGCTGAGCCCCCGCGCCGTCGCCCGTCTGGAAAGCTACAAGCCAGCCTGGCCGCTGCCCAAGATTTTCCGCATGACCAAGGACGGCAAGATCGTCGAAGGCATCTTCAAGGGTGAGACCATCAACACCCCCTCGATGCTGGCGGTGGAAGACGCCCTGGACGGCCTGCGCTGGGCCGAGGCCGTGGGCGGCCTGAAGGGCCTGATCGAGCGCTCCGAAAGCAACCTGGCCGCCGTGGCCGATTGGGTTGCCGCCGGCACCACCGCGGCCTTCCTGGCCGAGGTGCCCGCCACCCGTTCCTGCACCTCCATCTGCCTGAAGTTCGCCGATCCGAAGCTGGCCGGCCAGACGCCGGAAATCCAGGCCGAAGTGGCGAAGAAGGTGGCGGCCCTACTGGAAAAGGAAGGCGTGGCGCTGGACGCCGGCGCCTACCGCGACGCCCCCCGGGCCTGCGCATTTGGGGCGGCGCCACGGTGGAGCGGTCGGATATCCAGGCGCTGCTGCCCTGGATCGACTGGGCCTATGCCACGGTCGCGGCCGAACTGGTCGCGTGAACCGCGCCTTTAGCGTCTTAACGCCTATTCCCGAGACATAACGGCTTGGCGCCGCCATGCACCTGGACTCAATCCAGCGGCGGCGCCGGCCCATCCTCTAGAAGGATCAGAGAGCCATGCCCAAGGTTCTTATTTCGGATAGCCTGAGCCCCCGCGCCGTCGAGATTTTCAAGGAGCGTGGCGTCGAGGTCGACGTCATCACCGGCCTGAAGCCCGATGAGCTGAAGGCCATCATCGGCAAGTACGATGGCCTGGCCATCCGCTCGTCCACCAAGGTCACCAAGGAAGTCCTGGCCGTCGCCACCAACCTGAAGGTGGTCGGCCGCGCCGGCATCGGCGTCGACAATGTGGACGTGCCCGCCGCCACCGCCCATGGCGTGGTGGTCATGAACACCCCGTTCGGCAATTCCATCACCACCGCCGAGCACGCCATCGCCATGATGTTCGCGCTGGCCCGTGAAATCCCGGCCGCCAACACCTCTACCCATGCCGGCAAGTGGGAAAAGAACCGCTTCATGGGTGTGGAGCTTTACGGCAAGACCCTCGGCGTCATCGGCTGCGGCAACATCGGCTCCATCGTCGCCGACCGCGCCGTCGGCCTGAAGATGCGGGTCGTCGCCTTCGACCCGTTCCTGTCGGCCGAGCGCGCCCAGGACCTGGGCGTGGAGAAGGTGGAGCTGGATGAGTTGCTGCGCCGCGCCGACTTCATCACCCTGCACACGCCGCTGACCGACGCCACCCGCAACGTCCTGGACGCCAAGGCCCTGGCCAAGACCAAGCCCGGCGTGCGCATCATCAACTGCGCCCGCGGCGGCCTGATCGTCGAGGCCGACCTGAAGGCGGCGCTGGACAGTGGCCATGTCGCCGGTGCCGCCCTGGACGTGTTCGCCGAAGAGCCGGCCAAGGAAAGCATCCTGTTCGGCAATGAGAAGATCATCTGCACGCCGCACCTGGGCGCCTCCACCACCGAGGCGCAGGAGAACGTGGCCCTGCAGGTGGCCGAGCAGATGTCCGACTTCCTCGTGACCGGTGCCGTGGTCAACGCGCTGAACATGCCGTCGGTCTCCGCCGAGGACGCGCCCAAGCTGAAACCCTACATGAAGCTGGCCGAGCAACTGGGCGGCTTCGCCGGCCAGATCACCGAGACCGGCCTAAAGTCGGTGACGGTGGAGTATGAGGGCCAGGTCGCCGACCTGAACACCCGTCCGCTGACCGCCATCGTCCTCATGGGCCTGCTGTCGCCGCTGCTGGCGTCGGTCAACATGGTCAACGCCCCCGTGATCGCCCGCGAGCGGGACATCAAGGTGGCGGAAACCAAGCGTGAGGAGGCCGCCGACTACCAGACGCTGATTCGCGTGGTGGTGCAGACCGAGCGCGCGACCCGCACCGTGGCCGGCACGCTGTTCGGCGGTGAGAAGCCCCGCATCGTGCAGATCGAGGAAGTGCCGGTCGAAGCCGAACTGAGCGAGCACATGCTGTTCATCCGCAACGAGGACAAGCCCGGCTTCATCGGCAAGTTGGGCACGACTCTGGGCGATGCCGGCGTGAACATCGCCACCTTCCACCTGGGCCGCACCGAGGCCGGCGCCAATGCCATCGCGCTGGTGTCCGTGGACCAGGAGGTCAACGACGCCCTGCTGGAACGTATCCAGGGCCTGCCCAGCGTGGTGCGCGCCAAGGCGCTGCGTTTCCAGGCCTAAGGCCACGCTGACGGGACCATGGAAAGCCGCCCCGGGCACGATCGCCCAGGGCGGCTTTTCTTATGGTCCGGTCGTCTATCCCTTGATCATTCCGGCTCCGAACCAAATAAATCGGACCATATGCATATGGTCCGATTTTGTGCGTCCCGGCCCCTGTTCTTCTGTGGTATTAGAAAGCACCGGGTTGGCCGTCCCGGCAGGGACCCCCGGCCACCGTTCAGCGACACTCATTCAACCCTAGGTGCCATCGATGAGCTCCACGCCCACCAGTCTGTCGAAGACCGAGTTGTCCTCCGCCCTCCAGGAAATCAGCCGGGAACTGGAAGGCCTGCGCGCCGAGATCGAGAAGGTGGGCACCGTCGCCCAGCAGATTGACGCCATTGCCAAGCAGACCAACCTGCTGGCGCTGAACGCCACCATCGAGGCGGCCCGGGCGGGTGAGGCCGGCAAGGGCTTCGCCGTCGTGGCCGGTGAGGTGAAGAACCTGTCGGGCCAGACCGCCGCCGCCACCGCGGAAATCTCCGCCGTGCTGCAGAGCCTGACCAAGCGCACCCAGCACCTGGGCCAGCTGGTGGAACGGGCGATCACCTCCGCCTGACAAGGTTCCGAGCGACCTGGAAAGAGTCGCCCTGTATTCACAGGCCCGCGCCCGGGGACGGTCCCCAGGCGCGGGCCTGTTTCTTTAGCGGCCGCGGATGATTTCTCGGCCGCACCCTTTGCCGGGTAGCCCGAGTGCCCGGCTGACAATTTTGGATAAGGCCGCGCCGCCCGCTTTCCCTTATTGGCAACCTTGGCGGTTTGTGACTTATTCTTATGGGGTAGATGGGGGCGGTCGAGAGGACCGGCGCCCTGGCCCTTTGGCCAGCCCACTCACAGATGGCGGGAGAGTACGTGCTGTTCGCGGAGGGACCCCAGGCTGCAGGCCAGCTCGCCCAGCAGGCGATGGATCGCATGCGCGCCGAGGCGGTGGCCCCGCATCCCCACAACTTCACCGTTTGGTACGCTTATTACAGCGGCCGCTATCCGGACCTGATCCGCGCCGTCGATATCATCGCCAGCAATGGCCTGCCGTTCACCGAGGCGCGGTGCGGTGATCTTTACCATAAGTTCTTCGCCGCCGATGGCGAACTCCAGGCGATGCAGGAGATCGGTGACAAGCTGACCGAAGCCCTGGCCGGCATCGCCAGCACCCTGTCCACCGCCGGTAATGACGCCGGCAATTTCGGCGCGGCGCTCAAGACATTCCAAGGCCAGGCCGAACTGTCGGACACGCTGGCCCAGTTGCGCGGCATCATCCGCGTGATGACGGAGCAGGCGCAGCGTGTCGCCGTGCGTAACCAGTTCCTGCAAACCCAGCTGACCGACAGCGCGCACCAGCTGGAGAATATGCGCCGGGATCTGGACACCGTCCGGCGCGAAGCCATGACCGACGCGCTGACGGAGCTTGCCAACCGCAAGCAGTTCGACCAGGCCCTGCGTGAGGCCGCCGCCGCCGCCATGGAGGATGGGCGCCCGCTGTGCCTGCTGATGATCGACATCGACTTCTTCAAGAAGTTCAATGACAACCACGGCCATGTCGTCGGCGATCAGGTGCTGAAGCTGGTGGGCCGCACCCTGAAGGACTCGGTGCGCGGCCGGGATACCGCCGCCCGGTTCGGCGGCGAGGAATTCGCCATCGTCATGCCGGAGTGCACCTTGGACGAGGCGCTGGCCTTTGCCGAGAAGACCCGGGCCACCATCGCCAACCGCCGCATCGTCAAGCGCACGTCCGGCGCCCCCATCGGCAATATCACCCTGTCCGTGGGCGTCGCGCTGTATGAGCCGGGCGAGTCGCTAGGCCGCTTCATCCAACGCGCGGATGAGGCGCTGTACGTCGCCAAGCATGAAGGGCGCAACCAAGTGCGGGCGCATGTCCACGCGGGCGAGGCGGCGTTTGTCTGAGAGGCCGGCGAGGCCGCCGGCCGATAGGGCATTCTAGGCGCGAAGGCGCGTCCTTACCACTTGCGCTCGGTCTTCATGCCGCCGGCGTTGATGGCATCCAGGAAGGCGCTGCCGGTGGATTTGCGGTCACGGGTGGCGCGCAGCGTGCCGGGCGACCGGGTGGTGGACACCACCTTGACCGCCGCCTCCGTCGCGTCGGTTTGGATTTGCCGGCGCACGTCGGGCTCCAGCGACTCGAACGCCTCCCGGGCGAAGACCAGCGCGTTTTCCGACCGGGTTTCCAGAACCTGACGCAAGGCGTTGGCCGCCATGAGACATTCCAACCGCTCCGGCCCGGACAGGTCGTCCAGGACATCGGCCAGGATGCCGATCGCTTGCAGCGTCTTGGTATCGTTCAAGCGCAGGTTCATCGGTTCACTCCCCGCTTCGCCGGCCGCCACCCATACAGCATGGGCCGGACGAAGGGCTTCATCACGTTGACCCTCATCTTTCCACCATATGAACCACTTGTGCAACGGGATAGGTGCTCTGGCTTTCGCCGGGGCGTCCTTCCGGCGGATGGGGTAGCCTGCCCGACCCATCCCCCACGCGGGGGCAGACGCGGGCGGCGCGTGTGCTATATATGTTCCCATCATGACCGATCTGTTTTCCCGTCTGGACCCGCCAGCGCCGCCCAAGCCCGCCCAGCCTGAAAAGGACGGGCGCCAGGCGGGCGCACCCCTTGCCACGCCCGCCGCCGCCCCCCGTCCGGCGCCAGCGCCACCCCCGCCGCCACCGCCCGGCTGGTCGCCCGCCTATCTCGACGCGCTGAACCCGGCGCAGCGCGAGGCGGTGGAGGCGTTGGACGGTCCCGTCCTGGTGCTGGCCGGCGCCGGCACGGGCAAGACCCGGGCCCTGACCACCCGCCTGGCCCACCTGCTGATGACCCGGCGCGTCAGCCCGTGGAACATCCTGGCCGTGACCTTCACCAACAAGGCGGCGCGCGAAATGCGCGAGCGGGTGGGCGCGCTGGTCGGGGGCGATACCGAGGGCTGGTGGATGGGTACCTTCCACGCCCTGGCCGCCCGCATCCTGCGCCGCCATGCCGAACTGGTGGGCCTGACCTCCAGCTTCACCATCCTGGACACCGACGACCAGCTGCGCCTGCTGAAGCAGCTGATGGAGGCGGAGGGGGTGGACGCCAAGAAGTGGCCGGCCCGGCTGCTGCTGTCGGTCATCGAGCGGTGGAAGGACCGGGCCCTGCCGCCCGACCGCCTGCGCCCCGAGGACGCGGGCGAGGCCGCCGGTGGCAAGGTGCTGAGCCTCTACCGCCAGTATCAGGAACGCCTGCGCACGCTGAACGCCTGCGACTTCGGCGACCTCTTGATGCACAACATCACCCTGTTCCAGGCCCATTCGGACGTGCTGGCGGATTACCATCGCCGCTTCCGCTACATCCTGGTGGATGAGTACCAGGACACCAACGTGGCGCAGTATCTGTGGCTGCGGTTGCTGGCCCAGGGGCATCACAACATCTGCTGCGTCGGCGATGACGACCAGTCCATCTACGGCTGGCGCGGGGCGGAGGTGGGCAACATCCTGCGGTTCGAGCAGGACTTTCCCGGCGCCAAGGTCATCCGCCTGGAACAGAACTACCGTTCCACCGGCCATATCCTGGGCGCCGCCGCCGGCGTCATCGCCCACAACCAGGGCCGCCTGGGCAAGACGCTGTGGACCGAGGCCGAGGGCGGGGAGAAGGTGCGCCTGCGCGGCCTGTGGGATGCCGACAGCGAGGCGCGCTGGGTGGGTGACGAGGTGGAGGCGCTGCAGCGCAAGGGCATGGGCCTGGACCAGATGGCTGTGCTGGTGCGCGCCGGTTTCCAGACCCGTGAGTTCGAGGAGCGCTTCATCACCCTGGGGCTGCCCTACCGCGTGGTGGGCGGCCAGCGCTTCTATGAGCGCCTGGAAATCCGCGACGCCATGGCCTATCTGCGCGTGGTCGCCCAGCCGGCGGACGATCTGGCGTTCGAGCGCATCATCAACACGCCTAAGCGCGGCATCGGCCCGGCCACCATCCAACAGCTGTACCAGACCAGCCGCGCCCTGGGCGTGCCGCTGCTGGAGGCGACCTGGCGCCTGACCGAGACGGATGAGCTGAAGCCCAAGGTGCGCGGCACCCTGCGCGGCCTGGTGGAGGACTTCGCCCGGTGGCGGGCGCAGATGGACACCGTGCGCCACACCGACCTGGCCCAAGCCATCCTGGATGAGAGCGGCTACACCCGCATGTGGCAGGAGGACAAGACGCCGGAGGCGCCGGGCCGCCTGGAAAACCTCAAGGAACTCGTTAACGCCATGGGCGAGTTCGAGAACCTGCTGGGCTTCCTGGAGCATGTCAGCCTGGTGATGGAGAACGCGGAGACGGTGGATTCCGCCCAGGTCTCGCTCATGACCCTGCACGGCGCCAAGGGGCTGGAGTTCAACGTGGTCTTCCTGCCCGGCTGGGAGGAGGGGGTGTTCCCCAGCCAGCGCACCCTGGATGAGAATGGCATCGCGGGGTTGGAGGAGGAGCGGCGCCTGGCCTATGTCGGCATCACCCGGGGCCGCAAGCGCGTCTACATCAGCCACGCCGCCAACCGTCGCATCCACGGCACCTGGTCCACCAGCCTGCCGTCCCGCTTCATCGGCGAACTGCCGGAGGAGCACATCACGGTGGAGAACGACCCCGGCCTGACTTCAGGGCATTGGGGTCAGGGTATGGGCGGCGGCGACGGGGGCTATAGTCGGGGCGGGTCGTCCTGGGGTGCGCGCAGCGACAGTTTCAGCGACAGCTTCAACCGCATGGGACGCCAGGCGCCCGCCGGGAACCGCACCAGCCGCCTGATCGAGGGCACGGCCCTGGACGTCACCCCGCGCGCCCGTCCCGACGCCCCTTTCCGCCCCGGCGCCCGCGTCTTCCACCAGAAGTTCGGCTACGGCGTCGTCAAAGCGGTGGAGAACGACAAGCTCGAAATCTACTTCGAGCATTCCGGCACGAAGAAGGTCATGGACAGTTTCGTCGTGCCGGCTGACCAAGCGGGGAAATAGCGGGCTTTATTGTTCCCTCAGGTGCCGGGCGCCGGCATCGCCGGCCCGGCTTCCTCAAGCCCGCTCGAACGTTCCTGTCAGGGCGCCCCAGGCCAGCACGGTCTGGGGCGTCAGGGCTGCCAGCAGGTCGCCCAGGCTGGGCAATTCCGGCAGGGCCAGCGGGTGCTCCAGGGCCAGCAGCTGGAAGACATAGCGGTGGGGGCCATGGCCGCGCAGGGGCCTGGGGCCGGCATATCCCACCCGGCCGAACAGGCCCCGGCCCAGGGTGACGCCGTTGCCC
The DNA here is from genome assembly GCF_036348415.1 of Nitrospirillum karajorum. Classification (NCBI taxonomy): domain Bacteria; kingdom Pseudomonadati; phylum Pseudomonadota; class Alphaproteobacteria; order Rhodospirillales; family Azospirillaceae; genus Nitrospirillum; species Nitrospirillum karajorum. The sequence goes on from NZ_JAZBQB010000003.1 coordinate 2,188,578, forward strand.
ACCCGGGGGCACAGCTCACCCTCATCAAAGGTCTTGCGCGTGGGTGCGATGCCGGTGGCCAGCAGATGGGTGGCCGGCCGGGGCAGGGGCGCGTCCGGGTCCTGGACCACCAGCGCCAGCGCCGCCGTGCCGGTGGGCGCCCCCGTCCAACTCAAGGCGGGCGACAGGTTGTCGCCCAGGCCGCCGCCGGCATGGCGCAGGGGGATGGCGCCGCCCTCGGCGAAGGCGGGGCTGCTCAGGCGCAAGGTGGCCGGCGCGTCCTTGACATAGGCGTGGTTGATGACCAGGCGTCCATCGCCGGCGCGCACGCCCCGCAGCAGACGTCCCAGCCAATGGCCCTGGGCGCCGGGGACACCATGCGAGGGTCGGCCGGACGGCAAGAACTGGCGGGCGAGGTGTTGGGGAATCAGGCGGTTGTCCAGGGTGGTCCTCATGCGGCTCCTCCCGCTGAAGTCCGGCCCCCTTTCCTGACGTCGCTCTCGCGGAACGTGACGGCGGCGGTGGCCCGTGTTATGCGAGGATGGTCTCGCATAACGGATAGTTGAGGATGTCCTCGCAAAAGTCAACATCCGCCGATACGGCTGTGACCGGTGTCCTGGATGCCGACCGGGCGCCCAAGCGGGCGCGTGGGCGCATGCGCGTGGCGGCGCTGCTGGACGCGGCCACCCTGGTGTTCGCGGAAAAGGGCTATGACGCCGCCACGATGACGGAAATCGCGGCGCGGTCCAGCACGGCCATCGGCTCCCTCTACCGCTTCTTCCCATCCAAGGAGGCCTTGGCCGAAGGGCTGCTGCACCGCTATGGCGAGCGGGCGGGGGCGGGACTGGACGCCATCGCCGCTCGGGCGTCCGACATGACGGCGACCCAGATGGCGGATGCGTTGCTGGATCTGATGATGGCGCTGAAAAGCGAGCGCACGGCCCTGAAGGTGCTGATGGATGCCCGTGTGGACGGCGCCAACCGGCGGCGGTACCTGCTTGGCGTCATCCGCGGCCGTATGGCGGGCGTGCTGTCCGCCCATGCGCCTGGGCTGTCGGCGGAACGGGCCGATCTCCTCTCCATCATGCTGCTGCACCTGATGAAGACCATTCCCGAATTGGCGCAGGAGGCGGAGGCGGCGGCCCTGTTCCAGGAGATGCGGCTGGTGCTCTCCGCCTATCTCACGGCGGCGGTGGCTGGCGGCTGACAGGCCGGGGCCAGCGGCAGAACGCCCCCTGGCGGCCGGGGGGCGGGTTGCTGCTATGGTGGACATCATCGGTGCGCTTAGGAAGTCAGATGGTCATGTCGGCATCAACCCCTTGGGAACGGTTTTCCTGCGGCGAGTCCGTTCCCTGGTTCAACGGACCCACGCACAGCCATCCGCGCTATGCCCTGGACAGCGTGGCCGGCCGCCATGTCCTGCTGGGCTTCTTCGCCTCCGCCGCGGACGCGGACGGGGCGGCGATGCTGGGTGCCGTGGCCGCGAACCGCGTGCTGTTCGATGATGAGCGGCTGTGCTTCTTCGGTGTGACCACCGATGCCGGGGACGATGCCGCCGGCCGTGTGGCGCCCCAAATCCCGGGCATCCGCTACTTCCTGGATTACGACGCCAGCCTCAGCCGGGGATATGGCGCCGTCGACGCTGACGGGGGGCACGCCGCCTTCTGGCTGCTGCTGGACCCCACCTTGCGGGTGCTGATGGCGGCCCCGGCGGCGGAGACGAATCGGGTCATGGCAGCGCTGGCGTCGCTGCCGCCCCCCGCCCTGCATGCCGGCGTCGAGGTGCGGGCGCCCGTGCTGGTGGTGCCCCGGGTGTTCGAGCCGGACTTCTGCCGTGTGCTGATCGCTCTGCATGAGCGACACGGCGGCCTGGATTCCGGCGTGATGAACGAGGTCGACGGCCGCTTGGTGGGCGTCTACGACTATGATCGCAAGCGCCGCCGCGACTATTTCATGGAGGAGGAGGCGGTGTGCCAGGCCGCGACCGAGCGCATCGCCCGCCGCCTGTTGCCCCAGGTGCGCCAGGCCTTCGCGTTCGAGGCCACCCGCATGGAGCGGCACGTCGTCGCCTGTTATGACGCGGCGGAGGGGGGCACTTCCGGGCCCACCGCGACAACACCGCCGCCGGCACGGCCCATCGCCGCTTCGCCGTCACCGTGAACCTGAACGCGGAGGAGTATGAGGGGGGCGACCTGCGCTTTCCCGAGTTCAGCCCCCACACCTACCGTGCCCCCACCGGCGGTGCCGTGGTCTTTTCCTGCAGCCTGCTGCACGAGGCCATGGCCGTCACCCGGGGACGCCGCTACGCCTATCTGCCCTTCCTGTTCGATGAGGCGGGGGAGCGGCAACGGCAGGAGTATCAGGCGCGGGTGGCCCAGGCCGCCGACGAACAGGGTTAGGGCGCGCTCTCAGTCTCAAAACTATCCAGGGCCCTGTCCACCGCCGCCACGACGGCGGCCCAGTCACCGGGGGTGGGCTGGCGGAACAGCCGCATGGACGGGTACCACGGACTGTCATCGCGGTTCTCCAGCCAGCGCCACTCCGCCACATGGGGCAGCAGCAGCCAAGTGGGCCGCCCCAAGGCGCCCGCCAGATGGGCGACGGCCGTATCCACGGTGATGATGAGGTCCAGCCCGCTGATGGCCGCCGCCGTTTCAGCGAAGTCCGTCAGATCCCGCCCCAGGGATATGAACCCGGTAACGGGCCCGCCGTCTTTTTGCAGGCTGTGCCACGCGATGTCCGTTCGGCGCGACAGTAGGCTAAGGGCGCTCGGGGGTAGGGAGCGCCGCCGATCGTTCCAGTGGCTGGGGCTACCCTGCCACACCACGCCGGCAGCCAGGCGCTTGCCGTCGCGGCCTTCCATGATGCGCCCGGCCCACCGGCGGCGGCTGTCTTCCGGGGCCTGTAAATAAGGGATCGGTCCGCCAGGCAGCGTTTCCAGGGTGATGCCCAGGCACCCCGGCAGGCTCATCATCGGCAGGTGCGCATCGGCGGGGGGCAGGCCCGAGACGCCGGGGAAGTCCGTTGCCAGGGGCAACAGGGTCGGGGCTGTATCCAGGTCCAGGGGTGCCAGGCTGGCCTCGATCAGGCGTATCAACTCGGGCCGCGTCTCCAGCACCAGGCGGGCATTGGCCTGCCGTGCCGCAGGCGCCAGGAAGCGCAGCATTTGCAGGGTGTCGCCCCAGCCTTGCTCGGAATGGATGAGCAGGGTTCCGCCGCCCAGATCCTGTCCTTGCCAGAGCGGGGCCGTGAAAGCCCGGCGCTGGGTCGCCAGTCGGCTGTTACCCCACCATCGCCATTCGAACTCCTGCCAGCCCTCGGCTAGGCGCCCCAGCTTCAGCAGGGCCTGGGAGCGATTCCAATGGAGCTTTGCGTCATCGGGGGCCAGGGCCAGTCCGCTGTCATAGGCGGCGAGGGCGCCCGCGCTGTCCCCCGCCAGGTCCAGGACGACGCCCAGGTTGACCCAGGCCGCCTGATGGCGGGGGGACAGGGTCGCCGCTTGGCGATAGGCGCGGATGGCGGCCGGCAGATCGTCCAGTCCCTCGTGGACCTTGCCCAGATTATGCCAGAAGTCCGCGCTGTCAGGCGCCAGCGTCACCGCCCGCTCCAGGCACCGCAAGGCCCCCTGCAGGTCGCCCTGTTCCGTCAGACAGATGCCCAGGTTGCTATAGGCGCTGCCCCGGTCGGGGCTGGCGCCGATGGCCAGGCGGTGATGCTCCGCCGCTTCGGCGAGGTGGCCCAGGCTTCGCAACGCCACCCCCCGGTTATCCAGCAACTGCGCATCGCGGGGGGCGAGGGCCAGTCCCACCTGGAACAGGTGGTCGGCCTTGGCGGCGTCTCCGCGGGTCAGGTGCAGGGCGGCCAGGTTGCTGATCGCGTCGCGATGTTCCGGCTGGTCGGGACGGGTCTGGTCGATCAGGCGTTGATAAGTTGCGGCCGCCGTCGCCAGATCCCCGGCGCGGTGAGCGATCAGCGCCGTCCTGAACAGGGTGGCCGGATCCTGGATGTCGGGCGCGGACATTTGCGGCCAGCGGTTGCCATGAGTGGGGATGATATGAATCCGTCGCGCGGATCAATGCAAGCCCATTGCCCAGGCCAGGGCGCCGGGCGCCCGTAACGCACTGGTTACAAACCATCGCGCGCCGTGCTTCCAAGTGCCTGATATAAGGGGCGTAATCTGCGGGCCGCCTCTCGCTGGCCCGCCCGTGCCCATGTGGGCCGTGAACATTGGGGGCTCTGCTTGATGTCGGGCAATATCACTCAACACCACGCCAAATTGCGCCGCGCCGTGTTGGCGGCGGCGTCGGCCGTTTCCCTGCTGGCGCTGGCCGTGCCGGCGCGCGCCGCGGATGATCCCAAAGTCGACCCCAAGTACATCTGGGACCTGAGCGACTATTACAAGTCGACGGCCGACTGGGACGCGGCGCGGGCCAGGATCAAGGCGGAACTGCCGGGCCTGGCCAAGTACAAGGGCACGCTGGCCCAGGGCCCCGCCGCCACCCTGGCGGCGCTGGAGGCCATTTCCCACGTCAATCATGAGCTGGAACAGGTGGGCACCTACGCCAGCACCATCGCCAACACCGACACGCGCGACGCCGCGGCGCAGGAGCGTGACGGCTTGGCGCAGGATCTGGCGGGCGAGGTGTCGGCCGCCATCGCCTGGCTGTCGCCGGAAATCCAGGACCTGGGGGCCGCCAAGATCGACGCCTACCTGAAGGCCGAGCCCAAGCTGGCCAAGTTCGGCTTTGGCCTGCACGACGCCCTGCGCCTGAAACCCCACACCCTGGGGGCGGAGGCGGAGGGGGTGCTGGCGGCGCTGGGCCCGGCGTTGGGCGGTGGTGGCACCACCTACAACCTGCTGGCCAACGCCGACATCGACTGGCCCACCATCACCCTGCCGAACGGCAAGTCGGTGAAGCTGACCCAGGCCAATTACCAGAAGTACCGGGAAGACCCGGACCGCGCCGTGCGCAAGGCCGTGTTCGACGCCTTTTGGACCAAGTTCGGCCAGTACGCCAACACCATGGGTTCCACCCTGGGCAACACGGTCCAGGGCGACGTCATCCAGTCCAAGCTGCGCCATTACCCGTCGGCGGTGGCGGCGTCCCTGTCCAGCAATGACATTCCCGAAGCCGTCTATCGCACCCTGGTGGCGGAAGCCAACAAGGGCCTGCCCACGCTGCACCGCTATTTCAAGCTGCGGCAGCGCATGCTGAACCTGCCCGACCTGCACTATTACGACATCTATCCGCCCCTGGTGCAATCGGACGCCAAGTTCCCCATCCAGGAGGGGGAGAAGCTGGTGCTGGCGGCGGTGAAGCCGCTGGGCGAGGAGTACCAGAAGGCCCTGGCGGACGGCTTCAGCCACCGCTGGATGCACGCCTACCCACAGGAGGGCAAGCAGTCCGGCGCCTACCAGACCGGTGTCTACGGCCTGCACCCGGTGGTTTTCCTGAACTATCAGGACAATTACAACTCCGTCTCCACGCTGGCCCATGAGTGGGGCCACGCCATGCACACCACCTTCGCCAACCGCAGCCAGCCGTATGAACTGGCGGGCTATTCGCTGTTCATGGCGGAGATCGCGTCGACGGCCAACGAATTCCTGCTGTCCGACTACATGCTGGCCAACGCCAAGACACGCCAGGAAAAGCTGCTGTATCTGGGCAATGAGCTGGAGACCATCCGCGCCACCTTCTTCCGCCAGACCATGTTCGCCGAGTTCGAACTGCGGGTGCATGACGCGGTGGAGAAGGGGGAGCCCATGTCGGGCAAGCGCATGACGGAGATCTATCTGGATCTCCTGCGCAAGTATCACGGCGCCGACCAGGGCGTGATGCAGATCGACCCGGTGTATGCGGCGGAATGGGCTTTCATCCCCCACTTCTACCGGCCCTTCTACGTCTACCAGTACGCCACCTCGATCTCCGCCTCCGCCTATTTCACGGAGAAGATCCGCGACGGCGGGCCGACGGCGCGCGACACCTACCTGGCGGCGCTCAAGGCCGGCGGGTCGGACTATCCGGTCGACGTGCTGAAAAAGGCCGGCTTGGACATGGCCTCGCCGGCGCCTTACCAGGCGCTGGTGCGGCGCATGGATACCGTCATCACCGAGATGGAACGGTTGCTGGATCAGAAGGACTGATTTCCTTCACAGGCGAATCAGCACCGTTTATAGAGGATGCGCAGGTTCCGGCGGGGCAGCTCGCCGGAGCCTTTTCCCATGGGCTTCATGATTTTTGCGGGGAGTGTCGGTGATGTCGGGCATGTGGCGGGTCGCACTGACGGTGCATGAGGACGTGGTGCAGAACTTCGCCCAGGTGCTGGAAAGCCATGTTGACGCCGTGTCCACCTTCGATCTGGAAGAGGGCGGCAACTGGCTGATCGAGGGCACCAGCCATGGAGAGCCCGACCAGTCCCGCCTGGTGGCCCGTGTCACCGTCCTGGCCATGGCCCTGGGGGTTCCCCAGCCGCAGATCGAGGTGGAGCCGCTGGCCCCCATCGACTGGGTCACCCAGACCTATCTCAGCTTCCCGCCCATCCGCGCCGGCCGCTTCTTCGTCCACGGCAGCCACCACAAGAAGCCGGTGCCCGCCGGCTGCATCGGCCTGCTGATCGAGGCCGCGATGGCCTTCGGTTCCGGCGAGCATGCCACCACCCAGGGCTGCCTGCGGGCGTTGAGCGACCTCAACAAGTCCATGCCCGTGACCCGGGCGCTGGACATGGGCTGTGGCTCCGGCATCCTGGCCTTCGCCATCGCCAAGCTGTGGCACGCCCCGGTGGCGGCGGTGGATATCGACGCCCTGTCCATCATGATCGCGGCCGAGAACGCCCGCCTAAACAAGGTGGACAAGCTGGTGACCTGCCGCGGTGGCGACGGCTATCGCACCCCCATCGTGCGGCAGAAGGGCCCCTATGACCTGATCGTCGCCAACATCCTGGCGCGGCCGCTCGCCCGCATGGCGCCGCAGCTGCGCCGCAACCTGCGCCGGGGGGGCGTCGCCGTGCTGTCGGGCCTGCTGGCCCGGCAGGAAAAGCTGGTGATCGCCGCCCACCGCCGCCAGGGCCTGAAGCTGGTGCGCCGGTATCAGATTGGTGAGTGGAACACGCTGGTGATGAAGGGCTGACAACCGCCCTTCCGGATGGCGTTTTCCCTTCTGTAAATTCATGTAACCAGACTGTAAACGCGGCAGACAGCCCCGGGGGCGGGGCGTATCACGAAGTCCGATGGTGACCGGTCGCCCTTGCTGGGGCTACCGGTTCCCGCGAATACGGCATCGGGCGACCGGCGCCGGTAAGTCGCGGCGGGGGTCTTCTCCCCGCGTTGGTCCCCGCCGCGACGCTTCCTCTCCCCACCAAAAAATTTGATGACGTCAAAAGCCTCGCCTACACTGGCGAAATCGGGCTTTGGGACTGCCCTTGCGTGCGGTCATGCCGCGTCCTAGGTTCGTCCCCCAAATCAATCGGCCGCCCGCTTGCCGGTCTTGAGAGAGGCGTCTTACCCGTGGATAGCACCCATATTCCCCCCGCCGCCGTCCCCTATCGTGGCGATGCCGAATTGGCCCGCCTGCTGAAGGTGGCCGGTATCGACCGTGACGTCGCCGGGGTGAGGGAGCTGCTGCGCGGCGTGCGGGCGGCGCCGGAGGATGTGGACCCCGCGCATTTCCTATCCCTGTTCGGCGCCGATTTGCCGGATGAGCTGGCGGCGCAGCTGACGGCGCTGAAGTCGCTGATCGAGGCGCCGCCCCCGCCGCAGGGGGGCGATATTGCCGCCCGGGTGGCGGCGTTGCGGGGTGAATTGGCCCGCGCCGATTTGGACGGTTTCATCATCCCCAGGGCCGATGAATACCAGGGGGAATATGTGCCGGCGCGCGGTGAGCGCCTGGCCTGGATCACCGGCTTCACCGGGTCGGCCGGCGTGGCCGTGGTGCTGCGTGACCGCGCCGCCATTTTCGTCGACGGCCGCTATACCCTGCAGGCGCAGGCCCAGGTCTCCGGCAGCCTGTATGAACGCCACCACCTGACCGAGACCTTCCATGGCGACTGGGTCGCCGGTGTCGTGAGGCAGGGCGGGCGCATCGGCTATGACCCGTGGCTGCATACCGTCGGCTGGATCGAGCGCATGAAGACGGCGCTGGCCCGCGCCGGCGCCACGCTGGTGGCGGTGGACAGCAACCCGCTGGACGCCATCTGGCATGACCGCCCCTCCGCCCCGCTGGGGCCGGTGGTCGCCCACGCCCTGGCCCATGCCGGCCAATCGTCCGCCGACAAGCGGGCGGAGATCGCGGCCGAGCTGAAGCGCAATGGCGAGCTGGCCGCCGTGCTGACCCAGCCGGATGGCATCGCCTGGCTGCTGAACATCCGGGGCGGCGACGTGCCCAACACGCCCCTGCCGCTGTCCTACGCCCTGTTGACCAACGATGGCGATGTCGACCTGTTCATCGACAACCGCAAGCTGGTTCCGGGGCTGGAGGTCCACCTGGGCAACCAGGTGTCCGTCCGCAAGCCGGAGGAGCTGCGCGGCGCCCTGGATGCCCTGGGCGCCACGGGCGGCAAGGTGCGCGTCGATCCCGTCTGGACCGCGTCCTGGGTGTTCGACCGCCTGACCGAGGCCGGTGCCCAGGTGGTGAAGGAGCGCGACCCCACCGTCTTCCGCAAGGCGGCCAAGAACACGGTGGAGATCGCCGGCTCCCGCGCCGCCCATGTCCGTGACGGTGTCGCCGTCACCCGCTTCCTGCACTGGCTCAGCGGGGCCGCCGCCGGCGGCACGCTGACCGAGATCGACGCGTCGGACCGCCTGTTTGAGTTCCGCAAGGAACAGCCGCTGTTCCGGGGCACCAGTTTCGACAGCATTTCCGGCGCCGGGCCCAACGGCGCCATCGTCCATTACCGCGCGGCCCCCGAAACCAACCGGGTGCTGGAAAAGGACAGCGTCTACTTGATCGACAGCGGCGGGCAGTACCTGGACGGCACCACCGACATCACCCGCACGGTCGCCATCGGTACGCCCCCGGCGGAGGCCAAGCGCCACTTTACCCTGGTGCTGAAGGGCCATATCGCGCTGGCCACCCTGCGCTTTCCCAAGGGCACCACCGGGTCGCAGATCGACATCCTGGCCCGCCAGTTCCTGTGGGCCCAGGGCCTGGATTACGACCATGGCACCGGCCACGGGGTGGGCAGCTTCCTCTCGGTGCATGAGGAATCGGCCCGTATCGCCAAGGTGCCGAACACCGTGGCCCTGGTCCCGGGCATGATCCTGTCGAATGAGCCCGGCTATTACCGCACTGGCGCCTACGGCATCCGCATCGAGAACCTGGTGCTGGTGCAGCCGGCCACCGCCATCCCCGGCGGCGACCTGCCCATGATGGCGTTCGAGTCCCTGACCTTGGCACCCATCGACCGCAACCTGATCGAACCGTCGCTGCTGACGGAGGCGGAAAAGGCCTGGTTGAACGCCTATCACGCCCGTGTGGCGGAAAAGGTGGGACCGCACCTGGAGGCGGAGGCCGCCGCCTGGCTGGCCGCGGCCACCGCGCCGATCTGAGCATGCCGATCTGAACATGGTGGACGCCGGCGGGTTTGCGGGCCCGCCGGCATCCTTTAAGCTGCCGTTCTCATGATAGGGGGGCGGCAGTGGATCGGCGTTCATTCCTGGCGACGGCGGGCACCGTCGCCGCCATCGCGTCTTCAGCTCCGGCGGTGGCGGGCGGCCCAGACCCGGTCAAGCCCTCCCTGGTGCGCCCCCCGATGCTGTGGCCCCCCATGTTGCGGCCCCCCATGTTGCGCCAGGGCGACAAGGTGGGCGTGCTGGACCTCAGCACCGCCGTTTATGATCCCGCCATCGCCGACCGCGTTGCCGCCGTCATCCAGGCGCTGGGCCTGGTGCCGGTGCTGTCCCCGCATCTGCTGGACCGCTCGCGCGCCTTCACCGCGTCCGTTCAAGAGCGGTTGTCCGACCTGCATGGCTTCGTCGACGACCCGTCCATCCGGGGCGTCTTCTGCGCCCGGGGCGGCTATGGCGTCAGTGAGATCGTGGACCGCGTGGATTACGAGCTGATCCGCCGCCATCCCAAGGTCTTCCTGGGCTTCAGCGATCCGACGCTGCTGCACCTGGCCATCGCCCGCCAGGTGGGGCTGGTCACCTTCCACGGCCGCATGCCGGGCCTGGCCAAGTTCACCCCCTATTCGCTGGAGGCGCTGCGCCGCGCCGTATGCGCGCCGGAGCCCGTGGGCATCCTGCGCAATCCAGAGGAGGGCAACCCGCTGCGCCCCGCCTATCCCCTGCGCACCATCGCGCCGGGCCAGGCCAGCGGTCGCCTGGTGGGCGGCAACCTGTCCATGATCATGGCCGCCATGGGCACGCCGTGGGAGATCGACACGCGCGGCGCCATCGTCATGGTCGAGGACGTGGATGAGGTGCCCTACGCCATCGCCCGCATGCTGTGGACCCTGCGCCATGCCGGCAAGCTCCAGGCGGCGGCCGGCATCGCCGTTGGCGCCTGCGCTGGCTGCGACAAGCCCTCCGACGCCTCACCCTATGGCCTGAACGAGGTGTTCGACCTGGTGCTGGGCGACCTGGGCATCCCCGTCTTCTCTGGCTTGGCCCTGGGCCATACCGATGACACCCTGACCGTGCCGCTGGGCGTCCAGGCCCACCTGGACGCCACGGCGCGCACCTTGACGGTGTTGGAGAGCGGGGTGGTGGGGTAGGGCCCCCCGCTCAAGACCGGCGCATGCGGGCGATGATGGTGGCCAAGTTGGGCCGGGAGCCTGCGGCCAGGATACTGGCCTGGAACAGGCGGCCCAGCAGCATCACCTCCACCACGGCGAACAGGGCGAGGGTGGCGCCGGCGCCCAGCACCTCCCACGTCGGCATGCCCAGGCCCAGGCGCGCCAGCACGGCGAAGGGCGTCCAGATGGGGACCCAGGTCAGGATTTCGATGCCGATGCCGCCGCCGCCCGCCAGGATGCCCTGGATCAGGGCAATGACCGGCATCAGGATGATCAGCATCACCGGCGTCAGGTAGGCCTGGGCATCGCGCATCGACTCGCTGATCCCGCCGATGGCCAGGAACACCACGGAGACGGCGATATAGCCCATCACCAGGAAATAGACGATCACGGCGACGGCGCCCGGTGACGACAGCGGCGCCAGCGCCGGCCGGATCATGTCAGCGATCACGCCATGGGTGGCATAGGCGGCGACAAAGGCGCAGCCGATCCAGACCGCGATCATGGCCAGGCCCACGGCGATGGTTCCGGCCAGCTTGCCATACATCAGCTCATGCGGCGTCACGCAGGACAGCACGGCCTCGATCAGCTTGCTGGACCGTTCCTCCACCGTGCTCTGCAGCATCCAGCTGCCGGACAGCATCAGGCTCATCATCAGCATGTAGGCGGCGACCAAGGGCAGGATGGAGCGGACCAGCATCGCCTCCCGGGCGCCGCCGCCCGGTGGCGGCGCGGTGATGGTGACGATGGGCGTGATCGTCGCGGCCGCGTCGGCGACCTCGGCCGTAGTGCCATGGGTCACCAGGAAGCGGGTCCTCAGGTCACGGGTCAGCACCTGCTGCAAACGATCGACGAAGCCGCCATGCGGCTGCCCGTTGGCCCAGAGCCTGACTTGGCTGGCAGTCCCGAAGTCGGCGGGGATCAGCACCACATAATTGATCGCGCCGTCCTGACCCCCAGGAGCGCCCCCGCTGGTGCTGTCCGGATGCAAAAGGGGATGCAGGGCCGTGTCCAGCCCGGCGTCGGGTGTCGCGGTCACCGATGCCGGCGCCGCCACGAAGGAATAGTCCGGCCTGGGCGCCGTAAAGGCCGGCAGCTCCGGCGGGGCGACGGCCTGAATCCGGGCCAGCGCCGCCGACAGGCCGCCATTGGCCCGGAACTGGCGGACATCCTGGTCGGTATACCAACGGCCGTGCGCCGCCCAGGGCGCCTGCGGGTCGGCGCTTTCCAGGTGGTGGCGCTCGACATAGCGACCCAGTTGCACCAGCGTGGCGCGCTGCTGCTCCTGCTCGAAGGTGTCGCGGATGGCGGCTTCCACCCCGCCGTCACCCCGGTCGATGATCATGACCCGCTCGATCTCGTCCCGGCTCATGATGCTTTGGATGACGGGCCCCGCCGCCAGCATGATGGGCAGGATCAGCAGGGTAATCCAGAAGCCGCGGGTGCCGGTGATCTGGCGGAATTCACGGGTGGCGACAAGCAGGATGTGGCGGATCATGCCGCTTCTCCCTGGCTGGGCTTATTGGGGGTGGGCTTCCCGGTCGAGTCGATGAACGACGGGCCGACGATGTGGACGAAGGCGTCGTGCAGGCTGGCCCGTTGCTGTTCGAAGCGGCGGAGGGGCACACCCTCGGCGACGCAGCGTTCCAGCACATCCCCCGGGTCCACCCCGGGCACCAGCTTCACCTCCCACTCCCGCCAGCCGTCGCCCCCATCGCCGGCCAGGGGCGCACCGGCGTCGGCCGATTGCACCCCGGGTAAGGTCGCCGCATCGGCCCGGGTGATCACAGACAGGCGGGCGGGCAGCAGGGCGCGCGCCTCATCCTGCGTGCCCTCGAACCGCTTGCGCCCCTTGGCCAGCAGCAGCAGGCGGTCGCACAGCCGTTCGGCATGCTGCATGACGTGGGTGGAAAAGATGACCGTGGCGCCGCCATCGCGCGCCCGCCGGATCTCATCCTCCAGCAAGCCCTGGTTCAGGGGATCGAGCCCGGAGAACGGTTCATCCAGGATCAGCAGGCGCGGCTTGTTCACCACCGCCGTGGCCAATTGCACCTTCTGCGCCATGCCCTTGGACAGCTTGTCGATCCGGGTTCGCTCGAAGGCGGCCAGGCCAAACCGTTCCAGCAGGGCCCGTCCCTCGGCGCGGGCGTCGGCGGCGCTCATGCCCTTGAGCTGGCCATAATAAACGATGGTGTCCAGCACCTTCATGGTGCGGTACAGGCCCCGTTCTTCCGGCAGGAAGCCGATCTCGCCCGACCGCTTCCGGTCCGGCGGCCGCCCGAATATCGAGATGGCGCCCTCATCCGGGCGGATGATGTCGAGGACCATGCGCAACGAGGTGGTCTTGCCCGCGCCATTGCCGCCGAGGAAGCCGAACACCTCACCGTCGCGCACCTGGAAGCTCAAATCGTCGACGGCGACCAAATCGGCGAAGGATTTGCGGATCGCGGTGAATTCCAGAGCGTTCATGCCCGCCGCCAGCCCCGTATTGTTGTTTGGCGCATCAAGAATGCACTGGGGAGTTGAGGCGGTAAAGGGCCGCCAGCGCGTCTGTTTGTCCCGGCCAAGAGAAAGGCCCGGCGGATCGCTCCACCGGGCCTCGTCTCTTGCACTTGCCGAAAAGGCTCAGCGCCCGCCGGGGGGCTTGTCAATGTCCTCCGGACATGGCCTTCACGATCTCCTCGGTGACCTTCTTGGCGTCGCCGAACAGCATCATGGTGTTGGGGCGGAAGAACAGTTCGTTCTCCACGCCGGCATACCCGGCGCCCATGGACCGCTTGATGAACAGCACGGTCTTGGCCTTCTCCACGTCCAGGATGGGCATGCCGTAGATGGGGCTGCTGGGGTCGGTCTTGGCGGCGGGGTTGGTGACGTCGTTGGCGCCGATGACGTAGGCGACATCCGCCTGGCTGAAATCGCGGTTGATTTCGTCCAGCTCGAACACCTCGTCATAGGGCACGTTGGCCTCGGCCAGCAGCACGTTCATGTGCCCGGGCATGCGGCCCGCCACCGGGTGGATGGCGTACTTCACGTCCACGCCTTCCTTCTTCAGGATGTCCGCCATTTCACGCACGGCGTGCTGGGCCTGGGCCACCGCCATGCCATAGCCGGGCACGATGATGACGCTGGACGCGTTCTTCATGATGAAGGCGGCGTCGTCGGCGGAGCCGGACTTGAAGCTGCGGTCGCCCGCCGGGCCCGCAGCGGCGCCGGCGGCGGCGTCACCACCGAAGCCGCCCAGGATGACGTTGAAGATGGACCGGTTCATCCCCTTGCACATGATGTAGCTGAGGATGGCGCCGGAGGAGCCGACCAGCGCGCCGGTGATGATCAGCAGCGGGTTCTGCAGGGTGAAGCCGATGCCGCAGGCCGCCCAGCCGGAATAGCTGTTCAGCATGGACACGACCACCGGCATGTCGGCGCCGCCGATGGGCAGGATCAGCAGGAAGCCCAGGCCCAGCGACACCAGGATGATCAGCCAGAAGAAGAAGGCGCTTTGCGTCGCGCACAGCAGCAGGATCAGCAGCACCAGGCCGGCCGCCAGGGCGGCGTTCAGCGGGTGCTGCATGGGGAAGACCAGGGGCTTGCCGCTCATGCGGCCATCCAGCTTCAGGAAGGCGACCAGCGAGCCGGTGAAGGTGATGGCGCCGATGGCGATACCCAGGCTCATCTCGATGAGGGAGCCGACATGGATGTCGCCGTCCGTGCCGATGCGGTATTCCTCCGGCGCGTAAAAGGCGGCGGCCGCGATGAACACGGCGGCCAGGCCCACCAGGCTGTGGAAGGCCGCCACCAATTGCGGCAGCGAGGTCATCTTGATGGTGCGGGCGATGTGCGCGCCCGCCGTGCCGCCCAGCGCGATGCCGACGATGATGAGCACTGCCGCCAGGAAGGAGAACTGCGGCAGCACGAACAGGCTGGTGATGATGGCAATGGCCATGCCGGCGATGCCGAACATGTTGCCGTTGCGGGCCGTTTCCGGGCTGGACAGCCCGCGCAGCGCCATGATGAAGCACACGGCGGCCGCGAGATAGGCGAGCGAAGTCGCGATCAGCATGATGGTCCGGCCCCCTTACTTCTTGGCGCCCTGGGCAGGGGCCTTTTTCTTGTACATGGCCAGCATGCGCTGCGTGACCATGAAGCCCCCGAAGATGTTCACCGACGCCAGGATGACGGCCAGGAAGCCCATCACCATGGAGAAGCCGAAGTGGTGGGCGCCGGTGGCGATCAGCGCGCCGACGATGATGACCGACGACACGGCGTTGGTGACGCTCATCAGCGGGCTATGAAGGGCCGGCGTCACCCGCCAGACCACGTAGTAGCCGACGAACACCGCCAGCACGAAGACCGTCAGGCCGGTGACGATGAAGGGCATGCCCTGCTGGGCCTGGTCGGTGGCGATCTGGGTCGCCTGGTTGGCCACGTTGGCGGCCTGCTCGGCCAGCTTCTGCGCGTTGGTGGCGAGGTCGGCCGCGTTCTTGGCGTAGTTTTGCGCGTCCATGGGGCTTACTCCGCTTTCTCGGGCGCTGGCTCGACAGGGGCCGGCGGGGCCGGTGGGGCTGCCGGGGCGAAGGTCGGATGCACGACGGCGCCGTCATGCGTCAGGGCCGTGCCCTTGATGATCTCATCGTTCCAGTCGATCTTCAGTGCCTTCGCCTCCTTGTCCACCAGGGGGGTCAGGAAGTTCAGCAGGTTCTTGGCGTACAAGGCGCTGCTGTCCACGGCGATGCGGCTGGGCACATTGGTGTGGCCCACGATCTTCACGCCGTACTTCTCCACGATCTTCCCGGGCTCGCTGCCCTCGACATTGCCGCCCTGTTCCACAGCCAGGTCCACGACCACGGCGCCGGGCTTCATGGTCCGCAGCATGGCGTCGGTCACCAGCACGGGGGCCTTGCGGCCGGGGATCAGCGCCGTGGTGATGACGATGTCCTGCTTCTTGATGGTCTCCGCCACCAGCGCCGCCTGCTTGGCCCGATACTCGGGGCTCATCTCCTTGGCGTAGCCGCCGGCGGTCTGCGCCTGCTGGAACTCCTCGTCCTCCACGGCGACGAAGGTGGCGCCCAGCGACTGCACCTGTTCCTTGGTGGCCGGGCGCACGTCGGTGGCCGAGACGATGGCGCCCAGGCGGCGGGCGGTGGCGATGGCCTGCAGGCCCGCCACGCCCACACCCATGATGAAGGCGCGGGCCGGCGGCACGGTGCCGGCGGCCGTCATCATCATGGGGAAGGCGCGGCCGAACTCATAGGCTGCGTCCAGCACCGCCCGGTATCCGGCCAGGTTGGCCTGGCTGGACAGCACGTCCATGCTTTGCGCGCGGGTGATGCGGGGAATGAATTCCATGGCGAAGGCGTCGACGCCGGCGTCGGCGTAGCTCTTCACCCGGTCGGCGTCGCCATAGGGGCTGAGGATGGCGGCCAGTTTGGCGCCGCGCTTGATCAGCGCCAGCTCCTCCGGCTCCGGCCGTTGCACCTTCAGCACCACGTCCGCATCCGCCAGCGCTGCGGCGGCGTCGGGCGCGATCGTGGCGCCGGCGGCGGCGAACGCGTCATCGGTGATGGCGGCGCCCAGGCCGGCGCCCGTCTCGATGGTGACGTCGAAGCCGAGCCCGACGAATTTCCGTACCGTCTCGGGCGAGGCGGCGACGCGCAGCTCCCCCGGTCGACGTTCTTTGGGTACGCCGATTTTCATTGGTTACGCTCCCCATGATCGCCGGCCCTGGCCGCGATGGCCAAGGCTGGCTTAGAGTCAGTTCAGCCGCAGGAAAACTTCCCCCGCGGAAGGGTGATGACGCCGGGCCACCATGACCTATCCGGTAATCTTTGTGAAGAAGCGGACAGGCATGCGCGTGGAACCGTCATTATCCGCGCGAGCCCCCGCAGCAAAAATGATTAACGTCATTCACGCCCCCCTGCCGCGCCTCCCCGCGCACAACCAGGATGTACGGGCGGAAGTGTAATTGTCCACCGGTTACCATAAGGGCCAGCCATGCGGTTGGGGTGTGGCAACTTGGCCGGAAGGGGCCCCGCCAGGGGCATAGGGTCGCGGGGATGGCCCGCGCCGACAAGGGGTGAAAAAGACCTATGCGGGACATTGGGGTGGTTTGGTCCACAACACGCCGTTAAACTGCGCCCGGTGTCCGCCCTTCCGCCGTTGAACCGACATCAGACCGCAACGGCCATAGAAGGATAGGCGCACCCCATGTGGACGAGAGAATTCGTGATGACCGATTCCCATGCCCTGGCCGCGGCCGGGCGCGCCCTGTTCAAGGAACTGACGGAAGCCGGTCGCCCCGTGGTGGGCGTAGGCATCGGCGAGGGGCTGATCTATCTGCGCGTCACGGCGCCCGACCACGGCGCGCCGGAGAATTACAACGGCTATCCCGTGGTGGTGTTTGGTGAGGACGGCGCCCGCCGCCACTGAGGTTCCGCGGCGCACCTGGCCCCTCTCCCGCAGGGCCAGGTGATGCCCCATGGGACGCCAGCCAGCGAAAGCCCGCGCAGGCGGGGTGTCATCACTCCCGCCGCGCCCCGCCAAGACGTCTCCTCAGGCGTCTGCGCTCTCTGTGGCCGGCCCTTAGTGCCTGGGCCATCAGTTGAGCTACATCACTTGGTCCCCCGCAGCGAGGGCGGCCGCGTGACCGTCCCCTTGCATCGCGTGTGTCATCGCAAAATCCACGCTGAATTGACGGAGCGGGAACTGGCCGTGGCCTATGCCACGGTGGCGGCCCTGCGCGCCCATCCCGCTATCGCCGCCTTCATCCGCTGGGTGGCCAACAAGCCCCCCGAATTCACGACCCGGACCGCGCCCCGGCGGCGTTGAGCGTCGTGCCCGGCCCGGCCCCGTGCGCCGGCCCCAAGATCGCCCTTGATCGAAGAATTGTAAGAGAAAGCAAATTTGGTTGAATTGCTGAATGTTGGGGGCTTTATATCCAAAAGGATATGGGACTTTAGGACTTAATAAATAATTATTTAATGCACATCAATAGTCATCCCGGAGGGCCGGCCGTCTGACGCGGCGTCGGCCATAAACATTTCCTGCCGGGGGGATCATGTCCGCTTTCGCGAATCTCAAGATCACCGCCAAGATATTGGCGATGCTGGGCTTACTGGGCGTGTTCGCCTTGGTCGCCTCCAGCTTTGCCGCCACACGGATGTCCGCCATCGATGACAGCTACGGTCGTTTGCTGAGCGGTGCGGGCAAAGCCGCCATGGCGTTGTCGCGTGCCAACCGCTACCTGGTGTTCATGGAGCGTTCCATCTATGAAGGCATGACGGTGACCGATGACGCCGGCAACGCCAAGGCTGCGGAAAACTATCGCAAAGGCGTCGAGGCTTATGAAACCTACATGGATCAGGCCAAGACCGCATTGCCGGCTCGGGCGTCGGACATTGCGGCTTTGCAGCAGGAGATGCAGGCCTTGATGGCTCCCACCGGCGTGTGCGGGCAAACGCTCGATGCCGCGACGAAATCCGCCTCCGCTGAGGAGAATGTCCGCATCAGCACCACCATGATGGGGCCTAAGTGCGACCCGGCGATGCTGGGTCTGCTGAACCGTCAGGCCAAATTGGCTGACAGTATTCGCGGCGACGCCGATGCCATAGCCGGCCAGAACCATGAGGGGACCGTCAGCACGATCTGGCTGGTGTTCGGCCTGGTGGTGGCCGGCCTGTGCCTGGTGGGCGGCCTGGCCTTCTATCTGACGGTGACCGGCATCGGCCGGCCGCTGCAGCGGGTGAGCGGCGGGCTGGTCAGCCTGGGGCAGGGGGACTACGGCGTCGACCTCGCCGGGTTGGATCGGAAGGACGAGGTCGGCCAGATGGCCCGCGCCTTCAACGACCTGAAGGCCGGCCTGATCCGGGCCCGCGAGTTGGAGAACGCGCAACGGGCCGAGCAGGAGGAGAAGACCCGCCGGGCGGAGCGCGTGGCCCGCATCACCCGCGATTTCGAGGCCAAGATCTCCGAACTGTCCACCAGCCTGGCCAATGCCGCCAACGAGATGGACGCCACGGCCAAGGCCATGTCCAATAACGCCGAGGAAACCAACCGCCAGTCCATGGTGGTGTCGTCGGCGGCGGAGCAGACCTCCGCCAACGTGCAGACGGTGGCGGCGGCGGCCGAGGAGTTGTCGGCCTCCATCCAGGAGATCGGACGCCAGATGGGGCGCACCATGGACACAGTCAATGACGCGGTCACCGAGGCGCGCAACACCGACCACGTGGTCCAGACCTTGTCCAGCGGCGCGGAACGCATCGGTGATGTCGTCCAACTGATTGCCGATATCGCCGCGCAGACCAACCTGCTGGCCCTGAACGCGACCATCGAGGCGGCCCGCGCGGGCGAGGCCGGCAAGGGCTTCGCCGTCGTGGCCAGCGAGGTCAAGAGCCTGGCCACCCAGACGGCCAAGGCGACGGAGGAGATCGGTGCCCAGGTGGGCGAAATCCGCCAGGCAGCGTCCAACGCGGTGGGGGCCATCCAGGCCATCGCCCAGCGCATCCAGGACATCAACGGCATCGCGTCGGCCATCGCCGCGGCGGTGGAGGAGCAGGAGGCCTCGACCCACGAAATCGCCCGCAACGTTCAGGAAGCGGCGCGGGGGACGGAAGCGGTGACGACCAATATCGCCGGTGTTTCGGAAGCCGCGTCCAGCACCGGTGTCGCCGCCAGCCAAGTCCAGTCCTCGGCCTCGCTGCTGGCGCGGGACTCCGACACCCTGAAGCGGACGGTCAGTTCCTTCACGGCGGAGATGAGCGCCGCCTGATGCGGCGTTTGTAATCCAGCGGCTTCATCCAAGCGGCCCGGGGCGTTTCCCGGGCCGTTCCTTTTCAGGCCGGCTTCAAGGGGGCGGCCCGGCACGGCCACCCTCCAAAACGCGCGCATGACAAAAGCCGCCCACTGAGATTCAGGGGCGGCTCCGTCCGTGCGTCTAACAGCGCGTGAAAGGCTTAGTAGCCCTCGCGCTCCAGACGCTTGCGCAGCAGCTTGCGGGCGCGGCGAATGGCCTCGGCCTTCTCACGGGCGCGCTTCTCCGAGGGCTTCTCGTAGTTGCGACGCAGCTTCATCTCGCGGAAAATGCCTTCGCGCTGCATCTTCTTCTTGAGAGCGCGGAGGGCCTGATCGACGTTGTTGTCACGAACCAGCACTTGCACGGGACGTCACCACTCCAAACAGAGTAAAAGGTTAACGGGTAATAGCCAAGACGCACGGTCGCGCAGGCAGCCCGATCGGAGGCCGGTGGTATAACACAGCCCCCCGGCCCTGTGAAGCCTTTCCCGCCATCCGCACGCGGGGCCCCCATGCGCCCCGCGGATGGGCGGTGGCCTCCGCCACAAAAGGACAGGCGGCCCAGCATGGGGTGACAGAGGCGCGCAACCCATGGAAACTAGCCCGATGCTGCCTATATCGCATGCGGCCGCCACCATACGGATGGGGGCGGGGAGAGGGGGAACATTGGCAATCCTGAAGATCGCCCGCATGGGCCACCCGGTGCTGCGGCGCCCGGCGCTGCCGGTGGAGGAGCCGATACCCGCGGTGGTGCGCCAATTGGCCCAGGACATGATCGAGACCATGATCAATTCGTCCGGCGTTGGCTTGGCCGCGCCGCAGGTGCATGTCGGCTGGCGGGTCATCGTCTTTCGTGTCCCGGCCGAGCGCGCGGCCGGCGATGGCGTCGAGGCCCAGGTGCTGGTCAACCCGGTGGTCGAGCCGCTGTCGGAGGAGATGCAGTTCGGTTGGGAGGGGTGCCTATCGATCCCGGGGTTACGCGGGGCGGTGCCCCGCTACAACCACATCCGCTATTGCGGCCTGGCGCTGGACGGCTCTGTGGTGGAGCGTGAGGCGCGGGGCTTTCATGCCCGCGTGGTGCAGCATGAGTGCGACCACCTGGACGGCGTGCTGTATCTGGACCGCATGGACGACCTGCGCTTCCTCAGCTTCACCGAGGAAATGAAGTATTTCGGCACCGATTCGGTCCCCCGGCTGCCCGGCTGATGCCGCCTGGCCACCCTCTGGGAGCCGACTTGGGGGGTGGAGACGGGCGGGGCCCGCGCCTATACTGGCGCCAGTTTTCGGCCACCCGGTGGCCGCAGCCCCGTGCAAGGGAGTGTTTCCCATGGTCGCCCCCGATACCGACGCCCCGACCGATTCGACCGTTGCTCCGCCGTCTTCCCCATCGCCAACCACCCCGGTGGATGAGCGGCTGGCCCTGCGGGACCGGCTGATGCTAGCCATCCTGCCCCATGTCGCCTTCGACGGCTGGTCGGCGGCGGCGCTGCGCCAGGGGGCGGCGGACGCCGGCATGGGTGCGGCCCAGTTGGTGGCGCTGTTCCCCGGCGGTGTCGCCGATGGGGTGGCGCAGTTCAGCGATTGGGCGGACCGCGCCATGCTGGCGCAGCTGGCGGGGCGGGACCTGTCGGTCATGAAGGTGCGGGCGCGGGTGACCCTGGCGGTGCGCCTGCGCCTGGAACTGCTGTCCCCCTGGGCGGAGGCCGTGCGGCGCACTTCCTCCTTCGTGGCGCTGCCCACGCATACGGCGCTGGCCGCCCGCCTGCTGTATCGCACGGTGGACGCCATCTGGTACGCCGCCGGTGACCAGTCGACGGACTTCAACTATTACACCAAGCGGGCCTTGCTGGCCGGTGTGCAGACGGCCACCGTGCTGTACTGGCTGGGTGACCGGTCGCCGGATTACGCCGACACCTGGGCCTTCCTGGACCGGCGCATCGAGAATGTGATGGCCTTCGGCCGCACGCTGTCCACCCTGTCCCCGCCCAAGCTGTCGTCGCTGAAAAATGTGGGTGACCTGCTGCCCTCGCCCCTGCGCTTCTCCCGCCATCTGCGCCAGCGCGCCTGAACCGCCGATAATCCCGGTTCCTGAAACGGGAAGGGCCCGGACGGGTGAGGTCCGGGCCCTTCGACTTTAAGCGCCCCGCTTGCGAGGCGCGCGCTCAGTTGTCGTGGCTGACTTCCACGTCCTTGGTTTCCCGCACGAACAGCAGGCCGATCACGAAGGTGATGGCGGCCACGATGATCGGGTACCACAGGCCGGCGTACATCTGGCCGGTGGTGACCACGATGGCCAACGAGATGGCGGGCAGGAAGCCGCCGAACCAGCCGTTGCCGATGTGGTAGGGCAGGGACATGGAGGTGTAGCGGATGCGCGACGGGAACATCTCCACCAGCATGGCGGCGATGGGGCCGTAAACCAGGGTCACGTAGATGACCAGGATCCACAGCAGGAAGGTCAGCATCGGCTTGTTGATGGCGGCCTCATCAGCCTTGGCCGGATAGCCAGCGGCCTTCACCGCGTCCGCCACCGCCTTGTCGAAGGCGGCCTTCTTCTCCTTCATGTCCGGCGCCTTGGCGTCGTAGCTGTCGATCACCGTGTCGCCGATTTTGATCTGCGCCACGCTGCCGGCGCCGCCGTCCACTGCGGTGTAGGGCACGCTCTTGCCCACCAGGGCCGCCTTGGCCACGTCGCAGCTGGAGGTGAACTTGGACGTGCCGGTGACGTTCAACTGCCAGGTGCATTCCGCCGGGTCGGCGGTCACCGTGGCCGGGGCCGCCGCCATGGCCGCCTCCAACGCCGGATTGCCGTAGTGGGTGATGCCCCGGAAGATGGGGAAGTAGGTCAGGATGGCCAGGGCCAGGCCGGCCAGGATGACCTTCTTGCGGCCGATGCGGTCGGACAGGCTGCCGAACACCACGAAGAAGGGGGTGGCGAACAGCAGGGCGATGGCCGCCAGCGTGTCGGCGGTGTTGGGGTCGATCTTGAGCGTGCTCTTCAGGAAAATCTGGGCATAGAACTGGCCGCAGTACCAAACGACGGCCTGGCCGGCGACCACGCCGAACAGGGCCAGCAGCACGAACTTCAGGTTATAGAGGTTGCCGAAGCTGTCCAGGATGGGGGAGGAGGAGGTCTTGCCTTCCTCCTTCATCTTCTTGAACAGCGGCGATTCGTCCAGCTGCAGGCGGATCCACAAGGACACGGCCAGCAGAGCCAGGGACACCAGGAAGGGAATGCGCCAGCCCCATTCCTTGAAGTCCGCCTCCGGCAGGCTGGTGCGGCAGGCCAGGATGACCAGCAGCGACAGGAACAGGCCGCCGGTGGCGGTGATCTGGATCCAGGCGGTGTAGGCTCCGCGTTTGCCATGGGGCGCGTGCTCCGCCACGTAGGTGGCCGCACCGCCGTACTCACCGCCAAGCGCCAGGCCCTGCAGCAGGCGCAGGGAGATCAGCAGGATGGGCGACAGCACGCCCACCGACTCATAGCTGGGCAGGAAGCCGATGACGGCGGTCGACAGGCCCATGATCACGATGGTGACCAGGAAGGTGTACTTGCGGCCCACCAGGTCGCCCAACCGGCCGAAGACCAGGGCGCCGAAGGGGCGGACGAAGAAGCCGGCCGCGAAGCCCAGCAGCGTGAACACGTCCTTGGCGCCCTGCGTGGGCAGGCCCGAGAAGAACCGGGCGCTGATGATGGAGGCCAAGGCGCCATACAGATAGAAATCATACCACTCGAACACGGTGCCGAGGGACGAGGCGAAGATGACCTTGCGCTCCTCCTTCGTCATGCGGGTCGAGGCCCCACTGGTACTGCTGCTGGCGATGGTCGCCATCGTGACTCCTCCCATGGATGTTTTAATCGTGTGCTGGCGGCGGGGCGGTCCGGGAGGCGCCTCGGCCCCGCCGGTCGAACGCGGGCGTTCGGGTAGGGGGCAGAGGTCGCGCCTGCTGCCGGTAGCCCGCCATCGGGCCAGAATCGGCGTGCCGGATAGCGCTCGGATATCTGGCGTTGATGTCAGATTGCTGCCGCTGGCCCCCCTTCGCGTCCGTCCCCTTGGCGCAAGGCGCGGACGCCCTGGCCTGACACTCAACCGCGCCTTGGCGGGCCCCGTTGGCCGGAGCCTCGTGCGGGTTCCCGCTGCCGGGTCCCGCGTTCGCTTGAGGTGTTAGCGCTACCCCCCGCCTGCCCGCGCGGCCATTTGCCGCCTGGACAATTGGTTTCGGCACCGTCTCAAGCCTTGCAAAGGTAACACCTCAGTCTTGACCCGGCAACATGGCAATCGTCCCTCAATGCCCGTCGAATCAAAAGGATAGGGGCTTCTTTCCAACGGTTTGGCGGCTGTCGTAAAAAATTGATGAAGGGTGTTGCATGCCGCCGCCGCACCCGGCAAAGTGCGGCCCGCGTGGGCCTGTAGCTCAACGGTTAGAGCCGGCCGCTCATAACGGTCTGGTTGCAGGTTCGAATCCTGCCGGGCCCACCACTTTTTTCAAAGGCATAGCCATTGGCGGCGGGATGCGCTCTAGGCTCATAAGTGAGCTTTAAGTGCAAAACGCGGGGGCGAACATTCGAGGACGGTCAAGTCATTACCGTCTTGGTACGGCCCGTTTGCGAGCTTTTTTCGACACGCCAATTCAGTCCCACAAACACGAGAGCGGCGCGGCGGCCAGCTTGTCCCCAAAGGGAACGAAGTCGGCGCTGTCATATAGGATGACGCCATAAGCGAACCGCTCCCTGCAGGCTTCAGCTAACGCCTTCAGGCCGGTGAAATCGGTGGCCTTGACGGTGGCGCTGGCCTTGACCTCGATGCCGACGATCATCCCATCATCGCGCTCCAGGACGACATCCACCTCGCGGCCGTCGCGGTCCCGGAAATGGTGGGCGGTCACCCGCAGGTCTGAGCCGCTGATGAGCTTCAGCACTTCCGAGAAGACGAAGCTTTCCAGCAGGGCGCCGAAGGCCGTGCGGTCAGCCTTTATCCGGTCGAACGTAAGCCCCCGCACGGTCGCCAGCAGGCCGGAATCCAGGAAATGCAGTTTCGGCGTCTTGATGATTCGCTTCAGGGCGTTGGCGAACCAGGGCTGCACCGTCGCGACCAGGAAAACCTGCTCCAATAGCCCGACGTAGCGCTGGCCGGTCTTGTGGCTGACGTTGATGCCCGCGCCGAATTGCGAGTAGTTGACCAACTGGCCGGCGTGCTCGGCCAGCAGGCGCACGAATTTCGGCAGTTCGGTGAGCTTTTCCACATCGGCGATGTCCCGCAGGTCCCGCGTCAGGATCGATGTGAGGTAGGCGCGCGCCCAATCTTGTCGGCGCCGTTCGCTGTCGCGGCTGATCGCTTCCGGGTAGCTCCCGGCCAGTACGAGGCGGACCATATCGTCACCGACCAGCGCGT
The DNA here is from genome assembly GCF_036348415.1 of Nitrospirillum karajorum. NCBI lineage: Bacteria > Pseudomonadati > Pseudomonadota > Alphaproteobacteria > Rhodospirillales > Azospirillaceae > Nitrospirillum > Nitrospirillum karajorum. The sequence goes on from NZ_JAZBQB010000003.1 coordinate 2,213,465, forward strand.
CTGGTTGAGGGCTTAGCCTGCCCTCGAACAGGCGTTCCAGGAAGCTGGGCGTCCGGCCAGCGATTTCGGCCCTGGCCAACGGCAGCATCCGGATGGTTTCCATCCGCCCCGCCAGGCTATCGGCGATCTTGGGCAGGGTGAGTACGTTGGCGGAGCCCGTGAGCAGGAAGCGGCCTGGGCGATAGTCCTCATCAATGGTCCTCTTGATCGCCAGCAACAGGTCTGGCGCGCGCTGCACCTCATCGATGATGGCCTGATCCAGGCCCCGGATGAATCCAGCCGGATCGGATTGGGCGGCGGCGAGGGCGGTTTGATCATCGAGCGTGATATAGGTGCGGCTGTCCGTTCCCATCTTGCGGACGAGCGTGGTCTTGCCGGCCCGGCGCGGCCCCACGACCAGGACGACGGGGGTGTCGGAAAGGGATTCCTCCACCCGATGCGCCACAAACCGCTCGAACATGCTTACCCTCAAAGCGCCGGCTGATTGGGACTATCAGCGTCGGCTGATTGGAAGTCAACCATCCGCCAATTGGGAGTCACATGGGTGCTATCTGGCGGCCACGGGCCGCCCGTCCGTGGCGGAATCAGTCCCGCGCCAGGGGGTGATCTTTTCGAACATGGCGGCCGCCAGGTCCCGCCGCTCGCGATATGCCGTGTCCCGCCCTCTCGCCAAGTCCTGATTTCTCAAGTCCCTCTTTTCCCGTATCGTCTTTGCCTACGCGGCCCTGGATGCCGTCCGGTAACGATAAGGGGGATGGCATGGCGGTTGAGCGCTGGGACGGTCTGGCCGGCGGGATGGGCCGGCGCACTGTGTTGATGGGGGCGGGTGCCGCCCTGGCGCTCGCGGGCTGCGCGGTCAAGGGGGAGGATGGGCGGCATGGCGGCATCTCCGAAGCGGCGCGGTCGCCCCTGATGCTCACGCCCATCCGGGCCACGCCCGACCGCATCACCCGCGTCACCGTCTGCACGCGCCCCTTCCGCCCCCAGGGCCCCCGGCTGGAGGTGGAGCGCATCGGCCAGAAGCTGGTGGTGCATCACTATGGCCATGGCGGCAGCGGCTGGTCCCTGTCCTGGGGTACGGGGCTGGTCGCCACCGAAAGGGCCATGGCCCTGGGCGAGCGCGACATCGCCGTCATCGGCTGCGGCGCAATCGGCCTGACCACGGCGCTGCAACTGCAGCGCGCCGGCGCCAAGGTCACCATCTATGCCAAGGATCTGCCGCCCGACACCCGGTCCAGCCTGGCTACCGGCGTGTGGTCGCCGGATTCGCGCATCTGCCTGGAACAGTACGCCACGCCGGAGTTCAAGGCGCTGTGGGCGCGCATGTGCCAGACCTCCTTCCAGGCCTACCAAAGCCTGCTGGGGCTGCCCGGAACGCCGATCGAGTGGGTGGACAACTATAACGTGGCCGACCCGGCCAGCCACGAGCGGCAGGAGGAGGGGACCGACACCCGGCCCCCCTTCGCCGACAGCTTGCAGCACGATTTGCTGCCCACCCTGACGCCGCACCCCGTCGAGGTGCCCGCCGGCCTGCATCCCTTTGGCCGCCGGGTCGTGCGGCGCGGCACGAACATGGTGTTCAACATCTCCAGTTACGCCCGCCTGCTGCTGGACGATTTCCACGCCAACGGCGGCCGCATCGAGGTGCAGGAGTTCCACACGCCGGCGGATTTCGCCAGGCTGCCGCAGAAGGTGCTGGTGAACTGCACCGGCTATGGCGCCCGCGCCCTGATGGGCGACACCTCCATCGTGCCGGTGCGCGGCCAGTTGGCGCGCATGATCCCGCAGGACGATGTGCACTATGGCCTGTACTACAACGGCGTGTCCTTCGTGCCCCGGCGCGATGGCTTCGTCTTCCAGGTCATCGGGCCGGACGACTATTACGGCTATGGCGACGACAGCGTGGAGCCCGACCGCCCCCTGGCCGAGCAGGCGGTGCGCACCATCGCCAGCCTGTTCCCGCCGCCGGCCATCGGCTGATCGCCCATCCCGGCATCAAACTTTCCCGCGAGGCGGGATTGATTTATGGCCGCGGCGCCGCACTTTCTAGCGGCAGCCGTGTGCCCCAAGGGTTCAAACTGAGCCAAAAGATGGGGGCCGTCCAGGCCCCGGCTGACATTCAGGGAGGGAAGGGTACCATGTCTCGCGTTTCCGTTATCGCGCTGGCCTTGGGGCTGGTCGCGTCCAGCCTGGCGCTCAGCGCCGGCGCCGCCACCGCGCCGTCGCCCGCCATCACCGCCGCCGTCGCCGATGCCAGCCGCCCGCAGGCCGACAAGGACCGCGATGCCGACCGCAAGCCGGCGGAGATGCTGGCCTTCGCCGGGGTGAAGCCGGGTGACAAGGTGGTGGATTTCATGCCGGGTGCGGGCTATTTCACCCGCCTGTTCGCCAAGGCCGTGGGGCCCAAGGGCCGCGTCTATTCCCTGCTGCCCGGCGAGATCGCCAGCCGGTCGCAAAAGGCCGTCGACGGGCAGAAGGCCCTGGCCGAGGACAAGGCCTATGGCAACATCGTCCCCCTGGTCGAGCCGGCCGCCGCCCTGTCCCTGCCGGAGAAGGTGGACGTGGTCTGGACCTCGCAGAATTACCACGACGTCCACGCCTTCATGGGGGCCGAGACGGCGGCGGCGGTGAACAAGGCCGTCTTCAACGCCCTGAAGCCCGGCGGCGTGTACATCGTGCTGGACCATGCGGCGGAGGCGGGGTCCGGCCTGCGCGACGCCAACACCCTGCATCGTATCGACCCCGAAACGGTGAAGAAGGAGGTGGAGGCGGCGGGCTTCGTGCTCGATGGCCAGGACGACGCCCTGCGCAACACGGCGGACAACCACACCCTGAAGGTGTTCGATCCCGCCCTGCGCGGTCATACCGACCAGTTCGTCTTCAAGTTCCGCAAGCCCAAATAAGCGCTGTCGCTCACGACGGGGCTGCGCCCATGGCACTTTGCCCATTGCGCAGCCCCTTGTTTTTGCGGACCCTTTTCCCCTCTACACAATAAGGGGAACAGGGCATGGCGAAGGGGATGGTGGCGCTGATCGCGGCGCTGGGGATGATGGGCCTGATGGGGGCCGCCGGGGCGGCGGAAACGCCCTATCAGGTGCTGGGCGGTTATGCCCACCATGGCCATGAAGAACGCTTGAACACCCCGGCCGATGAGGTCGCCTGGCTGCGCAAGAACCGCTTCGTCCATGGCGAGCTGGACGATTTCCCCGCCGACGCCATCGTGCTGCACCGGGTGGATATCGAGTCCTACCTGGACCAGGCGGGATTCCAGGGCCACTACACCCACCTGTCCTACGGCTTCACCGACCCCACCGACCTGTGGGTGGTGCGCAAGCCGGGCACGACGCCCTTCACCGTGGTGCGCGGCCTGCCCGGCGCCGGCGGCATCACCACCCAGGTGGCGGAGTTGCAGGCCCTGGGGGCCCGCCGGGTGATCCATGTCGGGACAGCGGGCCTGCTGTCGCCGGACGTGCCCTATGGCCAGATCATCGTGTCCGACGGCTCCTACCGCGATGGTGGCGCCTTCCTGCTGGCCCCCGACGCGCGGCAGCAGGTGGCGCGCCCGGATAAGGACTTCACCGCCCGCGTGCGCGCCGCCGCCGCCCGCTCCGGCCTGCCCAGCGCCCGGGGCATCGGCTACACCATGCCCATCTATTATTTCCAGCCAGGCAGCATCCTGCGCGACCTGCTGGCCATCAAGGGCCCGGACAAGCCCACCTTCGTGGAGATGGAGGAGGGGCCGTTCTTCACCCTGGCCACCCTTATGGGCCTGAAGGCCGCCAGCGTCGTGGTGGGGTCCGACCGCCTGGTCAATGAGGACGGGCGCCTGCACCAATCGCTGTGGGACGGCGACCTGGACGCCCTGGAACTGGCGGCGTTCAAGGTGGCGGTGGCGGCGGTGACCACCCCTTGAGGGTGCTGGAGGGAAGGACACCTGTGACCGGCCTCACCTCGAAAAGCCGTGCGGGCATGCTTAGCTAACCCTTGGCAGTTCTGTCGTGGTTCGAAGAAAGGGCCGGTCCCCCCGTGTCGCTTCCCATTCCCCTGTCCGTTCTGGACCTTTCCCCCATCGTCGAGGGTGGCACCGCCGCGCAGGCTTTGCGCAACACCCTGGACTTGGCCCGCCATGCGGAGGCCTTGGGCTACCGCCGTTTCTGGGTGGCGGAACACCACAACATGACGGGCATCGCCAGCGCCGCCACCGCCGTTGTCATCGGCTACATCGCCGGCGGCACCAAAAGTATCCGCGTGGGCGCCGGCGGCATCATGCTGCCCAACCATGCCCCGCTGGTGATCGCGGAACAGTTCGGCACGCTGGAATCCCTCTATCCTGGGCGTATTGACCTAGGCTTAGGCCGCGCGCCGGGCAGTGACCAGCGCACCGCCTGGGCGCTGCGCCGCGACCGGACGGACAACGGCGACAACTTCCCCCGCGACGTGCAGGAACTGCAGGCCTATTTCCGCCCGGCCCAGCCGGGGCAGGCGGTGCGCGCCGTCCCCGGCGCCGGCCTGGACGTGCCGATCTGGATTCTGGGCTCCAGCACCTTCGGCGCACGGCTGGCGGCGGAGTTGGGGTTGCCCTACGCCTTCGCCTCCCACTTCGCCCCATCCCAGTTGCTGGAGGCGCTGCACGTCTACCGCCAGCATTACAAGCCCACCGCCGCCAACCCCAAGCCTCATGCCATGGTGGGAGTGAACGTCTTCGCCGCCGACACGGACCGCGAGGCGGAGGTGCTGTTCACCTCCCTGCAGGATCGGTTCGTGGCTTTGGCCCGCGGCAACCCCGGCCCCTTGCGCCCACCGCAGCCCGGCGTGCAGTGGAGCCCGGAGGAGCGCGCCTGGGCCGACCAGGCGTTGCGCTATTCCGTTGTGGGTGGGCCGGAAACGGTGCGCCATGGCCTTGGCGCCATCCTGCAACAGACCGGCGCCGACGAGATCATGGTGACCGCCGCCATCCACGACCATGCCGCCCGGCGGCGGTCGTTCGAGATCACGGCCCAGGTGGCCGGGCTGGCGCCGCGTATCAACTGAGGCACCGCGCGACAACCCGAACGTGGAATAAGAAAGGGCCGCATCTCCGGCGTGGGGATGCGGCCCTTCTCGTCACATCATGCGTCTACTTGCCCATGGACTTGTCGCGGGCGGCCTTGAACTCGGCCTTGTCGTACCATTTCGGCCAATCGGTGCCGAAGGCCAGCGGGCGGCTGAGGTCATAGATCATGTTGACCTCCATCGCGCCGCCGCTGAGGTCCAGGTCGGGCGACCATTTGTCCGATGGCTGGTGGTAGTGGAGGCGCGTGAACTCATCCTCCTTCGCCTTGCCCCATTCGGCACCGTGCGCCACGCTGTCGATGCCGCTGTGGGCATAGATCACTGGGATGCCGACCTTGGCCAGGTTGAAGTGGTCGGAGCGGTAGTAGTAGCCGCGCTCGGGAAAGGGCTCGGGGTTCAGGGCCATCATGTGGGCGTCGGTCCAGGCCTTCAGCCTATCCTCCAGATCGGACTTGTGCCCGCCCACCAGCACGATGTCGCGGGTCAGGCCCACGCTGCTCAGCATGTCCATGTTGAAGCCCGCGACCGTCTTGTTGGGCGCGAACAGCGGATGCTGGGCGTAGTATTCCGAGCCCAGCAGGCCCTGTTCCTCGGCAGTGTAGGCGATGAACAGCAGGGTGCGGTCCGGCTTCGGGCCCTTGGTGTAGCGCTTGGCCAGCTCGATCAGGCCGGCGACGCCGGAGGCGTTGTCCATGGCGCCGTGATAGATGGTGTCGCCGTCGATGGCCGGGCCGATGCCCAAATGGTCCCAATGCGCGCCGATCAGCACCATCTCATCGGCACGTTTGGCGCCCGGAATGGTGCCGATGACGTTGTGGGAGACGACGTCACGCTCCGTCGGCGTGATGCCGACCGACATCTTGAGGGGCAGGGGCACGGCCTTGAACCCCCGCCGGGCGGCGCTGTCCTTAAGCGTGTTGAAGTCCAGCCCGGCCGCCTGGAACAGGGCCTTGGCCTGGTCCAGCTGAATCCAACCCTCCACGGCGGAACGGCTTTTCAGCCCGCCGTCGGCCGGCATCAAGGTCAGCTTGGGAATGCTGCCGCCATTGGCGACCACGCCCCATGGGTAACCCGCGGCGCGCGTCTCATGCACGATGATGGCGGCGGTGGCGCCGTGGCGGGCGGCCTCCTCGAACTTGTAGATCCAGCGGCCGTACCAGGTCATGGCGCCGCCGCCGAACAGCTTGGGGTCGCCGGTGGCGTAGCCGGGATCGTTCACCAGGATGACCACCGTCTTGCCGCGCACGTCGACGCCGGCATAGTCGTCCCAGCCGAATTCGGGGGCGGTGATGCCGTAGCCCACGAACACCATGTCATTGTCCTTGACCTGGACATGGGGCGTGCGCTGGCGGGTCCAGACGATCATGTCGCTGAAATACGCCAGCGACAGCGGCTCCGCCTTGGGGCCGGTGATGACCATGGGGCCGTCGGCCTTGCTGACGATCTCCGTCAGGGGGACGTCCTGCAGATAACTGCCGTCCACGGCGGGGGTCAGGCCGATCTTCTTGAACTGGTCCTGAATGTAGGCGATGGCCTTGGCCTCGCCCTCCGTGCCCGGCTTGCGGCCTTGGAAGTCATCGGATGCCAGGATGCGGATGTGATCGGACAGGGCCTGGGCCGTCACCGGCGCCACATCCTTGGTGGCCTTGGCGGTCGCCACCGCCGGCAGGGCCATGGCCACTGCGAGAGCCAGCGCCGCCGTGCCTTTCAGCAGGCGGGCGCGTCTGGTGTGGGTTCGCATGGGTTTCTTGCGTTCCTTATCTTTCCCGGGGCGCGTCCATTGGCGTCCCTCAAACCGCCCATACCCCCTGCCTGGGGTTACAGGCGCCGGCAAGGTTACGGCCCCGCTGGGCCGCTTCCCCGACTGAAAAAGGCCGCCCGCACCCCCTGCCAGGGCGCCTGCGGCCCTTATACTCATTTGCCCTGGGACTTGTCCCGGGCGGCCTTGAACTCGGCCTTGTCGTACCATTTGGGCCAGGCGTCGCTGGTGGCCAGGGCGCGGCTGATGTCGTACCACATGTTGACCTCGACGGCGCCGCCACGCAGGTCCATCGCCGGCGACCATTCGTCCGACGGCTGGTGGTAGTGCAGGCGGGTGTACTCTTCCTCCTTCGCCTTGCCCCACTCGGCCCCATGCTCCACGCTGTCGATGCCCATGCTGGCGTCGATCACGGGAATGCCGACCTTGGCCAGGTTGAAATGGTCGGAGCGGTAGTAATAGCCGCGCTCGGGGAAGGGCTCGGGGTTCACGACCATGCCGTGGGCATCGGTCCAGGCCTTCAGCCGTTCCTCCAGGTCGGACTTCTTGCCGCCGACCAGCACCACGTCGTGCACCGGGCCCAGCACGCCCAGGCCGTCCATGTTGAAGCCGGCCACGGTCTTGCCCGCCGGGTACAGCGGGTGCTGGGCATAATATTCGGAGCCCAGCAGACCCTGCTCCTCCGCCGTGTAGGCGATGAACAGCAGGGTGCGGTCCGGCTTGGGGGCATGGGTGTAGCGCTTGGCCATCTCGATCAGGCCGGCGATCCCCGTGGCATTGTCCAGCGCGCCGTTATAGATGGTGTCGCCGTTCACCGCCGGGCCCACGCCCAGGTGGTCCCAATGGGCGCCGATCAGCACCACCTCATCCGGGCGCTTCGCGCCGGGAACGATGCCCACCACGTTGTGCGAGATGACATCGCGTACGACGGGGGTGATGCCCACCGACATCTTGGCGGTCAAGGGCACGGCCTTGAAGCCGCGCCGGGCGGCGCTGTCCTTGAGGGTGGAATAGTCCAGGCCGGCGGCTGCGAACAGCTCCTTGGCCACGTCCAACTGCACCCAGCCTTCGACGGCCGAACGACTCTGCAGGCCGCCATCGGCCGGCATCAGGGTCAGCTTGGGCACGCTGTTGCTGTTGGCGACCACGCCCCAGGGATAGCCGGCCGCGCGGGTCTCGTGGACGATGATGGCGGCGGCGGCGCCATGGCGGGCCGCCTCTTCATATTTGTAGGGCCAACGACCGTACCAGGTCATGGCGCCGCCGCCGAACAGGGCGGGGTCGCCGGTGGCGAATCCGGGATCGTTGACCAGGATGACCACCGTCTTGCCCTTCACGTCGACGCCGGCATAGTCGTCCCAGCCGAACTCGGGGGCGGTGATGCCATAGCCGACGAAGACCAGGTCGCTGCCCTTGACCTCGGCATGCGCGGTGCGCTGCCGGTTCCAGACGATCATCTGGCTGAAATACTCGTAGGACAGCGTCTTGACCTGGCCGTCCTTGCCCGTCGCCGTGAACACCAGGGGGCCGTCGGCCTTGCTGGTGATCTCCGTCATGGGCACGTCCTGAAGGTAGCCCTGGGCGCCGGGTGCCGGCTTCAGGCCGACCTTTTTGAACTGGTCCTGGATATAGGCGATGGTCTTCTCCTCACCCACCGTTCCAGGCTTGCGGCCCTGGAAGTCGTCGGAGGCGAGGATTTTGACGTGGGCCGACAGGGCCTCGGGCGTTACCGGGGCGGCGTCCTTCGCCTGCCCCGTGGACGGGCTCCCTAGATTGATCGCCAGGACTGCGGCGAACAGTGCCGCCGTGCCTGTGCGTGGTCTCACTCCCATAAGCGTGAATCCCCATTATCTTGGCCATGGCGCCGACCGGGCACATCCGCGATGGCGCCGCTTGGGGCGGCAGCATACGGATGTACCGCTCGGGATGCCATGGCCTGGGGCGGGGAGTCTGACGAAAGTTGGATATTGGATAAGGGCGTCAGGCGTCGACGCGGGTGCCCCACAGGTCGTATTCCTCGGCATGTTCTACCGTCACCTGGACGATGTCGCCCACCGCCACGCTGGTGTCGCCGTTCAGGAAGACGCTGCCGTCGATTTCCGGCGCGTCCGCCGCGGACCGGCCGATGGCGCCCTCCTCATCCACCTCGTCGATGATGACATCGATGGTACGGCCCACCTTGGCCTGCATGCGCTCCTCGCTGATGGCCTGCTGGTGGGCCATCAGGCGGTTCCAGCGCTCCTCCTTCACCTCTTCGGGCACGGCGCCCTCAAGGGCGTTGGCGGGGGCGCCGTCCACGGCCTCATACTTGAAGCAGCCCAGCCGGTCGATCTTGGCTTCCGACAGCCAGTCCAGCAGGAACTGGAAATCCTGCTCCGTCTCGCCGGGGAAGCCGACGATGAAGGTGGAGCGGATGGTCAGGTCGGGGCAAACCTCGCGCCAGCCGCGAATCCGGTCCAGTACCTTTTCTTGGTTGGCCGGCCGCTTCATGGCCTTCAGCACATTGGGGCTGGCGTGCTGGAAAGGGATGTCCAGATAGGGCAGCACCAGGCCCTCCGCCATCAAGGGGATGACCTCGTCCACATGCGGGTAGGGGTAAACGTAGTGAAGGCGCACCCAGGCGCCCAAACCGCCCAGCTCGCGGGCCAGATCAGTCATGTGGGCGCGGACTTTGCGGCCCTTGAACTCGCTCTCGGCGTGGCGCAGGTCCAGGCCATAGGCGCTGGTGTCCTGGGAGATGACCATCAGTTCGCGCACGCCGGCGTTCACCAGCCGCTCCGCCTCCCGCAGCACGTTGCCGGCCGGCCGGCTGGCCAAGTCGCCGCGCAGCGACGGGATGATGCAGAAGCTGCAGCGGTGGTTGCAGCCCTCGGAAATCTTCAGATAGGCGTAGTGGCGCGGCGTCAGGCGCAGGCCCTCGGGCGGCACCAGGTCGGTGTAGGGATTGTGCACCGGGGGCAGGTGGTCATGCACCGCCGACACCACCTGCTCATACTGGTGGGGGCCGGTGACGGCCAGCACGTTGGGGTACATCTGCCGGATGCGGCCCTCTTCCACGCCCATGCAGCCGGTGACGATGACGCGGCCGTTCTCGCGCATGGCCTCGCCGATGGCGTCCAGGCTTTCCTGCTTGGCGCTGTCCAGGAAGCCGCAGGTGTTGACCAGCACCACATCGGCGTCGTCATAGCTGGGCGACACCTCATACCCTTCCGAGCGCAGCTTGGTCAGGATGCGTTCGCTGTCCACCAGCGCCTTGGGGCAGCCCAGGCTGACGATGCCGACCTTGGGCGCGCCAGTCGGGGAGGGGGGCGTGGTGATGAGGGTGGGCTTGCTCATGGCGGCGCTCGGGAATCCAAAAGGGCGCCATCGGCGACGCCTCGCGCCGCATGCGGTCGGCGGAGGTCTCTCTCGAAAGCGCGCTTACTCTATACTATAAGGTGAGCGTCCGCCCCTGGTGGCGCGGGCACCCGTCTGGCCCGGGTATATAGCGGCACCGGGCCCGTTTGCCCATCCCCCGCGCTGTTGGGAGCGCGTGCCAGAGGCGCAGGGGAGGGGTCCGCAAATGTGGGGCCGCCCCCTGTCCTGCACGCACGGCTTGCCCTGTATTTTTACGTGTAGGGCGCTTGACGGGCGGGGCCGACCTCCATATAGTCCGCCCACATTTTTCGAGGGGCAGGCTGTAGGCCGCCCTTGCGGGCTAGACGCTGTCTCTCAAAAAGACCCCCTCGAAAATCTGTATAGCCGCACCCGAGTCCTTGTTCGGACGGCGTTTGCAAGGCCCGCGCGGAGCCAGTTGGTGCTTCGTGACGGGACTTTCGTCGTTCGGGGCATGGGTTTGGGTGCCTTGTTGTTGGAACTGTGAACCGAGAGCGGTAGATGCCGACGATCAACCAGTTGATCCGCAAGTCCCGTGAGGGCGTGCCGGAGCGGGACAAGGTCCCGGCGTTGCAGGAATGCCCCCAGAAGCGCGGTGTCTGCACGCGCGTCTACACGACCACCCCGAAGAAGCCGAACTCGGCGCTGCGTAAGGTCGCCCGCGTGCGGCTGACCAACGGCCACGAGGTCATCAGCTACATCCCGGGCGAGGGTCACAACCTGCAGGAACACTCCGTGGTGATGATCCGCGGCGGCCGTGTGAAGGACCTTCCCGGCGTGCGCTATCACATCATCCGCGGTTCGTTGGATACCCAGGGCGTGAAGGACCGTCGCCAGCGCCGGTCCAAGTACGGCGCCAAGCGTCCGAAGTAAGGAGTTATCTCATGTCCCGTCGTCGTCGCGCCGAGAAGCGTGAAGTCCTGCCGGACGCCAAGTATGGCGATATCGTGCTGACGAAGTTCATGAACTGCCTGATGTACGACGGTAAGAAGTCCGTCGCCGAGCAGATCGTGTACGGCGCTCTGGAGCGTATCGAGGGCAAGGTGAAGGCTGATCCCATTCAGCTGTTCCACGACGCCCTGAACAACGTTCGTCCCTACCTGGAAGTGCGTTCCCGCCGCGTCGGCGGTGCGACCTACCAGGTGCCGGTTGAGGTCCGTCAGGACCGCGCCCAGGCCCTGGCCATCCGTTGGCTGATCGCCGCCGCTCGCGGCCGGTCGGAAAACACGATGACCGAGCGTCTGTCGGGTGAGCTGCTGGATGCGGCCAACCAGCGCGGCGTTGCCGTGAAGAAGCGTGAAGACACCCACCGTATGGCGGAGGCCAACAAGGCCTTCTCGCACTACCGGTGGTAAGGCTGGGAAAAGCTTAGGCCTTCAGGAATCATGGCGCGCTCCCATCCTCTCGACCGTTATCGGAACATCGGCATCTGTGCCCACATTGATGCCGGCAAGACGACGACGACCGAGCGGATCCTGTACTACACCGGCAAGTCTTATCGCATGGGCGAGGTCCACGAGGGCACCGCCGCGATGGACTGGATGGAGCAGGAGCAGGAGCGCGGCATCACCATCACTTCGGCGGCCACGACCTGTTTTTGGCGTGACCACCGGGTGAACATCATCGACACCCCCGGGCATGTCGACTTCACCATTGAGGTCGAACGGTCCCTGCGGGTGCTGGATGGTGCGGTGGCGCTGTTCGACGCCGTGGCCGGGGTCGAGCCCCAGTCGGAAACCGTGTGGCGGCAGGCGGACAAGTACCGCGTGCCGCGCATGTGTTTCGTGAACAAGATGGACCGGGTCGGCGCCGACTTCTTCGGCACCGTCCAGATGATCCGGGAGCGGTTGGGCGCCAATGCGGCGGTCCTGCAGCTTCCCATCAAGACGGAAGCCGGTTTCACCGGCGTCGTCGACCTGGTGAAGAACAAGGCCATCGTCTGGAAAGAAGAGACGCTGGGCGCCGAGTTCTTCGAGAGCGAGGTTCCGGCCGCGATGGTCGAGCAGGTGGACGCTTACCGCGCCCGTCTGGTCGAACAAGCGGTGGAAATGGATGAGGCGGCTACCGAGCGCTACCTCGAGGGTGAGGAACCCGACGAGGCGGCGCTCAAGGCGCTGATCCGCAAGGGGACGATCACGCTGCGCCTGGTTCCGGTGCTGTGTGGATCGGCGTTCAAGAACAAAGGCGTTCAGCCGATGCTGGACGCCGTTGTCGACTTTCTTCCCTCGCCGCTTGACATCGCCGATGTCGCCGGCGTGTCGCTGGACGGGGAACCGACCAGCCGGAAGACGGACGACGCGGCGCCCTTCGCCGGCCTGGCGTTCAAGGTCATGAACGATCCTTTCGTCGGCGCGCTCACCTTCGTCCGGGTTTACTCGGGCCGGGTGGCGGTCGGTGATCGCGTCCTGAACGCGAGCAAGGGTGAGAAGGAGAGCGTCGGCAAGATGTTGCTGATGCACGCCAACACCCGGGAAGAGATCGAGGCGGCCTGCGCGGGTGACATCGTCGCCCTGGCGGGGTTGCGGGACACGACGACGGGCGAAACCCTGTGCGATCCAGAAGCGCCGCTGGTGCTTGAACGCATGGAGTTCCCGGAGCCGGTGATCGAGGTGGTGGTCGAGCCTAAGACCCAGGCGGATCACGACCGGATGGCGATGGCGTTGCAGCGTTTGGCGTCGGAGGATCCGTCCTTCCGCGTCGGTCGTGACTCCGAGACGGGGCAAACCGTCATCGGTGGCATGGGCGAGTTGCACCTGGAGATCATCGTCGATCGCATGCGCCGGGAATACCGGGTTGAGGCCGATGTCGGCGCGCCGCAGGTGGCGTACCGGGAGACTATCGCCCAGAAGGCTGAGGTCGCCCACACGCTGAAGCGGCAGGTCGGCGCCATGGGGCAGTTCGCCCAAGTGACGCTGTCCTTCGAGCCGTCAGAGCCCGGCAGCGGGTTCCGGTTCGAGAACAAGGCGGGCGGCAAGCTGCCCAAGGAATTCGCCCACGGGGTCCAGAGCGGCGTCGATGCCGCGAAGGACGGTGGGGTGATCGCCGGGTTCCCGGTGATCGATCTGAAGGTCGAGTTGGTGGACGGCGGTTTTCACGACGTCGACAGCTCCGTCGAGGTGTTCGAGCAGGCCGCTCGCGCCGCTTTCAGGGAAGGGATGGCGAAAGCCAAGCCCGTCCTGCTGGAGCCGGTGATGGCGGTCGAGGTGGTCACCCCCGACGATTACATGGGTGATGTCATCGGCGACCTGAACAGCCGCCGGGGACAAGTGACGGGAATGGATCAGCGGGGCAATGCGCGCGTCATCATTGCCAGGGTCCCGCTGGCCAACATGTTTGGGTATGTGAACAACCTGCGCTCGATGAGCCAGGGCCGGGCGCAATACTCGATGCAATTTGACCACTATGAGCCGGTGCCGGCTGCCATCGCGGATGTCGTTCGCGCCAAGATGGCCTGATCTGGCAGAAGTCAAGAGAAGGAAGAGTAACCATGGCGAAGGCGAAATTCGAGCGCACCAAGCCGCACTGCAACATCGGCACCATTGGTCACGTTGACCATGGCAAGACGTCGCTGACGGCTGCGATCACGAAGGTGCTGGCTGAGACCGGTGGCGCGACGTTCACCGCGTACGACCAGATTGACAAGGCGCCGGAAGAGAAGGCGCGTGGCATCACGATCTCGACCGCCCACGTCGAGTACGAGACGGCCAACCGTCACTACGCCCACGTCGACTGCCCCGGCCACGCCGACTATGTGAAGAACATGATCACCGGCGCCGCGCAGATGGACGGCGCGATCCTGGTGGTGTCCGCCGCCGACGGCCCGATGCCGCAGACCCGCGAGCACATCCTGCTGGCCCGTCAGGTCGGCGTGCCGGCTCTGGTGGTGTTCATGAACAAGGTCGACATGGTCGACGACCCCGAGCTGCTGGAGCTGGTGGAGCTGGAAGTGCGCGAGCTGCTGAGCAGCTACGACTTCCCTGGCGACGACATTCCGATCGTGAAGGGCTCCGCCCTGTGCGCCCTGGAAGACCGCAGCCCCGAGATCGGCAAGGAAGCCATCCTGGAGCTGATGAAGCAGGTCGATGCCTACATCCCGCAGCCGGAGCGTCCGGTTGACAAGCCCTTCCTGATGCCGATCGAAGACGTGTTCTCGATCTCTGGCCGTGGCACCGTGGTGACCGGCCGTGTCGAGCGCGGCATCGTGAAGGTGGGCGAGGAAATCGAGATCGTCGGTCTGAAGACCACGGTCAAGACGACCGTGACCGGCGTGGAAATGTTCCGCAAGCTGCTGGACCAGGGCCAGGCTGGCGACAACATCGGCGCGCTGCTGCGCGGCACGAAGCGTGAAGACGTCGAGCGTGGTCAGGTTCTGGCCAAGCCCGGCTCGATCACCCCGCACACCAAGTTCGTGGCCGAAGCCTACATCCTGACGAAGGAAGAAGGCGGCCGTCACACCCCGTTCTTCACCAACTACCGTCCCCAGTTCTACTTCCGCACCACGGACGTGACGGGCATGGTCTCGCTGCCGGAAGGCACCGAGATGGTGATGCCGGGCGACAACGTGCAGGTGACCGTGGAGCTGATCGCCCCGATCGCCATGGACGAAGGCCTGCGCTTCGCCATCCGTGAAGGCGGCCGCACCGTCGGCGCCGGCGTGGTCGCGAAGATCATCGCCTGATAGTACCCACTGATTTGATTGACCGGTGTGCGGTGCCGTTGCTATACGGCACCGCTTCCAACCAAGGTTTAGGACGATGGAAAGCCAGAATATCCGGATCCGCCTGAAGGCGTTCGATCATCGCGTGCTCGATCAGTCGACCAGCGAGATCGTGAATACGGCCAAGCGGACCGGTGCCCGGGTGCGCGGTCCGATCCCGCTTCCGACCCAGGTCGAGAAGTTCACGGTGAACCGCAGCCCGCACATCGACAAGAAGTCGCGTGAGCAGTTCGAGATCCGTACCCACAAGCGCCTGCTGGACATCGTCGATCCGACCCCGCAGACCGTGGACGCGCTGATGAAGCTCGATCTGGCCGCCGGCGTCGACGTCGAGATTAAGCTGTAAGTTTTGAGTAGTGGGACCTCTCCCCTGAGGATGTCCCCTGTTAGGAGAAGAGACTAAAATGCGATCCGGTTTGATCGCGCAGAAGCTCGGCATGACCCGCATCTTCACGGATGAGGGTGAGCACGTGCCGGTGACTGTGCTGAAAGTCGACAATTGCCAGGTCGTCTCCCACAAGACCGAGGAACGGGACGGATACACCGCCCTGGAGATCGGCGTGGGCAAGGCCAAGGTGAAGAACGTCACGAAGGCTGAGCGCGGCCACTTCGCCAAGGCGAAGGTGGAGCCGAAGAAGAAGACCGTGGAGTTCCGGGTGACCCCGGACGCCCTGGTCGAGGTCGGTGCGGAGATCACCGTCGACCATTTCGTTGCTGGCCAGTTCGTGGACGTCACCGGGACGACCATCGGTAAGGGCTTCGCCGGTGGCATGAAGCGCTGGAACTTCGGCGGCCTTCGCGCCACGCACGGTGTGTCCGTGTCGCACCGTTCGCACGGTTCGACCGGTCAGCGTCAGGATCCGGGCCGCACCTTCAAGAACAAGAAGATGGCCGGTCACCTGGGCGTTGAGCAGGTCACCACCCAGAACCTGAAGGTCGTCTCGGTCGATGTCGAGCGCGGCCTGATCCTCGTCCGCGGCGCCGTCCCCGGCTCCGAAGGCGGTTACATCCTGGTCAAGGACGCCGTGAAGAAGAAGCTGCCGGAGGGTGTTCCCTTCCCGGCCGCCTTCCGTGCGCCGACGCAGGACGCTCCTGCCGCGCAGGAGGGCTGAGCATCATGAAGACGACCGTTAAGAACCTGAAGAACGAGCAAGTCGGCGAGATCGAGCTGGACGACGCCGTGTTCGGCCTGCCGGCCCGCGCCGATCTGCTGGCCCGCATGGTGAACTGGCAGCTGGCCAAGCGCCGTCAGGGCACGCACAAGACCAAGGGGATCTCCGAGATCTCCGGCACGACCAAGAAGCCGTGGAAGCAGAAGGGCACCGGCCGTGCCCGTCAGGGCTCCCTGCGGTCGCCGCAGTTCCGCGGCGGCGCGGTGATCTTCGGTCCGGTGGTGCGCAGCCATGAGCACGACCTGACGAAGAAGGTCCGCAAGCTGGCCCTGAAGACCGCCCTGTCGGTGAAGGCCGCCGAGGGCAAGCTGGTCATCCTCGACGATGCCCGCGCCGAGACGCACAAGACCAAGGCTCTGGTCGAGCAGTTCGGCGCGCTGGGCCTGAGCTCGGTGCTGATCATCGACGGCGCCAACCTGGATGAGAACTTCGTCCGGGCCGCTGGCAACATCCCGCACGTGGATGTGCTGCCGGAGCAGGGCGCCAACGTGTACGACATCCTGCGGCGCGACACCCTGGTGTTGACCCGCAACGCGGTCGAGCAGTTGGAGGCTCGCCTGAAATGAGCAAGAACGCGAAGCCGTTTGTGAGCGCCGAGCGCATGTACGATCTGATCGTCGCGCCCGTCATCACCGAAAAGTCCACCATGGGCTCCGAGCATAACCAGGTCACCTTCCGGGTGCCCCTGGATGCGACGAAGCCCGAGATCAAGCAGGCCGTCGAAGGCCTGTTCAAGGTCAAGGTGACGGCCGTGAACACCATCGTCTCGAAGGGCAAGACCAAGCGCTTCCGGGGCATCGTGGCTCGCCGGTCCGACTTCAAGAAGGCCATCGTGACCCTCGCCGAAGGGCACACGATCGACGTCACCACCGGCGTGTGAGGGCATTAACGATGGCACTTAAGACTTACCGTCCCATTACCCCGAGCCTGCGCCAGCTGGTGCTGGTCGACCGCTCGGAGCTGTACAAGGGCAAGCCGGTTAAGCGTCTGACGGAGGGCCTGAGCGGCACCGGCGGTCGTAACAACACCGGTCGCATCACCGCGCGTCGCATGGGCGGCGGCCACAAGCGCCGTTACCGTCTGGTCGACTTCAAGCGCAACAAGTTCGACGTCCCGGCGACGGTCGAGCGTCTGGAGTACGATCCGAACCGGACCGCCTTCATCGCTCTGATCCGCTACCAGGACGGCGACCTGGCCTACATCCTGGCTCCGCAGCGCCTGAAGGCCGGCGACGTCGTCGTCGCTGGTGAGAAGGTCGACGTGAAGCCCGGCAACGCCATGCCGCTGAAGAACATCCCGGTTGGCACCATCGTCCACAATGTGGAGCTGCGTGCGGGCAAGGGTGGGCAGATCGCCCGCTCCGCCGGTACGTTCCTGCAGCTGGTCGGTCGCGACCAGGGTTATGCCCAGCTGAAGCTGCCCTCGGGGGAGCTGCGCATGGTCCGGGGCGAGTGCCTGGCCACCATCGGCGCGGTGTCCAACCCCGACCAGTCCAACACCGTGATCGGCAAGGCCGGTCGCAACCGTTGGCTGGGCCGTCGTCCCGCCGTCCGTGGCGTCGCCATGAACCCGATCGACCACCCGCACGGTGGTGGTGAAGGCCGTACCTCCGGTGGCCGTCATCCGGTCACGCCGTGGGGCAAGCCGACCAAGGGCAAGAAGACGCGTAGCAACAAGAAGACCGACGGGCTGATTATCCGTCGTCGTCGCTCTAAGTAAGGAGTAGGACCGTGACCCGTTCCGTCTGGAAGGGGCCGTTCATTGACGGCTACCTTTTGAAGAAGGCAGAGAAGGCGCGCGCGTCCGGCCGCAACGAGATCATCAAGATCTGGTCGCGCCGTTCCACGATCCTGCCCCAGTTCGTCGGTCTGACCTTTGGCGTGTACAACGGCCATAAGTTCCTGCCGGTGCTCGTGACCGAGAACATGATCGGCCACAAGTTCGGTGAGTTCTCTCCGACGCGGACTTTCTACGGCCACGCGGCCGACAAGAAGGCGAAGAGGAAGTAACATGAGCAAGCCTCAATCTGAACGGCCTTTCGCCGACAACGAGGCTGCGGCGCACGGTCGGATGATCAAGTCCAGTGCCCGCAAGCTGAACCTCGTCGCCCAGATGATCCGCGGCAAGGAAGCCGGCACCGCCCTGGCCATGCTGACCTTCTCCAAGCGCCGCATCGCCGGCGAAGTGAAGAAGGTTCTGCAGTCGGCCATCGCCAACGCCGAGAACAACCACCAGCTGGACGTTGACCGTCTGGTGGTCGCTTACGCCACCGTGGGCCGCGCCCTGGTGATGAAGCGCTTCCATGCCCGGGCCCGCGGTCGCGGCGCCCGTGTCGAGAAGTCTTACAGCAACTTGACCGTGGTCGTGCGCGAGCGCGCCGAGGAAGCCACGGGGGAGACCGCGTAACATGGGTCAGAAAGTCAACCCCATCGGGCTCCGCGTCGGTATCAACCGGACCTGGGACAGCCGCTGGTTCGCCAGCCGCGATTACGCCACGCTGCTGCACCAGGACCTGCGCCTGCGCAAGCACCTGCAGGGCAAGCTGGCCGCGGCCGGCGCGTCGCGCATCATCATCGAACGTCCGGCCAAGAAGGCCCGCGTCACCATTCACACGGCCCGTCCGGGTGTGGTGATCGGCAAGAAGGGCGCGGACATCGAGAAGCTGCGCACCGATTTGGGCCGCATGACCGGTTCCGAGGTCAGCCTGAACATCGTCGAGATCCGTAAGCCGGAACTCGACGCCCGGCTGATCGCCGAGAACATCGCCAGCCAGCTGGAGCGTCGTGTCGCCTTCCGTCGCGCCATGAAGCGCGCCGTGCAGTCGGCCATGCGCCTCGGCGCCCAGGGCATCCGCATCAACTGCGGCGGCCGTCTGGGTGGCGCTGAGATCGCTCGTATGGAGTGGTACCGCGAAGGTCGCGTGCCGCTGCACACGCTGCGCGCCGAGATCGACTACGGCACGGCCACGGCGAAGACCACCTACGGCACCTGCGGTGTCAAGGTGTGGGTGTTTAAGGGCGAAATTCTGGCGCACGATCCGTTCGCCCAGGACAAGCGCGCCGATCAGCAGCCCGTCGCGGCGCGCTGAGGGTGAACGGATACTAGAGGGCAATTGCCATGCTGAGTCCGAAACGTACTAAGTACCGCAAGCAGCACAAGGGGCGCATCCACGGCGCCTCCAAGGGTGGCACCCAGCTGAACTTCGGCGCCTTTGGCCTGAAGGCGGTCGAGCCGGCGCGCATCACCGCGCGCCAGATCGAAGCGGCCCGCCGCGCGATCACCCGTCACATGAAGCGTCAGGGCCGGGTCTGGATCCGGATTTTCCCGGATGTGCCGGTGTCGAGCAAGCCCGCCGAAGTCCGCATGGGCTCCGGTAAGGGTTCGCCCGAGTTCTGGGCGGCCCGCGTGGCCCCCGGCCGCATCATGTTCGAGCTGGATGGTGTGCCGGCGGACCTCGCCAAGCGCGCCTTCGAGCTGGCGGCTGCCAAGCTGCCGATTAAGACCCGATTCATCACCCGCCTGGGTGAGGGAGCTGAGGCATGACCAAAGCCGTCGACCTGCGCACGAAAAGCGTGGATGAGTTGCAGGACCAGCTCTTGCAGCTGAAGAAAGAGCAGTTCAATTTGCGCTTCCAGCGCGCCTCCGGGCAGCTGGAGAATACCGCGCGTGTCGGCCAGGTTCGGCGCGACATCGCTCGGATCAAGACCATCCTGGGCCAGCGGGAAACCGCTGCGCCCGCGTCCTGACAGGGGAAGCGTAATGCCCCGGCGTGTTTTGCAGGGCACGGTGGTGAGTGACAAGGGCGATAAGACCGTCATCGTACTGGTCGAACGTCGCGTCATGCACCCCGTGTACAAGAAGTTTATTAAGCAGTCGAAGAAGTATGCTGCTCATGACGAGCAGAATGCTTATAAGGCTGGCGACACGGTCACCATCGAGGAATGCCGTCCGATTTCCAAGCGGAAGCGGTGGGCCGTCGTGATCGAAGGTGCCGTGGAGAGCGCCGCCCCGTCGGGCGCCGCCGTCTAACTGTTTTGCTTAAGGAAGCCAAACCATGATCCAGATGCAAACCAACCTGGAGGTCGCTGACAACAGCGGCGCGCGCCGGGTGCAGTGCATCAAGGTGCTGGGCGGCTCCATGCGGAAGGTCGCGGCCGTTGGCGACGTCATCGTCGTCTCGGTCAAGGAGGCCATTCCGCGGGGTCGCGTGAAGAAGGGTGACGTGCACCGCGCCGTCATCGTTCGCACCGCCAAGGAAATCCGTCGCACCGACGGTTCCGCCATCCGCTTCGACCGCAACGCGGCCGTGCTCATCAACAAGCAGGGTGAGCCGATCGGGACCCGTATCTTCGGGCCGGTCACGCGTGAGCTGCGCGCCAAGAAGTTCATGAAGATCATCTCCCTGGCGCCGGAGGTCCTGTAAATGTCGAAGATTAAGAAGGCCGACAAGGTCATCATCATCGCCGGCAAGGACAAGGGCAAGCAGGGCGAGGTGATCGCCGTTCTGCCGAAGGAGAACCGCGTCAAGGTGCGCGGCGTGAACCTGGTGAAGAAGCACCAGCGTCCGACTCCGACGCAGCAGGGCGGCATCGTTGAGCTCGAGGCGTTCATCGACGTCTCCAACGTCGCCCATGTCGACCCCAAGACCAACAAGCCGACCCGCGTCGGCTACCGGATCCTGGAAGACGGCCGCAAGGTCCGTTTCGCCAAGGTTTCCGGTGAAGTCATCGACCTGTGAGGCGCGTTATGGCTGCCAGGCTTAAAGAACATTACGATTCCGTCGTTCGTGCGTCGCTGAAGAGCGAATTCAACTACGCCAACGACCTGGAAGTGCCGCGGATCGAGAAGATCATCATTAACATGGGTGTTGGCGAAGCCACCTCCGATGGTAAGAAGATCAACGCCGCCGTCACCGACCTGACCGCTCTGTCCGGTCAGAAGCCGGTGGTGACCCGCGCCCGCAAGTCCATCGCCCAGTTCAAGCTGCGCGAGGGCATGGCCATTGGTTGCAAGGTGACCCTGCGCCGTGACCGCATGTACGAGTTCCTGGACCGTCTGATCACGATTGCCCTGCCGCGCGTCCGCGACTTCCGCGGCGTGTCGGGCACGAGCTTCGACGGCCGTGGCAACTACGCCATGGGTCTCAAGGAGCAGATCATTTTCCCGGAAATCGACTACGACCGCGTCGATGAAATCCGGGGGATGGACATCATCATCGTCACCACGGCGAAGACCGACAAGGAGGCCAAGGCCCTCCTGAAGGGCTTCCAGATGCCGTTCGCGAACTGAGCGGCAGGAGCTTCCCATGGCCAAGACCAGTTCTGTTCAGAAGAACAAGCGCCGTGAGCGCCTCGCCAAGCAGTACGCCGGCAAGCGTAATGCTCTGAAGGCCATCGCGTCCGATCGCACCCTTCCGCCCGAGGAGCGGTTCGCCGCTCGCCTCAAGCTCGCCGAGCTGCCGCGCAACTCCAGCCCGACCCGTATTCGGAATCGCTGCGAGCTGAGCGGTCGTCCGCGTGCTTTCTACCGCAAGTTTAAGCTGTCTCGTATTGCCCTGCGTGACCTGGCCTCGACCGGCCAGATCCCGGGCATGACGAAGTCCAGCTGGTAATCGGAGGTTCGGGAAATGGCGTTGAGCGATCCCTTGGGCGATATGCTGACCCGCATCCGTAATGGACAGCGGGCTCGCATGCAGTCTGTCACCAGCCCGGCCTCGAAGCTGCGCACCAACGTTCTGGAGGTGCTGAAGCGCGAGGGTTATATCCGTGGCTACTCCCTGGACACGGTTCGTCCGGGCGTCCATAGCGTGCGTATCGAGCTGAAGTATCACGAAGGCGAGCCTGTCATTAAGCAGGTGCAGCGCGTGTCGAAGCCCGGCCGCCGCATTTACTCCAAGATCGCCGATCTGCCGCGGGTCTTTAATGGCCTCGGCATCTCGATCCTGTCGACGCCCCGTGGCGTCATGTCGGACAGCGAGGCCCGTGCCGCCAATGTTGGCGGCGAGGTCCTCTGCAAAGTGTTCTAAGGAGCTGGCCACATGTCTCGTATCGGCAAGCATCCGGTGCCCGTTCCGGCTGGCGTGACCGTTCAGGTCACCGGCCAGGACGTCACCGTGAAAGGCAAGCTGGGCCAGCTCAGTCTGACCCTGGTTGACGACATCTCCGCCACGCTGGAAAACGGCGCTGTGGTGGTGAAGCCCGCGAACGACAGCCGCAAGGCTCGCGTGAACTGGGCCACCTCCCGCACGCTGCTGGCCAACATGGTCAAGGGCGTCGACACCGGCTTCACCAAGAACCTCGAGATCACCGGCGTGGGTTACAAGGCCGCGGTCCAGGGCCAGGAATTGCTCCTGAACCTGGGCTTCAGCCATGACGTGCGCTTTCCGATCCCGGCCGGCATCACGATGAAGTGCGACAAGCCCACTTCCATCTCGATCACCGGTTTCGATAAGCAGAAGATTGGCCAGGTTGCGGCTGAGATCCGCGCGTATCGTCCGCCCGAGCCCTACAAGGGCAAGGGCATCCGGTACGCGGATGAGGTGATCATCCGTAAAGAAGGCAAGAAGAAGTAAGGCGCACGATCATGAGCAATGCGAAAGTTCTGAGCGCGCGCCGCAAGCAGCGGGTGCGCACGCGGATCCGGAAGCTGGGGCAGGGGCGTCCGCGCCTGTCCATCTTCCGCTCCAGCCAGCATATCTACGCCCAGGTCATCGACGACGTGGCCGGCCAGACCAAGGCCGCTGCCTCGTCTATCGACAAGACCCTGCGCGAGCAGCTGAAGACCGGTGCCGACATCGAGGCGGCCAAGGCGGTTGGCAAGCTGATTGCCGAGCGGGCCAAGGAAGCCGGCATCACGGAAGTGGTGTTCGATCGCGGTTCGTACCTGTTCCATGGCCGGGTCAAGGCCCTGGCCGACGCCGCGCGCGAAGCCGGCCTGCAGTTCTAAGGGGTAGCGATTATGGCACGTAACGAAAGGGACGGCGGCAACAGCGGCGGTCGCGAGCGTGGCGGGGACCGGGATCGTACGCCCCGGGACCGTGAGGAAAGCGAGCTCGTCGAAAAGCTCGTTGGTATTAACCGCGTCGCCAAGGTGGTGAAGGGTGGCCGTCGCTTCGGCTTCGCCGCCCTGGTCGTGGTGGGTGACGCCAAGGGTCGCGTCGGCGTGGGTTCGGGCAAGGCCCGCGAAGTGCCGGAAGCCATCCGCAAGGCGACCGACCAGGCCAAGCGTTCCATGATCCGCGTGCCGCTCCGCGAGGGCCGGACGCTGCATCATGACGTCCATGGTCACTTCGGCGCCGGCCGGGTGGTGCTGCGCACCGCCGACGCCGGTACCGGCATCATCGCCGGTGGTCCGATGCGCGCGATCTTCGAGGCTCTCGGCGTCCAGGACGTCGTGACCAAGTCGGTCGGCACGTCGAACCCGCACAACATGATCAAGGCGACCTTCGACGCCCTGTCCCAGTGCGTCAGCCCCCGCGCCGTCGCCGCTCGCCGTGGCCGTCGCGTCAGCGACATCCTGGGCCGCCGTGAGGCCGGTGCCGAGGTGAAGGAGAGCGCGTGATGAGCGAGAAGAACACCGTCATCGTGACCCAGATCGGCAGCCCGATCGGCCGCCAGAAGGACCAGCGGGCGACGCTGGTGGGTCTTGGTCTCAACAAGCTGCACCGTACCAGCGAGCTGGAGGATACCCCTTCGGTCCGTGGTATGATCGCCAAGGTGCAGCACCTCGTGCGCGTCGAGAAGGCCTCCTGAGGCCTTTCCGATACGGCTTGAAGGGATAAAGTCATGAAGCTTACGGATATTCGCGACAACCCGGGCGCCCGCAAGGCGCCCACCCGGGTTGGTCGGGGCATCGGCTCCGGCAAGGGCAAGACCGGCGGCCGTGGCGTGAAGGGTCAGACCTCGCGTTCCGGTGTGTCGATCAACGGCTTCGAAGGCGGTCAGATGCCCCTGCATCGCCGCCTGCCGAAGCGCGGTTTCAACAACCTGTTCGGCACCGACTACTCGGTGGTGAACGTGGGCACGGTGCAGAAGGCCATCGATGAGGGCCGTCTGAACGCCGCCGACGTGATCACCGCTGACGTGCTGGTCGCCGCTGGTCTGGTGCGTCCGTCCCGCGACGGCGTGCGCCTGCTGGCCAAGGGCAGCATCACCGCGAAGGTGGCGTTCGACGTCGCCGGCGCCTCCGCCGCGGCCGTGGCCGCCGTGGAAGCGGCTGGTGGCTCGGTCAAGGTGCCCGCTGAAGCGGCTGCCGAGTAATTAAGGAAGTGCGGCCGGCGTTCGTGTTAAAAGCGAGCGCCGGCCGTCTTTCTTTCTGCCGCAGGTCTCCCCATCTGGGGTGGGACCCGTTAGGGGGACCGGCGACGGTCCCTTTTCTTTTGGCCTTTTGATACTGTCTGTGCCGCGCCGATAAAGGCGCCTCGATAGGATACGGATTCCATGGCTTCAGCCGCCGAGCAGCTCGCCGCCAATCTTAATTTCGGCTCCTTCGCCAAGGCCACGGAACTGAAGAAGCGGCTCTGGTTCACCCTGGGAGCGCTCATCGTTTTCCGCCTGGGCACCTACATTCCCCTGCCGGGTATTAACGTCCAGGCCTTCGCCGACGTTTTCAACCAGGCCAAGGGCGGCATCCTGGGCATGTTCAACATGTTCGCGGGTGGCGCCATCGAGCGCATGAGCATCTTCGCGCTCAACATCATGCCCTACATTTCCGCCAGCATCATCGTGCAGCTGCTGACGGCGGTGATCCCCAGCCTCGAGACCATGAAGAAGGAAGGCGAGGCGGGTCGCAAGAAGATCAACCAGTACACCCGCTACGGCACCGTCATCCTGGCCATCTTCCAGTCCTACGGCCTGGCCGTGGCGCTGCAGGGCGCCAAGGGCGGTACGGTGATCGACCCCGGCCCCTTCTTCATCATCAGCACGGTCGTCACCATGGTTGGCGGCACCATGTTCCTGATGTGGCTGGGTGAGCAGATCACGGCTCGCGGCGTCGGCAACGGCACCTCGCTCATCATCTTCACCGGCATCGTCGCGGCCTTGCCCAAGGCGCTGATGCAGCTGCTGGAATTGGGCCGCACCGGCGCCATCGGCGTCCCCCTGCTGCTGCTGCTGCTGATCATCGCGGTGGGCGTGATCTTCTTCATCGTCTTCATGGAGCGCGCGCAGCGTCGGTTGATCGTGCAGTATCCGAAGCGCCAGGTCGGCAACAAGGTCTATGGCGGCGAAGCCTCGCACCTGCCCTTGAAGCTGAACACCTCGGGCGTCATCCCGCCGATCTTCGCCAGCTCGCTGCTGTTGCTGCCCGCCACCGTCACCGGCTTCTCGGGCGGCACCGGGCCGGAGCTGCTGCAGACCGTGGCCCGCTACATCACCCATGGCCAGCCGCTGTACATCGCCCTCTACATGGCGTTGATCGTCTTCTTCAGCTTCTTCTACACCGCGGTGGTGTTTAACCCGACCGAGACGGCGGAAAACCTGAAGAAGTATGGCGGTTTCATCCCTGGTATCCGTCCGGGTAAGAACACGGCCGACTATCTGGACTTCGTCCTGACCCGTTTGACGGTGTTGGGTGCGGGCTACCTGGTCATCGTTTGTCTATTGCCCGAACTGTTGATGGCCAAGAACGCTATTCCTTTTTATTTTGGCGGCACCAGCCTGCTAATTGTGGTAACGGTGACTATGGACACCGTCGCCCAGATCCATTCGCATCTGCTGGCGCATCAATATGAAGGCCTCATCAAGAAGGCAAAGCTGAGGGGGAGGCGTGGATGAACCTGATTCTTCTGGGGCCGCCGGGCGCCGGCAAGGGAACGCAGGCGCAGCGGCTTGAACGGAAGTTCGGGTTGGTGCAGTTGTCGACGGGCGACATGTTGCGGGCGCTGGTCGCAGGCGGCAGCCCGTTGGGACAACAGGCCAAGGAGATCATGGGGGCCGGCAAGCTCATGCCGGACGCGCTCATGGTCCAGATGATCGCGGACCGCATCACCCAGCCCGATTGCGCCAAGGGTTTCATCCTGGACGGCTTCCCCCGCACGGTTCCCCAGGCGGAAGCGCTGGATCGGATGCTGGCGGAAAAGAACCTGAGGCTGGACCACATCATCGAGATGGTGGTGGACGATGCCGCCCTGGTGGAGCGCGTGACCGGCCGCTATACCTGCGCCAAGTGCGGCGCCGGGTATCATGACACCTTCCATCAGCCCAAGGTGGCTGGGGTGTGCGATATCTGCGGGTCGACGGAGTTCAAGCGCCGTGCCGACGACAACGCCGAGACCTTCACCAAGCGCCTGGCCGAATACCACGCCCTGACCGCGCCCATCCTCCCCTATTACCAGGGCAAGGGTGTGTTGAAGCAGGTGGATGGCATGGCGGAGATCGACGAGGTCACGCGCCAGCTTGAGGCCATCATCGGCGCCTGATCCCAGGGGCAGGCCCAAGGTTATGAAAGGCCGCGGTCCCGGTGGGATGCGGCCTTTCTCTTTGTCCCCTCCAGGCATGCGCAAGCCGCGCAGGCCGGGGGGGGGGAGCGTTGCGCGGGCGTGGTTGACATCCAGGCGCGCCTGCGTATACTCCCGCATCCGATCCGTGTTGGGCTTTGCCCACCTCGTATCTGGATGAAACCGTATCTCAGTCCGCACCTCTTCGGTGGCGGGGTGGGGTTGGTTCGTATGTGCATTTGGAGATCCTGGGTTTCCAGGTTTTCTTCGGATGAGATGCCCCGAAGGTCATTGGATGTCCCCGCCACGGGAGCCGGTGATCAGGCGGGGTGTGGACGAAGATCGCATCGCCCGGGTGTGACGCCGGGGCGGGCATGAACGATGGAGAAAGCGCGTGGCGCGTATCGCTGGCGTTAATATTCCCACCGCGAAGCGGGTGGAAATCGCCCTTCAGTACATTCACGGCATCGGTCCCTTCATGGCGAAGGAGATCTGCGGCAAGGTCGGCATTCCGCTGGAGCGCCGCGTGCATCAGCTGACCGACGACGAAGTCCTGCGTATCCGCGAAGTCATCGACAGCGACTACTCGGTCGAAGGCGACCTGCGTCGCTCTGTCGCCATGAACATTAAGCGGCTCATGGACATGGCCTGCTACCGCGGCCTGCGTCATCGCAAGGGTCTGCCGGTCCGCGGTCAGCGCACGCACACCAATGCGCGCACCCGCAAGGGCCCGGCCAAGCCGATCGCCGGTAAGAAGAAGTAAGCTGAAGGACTGATAAGAAATGGCAAAGCCCAACGCTTCTGCCGCCCGGCTTCGTCGCCGCGAGCGCAAGAACATCACCTCGGGCGTGGCGCATGTGAACGCCTCGTTCAACAACACCATGATCACCATCACCGACGCCCAGGGCAACACCATCGCCTGGTCCTCGTCGGGCATGATGGGCTTCAAGGGTTCGCGTAAGTCCACCCCCTACGCCGCCCAGATGGCTGCCGAAGACGCGGGCCGCAAGGCCCAGGAACACGGCATGCGCACGCTGGAAGTGGAAGTGAAGGGTCCGGGTTCGGGCCGTGAGTCCGCCCTGCGCGCCCTGCAGTCGGTCGGCTTCCAGATCACGTCCATCCGCGACGTGACGCCGATCCCGCACAACGGCGTTCGCCCGCCGAAGAAGCGCCGCGTCTGATCGTTCTGCCGATTACGGGGGCGGCCCTAGTGGTCGCCTCCGGTCCAAACGCTTCCGCGTTTCCCCGCCGCCCCGGGACCGGCTTTCGCATGCCATCGCGATCGCCCATGCATGGGGGAGGTGGTCAGGTCAGGACGGGGCGCCGGTCGCAAGGCCGGTGTCCTGATCCGCACCCGACAGCGGTGAAACCGGGTGTCGTGTCCTCCTGATGGCATTAGAGGCAACTACCCGTGATTCAGAAGAACTGGCAGACCCTGGAAAAGCCCAGCAAGCTCGACGTGAACGTCGGTGCCGATCCGCGCCGTGAGGCCACGATCGTCGCCGGTCCGCTGGAGCGTGGCTTTGGCCTGACCCTGGGCAACGCCCTGCGCCGCGTCCTGCTGTCGTCCCTGCAGGGGGCGGCGGTCACCGCCATCCACATCGATGGCGTCCTGCACGAATTCTCCTCCATCCCCGGCGTCCGCGAGGACGTGACCGACATCGTTCTGAACATCAAGAACATGGGGCTGAAGATGGAGGGCGAGGGCCCGAAGCGGCTGCGCCTGCGCGCCGAAGGCCCCAAGGAAGTCACCGCCGGCATGATCGAGGTGACGGGCGACATCGAGGTGATGGATCCCGACCTGGTGATCTGCACCCTGGACGCCGGCGCCCGCCTGAACATGGAACTGACGGTCGAGAAGGGCAAGGGCTACGTCCCCGCCAGCCAGAACCGTCCGGAAGACGCCCCCATCGGCCTGATCCCGATCGACGCCCTGTACAGCCCCATCCGCAAGGTGGCGTACAAGGTGGAGAACACCCGCCTGGGTCAGCGCACCGACTATGACAAGCTGTCGCTGTCGATCGAGACCAACGGCGCCGTGACGCCCGAGGATGCCGTGGCCATCGCCGCCCGTATCCTGCAGGACCAGCTGCAGCTGTTCATCAACTTCGAGGAGCCGCAGGCCGTCACCGCGTCGGAGAAGTCCGATGAGGTGCCGTTCAACAAGAACCTGCTGCGCAAGGTGGACGAGCTGGAACTGTCGGTCCGTTCGGCCAACTGCCTGAAGAACGACAACATCGTCTACATCGGCGACCTGGTGCAGAAGACGGAGGCGGAAATGCTCCGCACCCCGAACTTCGGCCGCAAGTCGCTGAACGAGATCAAGGAAGTGCTGTCCCAGATGGGCCTGCACCTCGGCATGGAAATCCCGAACTGGCCGCCCGAGAACATCGAGGACCTGGCCAAGCGTCTGGAAGAGCCGTACTGAGCTTGATTTGAGGTTCTCCGCATCCGGTTTCGGCCGGGTGCGGAGCACAGGGCATAGGGCCCACCCCCGTCGTACCGACCGGCGCCTCCAGGATGCGAGTCCAAGGGGGTGAAGGCGGGCGGTTCGGGGTTCGTCACAGGTGTCGGCATCCGACACCCGGACATGAAAGGAGAAGCACCATGCGTCACGGCGTTTCCGGGCGTAAGTTCAGCAAGACCTCTACCCACCGTCTGGCCATGTTCTCCAACATGGCCAATGCCCTGATTAAGCACGAGCAGATCAAGACGACCCTGCCGAAGGCCAAGGACCTGCGGCCGATCGTCGAGAAGCTGATCACGCTGGGCAAGAAGGGCGGCCTCGCCAACCGTCGCCTGGCGTTCGCGGAACTGCGCGACAACGCCATGGTCGACAAGCTGTTCACCACCATCGCCGAGCGCTACAAGGACCGTCAGGGTGGCTACACCCGCGTCCTGAAGGCCGGCTTCCGCTACGGTGACATGGCCGCCATGGCCGTCATCGAGCTGGTGGACCGCGATGTCTCCGCCAAGGGCCAGGACAGCGGTCCGGTCCAGGTGACGGAGACCGAGGAAGAGGCGGCCTGAGGTCAGGCTGGTCGAATTCTGGACAAGTAGGGAAAGGGCGGACCCGCGAGGGTCCGCCCTTTTCCATGGGCGGCCACGATCCCGCTGGCGCATGCCTCACGCTTTTGCAACCATGCGGCGGCTTTTATCGGCTCAAGGGGACGAGGCTGTCGATGCGTATGGGGAAGGTTCTGGGTGCCGCCGCCGGTGTGGCGGTGCTGGCGGGGATCGGCTACTGGGGTGCCGGCTATTACATGGGGCAGAAGGTCATTCGGGAGCTGGATGCCGCCCTGGCCCAGGTTCCGGAAGGGGTGAAGGTCACCCGCGGATCCGCGACCTTCTCGCTGGCCACCCAGACCTTGCACGTGGAAAATCTGGTCATCGCCGGTGCCAACCTGCGGGGTGAGGCGGCGGCCCTGGATATCCAGGGCCTGTCGATGCGGGCCCTGGCCTCGGGGCTGCGGGCCGATGACACGACCGCGACCGAGCAGGACGTGGTGCCCGTCGCCAGCCACATCACCCTTCGCGATATCAAGGTCAGCGGCGAGGGGGTGGAGGAAACCATCGCCCTCTCGGAGATGGACCAAATCGGTTTCCGCCCCTGGGCCTTGCACCAGCCGGGCACCCCGACCTTGGATCAGGTGAAGGCCGCCTTTGCCGCGGTGTCCGACCGTTTGGCGACGGCCCCCCAGGCGCCGTTGTTGCCGTTGGAGATGAGCGGCCCGTTTCAGATCCTGGCCCAAGCCATGGCGGTCGGCCTGCTGGTGGTCGATTATGGCGACATCACCCAGACCGGTATCAGCGCCCGGCTCAAGGTGCCCGTTGTCGGGCCGACCGGGGTGGGGGCGAGTCCGGGGCAGGTCGTGGCCGGCTATGACCGGGTGGTGTTGAAGGGCTTTCACGCCGGTGTGTACGGGCCCATGGAGATGACCGGCCTGACGGAAACCCTGCCGCAGGGTGTGGTCAAGGTGGCCCAGTCCACCTGGGCGGGCGGGGACCTGCGCGCGCCGGCCCACGCCCTGCTGCGCGGTGAACCGCTGAGCGAGGCGATGTTCAACGGCGTTTCCGTCGGCTCCTTCTCCATCAACGGCCTGTCGGGCCAGGGCCCCAACGGCCAGCCCCTCCAATTGGGCAGCATGACGCTGGACCCCATTGTGGTGGCGGACGGCCACATTCCCGCCGGTGGTTTGACCTTGCAAGGATTGGTGATCGACACCGCCGGCCTGGGCGATCCGCAGACGGGCGCCCTGGCCAAGGCCATGGGCCTGACCAAGCTGACCATGGGCATGGCGCTGCACTACAAATGGGACGTCAAGGGCAGCGCCGTGACCCTGGAGCGCACCAGTGTCAAGGTGGATGAGCTGGGGGAACTGACCCTGGATGCCCAGTTCCACGGAACGGCCAGCAACCAGGACCTCACCACCTTGCTGCAATCGGCCCAGCTGGATCAGGCGCGGCTGAGCTATGTCGACCATACGCTGGTCGACCGCCTGCTGCGGTTCAACGCCAGCCAGCAAGGCAAGACTGTCGATGCCGCGCGCGACCAAGTGGTGGCGACCCTGCAGGCCAATGGCCAAGTGCTGGCTGCGTCCCCGCGCGGGGAGGCCCTGTTGAAGGCGGTGGTCGCCCTGGTGCGTAAGCCCGGCACGCTGACCCTCGATGCCAAGCCGGCGGCGCCCGTGCCCCTGGTTCCGTTTTTCACCAGCGCGATGCCCGCGCCGGCCGTCGTTATCGACACGCTGGGCCTGGACGCGACCACGGCGCCCTGAGGTGCCCGTGTAAGGGGAGGAAAGCGCTGCGCGGGCGGCGCTTTTCCGCTCTCGACGGGCGGGGTCCGATCGCGCATCCTGCGGCCCGTCCGGACTCCGCGCGACGGCGCGCGGAGGCGTCGGACAGGAGGAGGATTTGGTGCGTACTTTCGGGATCAAGGCGGCGGTCAGGGTGGTGTCGGGCGGCCTGGTGCTGCTGGGGCTGGCGGGCTGCATGGCCCTGCCGTCGCAGCGTGAGGGCAAGCTGGACAGCCACGCGGCGTGCGTCGCCCGCTGCAACCGCGACAGCCAGGTGTGCGGCGACACCAAGGCCGGGCAGAGCGACCATACGCCCGAGCTGAACAACGGCATGTGCCAGCGCGATCTTAAATCGTGCCTGAACCGTTGCGGCGACCCGGGCTGAACCCTATTTCAGCGCAGAGCCACTTCGTTTCGACCAGACGTGAGAGTTTTTCCCCGTGACGCTTGAAACGCCGTTCCGCCGCGCCCTGTTTCGCCGGACTCTATCCCGCTGCGCCCTGATGGCCGTCGCCGCCGGCCTGGCCCTGACGCCGCCCGCCATCGCCCAACAGGTGCCGCAAAGCCGGGAGCAGATCACGCTGAGTTACGCGCCGCTGGTGAAGCGGGCGGCCCCGGCGGTGGTCAACATCTACAGCCGCCGCGTCATCAAGCAGCGCGTCTCCCCCTTCATGGAAGACCCGTTCTTCCGCCAGTTCTTCGGCGACGCCTTCCGCGGCGTTCCGCGGGAGCGGGTGGAATCTTCCCTGGGGTCCGGCGTCATCGTCCGGCCCGACGGGCTGATCGTCACCAACGACCACGTCATCAAGGACGCGGACCAGATTACCGTGGTGCTGGCCGACCGGCGGGAATTCCCGGCCAAGGTCATGAGCGCGGACGAGAAGGTCGACCTGGCGGTCCTACGCATCGACACCAAGGGCGAGAAGCTGCCCACCCTGGAACTGGGCGACAGCGACAGCATCCAGGTGGGTGACCTGGTGCTGGCCATCGGCAACCCCTTCGGTGTCGGCCAGACGGTCACCAGCGGTATCGTCTCGGCCCTGGCCCGCACGGGCGTGGGCGTGTCGGACTTCAATTTCTTCATCCAGACCGATGCCGCCATCAACCCCGGCAACTCCGGCGGCGCGCTCATCACCATGGATGGCAAACTCGCGGGCATCAATTCCGCCATCTATTCGCGCAGCGGCGGCTCCGTCGGCATCGGCTTCGCCATTCCGGCGGACATGGTGCGGTCCGTCGTCACGGCGGTGGAAAGCGGGGGCAAGCTGGTGCGGCCGTGGATGGGCGCCAGCGGCCAGCCGGTGACGCAGGAACTGGCCACCAACCTGGGCTTGCCCCGGCCCCAGGGCGTCCTGATCAACCAGCTTAACCCCAAGGGCCCGTTGGAGCAGGCGGGCGTGAAGGTGGGCGACGTGGTCACGGCGGTGAACGGGCATCTGGTCGACGATCCGGAAAGCCTGCGCTATCGCATCGCCTTGTTGCCCGTGGGCGGCAACGCCACCCTGACCATCATCCGCAAGGGCGCCGAAACCAAGCTGCCGGTCAAGCTGATCGGCCCGCCGGAGGACCCGCCCCGTGACGAGACGGCGCTGGACGGCCGCCAGCCCTTCGCCGGGACCACCGTGGCCAACATCAACCCGGCGCTCGCCGAGGAGGTCGGTTATGCCGGCAGCTCCGATGGTGTCATCGTCCTGAAGGTGCAGCCGGGCACCACCGCCCAGGCCCTGGGCTTCCAGCCGGGCGACGTGGTGGTGAAGGTGAACGGCCAGCCCATCACCCGCGTGGCCGACCTGAAGCGCCTGTTGAACCAGCCCCAGCGCCGCTGGGACCTGGCCGTCCGCCGGGGTGACCAGGTGCTGACGCTGAGCGTCGGGGGCTGAGGCCTGTGGCGGCTGACGCGGTTTCCCGCCGCGTCAGCCTGCTACCTTGGCGGCCCATTGGGTCAGGGTTTTGACCAGCAAATCCACGTCGTGCGGGTTCTGTGGCTCACCCGCCTGGGTTACCGGGACGGGATGGCGGTCGAATTGCAAGCCCTGACCATCCTTCCCCAGGAAGGTGCTCATGGGGAGGGCGGTGCCGATGGCCGGTTGGTCCGGCGGGTTCATCGAGACGTCGGCATACAGCTCCAGTGACGTGCCGGGGGGCAGGTCCAGTACCACCTGCCGCCAGGGCAGGTCATGTTCCTTCACATAGGCCTGGTCCTTTTCCCAGTCCCGCAGGCGGGACACCAGGACGATTTCCAGCTTGTCGGCGCCCACCTGCTCCTGCACCTGGCGCATCACGCGGAACTCCGCGACGCAAGGGGCGCACCAGTGCGCCCACTGGTTCACCCACACCACCTTGCCCTTCAGGCTGTCGAAGTGGAACGGCTGCCCGGCCGTGTCCTTGAAGGGGGCGGTGTGCAGGGCGGCGATATGGCGGGCCAGCTCCGCCGCATTGTCCGTACGCATGACCCGTTGAACCGGCGGCGGTGTGGGCGCCGTGGGGATGCCGTCGCTGGCCATGGCCGCCAAGGGTAGGCTGGGGACCAATGCCAAGGCCGTGCCCAGGATCAGCCGCGTCAGCGTGTGGCTCATCGATATGCCCCATGTCCATCGGGCCCGCCGGCAACCGGCTGCCCACTTTGGTTTATACGGGGAAGGCTTATACAACCCGGCGCGGGTGCGATGGGAGTCCCCTATGAAATGGACGATGCCAAGGCGGGTCCCACTCTGGCATGGTGTTCCGGGGCCCGGTGTTCCGGGTTTGTATCCTCATGGGTAAGGCGCGATGGTGAAGAGCGGATCGGGTTCCCTGTTCGAGGCGGAGGCGCCGCGCCCGCTGGCCGACCGGCTGCGGCCCACCGCGCTGGATCAGGTGGTGGGGCAGGAGCATCTGCTGGGGCCTAAGGGCCCCATCGGCCGCATGGTGGCGGCCCATCGCTTGAGTTCCATGGTGTTGTGGGGCCCGCCGGGCTGCGGCAAGACCACCATCGCCCGCCTGCTGGCCCAGGCCACCACCCTGGCGTTCGAGCCCCTGTCCGCCGTCTTCTCCGGCGTGGCCGACCTGCGCAAGGTGTTCGAGGCGGCCAAGCAGCGCCGGCAGGCGGGCCAGGGCACCCTGCTGTTCATCGACGAAATCCATCGCTTCAACCGTTCGCAACAGGACGGATTCCTGCCCTATGTCGAGGACGGCACCGTCACCCTGGTGGGCGCCACGACGGAGAATCCGTCGTTCGAGCTGAACGCCGCCTTGCTGTCCCGTGCCCAGGTCTTCGTCCTGAACCGGCTGGGGGAGGAGGCCCTGGAGAAGCTCATCGGCCGGGCGGAGGCGGAGGAGGGGCGCGCCCTGCCGCTGACCGAGGATGCGCGTGCCGCCCTGAAGGCCATGGCCGATGGCGACGGCCGCTATTTCCTGAACCTGGTGGAGGAAATCTACGCCGTGGTGCGGCCGGGCGAAGACCCGCTGGACACCAACGCCCTGACCGTGGCGGTGCAACGGCGCATGCCCCTCTATGACAAGGCGCAGGAGGGGCACTACAACCTCATCAGCGCCCTGCACAAGTCCTTGCGCGGCTCGGACACGGATGCCGCCCTCTACTGGTATTCCCGCATGCTGGCGGGGGGCGAGGATCCGCGCTACATCGCCCGCCGCCTGGTGCGCTTCGCCAGCGAGGATATCGGCATGGCCGATCCCCAGGCCCTGACCATCGCCCTGGCCGCCTGGGACGCGTATGAGCGCCTGGGCAGCCCGGAGGGGGAGTTGGCCGTCGCCCAGTGCGTCATCTATCTGGGCACGGCGCCCAAATCCAACGCCGCCTACATGGCCATCAAGCAGGCGCAGCGGGCCGCCAAGGAGACGGGCAGCCTGATGCCGCCCATGCACATCCTGAACGCGCCCACCCGCCTGATGAAGGATTTGGGCTACGGCAAGGGCTACAACTACGACCACGACACCGCTGACGGCTTCTCCGGCCAGAACTATTTCCCCGACGGCATGGCGCGGCGGGAGTTCTATCAGCCGGTGGAGCGCGGCTTTGAGCGCGAGATCAAGAAGCGGCAGGACTACTGGGCCAAGCTGCGCCAGCGGGCCAGCGAGGGCGGCGGGGAAGGCTGAGCGTCCCGCGCCAAGGACAGGAGCCGCCCTATTGCCTTGTATCGACCGTTTCCACGCCGCAAACGCAAAGCGGCTTGCGATAGGGTCCCGGCCTCCGTTTCAGTTCCCTTGACGAGGATTCCATGGATCGCAGGCAGTTTCTGTCCACCGCCGCCGTTCTCGCCGCGACGCCCGCCCTGACGCCGGCCCCAGCCGCCGCCGCGCCGGCGACGCCGCCGGCCGATCCCCTGAACCCGGCGGGTATCCGCGTGGCCGGCATCCGCATGATCCCGGTGGCGGGCGGCAAGTACAAGGTATGGACCAAGAAGATCGGCAGCGGCGCCGTGAAGGTGCTGTTGCTGCACGGCGGCCCCGGCTTCACCCATGAATACCTGGAGGCGATGGAGTCCTTCCTGCCCGAGGCCGGGATCGAGATGTATTATTACGACCAGCTGGGGTCGAACAATTCCGACCAGCCGGACGACAACAGCCTCTGGACCTTGCCGCGCTTCGTGGAGGAGGTGGAGGAGGTGCGCCGTGGACTGGGGCTGGACCAGTTCGTGCTCTACGGCCATTCCTGGGGTGGCATCCTGGCCATCGACTACGCGCTGAAATATCAGAAGCATCTGAAGGGCCTGGTCATCTCCAACATGGCGGCCGGCATCCAATCCTTCCTGAAGCGCGTCAACTCCCTGCGCGGTCTCATGAAGCCCGAATCCCAGAAGCTGATCCGCGAGCTGGAGGCGAAGCAGGCCTACGACGATCCCGCGTACGAGAAGATCATGATGGAGGAGCTGTATCCCCAGATGATCTGCCGCCTGGACCCCTGGCCGGAGCCTGTCACCCGCGCCTTCCGCCATGCCAATCTCACCATCTACAACCAGATGCAGGGCAAGAGTGAGCTGGAGGTGACGGGCAACCTGAAGGATTGGGAGCGCTGGGACGCGCTGCCCCAAATCAAGGTGAAGACCCTGACCATCGGCGCCACGCATGACGAGATGGACCCAGAAGACATGAAGCGTATGGCGACGCTGATGCCCAACGCCCGCTCGGTCATCTGCCCGCACGGCAGCCACCTGTGCATGTGGGACGACCAGGACTTCTACTTCAAGAACCTGATCCCCTTCCTCAAGAGCGTGTGACCGCTGCGGGCGGCCGTTCCCGCTGAAACAGCGGAATGGGCTCAGGCCCGCGCCTTGGCATCCGCCGCCATGGCGTGGGCGTAGGTCTTGGCCGCCTGCACCACATGCGTGACGGCGCGGGCGATGTCGTCCGGCGGCTCTCCCTCGCGGGCCAGGGCGCTGTCGTCCGTCGCCACGCCCCGCACCAGGGCGCCCAGGCGGGCCGTGGCCGCCTCGCAATAGCCGATGCGCCGGGCGTCTGGCGGGCCGGGGATGGTGCGTTCGTCCAGCCAGGCGACGGTGGCGGCCCCCGCCAAGCGGCGTAGCGTCTCCAGCAAGGCGGCCGCCTCATCCAGGTGCGCCTTGCGCCGCCGGCCCTCCAGCACCATGCGCTGGCGCGTCACCTCGGCGGCGGTGCTGGCCAGGCCGGCGGCCCGGCGGGCGGCGTCGATCTCGGCATAAGGCGTGTGCCCCGCCCGCACCACCAGGATGGCGTAGCGCATATTAGCCTCCACCGCCGCCGCCAGCTTGTGCGGGAAGCCCTTGGGCTCCCGCTCCGGCCACAGGACCAGGCAGCCAGCCAGGCCGATAAGGCTACCCAGCGTGTTGTTGAAGGCGCGGGCCAGGGCGATGCCCTCGCCATGCGCGTTCAGGCCCGGGTGCAGCAGGTCGGCCACCAGCACGAACAGCGGCGTCAGGAAGGTGACGAACAGGCTGTAGCTGACGGAGCGCAGGGCGATGGTCGCGGCGGCCAGGGGGAAGATGGCGGCCAGCAGCCACAGGGGCGTGGGCAGGGCCACGGCCAGGAAGGCCGCCGCCGCACCGCCGATGACGCTGCCCACCACCCGTTCCAGGGTGCGGGGCCAGGTGGTGGCCGCCTGCGGCTGCATCACCACCACCGCCGCCATGGTGGCCCAATAGGCGTAGGCGACGTCCAGATAGGCTGTCACGGCGTAGGTGGCGGTCACCACCAGGGCCACGCGCAGGGCATGCCGCGCGATGGGGGAGGAAGGGGCCAGAGCCAGGCGCAGGGCGCGGGCCGGCGTCAGGCGGCGGCGCGGCGCCTCGTCATTTTCCGGCACGGTGGCCAGCGCGCCGTCATCCACCGGCGGCGCCCAGGCGCGGGTCAGGTCGGCCAGGGCCTGGGCGCAGACCTGGGCCACCCGGCCCACCAGGTCGTAGGCCGGCCGCGCGACACGGTCCAGCACCTCCGCCTCATAGGCCACCAGGGTGCCGTCGGGTGCGGAGCGCAGGACTTGGCGGCCGGTACGGACCAGCGCGGCGCGCAGTTGGCGCAGGGGCAGGGTGTCGGCGTCGGTGGGCGTGCCAGCGGCGTGCGGCTCCAGGTCATAGCCCAGCGCGATCAGGCCGGCGAAGATGCGCTCCCCCGCTTCGATGGCGGCCAGCAGGGCCCGGCGGATGTCGCGTCCGGCCCCGCGGCCGGCGGAGAACCGGCCCACGGCGGCGCGTGCCCGCTCGATGGTGTCGCGCACCGCGCGGCGATGTTCGGCCGCATGGGCCTTCCAGCGCGCGTCCTGGGTGGCACCGCTGCTGTGCAGGGCCAGCAGCTCGGCCGTCATGTCGCCCAGCTCGGTATAGATGGCGGCCACGGCGCGGCGGGCGGGGGCATAGGGGTGGATGGGCCACAGCACCAGGCACAGCGCCACGGCCCAGCCGCTGCCCAGCAGGAACACGCCCGACAGGCGCAGGGCGTCCGCCGGCGGCATGGGATAGCCCACCGCCACCACGGCGACGCAGCAGGCCAGCACGCCCACCTGGGTGGCGGCCGGGCCATAGACGCGGCTGAGGCAGCAGATGGACAGGGCGGCGAACAGAACGGCCGCCGCCCAGCCATGCCCCAGGGCCGCCACGGCGCTGATCGCCCCCGCCAACACCGTGCCGATCAGGGCGAAGCCGCCCATGGCCCGCAACCGCACGCCGAAGGGTCCGCCGGGATCGGCCAGGCAGGCCCAGAAGGCGGCGAATGCGGCCCAGGACAGGACGGGCTGGTCCAGATACAGCGCCAGCGTGACCATCAGCGCCACCGCCGTGGCGGCGCGCAGGCCCTCGGTGATGCCGATCTGCTCCGGCGTCAGCGCGAACGAGCGCGCCTGCAGCCAGCGTGCAAGCCGGCTCAGCGGGGAGGAGCGGTCGGTGGGCACCGTGTGGGCGTGGGACATGGAATCTCAAATAGGCGAACGAAGGACCGGGACAACGGTAGCGAAAGTCGTTCGCAGATGCAGCATTGGTGTGTGCAATGCGGTATTGCCATGCGGGCAGGTTTGCGCATTGGGGCCCGAAAAGTCTTGCGGGTGGAGGGAACGGCGCCAGAATGGGCATCAACGGAACGGACGCTTGAGGGGGCGGGCGTGACCATTTGGAACCAGCGCGTGATCAGGGCCGGCATCGCTCTGCTGTCCTATTTCATGGCCACCTTTTTCACCTTCCTGCCGGACGGCAATGGTGAACACGGTTTGCAAAACCTGTTCTGGGGCTTGCTCTACGGTTTCGGCTGGCACGTGTCGGGAACCCTGACGCACTACAGCCATGGCGCCGACATTTTCGGGTTCTTCATCTGGCCATTCATCATTTGGGTGATTGTATTCCTGACGGCGGGCATTGGTTTCAACTCCTCACGCCCGCTGCGGCGTCGCTTGGTCTGGGCGGTGCTGGCGCTGTCGCTGTGCATCGTCCTGCCCGGGAAGATGGCGTTTGCGCTTGGCTTCAAACGTCTGCCGACGTTCAACAACCTGGTGGCAGCGGCGTACTGATGGGTAGGCGGATGCTGCGTTGGCTGGTGCGCATCGCTGTGTGGCTGGGCCTGTCGCTGGCTACTGCCGTCGTCATGTTGGTGCTGTTGTGGAAGGCGGCGGATCTGGACTACGTCGCGGATGCCGATGGCCGCCTGCCGGAAGACGAGGCCCTGGTGGAAGGGTTGGCTGACGCTCTCGGGCATTTCGGTAGTGAGGGTCCAACCTACCTTTCTTTTCATGGACGAATTTTTCCAGACGATCTCCTGGCGGCAATGCGCGCACGGCGGTCGGAGGTGGCTCTCTTGTCCTGTCCTCCAATGTCGAAACGGGACCGGACATGTGCCATTGGATATCGAAATGCTTCGGACGACGGTGGGGGCCATATGACGCTCATCGACGTAACGCGGGTGGAGATACCTCTCTGGCACCTCGCACAGATTCGCTATTCCTTCTACAATGGCGGAGGCGAACGGATCCTGGTCAAAGCTTTCGGCAAATGGCGGATCATCCACCGCTGGGACATCCATGTGCTGGTGACAAGAATCTTGGATGAAGACGATGGCGAATCCTCTCCTGATGAGGCGCCGCAGCAGCTAAAGGTGCCACGGAGCGACCCCTAAGCCAGCCTGTCAGCGGGCCGCCACCCGCTCCATCAGTGCCGCCTTGACCGCCGACACCGGTGCCGTCCAATCCCCTAGGCGGGTTTGCCGGAACAGGCGCAGGGACGGGTACCACGGGCTGGTGTCGCCGGTGTCGTGCCAGCGCCAATCGGTGGTGGGGGACAGCAGCAGGAAGGCCGGCACGTTGAGCGCGCCGGCCAGATGGATGCAGGCGCTGTCGGAGCCGATGACCAGGTCCAGCCCGGCCACCAGGGCGGCGGTGTCGGCCCAGTCGCGGATGGAGGCGGCGGCGTCGCGGATGCGGCCGGGCGGTACGGCCGGGTCAGTCAGGGCGGCCTTGGCCGGGCCCATCTGCAGGCTGACGAACTCCACTTCCGGCACGTCCAGCAGCGGCAGCAGGGGGGCGAGGCCGGGGGAGCGCCAGCGGTCATCCGGAAACTCGGGATTGCCCTGCCAGAACAGGCCGACGCGCAGGCGGCCCCTCTTGGCACCCAGCATTTGCCGCCAGCGCAGCGTGCGGCTGGGGTCGGCCTTGATGTAGGGTCCTGTCCAAGGCACGGCGGCGGGTTCGGGGCAGAAACGGCCCGGCAAATCCATCATGGGCACCTGCGCATCCCAGGGCGGCGGTGCTAGGGAGGCCGCGCCCGGCACCGGGGTCTGCGCGTCAACCACCACGGCGCCATATCCCTGGGCGGCCACCAGCGGGGCCAGGCCGGCCGGCACCTCGATGGTCAGCCGGGCGCCGGCCGCGGCCAGCAGGGGCAGGAAG
This sequence comes from Nitrospirillum karajorum, assembly GCF_036348415.1. Lineage (NCBI taxonomy): Bacteria > Pseudomonadati > Pseudomonadota > Alphaproteobacteria > Rhodospirillales > Azospirillaceae > Nitrospirillum > Nitrospirillum karajorum. The sequence continues at coordinate 2,254,108 of NZ_JAZBQB010000003.1, forward strand.
CGCAGGCACATCAGGGTGTCGCCCACCCCCTGTTCATGCCACACCAGCAGGCGCAGCCCCGCCGGCTCTTCGCCGGTCCAGGCGGGCAGGTTCTGGTGCCGGGGCGGCTTGGCGGCCGAGGGCCAGCGCCAATGGTAGGCATCGAAGCCCTCCCGATACCGGCCCAGGCGCAACAGGCACAGGGCCGCGCCGAAATTGGCCACGGGGTCCGTGGGCGCCAGGCCCGCCGCCGTGTGGAAGGCGTCCAACGCCTCCTCCGTCCGGCCCAGCAGCCGCAACAGCACGCCCAGGTCGCGATGGGGCAGCATGGCGTCCGGCCGCCGCCGCGCCGCCTCCGCCAGCTGGGCCTCCGCCTCCTCGAAACGCGAAAGGCTGGTCAGGGTGTTGGCCAGGGCGCAGCGGGGGAGGGGCGCGTCCGGCGCCGCGCTGACGGCGCGGGTCAGCAGGCCGACCGCTTCCGCCGTGTCGCCGCCGCGCCGCCGCAACTCCCCCAGGTTGTTCAGCGCCAGGATGTCGAAGGGATCGCGTGCCAGGATGTGCCGGTACCAGGACTCCGCCTCTCCGACGCGGCCCAGCCGCTCGCACAGGCGGGCCAGCTCCGTCACCAGGGACAGGTCATCCGGCGTCCGTTCCACGCAGGCGCGCAGGGCATCGGCGGCAGCCGACAGCCGTTCCAGCCGGGCCAGCAGGCGGGCCATGTTGCGCAACGCGTCGGGATGGTTGGGATTCAGGCGCAGGGCCTGGGTGTAGGCGGTCAGGGCCTCATCCGCGCGACCCAGCGTATCCAGCACTTGGGCGTGGTTGGCGTGGTAATCCGCCACGCCCGGCTGCCGCGCGATGGCCCGCGCGATCAGGGATTCAGCCTCCGCCGGCCGTCCCGCCTGGGCCGTGGCAACCCCCAGCAGGTGCAGGGCGTCCGGCTGTTCCGGCTCCTGCACCAAGAGCGAGGTGTATAGGGCGCTGGCGTCCGCCAGGCGGCCCGCCCGGTGGTGATCCAGCGCCACCGTCAGGACCTCCCCGACGGTGCGCATGCCTTTGGTCCTGGGTGCCTCGGGTGCCATGCCGCAGTGATACCCCCAAGGAGGGAGTTAGGCTAGCGCGGGCCGTGGTCCTAAAGGTCACATCCGGGTAGGGCCGTCTCCCCGCGTCCCTTGGTCCGGCCTGCCATCGGCCCCGCCGCGGGTGAGGTGCAGCCAGCCCAGCATCCGCCCCCAGGGGCTGAGGCCGGACGACGGCGTTTCCGACTCTGCAGTCACCGCCTCATCCTCCGCCGTGCCATCCTCCGGTGTGCCGGCCGGGATCTCCGGCGTCGCGGTGGACGTCACCTGGGCCCGCATCTCCGCGAAGTCGGCGACAGCCTGCCCCTGCAGCATGCGCACGCCGGCGTCCAGCGCGCTATGCACCACGGCCAAGCTGTCGCAATGGGTGAGGATGCAGCGCTCCGCCCCCAGCACGCGCAGCGCATGGCGGAGGGCGGCCGCGGTGGGCACGTCATGCGCGCGCAGCGGCGTGGCGGGGCCGTCGGGGCCGTTGGGCAGCGACGGCATCAGGCGCAGCAGCACGTCTTTGGGCAAGGACAACTCCGTCGCGCGGTCCAGGGGCACATGGTCCAGCACCATCAGGCACTGCCGCAGGCGGCCAATTCGCAGCGCTTCCCCCACCGCGTCCGGTGCCACCAACCACTCGGCGTAGGGCAGCTCGATGGCCAGGCGGGCATGCCAGTGGGCGGGCAACTCGTCCAGCAGCGCGGCGAAGGTTCCGTTGCGCACCGTGCCGGCGTGCAGCTTCACGGCGATGGGAAGGCGGGGGGACGCGTCCTCGTGCAACAGATGCCGCAGCATCCGCTGGTCCAGCACCTCGGTCACGCGGGCGTGCATCCACGGGACCCCGACGATGGTGACCTGGAACAGCCGTTCCAGCGCCGCCAGGTCCACCGTCTGCTCCAGCATGACCGGTTCCAGCGAGGTGCCGTCATCCCTGACGCGGTAGATGGGATGGCGCCGCACCAGCGACGACATATCCGCGCCATGCAGTCCCCGTTCGATGCGCAACAGGGTCGCCACCTCATCGGTCGCGGGGGCGGGCGAAAGCAGCGAACCCTCCCCCGTCAGCGTGCGCAGGCAGGTGACCAAGGCTTTGGCCTCCCGGGGGAGATCGAACCAGTGCGCGTCCACCTTCCCCTGGTGCGCGTCGGCGAATACGGAGCGAACGCGGTCAACGGCGGCCAGCAGGGTCCCGGCGCTCCGTGTATCGCCGACAAGAAGCCAGCCGTAAGGGCCTATCCTATAAGTATTAATCCTAAGGGCGTGGCCGGCCGGGGCTGTGACAGCCTTTAGTTCGCTGCCCATAATCCTATGAATAACCGGCTCACAGGCATCCGGGAGGCCCGAAAGATCAAGCATGGCAGCCCGGTGCGGCGCACTATTCTGTGTGATACTGCCAATATCTTCTAATATATTTGCTATTTTTCTGGCCATGACGGGCCTTCCCCGCGACAGGTATGGTGTCTGTTTCTCATATTTGCTCTGGCGTTATTATATAGCGCTTAAAATTTCCCTGGTTATGATTTGAATCAATTCAGTTTTTTGGGTGATCATTAGGCTTGTGGAGCTAACATCACCCTGACTGATCTTCCCGTCGGGATGTTGGGTCTTGTCCGGTGCGGGCTGATGCCCGCCTGGCAAGCACCTGAAATTCCACAGGAAGCCCGGCCCCGCAGATAAGAATGACAGACTTTTGGCAGACCCAAGGGATGGCGGCTCCCAAGGCCGGCGCGGTATCAGCCAGTGCTCCCGCCAAACGCCCGGACCCCGCGAAGTTCACTACCCTGCCGCCCCCTGTCGAGGAGTCGGAGGAGTGGATCATCAGCTACATGGATATGGTGACCCTGCTGATGGTCGTCTTCCTGGGCATGGTGGCCATCTTGGGCGTCAAGAACCGGGCACCTGACGCCGCCGTCAAGGAGGCCGCCAGCGGGGCCCCCAACCGCGCCACCGGGGGGCGGTCCTGGCGCAGGGCCCGTCGCTGGACGGGGGCCCCATCGCCGTCCTTCCCACCATAGCGATCACCGGGCTGCCAGTACCCTCCGCGCCGCCGCCGCCCACCGGTGGGGAGCCGGTGCCGGCCGGTGGGGAGGAGGAGGGCGGCGGGGAAACCTTGTCGCCGGCGGCCCGGGACTTGCTGAACCAATTGGAAGCCGCCGGCCGCCCCGCGGGCCTGGATGTCATCGTCTCGGATCGCAAGCTGACCATCGCCATCAAGGACCGCATCCTTTTCGCCTCCGGCAAGGCCGACTTGGCGGCACCTGGCCGCCAGTTGCTGGGGCAGGTCGCCCACAGCCTGCGGGCCCTGACCGGGGTGATCACGGTCGAGGGGCACACGGACGATGTGGCCATCGCCACGGCGCGGTTCCCCACGAATTGGGAACTGTCCTCCGCACGGGCCACCGCCGTGGTGCGGGAACTGATCGCCGATGGGGTCGAGCCCGGCCGGCTGCGCGCCGTGGGGTATGCGGACACCAAGCCGCTGGACCCGCACGACCGCGCCGCCAACCGCCGGGTCACCATCGTGGTGGAGCGCTAATGCGGTGCCGTGCTGGGCCTCTCAGATCAAAGGCGTTACCCTGCGCCCAGGCATCAACCGGACCGGAGAGCCCCGCCCCATGTCCCCCGACGACGATCTGCGCCGCATCGCCTTGCAGGAAGAGCGCCTGGTGTTCACCCAGTTTGGACAGGAAGAGGCGTGGGCCGTGGGTCTATGGCTGCGCCAGGCGGGGCTGGCGCGCGGCGGGGTCATGGTGGTGGATGTTTCGCTGCATCACCAGCAGATGCTGCGCCTCACGGTGGGTCGCGCCACACCGGATCACGATGATTGGGTCAGGCGCAAGCGCAACACCGCGCTGCACTTCGCCCGGAGTTCCTACGCCATCGGCCTGACCCTGGCGCAGCAGGGAACGACGCTGGAAGCTAAAAGTGGCCTGCCCCACCGGGATTACGCCACTCATGGCGGGGCGGTGCCCCTTGTGGTGACAGGGGCCGGCTGTATCGGGGCCCTGACCGTTTCGGGCTTGCCGCAGCGGGAGGACCACACCCTGGCAATGGCGGCCCTGGCCCATGTGCAGGCCCGCGATATCAGCGACATCACGCTGACGTGACTTAGCGATCCAGGGTGATCGGACCGTCGCGGGTGGTTCCGGTATTGGTTTCCGGCGACTTGGTCAGGTTGTCGCCCCGGCTGCGCTTTTCCTCATGCTTGCCGTAGATTTTGTCCAGGCGTTCGAACTCCGCCTTGTGGAAGGCCTCGACCTCCTCACGGTTGCCGAACTGGGGTGCCGTGATGATGATGTCGTCGATGGGGCCGTCGGTGCGGGGCGGCTCCACCGCCTCCGGGTCCTTGGGCGGGGCCGCGACCTTGACCACCGAGGTCGGCAGGCCGTTCTTGTCCAGGCCCGGCTTGGGGGCGTCCGGCTGCTGTGCGGCGGGCTGCCCCGCCGTGGCGGGTTGGGCGCTGGTCTGGGCCGAGACGGCGGGGGCGGTGAGAACCGTCAGCGCAAGGGCGGCCGGGCCGAAGACGGCATGCAGCGGGCGGATGGAGGAAGGCCAGGTACGGGCGAGCACGGGGATAACTCCGCAGCGACGGTCATATAGCTTACCACGTGGGACCGTCCTGCCAACTGTTGCCTGACCGCTTGTCGTGCGCGCATCCGTTGCAATCCGGACAGGTGTGCCGGGGGGATGGGGCGCTTTGGGGGCTGGAAAGGCCGTGCGCAGGACGCGCGGCGTGCCGCCGCCCATGTATAATGCCATTTCTGATCAAGGGATTGAGGGGGAAGACGGTGCCCGTCTTCGATGAATATATCGGTATCGATTGGACGGGGGCCTTACCCGCCCGGGGTATCGCCATCGCCTGGGTGCGCCCGGACGATGGCGTCGTGCGCCTGGTGCCTTCCCCTGGTCGGCACTGGACCCGGCGGGCCGCCATGGATTGGGTCGGCGACCGGCTGCTGGCACATCACCAGATGGGCACCCGGGCCTTGGTGGGCATCGACTGCGGTTTCGCCCTGCCGTATGTCCCGGGTGCGGGCTACCTCGATGGTCGCGCCGCCGGCGTCGATGACCTGTTCGCCCTCTGGGATTTGGTGGACACGGCCGCTGGCACGGGCCCCGGCGCGGACGATTTCTGTGGCACCCCCGCGCTGGCCGATCCCCGCCTTGGGCCCAGCTTCTGGGTGGCGGGGCGCCGCCCGCCGCACTGGACCGACGCCGAGGGCGGCGGCAAGCGTCGACGGGTGGAGTTGGTGGCCGCACGCACCGGGGTGGGCACGCCCGTCTCCGTCTTCAACCTGGCTTCCGCGTCCAAGCAGGTGGGCAAGGCCTCTCTGGCCGGCATGCGCTCCCTGCGCTACCTGAAGGGCCGGGTGGGAGAGGGGCTGGCGGTGTGGCCGGCACAGGCCCCGTTGGTCACCGATGGCGGGGCGGCGTCGGTCGTGACGGAGATTTATCCCACCCTGTTCCGCCGCCGTGCCCATGGCCTGGCCAAGATTCGCGACTGGTCCGCCATGGCGGTGGCGCTGGCCCGGCTGGGGTGTGGCCTGGCGGGACGTGAAGCGGATGAGGGCAGCCATGCGGGGACGGTGGCGCCGCCAGCCTTTGACGACCACGCCGGCGATGCCATGATCGCCGCCGCCGGCATGATGCGTTGGGCGGTGCGGGACGATGTCTGGGCGCCCAAGGGGCTGGACACCGCGACGGCGCGGCGTGAAGGATGGATTTTTGGCGTCACCGGCGATATGTCCGGCGATGCCGAAGCCGTCTTGCGCGATGGTGCCGCCGGGGGTGGAACATGATCCAGGTTATGGCCGTCGCCTTGGGCGGTGCCTTGGGCTCCGTCCTGCGGTATCTGTCGCAGGTCTGGCTGGGGCGCCTGCTGGGGTTGGATTTCCCTTGGGGCACCCTGTTCGTGAATGTGGTGGGCTCGCTGATCATGGGCGTGCTGGCGGAGTTGGCGGCGCGGGTGTGGAGTCCGACGCCGGAACTGCGCGCCTTCCTGGTGGTCGGGGTGCTGGGTGGTTTCACCACCTTCTCGTCCTTCTCGCTGGACATCGGCATGCTGGTGTCGCGGGACGACTGGATGGTGGCGATGCTGTATTTTATGGCGACGCTGGTGGTCGGCGTCGGCGGTCTTTTCGTGGGCATGGCCCTGGTACGTGCGGTGGTGACATGAGTGAAGAGGGTGGCCGTAAGGTCGAGACGCGGACCGTGACCGCCGATGAGGCGGAGATGCGTCTGGATCGCTGGTTCAAGCGGCATTACCCGGCGCTGAGCCATATCCAGCTGGAAAAGCTGCTGCGGACCGGCCAGGTGCGGGTGGATGGCGGCCGCGTCAAGGGCGCCACGCGCCTGGAAGCTGGGCAGTCCGTGCGCATTCCCCCCATGCCCGACCTGGCGCCCCTGGCGCCGGGCGCCGTGACGCGCAAGGAGCGGCCGCTGCTGTCGGACAAGGAAGTGAAGGCCCTGCGCGACGCGGTGCTGTACCGCGACAGCGACGTCATCGTGCTGAACAAGCCCGCCGGCCTGGCGGTGCAGGGCGGCACCGGCCAGAACAAGCACCTGGACGCCATGCTGGACGTGCTGACCTTCGACGGGAAGGAGCGGCCCAAGCTGGTCCACCGCCTGGACAAGGACACCAGCGGCTGTCTGGTGCTGGCGCGCAGCAGCTTCGCCGCCACCCGGCTAGCCGGCTATTTCCGGGGCAAGGACGCGCGCAAGTATTACTGGGCCGTCACCGTGGGGGTGCCCAAGCAGTACCAGGGCAAGATCGACGCCGCCCTGGCCAAGGAAGCCGGCACGCGCGGCGAGCGCATGGCCGTGGACGAGGATGAGGGCGCCCGCGCCGTCACCCTGTACCAGGTGATCGAAAACGCGCACCGGCAGGCCGCCTTCGTCGCCCTGTGGCCGCTGACGGGCCGCACGCATCAGCTGCGCGCCCACATGGTGGCCATCGGCACCCCCATCCTGGGCGATGGCAAGTACGGGGGGCAGGAGGCCTTCCTGCCCGGTGGGGCCGAGCTGCCGCGCCAGTTGCACCTGCACGCCCGCCGCATCGTCATCCCCAACCCACGGGGCGGCAAACCCATCGACGTGTCGGCCCCCTTGCCGCCGCACATGGCGCAAACCTGGGACTATTTCGGGTTCGATATGAAAGACGGCGACCCGTTCGCCAGCTACGCGTGATTCCGGGACCAGCCGATGACCGGTTTCAACCGCTTGGCCCTGTTCGATTGTGACGGCACGCTGGTGGACAGCCAGCATGCCATCATCGCCGCTATGGCCGCCGGGTTCGCTGCCCAGGGGCTGACCCCGCCACCGGATGAGGCGGTGCGCCGCCAGGTGGGCCTGTCCCTGGACGTGGCCATCCTGGGCCTGCTGCCCGAGGGGGTGGGGCCGGGCGCCGTGGCTGGCATCGTCGCCGCCTACAAGGCCGCGTTCTTCGAGAACCGGGAGCGGGGCGGCGCGGTGGAACCGCTGTATCCCGGCCTGGTGGCGGCCTTGGACGCGCTGGAGGCGGCGGGCTTCCTGCTGGGCATCGCCACCGGCAAGTCCCACCGGGGTCTGGTGGCGACGCTGGAGCAACACGGGTTGAACGGGCGTTTCCTAACCTTGCAGACGGCGGACCGCGCCGCAGGCAAGCCGGCGCCGGACATGGCCTTGCGGGCCATGGCGGAGGCGGGCGCCGACCCCGCCGCCACCGTGGTCATCGGCGACACCAGCTATGACATGATGATGGCGCACGCCGCCGGCGCCGCCGCCCTGGGCGTGGCCTGGGGCTATCACGCCCCCGAGGCTCTACTGGCCGCCGGTGCCGCCCGCGTTTGTCATGATTATGCCGAGGTTCCGGCGGCGGTGGCCGCGCTGGTCGCGGTGTGAAGCCCTGGACGTGGTGTGAAAATCGCGGCGCGAAAATGGACCTGAACGAATGAAGCGCATTTACAAGACCGTGGCCGTGGTGCCGGGGCCGACAGTGAACAGCAACGCCGGCTGGCAGGTGCGGCTGGACGCCCATCTCCTGAAGTCGCCGGCCAAGGCCGACCTGGTATTGCCGACACAGGCTTTGGCGCAGGCGGTGGCCGCCGAATGGGATGCCCAGGGCGACACGGTGGTGCCGGCCAGCATGCCGATGATGCAGTTGGCGTCCACCTGCGTGGACCGGGTGGGACCGCAGCGCGCCACCATCCTGGAGGGCGCCGCCGCCTATGGCGGCACGGACCTGCTGTGCTATCGCGCGGCGGAGCCGGCCAAGCTGGTGGAGCGGCAGGCCAAATCATGGCAGCCGCTGCTGGATTGGGCGGCGCTGCGCTATGACGCCCTGCTGCAGGTCACCACCGGTATCATGCACCGCGCCCAGGACCCGGCGGCGCTGAACGCGCTGAAGCGCGCGCTGGAGGACTTGGACGACTGGCAATTGACCGGCGTGCAGAATGTCGTGGCCCTGACCGGGTCCCTGGTCCTGGGCCTGGCCCTGTTCGAGGGGCGCATCGACGCCGATCAGGCGTTCGACCTGGCGGAACTCGACGAGTCGTTCCAAATCGAGCTGTGGGGCGAGGACGATGAGGCCAAGGACCGCCGTCAGTCTTTGAAGGCCGACCTGGTTGCCAGTTTACGTTACCTGGACTTGTTGAAGGGCTGAGCGACGCGGGGCGGAAAAAAAGTGGAATTGGCCGTCCAACGGCGCCTTATATGCGGTGCAACAGCCGTTCAGCACCGTATGCAAGGAGCCTGCCCCCATGACTTTCGATCAGCTTGAAGCCAAGATGCGCGCCTCGCTTTCCCAGTTCACCGGGCTGGGGGCCAAGGTGAAGTTCGACTTCGGCGCCGATGGGGCCCTGTTCCTGGACGCGACCAAGGTGCCCACCGTGTCGCGCGACCCGGTGGACGTGAACACCACACTGAAGATCTCCCTGTCCGACTTCGTGAAGCTCAGCGAAGGCAAGCTCAGCCCCACCCTGGCTTTCACCTTCGGCAAGCTGAAGGTCCAGGGCGACATGGGTGTCGCCCTGAAGCTGGCCGGTATGCTGGACGACTGAGGGTCTGATTTCCGGCCGCCAGGGGGCTGGAGCATAGCCCCCTGGCGCCTCCGTTGCCCTTGGTCAAACCGGCTTGATGCCCTGGGCATAGCTGAACAGCGACTTCGGATCGACCTTGGTCTTGACCGCCCGAAGCTTGGCGTAGTTGTCGCCATAGTAATCCTGCTGCCAGTCCTTCAGCGACGGATCGGGGAAGTTCTGGTAGGCGCCCACGGCCTTGGTGCGTGCCAGCGCCAGCGCATAGAAGCCTTCCTGCCAGGCCAGTGCCTCGTTCACCAGGGAGTCGGGGTCCTTGGGGGCCCACCAGTTGACTTCGCTCGAGAACAGCCAGTCATAGCCGCGATGCACAAAGGCCGTCTGTCCGGGCTTCTTGTTGTTCACAGCGCCGCCGACCTGGAAGAACTTGAAGGCTGAGCCCATGCTGGTCCGGGGCATGCCTCGGGCGGAATCCATCAAGGCCGCCACGGTGTCCTTGGTCAGGGTGGAGGTGTTCATGAAGGTCGACTTTTCCCGGTAATAATAGGGGAAGGTGGCTTCCGACAGGACGTCCTGGGCCGACCAGTAAGCCATGTCGGCTTCGACCTTCTTTTTGTCCGCCGCCTGCCAGAGGTCCCCGAACAGTTTTTCCACCGCCGCCTGGCCGAAATGCGCCTGGCCCAGGACCGACACAGTCATGCCGGCGTTGGCGAAGCAGTTGGCGTCCCGGGCGGGAACGCTGACCGAGATCTTGCAGCCAAAGCCGTTGGGGGCCTCTTGCAAGCGGTGCAGCAGATTATACAGGACCGTGTCCAGGTCCTTGGACCAGCTCAACTCGAACACGGTGACTGTGGAGACCTTGAAGGTTTGCAGCGTGAAGCTGGTATTGATGCCGAAGTTGCCGCCGCCGCCGCCTTGGCACGCCCACAGCAGGTCGTCACCATCCGAGGCGGTGATCGTGGTCCCATCGGCCAGCACCAGATCCGTTTTGTGCAGCAGGTCAGAACCGATGCCGTACAGGCGCATGTTGAAACCGATGCCGCCGCCCAGCAGGAAGCCCGCGGCGCCGACGCCATCGCACCGGCCATGGGTGATGGTGCGGCCCAGCCGTTCCAGCGCCTTGTAGACCAGGCTGTTGATGGTGCCGCCGGCGATCTTGACCGTCCCGCTTTTCTCATCGACCTCCAGGATGCCCGCCATGGGCGACATGTCGATCAGCAGGCCCTCGGTATTGGAGTAGCCAGCGTAATTGTGGCCGCCGGAGCGTACGGCGAACGGCGTGTTGGTCGTCTTGGCCCAGTTCAGGCAGGCCGCGACGTCGTCGGCGGATGAGCAGCGGGCGATGCCGCCCGGCCTCTTGATGAAGCGCAGGTTGTTGGGGCGGTAATAGTCACCGAAGAACGGGTCATCGGGCATCACCAACGCGCCCTTGAGCGCCCGTGCCAGGTCGGACCAGGCGCTGGGCGGCGGGCAATGCACCTGCGGATGCAGTTCCACGCCCGGGTTGGCCAGCAGCTTTTGCCCCCAGGCAGCCTTGGCCGGCAGGCTGGCGCCCACCGCCAATGCCCCGAACCCCTTCAGGATGGATCGCCGCGCCGTCGCCGTCTCGAATGCCCCCACCACGCATCTCCCTTTAGCCGAGTGTTGAATGTCAACTGACTCTACTAAATGGATTGGTAGTGCAAGAGAGAACTTTTGCCACCCCCTGCGTAGGCCCGTCACAAGACGCGATCAAAAAACGCGGTGGAGCGCGCTTCCTTCAACCGATAAATCTGGGCCGGCCGGTTGCTGCCCCGGCGCATTTCGCCCGGCACCGGTTCCACGAAATCCACCTCCGCCATGCGCTTGCGGAAGGCGGACTTGTCCAGCCGCCGGCCCAACACCCGTTCATACACCGATTGCAGCTCGCTCAGGGTGAAGCGCTCCGGCAGCAGGTGCACGGGCAGGGTGGAGTATTCCACCTTGCGGCGCACCCGCGCCAAGGCGAGACCCAGCAAGTCGCCGTGATCGAAGGCCAAATCCCCGGCTTCCGCCAACACCGTCTCCACCGGCCGCCATGCGGCGTCAGCGGCGTTGCCGCCCCGGACGGCAGGCGCCTGGCCGGGGCCGATGAGGGCGACATAGGCAACGCTGAGGCTCCAGCCCCGCGGGTCGCGGGTGGCATTCCCCACCGTCTGCAACTGCTCGATATAGGGCGTCGCCACGCCGGTCTTCTCCCGCAGGATGCGGTGCGCGGCGGCGTCCAGGTCGGCGTCCTCATCCGTGTGGATCCAGCCGCCGGGCAGGGCCCAGGCGTCGAGGAAGGGGGCTGACCCCCGGCGGATCAGCAACACCTCCAATCCCGCTTCGCCCAGGGCGAAGAGGATGAGGTCGACGGTGGCGATGGCGGGCGCTGCGGCGGTGTCCAGGGTCTTCATGCGGGGATATTACCCTTTCCGCCACTTAGTGTCGATCATCAACTAACTTAGTTGACAATCGCCACTAAGTGGCGCTTGCTATGGTCATCCGCGGCCGGCAGGGGCTGGCCGCTCCGGCAGCAAGGACCGAGCCCATGTTTGGTTTCCGCTACATCAAGACCGAGCCCACCCAATACGTGATGCAGATGCGCGACGGCCGCGTGCGACGCGAGGGGGCGGGACTGGCCTTCTGGTATTTCGCGCCATCCAGCTCGATCATGCTGGTGCCCACCGCCAGTGTGAACGAGCCCTTCATCTTCCCCGAGGTCACCGCCGACTTTCAGGAGGTGACGGTGCAGGGCCAGATCACCTACCGCGTGGCGGAGCCCAAGCGCACGGCGGCTCTGCTCAATTTCACCCTGAATACGAAGGGTGTTTACGCCTCCGAAGATCCGCAGAAGCTTTCGCAGCGGCTGATCGACCAGGTGCAGGTGGCCATGCGGGCCGAGGTGCAGGCCCTGACCCTGACGGAGGTGTTGGCCGCCAGCGACGCGTTGGTTGCCCGCGTGGCCGCCCTGCTGCGCGCCAACGCCGCGCTGGAGGCCCTGGGCCTGGAAATCCTGGGTTTGTCGCTGTTGGCCGTGCGGCCCAAGCCGGAAACGGCCAAGGCGTTGGAGGCGGAGGCGCGCGAAGCCCTGCTGCGCCGCGCCGACGAGGCCATCTACAGCCGCCGCAACGCCGCCGTGGAACAGGAGCGCCGCATCAAGGAAAACGAGCTGTCGACCGAGATCGCGGTGGAAAACAAGAAGCGCGAAGTGCGCGAGGCGGAGATGGAGGCGCAACGGGCCGTGCAGGAACGCCGCCTGCAAATCCAGCGGGAGGAGATGGCGGGCAAGATCGGCCTGGAACAGCAGAACCAGGATCTGGTGGCGCTGGCCACGGCCAACGCCAAGGCGGAGGCCGACGCCCGGGCTTACGGCCTGTCAGCCATGATGAACGCCTTCGGCGACGCCGATCCCAAGGTGCTGCAGGCGTTGGCCTCGGTCGGGATGAAGCCTGGCCAGCTGATGGCCCTGGCCTTCCGTGATCTGGCCGACAACGCCGCCAAGATCGGGCAGCTGAACGTCTCGCCCGACCTGCTGCGGGAAATGCTGCAGCCGGTGGCGCGGGGGTGAGCCATGGCCGCTTCGGAAAGCCGCAAGGCGGAAGATCGCAAGATCATCCTGGTGGTGCGCGACACCCGGCTGGATGAATTGATCGCCCGCTTCAACACCCTGCAACAGGCGCAGTTCTATATTGAGCATTTGGGGGCCGATTTCGGCGACTACCTGGCGGAGCGGGAGCAATACCGCGCCGCCACGCGGCAGGTGGAAGAGGCGTTACGCCGCTTCGGCCGGGTGCAGCGACTGGATCGCCGCTATCTCAGCACCTTCCTGTTCGGTGCGGACGATGTGGTGGTGGTGCTGGGCCAGGACGGACTGGTGGCCAATACGCTGAAATACCTGGATGGCCAGCGCGTCGTCGGCGTGAACCCGGATGCCCGGCGCTGGGACGGGGTGTTGCTGCCCTTCCAACCCAACGATCTACCCCGCCTGATGGGCGAGGAGATGCGTGCCGGCCGGCCGGTGAAGCACGTCACCATGGCCAAGGCGCAGTTGAATACCGGTGCCGTCCTCTATGCCGTCAACGACCTGTTCATCGGTCCGCGCAGCCACGCGTCCGCCCGCTACACCCTGACGGTGGGGCAGGTGGCGGAGCGGCAGTCGTCCAGTGGCATCATCGTCTCCACCGGCATGGGGTCCACCGGTTGGCTGAAAAGCCTGTACGCCGGCTGGGCCGGGGCGGCGGCGGCCATGGGTGTGGCGCCGCCGGCGGGCACGCTCAATGCCGCCTTTCCCTGGGATGCCGAACGCCTGCACTACTTCGTGAGGGAGCCGTTTCCCAGCCGCACCACGGGCGCCAGCCTGGTGGCGGGCCCCGTCTCAGCGCAGGTGCCGCTGCAGGTGGTGTCGGAGATGGCCGACAACGGCGTCATCTTCAGCGACGGCATCGAGGCCGACTTCCTGGAATTCAACGCCGGCACCCACGCCACCATCGGCCTCGCCGAGCGGCGCGGGCATCTGGTTGTCTAGGCTAGTCGATTCAGCGCTTCAGGCTGAGCCAGACGTTATGCCCGTCGTGGAAGACGTCAATGTCGACCGTTTCGCCGGCCATCAGGTCCACGGGCCGGCGGGGCAGGTAGAGGCCGGGTTGCCAGCCCGAGGACTCGGTGGGGGACAGCGGGCTGTTCTCGAACTCCACCCCGTCCCACAGCTTCAGCCAGATCCATTGCAGCAGGCCGACGCAGCGGCCGTCCGCCGTTACAGGCAGCGACAAGTGCCCGCGCCAGTTCTGCCCCGGCTGCGGATCGACCAGGTCCACGGTCAGCGCCTGGAAGGGGGCGGACAGCGCCTTGAACGGCACCACGCGTTCCAGCCGGACGGAGCGGGGCGCCAGGCGGTTGAAGGCGTCAAGGTCGAAGCCGCTGGCCTGCTCCACAAAGAAGGTGCGTTCCATCACCCGGCTTTCCGCCAGCAGGGCGCGCACCCCGCCGGCCTGGGGGATGATGCGGGCACCGGGGGCCAGCAGCCGGTCCTTGGCGTCGCGCACCGCCGGCAGCACGCGCTCCGACAGCAGGTCGCTGGACAGGATTTCCGATACCAGCAGGTCGGCCGGGCGCGGCAGGTCGGCGCCCAGCGTCACGGCGGTGGAAGGCTTGGCGATGACGGTGACGCGGTCGGCATAGCCATTGTTGGCGATGATGGTGCGCGCGGTCTCCGCGATGACCGGATCGGCCTCGCAGGTGTAGACATGGGCGGCGCCGGCGCGGGCGGCCATCATGGCCAGCAGGCCGGAGCCGGTGCCGATTTCCAGGACGATGTCGCCGGGGCGCACGGCGGCGGTGATGGCCGCCTCATAGGCCGCGTTGCGCTCGATATCGTTCATCATCGGCACATGCCACCGCGGCGTCAGGGCGGTGCGCAGCTTGTTCAGCTGCAATTCGGCCTCGATGAAATCCGGCTTCAGCTCCAGCGCCATCTCGCTGTGTGTCACCGCTTCGGCGATACGGCCCAGGTCGCGCAGCGCCGCCGCCAGGTTGAAGCGGTTGATGGGGTCGTCCGGCTCCGCCGCCACGGCGCGGGCGAAACTCTCCGCCGCCTCGGTCGCGTGGCCCAGCTTCTGGTGGCACAGGCCGATGTTGAAGTCCCGGCCCCGCCAGGTGGGGTCCAGGCTGACGGCCTTGCGGAAGGACTCCAGCGCCTCCTTCCAGCGGCCCAAATGCTTGCGCACCGTGCCCAGGTTCCAATGCACCGCCGACGCCCGCGGCAGCAGGCGCGCGACCTCGCGGTACGTGGCCTCCGCCTCCGCCCAGCGGCCCTGGTTCTGGTGTTCCACCCCCTGGGCGAACAGCTCTTCGGCGGGGCCAATGGCCGTTTGGGCGGGGGCTTTGGGGGCGGACGGTTTGGGGGGCTTGGCCATGGGGCAGGCAGTTCTTTCAGGGGGACGGGATCAAGGCTTCAGGTTGCGGCCAAACCGGGTGGTCCAGTCGCCGCCAGGGCAGGTCAGGGCGCTCTCGGCTTTGCAGAAGCTGTTGGTGTAGGCGGTGAACTGGGCCCGGGCGATCACCCGGTCCAGCGGCACGAAACCCAGGTCGGGGTAGGGGAAGCGGCTGTCCTGGCTGTTGTCGCGGTTGTCGCCCATCAGGAAGACGCGGCCGGCGGGCACGGTGTACACGCCGGTGTTGTCGGCTGGGCCATCGTCACCGCGCTGCAGGATGGCATGACGGGCGATCCGCCCGTCCGTGGCCGGCAGATCCTCCACATACTCGGTCACATGGATGGTGCGTCCATGGTCGTCGCGATAGTCGTAGGCGCCGCTTTCATGGCGGTCGACCACCTGGCCGTTCAGCACCAGCCGGCCATGCACCAGTTGCACCGTGTCCCCCGGCAGGCCGATCACCCGCTTCACCAGCGCTTCCGGCGCGCCTTCCGGTTTCAGCACCACGATGTCGCCCCGCTGCGGCAACTGGCCCAGGACGCGGCCGTCGACGGTGGGGATGAAGCCCTCCGGCAGTGAGATATCGGGCGAATGCCGGCTGTAGCCATAAGCGTACTTTGCGGCGACGAAGTGATCACCCACGGCCAGCGTGGGCAGCATGCTTTCTGAGGGGACGTAATAGCTGCCGAAGGCGAACGCCCGGAAGGACAGAACGCAGACGGCCCAAATCAGGATGAACCGGCCCCAGTCCACTATCGCGCGTCGCATCGTTCCACTTCCTCCCGTCCTACATCAGGGGCCCGGCCCCACCGGCTGCCGCCGCCGATGATGCCGAAGGGCGGGCGGCCTTGTCCATCGCGCCTTGGCCATTGGCAGGCGGCGGCGGTTCGCTCTATACCGCCGTTAGCGCGTTCCGTACCGATGGAAGCCCCATGCCCCCGTCCGCCATTCCGCCCCTCGATCCGCCCGCCGGTCGCGTCGCGACCCACGTCATCCTGCACGGCCGGGTGCAGGGGGTCTTCTACCGCAATTGGACGGTGGAGCAGGCGCTGGAACTGGGTCTGGATGGATGGGTTCGCAACCGGAACGATGGCACGGTGGAGGCGTTGTTCGCCGGCCCGTCGGCTGCCGTGGCGGAGATGGTGTCCCGATGCCACCAGGGCCCGACCCACGCCGTGGTGACGGACGTTGTGGCCACCCCGGGCGCCGATCCTGGCGCCACCGGCTTCCACAAGCTGCCGACGGTTTAGACTGGAAATGAGAAAAGGCCGCGCGTCCTGTCAGAACACGCGGCCTTACCGGTTCGGCGCCCCGACCGCGGGTCAGCTTGCGGCCTGTTGCTGTCGTGCCTCGTTGGGATCACGCAGGACATAGCCGCGGCCCCACACGGTCTCGATGTAATTGCTGCCGTCCGTCGCCTGCGCCAGCTTCTTGCGCAGCTTGCAGACGAAGACGTCGATGATCTTCAGCTCCGGCTCATCCATGCCGCCGTAGAGATGGTTCAGGAACATCTCCTTGGTCAGCGTCGTGCCCTTGCGCAGGGACAACAGCTCCAGGATGCCGTATTCCTTGCCCGTCAGGTGCAGGGGCTGGCCCGCGACCTCCACCGAGCGGGTATCGAGGTTGACGGTCAGCGCGCCGGTGCGGATGACGCTTTCCGAATGGCCCTTGCTGCGGCGGACGATGGCCTGCATGCGGGCCAGCAATTCGCGCTTGTCGAAGGGCTTGGTCAGATAGTCATCGGCGCCGAAGCCCAGGCCCTTCAGCTTGGCGTCCAGTTCCGTCAGGCCCGACAGGATCAGGATGGGCGTGGTGACGCGGGCCGAGCGGAGGCGCCGCAGCACCTCATACCCGTCGATGTCCGGCAGCATCAGATCCAGAATGATGATGTCGTAGTCATACAGCTTGCCGATCTCCAGGCCATCTTCGCCGAGATCGGTTATGTCGACGATGAAACCTTCGGACTTGAGCATCAGTTGGATGCTCTTGGCCATCGACGGATCGTCTTCTACGACCAGCACTCTCATAGGCTTCTTCCTTGAAAGGGGTGTAGTCTCAAGGGAGCGGAAACATCCACTGCCGACTAGGTTAACAGATGCTGCGACATTATGCTACGCGAGTAAGGCTATCCTTTAGCTAACTCATCCGTTGTGGACGCAACCGGCGGGTGCATCCGCCCCTGCAGCCGACCCGCGCGGCTAAGATATTGTCTTTAAAGGGTTCAAGGGCTCGATGGCCATGATCTACGATCCCAGTGTCCTGATCCCGGAGATCGAGGCGCTGCCCCCGTTCAAGATTTTCGGGCGCGTCAGCTCGGTCCTGGGCATGCTGGTGGAGGTCGGCGGGGTGGAGCGCCGGCTGTCCATTGGCGGTCGGTGCCGAGTCATCTCCCGCGGCGGTCGCCCCGTGCCCTGCGAGGTGGTGGGTTTCCGCAACGGCAAGGCCCTGCTGCTGCCCTATGGCACGCTGGAGGATATCGGCCTGGGCTGCAGGGCGGAGGTGACGGAGGGCCAGCCCGAGATCCACCCCACCCCCGCCTGGCTGGGCCGGGTGATCAATGCCCTGGGCGAACCGCTGGACGGCAAGGGCCCCCTGCCCATGGGGCCAGTGGGCAACCCCATCAAGGCGGCGCCCCCCAGGCCAGCACGCGTAAGCGGGTGGGGGCGAAGATCGATTTGGGCGTGCGGTCCATCAACACCTTCCTGTCCTGCTGCCGGGGCCAGCGCATGGGCATCTTCGCCGGTTCCGGCGTGGGCAAGTCGGTGCTGATGTCCATGCTGGCGCGCTACACGGCGGCGTCGGTCACCGTCATCGGCCTGATCGGCGAACGTGGCCGCGAGGTGCAGGAGTTCATCGAGGACGACCTGGGGGAGGAGGGCCTGGCCCGCAGCGTGGTGGTGGTGGCCACCAGCGACGAGCCGCCGCTGATGCGCCGCCAGGCGGCCTACATGACCTTCGCGGTGGCGGAGCATTTCCGCGACCAGGGCCAGGACGTGCTGTGCATGATGGACAGCGTCACCCGCTTCGCCATGGCCCAGCGCGAGATCGGCCTGTCCGCCGGTGAGCCGCCCACCACCAAGGGCTATCCGCCCACTGTGTTCGCCGAGCTGCCGCGCCTGTTGGAGCGGGCGGGGCCGGGGGCGGGTGACGGCACCATCACCGGCCTGTTCACCGTGCTGGTGGATGGCGACGACCATAACGAGCCCATCGCCGACGCCGTGCGCGGCATTCTGGACGGCCACATCGTCATGGAACGCCGCATCGGCGAGCGCGGGCGCTATCCCGCCATCAACATCCTGCGCAGCGTGTCGCGCACCATGCCCGACTGCAACACGGATGAGGAGAACGCGCTGGTCACCGCCGCGCGCCGCCTGATGTCCTCTTACAGCGACATGGAGGAGATGATCCGCCTGGGCGCCTATCGCCGGGGCAGCGACCCCCAGGTGGACCGCGCCATCGAGCTGAATCCCCATATCGAGGGCTTCCTGCGCCAGGGCCGGCATGAGCGCAGCGACCTCGCCACCGGCTATGCCCAGTTGCAGGCCATCCTCAACGGCGCCCCCTGGCCGGTGGGATGAGGCCGCCGGTTAAGCGATGAAAAGCCTGAAGACCCTGATCCGGCTGCATAAGAACGAGGTGGACGAAAAGCGCCGCCACCTGACCCAGCTGCGCGAGCACGACGACCAGCTGACCCTGCGCCGCCAGCAGTTCGAGGCGCAGGTGGAGATGGAGCGCCAGCTGTCCGGCACCTCCGTCGACATGGCGGTGGCCTTCGCCAACTTCCTTCCCCAGATCAAGCTGCAGCGCAACGCCCTGGAACAGGCGCGCCAGCAATTGCTGATCGCCATCCACCGGGCGGAGGAGGACCTGGCCCAGGCCTTCCAGGAGCTGAAGCGCTTTGAACTCGCGGAGGAGGAGCGCATCCGCAAGGAGAAGGCGGAACTGGCCCGCAAGGAGGCCATGATGCTGGACGAGATCGCCGCCCAACGCCACCTGCGCCAGCAGGAAGAGGGCGGGACAGGTGAGGAGTAGGGGACGGCATGCGTGCTTTACGCCCCCTCTTGCTTCTGCCGTTGGCGCTGGCGGCTCCCGTCCAGGCCCAGCCCACCTCCTTCGTTATCAAGAGCGTGCACGTCGACCAGGCCGGCATCTGGCAGGAAAAATCGGACGACGGGGACAACTGCGCCCGTTTCCACCTCAGCGACAAGGCGGCCACGCGCTGGTTCCATAAAGCCAAGGAAGTGACGGAGCGCGCCTGGCGGGAGGAACTGGACTGGACCCCCTGCTTTGCCACCGGCACGCTGACCACGTCGGACGGCAAGACTTACGCCTGGGACCTGGACCGCTCCGGCCGGGGCCAAGTCAAGATTTCCGACACCGTTTCGACGTTCCTGTCGGGGTCGGAGCTGCCCTTCGCCAAGTAGCCCTCAGATGGGCATCAGTTGAAATCGTCGGGATGGGGGCCCAGCCGGCCGCGTGGATCGTCCAGGCCGGCGATACGGGCCATGTCGGCCTCGTCCAGGCGGAAGTCGAACACGGCGATGTTCTCGCGGATGCGATGGGGGGTGGCCGATTTCGGAATGACCCCCAGCCCAAGGTCCAGATGCCAGCGGATGACGATCTGGGCCACCGTCCGCTCATGCTTGCGCGCGATCTCCGTCAGCACCGGATGGTCCAGCAGCGTGCCCTGGCCCAGGGGGCTCCAGGACTGGGTGATGATGCCGTGGGCCTCATGGAAGGCGCGCAGTTCGCGTTGCTGGAACCGGGGATGCAGTTCGATCTGGTTCACCGCCGGCACCACGCCCGTATTGTCGATCAGCCGGGCCAATTGCGGGGCGGTGAAATTCGACACGCCGATGGACCGGGCCTTGCCCGTCGCCCGCAAGGCGATCAGCGCCCGCCAGGTTTCGGTGTAGCGACCCCGCGCGGGTGTCGGCCAATGGATCAGGTAAAGGTCCACGGCCGGCAGGCCCAGCCGTCCCAGGCTGTGGTCCAACGACAGTGCCGGCGCCTCGCTGCCATGGCTGTCGTTCCACAGCTTGGTGGTGATGAAAATCCTGCTGGCGGGTATGCCGGTGCTGCGCAACCCCCGGCCTACGCCGCCCTCATTCCGGTAGATGGAGGCCGTGTCCACCAAACGGTATCCCGCTTCCACCGCCGTCGCCACGACCGGGGCGGCTTGGCTGTCCATCGTTTGCCATACGCCCAGGCCCAGCTGCGGCATGACGCGGCCATCGTTCAGGGTAAGGGTGGGCTGCTCGGCCATGGCGGGTTCCGCTTGCTGCGCGTGCACGCTGATGCCAACCAAGATGGGACGCCGCCGGCCGCCGGCAAGGGTGGCCAGATCCGGGCCGTGCCAGATCCGGGCCCTGTCAGATACGGGTGACGGGGCTGGCGCCGCTGGCCGGTGCCGCTTGGTCGACCCAGCCGTGGGCGCCGGTCTGGAAGGCCAGCGCGCCGCTGTAGCCCACGGCCGCCAGGCTGTTGCTGTAGATGCCGTGCAGTTCCCGCGTCAGGCTGGTGGGCAGCAACTGTCGGGTGCGGATCACCAGATCGAAGCGGCCGGTCCAGATCAGGCCGTCCAACTGAATGGGGCCCAGGCGGGACAGGGTCAGGTCGATCAGGAAGCGGCGCAGCGGCCGGTTGCGCTGGGCGCGGGCGGGGCCTTCCGCCTCCTCGCCCTCCTCCTCATTGATGGCGCGGACATGGACTTGCAAGCGGCCGACCTCGTCGCCGAAGGGTACGGCATAGGTGCGCCAGCCGTCCTTGTTCGGTTCCGCCGCCTGGTTCGCGATGGTGTTGAAATCGTCGGTGAGGCGGGCGGACAGGCGGCCGCGTCCCGCCTTGCCCAGGGTCGAGAGGGCGTCCGACCCCAGCCAGCCGCCGGCGTCGCCGCCGCGCAGGGCCGCCAGGAAGATCACCAGCGTCTTGGTGAGCTGTGGCGTGGGTCGGGGCAGCACGCTGTCGATGAGATGACGCGCGAGGGCTGGGTCGGTGGCGGCGATGACGGCCAGCGCCTCCCGCAGGGCCGGCCAGTCGCGGCCCCGCGCCGGGTCGATGGCGGGCGGCACGGGGTCCAGGTCCGGCGCGGGCAGGGCGGCGGGGGCCAGCCGCACCTTGGTGCCCACCGGCAGGTCCGACCGCGCCTGCAAGAGAAGGGTGCCGCGCGGCGTTTCCACCACCGGCTGGCCGGCGCGCGTCACCCCCACCACCGTACCGGGAATGGCCGCTCCGGGAACAGTAGGGGCGACGCCAGGGCGGACCAGGGCGGGATCAAGCGGCGCGTCGTCCATCGTGGGCGCCATGTCCCCCGGCGCGCCAGGCATCACCTCCACCGCCATGCCCGGCCGTTGAACGGAGACCACAGTCAGGTTGATCGTCTGACCCGGATTGGGGGCGGTGGACACCTGCCCGGGCGCCGTATAGGCGCTGGCGCCCGGGGGTGTCGCCGCGGGCAGGGGGGGCGCTGTCGCTTCCTGCGGGGACAGGGCGCCCGGCGGCAGGGTCATGGCCGGCGTCATGCCGACGGGCCGTGCCGGCCCGGCCAAGGGTGACGCGGTCTTGCCGTCCGCCGCCGGGGCGTGGGGCGGCGTGAGCTGGCCGGGTAATCCGGCCAGGGGCCGCGCGCCAGGCGCTTGGGGGGCCGTCGCGCCTGTCCAATCCGGGACAGCCGGGCTGGCGGATGGGATTGTCGACCCAGCCGCCACCGAGGTCGCCGGGGGGCCGGGGACGGATGACCCCTGTGCGATCGGGGGGCTGGCTGGGGTCGGGAGGCTGGCCGGAGAGGGGGAGAAGGGGGGGCCGGAGGGCAGGCCGGTGCGCACGAAGCTGGGACGGCCGCTCAGGAACACGCCACCACTGACGAACGGTGTCGCGCCGTCCGCTGACGGGGCCGGGCCGCTGGACGATGCCGGCTGTGGACTGGTGGGCAGTGGACTGGCGACCTGTGGATTGGCGACCCGGGGAACGGCCGGCGCGGGAATGCCGAGCGGGGGACCAGAGGATTGCGCCGGGCCGGATGCGCCAAGGTCGGGCAGGAAGCCCAGGGTTGCCAATGCGGACGCCAGCGGGGAGGCGGGCCCGCCACGCGGCTGCTCCGGGCTGGGGGGCGCGTTGGGCGCCGTATCGACCTGCCCCTGGGGTGCCGGCGCGGCCGGCGCTGATGGCGCGCCGCTGGAGGGTGCCTCTGGGGCCGGCGACGTGCCCGTCGGCTGAGACGCCGCCGCCTGCGTCGATGTCGCGGCACTTCCCCCCGGTGTTGGGACGGTGGGGGCGGACGGTGGCGCGATGTCGGGCAGCAGGTCGCCCAGCGACGGCGGATTGGCGGTTGCGGCCGGCGTGCCGCCGGTGGCCCGCGCGAATAGCAAATCCGCCAGGCTGCCCACCGTCCAGGGCGTGGGCAGAGGTCCGCTGGTGCCCGCCGGCGGGTTTTGGGGGCCGGGGTTGGGGGGGCCTGGGGCGACGCACCTGGGGGGCGGCCTGTCCCGCCGTATCGCCGTCCGTCGTCGCCTGGCCGCCGGTTCCGGTCTGTGGCGCGGTGGGGCGGCCTTGGGAGGGGGGCGCGGCTGGGCTGGGCTGCTGCTGCTGCGACGGGGAGTCGTCGGTGAGATCGGGTTGGTCCCCCGTATCCCCCCGGGCGCCCACGATCAGGCCGAGCCCCAGCCCTTGGTTGATGTCGGAGGATGGCGCCGGAACGCTGGATGGGGCGGCGGTGCCGCCGCTGGCCGGTGCTGGACTGAGCAGGACGGCGGCCAAGGTGGCCCCCACCTGTAACGGGGGCAGATTGGATGCCGCCGGGGGCGGGGCCGCCTGTGGGGGCGCGCTTGCCTGGCTGGTGCCTTGAGCCGACTGGGCCGCCGATTGGGCCACAACCGTGGCGGTCGTGGCGGCACCGGCGGCTTGGGCCGGAATTTGCAGGGTGACGGGTCGGTCGGTGGGCAGTGGCGCCTCGGTGCGCACCTGGACGTCGCCGGCGGCGGTGCGGACCGTCGCCTGGTCGCCCTGCTGTTCCGTCACCATGCCGCTGACGGCCAGGGCCCGCGCTAGGCCCGTCAGCTTATCCGGCAACTGGGTGACCGTTACCTGGCCCAGCACCGCGGGCGCGGCCCCGCCGCCGGTTCCGGGGGCCAGCGTCTGGATGAGAACGGACGGGGTTTGGACGCCGCTCATGGCCAGAGCCTCCGCCGCATTGGGCGTGTTCCCCGCCTGGACCGTCCCGTCCCGCCGCGGGCCACGCCGGGTCAGCCCCCCAGGTTCAGGCGGTTGGCCACCATCTCGATGTCATGGGCGGCATCGGAGGTGGGGAAGCGCATGAACAGGGGCGATTGGCTGCGGATGGCCTCGCGCACCTTGGCGTCGCGCCGGACGATGCCGCCCAGCTTGGGCGACATCTTCAGGTACCGCTGGCAGACGGTCAGCAGCTTTTCATACGTCCTCTCGCCCAGCGCCTTGCTGTCGGCCATGTTGATGACCACGCGCAGGTCGGCCATGGGGTTGGCCTGGTAGCTGAGCTTCAGGAAGGCGTAGGCGTCGGTGATGGAGGTAGGCTCGTCCGTCGTCACCACCAGGGTGGTGCCGGCGGGACCGGAGAAGGTGCGGACCATGCGGTCGACGCCGGCGCCCAGGTCGATGACCACCCAGTCATAGCTTTTGGCCACGTCCGCCAACTCGGTGCGCAGCTGGGTCAGCCGCGCCGGCGGCAGGTTGGCCAAGCTGCCCGAGCCGGAACGGCCGGCGATGATGTCGAAGCCACCCTCGGGGAAGCGCTGGGCCGCCCCTTGCAGGGTCACCATGCCGTCAATCACCTGGCCCAGGTCGCGCTTGGGCATCAGGCCCAGCTGGATGTCCACGTTGGCCAGGCCCAAATCGCCGTCGAACAGCAGGGTGCGCTTGCCGCTGCGCGCCAGCGCGTGGGCCAGGGTGACGGAGAAGAAGGTCTTGCCCACGCCGCCCTTGCCGCTGGCCACGGCCAGGATGTTCTGGCGCCGCAGGGGCATGACGTTGTCGGCGGTGGCGAAGCCGGCCGGCGCGCCGGTTGGGGAGAGAAGGTCGTTCATGCGTGGGTCCCCGTTTGCTTGGCGCGGCGTTCGCTGGTTTCAGAGCCGGGCATCATCAGGCGGGCGAGCGATGTGGGTGAAAGGGGTGTCAGGCCTTCGGCGGCGCGCGGGCTGGTGCTGGCGTCGCAGAGGGCAAGGCCGGCCTCATGCGCGGCGGTCAGCATGCTGCCCAGGCGGCGCGCCATGTCCAGGCGCGTGGTCAGCAGCCGGCGGGCGCCCAGGGCG
Organism: Nitrospirillum karajorum; assembly: GCF_036348415.1. NCBI lineage: Bacteria > Pseudomonadati > Pseudomonadota > Alphaproteobacteria > Rhodospirillales > Azospirillaceae > Nitrospirillum > Nitrospirillum karajorum. The sequence goes on from NZ_JAZBQB010000003.1 coordinate 2,278,380, forward strand.
CGGAAGGCACGGGCCATTTCCGCCGCCTCCACCGCGTCCATGCCGGCCGGCAGCACCAGCACGGGTTCGATGTCGGCGGCCACCAGGAAATCGCGCAGGTCGTTCAGGTCGGCCTGGTTGTAGGGGTTGCGGCCGGCACTATCGACCAGAACCTGCTCGGCGCCCCGTTGCACATCCAGCGCGTCGGCCAGGGCCAGCGGATCCTCCACCGTCATCAGGCGCAGCTTCAGCACGCGGGTGAAGGCCGCCAGTTGGTCGATGCCGCCGGCGCGCACCGTGTCGGTGGAGATGACGCCCACCGGCCGGCCCTTCAGCGCCGCGCGGGCGCACAGCTTGGCGACCGTCAGCGTCTTGCCGGCGCCGGGCGGGCCCACCAGCATCAGGGGCCTGGGGAACCGGCCCTCGGGCAGGGGCTGGAAGGTGAACACGGACTCCAGCGCGGCGGCCAGCAGGGTCTGGGCGTCCTTGGCGTCGAAATCGGCGATGCTGTCCATCAGCCGCTGGTTCAGGTCGGCGGGCAGGCCGTGGCGGAACAGGATGTCCGTCACCTGGTCGGCGGGATCGGGCGCCAGCGGGTTGGGATAGCGGTCGTTGATGGCGGAGCCGCCGGGGCCAGGGATGGATTCCTCCACCGCCGCCGTCACCCGGACGCCGACGCCTTCCTCCTCGCGCGTGGCGACGATGATGGCGTCATCCCCCAGCACCTCCCGCACGAGGCGCATCGCCTCGCCCATGGTCGGGGCGTGAAAGGACTTCAGCCGCATGATTGTCCTGCCCTAGGGGCCATATCCACTCCACCTCCCCACAGGGGCCCACCCCCGCGGGACCCTGCCACCGGAACCGCCGCGGCTGCACCCGCCGCCCACGGCAACTGAAACCCCAACCTATCCCCGCGCCACCGGGGTCGAATCCCCGCGCCGCCGGGGGCGAACGCTTCCCGGCCGACCATCCTGGCACGGCGCCCCATCATGGGCGCTGCGCCAGGTCATTCGCGCGCCAGGTCATTCGCGCGTATGCGGGCATTAACCCGGCTTGTCTGCCGTCAAAAGGACAAATACGTCAAGGACCCAAGGATGGCATTTTATTCGGACCGTTGCATCAGCGATAAGGGCGTGCGGGCGCAGCTTCCGGCCCGCCGTGTCATTTACACCGCGCTTGCTTAATTTTGCGTTAGCCATGTTCGGCGACGCCCCCGCGTCATCCGGGCGGAAGGCCGCTTCATCCTGCCACCCACCCGCTATTTCTATACCCCCAGCCGCCGCGGCGGCTCTTACACTTGCCCCAAGGTCTTGATCTTGGCCTTGGGGTGGATTTCGTTCTGTGACATGACGGCGGTGGCCGGGCGAAAGCGTTCGATGATGGACCGCACGAAGGGCCGGATGCCCGGGCTGGTCAGCATCACCGGCGATTCCCCCATCATGGCGTGGCGGTCATAGGTCTGGCGCACGGCGGTGATGAACTGCTGCAGGCGCGACGGCGCCATGGCCAGGTTGCGCTCATCCCCCTCGCCGACGACGGATTCGGCGAAGGCCTGCTCCCACTCCGGCGACAGGGTGATGAGAGGGATGTAGCCCTGGTCGTTGGTATGGCTGTCGGAAATCTGGCGCGCCAGCCGGGCGCGCACATGCTCGGTGATCTGGGTGATGTTGCGGGTGTAGCCCGTCGCCTCGGAAACGCCTTCCAGGATGGCCGGCAGGTCGCGGATGGAGATGCGCTCGCCCAGCAGGTTCTGCAGCACCCGCTGCAACGCGCCGATGCCGATCTGGCCGGGGATGACGTCGGCCACCAGCTTCTGCTGTTCCTTGTTCAACTCGTCCAGCAGCTTCTGGGTCTCGGCGTAGGACAGCAGGTCCGCCATGTTGTCGCGCACCACCTCCGTCAGGTGGGTGGTCAGCACCGTGGGCGGGTCTACCACGGTGAAGCCCTTGAACAGCGCCTCTTCGCGATAGGCCGGCTCGATCCACATGGCGGGCAGGCCGAAGGTCGGCTCCGTCGTGACCTCGCCCGGCAGTTGTATGGGCTCGCCGCGCGGGTCCATGCACAGCAGCATGTTGGGGCGCACGTCGCCCCGTCCGGCCTCGATCTCCTTGATGCGGATGACGTAGCTGTTGGGCGGCAGCTGCAAATTGTCCTGGATGCGCACGGCCGGCATGATGATGCCGATCTCGCTGGCCAACTGGCGGCGCAGGCCCTTGATCTGGTCGGTCAGGCGGTGGCCGGCGTCGGTGTTGATCAGCGACAGCAGGCCGTAGCCCAGCTCCAGCCGGATGAGGTCGATGGCCAGCGCGGAGGAGATGGGCTCATCCGGCGCAGGGGCGGGCGGGCCGCCGGGGCCACCCGGGGCGCCAGGGGCGCCGCCGGCCATGGCTTCCCCGCCCCCCATCTGGTCGCCGCGCGCCTTGCGCAGCCGCGGCAGGTAGTAGGCGCCGGCGAACAGGGCGATGGCCAGCGAGATGAAGGGCAGGAAGGGCAGGCCCGGCAGCAGGGCCAGGGCGCACAGCAGGAAGGCGCTGAGCCCCATGGCCGAGGGATAGAAGCTCAGCTGCCCGAACAGCGCCTTGTCGGCGGAGCCCGACTGGCCCGACTTCGACACCATGAGGCCGGCGGCCAGCGAGACGATCAGCGCCGGGATCTGGCTGACCAGGCCGTCGCCGATGGTCAGCTGGGTGTAGGTGGCACCGGCCTTCAGGAACGACATGTTCTTCTGGCCGACGCCGATGATCATGCCGACGACGACGTTGATGAAGGTGATGACCATGCCGGCCACGGCGTCGCCGCGCACGAACTTGGACGCGCCGTCCATGGCGCCGAAGAACTGGCTTTCCTCTTCCAGCTCGCGGCGGCGCTTCTTGGCCTCGTCCTCGTTGATCAGGCCGGCCGACAGGTCGGCGTCGATGGCCATCTGCTTGCCGGGCATGCCGTCCAGGGTGAAGCGCGCCGCCACTTCGGCGATACGGCCGGAACCCTTGGTGATGACGGTGAAGTTCACCATCACCAGGATGGCGAACACCGTCACGCCGATGATGAAGTTGCCACCCATGATGAAGCCGCCGAACGCCTGGATGACGTGGCCGGCGGCCTGGGTGCCCTCATGCCCATGGCCCAGGATCAGGCGGGTGGACGCCATGTTCAGCGCCAGGCGCAACATGGTGGACACCAGCAGGATGGTGGGGAAGGAGCTCATCTCCAGCGGCTTCTGGATGCTGAGCACCGTCATCAGGATCAGGACGGAAAAGGTGAAGGAGACGGCGAGGCCGAAGTCCAGCAGGAAGGTCGGCAGAGGGATGACCAGCATGACCAGGATGGTCACGATGCCCAGCGCGAACAGAATCTCCGTCCGTTTCAGCAGGGCCGGCCCATTGTTCCGCAGGTTGCCGAACAAGTTGTTCAGCGGATTCCCGCCGGAGGCCGCGGTCTGGTCAGCCATGGTCTTTCTTTCCGGTGTCCGTCAGGTCCCCGATCCCCTTAAATCGCCGCCCGGTCCAGCTCACCGCCCGCCGGCGGCGGCACGGCCACGCCCTCGTCGCTGTACTGCTTCAGCTTGTTGCGCAGGGTGCGGATGGAAATGCCCAGGATGTTGGCGGCATGGGTGCGGTTGCCCAGGCAATGGCTGAGCGTGTCGATGATCAGGTCGCGCTCCACGTCCGCCACGCTGCGGCCCACCAGGCCGGCGGTGCCGGAGGCGCCGGGCTCACCGGTGGGGGCCGCGTAAGCGGGCGTTTGCGCCGCCGCCGTGGCACGGGCGGCCACCGGGGCCACCGCGCCATAGCCGGGGCTGGATGCCGCCGGTTCGGCGCCGGTCAGCAGGATGGCGTCGGGGCCGATCTCCGTCCCCCGCGACAGCAGCACGGCGCGGTGCATGGTGTTTTCCAGCTCACGCACGTTGCCGCGGAAGCGATGGGCCTGCAGCATGGCCATGGCTTCCGGCCCAACGGTGCGTTCCGGCAGGCCGTTGGCCTCCGAATACTTCGTGGCGAAATGCTGCGACAGGATGGCGATGTCGGCCGGGCGTTCGCGCAAGGGGGGCAGGATCAGGTTCACCACGTTCAGGCGGAAGAACAAGTCCTCGCGGAACCGGCCGGCCCGCACCTCCTCCTCCAGCAGGCGGTTGGAGGTCGCCAGCACGCGGATGTCCACCTTCACCGGCTGGGTCCCGCCCACCCGGTCGATCTCGCGCTCCTGGATGGCGCGCAGCAGCTTGGCCTGCAGCCGGATATCCATTTCCGAGATTTCGTCCAGCAGCAGCGTGCCGCCGTTGGCCTCCTCGAACTTGCCGACGCGTCGGGCCACGGCGCCGGTGAAGGCGCCCTTCTCATGGCCGAACAGCTCGGACTCCAGCAGGTTCTCCGGGATGGCGGCGCAGTTCACAGAGACGAACACGGCGTTGGCCCGGCGGCTCTTGCGGTGGATGTAGCGGGCCATCAGCTCCTTGCCGGTGCCGGACTCGCCGGTGATCAGCACGCTGGCGTCGCTGGGCGCAATCTGGTCGGCCAGGCGCAGCACGCCACCCATGGACGGATCGCGGCTAACGATGGCGTGGCTTTCCTCCGCCACCGCTTCCAGCACGGCGGCGATCAGTTGCGCGTCCGGGGGCAGGGGGATGTATTCCTTGGCACCGGCGCGGATGGCCTTGACCGCGGCTTGCGCGTCGGTCGCGACGCCGCAGGCCACCACCGGCACGGTGATACGCTCTGTCTTCAGCGCCTCGATCAGCATGCCGACGTCCAGCTTCACGTCGATCATCACCAGGTCGGCGCCCTGGCCGCCCCGCAGAGCGGTGAGCGCGCCGCCGATGCTGTCGGTGTGGGCGACCTTGGCGCCCTTCTGGAGCGCGATCTTGCCCGCCGCCGTGATGTAGCCTTCCAGCGTTCCTACGATCAGCAACCGCATCGCTCAAAACCCTTTCAAACCGGGACGCCCCGTCACGGGCGCGTCCGTCGTCCAACCGTCAGTCATAATGGCTCAGCCGCAGCTCCGGCGGCAGAACCGTGTTCATCATCATCTCCAGCCGGCGCGGGTTTTCCTGCCGCGCGATGGAGATGGCGCCCAGCATGAACAGCGTGTCCACGATGGTCTGGGCGTCGGTGTTCCGTTCCAGCTTTCCCGCCAGGGGCGCCAGGGCCATGTTGCCCACCAGCGCGCCGTAGAAGGTCGTCAGCAGGGATATCGCCATGGCCGGGCCGATGGCGGTGGGGTCCTGCAGGTTGCCCAGCATCTGCACCAGGCCGACCAGGGTGCCGATCAGGCCCATGGCCGGCGCCACTTCCGAGGCGCGGCGCAGCACGGCGGCACCGTGGCGGGACCGGGCCTGCTGCGCCTCGATCTCCGTGCGCAGGATGCGCTCCACATCCTCCGCCGCGACACCGTCCACCACCAGCTCGATGGCGCGGGCCTGCAACGGCTCCACGCCTTTGTCCTTCAGCAGCGGCTGCAGGGTCAGCGGGCCGTTGCGGCGCGCCGCCTCCGCCATCTGCAGCACATAGCCGGAAACGTCGGCGATGTCGGCCACGGGGCGCATCAGCGCCCGGCCCAGCTGGCGGCGGCAGGCCGCCAGATCCTCACGCGCGAAGGAGACGATGGTGACGGCGATGGTGCCGCCCACCACGATCATCAGCGACGGCACGTTGATGAAGGCGCGCGCGTGGCCACCGAAGGCCAGGGCCGAGAACACCAGGGCGAAGCCCGCCACCAACCCCAGGACCGTGGTCAAGTCCAGCCCATGGCGGACCCGCACCGGTTCCGGCAGGGGGGCTGCCGGCGCTTGGCCGCCGCCCCCCTTGGACGCCTCGTTCGCGGCCTCCGGCACAGGCGCGGCCGCGCGGGCGCCGGCTCCGGCGGTGGGGCCGGCGGCGCGCAAGGTCGGGGAGGGGGGACGGGTGCTCAAGGGGGGCTCTCGCGTCTCGACTTAAATGATCAGGTGCGTTCGGACTTGATGATTTCCGTCATGGTCACGCCCAGGCGGTCTTCCACCACCACCACTTCGCCGCGCGCCACCAGGCGGTTGTTGACATAGATGTCGATGGCCTCGCCCACCTTGCGGTCCAGTTCCACCACGGCGCCACGGCCCAGCTTCAACAGCTGGCTCACCTGCATGGTGCACTTCCCCAGCACGGCGGAAATCTGAACCGGGATGTCATAGACGGCCTCCAGGTCCTTCACGATCGGGGCGCCATCGGCGTCCATACCCGCTTGGCCGTCGAAATCGTCCAGGCTCATCGCTTCCCTCGTTTCTCACCGCCGGGGCGGGCCCCGGTCACGTCGCATAACACATTGGCCGCTTACATCGGCCACAGCAGCACTGGCCATAACATACTGGCCTATTAGGGCCTATACGCTCATTCGGCCGCGTCGCGGCCATCCTCCAGCGGCCGGCCCAGATGGCCGGCGATGCGGTCGATCTCGGCCCACAGGGCGCTGATGTCGCGCTCGGCGCCGCCATCCCCCCAGTCCGCCTTGCAGTCCAGCTCCCCGGCGCGGGGATCGGCCACCACGGCGACGGAGCCGGCAAATCCCTGACGCGCGGCCATGTCCTCGATCTTCTCCTTGATCGGGCCCAGCCAGTTCTCATGCACCCGCACCAGCAGGCGCGGCTCGTCCGACAACTCGGCCAGGAAGGCGTTCACCGTCGCCTCCACCTCCACCAGCCCCTGGCGCTTGACCATGGCGGGGAACAGCTTGCGCACGATGGCGAGCGCCATGCGCATGGCGTTCTGCGAGCGTAGGGCCCGCCCCGCCGTTTCCGCCTGGATCAGCTGGGCGACGCTGCCCTGCAACTGCGCCAGCACGTTGGCCAGGGCCAGGGCTGACTGGTCGGCGCCCGCCTGCATGCCCTCGGCATGGCCCTGGGCATAGGCGGCCTCGCGCGCCATGCGCACCTGCTGCTGCAGGTCGGCCAGGCTGAAAGTCGGCTCCGGCGGCGGGGGCGGTGGCGGCGGGGGTTCCGGCGGCAGCTCCGGCTCGGGCGGCAGCTGTTCCTCCGGCACCTCGACGCGGCGGCCCTCGGGATCGAAGGAGTTGTCGAACAGGAACCTGCGGATATTGGTCATAGGCTCACGTCCGCGCTCAATTTTCCTGGTACAGCCAGTTACGGATGATGGACACGGCCTCTTCCGGATGCTTCTCGACGATTTCGCCCACCTTGCGCAGCGAGGACGCGCGCACGCGGCCGTCGACGCGGTTGATGTCGATCATCTGTTCCAGTTCCTCGTTGGCCTGCGCCGCCTCCAACGCCAGCTCGCGGGCCAGGGCGCCGCCGCCGGGGCCGGCCAGCTGTGGCACGCCGCCGCTGTCGGACAGCAGGTCCGGCTCCTCATCCAGCTGCGGCGTGCGGTCCAGGGCGCGGGCCACCAGCGGCCGGATGACCAGCAGGATGACCAGGATGGCGACGATGGCCAGCACGATGGTTTCGGCGATGCGGAACACATCCTGCTTGGGCAGGCCGAACAGCGTCTCTTCCTTCGCGTCCAGCTCGCCCTCCGGCGTGGCGAACTTCATGCTGACCACGTCCACCGTGTCCCCGCGCGAGCCGTCATAGCCGATGGAGGAGCGCACCAGCGCCGCCAGCTTCTGCAATTCGTCGTCCGAGCGCGGCTGGTACTGGGCGACGCCCTTGTCGTCCGGCACGTAATTGCCGTCGACCAGCACGGCGACCGACAGGCGGCGCACCTGGCCGGCCTCGCGCTCGTGGACCTTCACGGTCTTGCTGATCTCGTAATTGATGCGCTCGTTGGTCTTGGTGGACTTGGAGCTGGAGGCGCCGTTGCTGGCGTTCTCCGCGTTGGCGGAGGGCAGGTTGTTGGCCACCGTGACCGGGTCCTGCCCCTCCTTGTTGATGTCTTCCGAGTTCTCGTTGTTGGTCTCGGTGGAGCGCACGACCTGGCTGTCGGGGTCGAAGATTTCGCTGTTGGTGGTGATGCGGTCGAAATCCATGTCGACCGTCACCTCCGCCCGCACCTTGCCCATGCCCACGGTGCGGCCCACGATCTCCTCGACCTTGTCGGTCAGGCGCTGCTGATAGGCGAGGCGCTTTTCCTCCGCCGTCGCCATCATGGCTTCCTTGCTGTCGGAGCCCATGCCCCGGGCCAGCAGGTTGCCCTTGTCGTCCACCACCGACACCATGTCGGGCTGCAGCCCCGGCACCGACGCGGCGATCAGGTGCTGGATGCTGGCGACCTGTTCCTTCTTCAACTGCTGGCCGGGGCGCAGGCGCAGCACGACGCTGGCCGTGGCCTTCTGCGTCTCGCGGCTGAACAGCTCACGCTTGGGCAGCACCAGGTGGATGCGCGACTGCTGCACCGGGGCCAGGGTGTTCACCGTGCGTGACAGCTCCCCCTCCAGCGCGCGCAGCTGCTGCACCGACTGCATGAAGCTGGTGGTGCCCAGGCTTTCGGCCTGGTTGAAGATTTCATAGCCGACGTTGCCGCCGGTGGGCAGGCCCTGCTGCGCCATCAGCATGCGGATGCGGCCCACCTGGTCGGCCGGCACCTCGATGCGGGTGCTGTCGGGGCTGACCTGATAGGGCACCTTCGGCTGCATCTGGTCCAGCTGCTGCACGATGGCGCCGCCGTCGCTGGGCGACAGGTCGCTGTACAGCAGGGCCATGTTGGGCGACGAGCCGTTGAACAGCAGGAAGCCGAACAGGGCGATGATCAGCAAGGCGACGCCACCGATGGCGCCCAGCCGTACCGGCCCCAGATTACGCAGGGTCTGCAACAGGTTTTCCAAGGTCCGCTCCCGGCCGGCGGTCACCGAAAAGTCACAGCGGAGTCTATAGCGTCGACTCCGCGTTTGCCAGGATTCTGGGAATGTTCAGGGGTTGAAATAGGGGGTGCTCGGCAAAAATTTCCTACACCCCGCAAAGTGTGTCATTTGCGTCACGCATTTTGCGATGAAGTCGAGTATTGCACTTAACAAGAGCTACCCCGTTCGCTGAATTTGCAAAAAGCAACGGCCGCGGGGCGGGCAGCCATAAACCACTTGCGGCTATTTTGGTAATTTGCTAAATACCAATCCATGAATCGCGTCTTCAAAGCCCTGGCCGATCCCAGCCGTCGCCGCATCCTGCAGTTGCTGCGGGAGGGGCCTCTGTCGGCCGGTGACATCGCCCGGCATTTCGACCTGGCCAAGCCCACCCTGTCCGGCCATTTCGCCGTGTTGCGCGAGGCGGACCTGGTGGACCAGGAGCGTCAAGGCACCACCATCTATTACCGCCTGAACCTGTCGGTACTGGAAGAGGCGTTGTCGGGCCTCATGGACAGCCTGGGGATCGCGCAAGGGGATGGGGTGGCCCGCGATATCCCCTTGGTCAAGCCTGGGAAATAGCCACCGGGAGGAGCAGCGTCATGTCCGCACGGTTCTATTGGATGGCGACGGTTCAGATCCTGGTCGTCATGGCCCTGGCCAGCATCTACGTGCTGACCAGGGTGGGCCCGGACGCCCTTCTGCCGGTGCATTGGGGGAGACGGACAGGTCAACGGCTACGTCCGGTCGCCCTGGGCGCTGGCCTTGTCGCCACTGCTGACCCTGGTCTTCGCGGTGGCGCTGCCGGCCCTGGCGCGCTTCACCCCACGGGCGGCGAACCTGGAACGCTCCGCCACCGCCTGGCGTACAGCGCGCCTGTCGCTGACCGGTATGCTCGCGCTAACCCATTTCGTCATGGTGGGGCGGGCTCTAGGCTATCCGGTGGATTTCACCCGGACCCAGCCGCTGATATTTGGCGTCTTCATGATCCTAATGGGCAATGTGCTGGGCAAGATCCGCCAGAACGATCTCCTCGGCATCCGCACGTGGTGGACGCGCGATGACGAATGGGTATGGGACCGGACGCACCGCTTTGGTGGCCGGCTGTTCGTGGCGGGTGGTTTCCTGCTGCTGGCCCTGGCCTTGTGGCTGCCGCCCTTCCATATGCGGGGCCCAGGTCTGACCATGGCGGTGCTGCTGCCCGTGGTCTTGGCGTCCGTCCTCCGCTCCTACCTCTACTGGCGCATCCGTCCCAGCCGTTGAGCGTCAGCCGGGGAAAGCCAGCAGCGCCAACCCCAGCCGCACCCATAGGGCCGTCAGCACCGCCATGGAGGCCATGTAGACCGCCGCCCGGTGCAGGACATTGTTGTAGGTCAGGTGGATCAGGCCCTGGACGACGCGCAGCACGACATAGGCCCAGGCCAGCGCCTCATACAGATGGTCGCCCTGGCGCAGCACCATCAACACCACGCAGATGACGTAGAACAGCGCCGGCACCTCCAGCAGGTTGCCGTAGGCGCGCTGGGCCGTGGCGCACCCCTCCGTCTGCGTGCCGGCGGTGAAATTGCGGAAGTAGGACAGGCGGACATTGCCGCGCCTCACCGCCCGCACCCGCACGATGAACAAGCGCAGGCCCACCAGCACCGTGAACAGGCACAGGGTCAGCATGGGGAAGAACAGGGCGATGCTGCTTGTCATGGCAATCCGTCGTGTCAGTAAGCGTGATGAAACAACTTAAGATTTTTCACGACGGAGAGAAGGGGCGCCGGCATCCAGGCATTGCCCCGATGACATGAAAAAGGGCCACCCGGCTTCCCGGATGGCCCCCTCAACACCGTTTAGTACACGATTTAGAACCGGACCTTGACCGTGCCCAGGATTTGGCGCGGCGGCTGGGGGAAGGCGCCCAGCGGGCCGTTGTCGTCGGCCTCGATCAGGTTCACCTTGCGGTCGAACAGGTTGCGCACCGTCAGGCCCAGATCCACCGTGTCCTGATGGGGCGGCGTCCACGTCCAGGTGGTGTTCCACAGGGCGTAGCCGCCGCTGATGCGGCTGTTCTGGCTGTCGTAGGCGTAGTCGCCGAACATCTCCACCCATAGCTTGGCCGACAGGCCCCAGGCCGGGATGCCCTGGTTCAGGGCGATGCTGCCGGTGTGCCGGGGCATGCCCTGCACCCGCTTGCCGGTGAAGTCGCGCTGGATCAGCGTGTCGCTTTCCACGAAGCGGTCCTGCAGCCAATAGGACTCGGTATAGCCGTAGGTGACGTCGGCCGACAGGTGGGGCACCAGCGCGTCCAGCCGGGCGCTGCCCGCCAGTTCAACACCCTGGGACAGTTGCTCGCCGGTGTTGAAGGTCTGGGGCACGCCGTTGACCTCCACCACCTGCAGCAGGTCGTGGCGCTGCAGGCGATACACGGTGACGCTGCCCGACAGCAGGCCGCCGAAGGCGTCGCCCTTCACGCCGGCCTCGACATTGTCCGCCAGTTCCGGGTTCAGGCCGGTCTGGCGGGTGCGGAAGGACCACAGCGGCCCGAAGGCGGCGGAGAAGCCCTGACCATAGGCGACGTAGGCGCTGACCTGGGGCGTCACCTTCCAGGTGACCGACGCCTTGGGGCTGAAATGCGCGTTGTCGTCATAGGCGGTGCCGCCCGGCGTGATGCTGCCGTTGGGGCCGCCGCTGGTGGTGTCGCCGTAAACGACATGCCGCTCGAAATAGTCATAGCGCCCGCCGACGTCCAGGGTGACGGGCCCGAAGGTCCGGTCCACCTGAAGATAGGCGGCATAGGCGCGCTCGCGGCCATAGGCGTTCAGCTGGGTGTCCGTCACCCATTCATCGGTGTCGATGTTCTGGCCGGTCAGAATGCTGCGCTGTTCACCATAGTAATAGGTGTTGTCCAACTGGCCGGTCCAATGCTCGGTATGGTGGGCGCGCACCTGTTCCGCGCTGACGCCGCCCAGCACCTGCCAGGGACCACGGGTCCAGGACAGTTGCTGCTCGCCGTACCCCGTGACCGTGTTGCCGTCGACGCGGAAGCCGGTGAAGGTGACCGAGCCGGCGGTGGGATCGTACTCGGTGGCGAAGCCTTGCAGGGCCGAGGTCAGGGCCTGGCGGATGTGCAGCTTGGTGGTGGCCACCAGGCCATCGGCCAGGTCCCGCTCATACGTCGCCGTGGCGGTGGCCATGCGCTTGTAGAAGCCGGCGTTGTCCTCGTTCCAGTTGGCCTCGCGGCCGCCGGGCAGGTTGATCAGCTCACCCCGGCTGTCCACCGGCAGTTCGCCGGCCAGCTGCTGGCGGGTGTCCACCCAGGTGGCGGTGACGGTCAGCCGGCCGGCATCGCCCATGTCCAGCTGATGCTTCAGGAACAGGTTGGTCTCGTTGCGGCCGGTGCGGTCGCGCCAGCCGTCGCCCCGCTCATGCCCCACGTCCAGCAACAGGGCGCCGCCCTTCACGGTCGGCGTCTGCAACAGGGCGTCGCCATGCAGCCAGCCGTCGCTGCCGGCCTGTAGGGTGACCTCGCCCTTGGTCTCGTCGGTGACCTCGCGGGTCAGGTAGTTGATGGTGCCGCTGATGGCGCCCCGGCCGTACAGCGCCGACATGGGGCCGCGCACCACGTCCACCCGGCCCACCGCGCTGTAGGGCAGCTGTTCCAGGTCGACCTCGTCATCCCCGGTGACATAGGGGATGCCGTCCATCATCACGACCAGCGTGTCGTTGTGCACCTTGCTGGGCACGCCGCGCAGGGTGATCGAGGTGTAGGTGCCCATGTCGTTCTTGGACACCAGCACGCCCGGCAGGTCCGTCAACTCATCACCGATGAACAGCACGCCCTTCTGCTCGAAGTCTTCACGCGACACGGTGGACACGCTGGCGGGCACGTCGCGCAGGGCCTCGGCCCGGCGGGTTGCGGTGATGATGATCTGGTCCAGCGGGGATTGCGCGTCGTCCGTCGTCTGGGCGGCAGCCTGCGGCGCGGCGGGGGTCTGCCCGCCGGTGGTATGTGGGTCGTCGGTATGTCGGCTGGTGGTATGGTCGGCGGTATAGGAGGACGAAACGTCTGCAGCCAGGGCGGCCGAAGCCGAGAGGACGGGCGAACCCGCCAGGATGGTGGACAGCAGCAACAGACGGCGCATCGTTTCAGAAGCCTCCTCAGGTCTTTGGCAGTGGAAATGTTGGAAACGGCGCCGGTGTACCCTATTCGCCCCGGGCTGCGAAGGGACGAACGTGCGGCGGATGGAGATGGGCGGTATGCCGCGTCGCAGCCGGCCTGAGGGGCGGGGGGTGCCCCACCATTCGAATGAAAACCGGCCGCATCCCTCACTTTAAGGGTAGTGCCAGGACGGCGTGTATATCCTATAAGACTGCAAAATCGGTGATCTGCGGCATTATGCGCTCTTGGGGCCTCCATCCCATGATGCCGCGTCCCGTTTCCGGAGAGGTCCCCCATGAATTGTCGCCTGGCGGCCGTCGCGCTTTCCGTGGTCCTGGTCGGTGCCTATGGCGGCTATCGCATGTGGACCAAGTCCGCGGATGGGCGCGCGGCGCCGGCCAAGGCGGCCGGCGCCAGGGGCGGTGACGCCCCGGTGCCGGTGGCGACGGCGCGGGTGGTGCGCGGCCCCATGCCGGTGGACGTACCGGCCGTGGGCACGGTGCAGCCCATCGCGACCGTCCAGGTGCGCGCCCGCATCGACAGCCAACTGATGGCCGCCAAAGTGGAGGAGGGGCAGGAGGTCAAGGCCGGCGACCTGTTGTTCCTGCTGGACCAGCGCCCGCCCAGGGCGGCCCTGATGCAGGCGGAGGCGAACCTGGCCCGGGACCAAGCCAACCTGGCCCAGGCGCGGTCGGATGCCAAGCGCACCGCCGGCCTGTTCGCGCGGGGGGCCGTCTCGCTGCAACAGAACGAGCAGACCTTGGCCACGGCCAAGGCGATGGAGGCGACGGTGCTGGCCGACCAGGCGGCGGTCGACCAGGCGCGCCTGACCCTGTCCTTCACCGAAATCCGCTCCCCCATCGACGGGGTGGTGGGCGCCATCCAGCTGCGCCCCGGCAATCTGGTGAAGGGCAGCGACAGCGGGTCCACCCTGACCACGCTGGTGCAGGTGGCGCCCATCAACGTCACCTTCACCGTGCCGGAACGGCATGTCACGGCGGTGCGTCAGGCCCTGCGCGGTGCCCGCCCATCCCCGGTTTCGGCTCCCCAAGCGTCTGCCCCCTTGGTGTCCGCCCGGACCACCGATGGCCTGGTCAACGCCACCGGCCGGCTGGTCTTCGTCGACAACAGCGTGGACGCGCAGTCCGGCACGATCCAGCTGAAGGCCCTGTACGACAACAAGGACCGCGCCCTGTGGCCGGGCCAGTTCGTGGACGTGACCCTGCACCTGGGCATGGAGGCCGACGTGCTGTCCGTGCCGGCGGTGGCGGTTCAGCGCGGCCAGGCCGGTCCTTATGTCTTCGTCGTCAAGCCCGACGACACGGTGGAGATGCGCGCGGTGACCGTGGCCCGCTTCGCCCAGCAGGGGGCCGAGCAGGGGGCCGTGATCGCATCCGGCGTCGACGCGGGTGAGCGGGTGGTGACCGAGGGGCAGCTGCGCCTGATTCCCGGCGCCAAGGTCACGGAGCGTCCCCCAGTGCAAGGGGCCCCAGTGCAAGGAGGTGGCGCCGAAGATGGCGGGGTGGAGGCGGACGGCGCCAAGTCCAGCGCCGCCAGCCCTGGCGCCACCATCGGCGCCGGTGCCGCGCAAGTCAGCGGAAAGGCCCGGACGTGACCCTCTCCGAGCTATGCATCCGCCGGCCGGTGATGACCGTCCTGCTGACGGCGGCCCTGATCTTCGGCGGCATCCTGGCGTACCGCTACCTGCCGGTGGCGGCCTTGCCGCGCGTGGACTTCCCCGTCATCAGCGTGTCGGCCAGCCTGCCGGGGGCGAGCCCGGACACCATGGCCTCGTCGGTCGCCATCCAGTTGGAGCGTGAGTTCTCCACCATCGCCGGCATCGACAGCATCACCTCGACCAGCGTGCAGGGCAGCACCACCGTTACCATCCAGTTCGCTCTGGACCGTGACATCGACAGCGCCGCGCTGGACGTGCAGGCCGCCCTGTCGCGGGTGCAGCGCCGGCTGCCGATCGAGATGACCACCCCGCCCAGCTACCGCAAGGTGAACCCGGCTGACCAGCCGGTGCTGCTGCTGGCCTTGAGCAGCTCGACCCTGCCCTTGAGCCGAGTGGACGAATACGCCGAAACCCTGCTGAGCCCGGCCCTGTCGACACTGAGCGGCGTGGCGCAGGTGCAGGTCTGGGGGGCGCAGAAATTCGCGGTGCGCATCCGCCTGAACCCGGAGGCCCTCGCCGCCCGGGGCATCGGCGTGGATGAGGTGCAGAACGCCATCGCCGCCGCCAACTCCAGCTCGCCCGTGGGCGTGGTCGCCGGGGCCGCCCAGCAACTGATCCTGGAAACCAACACCCAGCTGTTCGACGCGCAAAGCTTCGCCCAACTGGTCATCGCCACCCGCAACGGCGCGCCGGTGCGCCTGGGGGACGTGGCCAGCGTCATCGATGGGGTGGAGAACGACAAGACCGCCAGCTGGTTCAACGGCACCCGCACCATCGTCCTGGCCATCCAGCGCCAGCCAGACGCCAACACGGTGGAGGTGGTGGACGCGGTGAAGCGGGTCATCCCCACCTTCAAGGCCAGCCTGCCGCCCTCCATCGCCATCAACGTGCTGATCGATCGCTCGCTGTCCATCCGGGCGGCGGTGGAGGATGTGCAGTTCACGCTGTTCCTGACCATCGGCCTGGTGGTCATGGTCATCTTCCTGTTCCTGCGCAAGGTCAGCGCCACGCTGATCCCTGGCATCGCCGTGCCCATTTCCCTCATCGGCGCCGCCGGCGCCATGAAGGCCTTCGGCTTCTCCATCGACAACATCTCGCTGTTGGCGCTGACCCTGTCGGTGGGCCTGGTGGTCGATGACGCCATCGTCATGCTGGAGAACATCGTCCGCTACATCGAACAGGGGATGACCCCGTTCGAGGCGGCGCTGAAGGGTAGCCGGGAGATCGGCTTCACCATCGTCTCCATCACCCTGTCCCTGGTGGCGGTGTTCATCCCCATCTTCATGATGGGCGGCGTGGTCGGCCGGCTGTTCCATGAGTTCGCGGTGACGGTGACCCTGGCCATCGCGGCCTCGGCCATCACGTCGCTGACGCTGACACCCATGCTGTGCAGCCGCTTCATCAACCACGACCACCACGCCCCGCCCAACCGGTTCGAGCGGGTGACGGAGGCGGGGTTTCAGGCGTGGCTGCGGGGATATGATCGCACCCTGACCTGGTGCCTGGCCCACCGCCGCGTGGTGGTGGCGGTGTTCTTCGCCACCCTGGTGGGCACCGTCGTGCTGTTCCAGCAGGTGCAGAAGGGCTTTTTTCCTGTTGAGGACAACGGCCAGATTTTCGCCCAGACGGAGGGGCGTCAGGACATTTCCTTCGATGCCATGATCGCGCTGCAGCAGCAGGCGGCGGCCGCGGTGGCCAGGAACCCCTATGTCGAGACCTTCATTTCCTCGGTCGGCGGCGGGGGCGGCGGCAACGCCACCAACACCGGCCGCATCTTCATGTCGCTGAAGGACCGCGCCCACCGCCCCGATATGGAAACGGTGATCCAGAGCCTGCGCCGCGACGTGGCCGGCATCGCCGGCATCAACGTTTTCTTCCAGCCGGTGCAGAACCTGAACGTCTCGGGCCGCCAGTCCAAGAGCCAATACCAGTACACGCTGCAGGGCCTGGACCAGCCCCAGCTTTATCTGTGGTCGGATCGGCTGCTGCGCCGGATGGCGCAAATGCCCCAGTTGCAGGACGTGACCAGCGACCTGCAGCTGTCCGGCCAGAACGCCTCCATCCATGTGGATCTGGACAAGGCCTACATGCTGGGCCTGACGGCGGAAAACCTGCGCTCCAGCCTCTACAGCGCCTTCGGCACGCGGCAGATTTCCACGATCTACACGCCGACCAATGATTATGAGGTGATCCTGGAACTGTCGCCGGAGGCGCAGAAGTCGGCGGACGTGCTGAACCGCGTCTACATCCGGTCCGACAGCGGCAAGCTGATTCCGCTGGGGGCCGTGGCCCGCATCGACCGCACCTCCGGCCCCATCAGCGTCAACCATCAGGGCCAGTTGCCGGCCGTCACCTTGTCTTTCAACTTGGCGCCGGGCATCTCGCTGGGCGCCGCCGTGACGGCCATCGAGGGCGTGCAGCGCGACATCGGCATGCCGGACAGCATCACCGGCAGCTTCCAGGGCACGGCGCAGGTGTTCCAGCAGGCGCTGGCCAACCAGGGCCTGCTGCTGCTGGCGGCGGTGGCGGTGATCTACATCGTGCTGGGCGTGCTGTATGAAAGCTTCATCCACCCGCTGACCATCCTGTCCGGCCTGCCTTCGGCGGCGGTGGGGGCGGTGGGCTCGCTCATGCTGTTCGGTTTCGACCTCAGCGTCATCGCCATCATCGGCGTGCTGATGCTGATCGGCATCGTCAAGAAGAACGCCATCATGATGATCGACTTCGCGCTGGAGGCGCGGCGCGAGGGGACGGCGCCGCGGGACGCCATCTACCGAGCCTGCCTGCTGCGCTTCCGCCCCATCATGATGACCACCATGGCGGCCCTCATGGGCACGCTGCCCATAGCACTCGCCTCCGGCGCCAGCGCCGAGCTGCGCCAGCCCCTGGGCGTGGCCGTGGTGGGCGGCCTGGTGGTGTCACAGCTGCTGACGCTCTACATCACCCCGGTGCTGTACCTCTACATGGAGGATTTCAGCCGCTGGATCGACCGCCAGCTGCACCGCGGCAAGACCCGCCGCGCCGCCCGCCGGCTGGTCCCGGCCAACACCGACGGACAGGCCAGCGCGGCGGAGTAGGCGGAATGGACGAGATGCCTTTCGTGGAGCGAGTGTTCGAGCTGGAAGGACGGGGCCTAGCTGTGCGCTTCTATCGGCCCGAACTGGGACCTGAAGGTGATTTCAGTTGCCGCTGGGTGATAGATTGGCCGGACGGTCCAGCCGGCGGGGTGATATTCGGCTTGGATGGTATCCAGGCGCTGATGCTCTCGATGCGCCACGCTCGTGCCCATTTGATCGAGAGCGATGCTTATCGGGGGGAAGACTGACTTGGTTGGAACAGGAGGATCTCGACCTGCCGACTAGATGAAGAGTGGGTCGCTGTACGATGTGCCGTTGCGCTCTGCGGATTAGATCACCTTGCCCTCGAACGGATGGCTGCCGTCGCGGCTCTCCACCTCGATCACCCACAGGTCGGGGTCGCGCTTGGTGGCACGCTCGATGAAGGCGTCGGCCTCCGATTCCGGCACCTGGGCGCCGTTCAGCCCGGGGAACCAGCCCAGCTTGCCGGCCATGTCCCGGCTTTGGGTGTAGACCTTGGCACCCTGGAAGGGGATGACCACCTTCAGCAGGATCAGGCCGCTTTCCGCCTCGCCCTTGCGCAGGACATAGACGGGGATGCTGTCGGCGGCGCAGCGGCGCAGGTGCAGTTGGACCCAGAGGGCGGTGGACAGCCGGTCTTCGGGCATGGCCTTCAAGCTCCTGAAAAATCGAACGGAAAAAGCGTTCAAGCGGGCGGTGCGAACGACATTGCGGCTTGCCATCCACGGCCCGGCCCTGGAAGCTGCGCCGGTATCTATAGGGTTCCACCGTCCTTGAGGCCAGTTCCATGCCGCTTTCCTCCACTTCGCCCCGCCGCCTGGGCCGCGCCCTGCTGACCAACGATGACGGCATCAATGCCCCGGGCCTGGCCCTGCTGGCCGAACTGATGGCCGAGGTGGCGGACGAGGTCTGGGTGGTGGCGCCGGAAAAGGACCAGAGCGGCATGTCGCGCGCCGTCACCCTGACCGCCCCCTTGCGGGTGGAGGAGCGGGGCGCGCGCCGCTACGCCCTGACGGGCACGCCCAGCGACTGCGCCATCTTCGGCCTGCGCCACCTGCTGAAGGACGCCCCGCCGGACATCGTGCTGTCCGGCATCAACCGGGGCGCCAACGTGGGGGATGAGGTGCCGTATTCCGGCACCGTGGCCGCCGCGCTGACCGCGCGCCTGTTGGGCGTCCCGGCCATGGCCTTCAGCCTGGCCCTGACCGACAGGGCGCATGTGCGCTGGGACACGGCGCGGGCCCTGCTGCCCCGGGTGCTGGACCATGCGCTGGGCTTGCGGGTGGCCGCCAATGCCGTGCTGAACATCAATTTCCCCGACCTGGACGCATCCGACGTCAGCGACATCGTGGTGACGCGGCAGAGCCGGGGCACGTTGGACCGCATTGATGTCGAAGCCCGCACCGACATGCGCGGCGGTACCTATCACTGGATGGCCTTCCGTCGGCATATGCCCATCCTGGGGCCGGATACCGATGCCGGGGCCCTGAAGCATGGCCTGGTGTCCATCACCCCCATCGGCTTCGACATGACCGCCTCTGACGGCATAGCCTGATTGATACCGGCCTGGCCCGACCCTTGCTTGCGTATAAAGCGAGGGGGGCCGGCGGCCGGTCCCCAGGTTTCCCACCCGCCGTCGCGGATGGCCGGGAAGCCAAGGCAACTAAGGGGGTTCGCCATGTCGGGCATGTCGCCGCTTCAGGGTAAGATTTGCCGGGTAGGCAGCCGAGTGCTGCTGCTGGGCCTGGCGCTGGGCGGGCTGGGCGGTTGCGTGGTGGTGGACGCCGCCGGCACCGCCGTGGGTACTGCGGCCGACGTGGCCGGCACCGCGGTCAGCACCACGGCCAAGGTGGTGACGGCGCCGGTGCGGTAAGTATCCGCCCGAACGCCGCGCCGGGCGCCCTATCCCAACTCGATACGGTTCCGGCCGGCGTTCTTCGCCCGATACAGGGCGGCGTCGGCCATCTGGTTCAGCGCCTTGGCGTCCCGCCCGTCCTGGAACCCGGCCACACCGCCCGAGAACGTCACCTGGAACTGCGTGTCCCCATGGACATAGGGGATGTCGCTGAATTGCTGGCGCAAAAGGTTCAGGCGATCCGCCGCGTCCTGAGGGGACGTATGGGGCATGATGACGGCGAACTCCTCGCCCCCATAGCGGCCGATCATGTCGGTGCGACGCAGCCGCTGGTGCAGCAGCCGTGACAATCCCTTGATGACGCGGTCTCCGGCACCGTGGCCGTATCGGTCGTTCACCTTCTTGAAATGGTCTATGTCCAGCATCGCGAAGGCCAGCGCCGTTCCCTCGCGCCGGGCGCGCGCCACCTCCGACGCCAGCAGATCCTGGATCATCAGGTGGTTGTACGCGCCGGTCAGGCCGTCGCGCACCATCAGCGCCTTGAGCTGCCGGGCCCGCCGCGCGCGGGCCCGCACGGTTTCCGCCAAGTCGCCCAGATCCACGGGCTTGGTCATGTAGGCGTCGATGCCGGTGCGGACGGCGGAACGATAGGTCTCCGCGTCCAGATCCGCCGTCAGGAAGACGATGGGCAGGGCCAGCAGCCCGTCATATTGCCGCAAGACCGCCGCCAGCTCGAAGCCGGTGCACTGCGGCATGATCAGGTCGGTGACCACCAGGTCGGCGTTGTGGTCGTAGATCGCCTCCATCGCCTGCATCGGGTCCGTCACCAGCCGGGTCCGCATGCCGGCCGACTGCAGGGCCATTTCGTAATAGGCGCCCAAGGTGGCGTCATCGTCCACGATCACGATGCGCAGGGGCTGGTCCGGGTCGCGCTCCGTCAGGCGGTCCAGATGGTCCACCAGCGCGTTGACGTCGGGCGGCTTCACCACATAGGCGTCGCAGCCGGCGCGCGCCGCCGCCAAGCGGGCAGCGAAGCCGGTGGAGGACGACAGCGCCACCGCCGGGATCTTGCGCCCTTTGGCATCCGCCATGTGGGCGCCGCCAGGTGCCAGGTCACAGGGGTTCAGGTCCAGAATCACCACCTCCGGCGCCTCTGTGGCGGCGGCCAGGGCCTGCGCATCCGGGAAGACGGTCAAGGCATAGCCATAGGCGGCCAAGACCTCAGCCAAGTCATCCGCGGACGCGCTCTCGGGTCGGACCATATGGACGGGGCGCAGGGGGCCTTGGGGGGAAGGTCCGGTGCTGACGGCAGGGGCGTGGCGGGGGCGGCCGGTGCCGCGACCGTGGCCGCGTCCTGTAACGCCCGCAGGGCGTCCCGCAGGGCATCGGGGGCCACCGGTCCCGGCTGGTTCAGCAACCGCTCCAGCGTGCGGGCCGCCCCGCTCAGGTCCGGCAGGCCGAAGGTGGCGCCCGACCCCGCCAGGGAATGGCTGTGGCGCGCCAGATCCGCGTAGGCGGCGGCGTCACCCGTTTCAATCAAGGTTCGCGCCGCCTGGTGAATCAGCGCCAGGCGGCCGGGCAGGCCGGTCATGAAGTCCTGCCGGATTTTCTCCATCCGGGCCAGCAAGTCCTCGGGCAGGGCAGGGTGGGGTGAGGCGTCGGGGCGGCTGTCCAGGGTCATGGGCGGATCGTGGCGCCCCAAACGTCACGGACGCTGCCTGGCAGGTCCATGGGATTGAAAGGCTTGGCGATGACCCCCACGGCGCCGAGGGCCAGGAGACCGTCAACCTCAGTGGCTTGGGTCATGGCGGTGACGAAGGCGACCGGTATCCCGTCCAGGGAGGGGTGGTGCCGGATGGCGGCCAGCGTGGCCGGCCCGTCCATGCCCGGCATTACCGCATCCAACAGGATCAGTTGCGGCACCCAGCCCTCCAGGATGGCCCTCTCCAGCAGGGCCAGGGCTTGGCCGCCGGACTCGGCCAACCGCACATCGAGGCCGCCGACATGGCGCAAACTGAGTTCCACGATCGCCCGGATATCGGGCTCATCATCGACATAAAGGACGCGGCTCAGTGTCTCGGCCATGACGGGGTCCAAAGCATCGGCTGGAGAAAGTTTTCCCACCGCACTAACGTGTTTATCACCGTACCCGCGTGAACCAATGCGTGCAAATGGAGTCCTGGGCCGCTCGGCGGGCAACAGGGCGGGTCATTGGCCGCGTCAGCCCCCATTGTGCGGTGGTGCGCCGGGGCCATGCGCCTGAATCTCCCCTGCTCACGGGTGACATGCCGCATGAGCCCTTGGAAAAGGTGGCGGAACGCGCTAGATATCCGCCCGCCCGGGAGGTAATGCGGCGTGCCGTCGGACCCCCCGGCTTTTTTCATGCGGGTCCTTGTCAGGGCCCGCGCTCGTTTTTGAACTTCCCCCGCGCCGGCTTCATTCTTTTGCACCGGACGTTGGACGACGGAGCCCTCTAATGCCCCGCAGCACACCGCTGGACGACATTCGCAACATCGGCATCATCGCCCACGTCGATGCCGGCAAGACGACGACCACTGAGCGCATCCTGTACTACACGGGTCGCAAGCACACGATCGTCGACATTCATGACACCAAGGACCTGAAGTCGTCGACCACGACCGACTATCTGGAACAGGAACAGAAGCGCGGCATCACCATTCAGTCCGCTGCCGTGTCCTGCTTCTGGAAGGACAAGAAGATCAACCTGATCGACACCCCAGGCCACGTGGACTTCACCATCGAGGTGAACCGCTCCCTGCGCGTGCTCGACGGTGCCGTGGTGGTGTTCGACGGCGTGGCCGGTGTGGAGCCCCAGACCGAGACCAACTGGCGCCTGGCGGACAACTACAACGTTCCGCGTATGTGCTACGTCAACAAGATGGACCGTTCGGGCGCCAGCTTCACCCGCTGCGTGGACATGATCCGCAAGCGCCTGGGCGCCACCCCGGCCGTCATCCAGCTGCCGCTGGGCTCGGAAGACAACTTCCAGGGCATGATCGACCTCGTCGAGATGAAGGCTTACGTCTGGTTCTCCGAGGAAAAGGACAGCCAGTGGGAAATCTGGGACGTCACCGACGACCTGGCCGACAAGCTGAAGATCACCAACGCCTATGACCGTGAGCTGCTGAGCAAGGTCGCCGAATACCGCGCCGAGCTGATCGACACCTGCCTGATGCAGGATGACGCGGCCATGGAGCAGTACCTGGAGTCCGGTGAAGAGCCGGCCCCCTCCGTGCTGAAGGAATGCCTGCGTCTCGGCACCCTGAAGGGCGACTTCACCCCGGTTCTGTGCGGTTCCTCGTACAAGAACAAGGGCGTGCAGCAGCTGCTGGACGCGGTCGTCGCCTTCCTGCCGTCGCCGACGGACGTTGAGGCCATCAAGACCGTGGACCCGGACGGCAACCCGAACGGCGAGCGCAAGTCGTCGGACGATGAGCCCTTCGCCGGCCTGGCTTTCAAGGTCATCAACGACAAGTACGGTTCGCTGACCTTCGTGCGCGTCTACTCGGGCGTCGTCGCCAAGGGCACCTCCCTGCTGAACACCACCCGCGGCAAGCGTGAGCGCATCGGCCGTATCGTGGAAATGTTCGCCAAGGAAGCGAACGACCTGGAAGAAGCCCGCGCGGGCGACATCGTGGCCTTCGTCTCGCTGGCCGAGACGGATACCGGTGACACCCTGTGCGACGCCACCGCCCCGGTGGTGCTGGAGCGCATGCGCTTCCCCGACCCCGTGATCAGCGTGTCGGTGGAGCCGAAGAACCGGGCTGACCAGGACAAGTTCGGCGCCGCCATCGGCAAGATGGTCCGCGCCGACCCGTCGCTGCGTCTGGAAACCGATCGCGACACCGGCCAGAC
Source organism: Nitrospirillum karajorum (assembly GCF_036348415.1). Taxonomy (NCBI): domain Bacteria; kingdom Pseudomonadati; phylum Pseudomonadota; class Alphaproteobacteria; order Rhodospirillales; family Azospirillaceae; genus Nitrospirillum; species Nitrospirillum karajorum. The sequence goes on from NZ_JAZBQB010000003.1 coordinate 2,301,773, forward strand.
CCTGCTGCGCGGCATGGGCGAGCTGCACCTGGAAGTGACGCTCGACCGTATGCGCACCGAGTTCGGCGTTGAAGGTGTGATGGGCCGTCCGCAGGTGGCCTATCGTGAGACGATCACCAAGACCGTCGAATACACCTACACCCACAAGAAGCAGACCGGTGGTTCGGGCCAGTTCGCCGAAGTGAAGATCCGCTTCGAGCCGAAGGAACGCGGCGCCGGCTTCGCTTTCGTCGACAAGGTCGTCGGCGGCACCGTGCCGCGCGAATACATCCCGTCGGTGGGCAAGGGCCTGGAAGTCCAGAAGGAAGACGGCGTCCTGGCCGGCTACCCGACCGTGGACTTCGAAGCCACCCTGCTGGACGGTAAGTACCACGAAGTCGACTCGAACGCCCTGACGTTCGAAATCGCCGCCAAGGCCTGCTTCCGCGAAGGCATCCGGACCGCCGGTCCGATCCTGCTGGAGCCGGTGATGAAGGTCGAAGTGGTGGTTCCCGACGACTACCTGGGTGACGTGATCGGCGACATCAACCGTCGTCGCGGCACGGTGCTGGGCCAGCTGGAGCGTGGTCACAACATCGCCGTCGAATCCCACGTGCCGCTGTCCGAAATGTTCGGTTACATCGGTCAGCTGCGTGGCATGACCTCGGGCCGTGGCTCCTACACCATGGAGTTCTCGCACTACGACCCGGTGCCGAAGAACGTGGCCGACGAAATCATCGCGAAGAGCGGCAAGGCCGCCTGAGCCTGATTTCCAAGGCGCTGTAGTACCAGAGCGGCCGTCCCAATGGGACGGCCGTTTCTTTTTGGGGTGGGCGTGAGGCCATGGCGTGGGCCCATGGTCGTGCAGGGACCAAGCGGTATCGCCGACCGGCCCCAACCTTGCCTCATATCGAAATTGCAGTAATGCCCACCGGGCCTGGACTGGAAGCCAGGACCCGACCTCAGCCGCACTGTCGCCTTAACTGGACGCGCTCAGGACGCTTGCCAGCCAGGCGTTCATCTGGTCGGTGGTGAAGGCGGCGGCCTGGGCGCTGGTGACGGCCTGGGCCAGGGTACGGCCCATGGTGGATAGCTGATCGGTGGTCAGGGCCTGGGCCTGGGCGGTGGTCAGCGCCGCCACTTGCGCGGTGGTGAATTCCCGAATGTCGTCCGTGGTCAGGGCCCGCAGCTGACTGGTGGTCAGGGCCCGCACCTGGTTGGACGACAGGCGCGCCACCTGGGCGCTCGTCAGCGCTGATAGGTTGTCGGTGGTCAGGCTCGCCAACTGGCCGGTGCTGAGCGCCGCCACCTGGTTGGTGCCCAGCCGCTGGACCGTGTCGGTCGACAGGCCGTCCAACTGAGCCGTGCCCAGCGCCTGCACCTGCGCCGTGGTCAGGGCGCGAACGTCCACGGCGGGCAGGGCGTTCAACTGGTCCGACGTGAGCGCCTGCACCTGGTCGGTGGTCAGCCTGGACACTTGCGCGCTGCTCAAGGCCGCCACGCTATCGCTGTTCAAGGCCGACAGTTGCGCGGTGGTCAACGCCGTCACCTGGGCGCTGCTCAGGATGCGCAGGTCGGCCGTGGACAGGGCGTTCAACTGGGCCGTCGTGAGGGTCTGGATCTGGGTGGTGCTGAGGCCCGTGACCTGCACCGTGGTCAAAGCCCCCAACTGATCCGTGGTCAACGCATTCAACTGGTCGCTGGTCAGCCCCACCAGTTGGCCGGTGGTGAAGGCCGCCAGGTTGGCCGTTCCCAGGTTCGCCAACTGATCGCTGCCCAGGGCTCCGATTTGGGCCGAGGTCAGGCTGCGGATATCGGCCGTCGGCAGCGCCACCAGCTGATCGCTGGTCAGGGCCTGGATCTGGTCCGTACCCAGCCTGGATACCTGCGCGCTGGTCAACGCCGCCACATGGGCCGTGTCGAGCGCCGCCACCTGGGCGGTGGACAGGCCGGCCAGCTGTGTCGTCGACAGGGCGCGGACGGCGGCCGTGGTGAGGGCGTTCAACTGGTCGCTGCCCAGGGCCCCCACCTGATCGGTGGTCAGGCGCGCCACCTGGACGGTGCTCAGGGCCGCCAGGCCGTCACTGCCCAGCCCCGCCAGCTGGGAAGTGCGGAGCGCCGTGATCTGGTCCGTGGTCAGGGCCCGAATGTCCACGGTGGTAAGGGCGTTCAACTGATCGGTGGACAGCGCCTGGACCTGGTTGGTGGCCAGGCGGATGACTTGAGCGCTGGTGAGGGCGGCGACGTTGGCGGTGCCGACGCTCGCCACCTGGTCCGTGGACAGTGCCGTCACCTGGGCGCTGGTCAAGGCCCGCACCGCCGCCGTCGTCAGCGCGTTCAACTGGTCGCTGACCAGCGCCCGCACCTGCGCGGTGCTGAGTCCGGCCACCTGGCTCGTGGCCAGGGCGCCCACGGCGTCGGTGTTGAGGGTGGCCACCTCATCGGTGCTGAACGTCGCCAACTGGGCGGTGGACAGGGCGCGGATGTCGGCCGTCGAGAGCGCGTTCAGCTGACCGCTGGTCAGCGCCTGCACCTGGGCGGTGCCCAGCTTCGACACCTGCAGCGTGCTGAGGCCCGGGATCTGGTCGGTGGTCAGCGCCGCCGCCTGGTCCGTCGTCAGGCCGGCCAATTGCGTGGTGGTCAGGGCGGCCAAATTACCGGTGACCAGGGCGGCCACCTGGGCCGTGCTCAGCGCCCCCAACTGGGCGGAGGTGAATTCCCGGATGTCGGCGGTGGACAGGCTGTTCAACTGGTCGGTGGTCAGCGCCCGCAACTGGTCGCTGGACAGCTTCGAGACCTGAATGGCGTTCAGGGCCGACAGATTATCCGATCCCAGCGTGGACAGTTGCGCTGTGGTCAGCGCCGCCACCTGCGCTGTGGTCAGCGCCCGTACGTCGAGGGTTGACAGGGCGTTCAACTGGTTGCTGCCCAGCGCCTGGATCTGGTCGGTGCCCAGGCGGGCCACCTGGGCGCTGCTGAGCGCCGCGATGCTGTCGCTGCCCAAGCTAGAGAGCTGGTTGGTACTGAGCGCCTGTAGCTGGGCGCTTGTCAACGCCTGGATGTCCAGCGTGGTCAGGGCGTTCAACTGGTCGGTGCCCAGGACGCGAATCTGGTCGGCGGACAGTCTGGCCACCTGGCTGCTGCTGAGCGCCGCCACCGTATCCGTGCCCAGGCTGGCGATCTGGCTGGTGCGCAGCGCCAGCAATTGCGCCGTCGTCAGGGCGCGCACGTCCGCGCTGTTCAGCGTGTTCAGCTGGTCGGTGGTCAACGCCCGGGCCTGGTCGGTGCTGAGCTTGGACACCTGCTGGGTGCCGAGGGCCGACGTCTGGTCGGTGGTCAGGGTCGAAATCTGCGCCGTGGTCAGGCCCGCGAGCTGCACGCTGGTGAGGGCGGCGACATTGTCGGTGCTGAGGGCGGATAGCCGGCCGGTGGTGAGCGCCGACAGCTGGGCGGAAGTGAACTCCCGGATATCCGCCGTGGTCAGGCCGTTCAGCTGATCACTGGTCAGCGCCCCCACCTGGTCGGTGGATAGCTTGTTGATCTGGGCGCTGGTCAGGGCGGACAGGGTGGCGGCCGTCAGCGCCGACAACTGGTCGGTGGTCAGCGTCGCCACCTGGGCGGAGGTCAGGGCCCGCACGTCAACCGAGCCCAGCGCGTTCAACTGGTCGCTGCCCAGCGCCGCCACCTGCGCGGTGGTGAGCTTGGCGATCTGCACGCTGGACAGGGCGGCGACGTTGTCGCTGCTGAGGGTGGCAACCTGGGCGGTGGTCAGCGCCGCCAGCTGGGTGCTGGCCAACGCGCGGATATCGGCCGTGGACAGCGCGCCCAGCTGGTCGCTGTTCAGCGCCTGAATCTGGGCGGTGCCCAGCTTGGACACCTGCAGCGTGCTCAAAACCGCCACCTGATCGGTAGTCAGGGCGGTCGTCTGGCCCGTGGTCAAGCCGGCCAGCTGCACGGTCGACAGGGCGGCAACATTGGCCGTGTTCAAGCCCGACAGCTGGTCGGTGGTCAGCGCCGACAGCTGTGTCGAAGTGAATTCCCGGATGTCGGCGGTGGTCAGCGCGTTCAGCTGGTCGCTGCCGATCCCCCGTATCTGGGCGCTGGTCAGGCCGGCGACCTGGCCGCTGGTGAACGCCGACAGGTTGTCGGAGGTCAGGTTGGCCAGCTGGTCGGTGGTCAGCGCGGACAGCTGGGCGGAGGTGAATTCCCGCATGTCGGCGGTGGTGAGGGTGTCCAGCTGGTCGCTGGTCAGGGCCTGGATCTGGCCGCTGGACAGCTTGGACACCTGGACGCTGCTGAGGGCCGACAGGTTGGTCGAGCCCAGCGTGGACAGTTGCGCGGTGGTCAGGGCTGTGACCTGCGCGGTGGTCAGGGCGCGGATATCGGCGGTGCTGAGCGCGTTCAGCTGGTCGCTGCCGAGCGCCCGCACCTGATCGGTGGACAGGCGGCCCACCTGGGCGGTGCTCAGCGCCGCCACGGTGTCGCTGCCCAGCGTGGCGATCTGGTCCGTGTTGAGCGCCTGCAACTGGGCGCTGGCGAGCGCGCGGATGTCGGTGCTGGTCAGCGCGTTCAGCTGGTCGCTGCCCAGGGCCCGGATCTGATCGGTGGATAGCTTCGACACCTGCAGCGTGGTCAGACTGGCCACCTGGTCGCTGGTCAGGGCCGTCAGTTGCGCCGAGGTCAGGCCGGCCAGTTCCGTCGTCGTCAGCGCGGAAACCGCCGCCGTGCTGAGGCCCGCGATCTGGCCGGTGGTCAGGGCCTGCACCTGGGTCGAGGTGAACTCCCGCATGTCGGCGGAGGTCAGCGCCCCCAACTGGTCCGTGGTCAGCACCCGCATCTGGGCGCTGGTCAGGCCGGCGACCTGGCCGCTGGTCAGGGCCGACAGGTTGTCGGACCCCAGGTTGGTCAACTGGTCCGTGGTCAGTGCTGACAGCTGGGCGGAGGTGAATTCCCGCATGTCGGCGGTGGTCAGGGTGTTCAGCTGGTCCGACGTCAGGGCCTGGAGCTGGCTGCTGGACAGCTTGCCGACCTGGGCGCTGGTCAGCGCCGACAGGGCGTTCGACGCCAGGGCCGACAGCTGATCCGTCGTCAGCGCCACCACCTGGGCGGTGGTCAGGGCGCGGATGTCGGCGCTGCCCACCGCGTTCAGCTGGTCGCTGGTCAGGGCCCGCACTTGGCTGGTCGACAGGCGCGACACCTGCGCCGTGGTCAGGGCCGCGGTGTTGTCCGTGCTGAGTGTGGACAGCTGGTCCGTGGTCAGGGCGGCCACCTGGGCGCTGGTCAGGGCGCGGATATCGGCGGTGTTCAGGGCGTTCAGCTGGTCGCTGGTCAGCGCGGTCAGCATGCCCGCTGACAGGCTGGCCACCTGGGCGGTGCTGAACGCCGCGATGGTGTCGCTGCTGAAGGAGGACAGTTGGCTGCTGGTCAGGACGGCCATCTGCGCCGTGGTCAGCACCCGGATGTCGGCGCTGGTGAGGGCGTTCAGCTGATCGGTGTTCAGCGCCCGGAATTGGGCGGTGGACAGCCTGGCCACCTGCGAGGTGTTCAGCGCCCCCACTTGGTCGGTGGTCAGTGCCGCCACCTGCGCGGTGCCCAGGCCCACCACCTGCGCGGTCGTCAGGGCGGCGACGGCCTGGGTGCCCAGGCTGGAGACCTGATCGGTGGTCAGGGCGGCCAGCTGGGAGGAACTGAACTCGCGGATGTCGGCGCTGCCCAGCGCGTTCAACTGGTCGCTGGTCAAGGACCGCAGCTGGGCGCTGCTCAGCCCGGCCACCTGGGCGCTGCTGAGCGCCGATAGGTTGTCCGACCCCAGCGCGGACAGCTGATCGGTGGTCAGCAAGGAGATCTGGGCCGAGGAGAACTCCCGCATATCGGCGGTGTTCAGGGCGTTCAACTGGTCCGTGGTCAGGGAGCGCAGCTGTCCGCTGGACAGTGCCAGGACCTGCGTGCTGCTCAGCGCCGACAGGTTGTCGCTGCTGAGGGTGGACAGCTGGTCGGTGGTCAGGGCCGCGATCTGCGCGGTGCCGAGGGCCCGCACATCGGCGGTGGACAGGGCGCCCAGCTGGTCGCTGTTCAGGGCGCGTACCTGGGCGCTGGTCAGGCGGGTCACCTGCGCCGTGGACAGGGCGCCCAAGGCATCGGTACCGAGGCTGGAGAACTGTCCAGCTCCCAGCGCCGCGATCTGCGCGGTGGTCAGCGCGCGAATATCGGCGGTGGTCAGCGCGTTCAGCTGATCGCTGTTCAGGGCCCGCACCTGGGCGGTGGTCAGGGCCGCCACCTGGCTGGTGGCCAAGCCCGCCACTTGGTCACTGGTGAGGGAGGTCACCTGGGCGGTGGACAGCCCCGACAACTGCGAGGTCGCCAGCGCGGACAGGCTGGCGGTGGTCAGGCCGGACAGTTGGTCGGTGGTCAGCTGGGCGATCTGGGCGGAGGTGAATTCGCGCAGGTCCGCGCTGCCCAACGCGTTCAGCTGGTCGGTGGTCAGAGACTGCAACTGACTGGCCGACAGACGATTCACCTGGGTGCTGCTGAGGGCGGATAGGGCGCCGCTGGCCAGGGTCGACACCTGGTCCGTGGTCAGGGCCGCCACCTGCGCGGTGGTCAGCGCCCGGATATCGGTGGTGGACAGGGCGTTCAGCTGGTCGCTGGACAGGGCGCGCACCTGCGCACTGGTCAGGGCGGCCACCTGGGCGGTGCTGAACGCCGCCAGGCTGTCGGAATCCAGCGCCGCCACCTGCGTGGTGGACAGGGCGGCGGTCAGCGCGGTCGCCAGCACCCGGACATCGGCGGTGTTGAAGGCGTTGATCTGGTCGCTGTTCAGGGCGCGCAGTTGGCCGCTGGACAGGCCCAGCACTTGGCTCGTGGCCAGGGCGGCGACCTGGTCCGTGCTGAGCGCACCCAGCTGGTCCGCCGTCAGGCTGGCGATCTGGGCCGAGGTCAATGCCGCCAGGTTGGCGCTGCTGAGGCCCGTGACCTGATCGGTCGTCAGCACCTTCACCTGGGCGGTCGTCAGGGCTCGGGCATCGGCCGTGTCGAAGGCGTTGATCTGATCGCTGGTGAGCGCCTTCAGTTGGCTGCTGGTCAGGCGCGAAACCTGTAGGCTGGTCAGGGCCGCCACGTTCGTGGTGGTCAGGTTGGACAGCTGGTCCGTGCTCAGCGCCGCCAGCTGCGAGGTGGTCAGCGCCGCCATGTCGGCGGTGGTGAAGGCGTTCAGCTGGTCGCTGGTCAGGCCACGGACCTGGGATGAGGCGAAGCCCGCCACCTGCTGGGTCGTTAGGCCGGCCATCTGGTCGGTGGTCAGCGCCGCCAGCTGGGTCGAGGTGAAGCCGTTCAGCTGCGTGGTGGTGAAGCCGGCGATGGCGCTGCCGCTCAGTGCCGACAACTGATCCGTCGTCAACGCCCGCAACTGGGCGGAGGTGAGCACGCGCACATCGGCGGAGGGCAGGGCGCCCAACTGGTCGGTGGTTAGGACCTTGATCTGCGCCGTCGTCAACTGCGCCACCTGGGCCGAGGACAGGGCCGCCACGCTGGCCGTGGCCAGGTTGCCCACCTGGTCGGTGGTGAGGCCGGCGACCTGGGCGGTGGTCAGCGCGCGAATGTCGGCTGTAGCCAGGGCGTTCAACTGATCACTGGTCAGGCCCCGGATCTGGGGCACCGCCAATTGCGCCACCTGGCTGGTGGTCAGCGCCGCCAGGCTGGTCGTCGCCAGGTTACCCAGCTGCGCGGTGGTCAGGACCTGCAGCTGGGCGGAGGTCAGGGCTTGGACGTCCGCCGTGGTCAGCGCGTTGACCTGATCGGTGCTGAGTGCCCGGACTTGGGCGGAGGTGAGGCGCGTCACCTGGGCCGTGGTCAGGGCGGCCAGCGCGTCGGTGTCCAGCGCCCGGATCTGCCCGGTTCCCAGGGACGTCAGCTGGGCGGTGGACATGGATTGGACCTGGCCCGCGCCCAGGGCGCCAACCTGCGCCGTGGTCAGCAGCGCGACCTGGTTGACGCTGAGTGCCGCCAAGCTGGCGGTGGACAGGCTGGCCACCTGGTCGGTGGTCAGCGCGCCCAACTGCGTTCCCGTCAGCAGGCGCAGGCCGGCCGTGGACAGCGCGTTCACCTGATCGGTGCTAAGCGCGCGGATCTGGGCGGCCGTCAGCAGCAAGGTTTGACTGGTCGTCATTGCCGACACGCCGGCAGTGCTGAGCCCGCTGATCTGGTCGGTGGTCAGCTGTTGGACCTGCGTTGCGGACAGTTCCTGCACGTCGGCGCTGGTCAGTCCGTTCAGCTGGGCCGTGGTCAGGGCCCGGATCTGGCCGCTGGTCAACCGCGTCACCTGGGCGCTGGTCAGGGCCGACAGGTTGGCGATGCTCAGGCTCGCCACCTGATTGGTCGTCAGGCCGGAGATCTGCGTTATGCCCAATGCTTGGATATCGGTGGTGCTCAGCGCATTCAACTGCGCGCTGTCCAGCCCCCGCAACTGCACGGCGGTCAACACGCCGGCCTGGGCCGACGTTAGGCTCGCCACCTGGGCGGTGGTCAGGGCGGCGACCTGGGCCGAGGTCAGGCCGGTGACCTGGGACGTCAACAACGACGACAGGTTGCGGGTGCTGAGCCCCCCAGCTGGTCGGTGGTGAGGGCGCCAAGTTGCGTTGCCGAGAATTCGCGCATGTCGGCGGTCGACAGCGCGTTGAGCTGGTCGGTCGTCAGGGCCCGGACCTGGGCGGTGGTCAACTGCGTCACTTTGCTGCTGAGCGCCGACAGGTTGGCCGTGCTGAGGGCCGCCAGTTGGCCGGTGGTCAGGCCGCCCAGCTGGGCGGTGCTTATCGCCTGGATCTGGTCGGTGGAGAGGGCGTTCAACTGGGCTGTGGTGAGATAGCCCACCTGGGCGCGGCTGAATTCGCGGATCGAGGCGGTGGACAGGCCGGCCAACTGGCCGCTGGTGATGGCGTCCACCTGGCCGGCGGATAGCGCCTGGACCTGGTTGGATTTCAGCGCCTCGATATCCGCCGGGCTGAAGGCCGCGATGTCGTCATTGCTGAAGGCCTGCAGCTGCTGGGCGCTGAACACCATCTGGCTGACGGTGAAGGCCGCCACCTGGGTGGTGGAAAGGATGGCGATCTGGGCGGTGGTGAGGGCGGCGACGTCCTGGGTGGTCAGCGCTTGAATATTCGCTGTCGTATAGGTCGCGATTTGCGACGGTGGGACAGAACCAATGGACGAAGCCATCACCTTCTCCGATCACATCTCTTTGAGATGTTTCATACTCGGCACCGCGACGCCTCTTTTAGGCGTGCCCGCAGCCACGCGGGCCATTCATCCCCCGGCATAGCCCTTATGGCGATGGCAGGGGTACCTGAAGCGGGGCGGGGCCGCCCTCTTCTAAGGCGGCGGGAACCCCAGGGGTGTGCCAGTATTGGTCTGAAGCCGACTTACCCTATGTGCATACACCAGGTCACTTTAATTTGGATAAAAGCCAACCTCAAGGATCGTCTCGCAGACTTGCCTCAAGAACATCGCTTTTGGTGATTAGGCTGTCCTCATGACCATCGGTGCCTGGGTGGAATTCAAAGCTGGTTAATGTTGCGGGGCATTGCGCAGGGTACATTCGGTGGTCGGTGACAATTTATTGGCAGAGGGGGTGTAGCATAAACCTAAGCGTGGCGGCTGGCGGTTGAAGAAGGCGAGGCGTCGCGTATATAGCTGGCGTTCTATTACATATGGGTAATTCAAGATGGGGCGCAGCGATGGCTTGGTTTGGTGACAGAACAATTAACCAACGGCTTGGTGTTCTTGTGGCGGTCGCCATCCTGGCGGCCTTGAGCTTCATCATTATTGGCGCGGCGCAACAGCGGGCCCATCTATTTGAGGGGCGCCGCGACATGGTGCGACATGCGGTCGGCGCCGTCCAAACCATCGTCGATGCCTATATCCAGCAGGAAAAACAGGGCACCTTGTCCCGCGCGGACGCCCAGGCCGCCGCGCTGGTGGCGCTGAAGGCCGCCCGGTTCGCCGGGGAGTATGTGTTCGTCACCGACACCAAGGGCGTCATGGTCATGCATCCGACCCAGCCGTCCCTGGATGGCAAGGACATGATCGATTTCAAGGACCCCGGTGGGACCTATCTATTCCGGGACTTCGTTGCCATGGCCACCGGGCCGGAAGGGCGGGGCTTCGTTCCCTACAAATGGCCCCGTCCCGGCCAGACGGAGCCGGTGGACAAGCTGTCGTATGTCACCCTGGTGCCCGCCTGGGGCTGGGTCGTTGGCTCGGGCGTCTATCTCGACGATGTCCAGGCGCAGGGCCGCGCTCTGGTTCTGCAAGGGGTCATCGAGGGTGGCGCGGCCCTGCTGGTCGTTGGGGCGCTGTCCTTGTTCATCGCCCGGGGGCTGTCGCGGGGGCTGGGCGACATGACGCGCACGATGCGCCAGCTGGCCGAGGGAGACTTGACGGTCAGCGTCACCGGCGCCGAGGCGCCCAACGAGCTGGGGGAGATGGCGCGGGCGCTGCGGGTGTTCCGTGATAACGCCCAGGCCAACCGCCGGATGGAAGAAGAGCGCGCTGCGGCACAGGAGGCTCGGCAACGCCGGCATGACGCGTTGGAGGTCCTGGTCCGCGACTTCAAAGCCATGGTGTCGGGCAAGCTGCGCTCCGTCGCGGCCGCTGCGACGGAGTTGGAGGCGACCTCCGGCGGCCTGCGGCAACAGGCGGAAACCACCAGTGGTCTGGCGGTGACGGTGGCCAGCGGGGCCACCGCCGCCAACCAGAACGCCCAGACGGTGGCCGCCGCGACGGAAGAGCTGACGGTTTCCAGCGCGGAGATCGGCCGCCAGGTTGAGCTCACGGCCTCCACCACCGCGCGGGCTGTGACGGAGGCGCGCAAGGCCGGGACCGTCATGGCGGAACTGTCGGAGGTCGCGGCGGGGGTGCAAACGGTGGTGCAGCTCATCAACGACATTGCCGGTCAGACCAATCTGCTGGCGCTGAACGCCACCATCGAAGCCGCCCGCGCGGGCGAGGCGGGCAAGGGCTTCGCCGTGGTGGCGCATGAGGTGAAGTCGCTGGCCGGGCAGACGGCCAAGGCGACGGAGGACATCGCCAGCCGGGCCAGCGCGGTGCAGGCCGCCGCCGCCGATGCCGTTTCCATCATCACCTACATCACTGATGTCATTGAGCAGATGGGCGGCAACGCCGCCACCATCGCGTCGGCCGTGACGCAGCAGGGGGCGGCCACCACCGAAATCAGCCGTAACGTGCAGGAGGCGGCGGCGCGCACGGCCGAGGTCGCCGCCAACATGGACACGGTGGGGGAAAGCGCCGACTTCACGCTCAGCGCCTCCAGCCAGTTGCTGGCCGCGGCGGGGGAATTGTCCGTCCAGGCGGAGCAGCTGCAGACCGAGGTGGAGGAGTTCCTGACCGCGATGGAACATGCGGGGGAGAAGACCGCGCGCTCGGCATGAAGCGACATTCCGATGCCGTGGCGCGCCGGGCGTGACGCTTTGACGTCAGACGGGCGGACAATAACGCATGGCTGAGGGGACGAGGTGTCCTTGGCCATGCGTATCCCTTGGTTGCAGTATCGGCGGCGATTGATTATCTGGCCCTTACCAACCCTTCCGCCTTCAGGAGAACGCATCCCATGTCCACCGCCCTGCGCGTCGCCATCCTCGGTGCATCCGGCTATACCGGCGCCGAACTGGTCCGCCTGCTGGTCCGTCACCCCGACGTCCGCCTGGTGGCCCTGACGGCGGAGCGACAGGCCGGCAAGCCCTTGGCCGAGGTCTTCCCCCACCTGGGTGGATATGATCTGCCCGATCTGGTGAAGATCGACCAGGTGGATTGGGACGGGGTGGATTTCGTCTTCTGCGCCCTGCCGCATGGCACCACGCAGGAGGTTATCGCCAGTCTGCCGTCGCGGCTGAAGGTCGTGGACCTGTCGGCCGACTTCCGCCTGCACGATGTCGAGACCTACGCCACCTGGTACGGCCACGCCCACAAGGCGCCGGACCTGCAGACGGAGGCGGTCTATGGCCTGGTGGAGGCCAACCGCGACGCCGTGAAGGCCGCGCGCCTGGTGGCCAACCCCGGCTGCTACCCCACCGCGTCGCAACTGCCCCTGCTGCCCCTGCTGCGCCAGGGCCTGATCCTGGCGGAGGATATCATCATCGACGCCAAGTCGGGCGTGTCCGGCGCCGGCCGTGACGCCAAGCAAGCCAATTTGTATGGCGAGGTGGCGGAGGGTGTGCATGCCTATGGTGTCGGCAGCCATCGCCACGCGCCGGAGATCGAGCAGGGCGTCAGCGAGGCCGCCGGCAAGCCGGTGGTGCTGAACTTCACCCCCCACCTGATGCCCATGAGCCGTGGCATCCATTCCAGCATCTACGTGAAGCTGGCGCCGGGCAAGACGGCCGACGACCTGCGCGCCGCCCTGGTGGACGCCTACAAGGGCGAGACCTTCGTGCGTGTGCTGCCCGCCGGCGTGGCGCCGCAGACCCGCCATGTGAAGGGCAGTAACCATTGCCTGATCGGCGTCTTCCCGGACCGTGTGCCCGGCCGCGCCATCCTGCTGTCGGTCATCGACAATCTGGTGAAGGGCGCTTCCGGCCAGGCCATCCAGAACATGAACCTGATGATGGGCTATCCCGAGGATCGCGGCCTGGAACAGGCGCCGCTGTTCCCGTGATTGGGAGCCTGTGACCGGGTTTCCGTAAGCGGGCGACAGCCTTATGGTTAAAGGGCCCGGGTGTTAAGCGCTCGGGCCCTTTTCATTCTGCGCGTGGAGACAACCATGACCAATGTCAGCGAGGCCCTCACGACCGTGCGGCCCACGGTGCTGCCCTACAAGGGCGTGCTGCCCCGCATCCACGCCAGCGCCTTCCTGGCCAACGCCGTCGTCATCGGCGACGTGGAGATCGGGGAGGAGGCCAGCCTCTGGTACAATGTCGTCGTGCGCGGCGACGTGAACCAGATCCGCATCGGCAAGCGCACCAACATCCAGGACGGCACCACCGTTCACTGCACCCACCAGCGCTTCGCCACTGTCATCGGTGATGATGTGACGGTGGGCCACATGGCCCTATTGCACGGCTGCGTCATCGAGGACGGCGCCTTCATCGGCATGAAGGCCTGCGTCATGGACGGGGCCGTGGTGGAAAGCGGCGCCATGGTGGCGGCCGGCGCGCTGGTCACGCCGGGCAAGCGGGTCAAGGCCGGGGAACTCTGGGGCGGCAGCCCGGCGCGCCTTTTGCGCCCCCTGACCGACCAGGACAAGGCCACGCTGCCCCTGACCGTCCCGCATTACGTCCGCCTCTCCCGGCAATACCTTGACGAGGTCGGGTGAGGCGCCTCGGGTTGCCGAATGGGCTGATTTGAGTCATGGTCACGGTGGTCGCGCGTAGCATAATGGGAGGCGCGTCGACCATCTCGCGTCGCGGGGCGCCCATATCAAGGCTGGAACGACCCCGCAAGCGTGTCCATGTGACCTTGTGGAGGACACTCCATGACCAAGCCGTCACTTAGAGCCGTGCGCCGTTATCGTCTCGCCGCCGTCCGGCAGGCATCCGGTCTTTTATCCAGGCTGCGCCGCTTGTCCCCGATGGAGGCCAGCGAACAGATTTTCCGTGCCGTCAGTGCTTTGGCCTTGGCGGAGGCTGTCTTCGGGGATAGGGGTAGGGCCCTGGCATGGCTGCGCCACGCGGGCTACCCCATGCATGACGTCCCTGAACGCCACACGAGGCAGTAAGCCTCGACGACCCGGTGGCGGCCGGGGCACGCGTCTGGCGATCAACCCAGGTTGAAGCGGGTGATGGCGGAGGCGATGTCGTCGCCGAAGCCGGGGCCCAGGCGCACCATGGCCACGTCATCGGGCACGCCCTTCAGGCTGGTGGCGTCCAGGCTGGTCAGCAGGGCCATGGGCACCGTCTCGGTCAGCGAGATGGCCTTCAGCGCGCGGATCAGATCGACACCGCCCAGCCCGTCCATGACGGCGGAGGCGATGATCATGTCCGGGGGCACACGCACCGCCACGGACAGCGCCTCGATGGGGTCGACCAGGGTATTGACCTTGAAGCCGCAGGCGGCCAGTTCCGCCGCCACCCGCCGGGCCACGATCTTGTTGGGGCTGACCAGCATGATGTCGACATCGTGGATTTCCACGTCGGCGATGTCGAATTCGTACCGCGAGGGCAGGGCGCGGATGACGGCGTTGGTGGCCGCCAAGTCGGGCGTGTCGTCGCGGTCCGCCGCCTCGGCGATACGATCGGCGAAGGTGTGAAGGTCGACGATCTGGCTTTCCGTCAGATCCTTCAGGTTGGTCAGGTAGGCTTCCAGGCGCTGGGCGATCAGGCTGACCAGCGGGAACCCGAAAGAGCTGCCCGCGCCGCGCAGGCTGTGGGAGTCGCGGCGGATGGCCAGCAGCCCGTCGGTGGAGGACATGCGGCCGAGCGAGACGGCCTTCAGCGTTTCGTACAGGGCCCCCAGGCGGTCGTGGACATCGTCCCTGAACTCGACCTTGAGCTGTTCCACAAGATCATCGAAATCAGTCTGCTCAACCATGGTGCCCCTCGAACCCGACCCCAAGATTTAGCCTGGGGCCGCGCCGAAGCGCAAGACGCGTCCCGTCGTGGCGCTTCGGTGCATTGGTATCGGTTGAATGAAAAAGGCCGCCCGGGTGGGCGGCCTTTGACCAGTAGGCGGCGTCACGCCGCTTTGCGCAGTTCCAGTCGGCTCCACACATCCAGCAAGGCGTCCACCAGACGGGCCATGTGGTGGTCGTCATGGAAGGGCGTAGGCGTGATGCGCAACCGCTCCGTCCCGCGGGGAACGGTGGGGTAGTTGATGGGCTGGACGTAGATGTCGTGCTTGGTCAGCAGGTCATCGCTGGCCTGCTTGCACAGGCGCGGGTCACCCACCAGCACCGGGACGATATGGCTGACCGACGGCATGACCGGCAGCCCCGCCTCGCGCAGCAGGCGCTTCAGGGTGGCGGCCCGCTCCTGGTGCAGCGCGCGCAGCTCGTCATGCTCCTTCAGGTAGCGGACGGAGGCGGCGGCGCCGGCGGCGATGACCGGGGCGATGGAGGTGGTGAAGATGAAGCTGGAGGCGAAGCTGCGCACGCAGTCGACCAGGGCGGCCGAACCGGTGATATAGCCGCCCATCAGGCCGAAGGCCTTGCCCAGCGTGCCCTCGATGACCGTCAGCCGGTCCAGCACGCCGTCACGCTCCGCCACGCCGGCGCCGCGACGACCGTACATGCCCACGGCATGGACTTCATCCAGGTAGGTCATGGCGCCGTGCTTGTCGGCCACGTCGCAGATTTCCGCGATGGGGGCGATGTCGCCGTCCATGGAATAGACGCTCTCGAACGCCACCAGCTTAGGCCGGTCGGCCGGATAGCGGCTCAGCATCTGGTCCAGATGCTCCGGGTCGTTGTGCCGGAAGATGTGCTTCTCAGCACCACTGTGCCGGATGCCTTCGATCATGGAGGCGTGGTTCAGCGCGTCGGAGAAGACGACGCAGTTCGGCAGCAGCTTGGGCAGCGTCGACAGCGACGCCTCGTTGGAGATGTAACCCGAGGTGAACAGCAGTGCCGCCTCTTTGCGGTGCAGGTCCGCCAGTTCCCGCTCCAGCAGCACGTGGTAGTGGTTCGTGCCGGAGATGTTGCGCGTGCCGCCGGCACCGGCTCCGGACTTGGCCAGCGCCTCGCGCATGGCCGCCAGCACCACCGGGTTCTGGCCCTGGCCCAGATAGTCGTTGCTGCACCACACGGTCACGTCGCGCGGCGGCTCATCCGGGGAAGGGTAGTAGGAGGCGGTCGGGAACTCACCCACGCGGCGTTCCAGATCGGCGAAGACGCGGTAACGGCCCTCACGGCGGAGGCCATCGATCTGGGAGCGGAAAAAGGCTTCGTAATCCATCTGTCCGATGGCTCCTTCGTGGAGCGGTCCTCTAATCCTAGAAGACCAGCGGCAAGCTACCGGTCGACACACAACCACCACCGACCGAGGGCATGACTGCCATAGTGGGCAGTAAAACCACCGCTGGCAAGTGCCGGCAGGCCGCGACCGAGCAGATGTACCATGCCAGTGGACCGAGGCCATCAGCTTTGATGTTGATCAATTCGGCGGGCAAATGGACCTTAACTCCGAACCCCTGGGGCTGAAAAGCCCGCATGCGCTGGACAAATTGCCCAGGTCCTCCGTCTTTGGTGCAATGGCGGTGGGCTTGGGCTGCTCGGCGCGCACGCACGGACGCGCAACGATATTTCCCTCGCGGGGCGACGCCGCGCAACCAGCGGATGTCAATAGGCGCAGGCGGCGCCCGCATGCGCGTCCAATGTCTCCGCCAGACGTTGCGCCGCTTTCAGGATCAGCGGAGGTGAAAAGGCGGCATAGCCCAGCACCAGGCCTTGGGGGCAGTCGCGGCCGGCGTGGAAGCCGCTGAGCGGCGTCACGTCGATCGACCGGGCGCGGGCGGCGTTGCGCAGGGCCATGTCTGGCGCCA
Source organism: Nitrospirillum karajorum (assembly GCF_036348415.1). NCBI lineage: Bacteria > Pseudomonadati > Pseudomonadota > Alphaproteobacteria > Rhodospirillales > Azospirillaceae > Nitrospirillum > Nitrospirillum karajorum. Next base: position 2,318,234 of record NZ_JAZBQB010000003.1, read on the forward strand.
GTACCATACTGGGGGCTGGAGAGGGGGGGCGAGCCGGGACGAGGCCGGCACCCCTTTCAGCGCCAGGCCGTCCGCCAGGCGGGCCGCCATCTGCAACCCGGCCGCCGCCGGCGTCAGGGTCAGGGCGCCCGCCCACAGCCGCCGGGCGGCGTCGATCAGCGTCTCCCGCCGTTCCTGGTAGGTCAGGCGCGCCCGGCGCAGATGGGAGGCCAGGTGCCCCTCATCGATGAATTCCGCCAGCGCGCTCTGCTCCACCACGGGGGCGTGCAGCTCGAACAGCGCGCGCATTTCCAGCGCCCGGTCCAGCAGGTCCTCCGGCACCACCAGGTAGGCGATACGCAGGCCGGGATAGAGGATGCGCTCGAACCCGCCGACATGCAGGACCCGGCCGCCCCGGCCAGGGGCGCGGTCCAGGCTCATCAATGTCGCGGGCGGGCGGGTGTCGAAGGTGAAACCGCCGTCGCCGTCATCCTCGATGATGCGCGCGTCCGCCCGGGCGGCCCAGTCCAGCAGCGCATGGCGGCGGTCCAGGCTCATCACCGTGCCCAGGGGCATCTGGCAATTGGCGGTGACCACGGCCAGCCGGGCGTCCGGCGCCAGGGCCGTGCCCTTGGCCGGATCCAGCCCGTCGGCGTCGGCGGGCACGGGCACAGGCGTCATGCCCAGGCGCCGCACCAGCGCCCGCGTCAGCGGGCATCCCGGGTCCTCTGTCCATACCCGGTCGCCCGGCGCGGCGGCCAGGCCGACGGCCAGGTCCAGGGCGGCGGCACGGCCGGGAAGGATCAGAATCTGATCGGGATGGCAGCGCAGGCCGCGGCTGGCCTCCAGGAAGCCGGCCAGCGCCACGCGCAGAGGGCGCCAGCCCGGGGCGCTGTCACGCTCCAGGGCGCGGGCCGACAGGCTGCGCCAGGAACGGCCCAGCACCCGACGCCAGGCCTCGATGTCCAATTGGTCGCCGGCGGCGATACCGGGGCGGAAGGGCAGGGTCGGTGAGGGCAGCGCCGCCTCCGTCGCCGTCGCCCCCTGGGGTCGCGGGGCCGGGGCGCGGCTCTCGGCCGGGGCGTAGTCGGGCGGCAGGTTTTCCACGACGAAGGTGCCGGAGCCAACACGGGATTCCAGGTAACCTTCGGCCGTCAGGCGCTCAATGGCGGCGACGGCGGTGTTGCGCGACAGGCCCATGTCCCGCGCCAGGGTGCGGGTGGAGGGCAGGCGCTCGCCGGGGGCGACGATGCCGGTGGCGATGGCGTGGCGCAGGCGTTCGAACAGGCGCTGCTGCAGGGAGCCGCCCTCACCGCCATCCGTCAGCGTGAGCAGGGGCCCGCGTCGGCTTTTCATGATGAGGCGTCTCCGAAGGTGGGAGGCTGGGAAAGTGGGTGGCTGGCAAGGCCGGGGAGAAGGGTGAAACCGGCGGACGGTGCTTTACGGGTCACCGTCCGCCGGGTGCGATCAGGGATGGCCACACGACCATCTGGCCATCCCGTTTCGAACCGGCGTTGGGGAAGGGGCGCCACCGCCGCCGGTCTCGCATCGATGCGGATCGTGCCAGGCGGCGCATCCGCGAACGCTGTTCATTCGGGTTTAGCGATCCATGACCTTGCCGCTGGCGGCGTCGACGCGGAACGAGGTCACGGGGATGCCTTCGGCGGTGGCGACGGGGACGTTGTAGTAGCTGTCCTTACGGGTGGCGTTGCCAACCCGCAGATTGCCCTTGTCATGGGACTGCAGGTAGGCCTGGACGGCCTTGCGGGCGTCGGAGCTGCTGACCGTGGCGTCATCGGCGAAGGCCGGGGCGGCGGCACCCAGCATCAGGGCGGTGGCGGTCAGGAAGGCGGCGAAGCGGTTCATGGTGGTTCTCCTCAAGGACGGTTCGGCATGGGGAACCGGGGGTGTCGGGTGAAGATCAGCCCGCGCTTGGGCTCCCCGGCCCCAGGCTTCCTGTTGTTCGTTGACGATCTCATCCCACCATGTGCCTGTTTCGCCGTGATTTCCGGCGGTGCCGCCGAATGAAACAGTGCGTAACCGCCCTTGCGGGCATTTACAGTGTCGTTACAACATCACCATCGGACGCGACGGGGATTGCCGGTACAGTTGGCCATGCTTGGACAAGCACCCCGGCGCCGCCGCCATTGCCATCGCCGGGGGGCGGGTTCAGGGCCCGCATATGGGACGAGAGATGTCTGAGAACATTCATTTGCTGGTGGTCGACGACGATCGGGAAATCCGCGACCTGCTGACCCGTTACCTGACCCGCCACGGCTATCGCGTCACCGCCGCCCGCGACGGGCAGGAGATGCGCAAGTTCCTGGCCGACCGGAACATCGACCTGATCGTCCTGGACCTGATGTTGCCGGGCGAAGATGGCCTGGCCCTGTGCCGTGCCATCCGCGCCGAATCCGGCCCGCCGGTGGTCATGCTGTCCGCGATGGGGGAGGATGCCGACCGGATCCTGGGCCTGGAGATCGGGGCCGACGATTACCTGCCCAAGCCGTTCAATCCCCGCGAGCTGGTGGCGCGCATCAAGGCCGTGCTGCGCCGGTCCCAGTCGGCGGCGCCCGGTGGCGGTCCGGCGGCGGGGGCGTTCAGCTTCGCCGGCTACATGCTGGACCCGGCCCAGCGGCGCCTCAGCGCCGCCTCGGGCGAGGAAATCGCGCTGACCGCCGGCGAATATGAACTGCTGCTGGCCCTGGTGCAGCGACCGCGCCGGGTGTTGTCGCGCGACGATCTGCTGGAAATCACGCGGGGCCGGGCCGCCGGTCCCTTCGACCGGTCCATCGACGTGCAGATCAGCCGCCTGCGCCGCAAGATCGAAACCGATCCGGCCGATCCCGCCATCATCAAGACGGTGCGATCCGGCGGCTATATCTTCTCCGCCGAGGTGGGCACGCCATGAGGGCCCTGACCGACCGCATGTCGTATTCCATTTTTGCCGTGCTGGTCGGCGGCATTCTGCTGAGCCAGGCCATCGCCCTGGGCCTGTACCGGACGGACCGGGCGGAGGCGGTGGCCGCGGCCCAGAGCGGGCAGCTGGCGGGCTGCCTGGCCAGCATCGCCGGCGTGGTGGACCACCAGCCGGCGGACATCCGCGACAAGATGCTGGCCGGCCTGCGCGATGGCAATTTCAAGGTCAACGTCGGCGGCACCACGCAGGAAGTGTCGCTGGATGTGTTTGAAAAGCCCAACGTCAGCGCGCCGGGCCCGCATCATACCGACATGATCGCCCTGCCGCCCTTCGGCACCATCACCACCCCCCCGCCGGAGCCGAAATACGTCATGGCCAGCCACCAGTTGGCCGACGGCAGCTGGCTGAACGTTCACATTCCGATGGCGGGGGCCGACGCCCTGTCGGAACCGGGTTTCCTGGCCTCCCTGGCCGGCAGCGCCGCCGTGGCCATCCTGTTGTCCGCCTGGGTGCTGGGCTTCACCACGCGACCGCTGCGCCGCTTCGCCGCCGCGGCCGACCGGCTGGGCGTGGACATGAACGCCCCGTCCCTGGACGAAACCGGCCCGCGCGAGGTGCGGCTGGCCGCCGCGGCCTTCAACAAGATGCAGCGCCGCCTGCGCGCCTTCGTGGAGGATCGCACGCGCATGCTGGCCGCCGTGTCGCATGACCTGCGCACGCCGCTGACACGGATGCGCCTGCGGGCCGAGTTCGTGGACGATGACGGCGTGCGGGAGAAGATGCTGGAGGATCTGGGGGAGATGGAGTCGATGATCGGCGCCACCCTGGCCTTCGCCCGCGACGAAGCGGCGCAGGAGACGCTGGAGCCTCTGGATCTCAACCTGCTGCTGGCCCGCGCGGCGGAGGATTACCGTGACGCGGGCAAGCCCGTCGGCTTCAGCCCCGCGCCCGGGCCGGTGCGGGTGGTGGGGCGCCGTACCGCCCTGAAGCGCGCCTTCACCAACGTGGTCGAGAACGCCCTGAAATATGGCGTCAGCGCCGATGTGGCCGTGGCCGTGCAGGGGGAGACGGTGGCGGTTTCCGTCACGGATGAGGGACCGGGCATTCCAGAGGCGGAATGGGATAACGTCTTCCGCCCCTTCTACCGGCTGGAGGCGTCGCGGTCCCGCGACACCGGGGGCACCGGCCTGGGCCTGTCCGTCGCCAATGACGTGGTTCGGGCCCATGGCGGCGAAATCCGGTTAGAGAACAGGGAGGAAGGCGGACTTCGGGTGATCCTGCACCTGCCGCTGGAGACGGCGTCGTAAGGTTTCGCCCTAGCCTTTGAACCCGCTAGTCGGGGAACCCCCTGGCGGGGACCCCCTTGCCGTGGCTATGATACGTTAATCAAGTTCGCGCGATCGAAGCCGCCCCCAAGAGGGGGGCTTCGGCGCGTTGTCGTCCTTCGTTTCGCCTCGCGTGCGTCCCGAGAACCCGGTCATGGCCATTCAAAACCGCATAGCCGACTTCCATGCCGACATGACGGCCTGGCGGCATCACATCCACGAACATCCCGAAGTCGCGTTCGAGGAGACGCGGACCGCCGCTTTCGTGGCGGAGAAACTCACCGGCTTCGGCATCGAGGTTCACCAGGGCCTCGCCGGCACCGGTGTGGTGGGCGTGCTGAAGGGGGAGGGGCGCGACACCGGCAAGACCATCGGCCTGCGCGCCGACATGGACGCCCTGCCCATGCAGGAGGAGAACACCTTCGCCCACGCCTCCAAGGTCGCGGGCAAGATGCACGCCTGCGGCCATGACGGGCACACCACCATGCTGCTGGGGGCCGCGCGCTACCTGGCGGAGACCCGCAACTTCTCCGGCACCGTGAACTTCATCTTCCAGCCAGCGGAGGAGGGGGCCGGCGGCGGCAAGCGCATGGTGGAGGAGGGGCTGTTCGACCGCTTCCCCTGCGACATGGTCTTCGGCATGCATAATTGGCCGGAACTGCCGCCGGGCAAGATGGGTGTGCGCCAGGGCCCGGTCATGGCCGGTGCCGACCGCTTCGAGATCACCATCCAAGGGCGCGGCGGCCATGCCGCCCAGCCGCACCTGGGCGTGGACCCCGTGGTGGTTGCGGCCCAGCTGGTGGTGGCGGCGCAGACCCTGGTCAGCCGCACCCTCTCCCCCGTGGAGTGCGGGGTGGTCAGCATCACCCGCATCCATGCCGGCACCGCCTACAACATCATTCCCAACGAGGTGAAGCTGGCCGGCACCGTGCGCGCCCTGACGCCCGAGATACGGCAGCAGCTGGAGGACGGCTTGCGCAACCTGGTGACCACCCTGCCGCCCGTGTTCGGCGCCACGGGTGAGCTGGTCTATCACCTGGGGTATCCACCCACGATCAACCACGCCGAACCTTCGGCCATCGCGGCGGCCGTGGCGGCCAAGGTGGCGGGGCCGGAGAATGTGTTGGGCGACATGGGGCCCAGCATGGGGGCTGAGGACTTCGCCTATATGCTGAATGCCCGTCCCGGTTCCTATGTCTGGCTGGGCCAGGGCGGCAGCGCGCTGGGGTGCGCCCTGCATAACCCACGCTATGACTTCAACGACGATGTTCTGCCGATGGGCGCCAGCTATTGGGCGACCTTGGTGGAAACCGTCCTGCCCCGCGCGGCATGATGCGCCCCCGGGCCATCCGCCGGGAGGGTTCCCGGAGCCAAGCCATCGCCCGACGCGACAGCCGGGCGGGGGGACGCATCGTCATCGACGGACGTCCTTGCGCCGCCTTGCGGCCTTGGGGGTCGCCATCGGAATGGGAATGGCCCTGAGCGGCTGCTCCAGCAGCATGGCCTGGTTGGGGGGGAGCCGCCACCTGATGACAACGCCCTGCCGCCGGCCGTCTCTCCCAGCCTGGTGGGCCGGGGGGAGTGGCATGGCACCCTCAGCCGGGCGCAGAGCACGACCTATCTGGTGGCCCGCAACGCGGCTGAATGGCAATCGCTGTGGGATCTGGTGGGAACGCGCGCCCCCGGCACCCTTCCGGACCGGCTGATGGCCCTGGGGGTGTTCCTGGGGTCCCGCAACTCATCGGGGGCTGGCGTCGAGGTGGTCAACACCCGGGTGGAACATCGCGACGGCATGCGCGACCGGCTGGTGGTGGAGTACCACGAATTCGACCAGTCCTCCCGCAACAGCGCCACCGGCAGCCTGACCAGCCCCTATGCCATCGTCCTGGTGGACTGGTCCGACGCGCCCGTGCGCTTCGCCCGGGTGCCATAAGCAAGACGCGTTTGCCCGGCACGCCCGCTCCATCGGGCGCAGGCCCCCCAAAAAGGCGAAGGCCCGGAACACCAGGTTCCGGGCCTTCGTTTTTGCCTTCGTCTTTCGGGAGCTACATTACGCCTGGTTCGGCAGCACGGTTTCCGAGGGAAGGGGAACCGGGTCCAACTGGCTGTAGTCCGGGACGATGTGGTGCAGCAGGGCCTGCAGACGGACGGCGTCGGCGGTGGCGCAGGCGGCATCCAACTCGTCCAGCGAGCGACGCAGGATGGCCAGGTCCACCGCGCGGGGAGAGGCCACCAGCACCCCCTCGGCGGAGGTCTGCTCCGGCGGCTCGGCGGCGGCGAACATTTCCTCGTACAGTTTTTCGCCGGGACGCAGGCCGGTGAAGGTGATCTTGATGTCCTTGTCTGGACGCAGGCCGGCCAAGCGGATCATCTGGCGCGCCAGGTCCACGATCTTCACCGGCTGGCCCATGTCCAGCACGAAGATGCGGCCACGGTCATCCCTGCCGGCATTCATGCCGTAAGCGGATGCCTGCAACACCAGTTCCACCGCCTCGCGCACCGTCATGAAGTAACGGCATACTTCCGGATGCGTCACGGTCAGCGGCCCGCCGGCGCGCAGCTGGCGGCTGAACAGTGGAACCACCGACCCGGTGGAGCCCAGCACATTGCCGAAGCGCACGGTCATGAACCGGGTTTGCCAGCCCTTGCCGGCCCCGCTTGAGGCGACAATGTCCAGGGCCTGGCAGTAGCATTCGGCGATACGCTTGGTGGCGCCCATCACGTTGGTGGACCGCACGGCCTTGTCGGTGGAGATCAGCACCATGGCGGCGGCGCCTGCGGCGATGGCCGCGTCGGCCACGTTGCGGGTGCCCATGACGTTGGTCAGCACGCCTTCCACCGGGTTCAGTTCCACCATCGGCACATGCTTCAGCGCGGCGGCGTGGAACACCAGTTCCGGCTTCTCCTCGTGGAACACCTCAAGGATACGGCTGCGGTCGCGCACATTGCCCAGCACGGCGCGGCAATCCAGCTCCGGGCAATTCTCCCGCATCTCCATCTCAATGGAGTAGAGGTTGAACTCGCTGTGATCCAGCAGGATCAGCCGGCGGGGCTTCAATTGGGCGATCTGACGCGTCAGTTCCGAGCCGATGGTGCCGCCGGCGCCCGTGACCAGCACGGTCCGGCCGGCCACCAGGCCATCGATGGCGCCCTTGTCCAGCGCCACCTGCGGGCGACCCAGCAGATCCTCGATGACGATGGGGCGCACGGTCATGGGCCCATCGTTCACGGCGTCACGGAAATCAGTCAGGTCGGGCAGGCGGGCCAGCACCAGGTTCAGCGCTTCGCACTTTTCGACCAGGGCGCCCAACCGCGTGCCCGACAAGCGGGCGCGGGGACGCGTTAGGATCAGGCGGCGCGGGCACTGGCCACCAGCGGCGAGATCGCCCACGACGGATGACAGCTCGGCCAAGCGGCCTAGTACCTTAACGCCATGGATTTCACGACCGATGCGCCCGCCCTTGTCATCCAGGATGCCGACCACGCGATAGGCCGCGTCCCGGTCGGTGGCCATGGCGCGGATGAAGATCTCCGCCTCGTCACCGGCGCCGACCAGCAGCACCGGGATGCGGTCGCGGGCATTGCTCTCAAGGATACCCGCCAGACGACGGTCCTTGGCCAGGCGGTAGAGCAGGCGCGGGCCGCCCAGCAGGACGACCAGCACGAACCAATTGATGAGCGGGACGGAGCGCGGAAGGTCATCCAGACGCGTCACCAGGAACATCAGCAACAGGAACACGAGGATGCTGGTGGTGACGGCCCGGGCAATGGCCATCAGGTCGCGCAACGAAGCGTAGCGCCAGACACCGGAGTTCATGCCAAACAGTCGATAGGCCGCCGCCGCAATCACGGTGAACAGAATGACGCCTGGAACCAGTGCTTGGGTATAATGGACAATCCCATCCCCAACCCGCAGGTACAGCGAAACAATAAACGAAACCCCGGCAACCAAAATGTCATGAAAGTATGCAAGGAAGCGCCGGTCCAAAATGAGCGGCAGTCCGAGGGTTTCTTTTAATTTGCGCATGGCTCCAGCCTGCGGTTGATTGTTTATGGGCGATTAACAGTAAGGGGCGCGGCCCCTGAAATCGCTAACCATCGAGTATATTTCTAAACGTCTGATGCGATCCTGACACCATCCGATATTCTGCTGCAAGTGCGAAAAAGGATTGGCCGGGCATAGGCCTACTCCATTAGGCAGCCAATTCTTCACTGCGCGGGCCGGGCGGAAGGACATATGTACGGGCCCTGCACCCCCCTTTTGCCAATGGGAGGTGCGAGAACTTAGGCGGCAAACGTGGCAAAGTTATGAATTCCATTAGGAATCTAAAGTGGCCCGAGGCGGGGAAAATAGGTCTTTCCGTTTAGAAGGGAAGCGATAATCACAGGGGGCAGCCGCGCCATCATGACCGTAGCCACGCAAAAAGCCCCTTGCTCCTCGGCTTTGCCGGCAGGGCTCCCTTTCCGCCACCGTGCCGGGCGCCCGCCGTGGCCGTGGCGGTCTTGATGCCGGCATAGTCGCGCTTGAACCGCTCCAGATCTTCGCGCAGGCCGAAACGGAAGGAGACATGCAAGACTTGGGACCGGCGGTTCAGGCCGGGGTCCAGTTTTTCTTCCATGCCCAGGAACTCCACGGCCCAGCGCCCGCGAATATTGGCCCGGATCCAATCCTCCGCCTTGTCCATGTCCCCGGCGGACTTCAATTGCAGTGTTGTCGTGAAATCCTGCTGTCCGGTCACGGTCGCCTCTTAGATCATTTCCGGTCGAACGGATCGGCGCGATCACATTCGGGTATTTCCAGCCGAATTCTGCCGCGCACCCCGCGGCCGCCGAGTCGGCGGCGAACGGCCTTCACGGCCCGGACCTTAGTCGACCAACCGGCCGGTCGACTACGCATCTCCCGGACAGCCAGCCGCCCAAAGCGGTATGGTCAAAGGTGATAAATGCCTACGGGAGTACCCGTCGCCCCGATCGGCAGCGGCCTTTGGGCGCGGCGTCGCCACGGGTGTGCGATCCGGTATCGCCAGGGGCCCGGGATCGGGTAGGGTCGCGCCCTCGATATCGCCAGCGGACGTTTTTTCCAGATGTTTCCGACCTTGCTAGAGCGCGGCTTCCAAGTGGAGTTCCTTTCCCACGCGCGGGCCATCCTGGGTGTCGACTTTCCCGGCGCCATGGCCGAACTGGATGCCGTCATCGGCGCGCTGTCCATTCCCATCACCGAAATCGTGGGCTCCGGCGGCGGTGAGGCCAAGATCACCCAGCGCCTGCGGCGCTCATTGGCGGAGCATGGCTGGGAAAAGGCGCACTTCACCATCGAGAAGCGGGTGAACGGCAAGCGCCGTGAATCCATCAGCCATGAGGTCGACCATGTGCGGGACATTCCCGGCGTGGGCGTGATCGCGCTGGAGATCGAGTGGAACAACAAGGACCCGTTCTTCGACCGCGATCTGGAGAATTTCAAGCGCCTGCATGCGGAGGGCGTCATCTCCGTCGGTGTCATCGTCACGCGCGGGCGCAGCCTGCAGGATGAGATGGTGCCCATGGTGCGCCGCTTCGCCCAGAGCCGCAGCCTGACCTGCGACGGTGACGTGCTGGCCCTGGGGCTGCGGCCCACCACCCGCCAGCAGGACGACGTGGCCCGCCGCATGGCCGGCGGCGCGCCGTCGTTCGCCGAGGCCTGGGCCGCCTCCTTCTGCCAAGACAAGTACGGCGCCGCCACCACCCATTGGCGCAAGCTGGAGGACCGGGTGCATCGGGGCGTGGGCAACCCGTGCCCCCTGCTGCTGATTGGCATTCCGGCCAGCGTCGTCACCTTCGACGTGCCGCTGTCGGAAATGCCCAAGGCCCCGGTGCAGGAGCCGGTCGAGGCGGAACTGCCTTTCTTCTAGGTCGCGGCGCCCCGGTTTCCCTACGCTTGGCGCGGGATGCTCAGAGCAGATCGCGCAGGCGGTACCACAGGCCGGCCAGCCTTAGCAGCGGCACGCGCCAGGGCGGTCCCACGAAGGTCTGCTGGGGCAGGCGGGCGAAGACGTCGTAACGCTCAGCCTGGCCCATGATGGCTTCCGCCAGCAAATGGCCGCAGATGCCGGTCAGCGCCACGCCATGGCCGCTGTAACCATGGGCGAAATAGGCGGTGGGTGACAGGCGGCCCAACTGGGGCAGGCGGCTGACCGTCATGCCGACGCTGCCATGCCAGAAATGGTCGATGCCCACCCCGGCCAGCTGGGGGAAGCAGTGGCGCAGCGCCCGCGCCAGCGTGGGTTGGGCGTCCGCCGTGGCCCGGTTGGCGAAGTTGACGCCACCGCCGAACAGCAGGCGGTGGTCGGCGCTGCGGCGGAAATAGTGCAATCCGACATGGGTGTCCGACACGGCGTGGTCGCCGGGCAGCAGGGCGGCCGCCCGCTCGGCCCCCAGGGGTTCCGTCGCCAGCATGTAGGTGACGATGGGCACCAGCGTGCGCGTCAAGGCTGGCGCCAGGCCGCCTAGATAGGCGTTGCCGGCCAGCACCAGGAAGCGCGCCCGCACCCGGCCGCGCGGAGTGGTCACCACAGGGGCGGCATCGGTGCTGATCGCCAGGGCGGGCGTGTGCTCATAAAGCCGCGCGCCGGCCGCGCGCGCGGCGCGGGCCAGTCCCTGGGCGTAGGCCAAGGGGTGGAGGTGGCCGCTGCCGCTGTCCTCAAGCCCGCTGTCATAGCGCGGGCTGGCCACCAGGGCGCGCAGGTCGTCGCCCTCCACCAGGCGCAGGCGGTCATAGCCCACGCCCTGGGCGTCGCGCAGTTGCGCCAGCAACCCGGCGCGGTGGCGGGGGCGGGCGGCGGCGTTGATGTAGCCCCAGCGCAGGTCGCAGGCGATGGCGTGCCGCTCCACCCGCTGGACCAGCAGGGCCTTGGCCTCTTCCGCCAGATCCCATAGACGGCGCGCGTCTTCGGGGCCGCTGAGGCGGGCCACGGCGCCGACGGATTTGTTGTAGCCGCTGATGAGCTGCCCGCCGTTGCGGCCCGATGCGCCCCAGCCCACCCGTTCCGCCTCGACCACCGCCACGTCATAGCCGCGCTCCGCTAGGGTCAGCGCGGCGGATAGGCCGGTGTAACCGGCGCCAACGACACAGACGTCGCAGGTGGTGTCGCCGTCCAGCGCCGGCGCGGCGGGTCCCGGCGGTGAGGAGGAGTGGTACCAGCTGTCAGGCCAGCTATCGGCGGCGGGGGAAAGCGTCATGTCAGCCGGGCAGCCAACGGCACCACAGCCCCAGGGTGGCCCGGCGGCCGTAGAAGGCGGCGTGCAGCAGCGCGCTGGTCAGCACCGCCAGCAGGCCGGCATACACCACGTCGCTGAAGAAATGGCCGCCCATGCCGATGCGCAGCAGGCCGACGCCGGCCCCCACACCCAAGCCGCCAAAGAGCCACAGCCGCTGCCGCCGCCGGGCGGTGTAGGCGAAGCTGTGCAGGAAGAAGGCCAGCACCGCGTCCCCCGACACGAAGGAGCAGTTGCGGCCGCAATTGGCCTTGGGCGCCGGTAGCACGGGCGGGGTGTAGGGGGCGGCCCCACCGAATTCCACCACCTGGACGGGACGGGCGCGGTGCCAGTGATCCTTCAGCACCGCGTTGCCGATGAGTCCCGGCCCGATGGCCAGCGAAAGCAGCAGGAAGCCCCAGGCGCGCCCGTCGGCACCCAAAAGCGTGGCGTGCTGGGGGGATCGGCGGTGCCAGGCCGTCCAGGCGGTGCCCAGCACCAGGACGCCGGCCAGGACGCGGGCGCCAATCTGCACCGCCTCATGCAGCACGTTGGCGACTGGGTCCGCCCGCCAGGCGAAGCCGCCGGCCGATGTCCAGAACCAGCCGGCGATGGTCAGATCCGGCAGGGGGGAGACGGTCGCAAACGCCATGAGCCCGGCCAGCAGGGCAAGCGCCAGAAAGCTTAGTGCCCTCGGGCCAGAAAAACGCGGGCCAGAAAAACGGATCATGGCGACGGGAGGTCCGGTTGGTTGAGGGGACGTTGCCCTTCGCACATATCACCGGGGCGGGGGCGATGTCACCCCGGCATAGGCCGCAAGCGCTAGGGCGCCGGCCCGCTTTGGCCGCTGCCCTGCCGCATTCTCGCCCCGATATCATGGGACCGTCCCCGCCAATTCCGTCCGATCCTCTCATCGAGGTGCATGACCCCATGTCTGTCCTGGAAGAATTCATCCGCGGCAATCGCATCACCGAAGTCGAATGCCTGGTCCCCGACCTGTCCGGCATCGCCCGGGGCAAGATCGTCCCGGCGGAGAAATTCCTGCGCATCCTGCGCGACCGGGGCCTGCGCCTGCCCGAAAGCGTGTTCATCCAGACCGTGACGGGCGACACCCCGCCCAACAGCGTCACCAACCCGGAAAACTCCGACGTCTACATGCTGCCCGATCCCGGCAGCGTGCGACTGGTCCCCTGGTACGACGCGCCCACCGCCGCCGTCATCTGCGACTGCGTCTACGCCGATGGCGGCAGCGTTGACATCAGCCCGCGCTGGGTGCTGAAGCGGGTGCTGGAGCTTTATGCCGAGCGTGGCTGGAAGCCCTTGGTGGCGCCGGAGCTGGAGTTCTTCCTGGTGGCGGTCAACAAGGACCCCGACTATCCCCTGATCCCGCCCGTCGGCCGCTCGGGTCGGCAGGAAAGTGGGCGCCAGGCCTTCGGCATCGACGCGGTCAACGAGTTCGACCCCATCTTCGAGGCGGTCTACGACTACTGCGAGAAGCAGGACATCGACGTCGACACCATGAGCCATGAGGCCGGTGCCGCCCAGATCGAGATCAACTTCAACCATGGCGACGCGCTGAGCCTGGCCGACCAGGTTTTCCTGTTCAAGCGCACGGTGCGGGAGGCCGCGATCCGCCACGGCATCTATGCCACCTTCATGGCCAAGCCCATGCAGAACGAACCGGGCAGCGCCATGCACATCCACCAGTCGCTGGTCGACGCCGAAACCGGGCGCAACCTGTTCGGCCGGCCGGATGGCGGCGACACCCCCCTGTTCATGAGCCACATCGCCGGCCTGCAGAAGTACCTGCCCAGCGCGATGCCCTTGCTGGCGCCCAATGTGAACAGCTATCGCCGCCTGGTGCAGGGGTCGGACGCGCCCATCAACGTGCATTGGGGGCGGGACAACCGCACCACCGGCTTTCGCGTCCCCCTGAGCCCGCCGGAGGCGCGGCGGGTGGAGAATTGCGTGGCCGGGGCCGACGCCAACCCCTATCTGGCCATCGCCGCCAGCCTGGCCTGCGGCTACCTGGGCATGGTGCAGGAACTGGAACCGACGGAGCCGGTGAAGGGCACGGCCCACCGCCTGGCCTTCACCTTGCCCCGCCACCAGGGCGACGCCCTGGCCAAGCTGAACGCCAGCCGCCCCTTGCGTGAGCTGTTCGGCGAACGCTTCGTCGCCTGCGTCACCGCCGTGAAGCAGGCGGAGGACGCCGCCTACCAGCAGGTGATCTCCAGCTGGGAGCGGGAGAACCTGCTGCTGAACGTGTGACGGCTTTGTTGGAGGGGCTTATACCAAGGAGCGATGATTCCCATTCATCGCTCCTTGGTATCGGCGGCGACTGCCGCCGCGCGCCGTAAGGCGCGGAAGCCAAGCCGCCGGATGGCGGTGCCGGCGACTGAGGGCGATGAGCCTGGCCATAGGTCAGGATCATCGCTACTTGGTATTAGCGTATGTTGGCCAGGAAGGCGTGCACCTGGCCGCGCAGACGCTCCGCCTCCGTCGACAGCTCACCGGCGGCGTGGCGCACGGTATGCGCGACCTCGCCGGTTTCGCTGACCGCCCGGCGGGCGGCGGCGACGTTGCCGGAAACCTGCTGTGTGCCGGTCGCGGCCTGCTGGACGTTGCCGGCGATTTCCGCCGTGGCCGCACCTTGCTCCTCCACCGCCGCCGCGACGGCGGACGTGATCTCGTTCATGCGGTTCACGGTCTGGCCGATGCCGGCGATGGCGTCCACCGCCGTGTCGGTCATGCCCTGGATTTCGGCGACCTTGGCCTGGATTTCCTCCGTCGCCTTGGCGGTCTGGGTCGCCAGGTTCTTCACCTCGCTGGCGACGACGGCGAAGCCCTTGCCGGCCTCGCCCGCCCGGGCCGCCTCGATGGTGGCGTTCAGGGCCAGCAGGTTGGTCTGGCCCGCGATGCCGGTGATCAGCGCCACGATGTCGCCCACCCGCGCGGCGGAGGCCGCCAGCTCGCCCATGGCGGTGCTGGTGCGGCCCACTTCCTCCACGGCGTCGGCGGCGATGGCCGACGACTGGCTGATCTGGCGCGCGATCTCGGTGATGGAGGCGCTCAGCTGATCCGTGGCGGCCGCCACCGTGGCGACGTTGGCGCTGGTCTGCTCCGCGGCGGCGGCGGCCGACGTCGTCTGGTTTTCGGCCTGGGCGGCGGCTGTGGCCGCGGCATTGGCGCCTGTCGCCATCTCCGTCGTGGCGGTGGCGATGCCGTTGACCACCTGCATCACGCTGCCCTCGAAGTCCTGAGCCAGGCGGGACAGTGCCGCCTTGCGCTCCCGCTCCGCCTCTTCCTTCATGCCTTCCTGCTGCTGGCGCAGGTGCACGGCGTCGGCGGAACGGTCGCGCAGCACCAGAATGGCCTGGGCCAGCGTCCCGATCTCATCCTTCAGGTCCACGGCCGGGACGGGGGTCGCCAGGTCGCCGTCGGCCATGCGGTTGGTGGCGTTCGCCAGACGGAACAATGGCCCGGTGATGCTGCGGCTCAGCCACAGCGCCAGGCCCAGGGTCAGCAGCGCCAGTGCCGCCACCAGGCCCGCCGTGCGCTCCGTGCTGCTCCGGGCGGCGGCCTCCACATCGTCCAGATAGATGCCCGACGACACCACCCACTGCCAGCGGGCCGTGCCCTTGGAATAGGTGACCTTGCGGGCCGGCGGCGCACCGACCTTGGGGGGCCAGACGTAATAGTTGAAGCCGCCGCCATCCTTGGCACGGTCCAGCATTTCCTGGGCGTAATGGACGCCATTGGCGTCGGTGGCGTCCAGGTTGCGCTTACCCTCGGTCGCGGGGCCCTGGCCGTTGGCCAGGGTCATACCGGTCAGGTCATGGATGATGGCGTAGTGGTTGCCGTCATAGCGGAAGCCCCGCACCAGGTCGATGGCCAGGGCCTGGGCTTTGTCCTGGGTGATTTCCCCGGCCTGCGCCTTCTTTTCCAGCACCTCGATCATGCTCACCACCCCCTCGGTGGCGATGCGGGCGCGGGCCTGGCGCTCCTCCAGGATGGTGCGGTTGGAATTGATCACCATGTACCCGCCCAGGGCGGCCAGCGTGAAGAAGGCCAGGGCGGGAACGACCAGGATGCGGCCGCTGATGCCGCGCAGCGATTTCAGGAAAGGCATGAGGCAAACCACCAGCCGGTAAGGGGTGCGGCACGATGCCGCGTCATTCTCGCGGGCAGGCTATACCCTGACTTTTGGCTGAGCGTGATCTGCTATATCGGCATCGCCGTTATTACTTAAGATGGAACAATTTAAAGTAATTTGCCCATATAGACGGCATCCTCGCCATAACTGGTCACGTCGACGGACGCTTCTTGTATGGCCACAAAACCTTTCCGTGACCAGAACGCCGTGGAATTGTTGACCGACAGCAGCCGCATTTCGGTGAAGCCGGCGCTGCGGGCGTGCTCGGTCAGTATCTCCACGGCTGCATCCGCATGGCCCCGGCCGCGCGCGGCGGCGTCGATGGCGACATCGTGGATGTAATAGATGTCGGCCCCCGCCGGCAGTCCGCCCAGCATCTGGTTCAGCTTGGGCACACGCCCCCGGGCGTAGGGATGGCTGAGGACATAGCCGCCGATGCCGCCCTCAGCCCGCGCCAGGGTCAGGCATCCGGCGGGATATGCCGCCAGCTTGTCGGCCATGACCTCGAACGCCTCGAAGAAGTCGACATGGATGGCGCAGGCCAGGGTGAAGACGGACGGCAGGTCGGCCACCGTCATGGGACGCCAGAACATGGGGAAACAGCACCGTGGAAAGACAGCGATGGGCCGGGTGTGCGGCCCCGACGCCCGGTCGTCAAGGGCGCAGGTGCCCTTCCCGGGTCGCGGGCACAACCCGTGTCTCGCACAATTATGCATGGACAGACATGTTATGGCGCCATTGGTGCAAAGATGCGGGCCGGCGCACCCTTCATCGCGCGGGGTTGCCCCGACGGACGGGGTTTCGAACGAACTTGCTTTCGAACGAACTGGGCTTGCGATATGAGCCGGCTGACGGGGGCACCCCGGTGCCAACCCTTTGGGAACCAAATCCATGAAACGCAGTCACCACATCACGTTGGCGGCCCTGGCCGCCGCGACGACGTTGTCGTTGGGCGGGTGTGATTCAAAGCACGATCAGGATTGCAAGGCGAACCAGAACCAGCAGCAGGCCGACTGCCGTTCCGGCGGCGGCGGTGGCCATGGCGGAGCCTATTTCTCCAGTTCCAAGTCCGGCGGCGTCGAAACCGGCGGCTTCGGTGAAAGCGCCGCCGCCCATGGCGGTGGCGGCGAGGGTGGGGGCGGACACGGCGGTGGCGGGGGTGGCGAGTAGGGGAGCCCCATCATGGACCGTGTTTCCTGCACGCCCCGCCCCGATTGGACCCGGCGCATCGAAGCCCAGGGCCTGACCTACCATTCGCTGGGCTTGCCGCCCGGCGGGGGGCCCAGTGGAGGGCCCGGTGGGGGAGAGGACGGGCTGTGGTGGGACGAGAGCGCCGCCTACGCCTTCACCGCGGTGGAGATCGACCATCTGGAGGCGGCCGCCAACACCCTGCACCAGCTGTGTCTTGAGGCGGTGGCGGCCATCGTGGCGACGCCGGCCCTGATGGACCGCTTCGGCCTCAGCCCGGCCTACCGCGCCTATGTCATCGAGAGTTGGCGGCGGGGCGATCCCGCCCTCTATGGCCGCTTCGACCTGGCCTTCAACCCGGACCGGGAGGAACTGGCCGAGCCCAAAATGCTGGAATACAACGCCGACACGCCCACCACCCTCATCGAATCGGCGGTGGTGCAGTGGTTCTGGCTGCGTGACGTGATGCCCGACGCCGACCAGTTCAACTCCATCCATGAGCGGCTGATCGCGCGCTGGCGGGAAATCGGTCGGCGGCAGCCGCCCGGCGCCCTGGTGCACCTATCGTCCTACGCCGATTATGAAGAGGAGTTGCGGACGGTGGAGTACCTGGTGGACACGGCGCGCCAGGCCGGCCTGAACGCCACCCATCTGCCCATCACCCAGGTGGGCTGGGACAAGGGCAAGAAGCGCTTCGTCGATGAGCAGCGCCGGCCCCTGGGCCTGTGGTTCAAGCTCTATCCCTGGGAATGGCTGGCGGCCGAGCGCTTCGGCGCCCACCTTCCGACCGCCGGCATGACAGTGGGCGGCCTGACGGTGGTGGAGCCGCCATGGAAGATGCTGCTGTCGCACAAGGCCATCCTGACCGTGCTGTGGGACCTGTTCCCGGGCCATCCCAACCTGCTGCCCGCCGGCTTCTCCGCCGCGGCCGTGGGGCCGGACTGGATCGCCAAGCCCATGCAGGCGCGCGAAGGCGCCAACATCCGGCTTGTCCGCGACGGGTGGGAGGTGGCGCGCACGTCCGGCGGCTATGGGCAGGGGCCGCTGGTTTATCAGCGTGCCGTGGACCTGGGCCGCGAGGATGGCCGGTATGTCGTGCTGGGCGCCTGGGTGGTGGGCGATGAGGCCGCCGGCCTGTGCGTCCGCGAGGATGCGGGGCCCATCATCACCGGTGCCTCCCGCTTCCTGCCGCATTACTTCCGCTGACTGGATTTCCGCTGAGCCCGTGTCACTGGTCCGCCGCGGGCGGGGCAACGGTGCCCGCCTTGCCCCGCCCGCGGCATCCTTGTTAGGGTCCGCCCTGGTGTGGGGGTCCAGCCGTTCGGGTGGCATCCCCCTAGATGATATTTAGGGGAACCCGCGTGACCGACACGTCGTCCGGCGTCGACCTGGTGCAGATCGTGGCGGTGCTGGGCGCCGGCGTGGTGGCGGCGCCCTTGTTCAAGCGGCTGGGCTTCGGCTCCATCCTGGGCTATCTGGCGGCGGGCCTGGCCATCGGCCCCTTCGGCTTCGGCGTCCTGGCCGATCCGGCCGCGGTGCTGCACTTCGCCGAACTGGGCGTGGTCATGTTCCTGTTCCTCATCGGGCTGGAGATGCGACCGGCCAAGCTGTGGACCCTGCGGCGCCAGATCTTCGGCCTGGGCGTGGCGCAGGCGGCCGTCTGCGGTGCGCTGATGACCGTCGCCGGCGTGGTCGCCGGTTTCCCGCCCGCGGTGGCCTTCGTCGCCGCCATGGGCTTTGCCCAATCCTCCACCGCCGCCATCATCCAGACGCTGGAGGAGAAAGGGGAGATGTCGACCCCCTTCGGCCAGCGCGCCATGTCCATCCTGCTGCTGGAGGATTTGTCGGTGGTGCCCCTACTGGCCGTGGTGGCGCTGTTGGCGCCGGAGGCCAGCCACGATTTGCGCGGCAGCTGGGTGGGCGTGGCGGCCGCCGCCGCCGCCCTGGCCGTGGTCGTGGTGGCCGGGCGCTGGGTGCTGAACCCGCTGTTCGGCCTGTTGGCCGGGTCGCGGGTGCGGGAGGCGATGACGGCGGCGGCGCTGGCCGTGGTGCTGGGCACGGCGCTGCTCATGGAAAGCTCGGGCCTGTCCATGGCCATGGGCGCCTTCCTGGCCGGCGTGCTGTTGTCCGGGTCCGGCTTCCGCCATCAGCTGGAGGCGGATATCGAACCCTTCCGCGGCCTGCTGCTGGGCCTGTTCTTCATGGCCGTGGGCATGTCGCTGGACCTGGCGGTGGTCGTGGCGGAATGGCGCCTGGTGCTGCTGGTGCTGGCCGGATGCGTCATCACCAAGGCGGCGGGCATCTATGCCGTGGCCCGGGTTTCCGGCGCCGATGGCCGCGAATCTCTTCAGCGCACCACCCTGTTCGCGCAAGGGGGCGAGTTCGCCTTCGTGCTGTACGGCGCGGGTGCCGCCGTGGGTGTGCTGGACGGGCAGGTCAACGCCGTCATGACCGCCACCGTCATCTTGTCCATGGTGCTGACCCCCATGACCGTGCGCCTGGTGTGGAGCCTGTTGCCCGCACCGGCGCCGGATACGGAGGGGCTGGCGCGGCCCGATGGGCTCAATGGCACCGTGCTGATCATCGGCTTCGGCCGTTTCGGCCAGGTGGTCAGCCAGACGCTGCTGGCGCGCGGGCTGGACGTCACCATCATCGACACGGATGTGGAGATGATCCAGGCGGCCGCCGGCTTCGGCTTCCAGATCTATTACGGCGACGGCACCAACCTGGACGTGCTGCACGCCTCCGGCGCCGGCCGGGCGCGGGCGGTGGCGGTGTGCGTGGACAACAAGGACGCCGCCAACAAGATCGTGGATCTGGTGAAGGCCAGCTTTCCCCACGCCGGCCTGCTGGTGCGCGCCTACGACCGTCGGCACACCCTGCACCTGATCGCGGCGGGGGTGGACCTGCAGGTGCGCGAGACCCTGGAATCGGCGCTGGCTTTCGGCCAGGGCGCGCTGGAGTTCCTGGGCCTGTCGGAGGAGGAGGCGCGCGAGACGGCGGAGGAGGTGCGCCGGCGCGACCAGGAGCGCGTGGCCCTGGAACAGGCCAGCGGCAAGCTGACCGGCTTCAACCAATTCCGGCCCAAGGAGCCCAAGCCCATGCCCCTGTTCCAGGCCGGCAAGGAGGCGCGGCCGCTCACGCCGGAAACGCGCGAGATCGCGGCGCGGGGGACGCCCGGCTGATCCTGATACAAGGGCGAAGGCGCTTGGTTTTCCGGGGCTTGCCGCGAATGGCATAGGCTGCCGGCATCCGCCGTCTCCAAAAAGGCGCGCGCCTTTGCCCGTGGCTTGACAGGGCCGGCGGCATGGGGTGCAAATGCCCCCCGACCCAGGGCCTTATGGCCCGGCCGATGTTCCAAGAACGGGGAAGTGGATGAAAAAGAAGCTGGTGCCGCTGTTGGCGGGATTGGTGGCGGTGGTCGCGGGCGCCGCCTGGGCGCAGAGCAGGACGGTCCACGTCTATAACTGGACCGACTATATCGGCGAGACCACGCTGGCCGACTTCACCAAGGCCACCGGCATCCAGACCAAGTATGACGTCTACACCGACCTGGAAACCCTGGAAGCCAAGCTGCTGACGGGCAATTCCGGGTACGACGTCATCGTCCCCACGGCCCAGCCCACCCTGCGCAAGTTCATCCAGGCGCAGGCGGTGCAGAAGCTGGACAAGTCCAAGATTCCCAACCTGAAGAACCTGGACCCCGTGCTGATGTCGCGCCTGGCGGAGGTGGACCCGGGCAACGAGTACGCCGCCATCTACCAGTGGGGCACCGTCGGCATCGGCTATAACCCGGACAAGGTGAAGGCGGCGCTGGGCACCGCCACCATCGACAGCTGGAAGCAGGTGTTCGATCCGGAGAACGCCAAGAAACTGGCCAGTTGCGGCATCGTCGTGCTGGACAGCCCGGCCGACATCCTGCCCTCCGTCCTGAACTATCTGGGCCTGCCGCCCAGCAGCGAGAAGTCGGACGACGTGAAGAAGGCCGGGGAGCTGATGTCCAGCATCCGCCCCTATATCAAGACCTTCGTCCCCTCCGTCATCGATCCGCTGGCCAGCGGCGACGCCTGTGTCGCCATCGGCTATTCCGGCGACGTGCTGCAGGCGCAGGCCCGCTCCGGCGGCAAGGTCAAGATCGACTACGCCATTCCCAAGGAAGGCGCGCAGCTGTGGTTCGACACCCTGGCCATCCCGGCCGGGGCGCCGGACGTGGCCGAGGCCTACGCCTACATCAACTACATGCTGGACCCCAAGGTGATGGCCGGCATCAGCAACGCCGTCTCCTACGCCAACGCCGTGCCGGCCTCGCTGCCCCTGCTGAAGCCGGAGATCAAGGACAACCCGCGCATCTATCCGCCCAAGGAGGTGATGGACAAGCTGTTTACCATCAAGCAGCTGGCGCAGCGGGCGGAGCAGGAGCGCAACCGCACCTGGACCCGCATCAAGACCGGCCGCTGAGCGGATTTCCCGGTCACGGGGGAAGGGGGCGCCGCCTTTGGGCGGGCGCCCCTTTTTCATACCGGCACCCCGGCCGGCGGCCCCATCATTTAGGGGCAAATTTGCAGTTGCGAAAAAACGCGCGGCCCCGGGTCGCGGACCCCATAGTTCCAGTGGACAGCGGGGGCGCACCCTGGCATTCAGCAAGTTCGGAACGCTTTTCCGGGCAAGCGGTTCCCAACCAGGAAGCGCCCATCGGACGTCCGCATCCGGCCCACTTCCAGCCTCGTGATCCGCCGCCTCATGTCCGACGCCCCCGACCCACGTCCCCGGCCGGCCGCTTCCGGTCCCGCCGCTTCTGGTCCCGTTGGCAAGCCCCCGGCCGCCAAAGGCCCCGCCATGAAGTTCGAGCCCTGGCACGATCCGGCGGCCAAGCCCTATGTCCAGATCGAGAAGGTGACGAAGCGCTTCGGCGATTTCACCGCCGTGGACAATGTCAGCCTGTCGATCTACCGGGGGGAGTTCTTTTCGCTGCTGGGCGGTTCGGGCTCGGGCAAGACGACGCTGCTGCGCATGCTGGCCGGGTTCGAGCAGCCGACCGAGGGCCGCATCTTCATCGACGGCGTCGACATGGCGGGCATTCCGCCCTATGACCGCCCGGTCAACATGATGTTCCAGTCCTACGCCCTGTTCCCCCACATGACGGTGGAGAACAATGTGGCCTTCGGCCTGCGCCAGGACGGCGTGCCCAAGGACGAGATCCGTACCCGCGTGGCGGAGATGCTGGAGCTGGTGAAGCTGACCCCCTTCGCCAAGCGCAAGCCGCACCAGTTGTCCGGTGGCCAGCGGCAGCGCGTGGCGCTCGCCCGCTCGCTGGTCAAGAAGCCCAAGCTGCTGCTGCTGGACGAACCGCTGGGGGCGCTGGACAAGCGCCTGCGCGAACAGACGCAGTTCGAGCTGGTGAACATCCAGGAAAAGCTGGGCGTCACCTTCGTGGTCGTGACCCACGACCAGGAGGAGGCCATGACCATGTCCTCGCGCATCGCGGTCATGGACCATGGCCACATCGCCCAAGTCGGCACGCCCACCGAGATCTACGAATACCCCAACAGCCGCTTCACGGCGGAGTTCATCGGATCGGTGAACGTGTTCGAGGGCAACATCGTGGAGTCGGAGCCCGACCACTCCCTCATCCGCTCGGCGGAGGCCGGCTGCGACCTGTACGTCACCCACGCCGCCCACCTGGCGGCCGGCAGCCATTGCTGGGTCGCCATCCGGCCGGAGAAGGTCAGCATCACCAAGGAAAAGCCGGCGGACGCCGACACGGGGCGCAACGTCACCCGGGGCGTGGTGCGCGAGATCGCCTATCTGGGCGACATCTCGATCTATCAGATCGACCTTCCCTCCGGGAAACGCGTGCGGGCGACCGCGCCCAACGTCACCCGGCGGACCGAGCTGCCCATCACCTGGGACGATGAGGTCTGGTTGTGCTGGCGCCCGTTCGCCGGCGTCGTCCTGACGGACTGAGGGGAGGGGAGCCGCCGTGCCCGCGCAAGACCCATCCCAGTCCTCCCCGGTTCCGGCCGGCACCTCCGCCGGCCTGCCCCCCGTGGCGCCCCGCACCCTCAGGGACCGCGTCCTGGGCGTCACCCGCCGCCTGGGCCTCACGGGCCGGGGCGGCGTCATCCTGGGCCCTTACGCCTGGTTGGTGCTGTTCTTCTTCATCCCCTTCCTGATCGTGCTCAAGATCAGCGTGGCGGAGCCGGCGGTGGGCATCCCGCCCTTCACCAAGCTGGTCGAATGGGTGGATGGCGGGCTGGACCTGCATATCCGCTTCAGCGGCTTCCAGGCGCTGTTCGATGACGACCTCTATCTGCTGGCCTACCTGAACTCGCTGAAGATCGCCTTCGTCTCCACGCTGTGCTGTCTGATCATCGGCTATCCCATGGCCTATGCCATCGCCACCGCGCCGGAGAAGCGGCGCGGGCCGTTGCTGATGCTGATCATCCTGCCGTTCTGGACCAGCTTCCTCATCCGCGTGTACGCCTGGATGAGCATCCTCAAGGACGAGGGGCTGCTGAACAACCTGCTGATGGGCCTGGGCCTCATCCACGAACCGCTGAAGATCCTGTACAGCGACCTCGCGGTCTATATCGGCATCACCTATTCCTACCTCCCCTTCATGATCCTGCCGCTGTACGCGACGCTGGAGAAGATGGACCACACGCTGTTGGAGGCGGCGGCCGACCTGGGCGCCCGGCCGTGGAAGTCCTTCCTGACCATCACCCTGCCGCTGTCGCTGCCGGGCATCGTCGCCGGCTCGCTGCTGGTGTTCATTCCGGCGGTGGGTGAGTTTGTCATCCCCTCGCTGCTGGGCGGGTCCGACACGTTGATGATCGGGCGGGAGCTGTGGAACCTGTTCTTCAACAGCCGTGACTGGCCGTCCGCCTCGGCCGTGGCCATCGCCCTGCTGGCCTTCCTGGTGGGCCCCATCATGATCTTCCAGCACTTCCAGGGCCGCGACCAGGACAAGGGGACCGCGTGATGAGAAAGTCCCGTCTGCCGATGGTCCTGCTGGGTGTGGGGCTGGCCTTCCTGTACCTGCCCATCGTCCTGCTGGTGGTCTATTCCTTCAACGACAACCGCTCGCTCACCGTTTGGACGGGTTTCTCCCTGCGCTGGTATCATGAGCTGTTGGCCGACAGCCAGATGCTGGAGGCGGCGTGGCTGTCCCTGCGCATCGCCTTCGCCACCGCCTGCGGCGCCGTGGTGCTGGGCACGCTGGCGGGGCTGATGCTGGCCCGGTTCGGCGCGTTCCGCGGCCGGGCCCTGTTCGCCGGCATGATCTCCGCCCCCCTGGTCATGCCCGAGGTCATCATGGGCCTGGCCCTGCTGCTGCTGTTCGTCAGTGCCGAACAGTTGATCGGCTGGCCGGCGGGGCGCGGGGTGCTGACCATCGTCCTGGCCCACATCACCTTCACCATGTCCTTTGTGGCCGTGGTCATCCAGTCGCGCCTGGTCAGCATGGACGTGTCGCTGGAGGAGGCGGCGATGGATCTGGGCGCCCGCCCGGCCAAGGTGTTCTTCGTCATCACCCTGCCCATCATCGCGCCCGCCATCGTTTCCGGCTGGCTGCTGGCCTTCACCCTGTCGCTGGACGATCTGGTCATCACCAGCTTCGTCTCCGGGCCCGGCTCGACCACTTTGCCGATGATCGTGTTCTCGTCCATCCGCTTAGGCCTGAAGCCGGAAATCAACGCGCTCGCCACCATCGTGGTGGCGGTGGTGGCCACCGGCATCGCCCTGGCCGGTTTCCTGGAGGCCCGCCGCGCCCGCATCCGCGAGCGTGAGGAAAGCCAGGCGGGGCGGGTGTGACCCCTCATCCAAAGCGCCGGTTGCCAGCCTGCGCCCAGGCTGAATACTCTCTTTTCTGACAGCCCCCCGCTTCCGGGGCGGCGGCGGAGTGGACGCCCATGACCTTCACCCCCGGTTCCCCCGCTGCGGCGGGCTTCGTGATGCCCGGCGAGTGGCATCCCCACGACCGCTGCTGGATGGCCTGGCCCAACCGGGCGGAGACTTTCCCCAATGGTCTGGACGCCGCGCGCCAGGCCTACGCCGCCGTGGCCAAGGCCATCGCCCAGTTCGAGCCGGTGACCATCGTGGCCCCACCGGGGGAGGTGGCCGACGCCTCCATCCTGTGCTCGGGCGCGCCGGTCAGCGTCATCCCCGTGCCCCTGTCGGACAGCTGGCTGCGCGACAACGGCCCCAGCTTCGTCATTGACGGCAAGGGCGGCATCGGCGGTGTGGATTGGGACTTCAACGCCTGGGGCCGCAACTATGAGGATTTCCAGGCAGACACCCAGGTGGCGGCGGAAATCCTGAAGGGCTTGGGACTTCGCCGTTTCAAGGCGCCGCTGATCATGGAGGGCGGCTCCTTCCATGTGGATGGCGAGGGCACCCTGATCACCACCGAGGAATGCCTGCTGAACCCCAACCGCAATCCCGCCCTGACGCGGGGCGAGATCGAGGGGCATCTGCGCGACTTCCTGGGCGTGCGCCAGATCATCTGGCTGGGCCGGGGGTATGAGCAGGATGAGACCGACGGCCACATCGACGAGATCGCCTGCTTCATCCGGCCCGGCCTGGTGCTGGCCATGACCACGGACGATCCGGACGATCCCAACTTCGACACCTTCCAGGATAATATCGAGCGGCTGTCCATGGCGACGGACGCGCAGGGCAGGGAATTGGACATCGTCACCCTGCGCACGCCGGCGCGCCAGGAACAGGATGGCGTGCGCCTGACCCTGTCCTACACCAATTTCTACCTGGCCAACGGCGGCGTGGTCCTGCCCGCTTTCGAGGACCCCATGGACGCGGAGGCCGCCAAGCTGTTCAGCCGCCTCTACCCCGACCGCCAGATCGTCCAGGTCCCCGCGCTGGACATCGTGCGCGGCGGTGGCGGCATCCACTGCATCACCCAGCAGCAGCCGCGTCCTTGATGATTGGGCACGCCAGCCCTTGGCCAGCTTGGCGCTACGGCTCAGTTGCCGCTGAGCTGAGCCTGGGCCAGGGCGCCGTTGAGGTTGGCGACGCAGCGGTCGAAGGCGGGGGAGCCTTCGGTCAGGCCGGCCTCGCTGCAGGCGGTCTGGCAGCGCTCCGCATGCATCTTCTTGGTGGCGCTCAGGGTGTCCTTCAGGCTGGCGACGCAGGCGGCGTAGAGGCTGTCATTGGGGCCGACGTGCAGGGCGTCCTGGCAGGCACGATCGATGGACGGATGGATCGTGATGGTCGGCATGGTGTCGGCGGCCAGGGCCGGCTGCATGCCCAGGGTCAGCAGGCCCAGGGTCAGCAGGGCGGCGGAAGACTTCAACATATCATGATCTCCTTGACGGTCCGGTGAAGGGCCCCGCGCGGTGTCCACCGCACAAGCCCGTGCGTCCGTTGTATAGGCAGCGATCGCGCCGGGATTGGACAGTCCTGCTGTTTCTGGAAAATTCACCGATGTTATTTCTGTGAGTATTTGAACGCTCTCGCGGTCTTTTGATGTTTTTGTTGCCGCTGGGCCAGGCGGCCGCCTGGCGGATGCCAGCCGCCTGATTTTGCGTTTGGATTTGGCGGTGGCGCGGGCGCATGGTCCACAACGCCGCCGGCCCCTTCAACCCACAAGACCGGTGGTCCTTGTTGGGGGAAGTGGCGCCATGATCGTCCGGGACCGGCCCGGCCTGCTGCGGCTGTTCTTCATCCTGCGCGGCTCCATCATCTTGCGCATCCTGCCGCAGGTGCTGGTGATCCTCGCGCTGTCCATCCTGGTGGTCTGGGTGCGGGGCAGCCATCCCGGCTGGGCGCCCGCCTTCAACGGCGCGCCCTTCGCCCTGCTGGGCATCGCGCTGTCAGTCTTCCTCGGCTTCCGCAACAACGCCTGCTATGACCGCTGGTGGGAGGCGCGCAAGGATTGGGGGCAACTGCTCACCACCGTGCGCGACCTGGGCCGGCAAACCCTGGTCCTGGAGAGGGATGGACAAGAGGAGAGGGAGCCCAGGGCCGCGCGGCGCCAACTGCTGCGCCTGGCCATGGCTTTCGGCCACGCCTGCGTCTGCCATCTGCGGCCGGGCGGCGACATGACCAAGCCCCGCCGTTTCCTGTCGGCCAGCCAGTTGGCGGGGTTCGAGGCGTCCCGCAACCGGCCGGACTATCTGCTGCGTCAGATGGGCCAGGTGCTGGCGGACCTGCTGGCGGGCGGGCACCTCAGCGATATCCAGTACGGCGTGCTGGACGGGACGCTGGGCCGCATGTCGGCCGTCCTGGCGGCCTGCGAGCGCATCCGCAACACGCCAGTGCCCTTCGCCTACACCCTGCTGCTGCACCGCACCGCCTATCTGTTCTGTTTCCTGCTGCCCTTTGGTTTCGCGGACGTGTTGCACTGGGGCACGCCGGTCATCACCGCCCTGGTGGCCTATACCTTCTTCGGTCTCGATGCCCTGGGGGATGAGCTGGAGGACCCGTTCGGGACCCAGGCCAACGCCCTGCCCATCGAGGCGCTGGCCGACACCATGGAGATCAACCTGCGCGAGGCGCTGGGGGAAACCGATCTGCCGCCCCTGCCGCAACCCAAGGGGCATGTGCTGATGTGAGCATCGGCCCGCACCCTTCTTGGCGCGGGCCGATGGAGTCTTGGGCTTACCACCGTCAGTTCGGGGCCAGCCGTGCCTGGTCCAGGGCGCCATCCAACAAGGCGACGCATCGCGCGAAGTCGGCGCTACCCGGTGCCGTGCCGACTTCAGCGCAGGCCCGGCCGTCAGGCATCGGGGACGGGTCGTGGATGTGAGCGGTGGTCGCTGCCTGGGTCAGGGTGGCGACGCAGGCGGCGTAATCGGTGTCATTGACCGCCAGGCCCAGCGTCTGCTGGCAGGCGTGCCGCACGGCGTTGGCGGCCACGGTGACCGTCATGGCCGGCGGTGCGGCGAAGGCGGACGGGGTGAGGGAAAGGGTGCCCACCATGAGGGCGGCGGCGACTTTGCTCAATAGGGACGGATTCCGGGCGGTCATGGCCTCAGCTCCTTTATGTCGGCATTGGGGGGAATAATGCGTCGTCCCCGATTGGGGATGCCGATAAGACGCCAGCCATCGGGATTTATTCCCGGCGCCTGATCTTTTTTGGTGGCTTTGTGATATCCCCGGGGGACGGTCGGGTCAGTCCTGCACGGGACCGTCGACATGGGCGCGAATATTATGCGCCTGCACCGTCCACCCGCCCTCATTCATGCGCAGCGCCTCGACGCGCCGGTTGTCGGGCAGGGTGTCGAAGCCGCTTTCCGTGATGGTCAGCAGGGTACCGCCGTTCCGCTCCTCCAGAGCGAACTCCACCAGGGTGGGGGTTTCGGTGGAATAGTCCTTTTCCGGGTCCACGGCGTAGGGATGCCAGGTGAAGGAGAACAGGCGCGGTTCTTCCATTCGAACGACGGTGGCTTGCCACCGTACATGCTCATAGCCTGGGTGGGTGATGCGGCCCGTGGCCTCCCGGCCAGGCACGAAGGGGGCGTCCAGCTTCACCCGGAACCAGGCGCCGAATTCCTCAGGATCGGTCAGCGCTCGCCAGACCCGGTCCACCGGCGCCTTCAGTTCGATGTGCTTGCGGATGTGATCGGTCATCGGGGCGACCTCCTGGCCCACCCCCTATAAGATCTGAGGCGGCGTTTGGTTCGCCGCCATCCCAGCGAAATCTCAAATCTTGGCGCGCAACTGTCGTCGGGCTTCGTCCGCCAGAGGGTGCAGCGCTTGCGGCGGGGCGTCGGCCACCAGGCTGTAGCCCAGGCCGCTGTTAGCCCAGGTCACGCCGCCCACGGCGTCCTTCCGGTGCTCGGTCATGGGGGCGTCGCCATCCAGTTTCATGGGACGGACCAGCATGGCGATGCGGTTGCCGGCGCTGTCGTCATAAAAGAACATGGCGCCGGGCCCATGTGGCGTGGCGACCAGACGCCCGCCCATGAAGCGATAGCCGGCGGCCGACAGGTCGGGCACGGCCACCTTGCGGTCCAGGCGCTGCGACACCCATTGCAGCAACTGCTCCTGGTCGCTGGCGGGCATCTCCACCGGCCGCGTCCTGTCGGCGGCATAAACGCGATAATTGTCCATCGCCTCCTGCGTCAGCATGGCCACCGGGGTCATGGGCGCCCTGCCGGCGGTCATGCCATGCATGGACCAGCCACCAACCCCGCCGACCAGCACCAGGGCGATGGCGGCGGCCATGCTGCGCCATGGCCCGGCGCCAGCGGGGGAAAGCCAGGACCGCGTCCGTCCATGGCGCCGCGCTTCGATCAGGTGGGCGAGGTTCAGACGGTCCGGCACCGGTTCCTCCGCGATGGGGGCCAGGGCGGCGCGCAGGGTGGCGCGCTGGCCGGCGTATGCGGCCACCCGGTGGGCGGCGTCGGCGTGGGTGGACAGGTACTCCTCCACCTCCACCTGCCGCCGGGCGTCCAGGGCGCCATCGACATAGGCGTGCAGATCTTCCTCGGTGATGGGGCGGCCGGCGGTCATTTCACTCTCCTGAAGATTCCCGTGCCGAAAGCGGGGCGATGAATGGTGGCGCCGCCTTTCGTCGTTTCATGGGGCGGCGCCCCCTCCATCTTCTGCGACAGTTTCTCCCGTGCGCGTGCCAATCGGGACATGACGGTGCCGATGGGAATGTCCAGCACCCGCGCCGCCTCGGCATAGGTCAGGTCCTCGACCGACACCAGCAGCAGCACGCTGCGCTGCTCCTCCGGCAGGGTGTGCAACGCCCGCATCACGTCGGCGTGGTGCAGGGCGTCTTCCTGTGTCGCGGGGCGGGCGATCATGGCCTCGTCGATCCCGGCGTCCAGCGCGACATGGCCGCCGCGCCGGCGGTTCTGGCGGATATGGCTGACGGCCAGGTTGTGCAGGATGGTGAACAGCCAGGTACGGGCGTCACCATCCGCCCGCCGCTGGTGCCAGCGGCTGACGGCGCGTTCCAGGCAATCCTGCACCAGGTCGTCCGCCGTGGCGTGGTTCTTCACCAGCGCCCGCGCATACCGGCGCAACGCCGGTATCAGCGGCTCCACCAGCAGCATCATATCCTTCATGGCCGTGCCCCTGGGTCCAGGTTCCGCTGTCAGCGCCGGGTGCGCCAGGCCGCCATGCTCTGGAACACCCCATCCTTGAACAGCAGGCCATGCATCAGCGCGGCGGACAAGTGGGCGATCACCGTGAGGAACAAAGTGTACGCCAGGTAGGTGTGCAGGTGGCGCAAGGTGGCGTACAGCGCCCGGTCCGGCGACAGCAGCGGCGGCAGGTGCAGCGCCCCCCAGACGGTGATGGGATAGCCGCCCGCCGACAGCATGGACCAGCCCACCAGCGGCAGGGCGATCATCAGGGCGTACAGCAGCAGGTGCGACAGATGGGCGATGGCCTTTTGCGGGCCGGGCATTTCCGCCGGCAGTGGCGGTGGCCGGTGGATGGCGCGCACGGCCAGGCGGACCAGCACCAGCACCAGCAGCGTGGCGCCCACGGACTTGTGCAACGGCACCAGCCAGTTGTGGCTGCTGTTCACGGTGGCGACCATGGCCACCCCGATGAACAGCATGGCGACGATCAGGACCGCCATGGTCCAGTGCAGCAGGCGGGCGGGGCCGCTGAAGGTTGTCGACGTCATTGCGCGGGCTCCTTCGCGGCGGGCTGGCCGGAAACGGGGGCGGGGAAGGCCTTGTCGTTGGCCAGGGCGCTGGGGGCCGCCGGCTCACCCGTGCGGCGGGTGTAGCCCACGGCATAGACGGAAGACCGCGCGGCCAGCAGCGGATCGTCGGAGGGCGCCACCCCGGCCGGCAGGATGGTGGGGTCGAAGTTCACGTCGCGGCAGGGGCCCTCATCCTCAGTGACCGCGCGGTCGATGGTCAGGGTGCCGACCTCCACCCGCTGGCGATCGTCCGGCCATGGCTTGGTGGCGTCATCGGTGGGGTCGCCCGCGTTGGGCAGGATGATGGACAGGTGCCACACCAGCGGCCCCTGCGCCAACCGCCCCGCCACTTCGTCGAACAGGAAGTCGCGCGGCAGGCTGGCCAGCGTCGTCTTGTCCAACTCCCCAAAGGGCGCCTCGGGCGTGAAAATCCAGCGCACCAGCCGGGTTTGGCCCTGGTCGTTGGTGAAGCGGAAGGCGTTGACGCTGTTATAGCTGGCGTTGGCGAAGCTGTTGGGCAGGGGGGCCTTGGCCATGTAGTCGGCAAACGCCTTGGTTTCAGGATGCCGGGCCATATAGGCCTGTACCTTGGCGGGGTCGGGTTTGCCGGTGGCGGGGTCCGGCGTGGTCGCCAACTGGAAATCCAGGAAGGCCTGGGGGGTGGCGACGGGGAAGACCGGCACATGGTTTAGCGCCATGCGCCATTGCTCTCCGCCCGGCAGGTCGAACTTCAGCGCCAGACTGTGGAAGGTGACCCGGCCGTCCCCCGCGTTGGGCACGCCGCCCGCCAGGGAGAAGCGGCCGATGACTGGCGTGGTGGCGTGCCGGAACAGGCTGGCCTTGCTCAGGGCCAAGCCTTGGCCGTTGCCGTCGAAATGGCCCACCACGCACAGGCCCTTGGCATGGGCGCGGCGAAATCCTTCATGCCGGCCGTCGTGCCCCTCCAGGGCGTTGACGATCTGCGCGGGATGCAATCGGCCAGGCGTCAGCCAGCCGCCGGCGTAGGCGAAGGCGGCGGTGGCGCCGCCGGCCACGGCGCCGATGGCCAGCAGTGGCAGCAGCCCGCCGCGGCGGAGGATGTCCTTGATCGTGTATGAGGCTGGCATGGGCCGGCGTTCCTCTGATCCATGGGGATGGATGGGCCCGGTGGTGGGCCCTTACCGAGGTGGACGCCGCCGCCGCCGGTTTATTCCGGCGGCCGGCAACTTTTTTTGGGGCGAATGGTTTCAGGCCGCTTTGACCGCGTCCAGGAAGCGGCTGACCACGGCGCGCAGGGTGTCGGCTTCCTTGCCCAGCAGGTCGGAGGAGGCGATGACGCTGCCGGTCGCGGCCCCTGTGCCATCCGCCGCCTCGCGCACGCCCACGATGTTGGCGGAGACGGCCCGGGTGCCGATGGACGCCTCCTGCACGTTGCGGGCGATTTCCCGTGTCGCCGCCCCTTGTTCCTCCACCGCCGAGGCCACGCCGGTGGTGATCTCGTTCATGCGGGCGATGGTGGCGGCGATGCCCTCGATGGCGGCCACGGCCAGGGCGGTTTCCCCCGGATCGCGTCCACCTGCGACTGGATCTCCTCGGTGGCCTTGCCCGTCTGCCCGGCCAGCGCCTTGACCTCACCCGCCACCACCGCGAAGCCCTTGCCCGCATCACCGGCACGGGCGGCCTCGATGGTGGCGTTCAGCGCCAGCAGGTTGGTCTGGCTGGCGATGGCCTGGATCAGGTCCAGCACCTGGCCGATGCGCTGCGCGGCCGCGGCCAAACCGTCGATGGACCGCTTGGTGACGGAGGCCTCGTGGACCGCCGTGTTGGCGGTGTTGGCGGCATCGCTCATTTGCCGGGAGATCTCGGTGATGGACTGGCTCAACTGCTCGGCCGCCGCCGCCACCGTCTGCACGTTGGCGGAGGTCTCCTCGGCGGCGCCAGCCACATTGTTGGACAGGGCCATGGTATCGTCAGCGGAGACGGTGAGGCTGCCGGCGGCGTTGCGCAGGGCCTGTTCGGCGCCGGAGAAGCCCCGCACCACCTTGTCGATCGAGTCCGCGAACTCCCGCGTGGCGGCTTCCAGGCGCTGGCGACGGGCTTCCTTGGCCCGTTCCTCGGCCAGTTGCTGGGCGGCCAGCGTGTCGGCCGCCATGGCGTTGGTCCGCAGGATGGCGACGGCCCCGGCGATCTCGCCCACCTCATCGGCGCGGTCGCAGAACGGAACCTCCACCGCGTAATCTTTGGTGGCCAACCGATTGATGACCTGGCGCAGGGTGTCCAGGGGGCGCAGCAACTGCCGCGCCACCACCCACAAGGTGACCAGCACGACCAGGACGCACACGCCGGCCAGGCCCAGGCTGAACATCAGGTTCAGCCAAGCCGCCCGCCCGAACGCCCGGATGTGGTTCCGCGCCAGTTCCTCGACAGCATGCCGGGCCGTGACCGCCTTGCCGATGGCCTCCGTCGCCGATGCGAACCAGCTTTTGCCGTCGATGGGATAGGCTGTCCCTTGGTTGGACGCCGCGACGATGCCGCTGATGGTGTCGTTGATGCCCTTGAGCGCGTCTTCGGTGGCGGCGGTCGCCGCGACGAAGTCCGCGCCGTGCCGCGCCGCCCTCGCGCCGACGGAGGTCGCGCTTTGTGCGGCGGCACCTTCCGCGCGGCCCAGGCTTTCCATCTGGGAGGGCGACAGGGGCTTGCCAGCCGCCAGAACGCCCGCCAGCAGGCCGCGTTCGCGCCCGATCTGCTCGCTGAGCTGTGCCAGGTCGGCCGCCAGGGCCAAGGTGTCGACCAGGCGGGTGTCGGCCGAGGCGGGCAGGGCATCGCCGATGCGGTCCTTGAACGCCAGCATGGCGTCGATGGCCCGGGTGGCTGGTCCGAACCAGGCGGCCGCGTCCCGGGGACCCGCTTGGTCCACCGCTTGCCAAGCCGCCTGACGCGCCGTGTCCAGCGCCTGCCAGGCGGTGCGGGCGGCCTTCGCGTCCAGTCCCGCGGCCTCCGCCTGGGCCAGGGCGGACTGCCCCTCCCGCACGGCGGCGTCGCGGGCGTCGGCCGCCGCCTTGCGTGCCGCCGGGTCCACCGTGGCCGACGACAGCAGGACATTGGTCAGCCCGCGCTCCACCGCCATCCGCGTGGCCGCCTCCAGCACCGCCGATGCCGCCCCTTCGGCCACCGAAACACGACGGGCCGCCGCCAGGTTGTCAATCGCCTGAACAGCGCGCTGGACGGCAAGTAGACATGTTAACAATGCCAGTAAACCAACCATGCCAAGCAATTTCTGACGAATGGTCATTCCCAAGTCTCACTTCCGGAAAGGGGGTTTACTGGATTGATGCGTTTCCTATGAATGTATAATGAAAGGGGCGAAACGGGTAAAAGAAGAGTTAACGCTTTCGGTGGTTTGCCGATGAGGGTGGGGCGCTGCGCCAAGTTTGATCTGGCGCAAGTGTGGGCAGCGGAATTTGGTTAACGGGGCCCGTCGGCGTAAACGGGCCACAATCAAAGGATGTGCGCGGGAGGGGGTAGGGGCGCGCCACGTGTCAATGGGCGTAGCCGGCGCACGCTTGCTCCCCCTCCTCACCAGCTTGGGGCTGGCCCCGGTCGGTCGCGGCGGCGATGGCGGTCAGCGTCAGCGCGCAGATGGCCAGGCCGGCCCCCAGCCAGGGCAGGTGGACGTAGCTCATCCCATGGTCGATGGCGATGCCGCCGAACCAGGCGCCCAGGGCGTTACCCATGTTGAACGCCCCCTGGTTCAGGGTGGAGGCCAGGTTGGGCGCTCCGCGCGCCTGGTCCACCACCCGCATCTGCAGCGGCGATCCGACGCAGAAGGCGGCGATGCCCCACAGCACCAGGGTCGGAACCGCGCCCATCGGCGTGGCGCTGGTCCACACCAAGGCCACCTGGATCAGGGCGATAATGCCGAAGGTGGTCATCACCACGGGCATCATCTTCCAATCCGCCAGGCGCCCCCCCAGAAGGTTGCCCACCGTCAGCCCCACGCCGAACAGCAGCAGGACATAGGTCACCTGATCGGGCGTGAAGCCCGTGACATGCTCCAGTAGCGGGGTGATGTAGGTCAGCACGCTGAACAGGCTGGCGGAGGAGATGACGCTGATCATCATGGCCATGGCCACCTGGGGGCGCCCCAGCACGCGGAACTCGCCCAATAGACTGCCGCCGCTGCTGCCAGGCAAGCCACGGGGCAGCCACAGGGCCAGCGCCGAGGCGGCGATGATGCCGATGGCGACCACTGCCCAGAAGGTGGCGCGCCAGCCCAGCTCATGCCCCAGGGCTGTGCCCAGCGGCACGCCCAGCACGTTGGCCAGCGTCAGGCCGGAAAACATCAACGAGATCGCTTGGCCGCGCTTGTGCCGCGGCACCAGACCGGCGGCCACCACGGCGCCGACGCCGAAGAAGGTGCCGTGCGACAGGGCGGTGACGATGCGCGCCGCCATCAGCAGGCCATAGCTGGGGGCCAGCGCGCAGAACAGGTTGCCGAGAATGAAAATGCCCATGAGGCCGATCAGCGCGCTCTTGCGCGGCAGGCGGGCCGTGGCGACCGCCAGCACGGGCGCGCCCACCACGACGCTGAGGGCATAGGCGGTGACCAGCATGCCGGCCTGGGGAATGCTGACGCCCAAATCCTGCGCCAGATCCGGCAACATGCCCATGATCACGAACTCGGTCGTGCCGATGCCAAAGGAAGCGATGGCGAGGGCGAGCAGGGGCAAGGGCACGGGGAGGCACTCCGGGAAAACAACAGCGGCTGAACGATGTGGCCCTAGCATGGCCGAAAATGGGTAAGCGTTGTCATGCTGCATTGCAGCGTGAGCCATGCGGCCAGTGACGTCTCCACAATGACGGCCCCCAAAATGACAGAAAGGCGCACAGGCTCTTGGGCCCGCGCGCCTTCCGTCATCGAAAAGTTGGGGTCAGTAGGTGTAAGTCGCGTTGATCATATAGCTGCGGCCCGGTTCCACGATTTCCGGGATGGCGTTCGCCGTGCGGCCGATGGTGCGGTAGTAGCTGTAGTCGTCCAGCAGGTTCTGAACGGCCAAGCCCACCTGCAGGCCCGTGGCGAAGGTATAGCCGGCCGACAGGTCCAGCCGCTGAGTGGCGCGCAGCCATTCGTTCAAGGCATTGCCGCCGAAGGTGCCGAAGCGATAGCGCACCAGGCTGTCACCGCTGTAGCGGTAGGACAGGGTGGTGTCGAACCCGCCCCTGTCATAGGACAGCGAGGCGTTGAACAGAACCTTGGGCGTGCCCTGCATGGGCGAGGTGTCCTCGATGCCGCTGCTGTTCAGGTGAACAGCCGCCTGCTGAAGCGTCAGGTTGCCCCCCAGGCTGAAGCCGTCCAGGGCGCCGGGCGCCAAGGTGCGCAGTTCTTGGTTAGCCGTCAGCTCGATGCCGTAGACATGGCCGCTGCCGCCGTTCACCGGCTGGGAAATGCTGGACACCCCCGTCTGTGCCACGGCCGACGCGTGGTAGTCGGTGCCGCGGTCATAGAGGTAATGCGACAGCGCCTTGTAGAAGGCGCCGGCCATCAGGTGGGTGCCGGTATCCAGGACCCATTCGCCCGACAGGTCGTAATTGACCGATTCCGTCGGCTTCAGGTTGGGGTTGCCCTGGGTGATGCTGATGCTGCCATCGGAATTGAGCGAGGTCTGCGACCCGCCGCCCAACTGGTAGAGGGCCGGCCGCATGTAGCTGGTCCAGATGGCGGCACGATAGACGCCGCCGTCGTCCGGGCGGTAGTTCACATGCAGGCTGGGCAGCGCCTCGTTGTAGACGGTGCTGTTGGACTGCCACGACGACACCTGGCCATCGCCCGACGCCGTGTTCCAGTAGGTGTTGTTGATGCGCGTGTGCTCAAAGCGCAAGCCGGGGATGACCTCCCACCCGTCGCGCTTGATGCCGGCCATGATGTAGGCGGCGTAGACCGCCTCACCCCCGCGCAGGGTGTTGCCGTTGTAGTCGTCGGCCGACAGCGTCCGCTGATAGGCCCGCTTCTTCAGCGCGGCGGACAGCCCGTCGCCATCGCCCAGGGGCACGGTGTAATCGTAGACGCCAGGGATGATGGCGGAAAGCTGGCCGTCCTGGATGTAGGGGTTGCTGGCCAGGCTGGAGCCGGCCGGGTAGGGCTGCAGGTCGCTGTAATCGCGGGAATAGGCGAAGCGGTGGCTGTCCACCATCTTGGCGCCGGCCTTGATGTAGTCCAGCAGCCCATCGCCCATCTGGTAGGTGGCGTCCAGGTGGGCGCCCAGCTTGCGCTGTTCGCTGTAGGACTCGGTGAATTCCCCGCTGCCGTCGATGGCCGTGTAGTTGGCGGTGTTGTTGAAATAGGCCCGCTGGGCGGCCGTCAGCACGGGGATGGGATATCCCGCGCTGTTGTAGGTTAGCAGGAAGGGGCTGCCCAGGCCGCCCGTCTGATAGGCGAATTCGGCGTGGTCGGGCGCGGAATTCTGCCCCCAGCTGTAGAACACGTCATAGTCCAGGGTCAGCCGGTCCAGGTGGGTCGTGCCGCCCAGTTGGCTGGTCATCAGTTCCGAGACTTCCGGCGCCGTTTCGAACCAGTAATGTTCGTCGGCGTCGCTTTCCGCGTTCAGGTACAGCCCGTTGGATAGCTGGGTGGCTGCCGAGTAGCCGTCGGCCTGCAGGCCCTTCTGATAGACCTCCTGGCGGATGTCGGATTTGGCGTAGGTGGTGCGCAGGTGCAGGCTGGTGGCGTCACCCTGCCAATCCAGCGACAGGTTGCCGCCATAGCGTTCCTGGGTGCCCCGCGTGAACTGGGCGTTCAGGCTCGTCAGCAGCAGGTTGCTGGCCTTGTCCACGCCGGGGGCGCTTGCGCCCTGTTCCGAGGTGGTCTGCAGGAATTCCCACTGACCGACCTGGTAATCCTGCATGCTGCTGACGAAGTTGCGCTTGCCGTAGTAGGCGGTGACATAGGCGCCGAACCGCTTGTCGGGACCGAAGCGGTCCGCCACCTCCACCTGGCCGATGCCGCCGCCGGCGTCCAGGCCGTAGTCCAGCGCCCGGCCGCTCAAGGTGCCCTGGGCGTAGACCCGCAGCAGCGGCGCGTCGAAATCGAAGGCGGAGTGGGTGCGGAAGTCGAAGGTGCCGCCCACCGCGTCACCGTCCATATCGGGGGTGGAGGTCTTGGACACCACCACCTTGTCCATGCCGAAGGGCGGCAGCAGGCTCAGTTCCACCTGCCGGCCATAGGGCATGCCCTCGGCCACGTTGGCGCCGTTGATCAGGTTGACGTTGTATTCCGGGTCCATGCCCCGCAGGGACACGAACTCACCCTGGCCGCGACCGGCCGCATCCACGCCATTGTGGTTGCCCTGGCTGGGCGAGCCGGAGGTGGCGTTGGTGGCGACCGCGACGCCGGGCAGGCGGGCCAGCGCCTCGGCGACGTTGGTGTCGGGGTTGCGCTTCATGGCCTCGGCGGTCAGGACGCTGACAGTGCCGGGGGCGGCCATCTGGTCGACGATGGAGCGATCCCGCTCTTTCTGGCCGGTGACGACCACTTCGCCGACACCGCTCGCCGCCACGCCAGCCAGCACGACGTCGCTGCGCGCATCCCCCTGGGCTGGGATTTCGACCGGCTGGCGCACCGGCGCCCCATCCCCCACCCGAACCGACAGGTCGTACTTGCCGGCGGGCAGGTCGGGAAAGGCGTAGCGCCCATCCCGGCCACTGACCACGGTGTGGCCGCCCAGGGACAGGACCGCGCCCCCGACGGCCGCGCCACTGGCCCGGTCGGTTACCTGACCGGACACCACACCCGCCTGCGCCTGGTTCTGGGCGGACAACGCCGCCAGCATCAGGACGGGCAACAAAACGGCGCTTCCGCTCAAGGCGGAGCACGCCAGCAAAAGGCTCTTAGCCTTCTTGTGCATAGCGAGGATCCCAATTGCCATGATTTGTGTCGCGCCGACCGTTCCGGTGGGCACGGGTGGCCTCTATCGGGCCGAATATTAATGAAAATTAAATTATCTTATGTGAATGACGGGCCGATGACGGTGCCGTGAAGGAATGGCAACACGGTTAAGTCATTGCATTATTGTGCATATTTTGGTCAGCGCTGTGGGACCTCAGCACCCCTCCCGGGGCCAAAGGGGACGACTGGCAGGCGAGGGGGTGCCGGGACGGGGAGTCAAACTGCTGGCGGTGTCCCGTCGCTGTAGGCTGCTTTTAAGGGGGATTGCAGGCGTCGTTGCGCGGCGCGCGCCATCTTGTCGGCGTAGTCCGGCTGGCCCGGGCCCAGCAGGGGCAGGTTCCATTCGCCCATCACATGGGCGATGCCCGCGTCGTCCAGCGGCAGCCCCAACTCTTTCAGGCGCCAGGCGATGTTCATTTCCTGGCCCCAGAAATAGACGCCCTTGGCGCCGGTGTTGGCGGCCATGGCCTTCACCTCTTTCTCGCGCCCGGCGCCGTGCAGGCCCAGCCAGATGTCGGCCATCAGCGTGTCGCAGGCGACGCCGTCCTCCGGCCGCCAGCGATGGGCATCCCCTTGGCGGATGCTGATCTTGGCGGCAGCCTCCGGCGGTAATTGCCGGAAGATGCCGCTCTGCTCCACCGCCGCCAGCACCTCGGAATCGTATTCCACCACCATGACCTCGGTGACGGCGGGATTGATCGCGGCGTTGCAGGCGGCCCAGCCCATGCCCATGCCCATCACCACGGTGCGGCCCCAGGCCAGGCGGCAGCCGATTTCCTGGCTTTCGATCTCGAACGGGGTCATGGACATCCAGACGTGGGTCGGCTGGCCTGGGCGGCGGCGCACCAGGGTGGCCATGTCCCGCACCATCGTTGCGTCCGACCAGTAGCCGGGGCACAGGATCAGCGGCACCACGTCCATGTCCCACCGCTCCCCCTTGAAGGACTGGTAGGTGGGGATGAACAGGGGGCCGTCATAGCGGGGCGGGGTCATGGGCTGCTTTCCAATACGGGGGCGAACGGCCAAGAAAAAAGCCGCCGACGCCGGTGAGGGCGAGGGCGGCTTTGATCGTCGTCTCAAGGCATGGCGATCTTACTTCAGATCGTCGGCCTTGCTGATGATGTGGGTGACGATGCCGTAGTCCTTGGCCTCTTCCGCCGACATCCAGAAATTACGGTCGGTGTCCTGCTCGATCTTTTCCAGCGGCTGACCGGTTTCGCGGGCGATGATAGTGTTGAGACGCTTGCGCATCTTCACGATCTCCCGCGCCTCGATGGCGATGTCGGTGGCCTGGCCGCCGGTCCCGCCCATCGGCTGATGGATCAGGAAACGGGTGTTGGGCAGGCAGTAGCGGTTTTCCTTGGCCGCACCCAAGAAGATGTGCGCGCCGGCGCTGGCCACCCAGCCGGTGCCCAGAACCAGGACGCGCGGGCGGATGAACTGCAGCACATCGTGGATGCTGTCGCCGCTTTCGACATGGCCGCCCTGGGAATTGATCACCAGGCGGATGGGGTCGTCGCTCTCGGCCGCCATGGCGAACAGCTGGGCGACCGTGCTTTCCGCGATCTTCTGGTTGATCTCACCGAAAAGCAGGATGGTGCGGCTCTTGAACAGGCTCTGCGCCACGGGTGAGAAGGGCGCGCCCTTGCCCTTTTCCTCCTTGCCGCCTTCCGGCGCGGTCTCGGGGCTATCGGGTTCTTCGTCGTCGAAGCGGATCGGCAGGGTCACCAGGATCTCCTTGGGAACGAACAAGACGGGGGCCAAACCGGCGGCCCAACCGCCCACCCTTATCAGGTAGCGGGATTCGGCGCCCCGTTCAACCCGTGCGTCGCACGGTAAACGCCGCCATGATCGGTTACCCCGCCCGGTCTAGCAAGTCTGGTGTGGCCAGTCCGGTGTGGCAAAGGGGGCGTCCGCCTCTGGCGCCCGGGCCCGTCCCTCGGGTAAAGGTTAAGGCCGGTATCCTTCCGGTATTTCCATCCAGTATTTCAATGACGCGAGGTCGCGCGATGGGGCAGGGCCCGGCACCCTCTCTGGAACCGCCATTCCTGGAATTGCGGGGTGTCAGCAAGCGCTACCCCAACGGGACGGTGGCGCTCAGCGACATCTCGATGGCGGTGGGCGAGGGGGAGTTCCTGGCCATCGTCGGCGCCAGCGGCTGCGGCAAGAGCACCATCCTGCGCCATGTCGCCGGCCTGGTGGCCCCCTCGGCCGGCGACATCCGCTGGTCCCGGCCGCCGGCCGCCGGCGGGATCGGCATGGTGTTCCAGGAGCCGACGCTGATGCCCTGGGCCCGCATCCAGGACAATGTCCGCCTGCCGCTGGACCTGGCCAAGGTGCCGCGCGTTGAGGCCGACGCCCGCGTCGCGGCCTTGTTGGCCCAGGTGGGGCTGGCCGATTTCGCCCAGGCCTATCCGCGTGAGCTGTCGGGCGGCATGAAGATGCGCGCCTCCATCGCCCGCGCCCTGGTCACCCGTCCGCGTCTGCTGCTGATGGATGAGCCCTTCGCCGCCCTGGATGAGATCACGCGCCAGAAGCTGAACGACGACCTGCTGGCCCTGTGGGGGGAGCAGCGCTTCACCGTGCTGTTCGTGACCCACAGCGTCTATGAGGGCATGTACCTGGCCAATCGCGCCATTGTCATGGCCCCGCGGCCGGGCCGCATCCATGCCGACATCCCGCTGGACCTGCCCTATCCCCGGGACGAGGCCTTGCGCACCGACGCCCGCTACGCCGCCGCCTGCCGCCAGGTTTCCCTGGCCTTGGCCGATGCCATGCGTTCGCCGGGCCATTCATCGGGGGAGACCGCGGCATGAGCGCGTTGCGCCGCCTGGCGCCCCTGATTCTGGGCGTCATCGTCCTGGCCGCGTGGGAGGGGGGCGTGCGCCTGCTGGCCATTCCCGCCTTCGTCCTGCCGCCACCCAGCGCCGTGGTGGCGGCTTTGCTGGCCGACCCGGACACGCTGGGCCTGTCGCTGTGGTTCACCCTCACCGTGACACTGCAGGCCTTCGCGCTGGCGGTGGCGGGCGGGGTGGCGCTGGCCATCCTATTCACCCGCTCCCCCTGCTGGCGTCCGCCCTCTATCCCTACGCCGTCATCCTGCAGGTGACGCCGGTGATGGCCATAGCACCCCTGCTGCTGGTCTGGGTGGGGTATGAGCGGGTGGATCTGGCGCAGCTGATCCTGGCCTGGATCGTCGCCTTCTTTCCCATCCTGGGCAACACCACCCTGGGCCTGCGCTCCGCCGACGCCGGCCTGCGCGACCTGTTCCGTCTCTATGGCGCCAGCAAGTGGCAGGTGCTGTGGCGGCTGGAACTGCCGTCGGCCTTGCCCTACCTGTTGGCGGGCATGAAGATTTCCGGCGGCCTGGCGCTTATCGGCGCGGTGGTGGCGGAGTTCGTGGCGGGGTCGGGCACGGGCAGCGGCCTGGCCTGGCGCATCGTGGACGCCAGCAACCGCCTGAACACCCCGCGCATGTTCGCGGCCCTGGCGCTGCTGTCCCTGCTGGGCATCGCCATTTTCGCCGTGTTGTCGCTGGTGCAGCGCCTGGCGCTCCGGCGCTGGCACGACAGCGAGGCCGCAAGCCGTTAAGTCCAGCCAACAGCATGAGCTTTAACAGGATGCGGAAAAACCCTTCCGTCTGAGTTCCTGTCGTGATTCGCTTCCTCATGACGCTGAGGAGGATGGGATGCGTGGCGGAGACATTCGGACGGAAGGCTTGTTTTCGTACGTGAGTTGCGAAGCGCGTGTTCCGCCAAGGCATCCGCTTCGGGCGATCCGGGCGATCTGTGACGAGGCGCTGGAGGTTTTGTCGCCGGACTTTGAGGCGATGTACGCGAAGGTGGGTCGTCCTTCGATCCCGCCGGAGAAACTGCTGCGGGCGCTGCTGCTCCAGGCCTTCTATTCGGTCCGGTCGGAGCGACAACTGATGGAGCAGATGGACTACAATCTGCTGTTCCGCTGGTTTGTCGGGTTGGCGATGGACGCCCCGGTGTGGGACGTGACGGTGTTCACCAAGAACCGTGAGCGGCTTCTTGGAGGCGACGTCGCGGCGAAGTTCCTGGGGGCGGTGGTGGCCCAGGCGCGAGGCCGGAACTTGCTGTCGGACGACCACTTCTCGGTGGATGGCACGCTGATCGAGGCCTGGGCGTCGATCAAGAGCTTCCGGCCCAAGGATGGCGGTGGCGACCCGCCGGGCCCCGGTCGCAACGGGGAGCGCGACTTCCACGGGGAGAAGCGCTCCAACCAGACCCACGCGTCCACCACCGACCCTGAAGCCAAACTGTACCGCAAGAGCAATGGCCAGCCATCGCGCCTAGCCTACATGGGGCATGTGCTGATGGAGAACCGCAACGGCCTGGTGGTTGGTGCGACGCTGACCCAAGCGACCGGCACCGCCGAACGCGAGGCGGCGTTGGCATTGGTCGACGGGCTGAAGCCGACGCGGCGGATCACCTTGGGCGCCGACAAGGCCTTTGATGCGCGTGAGTTCGTCCGGGAACTCCGTGCCCGCAAGGTGACGCCGCATATCGCCCGGAATGATCACCTGACCAAGACCGGGGCGCGGCGCACGTCCGCCATTGATGGACGCACCACCCGCCACCCCGGCTATGGCGTGTCCTTGCGTATCCGCAAGCGTATTGAGGAGGTCTTCGGCTGGATCAAGACCACCGGCACCTTGCGCAAGACGCGCCACAAGGGAACCGATCGCGTCGGCTGGGCCTTCATGTTGACCGCCGCCGCCTACAACCTCGTCAGACTGCCCAAGCTGATGGTGGCGGCCTGACCATGCCCGGATTCCGCCTGCAAACGGCGGAAGCCGGGGAAGATGGCCGCAAAAGCGGCCCGTAGCCCCTCGATCAAGCCTTCAATCGGCTTGGCTCATGGGGAAAGGGGCCTTAACGCTCCATTCTTCCGCACCCTGTTAACTCATGCCGTTGTAGGACGCGACTGCGTCCGCCGGAGCGAGCACCGCAGGGCGGAGCGAGGAAGCCAAGCGGCCGGATGGCCGCGCCCGGCGAGGGCGAACTAAACCAATTACTTGTCGTAGTTCAGCAGCGACAGCACCGGCACGTCCAACTTCTTGCGGCCTTCCAGGAAGTCCAGCTCGATCAGGAAGGCGGCGGCGCGCACGTCGGCGCCGACGTCGCGCAACAGCTTGATGGCGGCGGTCATGGTGCCGCCGGTGGCCAGCAGGTCGTCCACCACCACCACGCGCTGGCCGGGCTTCACCAGGTCGGCCTGGATTTCCACCGTGTCGCTGCCGTACTCCAGGTCATAGGAGTGGCGGACCACGTCGCCCGGCAGCTTGCCCTTCTTGCGCACCATGGCGAAGCCCAGGCCCAGCTTCAGCGCCAGGGGGGCGGCCATCAGGAAGCCGCGGGATTCGATGCCGACGATGAAATCGACGCCCGTTTCCTGGATCAGGCGGGCCATGCGGCCCATGGCGACGGCCCAGGCGTCGGCGTGCGCCAGCAGCGGCGAGATGTCGTAGAATAGGATGCCGGGCTTGGGATAGTCCGGGACGCCGCGGATGTGGCTCT
This sequence comes from Nitrospirillum karajorum, assembly GCF_036348415.1. Classification (NCBI taxonomy): domain Bacteria; kingdom Pseudomonadati; phylum Pseudomonadota; class Alphaproteobacteria; order Rhodospirillales; family Azospirillaceae; genus Nitrospirillum; species Nitrospirillum karajorum. Next base: position 2,362,123 of record NZ_JAZBQB010000003.1, read on the forward strand.
TGAGATCCATGGGGAAAGGCCTCGGGGGAAACGGAAATGCCCCGGTCCCGGGGCGCGAAATCATAGGGGAGGCTGGTCTGGCATGCCAGGGCCATGCGCCGTGACGGTGCCCGGATGGGCATGTCGCGGCCGCTGCTGTTGACCCGCGACGGGCCTTTCTGTCAAGTGAAGGACGAGCAAGGCCGCCCGGCGCCCCCGACAGGATGGGGGCGGGGGCCGCCGGAGAGCCGCGCCCTGGGGGCGGCAAGGGGTAAGATGGCGGCGGCAGGCATCGGCGTGATCAGGACGGCATGGGACGGCGACCACTGGCTGCTCGCGGCCCAGGGCCGTTGGGACCTGGCGGCGGCGGAACAGCTGGATACAGCACTGAGCCGCCTGACGCCGGAACGCAAGCCGGGCCAGGTTCTGCTGGACCTGTCGGGCCTGTCGGGCATGGACACCGCCGGCGCCCTGGTGCTGGACCGCCTGATCGAGCGCCTGCGGGCGGAGGGGGAGACGGTGGCCGTGGTGGGCGCCACGCCCGCGCAGTGTACCCTGCTCCGCGACGTGCGCCGCGCCGTGGTGCGCCACCCCGACGTCAGCACGCCCTTCCATCCCTTCCATGATTTGCTGGAGCGGGTGGGCAAGGGCGCCTTCAGCCTGGCGCAGGACGCCTATCAGCTGCTGAGCTTCTTCGGGCTGGTGTTCCTCACCATCGCCCGGGTGGCGCGCGATCCGCGCCGCTTCCGCTGGACGGCCTTTTTCTTCCATCTGGAACAGGTGGGCCTGAACGCCCTGCCCATCATCGGCCTGTTGACCTTTCTGATCGGCGTGGTGCTGGCCTATCAAAGCGCTGACCAGCTGCGGCGATTCGGCGCGGAGATCTTCGTCGTCAACCTGTTGGGCATCGGTATCCTGCGCGAGCTGGGGGTGCTGATCACCTCCATCATCGTGGCCGGCCGCTCCGGCTCCGCCTTTACGGCGCAGATCGGCACCATGAAGGTGAACCAGGAGGTGGACGCCATGCAGGTGCTGGGGCTGGACCCCATCGAGATGCTGGTCCTGCCCCGGCTGGCGGCCCTGTTCGTGGCCCTGCCGCTGGTCAGCTTCTACGCCGACGTGGTGGGCCTGTTTGGTGGCGCCGTCATGTCCTATGCCACGCTGGACATCACGCTGGGCCAGTTCCTGCGGCAATTGCAGGTGGCCGTCAGCCCGACCACCCTGCTGGTAGGCCTGATCAAGGCACCGGTCTTCGCCATGGTGATTTCGCTGGTCGGCTGTTTCGAGGGCCTGAACGTGACCGGCAGCGCCGAAAGCGTGGGCAAGCTGACCACCCGCTCGGTGGTCGAGTCCATCTTCCTGGTGATCGTGCTCGACGCCCTGTTCTCCATCCTCTTTTCCTACCTCAAGATATGACGGCGGCGATGATCCAGGATGGCCCGACCGACATGGCGATGGGAAACAATGCCGAGCCCGTCATCCAGGTGCATGGCCTGGTCACGCGCTTCGGCCGCCAGACGGTGCATGACGGCGTGGACCTGGAAGTGCGGCGGGGCGAGGTCATGGGCGTCGTCGGCGGCTCCGGCACCGGCAAGTCGGTGCTGCTGAAGGAGATCATCGGCCTGCTGCGCCCCACCGCCGGCCGGGTGGAGGTGCTGGGCACCAATATGTGGACGGCCGACAGCGCCGCCCGCCGCCGCATCCAGAGCCGCTGGGGCGTCCTGTTCCAGGACGGCGCGCTGTTCAGCTCCATGACCGTGGCGGAAAACGTCATGGTGGCGCTGAAGGAGCATACGCACCTGGACGCCTGCCTGATCCAGGAACTGGCCCGCATCAAGATTTCGATGGTGGGCCTGCCGCCGGACAGTTGCTCCAAATACCCGTCCCAGCTGTCGGGGGGCATGCGCAAGCGCGCCGGCCTGGCCCGCGCGTTGGCGCTGGACCCGGAAATCCTATTCCTGGATGAGCCGACGGCGGGCCTGGACCCCATCGGCGCCGCCGCCTTCGATGAGCTGATCGGCACCCTGCAACGCAGCCTGGGGCTGACCGTCGTCATGGTAACCCACGATCTTGACAGCCTTTATGCCATTTGTGATCGCATTGCGGTGCTGGTCGACCGTAAGATGACGGTGGGAACCATTGACATGTTGCTGGCCGACACGCATCCCTGGATCCATGACTACTTCCATGGCCCACGCGGACGCGCGGCCGTGAAACGCTGAGCAGTTGGGGACTGAAACTCATGGAAACGCGCGCCAGCTACGCGCTCGTCGGCGGCTTCATCCTGGCACTGACGGCGGCTCTGTTCATCGCCATCGTCTGGCTGGCGAAAGTCCAGTTCGACAAGGCGTCGACACCGTATCGCATCTATTTCTCCGGCTCGGTCACCGGGCTGGTGGCGGGCAGCCCCGTGCGCTATCGCGGCGTGGCGGTGGGCCGCGTCACTGACATCCGCATCGACCCCGGCAATGTGGAGCGCATCGAGGTCAAGGTGGAGGTGCCGAAGGACACCCCCATCAAGTCCGATGCCGTGGCCTCGCTAGAGCCGGTGGGCGTTACCGGCGGCGTCTATGTCGAGATCGCCGGTGGCAGCCAGGAGGCGCCGCTGCTGCGCGAGACGCAGAACAACGTGGACGTCCCCGTCATCCCCTCGCGCCCCAGCAACATCGCCTCCCTGTTGCAGGAGGCGCCGCACCTGCTGGAAAACCTGATCAAGCTGTCGGACAGCCTGGCGGGCTTCATGACGCCCGACAACCAGAAGGCCTTCGCCTCCATGCTGGCCAACCTGGCCTCCACCGCCGGTGCCGCCAACGGCACGGTGCAGGACGCCGGCCACCTGGTGAATGAGCTGCGGGGCAGCGTGCGCCAGATCAGCCAGCAGACCGAGGCGCTGCTGGTTGATACCCGTACCACCGTGAACACGGTGGGCAGCGACGCCAAGCGTATCAGCGGCAACCTGAACCAGTCGGCGGAGGATGTGAAAGTCCTGACCCGCAACCTGAACCAGACGGTCGAACAGCTGCGCGGCATGGTGGAGGAGAATCGTGGTCCCATCCGCGACTTCACCTCCAGCGGCCTTTACGACTTGACCCAGCTCATCGGCGACCTGCGCACGCTCAGCAATAATCTGTCGCGGGTGACCAACCGCATTGAGAACGATCCGTCCGGCTTCCTCTTCGGTGGCCGGCAGCGTGGCGTGGAGGTGAAATGAGGGGGGCCGGTAAGGGAGCGTTGACGGCGGGGCGGGGGGCGTTGACGCGCCGCGGCCTACTGTCACGCGGCATGGGTCTGGTGGGGGGCGGTCTGGCGCTGGGGGCGCTGCCGGCCTGTTCCATCTTCGAAAGCCCGCCGCACGTGGTGCGCCTGACGGCGGCGCGGGAGTTTTCGCCCGCCCCGCCGGTGGGCTGGCAGTTGCTGGTGGGCGTGCCGGTCACCACCTCCGTCCTCAACACCAGCCGGGTGCCGCTGCGTCAGATGGAGGCCGGCTTCGGCTATTTCGACGCCGAATGGCAGGACCCGTTGCCGGAGATGCTGCAGGGCCTGCTGATCGAGTCCTTCGAGTATTCCGGCCGGATCACGGGCGTCGCGCGTGAGGGGTCGGGCCTGCGTGCCGACTACGTGCTGCTGACCGACATCCGCGATTTCCAGGCCGAATATCCCCACGCGACCGTGGAGGATGTGCCGACCGTTCATGCCCGGGTCGAGTGCAAGATGGTGACCTTGCCCCGGCGTACCATCCAGGAAAGCCAAGGCTTCGAGATCAGGGTGCCGGCCAAGGGCACGGGCTTCACCGCTGTGCTGGCCGCTTATGACGAGGCCTTCCACATGCTGGCCCGCCAGGTGGCCGAATGGGCCTTGCAGCCCGGACGGCGCGCCGGCGGCGGCGTCTGACCTGGGAAGGAGCCAGCCCCATGCCCTTCCTCCGTGGGGCCGACAGCGACGCTTCCGCCATCGACGGAATGCCGCCCGAAACCTTGACCCGGCTGGTCGAGGCGGCGCGGGAGGTGACGCTGTGCGCGCGGGTGCTGGCCAAGACCGGCGATACCGTGCTGAGCGAGGCGATGCAGGACGCCGTGCCGCCGTTCGTTCCGTGGCAGCATCATCCGCCCGGCGACGTTTACGATAGCGAGTACCACGCCCAATTCTACTTCCACGCCCACCCGGAGTCGGAACTGGTTGGGGAGGAGGTGGGGCACTTTCACACCTTTATGCGGCCATTGGGCATGCCGGACGGGGTGACGCCCGCGCCCCTGCCGGATCTACAGCCCGACGTTGACGGGAACGGTGCCCTCAGCCACCTGGTGGGTATTTCCGTCGATGGCATGGGCCGGGTGACGCGGCTGTTCACCACCAACCGATGGGTGACGGGGGAAACCTGGTACGCCGCCGAGGATGTCGTGCGCATGCTGGAGGGGTTCCAGATCGACCATGCGCGGCCGTCCTGGCCGCTCAACCGCTGGATCACGGCGATGGTCAGCCTCTACCGCCATGAAATCGCTGAACTTTTACGGGAGCGGGATGCGACGGTCGCGCGCTGGCAGGCGGCACATCCGGGCAGTTACGTCTATGAGGACCGGGCCTTGGAGGTGACATCGGAACGCCTGGTGGACGTGGAGGGACGCGTCCAGGAACTGGAGCGCGCGCTGCGCCGCCGCAACCGGCGGCGGTCCGCCGCTGCTGACCCCGCCTAACGCCCCCAGGGGCGACGCCCCGGGGCAAGGCGTGGAATATCACCCAAATGGCGTTGGCCAAGATGGGGAAGGCTGTATTATTAATGACAGTGGTGACCCGATGCCCATCGGGGACACCTAATTGTGGCGAAACCTGGCGCCGTCCATTCCTGCCGCGCGATATCGAGGTGGGGTAGCGACGACAAGCCAGGTGGCCGGCCGGTAGCGAAGGGAGCGGGTTGCCCTGCCAATGTCCGAGACCTTGACGCATCAGGATGTGCAACGGCTTTTGGCCGATCCATCCGCCACGACACGGGCCGAGATGGCCACCAAGGTCGCCGCCCAGTTCGGCGCCGACCAGCTGTCCCCGTCCGAACGGGCCCTGGCCGAAGATATCGTCCGCCTGATGGCCCGGGACGCCGCGGTGCGCGTCCGGTCCGCGCTGTCGGAAAGCCTGAAGACCTATCCCGCGATTCCCCGCGACGTGGCGCTGCAACTGGCGCGCGACGTGGAGGAGGTGTCGCTGCCCTTCATCGAGGTCTCGTCGGTCCTGACCGACGCCGACCTGATCGAACTGATCAAGACCGGATCGGACGCGAAACAATCGGCGGTGGCCAAGCGGCCCGAGGTGTCCGAGGGCGTGGCCGATGTGCTGGTGGAGACAGGGGGCGAAACCGCCGTCGCCACGCTGATGGGCAACGAGGCCGCCCGGGTGACGGAGGCCGCGCTGACCCGCGTGCTGAACCGTTTCCCCAAGAGCGACGCCGTCCATGCCCCCCTGATCGAGCGGGGTAGCCTGCCGGTCACCATCGCCGAGCGGCTGGTGACCATGGTGTCGGAACAACTGCGCGAACGACTGGTGGAGCGGCACGAGCTGCCGGCCGACGTGGCGAGCGACATCGTCCTGCAGGGCCGGGAAAAGGCGACCTACGGGCTGGTGGGCGTCGCCACCGATGCTCAGCTGGAAACGCTGGTGGAGCAGTTGTATCGCAACGGCCGCCTGTCGCCGTCGCTGCTGCTGCGGTCGCTGTGCATGGGCGACGTGGCCTTCTTCGAGGTGGCGCTGGCCCAGTTGGCCCGCATCCCCACCCCCAACGCCCGCATGCTGATCCATGACGCCGGCAAGCTGGGCATGAAGGCGCTGTTCGACCGCACCGGCATGCCGCAGTCCATCTATCCGGCCATCAAGGTGGCGCTGGATGTCGCCAGCGAGACGGAATTCGATGGCGGGGAGCATGACCTGGAACGCCATCGCCGCAAGATGCTGGAACGCATCCTCACCCAGTTCGAGGAAATGGCCAGCGATGATCTGGATTACCTGCTGAGCAAGCTGACGGACCTGACCACCAAGGTCTGAAAGCGATGCGCAAACCCCTCCTGGGCGCGGTTTGCGCGGCCGTGCTCACCCTCACGTCCACCCTGTCCACGGCTACCGCCGGAACGCTGGACATGCGCGGCCTTCAGGCCCGCCTGGACCGGCTGACCCACGATTTCCCGGGCCACGCCGGCATCGCGGTGCGCGATCCGGCGACGGGCGCCGTGGCGGGGGTGAGGGCGGACCAGCGCTTTCCCGAGCAAAGTGTATTCAAGCTGACCGTCGCCATCGCGCTCTTGGACTTGGTGGACAAGGGGGCCATAGACCTCGACCGCAAGGTCACGCTCTACCCCGAGGACCGGTCCGTCTATTGGCAGCCCTTGGCGAAGAACATTACGCCCGCCGGCTGGACCACCACCCTGGGGGACCTCATGGTCCGCATGGTGGCGGACAGTGACAACATCGCCGCCGACACCGTGCTGCGCCTGATCGGCGGCCCGGCGACGGTGCAGGCCGCGCTGAACGCCCGGGGGCTGGAAGGCATCCGTGTGGACCGGGATGAGCGTCACCTGCAAAGCGATATCCTGGGCCTGACCTGGACGGACGCCTATCGAGAGCCGGCGGCGTTCCAGGCCGCCGCCGACGCGGTGCCCACGGCCACCCGCATCGCCAAACGCGACGCGTACCTGAGCGATCCGCGCGACACCGCCACGCCCGCGGGCATGGCCCTGCTGCTGGAGCGGCTGAACAAGGGCGACCTCCTGAGCCCCGGCAGCACCCGCCGCCTGCTGGGCATCCTGGACCATACGACGACCCAAGCCCACCGCCTGAAGGCCGGGCTGGGCGCCGGCTGGACCGTGGCGCACAAGCCGGGCGCCGGCCCGTCGGTCGAGGGCGTGACGCTGGCCAACAACGACGTGGGCCTGATGACGGCGCCCGATGGCGGCCGCTACGCCATTGCGGTCTATGTCGCCAGCGTCCATGGACCACGGGAAGAGGCGGACGCCTTCATCGCCGCCGTGGCCCGCGCCGTGGTCGAGTCCTGGCGGGCCTAAGGGGGGCGGGCCTAAGGTGCCATCACGCGCCGGGCCCCTCTTCGGGGTTCGGTTTGGCCACCCCCTGAATCTTCTCCGCCATGCGGCCCAGTTCCAGAAGGGATGTCGCCTGCATCTTGCGCATCAGTTGCGCGCGGCAGATCTTCACGGTGATTTCACTCAGCTTCAGCGTGGCCGCGATCTGCTTGGACAATTGTCCATTCAGGATCATGTCCATGACTTGGCGCTGACGCGGCGACAGGGTTGCGTACCGGGCGTACACGTCCGAAACCTTGGCCCTTTCCGCCCGATGCGCGGCACTTTTGGCCAAGCCCGCGTAAATGGCATCCAGCAGGTCCTGTTCCTTGAACGGCTTGGTCAGGAACTCGATGGCGCCGGCCTTCATGGCGCGGACGGACATGGGGATGTCACCATGGCCGGTGATGAACACCACCGGGATTTCCTCATGCGAGGGCGCGAACTCCTCCTGGAAGTCCAGGCCGTTCTGGCCGGGCATCCGGATGTCCAGCACCAGGCACAGGGGGATGTCAGGCAAGGGCCAATCCAGGAATTCCTGCGTCGAGGCGAAGGTGTGGACCGTCAGGTCGAGGGAATTGAAGAGGTTGGTCAGCGCCTTGCGCATCGAGGGATCGTCATCGACGACGATGATGGCGCCTTTGGCTTCGGGGGAGGGTTGATTGGTGGTCATGGTGTCTTCTTCCTCTCGCCGGGCACGGTGAAATGGAAGGTCGCGCCGGCTGTTCTGTTGGGCGTCGCCCAAATGGCGCCGCCGTGGCTTTCAATGATGGATCGGCATATGGAAAGCCCTATTCCCATGCCGCCCTGCTTGGTCGACTTGAAGGCGTCGAACAGGGTGCTCATGACGCTTGGGGAAATGCCGACGCCTTCGTCCTCGACACTGACCATGACGTCGTCCTTGTCGACTTTCGCGGACTCGATCCTGATCTCGCGTTTGGCTCCCGGCGCCGCGTTGATCGCGTCCACGGCGTTCGTCAGCAGATTGAGCACGACCTGTTGCAATTGGACCTGATCGCCGACGATCAGGGGCAGGTCCTCGGCCAGATGGGTGCGCACGATCACCTGATCTTCCCGTAGGCGGGACTGCATCAGGGCGACCACGTCCCGGATCACGTCGTTGATCCCCACCGGGGCCTTCTTCAACTCCCCATGCGTGGCCAGGGCGCGGATGCGCCGGATGATATCGCTGGCCCGTTCCGCGTCATCGACCATGCTTGCGATGGACTCGCCGATCTTCTCCAGATTGGGGGGCGTGGCGCGCAGCCAGCGCGTGCAGGCGTTGGCGTTGGTGATGATGGCCGCCAGGGGCTGGTTGACCTCATGCGCGATGGACGCGGCCATTTCACCCAGGGTGGTGACACGGGCGACATGGGCGAGATCGGCTTGCGCCCTCTCGGTCAATAGACGCGCCGTCTCGATGCGGATCGCCAGATAGGTCGTGGCCCCGATCGCCAGAAGGCTGATCGACGCGTTGGCGATGCCAATTTGGAAATTATAATCGTTAGTCAAAATAAAACCAACTACTGTTAGTGTGAAGCACACGCCAGAAACATATAATACGCCCAATGTCCGACAGATAGTTGACGATAAAAGAATTGTAACCACGTAGAATGTGGCTACTGAGATGCCATATGGGGTGACAATATCTATTATAAAGACGGTTGCTGTTATAATAATGGCAATGATAGGGACGATGGTCGACCCTAGGCCATTGCTCTTCTTGGTGTTCCAGAAGGCGCTCTGTGGGGGGCGCTGTTCGGTAGGGGGGGCATTTTGGCTCGCATGCGCTCCTCAACGATATGTACGATGCTACTGCAGGCGATGCCGGAGGGCGCGCGCTCAGACGCATGAGGTAAAAGCAACCCTCGCCCGCGACCAGCGCGCTGTACGGCATCGAATAGGACCATGGGTGCTAACCCTTTAAAAAAGCGTCCTTTCTTCTGTGGAGGTATGATGCGCCCTTGACCCTTCATACCCGCGTATACTTGTAATATACGCGATGAATTAATTAAGACTTTGGGGCGCCGCGATGGTCATAGGGCCGACGCCGCGTGTTCCAGCCTCTCCGGGCTGGGGCTGTCCTGCACCGTAAGGGATCACATGAACCCGCGATCTAGCACCGAACCCCTGGAGGGCGATAGTAGGCGCACGCCGCCTGCCGTCGGCACTTCACAGGGGTGGATCGTCCCGGGGTCCGTCCTGTCACCGTAGCAGCGCCAGCGCGTCGACGCTGACCTTGTTTCGCCAGGCCGCCCGGGTTCGAGCAACCGCTTGACCTCATGGAGGTGGCCATGGCCGCTTTTCTCGACTTTGACGCCCGCCGGGCGTCCACCGCGTCCGCCCGTCCGTTTGCGCCCCTGGCGCTGGCGCACTCTCTGGCGCCGACTGGCTTTCAGTGCCAGCGGCCGAAACTCCGCCTGCGCTGGAAACTGGGGCCGAATGGCCGGCCCGTTTCCGACTGGGGGCCCCAGGCCCAGGGCTGAGACATCCCCGCGCGGAGCCCCACCGCGTGGTTGATGGCCGGGGCGGGGCCGCCGTTGAGTGGCCCCGCCCCCGCGCTTCCATACCCGAAATCCGCCTGATCAGAGGCCATCACGACGGGGCCCGCCGCCGGTTGTCGACTCATGGGGAACATGCCCGTTGAGGCGTGTGGCCGTGCGCGCCGCTGGCCACGTCCACCCCCCCGCCGGGGGTGGTCTCAGGAATGAAATCATGAACTCCTCGGTAGTATTATTGTCGGCACGCGCCGAAAGCGTCGCCGTGCCCTGTTGCGCGCCTGCCGTGGCCGATGAAGTGGCGCGGTTATATGGCGCCCTGGACCATGTGTCGCCCGCGAACAATCCCCGCACCGCCCAGCTCTTGCGGGCTGGTTTGCGCAAGATCTCCCAGAAGGTTGTGGAGGAGGCCGCGGAAGTGGCGCTGGAGGGGGTGCGCAAGCGTCCCGATGCGACGGTCCGCGAAAGCGCCGACCTTCTCTACAATCTCGTGGTCCTGTGGCACGCCCTGGACATCCGACCGGAGGATGTCGGGGCCGAAATGCGCCGCCGCGCGGATGCCTTCGGCCTGGCCGAAAAGCTGCCCAAGCGGCCGTGTGTCGTGGGGGAGGTCTGAGAGCATGGACCACCGCATCCCCCGCCGCGAGCCCGGCCACAAGGCCTCGGATTTTTCCGACCACTCCCCCACCGCGCTGGAGCAGATCGAGTTAGCGTCGAGTGCGCCGGCGGTGCTGGACGCCGCCCACATCGGCGACATCCAGGGCGCGTTCGGCACGATCCGGCGCGGTGACACCGCCGTCCGCAAAACATGGCGGGCGCGGCTGCTCACCCTGTTGGCCATCATCGGTCCGGGGCTGATCGTTATGGTCGGCGACAACGACGCGGGCGCCTTCGGCACCTACACCCAGGCCGGCCAGAACTATGGCCTTACCCTGCTATGGACGCTGATCCTGCTGATTCCCGTGCTGTACGTGAACCAGGAGATGGTGGCGCGGCTGGGGGCGGTGACGGGCGTCGGCCATGCCCGCCTGATCTTCGACCGTTTCGGCAAATTCTGGGGCGCGTTCAGCATCATCGACCTGGTGCTGCTGAACGCGCTGACCATCGTCACCGAGTTCATCGGCATCACTTTCGTGCTGCGCTATTTCGGCCTGCCGAAGATTCCCGGCCTCATCGCCGCGTCCGTGCTCATTATCGGCGCCGTCAGCACGGGCAGCTTCAAGCGGTTTGAGCGCTTCGCCCTGTTCCTGGTGGCCGGCAGTCTTCTCCTACTGCCTGTGCTTTTCGCCGTGCATCCCCCCGTCGGGGACATCGCCCGCGGCCTGTTCGTGCCGCAGTGGCCGGCCCATTCGGACATGGCGGCGGTCATGCTGCTGATCATCGCCATCGTCGGCACGACCATCGCGCCCTGGCAGCTGTTCTTCCAGCAAAGCTATATCATCGACAAGCGCATCACGCCCGCGTTCAGCACCTATGCCAAGGTCGACCTCTGGATCGGGATAGGGCTGGTCATCATTGGTGCCGTCGCCATGATGGCGTTTTGCGCGGCATTGTTCGCCGGCAAGCCCGAGTTCGGCCATTTCTCGGACACGGGCGGTGTCCTCGTCGCGTTGCGCGACTATGTCGGGCCCGTTCCGGCGGCCTTCTTCGCCATCGCGCTGCTGGATGCCTGCCTCATCGGTGCCGCCGCGGTTTCCCTGGCGTCATCCTACGCCATCGCCGATGTCCTCCGGGTTCGCCATTCCCTGCACCGCAAGATCACCGATGCCACCGGGTTCTATATGGCGTATGGCGCGCTCATTGCCGTCGCGGCCGTGCTGGTGGCGTTTTCCAGCGATGCCTTCCTGGGCTTCCTGACCAACGCCGTGCAGGCCCTGGCGGGTGTGCTTCTTCCCAGCGCGACCGTTTTCCTGCTCCTGCTGTGCAATGACAGGGCGGTATTGGGGCCCTGGTGCAACGGAACGCGGCGCAATCTGTTCACGGGCCTGGTGATCTGGGTCCTGGTGCTGCTGTCGATCATCTTGACTGTGGCCACCATCTTCCCGGACATCGGTGCCCTCGTCATCCTGAAGATCCTCATCGGCGGCATCATGCTGGGGCTGGTTGGTCTGGTCGCGCTGGCGCCCCATGTGCGGCGCCATGTCGGGCGGAACGACCTGATCGGCAATGATGATGATCGGCGCTTTCAGGTAATGGCGCCGGCCCGGCGCCGGACATGGCGGATGCCGCCGCTGGACCAGCTGCCGCCGCCCAAGATGACCGGGATGACCCGGCTGTGGATGGGGGTGCTGCGGGGCTATCTCTTCATCGCCGTCGCCCTGATTTTCCTGAAAATCCTGGAGACGGCCATCGGATTGGACGCCCCCATTCCACAGATCGGTGCCCTGTGGCATCCGACGGGGACGACGACCGCTGTTGCATCGCACGGGCTGTCCGTTTCCCCCGCGCCCGGTGGGAGTGAGGCCCGCGAGGGCGAGGGAAGGGTACTCAAATGACCTGTCCCCACCCCCACCATGCCCTGCCACTGCGGCTCCGCCTTCAACTCTGGGCGCTCTGGCAGGTTGAATCCTTCCTCCTTTCCGTCCTTCCGAAAGGGCGTCTCAAGCGGCTCGGCCTGGACTGGGTCGACCGCCGCTACCAAGCGATCCACGCATGGGTTGAGCGGCAGGGAACCAGCAGGCGTTCGCGATAGGAAATACTGAGGATCTCTCAGTATTCAGCTGAAATTTCCAAAACAAACAAAATAGACGGAGCGCCCTTCGAATATTGGGGAAGGGCGTCTTTCCGCGTGGCCGGAATGGAACATCATGACCCTCTGTGAACTTTTTCACCATCCCCGCGTGTCGCCACCGGGGACGTCGCCCGCCCGGGACGGGCTTGCCCCCGTTCCAGGTATGGCGGGCAGCCTTCGGGTGTCCGCGCTTGCCCTTATTCTTGGCGCCTTTTCTTCGCCGGCCCTGGCTCAGGGACCGATCACCGCTTCCCGGGGCGATGGCGCCTCGGCGGAGACCGCGTCCGGGGATGCGCCGGTCGAGGAGATGGAGATCGTCATCGTCGGCCGGCGCGGAAGCGTTACCGATGGCACCGTCGTGCCGGTGGCCCCCAACCAGTTCGTGCTGAACAGCAACGACTGGGCCGACGCCATGGCCGGCACCAGTGCCCTGGCCCTGGTGAAGAACCTGCCCGGGGTGACTTTCACCTCGACCGACGCCTATGGCCTGGACCTCTCGGACGGCTTCCTGTTGGTCCGGGGGTTCCGTCAGAACGAGCTGGCGATCACCTTCGAGGGCATTCCGCTCAATGACGGCAGCTATGGCAGCGTCACCGGGACGGCGCCGCTGAACATCGGCGTGACGGATGATATCGGCAGCATCAAGGTCGCCCCCGGGGCCGCCGGCGTGGACACGTTCTCGAACTCGGTGAATGGCGGTGAAATGCGCTATGCGCTGATCGACCCCGATACCAAGCCGTCGCTGAGCGTGACCCAAGGCTATGGCAGCAACGACACCCTGGTCACCAGCGTCACCGGGCAGACTGGGCGGATCGGGGACAACGGCCCCCGCGTCCTGCTGGGCGTCGAGCGGATTTCCAAGGACAAATACACGGATGCGGGCACGCAATACATGCTGCACGCTAACGCCAAGGTGGTTCAGGACGTGCCATGGGGCGATTTTACCGCGTTCTTCTCCTACTCCCGCGCGGAGATCTGGGGATACAACAATACGTCGTTCGATATGTTGTCCAAGCTTGGCTGGAACGGGACCGACATCCTTTATCCCAGCTACGCACGGGCGGTCTATGTGGCGTCCCCCCAGAATGCCAACGCATCATGCGGGGCCTACACCTGCGGTGAACTGGCATCCCTCGTCCCCTATGACACCGGGCAGGCCACGGACGATTTCGTCGGCAACCTGACGCACGATTTCCGCCTGTCGGACGCGCTGTCAGGCAGCGTCATGGCCTATGGCGCCGTCAGCGACTCCAACATCGAAATCTCGGATGTCACCACCCCGTCTCAGACCGGCGCCCCGTTCTCTTCGCAGGTTTGGCGGACCCGGCCCCAACGTTTCGGAGGCACCGCCACCCTGTCCTATGACTGGGGCGCGCACACCCTTTCCACCGGGCTGTGGATCGAGCGCGCGACGTCCACCTCCCAATTCGCCTGGTATAATCAGCCCCTGCCGGGGCAGGGCGCCCCGCTGAAGGCCATCGGGCCCTATGACACCTACGGCCCCGCCTTCCAGACCGCGAACGACTCCCGCTGGAGCACCGATTCCCGGCAGGTGTATGTGCAGGACGTGTACAAGCCGACAGAGACGCTGACGATCAAGGGCGGCTTCAAGGCCGTGGATTTCACGACCAGCGGCGGCGGCATCGGCCCCGACCAGGCGCCGAACGGAACGTTGAGCGCCCGCGATTCCTTCCTGCCGCACCTATCGGCCGATTGGCGTCCGAACCCCGATACCTCGCTCTACGCCGATATCGGGGAAACCATGATCGGTTACCGCGTCTCATCACGCGGCAACATCGGCCCCGTGTCCTCCGCCTGGGCGGCGGACAGCCAGGACATTTTCGACGCCGCGCGCGCCATGCTGAAGCCGGAGCGGGACTGGAACTTCACCGTCGGCGCCTATCATGACTTTGGCGACCTCAGCCTGACCGTCGATGCCTATTACGGTATCGTCCTCGACCGTTTGCTGAACGGTACCAGCGGGCCGCAGTTCAATCCCGTGCGCACCGTTGGCATCGTGTCCCGGTCCAGCCTGGTGGGCGGGGACGCGACCGTTAGCGCCAAACCGGCGTCGTGGCTGACACTGTCCCAGTCGGTGTCGGTCAGCAAGCTGCGCTATGAGTCCGACCTGACGATGCCGGACGGCACCAGTCCGCTGAAGGGCCATTATCAACCGGGCTATCCCGGCGTGTCCCTGATCACCCAGGTCACGGCGCGGTACGACGGGTTTGAAACCGGCGTCACCAGCACCGTCTATCTGGACAACCCGTTCACCTACACCAACGACATCCATGTCCCGGATTATTGGGAGATGAACGCCTACGTGGCCTATCATCTTCCCCAGGGGAACACCCTGCCGGACCTGACTTTCCGTCTCAGCGTCAACAACCTGACGGACCGGCACAACATCGGTTCCGTGGGCATTGGCGGTTACTCCGTGTCCGGCGATTACCAGACGTTCATGCGGTCGGCGCCGCGGCAGTACCTGTTCACCGTCACGACGAAATACTGAACCGTGCGCTCCGTCACGTCCCGCGCCGCTTGGCCCGGGCCGTCGGTTCCGCCTCCAGCGGGTTGTCGGGCCAGTAATGGCGGGGGTAGCGCCCCGCCAGATCCTTCTTCACGTCCCGATAGGTGTTGGCCCAGAAGGAGGCCAGGTCGCGGGTGACCTGGATGGGCCGGTGGGCGGGGGACAACAGGTGCAGCAGCACGGGGACGCCCGCGACTGTCGGCGTCTGGGCCAGGCCGAACAGCTCCTGCAGGCGCACCGCCAGGGTGGGGATCTCGCCGGAATAGTCGATGGGCAGGCGCGACCCGCTGGGCACGTCGATATGGGTGGGCGCCTGGCGCTCCAGCTCCTGGCCCTGCGGCCAATCCAGCATGCCGGTCAGCGCGCTGTGCAGGTCCAGGCGCGGCAGGTGGCCGGCGCGGCTGATGCCCGCCAGATAAGGGGCCAGCCAAGTCTCCAGAGTGGCCAGCAACGCCTCGTCCGACAGGTCGGGCCAGACATCCTGGCCGCCGGAACGGTGCAGGAAGCGCACGCGTTCCCGCCACGCCTCCAGCGCCTTGGTCCAGGGCAGGGCCGCCAGGCCCATCTCGCGGATGCCGGCCATCATGGCGGCGGCCACGGCCTCGGCCGAGGGTTGGCTCAACGCCTCGTCCTTCAGCACCAGGCCGAACAGCCGGCGGCGGCGGCGGGCCAGCACGGCTTGCTCCCGCCCGTCCCAGCTCACCAGCTCTTCCGTCACGATGCGGTCGGCGTAGACCTCCTCGATCTCCTCCCGGGTGATGGGGGCCGCCAGGTAGATGCGGGCTTCGCGCGTGTCGCCGTCCAGGTCGCCGACCGCCAGCCAGTCCTGGCGCGACAGGGCGTCGGCGGTATCCAGCGCCGCGCCCTTGCCGTTGGCCAGGCGGTATTGCCCTTGGCCGCCGGGACGCTTCTGCGCCAGCCGGTCGGGATAGGCCAGCGCCAGAAGACGGCCGGCATCCTCGCCGGTGAAGCCGCGGTCGGTGATGCGCAGCTGGCGCATGGTCTGGCGGGCGCTTTCCCGGATTTGGCGCAAGGCGTTGCGGTCGGCCATGCCGCTCTCCTGGCCGGACAGCAGGTCCAGCCTGCGGCGCAGGTCAGCGTCGCGGGAAATGCCGCGCAGGGGGTCGCGCTCCTCCAGCAGGGCCGCCAGATGGGCGGCGGCGGCCCCCATTCCCAAATCCATGCCCGCCAGCACCATGTGGGCCAGGCGCGGATGCATACCCAGCGCCGCCATGCGACGGCCGTGGGGGGTGATCTTGCCGTCGGCGCCGAGGGCACCCAGTTGGCCCAGCAAGGTGCGGGCCTGGGCCAGGGGCGCCGCCGGCGGCAGGTCCAGCCAGGGCAGGGCGCTCACGTCATCGACACCCCAGGCCGCCAGCTCCAACGCCAGGGGCGCCAGGTCGGCGCGCAGGATTTCCGGTGGGGCGTAGGGGACCAGCGCGCGGTCCGCCTGCTCGCTCCACAGGCGATAGCAGACGCCCGGCTCCAGACGGCCGGCACGGCCCCGGCGCTGGTCGGCCGACGCGCGGGAGACGCGGGCGGTTTCCAGTCGGTTCATACCGCTGCCGGGGTCGAAGCGGCCCAGGCGGGCCTGGCCGGCGTCGACCACGATGCGGATGCCGTCGATGGTCAGGCTGGTTTCGGCGATGGCCGTGGCCAGCACCACCTTGCGGTGGCCCGCCGGCGCTGGACGAATGGCGGCCTCCTGCTGGTCCAGCGCCAGGTCGCCATACAGGGGCGCCACCACGGCATCGCAGGGCAGGCCGAGGTCGGCCAGGGCCTTTTCCGTGCGCCGGATTTCCCCGGTCCCGGGCAGGAAGACCAGGGCGCTGCCCGGCTCGTCGCCCAGCGCCCGCTTGACCACCCGCGCCACCGCCGTTTCCAGCCGGTCGGTGGGCGCCGGTTCCACCCAGCGCGTTTCGACCGGATAGGCGCGGCCCTCGCTGGTCACCATGGGAGCCGCGTCCTGTCCCCCGTTGGCCAGGAGTGTGGCCACGGCGGCCCCGTCCAGGGTGGCGGACATGACCAGCAGGCGCAGATCCTCGCGCAGCAGCCCCTGGGCTTGCAGGCAGAAGGCCAGCGCCAGGTCGGCGTCCAGGCTGCGTTCATGGAACTCGTCGAACAGCACCGCGCCGATGCCGTCCAGCGACGGATCGCCCTGCAACTGGCGCAGGAAAAGGCCTCCGGTCACCACCTCGATGCGGGTGCGCGGGCCCACGCGGGTGTCCAGGCGGACCCGGTAACCCACCGTCTCGCCCACGGCCTCGCCCAGAGTGTCGGCCATGCGCTTGGCGGCGGCCCGGGCGGCCAGGCGCCGGGGTTCCAGCATGATGATCTTCCGGCCGGCCAGCCAGGGCTGGTCCAGCAGGGCCAGGGGGACGCGTGTGGTCTTGCCGGCGCCCGGGGCCGCCTGCAGCACGGCATTGGGCGTGTCGGCCAGGAACCGCAACAGGTCCGGCAGCACGGCGTCGATGGGAAGGGCGGTTTGGGGCAGGGGCGGCATGGCGCCGTCATACCGCGCGGCCGCAAGCTCTGCCAGTCCCTACGGTTGGTCAGGCCGTCAGGCGAGGCTCAGGGCGCCCAGGCTCCGCTGGAAATCCTCGGGGCGATAGGGCTTGGTGATGAAGCCCAGGGAAACGGAAGGGGCCCGGCTGCGCAGGATGTTGGCGTCGACCGCACTGGTAAACAGGCTGCGGATGCCGAAGCGCTTCCAGATGCGATCCGCCGCCTCAACGCCATCGCCGCCGCCGCGCAGCATGACGTCCATCAACACCAAATCGGGGCGGTGGCGGTCCACGGCATCGACCGCCTCGTCCACCGAGGACGCCACGGCGCAAACCTCATGCCCCTGGAGCAAGAGGATTTGCTCAAGGCCGAGGGCGATGAGCGCCTCATCCTCCACCACCACGATGCGATACCGGGGGCGACGGGCCGTGGAGGACCGCTGCGTCAATTCCCGATCGATTGTCTGTTCGGCACGCACGGCTTCAACCTGTCAACGTCGCGAAGTACATAGGGCGCGCCGTTGCCAGAGGCCGACCCACAGTGACTACATTTTTCCTCAAAACGAACCGAAAGGGTATCCGCCCTTGCGGAAGAGCCTGGTAGGCAACCCGTTATAGTTCGCTGGGTGGGTCATTGGGCCGCTGCCCCTAACAAGGGGTAGCGCGAAAAATGGCCTTGAACAGGCCCGGTCCATTGCAGTCGACCCGAACGACATGGAATGGCACTTAAAATCCGGGGCGGGGGTGTCTACACTAAGGGATCGACCGTCCTCCTTGGGCCCCTCCCGCGTGGGCCCGTCTTCGGAAAGTGCAAATGTCCGCTCTCAGCACCGTCATCGTGCCGATCAACCGCGCCGGCTGGCCGTTCATCCTGGCTTTCGCCGTGGCGACCCTCATCCTGTTCTGGCTTTCCACCTTCCTGGGCTGGATCGGGGTGATCCTGACGGCATGGTGCGCCTATTTCTTCCGCGACCCCGACCGCGTGGTGCCCACCCGTCCCGGCCTGATGGTCAGCCCGGCCGACGGCGTGGTGCAGATGATCACCCAGGCCGTGCCGCCGCCCGAACTGGGCATGGGCCCGGCGCCGATGACCCGCGTCAGCATTTTCCTGAACGTGTTCAACGTGCACATCAACCGCACCCCCATCGAGGGCACGGTGACGCGGGCCGAATACCATCCGGGCAAGTTCCTGAACGCCGCCCTGGACAAGGCCAGCGACCTGAACGAGCGTATGAGCATCCGCTTGGCCATGCCCGATGGCCGTGAGATCGCCTTCGTCCAGATCGCCGGCCTGGTGGCCCGCCGCATCATCTCCACCTTGAAGCCGGGGCAGGTGGTGTCGACCGGGGAGCGCTATGGCCTCATCCGCTTCGGCAGCCGCACCGACATCTACCTGCCGGATGGGGTTCAGCCCTTGGTGGTCGTCGGGCAGAAGGCGCTGGGCGGCGAAACCATCCTGGCCGACCTGACCAGCGTCGAGCCGCAGCGTCAGGGTGTGGTGCGCTGATGGTACAGCGTCCCCCGGCCCTGGGCGGGGGCACGCTGGGGCGGCGGCGCCGGGCCATCCGGCCGCCCCGCCTGGGCGGCCTCACCATCAACAAGCTTCTGCCCAACATGCTGACCGTGCTGGCGCTGTCGGCCGGCATGACGGGCATCCGCTTCGCCACGGACCAGCGCTGGGAACATGCGGTCGTCGCCATCGTGGTGGCCGCCGTCCTGGACGCGCTGGACGGCCGAATTGCCCGTTTGCTGAACGCCCAGAGCAAGTTCGGCGCGGAACTGGACAGCCTGTCCGACGTGGTCAGCTTCGGCGTGGCGCCGGCCATGATCCTGTACATGTGGGGGCTGAACGAGGCGCGCAGCTTTGGCTGGATCGCCTGTCTACTGTTCGGCGCCTGTGCCGCCCTGCGCTTGGCGCGGTTCAACACCGCCCTGGGCTCCGCCGCGCAAAAGCCGGTCTGGGCCTATAATTATTTCACCGGCGTGCCGGCCCCGGCCGGCGCCGGTTTGGCCCTGTTGCCCATCGTCGCCAGTTTCGAACTGGGACGCACGGTGGTGGGCCATCCGGTCTTCGTCGTGATCTGGACCGTGGGCATGGCCGCGCTGATGATCAGCGCCATCCCGACTTTTTCGCTCAAGGGCCTGCGCATCCACCCGCGCTATGTCGTCTTCGTCTTCCTAGGCTTGGTTCTGCTGGCGGCGGGCGTGGTCAGCGCCCCCTGGACCACCCTGCTGATCCTGGGCGTGGGGTATCTTGTCACCCTGCCGTTCAGCGTGCGCCAGTATCGGCGCCTGATGGATCAGGCCGAGTCCTTGGTGGGGGGGAGGACGCCCCCGCGGCCGAAGCGGTGGCGGAGGGGCCACAGGCGGCACAGGCGGAACAGCCGCCCGCCTGATCAGGTCTTCCGGGCCACCAGAAGCCGGGCATGGAGATGGACGGGCACCCGCCCGTCCTGATCCGCCTGCGCCCGCACGCTGGCGGCGATGCGATCCTCCAGCGCCGCGCGGTCTTCCTTCGCCAGTCGGGCCAGGGCGGGGGCGAAGGCCATGTCCAGGGTGGGGCGCCAGAACGGCTTGGCCGTATCGGCCAACGCCGTCTGACGCACGGGTGTTTCCGACACGGCGTCGAAGCCGGCGGCCTGGAACAGGCGGGCCAGGCTCCCGTCCTCCGCGAAGCGGAACAGCACCGTCAGTTCGGGCATTCCCCCCAACGCATCATCGACCAGCCGGAACAGGGTGTTGTCGGCTCGCGGCCCCCAGCACAACGCCGCCGCGACGCCGCCGGGCCGCAAGGTCCGGTGCATCTCCGCCACGGCGCGCGCGGCGTCCGGCACGAACATCAGGCCAAAGCGGCAACTGACGCGGTCCACGCTGGCGCTGCCCAGGGGCAGGGCCGTCATGTCAGCTGTCATGAAGGACAAGGCGTCGACGCCGACGCCACGCCGGCGGGCGCCGGCCAGCATGGCGGGCACCAGGTCGCTGGCCAGCACGCGGCCGGTGGGGCCCATGCCCTTCGCGGCGGTGATCGCCGGTTCGCCGGCGCCGCTGGCGAGGTCCAGCAGGATGTGATGGGGGCGGAGGTCCAGGGCCGCGAGCAGAGGTCCGTTCAGCCGGGCGGCGGGGTCGGCCATGGCGTCGGCCCAGCGGTCCCAGGCGTGGCCGCTTTCATGCCAGCGGCGTATCTCGTGTTCCCGAACGGGGGGACGCCGGCGGTCCTGCCGCCGCCGCTCAATGCAGGACCCGGGGGTGGTGGTCCTGAGGCTCATACCCGCCATCGGCCAGGCGATGGCGCAGCATGTCCACTTCTTCGGCCAGTCGCTGATTGAACTCACCCAACCGCTGCACTTGGCCCGCCAAATCGGTCAGGTCGCCTTGCAGGCGGGTCAGGTGGTCGGACGCGGTACGCGCCAGGTTGGATTGGCGCACGGCCAAGCGTCCCAGGCGCCGCCATACGTAGCCGACGCTGAGGCCGGCGGCGGCCAGCACGGCGACGCAGGCGAAGACCAGGAACAGGGCGGGGTGGGCGTTGTCCAACTGCGACAGCATGTGCGTTCAACCATGGCGGCCGCGGATGGGATGGCGGCGGTTGACGGGGGCGGTGACCCTTTACAGATAAGCCTGGCACCGTCCGGTGAAAAGGCCGCGATTGCGGCCGCGGGTCACGACAGGCTGGTCGTGGCCTCGGCGAAGTGGTCGGGCGTCAGTGCTGCCAGCTTGTCGCCGAAGGCGCGCAGGACCGGCAGGAAACGGTCGATCTGCTCCCGCGTCACATGGGCGTCGGTGCGCAGGATGATGTCGGGGGCGGCTTGCAGCAGCTGTGTCATGCGGAAAGGGCCGATCTGATCATCCAGGAACATGGACAGCCCCATCAGCATGCCCAGCGTCACGTCGTCGGGCGCGCTGGGCGTGTTCAGCACATCGTGCAACTGCTCCATCAGCGTGTAGGTCAGGACCGACGTGCGTTCGATGAGATTGTTATGGGGGATAGGCCGGGACATGGGACTGGCGCTCCTTTCAACACCTCCCCTGGGGAATGGTTCGCCACAGGGGCGCTCCGTCCGGGGATGGGGAACCTTAAAGCGGCGCTTGTCACCAAACCGTTAACTGCGTGCGAACCCCTGGCGGCAATACGGCGGGGCGGGTGCGCAACGGGATAGGGTGACGGTTGTCGCCGGGGGCGATGCCTGGTTTCGCCGCTTTAATTCGCGCGTCCCAGCACGGAAGGGGCTACACTGCCCTGTATCGAGGGGGCCGGCTGGCATCAGGCGTTATGGCATCAGCAAAGTCCGGAAAATATTACCGCTTGGACGGATTGAGCGTTCTGGTGGCCGATGACAACCGCTTCGTGCGCACCATCCTGGTCGGGGTGCTGCGAGGCTTGGGGATAGGCCGCGTGCTGCAAGCCGAAAGCGGGGAGGAGGCGACCGCCATCCTGGATGTGTCGACCCAGATGCAGGGCGCCAGCGATATCGACATCGTCTTCGCCGACCACCTTATGTCGCCGGTCGATGGATTGGAATTGCTGCGGTGGGTGCGCGCCCATGAGCATGAGAAGCTGAAGTTCATCCCTTTTGTCATGATGAGCGGCGAGGCTGATGACAAGGCCGTGTTCCTGGCGCGCGACAGCGGGGTGACCGAATACCTGGCCAAACCCATGTCGGTGGCCAATGTCGCGTCACGGCTGCTGGCCATCGTCGACAAGCCCAGGCCTTTCATTCGCGCGCCCGGTTACATGGGCCCGGACCGCCGGCGCCAAACCTTGCCCTATAATGGCGAAGACCGCCGCGTCATGGCTGGCCAGCGGGTCACGCTGGAGGAATCGCGGGAGGAGGCGTTGCCGCCCGTGGGCCAGGCCGTTCCGGAAGTGGCGGCCGGGGAGGTCTCCGCCGATGGCACGGCGGAAGGCCTGACGGAAACAGTGGATTAAGACCAATGATGAAGCCGGCGGACCATGTGCTGGACAGTTGTGATCCCTTAGAGGAGGGACGGGTATGACGGACAAGTCCGACAAGGAAGCGCCTGGAAAGCCGCTGCCGGGTCCACTGCCGGGTAAAGGAACCCGGGTGGTGGAGATCATCGAGCTGCCGAACAAGCTGCGCGCCAAGGTGGGCGGGACGGACGGCAAGCCTGGGCAGATCGACCCCGCGGCCATCGAGCGGGCCAACAACCACGTGGCCCGCATGGCGAAGGCGCACCAGGCCCAGACCCGCATCGACCTGACCAGCCTGCAGGCAGCGTTTGAACAGGCGAAGCGCGACCCGGAAAATCGCGTCCGGCACCTGCGCAAGGTTTACAAGATTTCCGACGGCATCATGACCCTGGGCCGCACCTTCGGCTACAATCTGCTGTCGGATTTCGCCAATTCCATGAACCAGTTCTTGGTCGACCTGGAAAGCCCCACCGACGCCTTGCTGACGGTAGTGGGCCTGCATATCGATGCCATGCACGTCGTGGTGCGCGACGATATCAAGGGGGATGGCGGTGAACTGGGGCAGGCCTTGACCAAGTCCCTGGCCCTGGCCCGCGCCAAGATGATCCACAAGCGTTAAGGCCCCCTTGGGCGCCAGCACCCGACAGCGGCATGAGCGTCGGGCTCATGCCGCCGGGGGCCGTTCTTCCCCTCTTACTTGTCTTTCCGAGCGCGGGCGAAGGCGTCGGCCAGGGCGCCGCCGAAGGCGTTGCCGAAGCTGCCGCCGCGCGACTCCTGGGGCTTGCCGCCGCCCGGCTTACGATCACCGGCCTTGTGACCATCCTGGGGGCGCTCGCCGGCGGGACGGTTACCCTGGGGACGGTTGGCGCCGGGGCCGCGGCCGTCGCCACGGTTGCCAGGGCGGGCGTCGTCCTGGCGGGGGCCGTTGCCGGCCGGACGCGCCGCCTGCTCCTCCAGCCGCATGGTCAGGGCGACACGGCGGCGCTTCAGGTCCACCTCCAGCACCTTGACCTTGACGATGTCGCCGGCGGTGACGACGGCGTGCGGGTCCTTCACGAACTTGCCGGCCAGCTGGCTGATGTGGACCAGGCCATCCTGGTGCACGCCCACGTCGACGAAGGCGCCAAAGGCGGTGACGTTGGTGACCACGCCTTCCAGCACCATGCCGGGCTGCAGGTCCTTCAGTTCCTCCACGCCCTCCTTGAAGGCGGCGGTCTTGAATTCGGGACGGGGGTCGCGGCCAGGCTTTTCCAGTTCCTTAAGGATATCCTCGACCGTTGGGACACCGAAACGATCATCGGCATAGTCCGCCGGGTCCAGCGACCGCAGGAAGGGCACGTCACCGATCAAGGTCGACAGGGTGCGCCCCGTCTTGGCCATGATG
The DNA here is from genome assembly GCF_036348415.1 of Nitrospirillum karajorum. NCBI lineage: Bacteria > Pseudomonadati > Pseudomonadota > Alphaproteobacteria > Rhodospirillales > Azospirillaceae > Nitrospirillum > Nitrospirillum karajorum. Next base: position 2,385,734 of record NZ_JAZBQB010000003.1, read on the forward strand.
CGTTCCACCACGGTGTAGGATTCGGGGTGCACGGCTGAACCGTCCAGCGCGTTGTCCCCGTCGCGGATGCGCAGGAAGCCCGCCGCCTGTTCGAAGGCCTTGGGGCCCAGGCGCGACACGTCCAGCAGCTGGCGGCGGTTGCGGAAGGCGCCGTGGGTGTCGCGGTGCTCCACGATGTTGCGGGCGATGCTGTCGCTCAGGCCCGACACGCGGGCCAGCAGGGGCACCGAGGCGGTGTTGAGGTCCACGCCCACGCCGTTCACGCAATCCTCGACGACGGCGTCCAAGGTGCGGGCCAGCTTGGTCGGGCTGACGTCATGCTGGTACTGCCCGACACCGATGGATTTGGGGTCGATCTTCACCAGCTCGGCCAGGGGGTCCTGCAGACGGCGCGCGATGGACACGGCGCCGCGCAGGCTGACGTCCAGGTTGGGGAACTCCTTGGCCGCCACTTCGGATGCCGAATAGACCGAGGCGCCGGCCTCCGAGACCATGATCTTGGTCAGCTTCAACTGCGGGAACTGGGCCATCATGTCGGCCGCCAGCTTGTCCGTCTCGCGGGAGGCCGTGCCGTTGCCGATGGCAATCAGCCCGACGTCATGGCGGCCGGCCAGGGCCGCCAGCGTGGCGATGGACCCGGCCCAGTCGCGGCGTGGCTCGTGCGGGTAGATGGTGGTGGTTTCCAGCAGCTTGCCGGTGGCGTCCACCACGGCCACCTTCACGCCCGTGCGGATGCCGGGATCCAGGCCCAGCGTGGCGCGCTGGCCGGCGGGCGGGGCCAGCAGCAGGCCCTTCAGGTTGCGGCCGAAGACGGCGATGGCCTCATCCTCCGCCCGGTCGCGCACCGTGCCCATCAGGTCCAGTTCCAGGTGTAGGGCGATCTTGGTGCGCCAGGCCCAGCGGCAGGTGTCCAGCAGCCAGCGGTCGGCCGGGCGGCCCTGGTCCTGGATGCCGAATCGGTTGGCGATGGCGACTTCACACGGATGCTGCTGGCCGGGTGTCGGATCCTCACCCACCTTCATGGCCAGGTCCAGGATGCCGCCGGCGCGGCCCCGGAACAGGGCCAGGGCGCGGTGCGATGGCAGGTTGGCCAGGGGCTCGGCCTTGTCGAAATAGTCGGAGAACTTGGCGCCCTCCTCGGCCTTGCCCTCGACGACGGTGGAGACGAGGCGGCCGTGTTCCTGGCAATAGCCGCGCAGGAAGCCCAGCAGCTCCGCGTTTTCGCCCATGCGCTCGACCAGGATGGCGCGGGCGCCGTCCAGAGCGGCCTTGGTGTCGGCCACGCCTTTCTCGGCGTCGATATAGGTCTGGGCGGCGGCCTCCGGCTCCTGCGACGGGGCCGTCAGCAGCAGGTCGGCCAAGGGCTCCAGGCCCGCCTCACGGGCGATCATCGCCTTGGTGCGGCGCTTGGGCTTGTAGGGCAGGTACAGGTCTTCCAGCCGCGTCTTGGTGTCGGCGGTGGCGATCTGGGTCTGCAACTCGGGCGTCAGCTTGCCCTGTTCCTCGATGGACTTGAGGATGGTGGCCCGCCGTTCCTCCATCTCGCGCAGATAGCGCAGGCGCTCGTCCAGGGTGCGCAGCTGGGTGTCGTCCAGGCCGCCCGTCGCTTCCTTGCGGTAGCGGGCGATGAAGGGCACGGTCGAGCCTTCGTCCAGCAGTGCGACCGCCGCCGCCACCTGTTCGGGGCGGGCGGACAGTTCGGTGGCGATGAGGCCGACGATGCGGCGCGCGGTGTCAGTCATGGCGGCTATGGATCACGCGTGGTGGCAAGGCAATGGCCCGGGATGGGGCCCAGGCTCATTACCGCGACGCGGCGGGGACCGCCAGTCTTTGCTTCGTCTATTTCCTTGGGGTGGGATTATCCACCTTTCGGGCAGGGGAATCGGGACAGGGACGGTGGCACCATTCCTGGCGTTTTACGGGCGGGTGGCTCTATAGCTGGGGTGCGGCAGGGCGCCGGCTCTGTCTTTTGGACAGGGATGCAATGGTTTTCCCTGCCACGCTCCACAGACTTATCCACAGCAGCGGTTTATTTTGCGCGGCAAAAGCGACCGACCGATAGGAAATGGCCTCTCCGCCCGTGCCAAGGTCGGCTGATTTAATCTATGCTGCCCGCCCGGCCATGATTGGCGGGGCGATGTCGCCGTTTTCGGGGACGGCGGGCAGGGGGATTGGGGGACAATCGATCCGGACTTTCCTTGACCGTCACGCGCCCCTCTGGTATCGGCGCGGATTGCTGTTATGGTGCCGGCCTCGGTGTCGAAGAGTGAGCTGATGAGCGATATTTTCCGCGAGGTCGATGACGACCTTCGCCGCGAACGACTGGAAAAACTGTGGCGCCAGGTCGGGCCTTACCTGCTGGTGGGGGCTGTTGCCATCCTGGCCGGCACGGCCGGCTACGTGGCCTGGAACCAGCACCGCACCCAGCAGGCGATCGAGCGCACCAGCGCTCTGATCTCCGCGACGGAGAAGGTGGCCCCCGCCCTTGATGGCGGCAACGTCAAGGATGCGCTGGCCGCGCTGGCGGCCGTGACGCCCCAGTTGGGCGGCGCGCCGGCCACGCTGGCCCGCTTGCAAGAGGCGGGGCTGAAGGCCGCCAGCGGCGACGCCGCCGGCGCCATCGCCATTTATGACCAGATCGCCGGCAGTGCCGACAATGATCCCCTGTTCCGCGACCTGGCCCAGATCCTGGCCGTGATGCAGCAGGTGGACACCGGCAACCCGGCGCAGCTGCAGTCGCGCATCTCGGGCCTGACCAAGGGCCCCTGGCGTTACACCGCGCAGGAACTGTCCGGTTTGCTGTACCTGCGTGCCAACGACCTGGCCAAGGCCAGGGAGATTTTCCAGTCCCTGTCCGCCGACCCGGCCGCACCCCAGGGTGTCCGCGCCCGCGCCGCCGATCTCGCCGCCCTCTACGCCGAGCAGAAATGACCGACAAGAACGCCGTCACCGGCCTGATCTCCACCGTGGCCTCCGCCTTCGCCGCCGGGGGCCCCTCGGCGGCCCGGCCCATGCGCGTCCGCCGCGCCATCGGTCTCAGCAGCGCGCTGGTGGCCTGCACGCTGCTGACCGGCTGCGGCATGTTCGATTGGCTGGGCTTCGGCGATGACAGCAAGCCCAAGGAAAAGCTGGCCGGCAACCGCATCTCGGTGCTGCAGCTGGACCAGCAGATCGAGCCGGACAGCCAGGCCCAGTCCAAGCAGGTCACGCTGCCCGACGCCGTGACCAACACCGACTGGACCCAGCCCGGTGGCAACGCCGCCCATAACCCGGGCCACGTCAGCCTGCCCAAGACCTTGAAGGAGGTTTGGAAGGCCAGTGTCGAGGGGTCGTCCAGCGACAATCGTCTGCTGGATGGTCCGGTGGTTTCGGACGGCAAGGTCTATCTGCTGGACACCGACTTCGTGCTGCATGCCTTCGATGAGGCCACCGGCAAGAAGATTTGGGACAGTGAGATGAAGCGGCCGGACCAGGAAGGTTCCGCGATGGGCGGCGGCGTCGCGGTGGGCGACGGCGCGGTGTTCGTCACCACCGGCTATGGTGAGGCCATCAAGGTCGACCCCAAGGATGGCAAGGTCGCCTGGCGGCAGCGTATCGCCGCCCCCATCCGTTCCGGCCCCACGGTCGCGGGCGGCCGCGTGTTCGTCGTGACCATCGACAACCAGTGCATCGTCCTGGCGTCCAACAACCGCGTGCTGCAATGGACGCATGCCGGTTTCCCCGAGCCGGCGGCCCTGCTGGGCGGCGCCAGCGCCGCGGTCGAGAACGACATCACCATCATCCCCTATTCCTCGGGTGAGCTGTACGCCCTGCGCGTGGACAACGGCCATCCGGCGTGGAGCGACAACCTCGCGTCCTCGCGCCGGGGCGCCAACCTGGCCAACCTGGCGGACATCAAGGGCCTGCCCGTGGTGGATCGCGGCCAGGTCTACGCCATCAGCTATTCCGGCCGCATGGTCGCCATCGACCAGCGCACCGGCCAGCACGTCTGGGAACAGGACGTGGGCGGCCAGAATCAACCGGCCGTGGTCGGCGACTGGGTTTTCGTCGTGAACAACGAGGCCCAGCTGGTGGCGCTGACGCGCGACACCGGCCGGGTCCGCTGGATCAAGCAGTTGGAACGCTGGGAGAATCCGGAGAAGCGCAAGGATCCGATTAACTGGGTTGGTCCTATTGCAGCCGGTGGACGCTTGATTATGGCCAACAGCCTGGGGCAGGTTGTGGAAGCGTCGCCCGCCAACGGCGACATCCTCAACAAGATTGAGTTCGACGACCCGATCAGCGTTGCCCCTATTGCGGTCAACAACACCCTGTTTGTGCTGACGGACGCCGGCGACCTCTTCGCGTATCGATAAGGCGTTTTAGTTATGGCGAGTCCCCGCCGCTTGACGGTCGCGATCATCGGCCGGCCCAATGTCGGCAAGTCGACTCTGTTCAATCGACTTGCCGGTAAGAAGCTGGCCATTGTCGACGATACCCCCGGGGTCACCCGGGATTGGCGTTCCGCTGACGGCCATCTGGCCGGCATCGAGCTGACGGTGGTGGACACCGCCGGCCTGGAAGAAGCGTTCGACGACAGTCTGGAGGCGCGTATGCGCCGCCAGACGGAGCGCGCCATCGAACGGGCCGACGTCGGCCTGTTCATCGTGGACGCGCGGGCCGGCATCACCCCCCTGGACCGCCACTTTGCCGCCTGGCTGCGCAAGGGCAAGACCCCCATCATCCTGGTGGCCAACAAGTGCGAGGGCAACGCCGGCAAGCCGGGGCTCATGGAATGCTATGAGCTGGGCCTGGGCGATCCCGTCCCGCTGTCCGCCGAGCATGGCGAAGGCATGGCCGACCTGGTGGAGGCCCTGACCCCCTATCTGCCCCCGGACGAGCCGGAGGACGAGGAGGCGGAGGCCGAGGAGCCGCTGGACGACGAGGCGGCCGAGGCCAGGGACAACGCCAAGCCCCTGCAGTTGGCCATCGTCGGCCGCCCCAACGTGGGCAAGTCCACCCTGCTGAACAGCCTGCTGGGCGAGGAGCGGGTGCTGACCGGCCCCGAGGCCGGCATGACCCGCGACGCCATCGCGGCGGAGTGGAGCTGGCGTGACCGGCCGGTGAAGCTGGTCGACACCGCCGGCCTGCGTCGCCGCGCCCGCGTGGAAGACAAGCTGGAGAAGCTGGCGGTCGCCGACACCCTGCGTGTCGTGCGCATGGCGCATGTGGTGGTGCTGGTGCTGGACGCCGACGCCATCCTGGACAAGCAGGACCTGACCATCGCCCGCCAGGTGATCGAGGAAGGCCGCGGCCTGGTCATCGCCGTCAACAAGTGGGATGCCGTGGCCAACCGCGCCGAGGCCCTGCAGCAGTTGAGCGATCGGCTGGAAACCTCGCTGCCGCAGGCGCGGGGCATCCCCACCATCACCATCTCGGCCCTGAAACAGCAGAAGCTGGACGTCCTGCTGGACGCGGCGTTCGAGGTCTACCGCCTGTGGAACCGCCGCATCCCGACCGCCCAGCTGAACCGCTGGCTGCAAGGCATGCTGGAATCGCACCCACCGCCCCTGGTGGACGGCCGCCGCCTGAAAATCCGCTACATGACCCAGGTGAAGGCCCGCCCGCCGACCTTCGCCCTGTTCAGCAGCCGCCCCGTCGAAATCCCGGAACACTACACCCGGTATCTGATCAACGGCCTGCGCGAAACGTTCAAGCTGCCGGCCGTGCCGCTGCGCTTCCTGTTGCGCAAAGGCAGCGACAACCCGTTTGATTGAAGCCAAGGCTGGTTCCGGGGGACCAGTTCTTGGAATGACTGTCCGGGAAAAGGGAAGTGGTCCGCCGCTTCCCTTTTTTGCTGCCGGCCAAGGGGTTCCCTATTTTCTTCTGGGGGCGGGCCCAATCGCCTATAGTGTGGTTAGGGATCGATTCCGGGGGCGCCGGGTCGTGGCCTGGGGCTGGGGCGCAAGCCCAGGGCGTGAGCAAGCTCAGGAGATGGGCGCGCTCAGGACAGGGGCAAGATCGGGACATGGGCTTAAAATTCCGCAGCTGCAAGTTTGAGCTGCTGGGCCTGGAAGAGGGCCGCTGGACCATCCTTTTCATCGGTGACACCGAGGAAATCGCGGTGACCGAGGCCAATCGCCGCCTTGCCCAGGGGAAACTGAAGGCCGTCCGGGTGATGGCTGTGCGTACGGTCCTGAACGCCTTTCCCAGCGGCACCCTGATATTCGAGAAGACCGCGCCGGAGGTGGTCAAGCCCTCCATCCTGCGGGAGGCGCCGGACGGCACGCCGCTCTGTTCCGCGCCCGAAGACTTGTATGGCCCGCAGTCCCGCCGCGCCATCGGTTTGATTTTACGGGATTACCTGACCCGGCAGCAGATCAGCCCGACGGAATTGCTGCACGGCGCCACCCACCTGCGCCGCTTGCAGGATACCGGCGCCATGTTGCAGGCGGCCCTGCACAAGGCGGCGACGCTCCAATCCAAGATCACCGGCCAGAACACCCGCGCCCGCATCGCGGACCTGGATCGCTATGTGGACGTGGTGGCCCAGAAGGCGCGGGAATTCCAGGCGGCCAGCCGGAAATGGTCGGTCCCCTTGAACGGCGACGCCGCCGGGCTGAGCGCGGCGGTGGAGCGGTTGGTGGGCCCCGAGGGGCACGACCACGCCTTCCACAGCCTCATGACCGTGCGGTTGGCCGGTATCCGCACCCTGGGCGGCAAACTGGAAGAGGTGATGCGTCTGGCCACCCCGGACACGCCGTGGCGGTTGCAGGAGATGCTGGGCGGCATCGCCGCCGACCTGCTGCGCTTCCCCGATGTCATTCAGGATCTGTTCGGCAACCAGCGCTCCCTTTCGGATTTTCTGGTCGCGTTGATCGATCTTTTGCGCGATCCGGCGGCCGTCGCCGCGCGCATCGAGGCGGAAACCAAGGTGCCGACATCCATGGGCCTGCTGGCCCGCCTGTTGGCTGATGAGCGCCTACCGGAGGGGCGCGAGGTGCTGGTGGAGTGGCTGACCACCGAACTGGCCAGCGAACATCCCCTTAATCGCCACGACCCCAAGGGGGAGGCGCAGGAACTGGCCCGCGTGGCCGCGGCGCTGAACGCGGGTGGCGCGATGGTTGGGGGAGAGGCGGTCGAACAGGCCCTGGCCACCCGCCGGTTGATCCAACGCCAGCAGACCCTGCGTGGACAGGGCCTGCATATGATCGCCGACAGCCTGAAGAAGGACTGACGCCGGCCTTATCCCGGCGTCCCTGGGGCTGGACTCAATCCATGCCGCGTTTTGGCATCCGCCTCGTCCGGACGATGGTCGGTGCGACGGTAGTCCTGCAAGCGGGTGGTGCGCAGGGCGCGGGGGCCGTGGGCTTCGATCAACCGCTGCCAGGACAGGAATTCCTCCTCCGACAGCGTGTAGCGCGCGCAGGCCTCATGCATGGTCAGGAGGCCGCTGCGCACCCCCTCCACCACCTGTGCCTTGCGGCGCATGACCCAGCGCTGGGTGTCCGGCGGCGGAAGGTCATCCAGCGTCAAAGCCTTGGAGCCGCCGTTTCCGGCGGTCCCGGCCATACCGTGGGCCATTGCCCCGTTCCGCGGCGTGCGGGGGCCGCGCCCGGCTTCGTCTGCCGACATCCCTTACCTCATACAGTGCGTACCGACCCCGGGTTGGACCAGGGACCGCATCACCATACGGGTGGGGGCGTTAATAAGACCTGAACGTCCCTATCACTTTCGGTCAGGTTTGGCCCGCTTAGGAAGCGGACAGCACGGTGGTGACGTCGCTCATGTTCACGGTCATGTCACCCATCTGCAGGGTGGGCGTGTCGCCGGACATATCGACGCCGGTGACCTTGCCCGCCACCTTCACCGTCGTGGCCACGGCCTTGCCGCTGCTGTCCGTGGCGCTCACCTTCACGCTGTAGGTGCCGTCGGGCAGCGTGTTGCCAGAGCTGTCCTTGCCGTTCCAGGAGAAGTTGTGGGTGCCGGCGGCACCGGAAACGTCGGTGGTGCTGACCAGCTTTCCGGTGCTGTCATAGACGTTCATGGTGGCGCTGGCCGCCGCGCTGGCATAGGTGACGGAGACGTTCGCCGTGCTGTTTTGCAGCGGGAACTTGTCGCCCTCCATCTCCACATACTTGCCCAGATAGTTCAGCGCCTGGCTGCTCTGGCCGGAGGCCAGGGTGGACTGGATGGCCTTCAGCTGATTGTTGGCCTCGATCTGCTGTTCGACCGAGCTCATCTGCACCAGCTGCTGGGTCATCTGGTTGGTATCCATGGGCGACGTCGGGTCCTGGTTTCTCAGCTGCGTCGTCAGCAGCGTCAGGAAGGTCGTGTAATTGTTCGTCAGGTCGCTCAGCGGATTGCTGGTCTTGGTGGAGCTGCCGCTGGACGAGCCGGTGCCCGACGTGTTGTTGGTCGTGTTGTTCGTGGTGGTGTTGTTGCTGGTGCCGCTGACGCCGGTGGTCATGATCCTACTCCCTGAAGCCTATTCCTCAGATCCGCACGTCGACGCGGCCGAGCGAGGGGATGATGATGTTTTCGGACGCGGCGTCCTCGGTGGTCGCCGTGTCGTCCATGGAGAATTGCTGGCCGCGTGATCCGCCGCGGCGTTCCTGCTGCTGCTGGGCTTCGCTGTCGTCCTTCAGGTTGAAGGACAGGCTGTCGCTGTCGGTCTGCAGGCCGGCGTCCTGTAGGGCGTTCTTCAGGTCGTCGGAATTGCGCTGCAGCAGGTCCAGCGTCTTGGCGTTGTCCGCCGTCACGCTGGCGTGAACCTTGCCGTCCTTGTGGAAGTCCAGCTTCACATCGATGCTGCCCATGTCGTCCGGGGACAGCTGGATGGTGACGCTGTCCATGCCGTTGCTGGCGGCCTTCTGGAAGCCCATGGTCACCTGCTGCAATACCGGCGGGTATTGCGGCGGGCGCGCCGCCTGGCTGGTGCCCGCCATTTGCGCGGCGAAGCCGGTGGCGAAGGTGTGCTGGCCGTCGACCAGACCCATGAAGCCGCTGGCGTTCAGCGCCGCGTCGCTGGTCGAGGTGGATGTGCTGGTCGTTTCCGCGGCGGCGGGCAGCAGACCGTTCTCGGTCGTCGCCAGCAGGCCATTGCTTGCCGTGTTGGTGCGGCCCGCCTGCTGCTGTTGCAGCAAAGTCTGCAGGGTGGCCTGGGCCGTCGCCGTGGCCGTTTGAGTGGCGGTCGCGACGGTGTTGCCGCCGGCCACGGTGGCCAGGGCCGCCATGGGGGCCGCCGCCGGTGCCGCCGCATCGCCCATCTTGGTCAGGGGCGCCGCCGCCGCCGTGTGGGCATCGGCGTAGATCATCCCCTCACCGGAGGTGTTGGCGAGCAGGCCATTGCTGCCGTTGCCATCGGTGGCGCTGTCGGCCGTCTGCTGGCGGGTCTGGTCCGCCGTATCGGCCGCGCCGGCCTTCTGGTCGGTCGCGGTGGCGCTGACGCTGACACCCGGCAGCTTGACCGTATCGCCCTTGGCGTTGGCCTTGTTGGGTGTGCCGCCCTTCAGGCCCGAGCCAGAGACACCCTCGGCCTTGCCCGTCTTGGCGTCCACCGTGCCGGCGGCGACGGCGGCAGTCGTGGCGGCCAGCGCCGCGGCGTCGGTCTGGGCTTTCTGGGCCTGCGCCGTGGCGGCTGTCGGGGCCGGCGAGGTGGTGGGGGCTGGCGTGGCGCCAGCGGTGGTGGCGCGGGCGCTGGCCACCGGGGTGCCTGCCGCCAACGCGGCGGCCTTCTGGTCAGCCACGGCGAGGGAGGTCGCGGCGCTGGCGGCCGCACTGCCCTTGGCGGGCGTGGTCGTCGCTTGGCCGGCCGCCAGGGCTGCGGCGGCCTGGGCGGCCAGCGTGGCGTCGGCGGCCGTGGGCTGCCCCACGGGTGTCATGCCGGCCAGGGCAGCGGTCCCGGCGCCTTCAGTCTGCGCCTTGGTGCCGGACAGGGCTTCGGTGGTGCCGCCTTGGGGCAGGGGCGCCTGGCCTGCGGCCGTCTGGGCCAGCGCGGCATCGGCGCCCTTGGCGGCGGTGAGGTCCGCGATCTTGGTGGCATCCTGTGCCGCTTGGCCGGTCGCCGCAGGGGTGGACGCGGCAGGGGTGGGCGCCGGTGTCGGCAGAGGCTGTTGTTGCGCGCCCGCGGCCAAGGCGGCCAGCGTGGCATCGGTGGCCGTGCCGTCCGGGCTGGTGGCGGCGTCCTTGCCATCCCCGGTCGTGACGGCGTCCGTCGTGGCGGTCGCTGCCGACCAATGGGTTTGTGTCCAACCGGTGCCCGCCTGCAAGGCGGAGGGGCTGTTGGCGGTGATCCCGGTCATGAGCGCCGTCACGGCCGTTCCCGTCGTGGTTCCCGCCGGGGCGACGCCGTTCTTGCCGGCCGCGCCCGCCTTGCCGGTGGCGAAGGGCACGGTGGAGGGCGTGAAGGGGGATGCCGCGCCCTGGCTCGCCCCCAGGAACGCGGTTCCCTGGCCGGTGGACTGGCTGCCGACATTGTCGGCCTCGACCATGCCGCTCAGCAATTGCGTGAACAAATCCGTGGCGCCGTCGCCGCCCGCCGCCGTTCCGCCGCCCAGGATGCCGGCCACGGATGTCCCCTGGGTGGGGAACAGGCTCTGAACGGGCTGGAAACCGGTCATGTGTCGCTTCCTTGGGCCGAGGCAGGTCCCCACCGGGATGGCAGGGATGGTGACGGGCAAAAGTGCCCATCGCCCAAGGAAAGCAATCGACGTGCCAGGATCTCGTGCCGGCGAAACCAAGGTTTCCGGCGGATGTTGGCCGAAGCGGCATGCGGTGCCGCGTGTCGGCCGGCGGTGGGAGAGGGAGCTTATTGCCGCAGGGGGCAGATTCTGCCGCCCCATCAGGCGGCTCAGGCGCCAAAGCCCGCCACCGGCTCACGGCCGGGGCGGGGGAGGGGCTCAGCGGCGCGAGCGCGCGCTCACAGGCACTGGTTCACGGCCAAGGGCGGAATGCCGGCGCGGCGATAGCCCGCCGGCCGGGCGGCGCCATGTCTGGCGACGTAGCCCTGTTCCTGGTTGCGCTGCTTGTTGATGGTGTTGACCATGATGTTGACCACCGATTGGGCCACGGCCGCGGCGGCCCGCAGCGCGGTGGCGTTCTCCATGGACTCGCGGTGGAACACCTCCGCCAGGCTTGTCATCCGCGTCTTCAGTTCCGGATCCAGGGCGCGCAGTCCGGCCATGTCCAGGCTCATGATGCGCACCGCGTCCTCATACCCCTTGGTCAGCAGGTGCTTGCGCTCCACCAGGGCCAGCATGGCCTTGATGTCGCGCTTCTTCAGCAGCGCCGTTTCCTCCTGGTAGAGGGCCATCAGCCGTTCCATGGCGGAGATCAGCGACTGGGCGCGCGCCTCCGCCGCGCCGGGGCCGGCCGGGGGCGAGGTTGGGGCCAGGGGTGGGAAGACGATGTCGGTGGGGGTCATGGGGTGTCATCCGATGCGGTGCCGGTGGCGGCCGGGGCGTCCGCCGTGGTGTCCAGCGGCATATGCTGGGCCAGGCTCGCCTGCGCCTGGGCGTAGGCGTTCCGTGGCCGGCGCAGCGGGTCGGTGGCGCCCGCCTTTTCCTGCATGCGCACCATCTCCTTCTTGATCTCGTCGGCGATGCCCAGGCCACCCCCCTTGGTGATGGCCTTGGCCTGTTCCTCGATCATCATGCCGCGGAACATTTCCTCGGCGTGGCCGCCGCCGAAGTTGGGATCGACCTCCACGCCTTCCCACATGTGTTGCAACATCTGGCTGATGAAGACGGATTCGAATTCCTTGGCCGCCTTCTCGACGGCCGCGTCGTCCTTGGTTCCATCGCCGGCGCCTTGCGGCCTGGGCGTGCCCTTCGCGTCCATCAGGGCCTTGGCGTCGTAGCCGGGCGGCGACAACCTCATCTCGTCGCTCATCACATCACCTTCAGTTCGGCCTGCAGGGCGCCGGCGGCCTTGATCGATTGCAGGATGGAGATCATGTCGCGGGGGCTCACGCCCAGGGCGTTCAGGCTTTGCACCAGGTCCTGCAGGGACACGCCGGAGGGCAGGATGGCCAGTTTCTTGCCCTGTCCGTCGTCGACCTGGATGTTGGTGCGGGGAACGGTGGTGGTGGTGCCGTTGCTCAAGGGGCCGGGCTGGGAAACCTGCGGCGTCTCCGTGATCTTGATGGTCAGGTTGCCCTGGGCGATGGCGACCGTGTTGATGCGCACGTTCTCGCCCATCACGATCACGCCCGACGCCTCGTCGATGACCACGGTGGCCGGGTTGTCGGGGGCGACCCGCAACTGCTCGATATCGCGCATGAAGCCAACCAGGTCCGCCTTGCGGCCGGCCGGCACGTTGACCGTCACGTTGGACGGGTCCATGGCCAGGGCGGTACCGGTGCCGATGGCGGCGTTGATGGCGTCGGCGACGCGCTTGGCCGTGGTGAAATCGGGGTTGTGCAAGGCCAGGTGCAGGGCCTGCATGTCGGACATCCGGAAGTCGACCGTGCGTTCCACCAGCGCGCCGGCGGCGATGCGCCCGGCGGTGGGGACGCCGCGCGTGACGCTGGCGGCCGCCCCCTGGGCCGTAAAGCCGGAAATGGCCACGGGGCCCTGGGCCACCGCGTAGACGTCGCCGTCAGGCGCCAGCAGGGGCGTGCCCACCAGGATGCCGCCTTGCAGGCTCTTGGCGTCGCCCAGCGTGCCCACCTGCACATCGATGCGGGTTCCCTGCGCCGCGAAGGGGGGCAGGGTGGCGGTCACCATCACCGCCGCCACGTTCTTGGTGGTCAGCGTCGTACCGCGGATGTTGACGCCCAGGCGCTCCAGCATGCCGTACAGGCTCTGCTGCGTGAAGGGCGCGTTGTTGATGGTGTCGCCCGTGCCGTTCAGGCCGACGACCAGGCCATACCCCACCAGCACGTTGTCGCGCACGCCCTCCACATCCACGATATCCTTCAGGCGCGACTGCGCCTGGGCGGGCTGGGCGGCGCCCAGGGCCAGAAGCAGGATTGCGGCCATCGCGGCGGCGGCGCGCTTGAGGCCCTGGCCCCAGGCGGTGGCGGCGGGACGGGTGGGGGCGGTGGTGGACACGGGCGGGATACTCCCTGAAACAGATGCCAATCCCTTAAGCGAACTTCATGCCAACTTCAGCATGCGCCCAAATCCGGCGGATTCCCAGGCGCGGCGCGGGGAATGCGGCGCGCCGTCCCGTGGACGCCGGTGTTTCGGGTGGGGGGAATGGGCCGGCGGCGGCGGTTTATCCCCGGCAAAATTTGCCCTATGCGGCTCTTCCCCACGGGTGGTAACAATAAGACAGGCCGCAGGCCCGCCAAACCGGCGGAATTGCCCCTTTTCCCGGTCCTTAAACCTGGGCTGGCGGGGCATCGGTCCGGATGCGCCGGGCGGCCGGCCCTGATTGCGGTGGCGGCACGACATGAAGATCGAAGGTCCTGGTTCCTCCCTCCCCACCAGCCAGACGCGCAAAACGCAACGGGCTGGTGGCGACAGCTTCCGCACCCATGTGTCGGAAAGCGATGGTGATGAGAGCGCCAAGTCGGTGACCGGCGCCCAGACCGCCATGGCCATCACCCCCCTGCTGGCCTTGCAGGAGGTGGACGACGCCCTGAACGCCAAGCGCAAGGCGCGCCAGCGGGCGGAGACGCTGTTGGACAAGCTGGAGGAACTGCGCCTGGGCCTGCTGGCGGGTACCTTCCCGCGTGAACGGCTGCAGGAGCTGGTGCGCATGGTGCAGAGCCGGCGCGACACCGTTTCCGACCCGCGCCTGCAAGAGGTGCTGGACGAGATCGACCTGCGGGCCCAGGTGGAACTGGCCAAGTTCGAATCGGCGCAACGCTGAGGACCGTTGTGCCGCTTCGCCGGGGCGCCGCCGGGGCTGGCCGGGCCGGCGCATCCCCCGGGACCCGTCCTTGGGCCAACCGCCCTATTCTCATATGCTTAATACCGGTAATCCAAATGGCTGGCCGCGCTCCCGCTTTGGGTGGGCGCGGTGACAATCGTCATTGCTATCAATAGCTTAAACCTGGCCTTGTGAGGCTGCGGTCAGTATTGCGGGTTGCGTGCGCTCTCCCTATACTCCGCGCCGTCTCGATCACACTGGATTCGGACCAAAACATATGTCGTCTCCGATACTTCCCCCGGATTACCACCCGTCCGAGGATGAGCCGTACATGAGCCCCGTGATGACGGAGTATTTCCGTCAGAAGCTGCTGCAATGGCGCGCGGAGCTTTTGAAAGAGTCCACTGAAACCCTGGTCAGCTTGCAGGATGGCGGGATCCAGGAACCGGACATCGCCGACCGCGCCTCCGCCGAGACCGACCGCTCGCTGGAACTGCGCACCCGGGATCGGGAGCGCAAGCTGATCAGCAAGATCGACGAGGCCATCGAGCGAATCGAACTGGGCGAGTACGGTTATTGCGAAGAGACGGGGGAGCCCATCGGCGTCCGCCGGCTGGAAGCCCGCCCCATCGCCACCCTGTCGGTGGAAGCGCAGGAACGGCACGAACGGATGGAGCGCACGCAGCGCGACGACTGAGGTGCTTGGCGGCGGTCTTCGAACCGCCGCCCCAGCTTTAGGCGCGATGCCTGCGCAGGACCGCCGACGGGGACTCGCCGAAAGCGGCCAGGAAGTCCTTGCTGAAATGGCTTAAGTCGGCGTAGCCGCAGGACAGCGCGATCTCGGTAACGGTGAGGGCGGCGGCGCCGCTTTCAGCCAGGCGCCGAGCCCGTTGCAGCCGTATCCGTTTCAGAAACTCCATGGGCGAATAGCCGCGGTGTTGCGCGAAGGCCCGGAAGACGCTGCGCGCGCTGGCCCCCGTCGCCGCGACGATGTCCTCAATGGTCAGCGGTTCCTCGGCGTGGGCCGCGATAAACTCCTCGGCACGGCGGACCTGCCAAGGGGCGATTCCCTGGGCGGGGCCTTCGAGACGGTGCTGATGGTTGTGCCGGGCCGTGACCAGCAGGGTTGTCACCAGCGCCTGTTCCAACTCTTTCAGAACCAGTTGGCCGGCTGGTCCTGACAGGTGGTCGGCCGCATTGGCCAGGTTGATCAGAATCCCTTTCAGCGTCTGCCCCTCGGGGGACTGGAGATCCAGGGGGGCGTCGAACCGCAGCGGCCCCGTGATCGCTTCACCGGCCAGCGAGGCAAGTTTGCGCGTCAAGGTGACGACGGGCACCCGCCAGGCGAATTGCTGGAAGTCCTGGTGGAAGTCGATCGTTGCGTCGGCGGAGGAGATGCACGCCATGGCTGGGGCCAAGGCGACGTCCGCGTTGGCCGTCCTCGTCACGCCATGTCCCGTCCAGGGCACTTGCAGGCGCAGGTAGGCCCCTTCGGAAAAACGCAGGGTGACGGGAAAATCATAAGCGCAGAACCAAAGGTCGCTTTCGGCTAGAGGGCAGTGGTTTGCCCGCATGTCGCAGGCCGGTGCGCCGATGGGTGCCCTCAAGGCGGTCGCCGCCAAGCGCCCTTCGGCGAAAGCGATGGCTTCGTCCACCGTCGAGGTCTTGAACGAGAGATGATGGGCCAGCGGCAGGCTTGCGCCGCCTTTGCTTATCCGTTCTGTGCTCAAGGGCGTGGCATCCTCGCGTTCGGTTAAACCAACCGCACACAATCCGCATAACGCTTATCATGCCCAAGTCGCCGTGACCACAGCGTGGGCAAAACCTAGCCGATTGGACTGCCTATTTGGCATTTTTTGCCAAGACCTGGCGCTACTGGCCAAGAAAGGTGATTGTTGGGTGGTATATAGTAAAAATTTATAATTGAAAAGCAGTAAAAATATTAATAACCTTTAACCAAACATGAAAATATCTATGCTTTCGATTACATACTTAATTATAGTGATCCAATATTTTCTTTAAACATGCCGTTAACGGATTTATGAGAGGGTCGTCTGGCGCGACCAATCGCCATTGAAATTTGTCAATGAGACATAATGACTCGGAATAGATTGGTCACAAAACAATTATTAGGAGGCTTCCTCATGTTTGGAACGCGTCGCACTCTTGAACTGGCGGGCAAGCTCGCCGCTTTGGACAAGTCCCAGGCCATCATCGAATTCGCCCTCGACGGTACCGTCCTGGCGGCGAACGCGAACTTCCTGAAGGCCATGGGCTATACATGGGGGGAGATCCAGGGGCGCCATCACAGCATGTTCGTCGAGCCGCAGGTCAAGGAGAGCGCCGACTACGCCCGCTTCTGGGAAGCGCTGCGGCGGGGTGAGTTCCAGGCGGCACAGTTCAAGCGGATCGGCAAGGGCGGGAAGGAGGTCTGGATCGAGGCCTCCTACAACCCGATTTGCGACCCGAGCGGGCGTCCGTTCAAGGTGGTCAAATTCGCCACGGACGTGACGGCGCAGAAGATGGAATACGTCAACATGCGGGGCCAAGTGGAGGCGATCAACAGGGCGCAGGCCGTTATCGAGTTCTCGATGGACGGCACCATCCTGACGGCCAACAGCAATTTCCTGGGTGCGGTTGGCTACACCTTGGACGAGATCAAGGGCCGCCATCACAGCATGTTCGTGGAGCCCGCGATGCGGGAGAGCGCCGAGTATCAGGCGTTCTGGCGGGACCTGCGGCGGGGCGACTATTGCGCGGCGCAGTTCAAGCGCATCGGCAAAGGCGGCAAGGAAATCTGGATCGAGGCGTCCTATAACCCGATCTTCGACCTGAACGGCACCCCCTTCAAGGTGGTGAAGTATGCCACGGACATCACGGCCCAGGTCCAGATGATGGTCGACCTCAAGGTGTTGATCGACCGTAACTTCGGTGAAATCGATCAGGCCGTGGCTCAATCCAGCCGCCAATCCGAGGATGCCGCCCACGCCGCGGGCGAAACATCGGGCGCGGTCCAGATGATGGCGTCCAGTGCCGAGGAATTGGCCGCCTCCATTCGTGAGATCGCGCAGAGCATGGCGCAGTCCCGGTCGGCGACGGACAGCACGGCCGAATTGGCCCTGCGCGCGGACGCCGCCACCCAGCGCCTGGCCGAGGTGGCCAAGTCCATGGAGGGGGTCGTGGACGTGATCCGGTCCATCGCGGGGCAGATCAATCTGTTGGCCCTGAACGCCACCATCGAGGCCGCGCGTGCCGGTGATGCGGGCAAGGGCTTCGCCGTGGTCGCCACAGAGGTGAAGAATTTGGCCAACCAGTCGGCCAGCGCCACCCAGAAAATCTCGGAGGAGATCGGGGGGATGCAGGCGGTCTCCGACGATGTGGTCACCTCGTTGGAAGCCATCCGGCAGTCCATCAGCGCGGTTCGGGAATTCGTGGCCTCAACCGCCAGCGCGGTGGAGGAGCAGAGCGCCGTGACCCGGGACATGTCGTCGAATATGCAGAAGACCGCCGGTGCCGTTGAAACGGTGACCCGCAGCCTTTCCAATATATCGGCCGCCAATCAGCAGGTGGGCCAGGCGGTGTCCCGGACGAAGGAGGCCGCCAGGATTTTGGCCCGCTGAGCCCAGCCTTTATCCTACCCTCATAAAAGAAGGGCCGGTGCATGCGACACCGGCCCTTTTTAGTTTGTTCGAGGTCAACAAGGTCCACAGAAGCCCCGTGGACAGGGGGACTAACAGGCGAAAATGGAAAGGGGAACCGGCATCGCCGGCGGCGGTGTGATGGGGAAACCCGGCGGCGGGGGCACCGCCGGATCGCTGGATATCGAAGAGCTGAGTTCGATCAGAAGGGCAGCAGCACGTCCAGCAGCTGCTGGCCATAGCGTTCCTGCTGCACGTCGGTGATCTGGCCGCGACCGCCATAGGAGATGCGGGCTTCGGCGATCTTCTCGTAGGAAATGGCGTTGGTGTTGTCGATGTCCTCGGGCCGGATGATGCCCTGGATGGTCAGCTCACGCAGTTCGTAGTTCACGCGCACTTCCTGCTTGCCCTGGATGACCAGGTTGCCGTTGGGCAGGACCTGGGTGATCAGGGCGGCGATCTTCAGGTCGATCTGTTCGGAGCGGGCGACGGTGCCTTTGCCGTCCGACGATTTGGCGCTGGAGGTGGACACCAGGCTGGAGGCGCTGGTCTTGGAATTCAGCACCTTGGGGATCTGGGCCTCCAGGCCAAAGAAATTGGGAATGCCCATGCTGTCGGAATTGGCGCGCGACCGCTTGGTCTCATCCGACACGTTGGCGCTGTCGTTGATGGAGATCGAGATGGTCAGGATGTCGCCGGTCTGGCTGGCGCGCTGGTCCTTGAAGAAGGCGCGCGCGCCCGGGCGCCACAGCGAGTTGGCCTGCCGCTCCAGCACCGGCGGGGTGGGCATGGGCATGCGCACCGGCTGGTAGCCCTTCTGGGTCGTCGGGTCGGACAGGTTGCTCATGTCCGGCGCCTTGCCGATGTTGTTGATGCGGTCGACGGCGCCGCAGCCGCTCAAGGCCACGGTGGCGACGGTGGCGATGAGGAGAGCGCGGATGGTGGAAGGCACAGGCATGATGTCTCTCCTCAATTCAGGGCGGTACGGGTGGTGCGGGTCGCGGCGACGGGGGCTTGGGCCGCCGGCTGCACCATGACCAGGTTGGGGCCGGCGACGCGGGCATCGATGGTCCGGTTGCTGGCGGTGTTGGTGACGCGGATGATCTCGTTGATGCCGCCTTCGGTCTGGGCGCGGCCCTGGACTGTCAGGGTCATGTTGCCCGACTGCAGCATCATGGTGACCACGGCGCCGCGGGTGACCACCACCGGCGCCCGCACCTCATCGGTGCGCACCGGCTGATAGGGGCTGGCGCCGTGGCGCACGGTCAGGCCGATCAGGTCGCGCGCCTCGGTCACCACGTCGCCGCTGATGCGGGTGCGCGGCACCTTGGTCCATTCCACATCGCTGGCGGCGATGGTTTCGCCCGGGGCGACGCGGCGGTTCAGTACCGGCAGGGTGACCATGACGGCCACGCGGGCGCCGAAGCTCTGGCGGATGACGGGCTCGCCCTTGGCGGGGATCACCAGGTCGCCGGTGGCGCGGCCGCGGGCGGCGTCATAGTTCACATTGGTGAAGCCGATGCTGCTGTCGCTGTTGGCCGGCAGGCGCAGGACGGTGCCGGGATTGTCCAGCTGCACCTCCATGCCCGCCGGCGCGCCGGCATCGGCCAGGGCTTTGGTGAACGCCGCCTGAATCTGGTCGGCGGTCACGTCCACCGACGGGCGGCTGACGATCACGCGTTCATTGCCGGCGGGCTTCCAATCGACGCCGTTGGCGGCGGCGATGCGCTCCAGCACGGAGGCGTCGTAGGTGATGCGGTGGCCGGGGGCGGGGGCCTGGCCGATGACGATGGTGGCCTGGTTGGGGCCCAGCGCGTCGAACAGGTCGCCCAGGTGGATGGTGTCGGCGTTGACATCCACATCGCCATGCAGGTCGGCGGCCGTGGCGGCGCCGGCGCTGAACAGGATGCTGGTGCCCAGCAGGATGGTGGCCAAGGCTTTCATGACTGTTCTCCGCTATCCGCCGTCATCACTTCATGTTGGTGATGGACTGCAGCATCTGGTCCGTCGTGGTGACGACGCGCGAGTTCATCTCGTAGGCGCGCTGGGCCTGGATCAGGTTGGTGATCTCGGTCACGACGTTGACGTTCGAGGTTTCCAGCGCGTTCTGGGTGATGCGGCCGAAGCCGGTGGAGCCGGGGACGGCGGTGGCGGGCTGGCCCGAGGCCGGGGTTTCCAGCAGCAGGTTGTCGCCGATGGCCTCCAGGCCCGCCGCGTTGGGGAAGTTGGCCAGGGTCAGCTGGCCGACGATGGCCGGGTTCACCTGGCCGTCGATCTTGGCCTGCACCTGGCCCGAGGCGTCGACCGAGATGTCCACCGCGTTCTGCGGGATGGTCAGGCCGGGGTTCAGCAGATAGCCGTCGGAGGTGACGATCTGGCTGTTGGCGTTCAGCTGGAAGGAACCGGCGCGGGTGTAGGCGATCTGGCCGTTGGGCAGCGTCACCTGGAAGAAGCCGTTGCCGTTGATGGCCAGGTCCAGGCTGTTGCCCGTGGTGTTGATGTTGCCCTGCTCGTTGATGCGGTAGACGGCGGCCGTCTTCACGCCGGCGCCGATCTGGATGCCGGTGGGGACGATGGTGCCGGCGTCGGACGAGTTGGAGCCGACGCGGCGCATGTTCTGATAGAGCAGGTCCTGGAACTCGGCGCGCTGACGCTTGAAGCCCGTCGTCGTCATGTTCGCGATGTTGTTCGAGATGACTTCGACGTTGGTCTGCTGGGCCTGCATGCCCGTGGCGGCGATGGAGAGGCTGCGCATGATCTGTGTCTCCTAATTCTTCGGCGTCACGGGTGCGTTATTGGGCTTTGGCGAGGTGGGTGATCGCGTTGCGGATGCGATCGTGTTCCTCTTCCACCAGCTTCTGGGCGATCTGGTACTGGCGCAGCACGTCGATCATCATTGTGGACTCGACGATGGGCTGGACGTTGGAGGCCTCGATGGCGCCCTGCGTCACCTGCGGGTTGGCCGAGGGGCGCGGCGTCTGGGTGGTGGTCATCAGGCCGCCGCCCAGGGTTTGCATCTGCTGCTGGTCGTCGAAGCTGACGATCTTCAGCTTGGCCAGCTGGGCGCGGTCGGCCATGACGGTGCCGTCGCCCTGGATTTTGATGTCGGTGGCGCCATCGGGGATGGTGATGCGGTTGTCGTTGGTGTCCAGCACGGGAAGCCCGTTCTGGTCCACCAGTTCGCGGCGGTCGTTCAGCTGGAAATTACCGGCGCGGGTGTAGCGGGGGCCGGACAGGGTCTCCAGCGTGAAGTAGCCGTCGCCCTTCAGCGCCAAGTCCAGGGTGTTGTTGGTCACCTGCAGCGCGCCGGCGCGGGTGTCGCGCATCAGGCCGTAGTCCTGGACGAAAGAGACCCGTTCGCCGCGGGCCGGCTTTTCCAGGTACTCCTGGAACAGCATGCGCTGCTGCTTGTAGCCCGTCGTGTTCATGTTGGCGATGTTGTTCGCCACCACATCCAGCTGCCGGGACAGCGCTTCCTGACGGGACAGCGCCACGTAAATCGGGTTTTCCATTTTCGCCTCGAACGCTGCTTCCGGTCGATGCCGGCCGCTTGTTAGTCGCCTCCCTATATGCAGGGGGCATGCCAACATTCGAGATTTAGGAAAATCAATAACTTATCTGGGTGCTGGGTCGGCATGACCGGCAGGGAAGGGCCGTTGCGGCAGTTTCTGCCGAACCTTGCCTGCCCCAGCCGCCCTGGGCGGCTGTTTTTACCCCATCCCCAAACGCGGACCGCCCGCCCCCCTAAGGGGGGCGGGCGGTCGAACCTTTGAACCCGGGCCTTGAACCCGGGATACGGACCGTTGGGGTCAGGCGGCGTCGGCCGCGACCTGCATCTTCACGATCCGGTCGGGGTCGGTGACGCTGCCGTTGTTACCGCGGCTGCCCTTCTTCAGGGCGTCGACGAATTCCATGCCCTCGGTGACCTTGCCCCAGACGGTGTACTGACGGTCGAGGAAGGTGGCGTCGTCGAAGCAGATGAAGAACTGGCTGTCGGCGCTGTCCGGGTTCATGGCGCGGGCCATGGAGCAGACGCCGCGAACGTGCGGTTCGGCCGAGAATTCCGCCTTCAGCTTCTTGCCGGAACCGCCAGTGCCGTCACCGGTGGGGCAGCCGCCCTGGGCCATGAAGCCCTCGATGACGCGGTGGAAGCTCAGGCCGTCGTAAAAGCCGTCGCGGGCCAGTTCCTTGATGCGGGCGACGTGGTTGGGGGCCAGGTCGGGGCGGAGCGCGATGACGACGCGGCCGGCAGGCAGGTCGAGATACAGGGTGTTCTCAAAATCCATTTTGGGAAGCTCGTTTTTGTGGTGGGCGCGTCCGTATCCGGCTTTGCCGGTCGTCGGACCATAGCGCCCCCGCCCGCCGATTTGAACCGCCCTTGTGGCGGAGCCGCCCCCTGCCTGTGGCAAGGTTGCCGGATGGGGGTGCCGAAATGGCCAGGGGGCAGGAACGGCAAGGACCTTGCATGGGAGGTCGATCGGGACCGCGTGATGGAGGTTCATGCCGGGCGCAGGGGGCTGCGTCCTGGCTTGTCCACCGTCGCCTGTCTTGTCACTCTCCACCATGGTTCCGGGTGCCACCGGGGCCGGGAAGGGATCGGTACGCCCTCATGTCCATACCCCCATTACGGCCGCCGCCTGGGATGCGGCCGCCCGACATCCGGGCCGCCAAGCCCCGGCGGCACCTGCCGCCTTGGGGCAAGCGATGGCTATGGGCGCTGCCGCCGGCTGGCCTCGCCGTCGCCGGGGCCATTCTGGCCGGTCGGCTGTTTTTGCCGGCAACGGCGGAGCCGCGGCTGGCGGCGGCCCTGGTCGAGGCCGGTTTTCCCCAGGCGCAGGTCACGGTGCGCCATGCCGGCTGGGGCTGGCTGGAGGCGGGCGTGCGCCTGCAACCCGGGCTGGAGGCGGACACGGCGCTGGTGACCTTCACCGGCCTGGTCCCGTGGGGCACACCCGCGCGCCTGGCCCTGACGGGCGTCAGCGTGGATGCCGGGCTTGTCGATGGCCAGGCCTTGGCCCGGCTGATGGACATGCCCATCGACCATGTCGAAATCGGCGCGGCGCAGGTGGTTCACGGTGATTGGTCCGTGCCGCTGGTGGTGAACGCCACCCTGGACCGGCAGGGACGGGGGGAGCGCCGACCGGCTGGCAGGGCCAGGCGGTGCTTGAACCGGGGGAAGGCTGGCCGGCATGCGCCCTGGCCCTGAACCTGTCCAGGACGCAGAATGGGCTCAAACTGACGGTGGAGCCGGCGCCGGGTGCCGGACCGCAGGTATCTGGCACCGTGGCCGCCGGTGGCGACAACACGACCAAGGCCGACTTGACGGTGACGGGCTTGCGGGTCCGCGATTGGCCAGGCCCCGTGGCCGGGCATATGACCGGCCAATTTGTGGGGCGGGGCGACACCGCCCGCTGGACGATCAGCGCCATCGTCGACACGCCCGATGCCCACCTGACGCTGGAGGGCGCCCGGCCCTGGGTGGGGGATCAGCATCCGGTGGGGACGGCAGCGGCGCCGTGGGGCGTGGTGGTCAAGGCCCAGGGAACCGGCACTCCTGCGGCCGCGGGTTGGAGCGGTTCCGGCCAACTGACGCTGACTGGAACCGCTGATGGGCGCGCGCTGGCCCTCGCCTTGTCGACGGAGGGGGTGACGGCGCCGGAATTGCCCCTGATGGCATCCTTCTTGAGCCTCACCGCGACCGCGACGCCGCGGGGCGACGGAGCCTGGACGTTGGCCCTGGTCGGTCCGGCGCAGGCCGGAGGGCGCTTGCGGGACGGACAGGGTACGCCCGTCAGCCTGGGCTGGGACCCTGGCGCGGATGGCCATCTGGCGGTGACATGGCGGGGTGGGCTGGGCAAGGAGCGGCGCGGCCATGTGGATGTGCAGGGTGCGGTGGTGGGGCGGCTGGGGCCGGCCAACGCGCCCCTGGTCGCCGGTGGCACCACCGACCTGCGTGCCGCCGCCGACTGGGACGCGGGCGGCTTGAGCACCCTGGAGGCCACCGCCGCCTCGCTGGCGGCCCCCGTGTTGCTCAACGCCCGCCTGGAAGGCGCGCACCTGTCCGCCGGCTTTGATCGCACCCATCGGGGCAGTCCCTGGCAGGTCACCCTGGATGGGGGCCGCGTGCAGGGGACCGTGCTGCCGCCCCTGGCCCTGGCGGTCACCCTGTCGGGCGATCCCGCCGGCACGCTGACGCTGGCCGGCCAGGCCCGGGGGCTGGGCACGCCGCTGGTCCTGGGGGTGAGTGGGCATTGGACGGCGGCGGATCAGCGGGGGGAGGCGGCGGCGGTGCTGGAGCCGCTGACCCTCTCGGCTGTGCCGGACCTGACCCAGTTGCTGCCGGGCGCCGGCTTGGCGGCACCGATAAGCGGGTTGGGCACCATTGCCGGTGGCGCCCGGCTGTCCTGGGACCAGGGGCGTTTGGCGGGCTCCGGCGATCTGCGGGCCGAGGGGGTCAGCTTGTTTGGGCCGCGTCTGTCCATCGACGGCCTGGACGGCCAGGTGACGCTGGACGGGCTGTTCCCGCTGCACAGCCCACCGGCGCAGCGCCTCAAGGCCAAGGCGATCGGCGCCGCGTTGGCGATGGGCGATGTCGGGGTGGAGTTCCAGTTGGCCGATGGCCGGGTATTGCTTCAGGGGGGTGATCTGAGCTGGGCCGGTGGTCATGTCCACCTGGCCCCCGACGAGGACGGGGGATTTAGCGCCACCGTCAGCGGGGTGGACCTCGCCCGGGCGCTGCCGGGCTGGTCGGCGGCGGGCTACACGCTCCAGGGCACGCTGGGCGGCCGTCTGCTGGGACGCTTTGAGGGGCTGACGCCGGTGCTGACCTATGGCGGGCTGGAAGCGGAAGGGCCGGGCCACATCGGTTACAGCGACCGGTCCGGGGGGAGGCCGGGATCCCCGTGGTCCTGAACCCGGACCACAACGGCAAGGTCGCCCTGGTCACCCGGGCGCTGGCCGACTACGACTACCAGGCCCTGACAATGCAGCCGACGGGACCCATTCTGATCGACCCGCGTGCGCGTCTATTGCTGCGCGGCGTGAACCCGGAATTCTACGGCGGCTACCCGGTCGACCTCGATCTTGAACTGGATGCCGGCGACCTGTCCGCCACCGGCATTCGGGAGCGGCATTAATAAGCAAGGGTCTTGGACCGTCGTAGGCCAACGATCGCGTCCGCCCTAGGTTTACAGGGAACAAAATGGGCTGCGAACCGAGAACAATTCAGCTGTCAACTCCCCGTGGTCGTGATGGTGAAGGTCAGTGCGCCAAAATTGTCACGCAGCCCCATGCCGTAGCGCCCGTCGAGATCGTCGTTGATGCATAGCGACAAATCGCCGGTTGGGCCGGGCTGCACGACATAAGCGCTGCCGACCAGGAAGGGCGCATTGTTGCCGATGCGCCCGATCATCGCTCCCTGCGGCGCAGTGGGCAGGGTATAGCCGGGCCTGGCCGATGGAAACTGCGGATAGCCATCGGGTCCGGTCGTGCCGTCCGCGGGATTGGCAGACCAGGAGCCGCTGACGAAGGCGAGGTGGGTGACCTGCTGTCCAGTCAGGGTCACGCCGGCCGCCTGCCAAGCCTGGTTGGCCTGGATGGCGATAGTAACCGGATAGAGGATGTTGACGGCGCCCTGGCTGTCGTTCGCCGGCAGGCCGGCGCCGACCAGAGCGGCCAGCATGTCCGCCCGGCTGGTGCCGGGCAGACCGGCAAGCACCGCCTCGGCCACGCCGAGCGCCGGCAAATCCGGGAATTGCGTATGGATGATCTGCGCCAGCTCGGCCGGCGTGAGGCTGCCCGGGAACACCTGCTCCAAAGCCTGCGCCAGGCTTTCCGGGCTGATCTCAAACGGCGGGGCACCGCTGCCGCCTGCGCACGCCTGCGCCACCAAAGCCGCCGCCGCAACAGGAGACAGGCCGGCGGCCTTGGAATTTGAGAGGGACTCGACCAGGGGGGAAATGTCCGACATCGTGAGAACTCCTCTGTTGGGGTGGGTCGGGGGCGCGGCCATTCGGTGGTTCAGGGGTAAGCCGCCACCAGCGCCTGCGCCAGGGTGTTGGGCGTGATGTTCGGGAACGCGGCATGCAGCCCGTCGGCCGTTCCGGCAGGTTCGTAGCCACCAACGGCCATCGCGATCGCCAAGGCCTGCGGGTCTAGCGTTGAGAAGGCCTGGATCAGCCGCAGGCCGCAGGCGGCGCCCGACAGATTGTCGTCGTGGCAACGCGCCGCCAACTGCGCCGCGGTCTGCGGCGGCGGCGGATAGGCGGCGGTCAGCGCCTGCGCCAGGGCGTTGGGCGTGATGTTCGGGAACGCGGCATGCAGCCCGTCGGCCGTTCCGGCAGGTTCGTAGCCACCGGCGGCCATCGCGATCGCGAGGGCCTGCGGGTCCAGCGTTGGGAAGGTCTGGATCAGTCGCAGGCCGCAGGCGGCGCCCGACAGATTGTCGTCGTGGCAACGCGCCGCCAACTGCGCCGCGGTCTGCGGCGGCGGCGGATAGGCGGCGGTCAGCGCCTGCGCCAGGGCGTTGGGCGTGATGTTCGGGAACGCGGCATGTAGCCCGTCGGCCGTTCCGGCAGGTTCGTAGCCACCGGCGGCCATCGCGATCGCGAGGGCTTGCGCATCCAGCGTTGGGAAGGCCTGGATCAGCCGCAGGCCGCAGGCGACCCCCGCCAAGCCAGCAGCATGACACGCGGCCGCCAGCTGTTGCGCCGATTGCGGCGCGGCCACCGTGACGCTTTGCAACGGGCTGATAGCACTGGCGACGACCGTGCCGGACCCTACGGGAGGCAGCGCCTGGACGGCAATGGACCAGCGTCCGGTCGGCACTGGGCTAGGCAGCGGAATGCGGCCCTGCTGGGGCGTTCCCGGGCTGGCCGCGACGCTCTGCACCCCCGTCTTGCCGGCTGGATCGGTCCAGTACAGCGCATAGGAGCCGCCGCCCGTGCCGGTCCACTGGGCAGTGATGGCGAGGGAACCGGCGTTGAGCGAGAGCCCGCTCGGCGTTGCCAGGCGGGTGAGGCTGAGCGGCGCTGACGGCGGGCTGCCGATGGCTTGCGCACTGCCCAGCGCCGTCACGGTCACGGCATAGGCGCCCGGCGGGTCGGTCGGGGCGAAGCTCAACGGCAGTGACGGGCCCTTTGCCATCAGCCGGGCCATCTTGCCGCCCGACAAATCGACGATATAGCCGCTGGCGCCGGTGACCGACTGCCAGCCGAGCGTCACCTCGACCGTTGGCGCGGGCGGGGCGGCGGCGGTGAGGGTCAGCCCGCTCGGCGCATTGAGATAGGTGACGTTGGTGTTGACCGGCGGGCCGGTACCGGCCGGATTGCTTGCCGTCACCGCGACGGTGCAGAGGGCGGGCAGCGTCTTGGGCGGCCGCGCGTTGGCGAAGGTGTAGCTCGTCGTGCTGTAGGACAGCGAACCGCTATCTGCCAATATCACGCCGCTGGGATCGCTGAGCGTCGCGCGGTAGGAATGCGCCCCGCCGATGAGCCACCAGCTGGCGGTGACGAGGGAGCCGTCGATGGCGATGGCGAGATGGGTCGGTGCCGCCGGCGGTGTCGAACCGCCCCCGCCACCACCGCCGCCGCTGCCACCGCCGCCGGAGAAGATACCGGCCACGCCGGCGACGACCGCCGCCACCGAGACGCCCGCAGTTCCCAGGCCGGAACCCGCCGCCGCCGAACCCGCCTCCGCGCCGGCCTCCGCGCCGCCGCCCGCCAAGCCCAGGCAGGCCAGGGTCGCGGCATAGTTCACCGCCTGCTGACCGGCCGTCAGGACTAAGAACTTGGCGGTCGCTTCGGGATCGTCGAGCAGCGCCTGAACGAAGGATTCCGCCGCCGCCCCGATGGCGTCGATGATCACGGTCCAGAGATAGTTCGGGCTACTGCTGTCGAGTGTGACGTTGGAGGGGATGGGGATGACGAACGCGTTCTTCAACTTGACCGTGGCGAATTGCGTGCCGGCAAAGCTCAGCGAGTAGCTGATGTCGAGGTGGAGGCGGAGCCCGCCGTCGTCGGTGCTGAAGCTCGGCACCATGCTGTAGCTCTGCGTCAGCAGCTCACCCTGGATGAAATCGGCGATCGCCCCGCAGCCGGACCCTTTCTTCGCGGACATTGTCGTCAGGACCGAGATGAAATCGATCAGGTCCTGGACCGCCTGGATCGCCGGCCAGTTGGTGACCTGGAAGCCGGTGTCGGCGCTATATGAAAACGACAAGGAGTCCGACGTCTTCAGCAGCGGCGGGTAATTCCGCGTCGGCGACAGAGTCGTGGTGATCCGCAGATTGTTCCGCGCGTTGCGCGTGGCAGTTACAGTGGCATTGACGCCGAAAGGCTCCGAGAAGAACAGCAGCGCCCCGCTGAACCCCATGCTGCCCCGGCTGCCGCCGGTGCTGATGGAGAGCACCGGTCCCTTGGTCGCGTCGCCCTGGCGGGTGATCTGCAACACATAGATGTCGATCGGGTCGTCGATATCGATCGCGGCGGTAACGCCATTGCCGTTGACCACGACCGTGCCCGCGACATCAATGCTGTCCAGCAGCGTCAGGACGAAGGTGGCTGCGAGGTTGAAGCCCTTTGCATAGGTTACCTGGGTGGGGTTGGGCGGCACCAGCGCGCCCGTCCCGCCGCCCGGTGGCGTCGGCACCGGTAGCACGGTCGGGCCGGTCCCGTCGTTCGACAGCGTCAGGGTCAGCGGTCCGCTGGTGTTGTTGTAATAAACTTGGCACCCGGCCAGTAGCGTGAGGTCAATCAGCGACGAGGGCCAACTGCCGTTCGGGATGCACTGGTCGAACAGCGTGGAGATTGAGGCCGACTGGGTGAAGACGACGCTGCCCAGCACCGGGGTCGAACCCTGCATATAAAGCAGGCCGGTGAAGACCAGGCCGGCGAAATCACACGTGCCGCGCATCATGAACTGCGCGGCGGCCTTGTTCTTGCCGTAGGGGTAATAGAGGTTGAAAGCGAGGTCGCTGAACGAGACGTTGGTAAAGGCGCCGCCGAACAACGATGAAAGATCGGCCTTACCCTCGGCCGTGATGTCGGCCGTAACCGCTTGCACGCCGCTGTCGGACAGGATATCGCCCTTGAAGGTGAAATCACTGCCAAACAGCGACAAGGCAACCGTGCCGCTGACCGCGATCCGGGTCGAGGCAGCGACGCTGTAATTGAGGACGATATCCTGCAGCGTGAAGATATCGAAGAGCTGGACCTTGCCGTCGAGGCTGATGCTATAGGTGGCGCTCTTGATCGCGGTCGCCGCCTTGGTGTTCGACGTGAAGGTGGCGGCCAGCGAGATCGCGGTGCCGCTCGCCACGTTCATGTCGACCAGGCTCGAAAACAGGCCGGCATTGCCGCTGCCCAGATCGATGGTCAGCCACAGGCTGGTCGTGTTGGTTACCGGCGTCGCGGTATTCGCCACGCTAGCCGGCACGGGAGCGTTTGGGAAGGCTGCGCTCAGCACCTTGCCGGGCGAGCCCCCGGCCTGGTCGGAGAAGGTGAAGAAGCCGGCCGACGCCACCGTCAGCGAATGGCCGGCCAAGCCCAGATCGAAAGCCTGATTCAGCGCGGCGATGATGTCGAGATCGGTAATCTCGGCATAGATCAGGCTGTACCCGTTGGCGATGACCAGAGTGCATCCGGTCGTGAAGTCGAGACGCCCCCCGAAGATCTCGGAAAATTCAAAAGTCCCACTGACACCGACCTGCATGGCATCGGTCTTCCGCGGTGGAGGCGAACGGCGGGGCGAACCTCCGGCCCGCTCCCGTGCTGCCGGGCGTGGCGGTGCTAGGGTCAGGTCGAGCTGAAGGTACCCTTGCTCGGGTCGAAGGTGCCTTCCGACACGACCACGTCGAGTGCGGACACGATGTTGCTGCCGGCCGCTGCGGCGATCAGGTCGGCGGGCGGAGCGATCGCGACATAGACCTCGCTGGTGCTGCCGACGGCGACCGTGAGAAGCGTGGTCAAATTGGTCGGCGTCGTGGTCGGGGCGGACGTGACCTTGAACAGGAACGGCGCCGCGCCGGTCGGGGCGGCGGTCGGCAGGCTCATACTGGCGGTATAGGTGTTGCTGTCGATGTTAAAAACGGCGTTCAGTTGGACACCAATCGGCATGATACCCTCCAGACTCGGCTCGGTTTTGCGCAGGGAGCGGTACAGTGAACAATTATAAATCGTTATAAAAAGGAACCACTCCCGGTATGCGAGTTATTTGATGATATATTCATTCAAAAGTTTATTCAACTAGGGATTATCAACCTCGACATTGGGACGACATGCCACAGCACATGGCGACAAATCTGCTCACGCCGCGCGCGGGCCATCGTTAAGGAGTGGTCGCATTGGGTTTTACGGGCATGGCGCTAGTATCTCTGCACGGAGGTTTTGACGAATTGGGGGTGGACCGCCGCGGGATTGGTGAGGGCGGGGCTAGTG
Source organism: Nitrospirillum karajorum (assembly GCF_036348415.1). Classification (NCBI taxonomy): domain Bacteria; kingdom Pseudomonadati; phylum Pseudomonadota; class Alphaproteobacteria; order Rhodospirillales; family Azospirillaceae; genus Nitrospirillum; species Nitrospirillum karajorum. The sequence goes on from NZ_JAZBQB010000003.1 coordinate 2,415,606, forward strand.
GGATGAGGTCCCGGATGCGACGCGCGGCGTTGGCTCGTGCTTTAGGAAGCTGTTTCGTTTGAGCGTGAGCGCCATCTGACGAATAAATGGAGCAGTGACGCTCAACTATCGCAGCATGCTGGCTGCGGTGGGCGGCCGTCCGAGCTGTCGCACAAGGGAGGTGGCTTCCCAGGCTTTCTGAAGCCCCGCCCCATGGCGAAGAAGATGCAGCCCCTTGTGATCCTGGAAGCCGGCATCCAAGGCAGATCCAGTGTCTCCGCAAGGTGGTCCGGTCCAGGCCATGGGCTTGGCCGGCATACTCGAGAGCACAAGCCGCGGACGCCCGCGCCCGGCGCTTCAGGGACCTTTACGGGAAGGGGCAGTGATCGCCGACGACGTCGACGAAGGAGCGTGAGCCGGGGCTGATCTTGAAGCGGTATTCGGTGTCATCGATGATCACCGAATGCTGTAGCGGCAGCATACCCGTCGTCTGGGTTTCCTTGCCGTTCTTGTCCGTGAACTTCAGGGTCACGGGCTTGGCCGGATCGAACCAGGATTGCGGCGCCCCATCGGGGCTGCGCGAGGTGGCGCCTTCGCCCGAGACGGTGATGGCGCCATCGGCGAAGCCGGCCGAGGTGTTGGGGCCCTTGTACAGGGAGGTCGACAGCACGAAGCGCTTGGTCTCCGCCTTGCCGCAGGAACGCGGGGTGCCCGTCTGCTCGATGATCAGGGCCAGGCGGCCGGCATCGACGCCCTCCACCATCTTCTTGGCCAGCAGATCCTTCAGCCGGCCCAGGTCACCGGTCGGCACGTCGCGGTCATAGCGCACCTGCAGCTCACTCACCCGCACCTCGGCCGTCTGCAGGGCCGCCTGCAACTGGGCGACCTTGCGCTCGGTCTCTTCCTTGGAGGCCTGGGCCTGGTTCAGCTGGGTTTGAAGGTTCTGTTCCCGCCGGATCAGCTGTTCCTGTCCCACCTCGTAACTGAAGGCGCAGGCCACGCCGACAACGCCGGCCAGCAGCAGGAACTTGCCCAGACGCCCCCAGAAACGGCGGCGGGCCCGGCGGCTGTAATCATAGAGGCCATAACTCATGGTGGCGCCAACACCCAGCAGATAGGTCAGGGAGAACAAGGAATTAGTAAGCCCGGGAAACGATGTCTCCCGGGCCTGACCCTAGCGGGGCCGCCCCGCAAACTCAAGCGGCTGTCGGCCTTATACCGTCGGCGGCGGCGGTCGCCGTCGACACCAACCATGACCAAACGGATTGGGTCTCAGCCGTTATGGGGCAGCGCCGCGTTGATGGCGGCCTTCAATTCCGGCGATTCCGGCTCCACCCGGCTGGGGAAGGCGGCGATCAGGGCGCCCTCGGGGCTGATCAGGTACTTGTGGAAGTTCCACTTCGGCGCCCCCTTGGCGGCGCTGGCCCATTTGTAGAAGGGGTGGGCCTTGTCGCCCGTCACGACTTCCTTTTCCGTCATGGGGAAGTCGATGGCGAAGGTGGATTCGCAGAAGTGCTTGATTTCCTTGTTGCTGCCCGGCTCCTGGTCCAGGAAGTCGTTGGCCGGCACACCCAGCACCACCAGGCCCTTGTCCTTGTAGGCGGTGTAGAGCGCCTCCAGCCCCTTGTACTGGGGGGTGAAGCCGCAGAGCGAGGCGGTGTTCACCACCAGGATGGCCTTGCCCTTGAACTGGCTGAGCGGCAGCGGGTCGCCATCGATGGAGGTGAACTTGTAGTCATAGGCGGAGCCGGCGGCGGAACTGGGCAGGGCCGCGGCGGCATCGCCCCGTTGGGCGGTGACCAGGCCGGTGGCGGCCATGCCAGCGACGGCCAGGGCGGCGAGGGCCAGGCCCCGGAACAGGGAACGGCGGTTAGGCGGGGAAGCGGGCATCGGTTCTCTCCCTCGGGGTGGGCGGGCCCCTGCCGGGAGCCCGCCGGATCGCGATACGGAACTATGGGCCCGATGCCCGCCGACGCCGATGCGTCAGTGCGCGGTGCCGGTGAAGGCCGGGCTGACGAACATGCCGAGCTTGTTGAAGATCATGCGGAAGTAGATGCGGTTACCCGACGCGATGCCGATGCGCTGGGAATAGTCGCGCTCCATGATCAGCGAGAAGGTGTAGCAGTCGTCCTGATAGGTCGTGGTCAGGCTGGTGGACACGGGCCCGCCGCCCTCGGCCAGGTTGTACCGGGTGGACAGTGCCACCGTGTAGTATTTCAGGAAGGACGAGCTGACGCCGCCGCTGACTTCCTGAAGGTTGGTGGTGGTGTCGGCGACCGTGCCGTTCTGCAGTTCCAGCTTGTTGATGTAGAGATAGCTGCCGGACACGCGGAAAATCGACGGGCCGAACGACCCGGTGAAGTCATGCATGCGCTGGGCGCCGGTGGTCGGATCCAGGCGGAAGCCATAGCTCACGTCCATCCAGGGGCTGGGGGTCAGCTCCAGGCGGCCGACGTAGTCCGACTGACGGCTGTACAGGCCGGAATTGACCGCGAAATCGGTGTTGTGCTGCAGACGGTAACTCTGGCCGAAGAACAGTGTGCTGCTGCCACCGCCGTTGCCGTACACGCCGGCGCGAATGCCGTAGGTGACGCGCTGGCCGCCATCCAGGAGGTCGACGCCGGGATAGCGGCTGAGGCGGAACAGGTTGGTGGAATCGAATTCGATATCCTCGCTGTCCTCGTTCGGCAGGTCGCGGCTGTTGTGATAGTTGGGCGCGGCGGTGAAGGCCACGATGGGCTCGATCATTTCCGACACCGTGCCATCGTCGCGCACGAAGGGCAGGCGGGTCATGATCTGGCCCTGGGGGAAGATGCGGAAGCGGTTGAAGCTTTCGCGGTCCCCGGTGACGCTGTTCTCCTGGTTGGCGATGGAATAACCGTCGGTGCGCACCAGGGCGTTCACCGTCGTCACCATGCCCAGGCTGTTGGTGTAGTCACCCTGCCAGCCGGCGACCTGCGAGGCCCGGCGGGACCGGGTGCCCTGCTCCCGCCATAGGTCCAGGATCTGGGCGTCATAGGACCAGCGGCCGCCCAGCGTCTCACCCGGCTCGCCCATGGCGCTGTAGGTGATCAGCGGCAGGGCCACCGGCTCTTCCAGCGTATTGGCCGGGCGCAGGTCCTGGAAGCCGTAAATGCCGGCGTTGAAATAGTCGCGGCCGGCGAAGCGCTCGGTATACAGGCGGCTGGTCAGCAGCTGTTCGGAACTGTAGCTGTAGCGCAGCAGGAAGTTGTCATCCGTGACGCGGTTGAGGTCGAAGCCCCAACGCCAGGCGTCATCGATGTCAAAGCGCCCGATGCCCTGAACCCAGCCGCGCAGCTCTTTGGGGCTGATGGTGCCGGTGCTCGAGCTTTGGGTGTTTTCGGCGTAGGTCGCGGCGCCCTGCACCTCGAAATAGCCGTTGGTGAAGCGCTCCCGATACTTGCCGCCGATCAGCAGGCCGTCATTGGCGCTGGGCGTCAGGTCGAACAGCAGGTCCTTGTCCGGCGAGATGTCGTAATAATACTTGACCCGTGCGAACATGCCCAGGTTGCTGCTGTAGCCGATGGTGGGCGTCAGGAAGCCGCTGCGCCGATCCACCGAGGGATCGGGCATGGAGAAGGCGGGCAGGTAGGTGATGGGAACGCCCGCCACCTCGATGGTGGCGTCGCGGAAGTAGATGTCGTGCGACGTGCTGTCGTGCGTCACCTGCTTGGCCCGGATCTGCCACGTGGGCGGCTGCGTCGGATCGTCCTCGCACAGCTTGCACGGGCTGTAGGTCCCGCGGGTGACCCGGGTGTAGCGGCCGTCGATGCGCTCCGCCTGATACCCGGCCAGGCGGCTGTTGTCCTGCAACAGCATGCGGGACTGGTCGACGAAAGCCTGCTTCTGGTCCTCCGTCAGCTCCGCGTAATCACCGAACATGACCTCGCCATCCGGCTGAATCATGACCACGTGGCCGCTGGCGGTGATGACGTTCGTCCGCTCGCTGTAGCTGATGGTGTCGGCCAGGACGACGTGGCCGCCCTGCGACAGCTGGACATTGCCGGTGGCCGTGGTGATGCCCAGCTCGTTGTCGGTATCGACCTGGTCGGCCTCCAGCAGAACGGGGGGCTGGTCCTTCTTGGGGGGCTGTGTGGCCGCCTGCGCCCCAGAGGGGGTGGCCCCAGGGGGCGTGGCCGCTGCCGGCTGTTGTTGCGCCAGCGCCGTGGTCGACAGCAGGCCGACCATCAGGGCACCGATGACGGCGGCACGCTTGCCTTGGGGCCGGGTCGTCAGCGGGGAGGCGATCAGGGGGCATGCGTTCAACGGGACACACTCCTCAACGGGTCGCCCAGGGTTTCGTCCAGGGGCCCGCCGATAAGGGTGGGGCTGCCGCCGTTCCAGGCCATGTGGCCGATGTCCTTGCTCCGCTTCATGGATCACCTTCTTGCCCATGCCGTGGGCCAAGTCAACACGGCTGGCCCGTTCCACGGGCGCATCTCCCGATATCGTCGGCGTCCGCCGCGCGATCCCGGTCCGCCGGCGGACCGGCGGGAGTCTCAGGTGAACGCCTTGAAGGTGATGATGGTGAAGGTGTCCTTGACGCCCGGCAGGGTCTGCAGGCGCTGGGTGACGAAATGGCCGATATCGGCCCCGTCCGCCAGATAGCACTTCATCATCAGGTCATATTGACCGGAGATGGAGTACACCTCGGACACCTCTTCCAGGGTCTCCACCGCCGAATCGGCCACGTCATAGGCCTTGCCCAGCTCGCACTTGATCTGCACGAAGATGGTCTGCATGGGATGCTTTCAAGCCTCCGGCGTTTCGGCCGTCACGCCTCGGGCGTGTCGGCGTCCTCGAAAGTTTCCGGCGCGGCGGCGCGGGCCACGGGCCGGGCGACGCGCAGCATGAAGGCTGGCACGTCGTCGCCGAACCCGACCACGCTCGGACCGTCATCCTCGTCACGCCAGCGGCGGCGCGGCTCACCCCGGTCATCCTGGCGGGGCGGGCGGGTTTCCGCCCGCGCCACGTCGCGCGGGGCATCTGCACGGCTGTCCCGGTTGCGACCGCGATCACGGTCACGGCCGCTCCGCTCGGGACGTTCCGCGCGCTCGGGGCGGCGGGCTTCCGCCACTTCCTCGGCCTGCGGGGCCGCTTCGACGGCGGCCTGATTCTCGCGGGGGGTGTCCGAGCCGCCGCGGCGGCGCGGGCCCTTGGCGTCGCCGCGCGGGTTGCCACCCCGCGCGGGACGGCGGCGACGACCGCCCTCGCTCTCGCCTTCCGACATGTCCGGGGTTTCCAGGCCATCGATCATGATGCGCGGAATCTCGCGCCCGATCAGCTTTTCGATGGCGCCCAGGGTGCGGCCGTCGTCCGGCGTGGCCAGCATGAAGGCGCGGCCGGTCTTGCCGGCGCGGCCGGTGCGGCCGATGCGGTGGACATAGTCGTCGGCGTGGTGGGGCACGTCGAAATTGAACACGTGGCTGACGCCGGCGATGTCGATGCCGCGGGCGGCCACGTCGCTGCAGCACAGCAGGGCGATCTCACCCTGGCGGAACTGCTCCAGCGTCTCGGTGCGCTTGGACTGCACCATGTCGCCATGCAAGGCGCCGGCGTTGAAGCCGTGCTTGGTCAGCGACTGGTGCAGGATGGCGACATCACGCTTGCGGTTGCAGAAGATGAAGGCGTTCTTCACGTCCTCCGTCCGCAGCAGGTGGCGCAGGGCCTCGCGCTTGTCCTCGCCCCGCACCATGGCCACCGCCTGGGTGACGGTGGCGGCGGGGGAGGCCGGCGGGGCCACCGTGATCTCGCGCGGGTTCATCAGGAAGGCGTCGGCCAGGCGGCGGATCTCCGGTGGCATGGTGGCCGAGAAGAACAGCGTCTGGCGCATCTTGGGCAGCAGGCCCACGATCCGCTCGATATCCGGGATGAAGCCCATGTCCAGCATGCGGTCGGCTTCGTCGATCACCAGGATCTTGATGTCCGACAGCAGGATGTTGCCGCGGTCGAACAGGTCCATCATGCGGCCGGGGGTGGCGATCAGGACGTCGACGCCGCGCTCCAGCTTCTTGATCTGGTCGCCGAAGGACTCGCCACCGATCAGCAGCGCCATGTTCAGCTTGTGGTACTTGCCGTAGACTTCGAAGTTCTCGGCCACCTGGGCCGCCAGCTCGCGCGTCGGCTCCAGGATCAGGGAACGGGGCATGCGGGCGCGGGCGCGGCCGGACGCCAGGATATCGATCATCGGCAGGGTGAACGACGCCGTCTTGCCAGTGCCGGTCTGGGCGCAGCCCAGCACGTCGCGGCCCTGCAACACCCAGGGGATCGCCTTTTCCTGAATCGGGGTCGGCTGGCTATAGCCCGCGTCTTCAACCGCGCGAAGGACTTCCGGGCCTAGCCCAATTTCCGAGAAAAGCATGCGACCTTATATCTGTATGGTGTGCGTCGTAAGGGGCGGGCTCGACAGGATTGCCAACCCGCCCTGGACCAAGCGCCAGGCCGACGGGGCCGCCATTCCCACGCCAAAACCCGTCTCAACGTAACTGGAGGCGGCCTCCAAGACCAGTAAAGACGGCCCGGCGCTGCCCACACTGGAGCCATGCGCGACTTGGCGGAAGGTCACGACATGGTCAAGGGTCGCGCGTTCGATATCAATTTCGGGCTGTAAGGGCAAGGATTTCCTTTGAAGTCAACTGCCGCGTCTCCTTCTTCCCCAGGGCCTGGGGTGGGGTCCCCCGAGTCGTCGGCGCATGCCCCCGCCTCATGCGGATGGCGCGGCATCGCGGCGCGGGTCTGGAAAGGGGCGCGGTTGTCCCGCCGGCCCTTGTTTCCGCCGACCGGCCCCCCATCATCTGGATAGATGACACGACATTGTCACCTGGCCGGTTGCATAACGCGCGAAAACTGGTCTAGGCTTCCCTTGTTGGCTCAACCGCCTTTCGCATTGAAGGATGACACCCATGGTCACCATCGGCATCGCTGCTTTCCTCGGCCTCAGCCTGCTCGCCGCGCTGTCCATCGCCGCCGTGAAGCCGGCCGAAGCCAGCAGCCATCACGGCCACGGCGGCCATGGCCATGACGACCACGGTCACGGCGGTCACGGCCACTGAGCCATCCATCCGCTGATTTTCTGAGTTAGGGGCGGCGCTGGGCCAGGGGTCTGGCCGTGTTCAAGTCGCTCATTCGAAAAAGGCTGCGGCGACGCGGCCTTTTTTATTGCCATCACCGCCAGCAACAGCGCCGAAACCATCAATGCCACCGGGGATGTGATCCTGCTGCAGGGCAGCGGCGACACCGTGACCTTGAGCGGAACGGGAAGCAAGGGGGGCGCCGCCGCTGGCGGCGCCTGGCTCTGACCAGGGCAGAAAATACCCCGAGCCTGGCACCGCTGAGCCGGCGGCCTGTAAGCGATAAGTTACAGGTTCGCTGGAAAATACTCGCAAAAATCATTTGCCGTACTGCGATATTCCTATTTAGATGGCCTCCGCCGTTGGGGGTAATCATAACCTGTGCTGTCAGTGCCGCTTGGGCGTGAGCCGCTGGCGGTGGTGTGCAAGTGACGACGTCTCCAGCGATGAACTGACGCCTGGTTCATGGAGCAGGAGCACAGTCGCCCATGTCTGCAATCGGTGCCCTCACCCTTCCCCTGTCCAGTGTGGAGGTCATGCGCCGGGCCACGGCGTTGCATGACCAAGGCGAATACGCCGAGGCGGAGGTGTTGATCAGCGGCGCCCTGGCACGTGACCCCGGCAATGCCGACCTGTTGAACGCCCGTGGCGTCATGTTCGCCCAAATGGAACGCCACCTGGACGCGCTGTGGTGCTATCGCGACGCCGTGGCGGCCAATCCGCGTGGACCGGGCATCTGGACCAACCTGGGCAATGCCCTGACCAAGCTGAAGTACCTGGAGAGCGCGGTGAACGCCCACCGACGGGCCATTGAGCTGGCGCCGAACGATGTGCTGCTTCACCACAATTTGGGAACCTCGCTGGCCGAGGCCGGTAATCACGGCGAGGCGGTCGCGTCCTTCAGCCGGGCATTGGACCTCAATCCGGAATTCCACAAGGCGCGGTGGGACCGGGGGCGCAGCTATCTCTATCTCGCCAACTATCGGCAGGCCTGGCCCGATTATGAGGTGCGGCTCATCAGCGGCCAGGTGCCCGTCCGTGACTTGGCCAGCACGAAGTGGGAGGGGCAGCCGTATGCCGGCCGCCGCCTGCTACTTCTTTGCGAACAGGGCTTCGGCGACACGCTGTGGGCGGCGCGTTACCTGTCCCGGGTTAAGGCCCTGGGCGGCGAGTTGGTCATCGAGTGCCAGCGCGAACTCATCCCCCTGCTGGCGGAACTGCGGGTGGCCGACCGCCTGATCCCGTGGGGCGAGCCGCTACCGGAAGCGGATTTCCACGCCCATCTATGCAGCTTGCCAGGCTTGTTCACGCCGGACATCGCCAGCATCCCGACCCAACCCTATCTGCGGGTGCCCATGGACCGCCGCGCCAAAGCGGCCCAGGTGCTGGGGCCGCGCGACGGCCGCCTGAGGGTGGGTGTCGTCTGGTCGGGCAACACCAGCTTCAAGCGCAACCACGAGCGAGCCCAGCCCCTGCTGCGCTTCTTCCAGGCCTTCGCCCTGCCCGGCGTGCAGCTCTACAGCCTGCAGAAGGGGGCGCCGGAGCAGGCGCTGAGCGAGTTGCCCCGGGGCGGCCCCATCATCGACCTGGCTCCGCACCTGGGTGACTTCGCCGACACCGCCGCCTTCGTGGAACAGATGGACCTGGTCATCATGACCGACAGCGCCGTCGCCCACCTGACCGGCGCCCTGGGCAAGGAGGTGTGGGTGCTGCTGGGCGATGTCGCCCATTGGCTGTGGCTGCTCGATCGCACCGACTGCCCCTGGTACCCGACTATGCGTCTGTTCCGTCCCCGCGCCGAAGGCGACTGGGACCACGTCTTCGACCGCGCCTCGAATGAGCTGACGCTCAGGACGCGGATTTTGGAGATGTGAGGGCGCACGTCCACGCGCGAGTGTTCTTTTTAGTTGAACCTCAAGACAAAAAGGACGAGACATGACGACGATCTCAGCAAGTAACGCTACCACAGTAATTAGCAATGATCCTGCTGTTTTTGTTACCGGTACGCTTGATGTAATAAATGGTGATAATAACATCATAACACAAAAAAACACTTCGATGGCGGTGAATGGCAATGGTAATAATGTTTCCCTAACGGCGACTGGTCAGGTGCTGCGCATAATCGGAAATGACACGGTTGTTATAACGCCTGGACTTGTCGAATATATAACTGTTGGTGCCGGGTCCTCGGTGTCGGTTGTGAGTTCAAACGCCGCCGGAAGTGCCATAACCGCAACGGCCACCAACGCCGGTGGAGGATCGACACTATACCTTAATAGCCAAGGTTTGATTGTTAACGCCAATTCGGGAACGATATTCGCCAATAACAATAATGAAAGGATCAGCGGCGCGAATAACACCGTGACTCTTGCCGATAGTGTAGCCGCTACGGTGACAGGCGGCTCTGGAAACACGTTGGCCGCTGGCGGCAGCCACGCAGCACTCATCGCCGCAGCAGGAACGTCCATTCTGGTGGGAAATGGGAAGGGGAATACCCTTAAGGATTTGGGGGGGCATGGCACGGCCCGGTACGCCGCCGACAACATGTCCATTTCCCTATCTATTTCCCCAAGCAGCCCAACAACCAGCACCGGCACGGCCGCGCAGGCGGGCTCCACGCTCTCGGATACCCTGACGGGAATCAGCACGCTGCAAGCGTGGGGGAACAATGACACGATCACGGCCACGGGCGGCGGCGCCTATCTGTCGCTGACCGGTACAGGCGACCTCGTCAGCCTGGGCGGAAGCGGCAACACGGTGTCCATGTCCAGTGCCGCCGCCAAAGCGGTTATTTCCATTGCGGCGACCAACGCCATCGAAACTCTGACGGTGAACAACAACAGCAGTGTTTCGCTAAGCGGGACGGGGGATACGGTCTTCCTCGCCGGTGCCCACAGCACCTTTACCAGCGCTGGTGCCGTTACGGTCACCGTCAGCGCCTCAGATGCAAGCCAGACGCTGACTCTCAATGGCGCTACCGTCAGCACCATCTGGGCCACCGGTTCTCGTGACGACATAACGCTCAACGGGGCCGGTGGTGTCAGCAACGTTGCCGTCACCACTGGTACTGACAATACGCTGACCGCCGGCGTCGGTGCCGCCACGTTGAAAAGTGCCGGCGGCAACGCGACCCTGGTAGGGAACGGTGCTGGGAGCACCTTGTGGGCGGCCTCCGGGAGCCAGGCCGTAGCTCAATACACCGCCAGTAATATGATCATAGACTTGTCTGCGGGCACCGCGCGGCTGGCAGGCAAGACTGTGTCCGACACGTTGATTGGCATTGGTGCTCTGATTGCAAGCGGGAATAACGATACTATCGTGGCTGGCGGAGGAGCGCTTTTATCTCTAACCGGCACCGGTGAGACGGTGACGTTGACGGGATCTGGCGCCAGCGTGTCGGGCGACAATGCTGGTACGGCCACAGTATCGATCATCGCCGCCAGCAGTAGCGAAGTCGTGAATGTTTCCAATAGCACTATCAAGGTTTTGGCCGACCAAGCGACTGTTTCGGTCGGGGGGATGAACAACACAGTGCTAGCCAGTAGTAACGCAACCCTCTCCCTAACCGGCACCGGCGAAACCGTAATCTTGACGGGCTCCAGCAACACCGTGTCCGGCATCATCACCAGTACAGCCACAGTCTCGATAACAGGTGATGGCAGCGTTAATGCGCTTAACCTTTATAACAGTGTGGTGGAAGTTACATCCCAAAAAGCCGCGACTGTAAATGTTGCAGGTAGCAAAACATCAGTGACCTTGAGTAGTGCTGGAGACGTTGCTATTTCCAGCGGTGCCAATAATACGCTGATCGCCACCGCCAGCAATGTTACGCTCAAAAGTACCGATGGTAGCGCAACGCTGAGGGGCACTGGCACGGGGGACGTGCTGATTGCCGCAGGTGGTATTTCCATTGCCAATTATGTGGTTAACAATATGACCATCGATCTTGTCGGAGGCACAGCCGGAGTTACCGGTAGCGGTGTCGCCGATAGTCTGGTGGGTATCAATACGCTCATCGCCTCCGGCAGTAATGATCAAATAGTTATCGGAAGTGGCGCATTTATTTCGCTTATGGGGTTGCAAAATACAGTAACCGCAGTCGGTAGCAACGATATAATCAATATTTCCAATGGCACGATTTGGGGGGCGCCCAGCGACACACTAACGGTCAATGGGTCCAACAATTGGATCGCCGATGGGACCAGCAGTTCTACCACGATCAACGGTAACGGCAACTTCCTTCAGGATTACGTCAACGCGGCGAACTCCACCATCGTCGGCAACAACAACCAGGTCACCACCGGTAACGGCAGCACCATTGTCGCGGTCGGCACCGGAAACACGGTGAACGTTTCCAGCGGCACGGTTTGGGGGGCGCCCAGCAATGTGCTGACAGTGAATGGATCCAACAATTGGATCGCCGATGGGGCCGGCAGTTCCACCACCGTCAACGGTGACGGCAACTTCCTTCAGGACTATGCCAACGCGGCGAACTCCACCATCGTCGGCAATAACAACCAGGTCACCACCGGTAACGGCAGCACCATTGTCGCGGTCGGCACCGGAAACACGGTGAACGTTTCCAGCGGCACGGTCTGGGGGGCGCCCAGCAATGTGCTGACAGTGAATGGATCCAACAATTGGATCGCCGATGGGGCCGGCAGTTCCACCACCGTCAACGGTGACGGCAACTTCCTTCAGGACTACGCCAACGCGGCGAACTCCACCATCGTCGGCAATAACAACCAGGTCACCACCGGTAACGGCAGCACCATTGTCGCGGTCGGCACCGGAAACACGGTGAACGTCTCCAGCGGCACGGTCTGGGGGGCGCCCAGCAATGTGCTGATAGTGAATGGATCCAACAATTGGATCGCCGATGGGGCCGGCAGTTCCACCACCGTCAACGGTGACGGCAACTTCCTTCAGGACTATGCCAACGCGGCGAACTCCACCATCGTCGGCAATAACAACCAGGTCACCACCGGCAACGGCAGCACCATTGTCGCGGTCGGCGCCGGTAACACGGTGAACGTTTCCAGCGGTACGATCTGGGGGGCGTCAGGCGACACACTAACGGTCAATGGATCCAACAACTGGATCGCCGATGGGGCCGGCAGTTCCACCACCATCAACGGTGACGGCAACTTCCTTCAGGACTATGCCAACGCGGCGAACTCCACCATCGTCGGAAATAAAAATACGGTTTCCACCGGCGGTGGCAGTAACATCAATGTGAATGGTAATGCAAACATAATAAATGTCCTCGGCGCCAACACCGCTGTTGCCCTCTCCACCAACGGCGTGGGCCCCAGCGGCGAGCTTGACCTCTTCGTCTCTCACGATCAGGTGTGGCTGCAGCAGTCCGGCAACGACCTGATCATCGAACAATTAAATGGAGCCAAGGACGTGACGCTTTCCAACTGGTTCCTGCAAAGCGCGACGGGCAGTTATGACCACCAGGTCGCCACGATCAAGGCCAGCGATGGCGTCACGCTATCCAGCGGCACCATCACCAATTTGTTTAGTAGTTCCCACACCGGGGGCAACGACAGTGTGCTTCTCAACTCTTGGAAGTCCTGAAAGAAGGGCGGCTCTCGGATTTCCCGGGGGCCGCCTATCCCAAAACTCAAGCTGAGAGGGCTTGCCCTTCAGGGGCTTTTCGCAGCGGCCAAAACCCTTAAGATCATTGGCACAGCTGAAATGCCCGGACGGTGCCGTCCAGGCATTTGGTTAGACGTCCAGGTCCTGCGCGAACTTGGCGTTTTCCTGGATGAACTTGAAGCGCAGCTCCGGCTTGCGGCCCATCAGGCTTTCCACCAGGCTGGCGGTGCTTTCCGCGTCGTCCTTCTGCTCGGGATCGCGGATGTCCGGCACCGTCACGCGCAGCAGGGTGCGGCGCGCCGGGTCCATGGTGGTTTCCTTCAACTGGCTGGGCTGCATCTCCCCCAGGCCCTTGAAGCGGCTGATCTCCACCTTCTGGTTGGCCTTGAACACGCTGGCCAGCAGCTCGTCCTTGTGGGCGTCGTCGCGGGCGTAGCGAACGGTGCTGCCCTGGGATAGGCGGTACAGCGGGGGCAGGGCCAGGTAGAGGTTGCCGTTCTGGATCAGCGCCGGCATCTCGCGATAGAAAAAGGTCATCAGCAGCGAGGCGATGTGCGCGCCGTCGACGTCGGCGTCCGTCATGATGACGATGCGCTCATAGCGCAGCCGGTCGGGGGAGAAGTCCTTGCCGGCGCCGCAGCCCAGGGCCTGCACCAGGTCGCTCAGTTCCTGGTTGCCCCGCAGCTTGTCCGTGCTGGCCGAGGCCACGTTCAGGATTTTGCCGCGCAGGGGCAGGATGGCCTGGGTTTCGCGGTTGCGCGCCTGCTTGGCGCTGCCGCCGGCGCTGTCGCCCTCGACGATGAAGATTTCGGTGCCTTCGGAGCTTTGGCGCGAGCAGTCGGCCAGCTTGCCCGGCAGGCGCAGCCGCCGGGTGGGCGTCTTGCGCGCCATATCCTTGGCGGCGCGACGCCGCGCCCGCTCCTCCGCCTTTTCCACCAGGCGGTCCAACAGCACCTTCGCGGCGTCGGGGGCGGCCGACAGCCAATGGTCGAAATGGTCCTTGATGGCCGCCTCGGTCAGGCGGACGGCCTCCGCGCTCACCAACTTTTCCTTGGTCTGGCCTTGGAACTGCGGGTCGCGGATGAAGACGGACAGCAGGATGGTGGCGCCGTCCACCACGTCCTCGGCCGTCAGGGACGGGCCCTTGCGGTTGCCTACCAGCTCGCCATAGCCCTTCAGGCCGCGCGTCAGCGCCTGGCGCAGGCCCTGTTCATGCGTGCCGCCCTGGGGGGTGGGAATGGTGTTGCAGTAGGTGTGGCTGAAGCCCTCGTCATCCTCGGGCCACGCCACCGCCCATTCCACGCGGCCGGCCTGGTTGGGGAAGTCGGCCTGGCCGGCGAAGGCGGTGGGGGTGACGGTGCGCCGGTCCTTCAGGGCCGACATCAGATAGTCCAGCAGCCCGTTGGGGAAGTGCAGGGTCTCTGACGCCGGGACGGGGCTGTCGTCGCTCAGCAGCGACGGATCGCAGCTCCAGCGGATTTCCACGCCCCGGAACAGATAGGCCTTGGACCGCGCCATGCGGTACAGCCGCTCCGCCTTGAAGTGCGCGCCCTCGCCAAAGATCTGGGCGTCGGGATGGAAGCGGACCAGGGTGCCGCGCCGGTTGTTCACCGGGCCGGCGTTCACCAGCGGCGTCAGGGGTACGCCGCGACTGTAGCTTTGGGTGTAGAGCGTGCGGTCGCGCGCGACCTCCACCGTCAGCTGGTCGGTCAGCGCCGTGACCACGGACAGGCCCACGCCATGCAGGCCGCCGGAGGTGGCGTAGACCTTGCCGCTGAACTTGCCGCCGGAATGCAGGGTGGTGAGGATCACCTCCAGCGCCGACTTGCCGGGGTATTTCGGGTGATCGTCCACGGGGATGCCGCGGCCGTTGTCCCGGATGGAGACGGTGCCGTCGGCGGCCAATTCCAGGTCGATGCGGTTGGCGTGGCCGGCCACCGCTTCATCCATGGCATTGTCCAGCACCTCGGCCACCAGATGGTGGAGGGCGCGTTCGTCCGTGCCGCCGATGTACATGCCGGGACGGCGGCGGACAGGCTCCAGCCCCTCCAGGACCTCGATGTCCTGGGCGGAATAGCTGTCTTGCTTGCGGGCGGTGTTCTGGAAAAGGTCGCTCATACCCCATTATAGGAGTGGGCGTCGCCGCAGTTCAAGGACTGGGGCGGCGGGGCATCCCCGCCAACCACCACATTTTGTAAGAACGGACCCGCCAGCCTCCCACATCGGGGGTGGGCGGCCTGTATCGCTTTCAGGAGTACGGATCGATGAACGACCAGCCGCCCACCCCCGACTTTTCCACCGCGCCGGCGCTGCGCACGTTCGCCATGCCGGCGGACACCAACGCCAACGGCGACATCTTCGGCGGCTGGGTGCTGTCCCAAATGGACCTGGCGGGTGCCGCCAAGGCCATACGCCGGGCCCGGGGCCGGGTGGCCACGGTGGGGATCGAGGCCATGAAGTTCTATCGTCCGGTGGCGGTGGGCGACGAATTGAATTGCTACACCGAGATCCTGGCCGTGGGCCGCACCTCCATCCGCGTCCGCATTGACACCTGGGTGCGCCGCGGCGCCACCGGCGAGGCGGTGCAGGTGACCGAAGGCGTTTTCACCTATGTCGCCATCGGCGAAGACGGCCGCCCCCGCCCTGTCGAGGTGGAGTGAGGGGCGCTTATCAAAGCGGCTGATGCCGCCACCCTGCGTTTAAGCGAACCCGAAACCTAGGACGCGACGGCGTCCGCCGGAGATTTCCGGGTAGCGTAAGCGGACTGGAAATCGAGGATAGCCAAGGGGCGGATGCCCCGCCGGCGTTTGAGGGCCCCCGAAACCTAGGACGCGACGGCGTCCGCCGGAGATTTCCGGGTAGCGTGAGCGGACTGGAAATCGAGGATAAGCCAAGGCGGCGGATGCCGCCGCCCGGCGTTTGAGGGAACCTGAAACGAAAACGGGCCCGTTCCGGTGAGGAACGGGCCCGTAAACGTTAGGCCAAAGCCCCGACGAAATGGCTTAGTTGCCCTTCGGGGGTTCGGTCGTGGAGGGCTCCGGCGTGGCCGGGGCCGGGGTGGCGTCGGACGGGGCCGGCGCCGGGGTGGCGGAGCTGTCAGCCGGGGCGGCCGGGGTGGCCGGCGTTTCAGCCGCAGGGGCCGCCGGGGCGGCGGCGGGGGCTTCGGTCTTCGCCGGGGCCGGGGCGTCGTGCTTGTCGCAAGCAGCCAGACCGACCAACAGAACCGGGGCGAGCATCAGGGCTTTAAAGCGCATATTCCTCTCCTTCTATGCGTCTTTACGCGCGGATTGGTTCCGCACGTCTTGACGTCGTGGCCCGAGGCTCACGGACCACGACAATGATTTTGCAACACCTTCCGGCGGAAATAAGGCAAAGCCGCCGAACGACGTGTGAAACTTTGACAGCGCATTAACCAGGAAGGCGACGCTATCGTCCTGATAACACGACAGATGGGCCGCCATTCCAAGAAAGAATTCGTCCTAGGCCTTTTTGAGCCCTGGCCGGCCGGCGCTCAACGGCGATTTCGCCCTAGTCCTTGGGTGCGGCAAGCCGCCGCAACGCCAAATCCAGGGCGGATTTCAACTGTCCGGCGGAATAGGGCTTTTGCACGAAGCCCAAGGGATAGGTCTGGCTGGCCCGGGCCATCGTCTGCTCATCCGTATAGGCCGATAGGAAGACCGAGCGCAGACTGAATTCATTCCGCAGCCGCCGGGCCGTGTCGATTCCGTCGACCGTGCCTTTCAGGCGGATGTCCATGAGCGCCAAGTGGGGGTGGGTGCTGGCGGCCAGGGCGATGGCCTCCGGCTCCGACGCGGCGATGCCGCAGACCTCATACCCCAAATCCTCCACCGTCAGGCGGATGCCCAAGGCGACCAACGCATCGTCCTCGACGATCATCAGGCGTATCGCCACATGGTCAATCGGTCCGGCGTCCTCGTTGATTGCTACCTGACTCATGCGTCCCCTGAACCTGGTCATCCACCGCGATGCCTATGACGCTGCGGGACGGAAGCCCCCCCGGCGTCGCCGCCCCCAGCGGGGACACTGTCCATTCAGTTGGTACAGTAAGCCATTGGCTTAAACAATTCAGCCAGATGACCGAAACTTTCGGGAGGTAAGCTTGAGGGGTTATGGCCTTTGCCCCGGCGGCGGCACGGGGGCGGGGGGCGTTTGGGACAGGGTGCTGGCGCGTTGCGCCGCGCAGAGGCGGATGCGTTCCACCGCTTGGTCAACGGTGCGCCCGCCGCCTTCCAGCTCCCCGGCCAGGGGCCGGAAAAAGGCTTCGACCTGATCCGCCGCCGGTGCACTGCACAGCCCCTCCAGCGGCAGGGGCAGCGCACCCATGGTGGTGGTGGACCCGCGCGCGCGGATGTGGGCGATGTTGGCCTGCACCCAGGCCCAGTAGGCTGGCAGGTGACTGGATTCTCGGCCCTGGCCACGAACCAGCATGTTGACCTCGTTCAGTTTCAGCCAGGGGGCGAAGACCAGGTCGCGGATTTGGGCCGCCAGGACGGGGTCGGTCACGCGGTTGAGGGCGTCCAGCGCCATCTCCCGGCGCTCCGCGTCGGTGGACGTCTTCACCTGGTCGATCAGGCCGTCGACGTAGGGGTGCCCCAATTCCTGCGCCAGGACCGCCATGCCTGTCGCCTGTACCTCCGCCGGGGGCGCGGCGCTGGGGTCGCGCATCAGGGCCATCAGTTGGGCCCGCACGGTTTCGTCCCGCAGTTCCAGGGCAAGGAAGGCCACCAGTCGGTCCCGCAACAGGGCCGTGTTTTCCGGCGCCACCCGGTCCAGCTTGCCCGGGGTCAGGCCCACCCGGGCCATGACGGGCCGCCACGCCTGCAGCAGGAACAGGCGCAGCGCCGCCCGGTCCCCTTCCGTGGGGGCCAGGTCCAGCAATTGCTTCAGCCGGGGGAAGGGGGCCGAGGCCACGTCCCAGGCGGGCACCCCGGCCAGGCTGACGGCGGCGGTCAGGTACAGCGACGGGGGCTGGTGGCCGGCCACCACCTCTCCCCACAGGCTTTCCAGCAGCGCCATCTGCTCCGCCGCCGGCAGGCGCGGCAGCACGATGATGAGCCGGCGCCAGTGCTCGGTCGTCAGTGACAGGCGGAAATAGCCGGTGCCGGTGGCGTTGGGCACCAGCACCGCCGGGCAGGCGTACTGGCCCAGCGGAAAGGTCTGGCGCGCCGCCGTCACCATCATGCAGGCCGGCGCGCTTGCGGCGTTGGGCTGGACGCACAGCGGCAGGGTCCAGTGCGCCGCCGTGCTGGCCTCGGAGCCCAAGGGGCGGTAGCGGCGCTGGGCTGTCAGGACTTGCAGTCCCGTGCGGGGGCAGGTCCATCCCAGGGACAGGCGGGGCACGCCCGGAAGATTGATGTAGGAACGCAGCGACTCCACCAGCACCGGGTCGTGCATGGTGTCGGCCAGCGCGCCGAAGAAGTCCTGGGCGGTGGCGACGCCGTCGATATGGCGCCGCAGATGGGTGGTCACCGCCTTGCGGAAGGCGGCGGGGCCGACATAGGACTCCATCATCGCCAGCACGCCCGCACCCTTGCGATAGGTGATGTTGTCGAAGGCGGTTTCGATGTCGCTGGTGGTGGTGATGGGCTGGCGGATGGCGCGGGTGGAGGCCAGGGAATCCAAATCCATGGCCTCCAGCGCCTCTTGCTCCACCATCCGGGCGGTCAGCATGCGCGGTTGCCAGGAATCCACCGCCTTGGGCGCCAGCCAGCTGGCGAACGCCTCGTTCAACCAGATGTCATCCCACCCCGCCGGGGTCACCAGGTCGCCGAACCATTGATGGGCGATCTCATGGGCATGCAGCACCAGGAAGCGCCGGCGGGCGTCCACCGTGTCGTCGGCCGCCACCAGCAACCGCTGCTCGCTGTAGAGGATGGTGCCCGCGTTTTCCATGCCCACGGCGTCGAAGTCGGGGGCGGCGATCAGGTCCAGCTTGCCGTAGGCGTAGGGGATGCCGAAGTAGCGTTCCAGCGTCAGGAACAGGCCGGGCGTGACCGACAGGGCATAGGCCAGGCGGGGCCCCTTGCCGTGCAGGGCCACGCCGCGCACGGGGATGGGTTTGCGCCGGGCGCCGTTGGGCGGAATGGTCGGGCCCTTCACGATGTCCAGCGGGCCCACCGCGAACGCCAGCAGATAGGTGGGCAGCGGCCGGGTGGTGGCGAAGGTCAGGCGTCGGCCGCCGCCGGGCAGCGTCTCCTGCCGGACCGGCAGGGTGTTGGTCACCGCCTCGTCCCCCGCCTTCACCGTCAGGGTGATGTCGTAGGGCGTCTTGAAGCGCGGCTCGTCAAAGCAGGGCCAGGCCTGCCGGGCGCTGATGGCCTCGAACTGGCTGAAGGCGTAGTTCAGGCCCTTCTCGCTGACCCGGTAGAGGCCATCCAACGAGGGGTCGAATGGGGCGCTGTAGGTGAAGCGCAGGGTCAGGGTCTGCGCCTGCAACGGCTGGGCGAAGTCCACCCGCGCCACGCCGTCCGGCGTCACCTGCTCCCAGGTGGCGGGCAGATGCTCCCCCGCCGCGGTCACCACCTCCACCGCCGCCATCTCCAGGTCGCGGCCATTCAGCCAGACGTGGTCCGCCGCCTTGGTCAGCGCGATCTTGATGTCCACCTGCCCGGAATACTCGCTCTGGTCCGGGTCGATGGTCAGGTTCAGGCGATAGCGCAAGGGGCGCGCGGTATCGGGTAGGCGCACCGTGGGCACCATTTCGGCGCCGTCGTCCACCTGCACCTTGGCCGTCTTGGGGCGGGCGGCGCCCAGGCCGTGGTCCCGGGAACGAGCAGGGGGACCAGGATCAGCACCAGGAGGGAGAGGCGGGACAGGGTGGGCAAGGTGGTCGAGGGTCCTGGCTGGGCGATAGTGAAGCGCCGCGCACTATGACTGCGGGTTTCCACTGTGCGCAATGTTCCGATGGGGCGGGGACCTTCGGATGCGGAACGGCGCGCATGGTCATGCAAGCGACGCCGTTCCCGTGTAGGGTCCCTGCTTTAACGGGGCCATCCTTTAACGGACTGGGGGCGAGGAATATGCGGTGCTGGGCGCGGGCGGTGGTGATTGCGGCAGCGGTCGGGATGGCGATGGTGGGACCGGCGCTGTCCGCCGAACCCCCGGTGCCCGCACCCAAGCCCCTGGTCTATAAGCAGCCGCTGCGTGACAAGCTGTTCTACGGCCTCAGCCTGCTGGCCCGCGACCCGCAGGCGCTGGCCGCCGTGGCGACCTCGCCGGACCTGAGCCGCCTGGCGGCGGAGCGCCGCGCCCGGGCACGCGGGGCGGTGGAAGCCTGCGGTGGCGATACCGGCTGTTACGTGCGCGGCTTCGATTGGTCGGAGGCCGAGGTCGACGCGGTGGGCCAGGCATTGGCCGCCACGTTGAAGGCCCATCCCAAGGCCGCCCGGCGCCTGGTGGCGACGCTGGACGCCAGCGGCCTCTACCCGGCGATGCCGGGCCAGGACGCCGACGTGGTGGTCCGCGCCTGGACCCAGGCCGCCGCCACCGCCCACCACATCCTGGCGGTGTACGGCGGTGGGGAGAAGCCCCGCGGACCCGCCATCGATGGCCCCGCCTATGACGTGGCCACGCCCGCCTATGGCGCGCTGGTGAAGAGTGCGGCCTCCGTCCTGGCGGATGGCCTGGCCGACGACAGCCTGTTTTTCGAGCCGACCGAGGCCTTCGCCCTGCTGCTGCTGGAGATCAACCGCCGGGACGAGGCCGGGCGCCTGGAACCCCTGGAGGCGGGGGAGAACAAGGCGGCGCTGGCCCGCCTGAAGACCGTCAAATGGGCCAGCTATCCCTACACGGCCCTGGTGGTGCCGGGCTATGGGCCGGAGACCGCGGGCGTGGCCCTGTCGGCCCCCAGCCTGTTGCGGGTGAAGCTGGCCGCCAAGCGCTTCCACGACGGCAAGGCGCCGGTCATCATCGTCAGCGGCGGCTACGTTCACCCCAACCAGACGCCCTATAACGAGGCGCTGGAGATGAAAAAGGCCCTGGTCCAGGACTATGGTGTGCCCGCCGACGCCATCCTGGTGGAACCGCACGCCCGCCACACCACCACCAACCTGCGCAACGCCGACCGCCTGATCTATCGCTATGGCATGCCCATGGACCGCAAGGCTCTGGTGGTCACCGACCTGGGGCAAAGCGGCTATATCACCGAGGACCGCTTCGCCACCCGCAACCAGGAGGATCTGGGCTATGTCCCCTTCACCGGGCTGGAGCGGGTGTCGCCCTTCGACGTGGCCTATCTGCCCACCCTGTCGGCGCTGACGCTGGACGCCGGCGACCCGCTGGACCCTTGAGCCCGCGTGGCAGCCTTGCTTCGGCATCGCTGGATAACAAACCGACGTTTGTTATGGTGCGGGCGCAACTAAGATGCGCCGGGCTGCAGGTTCGGTGCTGGAAAGGGACTGAAAGCATGGGTAGGCAAAAGGTTGAAGTGGCGTCCGCCTGGGGGGCGGCCATCGGCTATTCGCGGGCGGTCAAGGCCGGCGACCTGATTTTCGTGTCCGGCACCACCGCCAGTGGCGGCCCGGACGGCAAGGCCTTCCACCCCGGCGATGCCGGCGGCCAGGCCAAGGTGATCCTGGAGCGCATCGTGGCCGCCCTGGCCGAGCTGGGCGCCGGGCCCGAGCATGTGGTGGAAACCCGCATCTACCTGACCGACATGGCAACTTGGCAGGATGTGGGCCGTGCCCACGGCGCTGTCTTCGGCGGGGCCAAGCCCGCCACCACCATCGTGCAGGTGGGGCCCCTGATCTCCCCCGACCTGCTGGTGGAGATCAGCGCCACGGCGTCGCTGGCGCCGTAAGGCTGGCGCGGGGCATGGCGCTGACCGTCAGACAGGAGGGCCCGGATGATGCCGCCGCCATCGCGGCGGCGGTGCGGCGGGCCTACGCCGACGTGCCCTACAGCGATCATCGTGAGCATCTGATGATCGCCCGCCTGCGCGACAGCGCCGCCTGGATACCGGCGCTGTCGCTGCTGGCGGAGGAGGACGGCCGGGTGGTGGGGCACATCTTGCTGACCCGGGCCGCCATTCGCGGGGCCCGAGGTTCCGCCCCGACCTTGGCCCTGGCGCCCCTGTCCGTGGTGCCGGAACGGCAGGGGCGTGGCGTGGGCGGCCGGCTGGTCAGGGCGGCGCACCAGCGGGCGCGGGATTTGGGCTATGGCTCCGTCGTCCTGGTCGGCATCCCGGACTATTATCGGCGCTTCGGCTACCGGCCCATGGCGGACCATGCCATCGTCGTGCCCTTCACGGTGCCGGCGCGGAACTGCATGGTTCTGGCGCTGACGCCCGATGGTCTGAGCGGGGTGGAGGGCATGGTGCAGTATGCGCCGGAATGGATGGACGGCTGAGAGACGGGCTAGCGACCGCTAGCGTCCATACTGGACAGCGACACCGTCACCACCGATAGTTGGGCCACAATAAACCTGGGAGGCCCGGCCGTGACCGGTATCGAAACCATCGCCCACCGCATTTGCCCGCTATGCGAAGCCTGCTGCGGGCTGGAGGTCACGCTGGTGGACGGCGCCGTCACCCGCATCCGGGGGCATGACGCCGATGTGTTCAGCCACGGCTTCATCTGCCCCAAGGGCGTCGCGCTCAAGGACTTGCATGAGGACCCCGACCGGCTGCGCACGCCGCTGATCAAGCGCGACGGCCGCTTCGTCGAGGCCACGTATGAAGAAGCCTTCGCCGAGATCGAGCGGCGGCTGACGCCTCTGCTGGAAACCCACGGCGGGGACGCGGCGGCGACCTACATCGGCAACCCCGCCGCCCACAAGATGGGCCTGCTGCTGTACACGCCGGTGCTGGCGCGGGCGCTGGGGACGCGTAACATCTATTCCGCCTCCACCCTGGACCAGATGCCCAAGCAACTGTCCAGCGGCCTGATGTTCGGCCATTGGCTGAGCATTCCCGTGCCGGATATCGAGCGCACCCGGCTGATGGTCATCCTGGGCGGCAACCCCATGGCGTCCAACGGCAGCCTGTGGACGGTGCCGGACTTCCGCGGCAAGGCGCTGGATCTGAAGGCGCGCGGCGGCCGGCTGGTGGTGATCGACCCACGGCGGACGGAGACGGCGGCCCTGGCCGATGAGCATCACTTCATCCGCCCGGGCAGCGATGTCTTCCTGCTGGCGGCCCTGGTCCACACCCTGTTCGAGGAGAACCTGGTGCGCCTGGGCCGGCTGGCGGACCATGTGACGGGCGTGGAGGAGTTGCGCGCCGCCATCACACCGTTCACCCCGGAACGGGCCGCCGCCCACACGGCCATCCCGGCCGACACCATCCGGGCCCTGGCGCGCGATCTGGCGGGCTCGGCGCCAGCGGTGCTGTATGGCCGCATCGGCACATGCACCCAGGAATTCGGCACCCTGGCCAGCTGGCTGGTGGACGTCGTCAATGTCCTGACCGGTAATCTGGACGCGCCCGGTGGGGCGATGTTCCCCAAGGCCGCCGCCTTCGCCGCCAACACGGTGGGCGCCGGCGGCAAGGGACGCGGCGTGCCGTTGGGCCGCCGCCGCTCCCGCGTGTCCAATGCGCCGGAGGTGTTTGGCGAGCTGCCCGTGGGCTGCCTGGCGGAGGAGATCGAGACGCCGGGCGAGGGCCAGGTGCGCGCCCTGTTCACCGTGGCCGGCAATCCCGTCCTGTCCTCCCCCAACGGTGACCGTCTGGCGCGCGCCCTGGACCAGCTGGATCTGATGGTCAGCGTCGACATCTACCTGAATGAGACGACGCGCCACGCCGATGTCATCCTGCCTGGCGTCTCACCCTTCCAGGACAGCCACTACGACGTGGCCTTCCCGCAACTGTCCTATCGCAACCACGCCCGCTACAGCCCGGCGCTGCTGCCGCGACCGGCGGGCGCGCTGGCGGAATGGCAGGTGCTGCTGAAACTGGCCGCCATCGCCGAGGGGAAGGGGGCGGCCGCTGACCCCGCGGCCTTGGACGACGCCATGGCGACGGCTGAGGTGAGCCGTTGGGCCGGCGAACACACGGGTGCCGTCCTGGCCGCCGTCTCCCGCTGGACGGGGCCGGAGCGCCTGTTGGACCTGGCGTTGCGCGCGGGCCCCTATGGCGATGGCTTCGGCCGCAAGCCGGACGGCCTGACCCTCGCCCAGGTGAAGGACAGCGTCGGCGGCATCGACCTGGGCGCGTTGCGGCCCCGCATCCCCGAGGTGTTGCGCACCCCCAGCGGCCGCATCGAGCTGGCGCCCGAGCTGCTGGTGGCGGACCTGGCCCGCGCCGTGGCGGCGCTGGACCAGCCGGCACCGGACCTGGTCATCATCGGCCGGCGCGACCTGCGCTCCAACAACAGTTGGATGCACAACCTGCCCATCCTGGCCAAGGGCCCGTTCCGTTGCACCGTGCTGGTGCATCCCGACGACGCCCGCCGCCACGGTGTCGTCCATGGCGGCCAAGCCCGACTGTCCCGCGCCGGCCGTTCCATCGAGGCCCAGGTGGCCGTCAGCGCCGACATGATGCCCGGCGTCATCAGCCTGCCCCACGGCTGGGGCCACGACGCGGACGGCGCCCGTCTGGGCCTGGCCAGCCAGCGCCCGGGCGCCAACCTGAACGCCCTGCTGGACGAGACCCTGCGCGATCCCTTGTCCGGCAACGCTGTGCTGAGCGGCGTGGCGGTGACACTGGAACCCGTCCCGCTGCCGGCGGTGCAGGCGGCGGAGTAGTCAGTTATGGGGTATATTGACGTAAGTACGGTTGTTATTACATAGTGGCTTGGATGTGAGGAGCGCACCTATGCACACTACCAAGCTGACCAAGGTCGGGAACTCTACCGGCATCACCATTCCCCGCGACGTGCTGACGGAGGCGCGCTTGGATCGGGGGGATGAGGTCACGCTGTCTGTGCGCGATGGTCGTATTGAAATCGCCAAGTCCAACGATGACTACAGCAAAGCCATGGAGGCTGGACGGGCGTTTTCCACCCGGTATCGCCGCGCCATGGCAGTGCTGGCCAAGTGACGGGACTGGTTCTCCCTCCCATAGAGGCGATCATTGACCTGCATGCGGAACTACTGGCCGAACACGGCGGCGCGCCGGGCTTGCGGGATCGTGGAGGTTTGGAGGCATCGTTGGCACGGGCCCATCAGATTGTCGCCTATGCCGAGAACCCGGTTACGGTGTTCGATTTAGCGGCGGCGGTATGCGTCAGTATCCTGCGCAACCACCCCTTCGTCGATGGCAACAAACGCGCGGGCTTCGTCGCGTTGGGAACGACCCTGATCCTGAATGGACTTTTCCTGGATGTGAGCGAGCGGGAAGCCGCTGACATCATCCAGTCGGTCGCAGCCGGGGACTTGTCGGAAGAAGCGTTTCGCCGATGGGTTGCCGACAACTGCGTCGAAGGGTGATCGCCATGGATCACCAGTGCCCCTTGCGTCGGTTCCAGGCGTACAGGACGTCGGCGAAGCGGTCATAGGCGAGGCGGGTGAGGGGACGGATCGCGCGGTTGCCCAGCAGGATGGCCAGCCAGGCGTCGCCGGGGGTATGGCGCCAGATGGCGATGGCGCAGTCGGCGCCGACCAGCAGCCGACCTTCGGCATCCATTCCATGCAGGCGGCGGCGCACCGCCTCCACATCCGCGCCGAAGGGGGCCAGCGCCTCGGGCTCCAGATTGATGTCGCGGAAGGCGATGATACCGGCGCGGGCCGCCTGCACCAGGCGGTTGGTCTGCCAGTCGATGCCCGCGTTACAGACGGGGCATTTGGTGTTGTACCAGACCGTCAGTTGGGCAGGGGCGGACAAGGCGGCTCTCGATGCGGGTATAGTCCGGGCAGTATAGCGGCCGCACGCGATAAGGACAGTGGTGGGAAGGACCAAAGTCTGGAAGGATTGGTGGTTGAATAACCGCCGCGCAGAACCCTGAGACCCGCACCCATGATTCCTGTGGAAACCCTGCTGGCCTTCCTCACCGCCGCCGTCGTGCTGGCCTTCGCGCCGGGGCCGGACAATCTGTTCGTGCTGACCCTGTCGGCGGCGCGGGGATGGCGGGCCGGGGTGGCGGTGACCCTGGGCCTGTGCACCGGCTTGGTGGTGCATACCACGGCGGTGGCGCTGGGTGTGGCCGTCATCTTCCAGCAATCGCAACTGGCCTTCACCCTGCTGAAGGTGGCCGGCGCCGCCTACCTGCTGTACCTGGCCTACAAGGCTTTCCGCGCGCCGGCGGAGGCGCTGGGCGGGGCCAAGGCGGCGGCGGACGGCTACCCCGTCCTGTATCGCCGGGGCATCGTCATGAACGTGACCAATCCCAAGGTGGCCGTCTTCTTCCTGGCCTTCCTGCCGCAGTTCGCGGCACCGGAGCGGGGCAGCGTCACGGTGCAGATCTTCCTGCTGGGGGCGGTGTTCGCCGCCGTGGCGCTGGCCTGCTTTTCCACGATCGCCGTCCTGGCCGGCGGGTTGAACCGCTGGCTGGCCCGGTCCGCCCACGCGCAAACCATCCTGAACCGCATCGCCGGCGTGGTGTTCGTCGGCCTGGCCATCAAACTGGCGACCGCCCAACGCTAAAGGGCGTCGCCCTCTGAACGGGGAATATCGAACGGGGGCACGTCATGGGTCTGGAGGCACTCTGTCATGCCACCTGGAACGGGGGCGCCGGTGAGGTCAAGGCGCTGCTGGAAAGCCGGGAGCTGATTCTGCGGGGCGACTTGCGGCGCACCATCCCGGTCGCCGCCGTGGACGCCTTGGTGGTCGAGGGCGACGCTCTGGTCATGGCCACGCCGGACGGGCCGTTGACCTTGGCGTTGGGGGCCGATGCCGCCGCCCGTTGGGCCAAGAAGCTGACCACCCCGCCGCCCAGCCTGGCGCGCAAGCTGGGCGTGGGCCCCGGCACGCCGGCCCTGGTCATCGGCACGGCGGATGATCCCGCCCTGGTGGAGGCGCTGGCGGGGGCCGTGGCCCCCACCCCGGCGGACGCCCGCCTGGCGCTGGCCGTGGCGCGGGACGCGGCCGACCTGGAGCGGGCGGTCGCCGCACACGCCGCCTTGCCCGCCGGGACCGCCCTCTGGATCATTCACGGCAAGGGCCCCAAAGCGACCTTCGGCGAGGCGCCGGTGCGCGCCTGGATGCGCGCGGCCGGGTTCAAGGACACCAAGATCAGCGCCGTGTCCGAGACGCTGTCGGCCACCCGCTACAACGCCGCTTCCCGGTAGGAAAACGGCTCCGCTGAAATGCCGCACGTCTTGCCCCCGCCTCGGCGCGGAAGGGGCAACGATTCCCCGCCAGACGTGGTACAACCACCCGCCTTGGCGGGACCCTGCGGGGGGGACACCGCCGAATGCCCCGTCCATCGCCACGGGTGATGGGCGGGGGGATGAAACAAGAGACTGTCAGGGGATCCCGATGACACGTACCGTTCTGCTTGGAACCGTGGGCGCGCTGGCGCTCGCGACGCTCGCCGCCACCCCGGCGCTGGCGGCGAAGCCCGCCGCGGCTGGCGCCAATCCCTTCGCCGCCGCCAGCACCCTGCCGTTCGAGGCGCCCCGCTTCGACATCATCAAGGACGCCGACTATCTGCCCGCCTTCAAGGAGGGCATGAGGATCCAACTGGCCGAGATCAAGAAGATCGCCGACAACCCGGCGGCCCCCACCTTCGACAACACCCTGGTGGCCATGGAGAAGTCCGGCCGCATGCTGGACCGGGTTGGCCAGACCTTCTCCGGCGTGGTGCAGGCCAACACCAACGACGCGCTGGATGAGGTGCAGACCACGGTGTCGCCCCTGCTGGCCCAGCACAATGACGCCATCTACCTGAACGACAAGCTGTTTCAGCGGGTCAAGACGCTGTACGACAAGCGGGACAGCCTGAAGCTGAACCCGGAGCAGGCCCAGCTGCTGAAGGTCTATTACCAGCAGTTCATCCATGCCGGCGCCATGCTGAACGACGCCGACAAGGCCACGCTGCGCGATCTCAACACCAAGCTGTCGTCGCTGGAGACCGCCTTCCAGCAGAAGCTGGTGGCGGCGGCCAAGGAAGGCGGCCTGGTGGTGGATGACAAGGCCAAGCTGGCCGGCATGGGCGATGGTGCCATCGCCGCCGCCGCCGAAGCCGCCAAGGGCCGCAAGCTGGAGGGCAAGTACCTGGTGCCGCTGCAGAACACCACGCAGCAGCCGGCCCTGTCCTCCCTGGATGACCGGGCCACGCGCCAGGCCCTGTTCGAGCGCAGCTGGACCCGCGCCGAGAAGGGTGACGCCAACGACACCCGTGCCACCATCTCCGACATCGCCCACCTGCGGGCGCAGAAGGCCAAGCTGCTGGGCTTCCCCAACTACGCGGCCTATGTCCTGGCCGACCAGATGGCGGTGACGCCGGAGGCGGCGGAAGGCTTCATGAAGCGCATGGTTCCCGCCCTGGCGGCGGAGCAGAAGCGCGAGGCGGCGGAGATCCAGGCGCAGATCAAGAAGGACGGCCAGGATTTCGCCCTGAAGCCCTGGGACTGGGACAAGTATGCCGAGCAGGTGCGCAAGGCCAAGTACGACCTGGATGAGGGCGCGCTGAAGCCCTATTTCGAGGTGCACACCGTGCTGGAGGAAGGCGTGTTCTACGCCGCCAACCAGCTGTACGGCCTGACCTTCAAGCGCCGCACCGACATCCCGGTCTACCAGCCCGACGTGCTGGTCTATGAGGTGATCGACAAGGACGGCTCCAGCCTGGGGCTGATGTACTTCGACTACTTCAAGCGCGACAACAAGTCGGGCGGGGCCTGGATGTCCAACTTCGTCCAGCAGTCCAAGCTGCTGGGCACCAAGCCCGTGGTCTACAACGTCTGCAATTTCACCAAGCCCGCCCCGGGCCAGCCGGCGCTGATCAGCTTCAGCGACGTCACCACCATGTTCCACGAATTCGGCCATGCCCTGCACGGCCTGTTCGCCAACCAGACCTATGAGACGCTGTCGGGCACCAACGTGGCGCGCGACTTCGTCGAGTTCCCGTCGCAGTTCAACGAGCATTGGGCCCTGGACCCCAAGGTCCTGGCCCACTATGCCAAGAACTACCAGACGGGCCAGGCCATGCCGGCCGACCTGGTGGAGAAGATCAAGAAGGCCGCCACCTTCAACCAGGGCTATGCCCTGGGTGAGGTCGTCGCCGCCGCCATGCTGGACCTGGAATGGCACAGCCTGCCGGCCGACGCGCCCAAGCAGGACGTGGACACCTTCGAGAAGGAGGCCCTGGCCAAGACCGGCCTGGACGTGGACGACGTGCCCCCGCGCTACCGCTCCAGCTACTTCCTGCACATCTGGGGCAACGGCTACGCCGCCGGCTACTACGCCTATCTGTGGACGGAGATGCTGGACGACGACAGCTACGCCTGGTTCAAGGACCATGGCGGCCTGACGCGGGAGAACGGTGAGCGCTTCCGCCAGATGATCCTGTCCAAGGGCCATACCGAGGATTACGGCCCCATGTTCCGCGCCTTCTACGGCAAGGACCCGGACATCGCACCCATGCTGCAGAACCGCGGCCTGGCGCCCGAAGGCAAGTAAGCCCACCCTTCGGGGTTAGCTGGATACGAGAGGGGCCGGTGGCACATGCCGCCGGCCCTTTTTCACGACCCTTTCTTGGTCGCCATGGGTTCAGCTGTCAGTAGGATATGAGCAGCGGCCCATAACTTCCGATGGCTTTACGCTGATCAGCCATGATCAGCACCAGATGCGGATGATCGAAGCTGATCCACAGGCCGCCGATCTTGCGGAAAGCCGGCAGGGAAACATGCTGCGCCTGACCCTGGGACGACAGGCGATACAAGCCGCTGATGCTGGAGACCCATAGGCTGTCGCCGTCGCTCGCCAGGCCATAGAAGGCGGCCAAGTTGTAATTGGGTGCACGGTTCCGCCGTTGCCACACCAGCCCATGCGTGTTGGGGAAGACGTAAGGCTGGCGATAGAGGGTGTCCACCACGTCGCCGCAGAGTTGCGCCACCCCGCCGTCGGCGGAAAAATGGATCAGGCCTGCGGCCAAGGCCAGGCAGTCGGATCGCCAGGGTAGGGGCAGGACGGCGTTGACCGGCAAGCTGCCTGCGCGGCCGAACTCCGGATTGATCTCTTTCATCCGCCCCGTCCGCCGGTCGATGCGGCGCAGCCCGCCGCCCCATTCGCCGGCATTCAAGCCGACAAACAGATAATCAGATGTGCCGTAGGTGGCGGCGACGGCGCCCACCATCTCCAGCGGTTCGGACAGTGGCACGGCGTCGACGGTCGCCCCGTCCAGCTGAATGATCCGGCGATCGGTCAGGACGGTGAGGATGCCGCCGGTGCAGTCCAGCGCCATGGCCCGGTCCCCTTCCGCCGGTACCGTCGCCAGCACCGTCCAGCCGTCGGGCGAGCGATGGCGCACTGTCCAGGGCCCGGCGCCGTAAGGACCGCCGGTCAGAACCAAAGGGCGGCTGTTCAGCACACATAAGCCGGCCGCTGGTTCCGGCAAGGACTCGGGAATGCGCGTCGATCCACCGATGGCGATGCGGGATAGCCGACCCAAGTCCGATAGAAGCCAGAGTTGCCCGTCCGTGGCGACCGCGCGGGCCAGGATGATGTCCTGGTCCACCCGCAAGTCCCGGCCGTCAGGCCGGGTGACGCCGGGCCTGAGTAGCGAAAACGCCATAAGCGCGAGCAACAGCAGCGTCACCAGCTTGCCGCACAGGAGGGCCATTGCTGGCGAGCGTTTCGAAAGCGGGAAAAGGCTTTCCATGGTGGGACGCTTGTTCCTTACCGCTGGACCAGTATCGGCTCCCAGAAGTTGGTGGGAGAGGGGGCGGGGTTGCGGATCACCACCACGTGAGGCAGGGCGAAGCTGATCTCGATGTCGCCGACCCGCTTGAAGGTGGGTGTGGGGATTTTGGCGGCTTTGCCATCGGCGTTGATGCGGTAGAGACCATCCATGCCGGATGCCAGCAAGGCATCGCCATCCGCAATCAGCCCATACATAGGAACGGTGTAGGGTCCCTCATGAGTTTGGGATTCGTATCGCCCATCGGGCGCACGGTCCATGGGGGATTTGCTTAGGGTGGTGAGGACGTCGCCGCACACTACGCCGATCTCCCCGGAGGGTTCCGGGTAGGTTTTGCCAATGGTAACGGCCAGGCATCCGCTCTGTTCACGACCGTCTTTCCCAAGGCGTCGCCAGGGCAGGGGAGCCACAGCATTGACCGGTGATAGGAATGGCCCGACGCCAGGCCCCATGAAAGACGGTTTCCGTTTGATCTTGGTAACAGCACCGGTGGTTCGGTCGATACGCCACAGGCCTCCTCCCCATTCTCCGCCGTTGTAGCCCACCCAGAGACGATCGGTAGTGCCGTAGACCGCATCGACATGGCTGTTGAAATTATAATTCTCCAACAGGTCGCCCTTCAGCTTCAGATCGTTTTGTCGACCGGAGCGGATCTCGATCAATCTATGGGTGGTCAGCAGTTTTAGGCTGTCTGTTTGGCAATCCATGGCTTGTAGGTGGTCGTCGCCGGCGATAACGGTTCCCTCTACCTGCCAGGCCCCCGCCACCCGGCGGTAAACGGTCCAAGGATGGGCCTGCCACTCCGCAGCGGTTACCGCCACGAGTTGGCCGCCCTGCACGCACATATCGACGATCACTCCCGATGGGATCTCTTCCGGTACCAGCTCGTTTCCATTTTCGGTGACATGGAAAAGGTGTGTCCTGTTCGATAGTAGCCAGAGTTGGCTATCAGCGATGCCCGCCCATGACACCCCAAAATCAGGTTCGTCGTCTGCCCACGCTGGCAGGGATGCCATCAAGGCCAGAAGCAGGGCCAGAACTCTCAAGATGCGCAAGGCGGCGACGGGCACGGGTATCCTCTCGAGAGATGGGAATTGTTCATTGAACGTCCCGTGAACATACCCGCATAACGCGCATCTGTCTTTAAATTTCATGCCGTTTAAGCAACCAAACACTAAACGTGTTGCTTTAGTATCCGTGCCGCGATACTAAAGCATATGCTTAACCAACCATCCCCCCTCGACCTGACCTTCCAGGCGCTCGCCGACCCGACCCGCCGCGCCTTGGTGGAGCGGTTGGTGCGCGGGCCGGCGTCGGTCAGTGAGTTGGCGCGGCCGCTGGACATGTCCCTGCCGGCGGTGATGCAGCATTTGGCCGTGTTGGAGAGTTCCGGCCTGGTGCGGTCGGAGAAGGTGGGGCGGGTGCGGACCTGCCGCATCGACGCCGCGCAGTTGAGCCTGGCGGAGCAATGGATCAACCAGCGCCGCCTGGAATGGGCCAGCCGCCTGGATCGGCTGGGCGACTATCTCGAAACACTGAAAAACGACGATGGAGAGGAATCATGACCCAGGGTGGACCGGCCGGGGCCTTGCGCCCCGACCCCGTACGCATTTCCCGCACCATCCCGGCCCTGCGCGAGACGGTGTTCAGGGCGTGGAGCAAGGCGGAGCATGTGCGCCATTGGTTCGCGCCGGAGCATTTCACCGTGCCCGAGGCCACGGTGGACATGCGCGTGGGCGGCGCTTTCGAGGTGTGCATGCAGGCGCCGGACGGCACGCGACATTGGACGCGCGGCAGCTTCGCCGAGGTCACCCCCGTGGACCGCCTGGTGCTGGACCTGCGCGTGGACGGCGGCGACGGCACGGTGCTGTTCACCGCCTGGACGGAAGTGACCTTCGCCGACGCCGTGGGCGGCACACGGCTGGACATCGTGCAGACCTACACCGTCTATGACCCGACAATGCTGGCGGCCATCGGCGGCGCGCCGGAGGGCTGGTCGCAGACGCTGGACAAGCTGGGGGCCGAGGTGGCGCGCATGGAGCCCGGTGCCGTGCAGGCGCCGGCGGCGCGGTCCGTCGTCCACGCCATTTTCAGCCTGGAGCGGACCTATGACGCTCCGGCGGACCGGGTTTGGCGCGCCCTGTCGGACCTGGAAGCGAAGTCCAAATGGTTTGCCGGCGGTGGCGATTGGGTGCCGCTGGAACGCAGCCTGGATTTCCGCATGGGCGGCAGGGAACGGGCGCGCGGGCGCTGGCAGGGGGGCTCCCACGGCAACACCACCACCACCTTCGACGCCCACTACCTGGACATCGTGCCCAACGAGCGCATCGTCTACAGCTATGAGATGCACATTGATGAGCGCAAGATTTCCATCTCCCTGGCGACCATGGAGCTGAAGCCGGCGGGGCATGGCCGCACCACGCTGAAGGTGACCGAGCAGGGGGCCTTCCTCGACGGTTATGAGGACAACGGGTCGCGCGAGCACGGCACCGGCTTCCTGCTGGATCGGTTGGGCGCGTCGTTGGCGGAGTGATCCCAGCGGCACGAGAGGTTGACCCGTGCCGCCGTAGGACGCGACGGCGTCGGTCGCCCTCACGTATAAATAAAGGGCCGATCAGGCGGTCCTGATCTGCCTCAACTGATGAATGGTCATCATCAGCACGCTGGCCAGCAGCATCAGGCCGCCGATCTGCAGCACATCGCGCGTGTCCACCGTCATGGTTCCGGTATGGGCGATGCGCAACATCACACCCATTCCCCAAAGGACGTAATAGCGCATCTTGGCCAACTTTGCCGGCAGGGCGAGCGAGGGCACGCGTTCAAGGATCTGCACCAGGGTAATCGCCGCCACGGCCCAGGGCAGAAGCTCGGCCGTGCTGTCCGCGATGGACAAAAGACCGAGGGCAGCGAACACCGCGACCTGCAAGCCCCTGAGCGCCCGGCGGCGATGCGCCGGGCCGATCTCGGCATACCACCAGCGGCTCAACAGGCCGCCGCCGATGCTGGTGGCCAGCAGCGCCCCCGTCACGGCCACGGTGAAGGCCGGCATGGGGGCCGGCGGCATCAGCGGGCCGATCCAGAACAGCCAGAACACCAGCGGAATGCTGTTGGCCAGCAGGACGCGCACAGCCTGGCTGTTGGTGTCGTTGGCGTAGGTCCGCTGGAACAGTCCCGCCCACCACAGGGCCAACGTGGCCGCCGCCGCCGTCACCGGGATGCCGATGGAGGGCGGCAGCGCCAGCGACAGGGGAATCAGCGCCAGGCTGAACGGCGCCCACCCCAGCCGCACGGCTGGCCCGGCATCCCGGGCCCAGCGCTGTCGCAGCCAGCGCGCCGGCATCTGCACGCCCAGCCGGTAGGCGAGGCCGCAAGCGGCCAAAAGGGGGCCCGCCAGCAGGAAACCGGTGGGCCACTGCGCCAAGGTCGCCGTTGGCAGGCCGACCTGCAGGCCGGCATAAACCACCAGGAACAAGGGCGCGGTCACCAGCAGCCAGGCCAGGGGGGCGCCCACCGGTTCCTCCGCCAGATAGCGCTCCCACGCCGTCAGCACGTCCGCGTCAAAATTGGCTTGCAGGCTGGGATAGTCATGGCGGATCAGGGTGATCAGGCTGCGTACGTCCTTCGTCAGGTCCGGCACTGTCAGGCGCAGCCGTGGGCTGAAACGCGCCGG
Organism: Nitrospirillum karajorum; assembly: GCF_036348415.1. Taxonomy (NCBI): domain Bacteria; kingdom Pseudomonadati; phylum Pseudomonadota; class Alphaproteobacteria; order Rhodospirillales; family Azospirillaceae; genus Nitrospirillum; species Nitrospirillum karajorum. Next base: position 2,449,703 of record NZ_JAZBQB010000003.1, read on the forward strand.
GGGGGCCTGCAGCAGACGATAGGCCGTGGCGTAGGCGTGGGTCCGGCTCCGCAGCTTCTCCAGGAAGGCCAGGTCGTGCCCGCGCTTGCCGACGGCGGCCAGCAGGGGCGTCTGCAGTCCGGCCTTGGCCTCGTCCCAGCGGAAATGGGTGATGGCCGGGATGACCAGCGCGTCCGACCGAGGGACGGTGGACAGCAGCAGGCGGGCCAGCCAATCCTCCGTCCGGTTCTGCACGTCGATATGGGCCAGCGCGGGGGAGGCCAGCACCGTCGCCAGGGCTTCCTTCAGCGCGCCGGAGTCCGCTGGTGCCGGGGCGGACAACAGGCCGGCCAGGTGGTTGCACAGGGCGACATGGCGAGCGATGGCCGCGTCCAGGTCCGTTTCCACCTCGGTTTGGGGCGGCGGTTCGGCCTGTCGCTTCGCCTCCGGTTCGGCCGCCTTGTCCGCCGCCTCCGGCTCGGTGTTATTTTCCGCCGCCTGCGGCTCGGCGGTCTCTTGCGCCGTCACTTCATCGGCCGGTGCCTGTCGGCGGGCGTGCAGCAAGGCTTCCTCATAGGCCTGGCGCAGGGCCTGGAAGCCGTCCGGGTCATCCTCCGGGTTGGTGACCTTCAGGCGCCGGGCATAGGCGCGACGGATGGCCAGTTGGTCGCCCGTGGGCTCCAGCGCCAGAATATCCCAGGGGCTCACAGGAACGTCTCGCCTTCCAACTGGTCCAGCGCCTCGCTCAAGGCCAGGCGGGCCGTCTCGATGGCGCGCGGCTCCTGCCCCTCCAGGATGCCCTCGAACTGCGCCATCAGGTGGGCGACATAGGCGCGCTTGTCGCCCAGGAAGTCCTCATAGCAGCGAGCGGCGCGGGCCAGCACGGCGCGGTTGGCCTCGGTGTCGCGCGGGTGGACCTTCAGTGCGGCCAGCGCTTGGCGCCGGGCGTCCAGGTCGTCCGGCTGGGCGTCCCCGTCGGTGATGACCAGGGTGCGCTGCTCCCCGGTTTCCGGAACATGGACATCCACTTCCAGCAGGCCGTTGATGTCATAGGTGAAGCGGCAGTCGACCGTGACGCCACCGGCCGGCCGGGGCGGGACGGGGATGCTGACCTCGCCTAAGGCGACGTTGTCCTGAACGTCGCGCGATTCCCCCTGGTAGATGGTGAAGGTCACCGCCTTCTGGTTGGCCTGCAGGGTATGGAAGCTGCTCACCCGGCTGGCGGGGATGACGGTGTTGCGCTCCAGGATGGGGGAGAAGATGCCGGTGCGCAGGCTGCCGTCGGGGTTGCGCTCCGCCACGTCCACGCCCAGGGAATAGGGGCAGACGTCGGTGATGACCACCTCGTTCAGGGCGGCGTCACGGCTTTTAAGCCCGGCCTGGACGGCGGCGCCCAGGGCCACGGCCTCATCCGGATGGACGGAATGGGCAGGGAATCGGCCGAACATGCGGGTGACGGCGCGGCGGACCGCCGGCATGCGCGTGGCCCCGCCCACCAGCACGATCTCACGCAGCGACCGCGCCTCCAGCTGGCCATCGCGCAGCGCGCGCAGCACCGGCTCGCGCAGGCGGTTCAGCAGGCCCTCGGCCCGGGCCTCGAACGCCTCCGCCGTCAGCTCGTACTCGTAGGTCTTGTCTTTCCAGACGGCGCGCACCGGGGCGGCCGACTGCTCGCTCAAGGTGCGGCGGGCCCGCTCGGCGGCGGCGCGCAGGCGCTGGTACAGGGCGTCGCTCTCGCGCGCGTCGCGGCCCCAGTCGGCACCGAAGCGCTGGCGCAGGTCGTCCACGATCAGCTCATTGAAGTCCTCGCCGCCCAGGCGATTGTCACCGGCGGTGGCGCGCACCTCGATCACGCCCTCGAAGATTTCCAGGATGGAGACGTCGAAGGTGCCGCCGCCCAGGTCGAACACCAGGAAGCGCGTCTCCGCCTCCAGCTGGTGGATGCCGTAGGCCAGGGCCGCCGCCGTGGGCTCGTTCAGCAGCCGATCCACCTTCAGGCCCGCCAGCTCGCCCGCGCGGCGGGTGGCCTTGCGCTGCTTGTCGTTGAAATAGGCGGGCACGGTGATGACGGCCTCGGTCACCGGCTCGCCCAGATAGGCCTCCGCGTCGGCCTTCAGGGACTTCAGCACCAGGGCCGACAGTTCCTCCGGCAGGAAGTCGCGTTTTCCTAAGCGGGTGACGCGCTGCGACCCCATCAGGCGCTTGAAGGCGGTGGCGGTCAGGGTGGGGTGGGTGGCCTGGCGTTCGCGCGCCGGCAGGCCCACCAGCACCGTGCCCTGCTCATCCAGGCTGACGGCGGATGGGGTCAGCCGGTGGCCCAGGCTGTTGGGGATCAGGTCCGCCTTGCCATCCCGAAAGACGGCCACCGCGGAATTGGTGGTGCCCAAATCGATACCGACGATCAACCCAACACTCCTCCCGAAACACCAGGCGCCCGCAACATCGACGTCAAGCCCGCATGATGCCATCCCCGTTCTATCTCCCGGCGCGGCGCGGGGAAAGGGGCGGATGGTCACTGCAGGCAAGAGATAGGGCGTATGACCGCGCCGCCCACGTCGCTACAGTGATGGTAAATGCCGGCGCCGATTGCCGGCCGGTCTGAATGCAAGGGGGATCATACGTCGATGACATCCGGTTTGACCCGGCGGGCGCGCGCCTGGGGTGCCGCCGCCATACTGTCTCTGGTCCTGATGGCGGCGGGGACGGCCCGCGCGCGCGAGGTCTTGCCGCCCGACGCCGCCATCCAGCAGGCGGTGGACCAGGCCTATGCCAAGTTCAAGGGCGTCATGGATGGGGAGAACGCCAGCTACATCCCCTACCTCGCCAAGGCGGACCCCAAGCTCTACGGCATCGCCGTGGTGACGGCGGGCGGCCGGGTGTTCAAGGCCGGCGACGCGGGGCAGGAATTCCCGGTCGAGTCGATCGCCAAGGTCTTCACCCTGGCCCGGGTGCTGAAGGATCAGGGGCCGGAGGCGGTGATGACCAAGATCGGCGTGAACGCCACGGGCCAGCCCTTCAACTCCGTCCTGGCCATCGAACTGAACAACGACAAGCTGACGGGCAGCCCGCCGGCCGGCAACCCGCTGGTCAACGCCGGCGCCATCGCCGCCGCCAGCCTGGTGCCGGGTGCCGACCTGGCCGCGCGCTGGAAGACGGTGTTGGACACCGCCTCCGGCTTCGCCGGCCGGACGCTGGCCCTGAACCAGGACGTCTATCAGTCGGAAATGGCCAGCAACCAGCACAACCAGGCCATCGCCCTGCTGCTGCAAAGCTATGACCATCTCTACGCCGACCCGGCGATGACGGTGGACCTCTACACCCGCGAATGCTCCTACAATGTCAGCGCGGTGGACCTGGCCACCATGGGGGCGACGCTGGCCAACGGCGGCACCAACCCGGTGAGCCGCAAGGCGGTGGTCGATCCCGCCACCAGCGCCCGTGTGCTGGCCGTCATGGCCACCGCCGGCCTGTACAACACCACCGGCGAATGGCTGTTCAAGGTGGGCCTGCCGGGCAAGAGCGGCGTGGGTGGCGGCATCCTGGCGGTGGCGCCGGGCAAGCTGGCCATCGGCGTCTACTCCTCTCGCCTGGACGCCGCCGGCAATAGCGTGCGCGGCCAGTTGGCGGCGCAGTTTATCGCTGAGACGCTGGGCCTGAACCTGTTCGCGGCGGGGAAGTGATGGATACGGGAGGGGGCGGCCAGCCAATAGCGCGGCTGGTTCTTTCTCGGTATGGTTGACTGGAACAAAATAAGAACATACGATGCTCCTCCAGCAACAGGGAGTGTCGGACATGGATGGTTGGCAACGTCGATATCGTTTGAGCAACGGGCCGGGTGGCCTGGGTGTAAGCTGTACGGGCGAGGGGCTGGCCCTGGCCGGCGTGCCCCTGCTGGCCAAGGGCGCCGGTGGTTTCCGCGCCCGGCCGGCGGCGGAGGTGGCGGTGCAGCTGGGGCGTGCCTATGCGGGGGCTGAGCCGGGTGCCGCCGTGTTGCCCGGCCTTGCCAAGATCGCCGACGCCCTGAACCGGGGCGACCTGGCCCAGGCCATGATCCGCGCCGTCCACCTGCGTCTGCCGGAATTGGATTGGGACGCCGCCGTCCGCCTGACCCGCGCCAACGACAATCTGGCGAAGTACAGTCCAGACCAGCCGCGTGACGAGCGGGGGCGTTGGACGGATGGTGGTGGCGGAGAGGATGAGGCGGGGGAGGCGGTCGAGGCGAAGCCAGCCACTTCGGGCGGGCGGGAAGCGACAGCCAAGCCGAAAAAGCGGGACGCGGATATTCCCAAAGCACAAGCGCTTCCTCCTGTTTCGACCGCATCCGATTTCGCCATTCCAGCGAACCCGTATCACGCCCCGCGGGTGTTCAGATTCGCCGATGACATTGAGCAGGTGAACAATTCGCTTTGGCAGGAAAGCTTGGCGCCTCTGTCACAGCCAAATGCGCCACGGTGTTTAGAAACAGGTGAAAAGGTCAGGGAGCACGGTGCCACTGTAGTGGCCCGGCAAGATGGAACGCTGGAATTTCAGAACAAGGACGGGAAGGGTGTCACTTGTCGGGATTTCAGGCCGGACCTTCAGGTCAAGGACCCGACACATTACAGCCTCCTCGGAACAACCCATACCCATCCGTATGACGATGGCAGGGTGGGGGTGTCATTCAGTGGCGGTGATACCCAGGTTCTTCGTAAGCATGCGGCGTAGGCCGCAGGGTGCTGACGGCCTCGTCGCCCGGGCCGTAATTCCCGGTCAGGCCGCCACGGCGGGTGTCGCCGCCGCCTTGAGTGTCCAGCGCCAGGGCAGCAATTCGTCGAGCCGGTGGGCCGGGTGCGCGGCAATCCGGGCTAGGACGTCGGCCAGCCAGGCCTGCGGGTCGACGCCGTTCATCTTGGCGGTGACGATAAGGCTGTACAGGGCGGCGGCACGCTGGCCGCCGCGGTCGGAGCCACAGAACATCCATGACTTCCGTCCGAGCGCAATGCCGCGCAAGGCGCGTTCGGCGGCATTGTTCGACAGGCAGACGCGGCCGTCGTCCAGGAACAGGGTGAAGGCAGACCATCGCTTCAGGATATAGTCGATGGCCTTGGCGAGGTCGTGGCCACGGGACAGCTTGGCGCGCTGCTCGTGCAGGTAGGCCCGCAGGTCCTCGACCAGCGGCTTGCTCACTTCTTGGCGGACCGCCCGGCGTTCGTCCGCGCTCTTGCCATTGATCGGCCGCTCGATGTCGAACAGGGCATCGATGCGGCGCACCACCTCGATGGCGATGGGCGAGAGCGCGATCGTCTTCTTGCCCGCCGCCTGGCGCCGGGCGTTCTCCTCAAGATCGGCCATGGCGAAGAACGGCCGCCGGGCATGCACCCAGCATCCCGCCTCCCGGATGGGGCCGGGACTTCGGTCGGCCGCGTAAAGCGCGCGATAGCCGTCAAAGGCGTCGGCCTGGAACAGCCCGGCATATCCGGCCAGGTGGCCCTGCGGATGCTCGCCCTTGCGGTCGCGCGAGTAGCGGAACAGCGCCGCCGGCGGCGCCGTCCCGCCGAACGGCCGGTCGTCACGGACATAGACCCAGCAGCGCCCGGTGTCGGTCTTGCCCTTGGCCAGGACCGGCACGGTCGTATCATCGCCATGCAGGCGCTCCGCCGCCATCACATGGGCCTCGACCCGCCGCAGCAGCGGCTCCAGCGCGGCACAGCTCGCCCCCACGGCGTCGGCCATGGTCGACAGGCTGACCGGCACGCCTTCCAGCGCATAGCGCTCGGCCTGCCGGTTCAGCGGCTGGTGCTGGCCGAATTTCTCAAACAGGATCATCGCCAGCAGGCTGGGGCCCGCCCATCCCCGGGGAATGGCATGGAAGGGGGCGGGGGCCTGGCTCACCTTCTCGCAGTCCCGGCAGCTGAACTTCTCCCGCACCGTCTCGACCACCTTCCACTGGCGCGGGATCACTTCCAGCGTCCGGGTCACGTCCTCGCCCAGCTTGCGCAGCCGCGTGCTGCCGCAACAGCCACAGGCCGTCGGCGGATCGATCACCACCCGCTCACGCGGCAGATGGTCGGGGAATGTGGCGCGCTCGGCATGCTTGCGGGTGAAGCCCGCCACGGTCGTGGTCTTGGCGACGGCGGTCTCCGCCGCCAGCTCGTCCTCGGTGGCGCTGGCCTCCAGTTCCTCGAACCGCAGGGCCAACTGATCGACCAGCCGCGCCGACCGTTCCGAGCGCTGGCCATAAACCTGGCGCTCCAGCTGGGCGATCCGCAGCTTCTGGTGCGCGATCAGGGCCAGGTCTTCCGACGCCCGCGCCCGTGCCACCGCCAGCTCCGCCGCCGCTTCCAGCGCCTGCGCGCGCGCCATCACCAGTGCTGCTTTCAGCGCATCGATGTCGTCCGGCATGGGGGCATGATCGGTATCCATGACGCTGAGTGAATCATGAATCCGCCCCCGCCGCTCCTGGAAAGTGGCGCTGGTCGACCCTATCCGGCACTGCTCGGCCGCCAGGTGTGCCGGGGGTTGCGCCAATCGATGCCGTCGAGCAGATAGGCCAGCTGCGCCGCCGATATCCCCACCACGCCGTCGGCCGGTGACGGCCACAGGAAGCGCCCCTTCTCCAGCCGCTTGGCGTAAAGCGACATGCCCAGGCCGTCATGCCACAGGATCTTGATCAGGTCGCCCCGGCCGCCCCGGAAGACGTAAAAGTCACCCGCGTGCGGATCGCGGCCCAGCGCCTCCTGCACCTGCAGGGCCAGGCCGGTCATCCCCCGCCGCATGTCCGTCCGGCCCACCGCCAGCCAGACCCGCACCCCCGACGGCACCGGGATCATCGCCGCTCCAGAACATCAAGCACACGGCGGAGCGCCTTGCCATCAACCGTGGCCTCAACCCGAAGGCGGTAGCCGTTCGGCAACTCGATCTCGATCCGCCCAGCATCCGCCGGTGCCGACCTCTTCTCCGCGCTTCGCACGTCCGTGATCGTCACCGGCAGCAACGCGGGGCCGGCCTCACACGTAGGGGCCAGCAGACCATCGCCATACTGCCGCCGCCAGATGAACAGCTGGTTGGTGTTCACGTCGTAACGCCGCGCGACCACCGAAGCCGACGCGCCCGGCTCGAACGACGCCGCCACGATCTCACGCTTCAGCGCTTCACTCCACGTCCGACGCCGGCGCTTGCCGCCCATCGTGTCCATTATCCCGCTCGTGGACACTTCACACCCTCACAGGCCAGATCTCCTGCCATCTTCAGCGAGCGGTATCACAGATGGAAGGCGGCCCTCAGCGGAGGGGTACGGTTCTTCTCGACAATCCGATCAATTTCTCTCTTGTACAAAGTGGCGACAAACAGTTCATGTTCCTAAAAACAAAACAAACGCGCCGATCTGATAGTTATGAAAATGTGATCAAATATCAGGATGAAAGAGTCAAGTATCTAGTGAATGACCTTGGGTATTCTAATGATGTAGCCAATAGGATAGCGAACGTTGAGGCTGCCAGAAACTATGGACTTGCTTATTATGAGGGTGATCATGGCATCCTGCGTCGCATCTATCCGGAAGTCCATTAAGGCAGCCATGTGGTCCGCCGTCATGGCCCTAACCCTTATCTGTCAGCCGATGGGGGGCGCGTCGGCTGCTGGCGGTGGGCCAATCTGCAGCGCTGACGGGGATGCGCATCGGGGAGACGACCCGACCATTCCCACGATAAATCCGGCCCAGTTTAAGCGAGTTATGGAAAACTGGAGTTGGGCCAGGATGTCGTTCGCGCGCCAAGACTATCGTCGGGCCAATCAGGATCTGTTGAGGGCGTTAGGTGCGCTAGGGACGTGCAATCCAAGGGAAATGAGCATGAACGATATGCTCTCTCATGTCATGGAGATGGATGACGTCGAAATAGCGGGGGACTATGAGACGGCGGCCAGATCGCGCATGGCCATACTTGGATATTATTTTCAGGTTTGCATGGAGCTGTATCTTGTGCGTGATGTCAATAAATCTGACTAGGAAGCTCTTATTCGGATCGCTTTTTCGATCACCCACAGCTCGTTCTTTGTTCATATGCGAGTGACTTGAGCCAATGGGGTGCCTAGCGGGGGCGGCGGCCAGGTTTCCCCAGCCGCCGCCCGTCAGCCTTACCCCTTCATCGCCGCGATGTGCTGGTCGATGATCCGTTCCAGCAGGGTCAGGGGCACGTTGCCCGACAGTACCAGGGCGTCGTCGAAACGTTTCAGATCGAAGCGGGCGCCCAGGGCGGCCTCGGCCTTCCGGCGCAGCATGTTGATCTGGTTGTGTCCCATCTTGTAGCCGCAGGCCTGGGCCGGCATGGCGCAATAGCGGTTCAACTCACTACGCAATTGGGCCACCGGCATGCCGGTGTTGGCATGGAACCAGTCCAGCGCCTGTTGGAAGCTCCAGCGCTTGGCGTGGATGCCGGTGTCCACCACCAGGCGGCAGGCGCGGAAGCCGATGGATTGCAGGTATCCCAGCCTGCCCAGCGGGTCGTCGTCATAGGCGCCCAGCTCGTTGCCCAGCTGCTCGGAATACAGCGCCCAGCCCTCGGAATAGGCGTTGAAGGCCAGGTGGGTGCGGATCAGCGGCAGCTTGTTGGCGTACTCGCCCTGCCAGATGTGGCCGGGGATGCCCTCATGATAGCACAGCGTGGGCAGCGAATAGCGCGGCCAGATGCTCGTGTCCTTAAGGTTGATGTAGTAGTAGCCGGGCACGCTGCCGTCGATGCTGCCGGCCGAGGCATAGCCGTTGGGGGCGCCGTCCTGGATGGCCGGTGGCACGCGGCGGATGACGAGGTGGCCCTTCACCAGGGTAGCGAAGGCGCGGGGCAGGCGGGTGCGGATGTCGGCGATGCGGCCGTTCAGGTATTCCAGCAGCTTGGCGCGGCCGGCATCGTCGTTGGCGAACAGCAGGTCTGGCCGCTTGCTCAGCACCGTCATGCGCTCGCCCACCGTGCCCTGGGTCAGGCCCTGGGCCTTCAGCAGGGTGTCCATCTCGGCCTGGATCTGGGCGATCTGCTCCCGCCCCTGGGCGTGCATCTCCTCCGCCGTGCGGGTGGTGGTGGTGCCGGCCTTCAGCGCCCAGGTGTAGAAGTCCTCGCCCTGCGGCCGTTTCCAGATGCCGGGCTCCGCCACCGCCACGGCGCGCTGGGCCTTCAGCGCCGCGATCTGCCGGTCCAGCGCCGGCGCCACCTTGGCGGTGCACAGCGTCTCCACCTCCTGGGCGTAGCGGGCCGGCAGCTTGGCCTTGGCGGCGCGCTGGCGCAGGGACTCGACCAGGCCCCATTGGGCGATGGGCTCGGCGCGGGCGGGCACCATCTGGCCCAGCATGATGTCCAGCACGAAGTCGGGCGCCACCATGCCCAGGCCGCGCTCGTGGTCCAGGCGCTCCGCCTCCGCCGTCAACTGGCCGGCGTAGGCCTCCACCCGCGCCAGATAGGCGTCGGCATCGGCCGCGGTCTCCACCGTGTGCTGGGTGTCCAGGAAGGTGGGCTCGTCGACATAGGCGCCGCCCAGCTGCGTCACGGAATAGGGCATGTTGCGGAAGCTGTTCTGCCCGGACAGCGTGCCCACGTCGCCGAAGGGGAAGCGCCAGCCCTCCACCGCCGTGCGGAACGATTCTTCAGTCACGTCCACGTTCAGGGCCTGGGCGGGCGACAGCCGGGTGCGATCCACCGCCTGCAAGGTCTTCAACGTTTCCGCCGCCCAGGCGGCGCGCGCCCGGTCGGCGGCGGCGGAACGGTCGGTGAGGCGGCCGTGCAGGGCGGCGCGGGCGTCCTTGTCGATGCCCAGGGCCGTGGCGTTTTCCGGATACTCTACCAACAGCCGCTCGGCGATACCGGCCAGCAGCGTTTCCGCCGCCGCGTCGCCCGGCGCGGCGGCGCCCTCGGCGGCCCGCACGGTCAAGGGCAGGGCCAGGCTGGTGGCCACGGCCGAGGCACCCGCCAATAAGGCGCGGCGGCTGATATCCGACATGTCTTGCTCCCTGTTGCACCACGAGGTCATGGCAACTGCCTGGCATCGCTTTTACCTGGCCTTGGGCAAGGGGCGCGAGGGGGAATTGCCGGGATGGATGCCCGCCGCTTCCATTCGTCCCGACCCTCGCGCCGAAATCGTGAGCGGCGCCCGCGCAACCGTATGGACGCGGGCGGGGCGGGAATGCTAGACGATGGGTCCGCCCGGCCCCGAAGTGCCGGGACGTCGGTGGAAATCGGGTGGCCAAGCCTCTTGCCTTGGTTGAGAGATGTCCGGTAAACCCCTGACGTATAAGATGGATGGGTGGCCGAGTGGTTTAAGGCAGCGGTCTTGAAAACCGCCGTGGGGCAACTCACCGTGGGTTCGAATCCCACCCCATCCGCCACACTCAGATTGCCATCTATGCCGAGATAGGCCGCAGCAGGCGCGCAACGGACTATAAAGCCGGTTCCTGCTTTGGCGTGGTTCCGCTCGTTACGTGACCTTTCGCTGGGACGCGCCGGGCCGCTAAGAACTCCGAGGCGGAGGTCGCTGCCGGCGGATCATGGGGACGGCGGCGTGTCGAGAAGCACCCAGAGCCTGACAATCCTGCCGCTCTCGAATTCAGCGGCGTCTGCCCCAGTGACCATCACCGGCCCACCGTGTGGACCCGCATGCCAGCGCAGAACGGCGAGGCCGTGATGGCCGACGGCGGCGCCATCCGGTGAAAAGGAGAATGTCGGGCCAAACTGGTCGAGCAGCTTGCCCGCCACTGCGCCGATCGCGTCCCGGCCTCGGACGACACCGTCAGGCTCGAACATGATTGGATCTTCGACGTAAAGCTCTGCCAGTGCGGCCGCGCGCCGCTCCGGATCTCGTTCATTGAATACCCGTTCCAGGTTGGACCGGAGCAGGGAGTTGTAGTCGGTGTCCGTTTCAGTCTGTGACATGGGTTCGCTCCTTCAGGTTTGTGCAGTTTCCTCAGTCAGGCGGCCAGGCCGCCCTGTCGGATGGGGGGTGAGACTGTCAGCTGAGTTCAGACGAGGCGAGAGCCGCCGTCGATGTTGAGCGTCGCGCCGTTCATCCAGCCATTGGTCATCAGGAAGACGACAGCAGCACCCGCCTCCTCGGCAGTGCCGAGCCTGTGCAGTGGCAGTGTTTCGGTCAGATGGGTGACATAGGCATCGCGCCCTGATCCAAGTGCCTTTCCGAGAAGGGGAGTGTCGATCGGGCCGGGCGAAAGTGTGTTGACCCGCCGCGGCGCCAACTCGAGCGCGAGGCCGCGGGCCAGCGCTTCCATCGCCGTCGATGCGGCGGCCAGGACTGCCGTGCCAAAGCCGCTTGGACGATCGCCGAGCGCGCCCGAGATGAAGGTGATCGAAGCGTCGGGTGCCAGCCGGTCGCCCAACGCCCTGAGTGTGTGGATTGCAGCCCAAATGCGCTCGTCGAAGGCGCGGCGCAGGAGCGCGGGATCCGCCTCAAGTACCTTGCCGACGATGAAGCTGCCGGCGAGAAGCACAAGGTGATCGACATGGGCGATGTCGGCCAGCGCTGCTTCTATCGTGTCGGGTTGTGTCACGTCCGCCGCGCGCCAATCTGCGAAGCCGTGTTCGCGCGCAACTTGTTCGGCCCGGACGGCATCGAAACCGAGCACCGTGACTTCGGCGCCAGCGGCCGTGGCTTGGATCGCGGCGGACAGGCCGATGCCCGAAGTGCCCCCGACAATCAAAACCTGGCGGCCTGTCAGCTGGGAGAAGGGGAAACTGGTGTTCATGGGCTTGGCTCCTTGGGAAGCGCCTGCTGTGGCGCCGATGGCCAAGACCTACGTCTTTTCTACCTACTTGATAATTGGCCTCAATCTCGCTTTACTTATTCCATGACAGCACAAATCGGCTTGGAGCGCCTTACGGGCATTATCGCATTCGCACGCGCGGCCTCGCTCGGTAGTTATACAGCGGCGGCTCGGGCGCTCGGTGTGTCGCCATCGGCGGTGAGCAAGAGTGTGCAGCGGCTGGAGCAGCAATTTGGTCTATCGCTTTTCACCCGCACCACCCGGTCGCTCACGCTGACTCCGGAGGGCCGCGATCTCCACGAACGCGCCTTGAGATTGCTGCAGCACGCCGATGAGATCGAGCAGGCGGCGCTCGCTTCCCGTGCGGAGCCGAACGGAACGATCAAGATCGCGGCACCGCTTCCCATCGGCGTGCATGTGCTGTGTCCGGCGCTTCCGCGCTTTCGTGAGCAATATCCCAAGCTGGTGGTCGATCTTCGGCTCGCCGACCGCGTCGTCGATATCATTGAAGAGGGGATCGACGTTGCGATCCGCGTCGGCGATCTTGCCGACTCCCGATTGTTGTCTCGTCGGTTGGGGCCCCACCGGCTCTGCGCCTATGCCGCGCCCTCTTATTTGAGGCGGCACGGGACTCCGCAGCACCCTGACGATCTTGCCAACCATACGTGCGTGAACTTCCGCTTCCAGAACAGCGGACAGGCGCTGCGCTGGCCGTTCCAGATAGGGGGGCGGCTCGTGGAACGCATGCCTGCGGCGGGCATCACCATCGATGCCAGCGACGGGGTATCGGCGGCGCTGGTCGCAGGCGGCGGGATCGGTATTTCGGCAAGTTACATAGCGGCTCCTCATGTCGCGCGCGGCGACTTGGTGCCTATCCTCACGGATTTCGCGGTGGAGCGCTCTTCAGTCACAGCCCTGTGGCCGGAAAGCCGGCGGGGCAGTCCCAATGTGAAGGCGTTTCTAACCTTTCTCAGCGAACTTTGGACTGAAGTTGGCGAGCCCACCAACCAATCCGACCCATAGTCTAATAGGTTAGCGGATAACTCTCATATAACGCATGAGCCTGTCAGGGCTCTTCCAACGTGTCATTTCCCGGCATCAGCGATTGAATCCGCCGGGCGTCCTCCTCCGTCGCCGGATTGTAGACCACCATGCTCAGGTCGGTCCGGCCGTCCACGGCGAATGTGGAGAACTCGAAGGCGAGCGGGCCCAGGGTGGGGTGCCGGATTTGTTTCACGCCCTCGTGTGGGGAACTCACCACGTCGTTGTCACGCCACATCGCGGCGAATTCGGGGCTGAGCCGGCTCAGTTCTTCCACCAGCGGTTCCACCGCCGCCATGGCGCCCGCGCGGGCCGCGTCAACGCGGAAGGCGCCCAGGACGAACCGGGCCACGCTTTCCCAATCGTACTGCAGGGTGCGGGCGCTGGGGTCGAGGAACAGGGTGCGCAGGATGTTGCGCCGCTCCGGCGGCAGCGCGCCGTAGTCGGTCAGCATCACGGTCGCGGCCCGGTTCCAGGCCAGCACGTCCCAGGTCGCCGTCCGGATGATGGCGGGGCAGGGGTTCAGCGCGTCCAGCACGCGCTGCAATCGGGGGGTGATGCTGTCGTTCCGGCGATAGCGCGCCTCTGGCGGGCGTCCCAGGCCCAGCAGGAATAGATGCTCACGCTCCGCCTCCGTCAGCATCAGGGCGCGGGCGATGCGGTCCAGCACATCGGCAGAGGGGGCGCCGCCTCGGCCCTGTTCCAGCCAAGTGTACCAGGTGGGGCTGATGTTGGCCCGCTGCGCCACCTCTTCCCGCCGCAGGCCCGGTGTGCGGCGGCGGCCCGCGGGGAAGCCCAGGGCAGCGGGATCCAGTTTCAGGCGCCGGTCGCGCAGGTAGGTGCCCAGGCTGGTGCTGGCGGTTGCGGCGTCGCTCATCCGGGTAACCATTTTAATAGAATAACGTCACTACTTTACCAGCATAACGCCGTCGCCAAGACTTGTCGCTATGAAGCCGGGGACTGGGCACCGACCTCCGTCGTTCGGCTTCTTTCCGCGAAAACACTGACATCTGGATAAGGGATTCGGATCATGCGCGTGTTCGTCACTGGCGCCACCGGCAACATCGGCTCGGCCGTGGTCAGGGAATTGATCGCGGCCGGGCATCAGGTGCTGGGCCTGTGCCGCTCGCAGGACAAGGCGGCCGCGTTGGCGGCGGCCGGGGCGGAGGTGCATCACGGCACCCTGGAGGATGAGGAAAGCCTTCGCAGCGGGGCCGCCCACTGCGACGGTGTCATCCACCTGGCGTTCAACCACGACTTCTCCCGCTTTGTGGCCAATTGCGAGGATGACCGCCGGGTGATCCGGGTGCTCGGCTCGGCGCTGGCCGACTCCAGCCGCCCGCTGGTCATCACCTCCGGCACACCCATCGCCAACACCGTCCCTGGTGAGCCCGCGAAGGAGGATAACCCCATCGTCGGCTCGACGGTCCATCCCCGCGCCGCGTCGGAGGAGGCTGGCGCCGCCCAGGCGGCCGAAGGGCGCAACGTGTCGGTGGTGCGGCTGCCCCAGGTGCATGACCCGGTGACCCAAGGTCTGATTACCCCTCTAATCGGCATGTTCCGGCAGAAAGGGGAATGCGTATATGTCGGTGATGGCTTGAATCGGTGGCCGTCCGCCTATGTGCTGGACGTCGCCCGTTTGTACCGGCTGGTGGTGGAGCGGGCTGAGCCCAACGCGAAGTACCACGCGGTGGCGGAGGAGGGCGTACCGATACGCGCCATCGTGGAGGCCATCGGCCGGCGGCTGGAGTTGCCTGTGCGGTCCGTCCCTGCGGCGGAGGCCGCGGACCATTTCGGCTGGATGGCGCGCTTCGCCGGGCTGGACATGCCTGCGTCCAGCGAGCAGACCCGGCGGGTGCTGGGGTGGGAACCGGTCGGGCCGGGCCTCATCACCGATCTGGAGCGGCTGCAGGTTGCAGGACGCTAAGGCCAAGGGACAGTAAAGGGGGGAAGCGGCGCGCAACCCTGGCCATGGCGCGCCGCTTCCCATGACGGGGTAAGGACAGACTGGGCTTCCCCTTCGTATCGCCGGTTGTCCGATATATGCTGGCGGCCTCTTCGGCTGCGCAGCGTCACTTTGCCGTCCATGCCCACCGTATTGATCGTCTTCTTCTTTATGAAGATCCTGAACGCCGGAATTTCGGCGCTGATCTGGAATGCCTATCGGCATTTGAGCGGCGTCCGAATGATTGCGACAGGGTTCATTATCGGTGCCGGTGCCTCGATCACCGGCCTGCTTTATAAGCCGGGCACCGATTTCCTGACCGGCATGACCGGCTTCACCACGGCGGTGCTGATCAATGCCGCGCAATCCACCTGCATAAACGGGGCGATCATTTTTCTGGGCCAGCCGTCCCGCAAATGGCTGGTGCCGTTCTGTGTCATCGCCACGGCTATTTACTGGCCGCTTCTCCTGTATATCAACCCGACGGACGGCGCTTTGCGCGCCGTCGCGGGTGCCATCATCACCACCATCGCCCATGGTGCGGCTGTTCCCGTGCTGTGGCGTCAGACGGGGCATTGGTCCTGGCTGCGCCTGACCCTGCTGCCGTACATCTTCCTTCATCTGTCCATTCAGGATGGCTGGGCGCTCTACCGGATCGGGCGGAGTTTGGCGGGGATGCCTGATCCGACGATGTTCTATCCGTGGATGGTCATCGAGGCCGGCTTGGCCCACCACCTCTGGTTCGCCTGCTTTCTCGCCATGCTGGGGTCGCGCCTGCGGGTCGATGTCCTGCAGCGCAACCAGGAACTGGCGCTTGAAATCGACCGGCGGCGTCACCTGGAACAGCAACTGGCCGCGACCTTGGCCACGGAACGCGAAATCAATGCCGAGCATCAGCAGCTGCTGGACGTCCTGGTTCATGAAATCCGCACGCCCTTGACCGGCATCGACCGGGCCACGGAAATGCTGGAAATCACGTTATCCCCCTTGCCGGAGGCCGGCGAGAAGAGGTTGGCCAGCGTTCGTGACGGCGTGCGCCGCGTCGCGGCCCTGGTCGATCGGATCGTGACCGACAAGCGGGAGCCACGCTCGGCGCCGGTGGTGCAGGATCTGGAATGGACGGAGGTGCTGCGGACCGTGCTCGGGGGGCTGTCGCACATGGATGCGGAAAACCGTGTCCGTGCGTTGGTTTCCCAACCGCCCCTGGTCTTCAGGGCGGACCGTGACATGATCATCGCCGTCCTGCGCAACCTGGTGGAAAACGCCCTGAAGTATTCCCCCGCCACCGAGGGCGTGACCATCACCGCGGCCGGGGGCGCGGATGAGGTGCGCTTCCAGGTCATCGACCGGGGCATCGGGATTCCGGAAATGGAACGGGAATCGGTGGGCCGGCGCTTTTACCGCGCGTCCAATGCCCAGGGGCGGCCGGGGATCGGGCTGGGGCTGTTCATCGTCCGCCGCATGTTGTCCCAGGCGGGGGGCACGCTGCGCCACGGTCCCGGCCCCGCCAACATCGGCACGACAGCCACCGTGACGCTGCCGCAAAGGCCAGCCTGAGTCAGGCGATGCCGCATTCCGGCCCGGCGTCCCCGCCACCGTCATTTATCGGGGGGCGGCTCCATGATCCGTGCTTCCACGGGCTTGTCAGTGCCCTTGCAGGCGCCATCATCGGGATCAATGTGCAGCCGGACGCCCGCCACCAGCAGATCCGGACGGTTGGGCGGGACGGGCGCGGCGTCGCCGCGCTGCAAGGCATCCCGCACGCGATCACACCCCGTCAAATCCCGGATCGTGCCGGTTTGGTGCCAGGCGTTCTGGCCGTCCCGCTCGAACACCACCGCGGCAGCGTAACCGTCTTCCATCAGCACCGCGACGGGGCCGCCCGTTTGCACGCTGATGAGGTAGGCGTTGCAGGGGCCGTTTCCCGCGATGACGCAGCCTCCATAGCCCTGCCGCTGCTTCAGGGCGCCGTAGGCCTGAAGGAAATCCGGAGGCAGGCTTTGGCCGGCGGGATAGACCTTGATCCGGCTGGCCAGGTTTGGGGCTGTCACCGGATGTTTCAGGGCGCCTTCCAACAGATAGCGATTGTCCTTGGTCAGCGCGGTGTTGGCGTTGGCATGCAGGGTGTCGGTCTGCTCCGCGCTCCATCGGCTGTCGGTCGCCTGGCGCAGGGTCATGAGCGCATCGCGTCCCCACCTGGCGCCGTCGAAGCGCAGGGCGGTCACGTCAAGATCGGTGGGGGCGACAACGCCCGATCGCAGACGGGCCATCTGGCTGACGACCATCAACCGCGCCGGATCGGCGAGTGGGGTGAGCAGGGCCAGCAACAAGACCAGCGCGAAATGGGCGGTCAGGTGGTTGGTGGTTTCCAGCCGGCGCAGCCAGTGGGGACCGCTTGGGCGGGGGGCGCGCAACACGGCGACGACATAGCCGGCGGTGTACGCGGAGATGCCCAGGGTGATGATCGCCGCATCCACCCGCTGGGGGGTCCACCCGTATTGCCCCACCCGCAGGCCCAGGGCCCAGGCGGCCAGCGTCACCAGCGGCGCCAGGGTCAGGGCGCCCACCGAACCGGCCCAGCGCTTGGCCAGGATGGTCGTGCGCTCCGCCGCGCCATCCTGATAGCAGCAATTAATCAGGAAGATCAGCAGCGCCGCCGTCGCCAGCAGCAGCCCGCAGGAGAAATGGGTATTCCATAAAGGGGCGAGTGACAGAAAGGGGAGGCTGCCCAGGAAACCAACCACGATCACCACCAACAGCGGCAGCAGCCAGGAAAACAATGTCAGCGCCAGGGTGCGGGCCCCCCGGATCAGGGCCGGCTGCACATCGGTGACATGGATGGCGGTGGCCATGGCCAGGGTGGTGGCGGGTAGGGCGAACCAGTCATGTTCGATCAAGCGCCGGAAGAAGGTGATCTTCAGCAGCTCGAACAACCCCGCGCCTAGGTGCAGCGTCAGCCAGAAGACGGCGACGAAGACTCCGGTCAGGGCCGCCTGGACCCCCTGCTTCCAGGCGGTGTCGAAATGGCGGACGTAGCTGGGGCGCCAGCGCCCTTCCGTGATGGCGTCCACGACCAGGGTGTGGGCGATGAACAGGCCGATGGCCATGCGCAGCCACAGGTTGGCATAATTCCAAATCTGTGGCGGGGGGGCGTGCGGATTGTCGGTCACCGTGGGAAGCCCCGGCAGTCGCCACCCGGCGTACCAGCCAAGGCCGGCGACCATAACCGTCGCTGCCAGCAGCCAAAGCAGCAATGGCCGCCGGGATAACTGCCCCACCCCCAGCAATGCCAATAGGGGAATCAGCGACCAGATCATGAGCAGGGGAATAAACAGGGTGGGAACCGTGGCAGGCCAGGCCAGCGGCTGGGACGCTGCTTCGATCAGCAGATAGAGGCCCGCCGCCTGGACCAGTGCGACCGCCAGCCGTGCGGTGAATGTTCTGGAATTCCAGGAGGACTGGTCCGGCGCGCCCGTGTCTGTCGTCATGCTCACCCCATCACTTGGTGTTTTTTCCACCATAAGCGGGACCCACCATAAGCGGGACGCTGTGCAGGAGCGATGCAGGATTTAAGGATTCTCAGCGGTGGCGATCGGGTTTCAACCCTGGACCCAGGGCGCCGCGCTATTCCCGCAGAATCTCCACCACCCGGGCCACGGGGTGCTCGGCGCCGGGGGCGGTCAGGGCCAGATGGGCCAGGCGGCCGTAGAGCGTCTCCCCCTCATGGCCGCCCAGCAGGCGGGCCAGCGGCGCATCCGCCACCAGACGGAAGAACAGCCGCGGCCGGCTGAGGAAGGACAGGCCGGCATTGGCCAGCAGGGTGCCGAAGGGCGTCCGTTCCGCCAGCGCCTCCGCCGCCACGGCCGGGGGCAGGGCCAGCAGGTCCACGGCCAGCAGCCCCAAGGCCAGGGGGCTTCCATCCGTCTGCTTGGCAAGGATGACCCGGCGGCGCAGGCGATCCAGGCCGGGGCCCTGGTCCCGGACACGCGCCTGGACGTTGACGCTGACCGGGCACCCGGCATGCCGGGCCAGGGCGGCGGTCATGCCGTCGATATGGTCCAGGCGTGGCCGCACCGCGTTCGGCAAGGCGTCGGCCGCGATGGGAGTGAAGGCCGGCGGCGCCCGGCCCAAGTCGGCATGGCCCAAGTCGGCATGGCCCACATCTGCATGGCCCAAGTCCATATGACTGAGCGCCAGGGCGGCGCGCGCCTCGGCAACCGCGGCGGCCTCATCGGGGTGGGAGGGCGTTTCCAGGGGGGCGAACATGCCGGCACCATAGGCGCGTGCCCCCGGTGTCGCAACCCAGGTGCCGCACCATCGGCGTGGGGGCCTCAAGGCGGCACGCGTGGGGCGCGGGGGCCCCCTTTCGTTCACGCAAGGCCGGGGCTGTGCTTCGGGGTTGAAATCGCCGGGGCGGCGGAGTATCACACCGGCCATCGTCAATCCCACACGTGGGCTTGCGGGGCGTCCTTATTATCTGGGCGGTCCGCTTCCGGTGTCTCGAGGCCAGGTGGTCGAGAGGCATTGCCCACGGAGGCCAAACCGGAGAAAGGTTCCGTTTCATGGCTATGCCTACCTTTACCATGCGCCAGCTGCTGGAAGCCGGCGTTCATTTCGGTCACCACACCCGTCGCTGGAACCCGAAGATGGCCCCGTACATCTTCGGTGTGCGCAACGGCGTGCACATCATCGACCTGGAGCAGTCGGTGCCCATGCTGCACCGTGCCATGCAGGCCGTGCGTGACGTGGTCGCCGGCGGTGGCCGCGTCCTGTTCGTCGGCACCAAGCGCCAGGCCCAGGAGAAGGTGGCCGAGGCCGCTGGTCGTTGCGGCCAGTACTACGTCAACCACCGTTGGCTCGGCGGCATGCTGACCAACTGGAAGACCATCTCCCAGTCCATTAAGCGCCTGCGCGAGATGGATGAGCTGCTGGGCGGCCAGATCGCCGGCCTGACCAAGAAGGAACTGCTGAACCGCACCCGTGACCGCGACAAGCTGGAGCGGGCGCTGGGCGGCATCAAGGAGATGGGCGGTCTGCCGGACATCCTGGTCATCATCGACACCAACAAGGAGTCGCTGGCCGTTCAGGAAGCCAACAAGCTGGGCATCCCCGTGGTGGCCGTGCTGGACAGCAACAGCAACCCCGATGGCGTGACCTTCCCGATCCCCGGCAACGACGACGCCCTGCGCGCCATCGAGCTGTACTGCGAGCTGATCTCCGGCGCCGTGCTGGATGGTCTGCACGCTGAGATGGCCGCCTCGGGCATCGACGTCGGCGCTTCGGAAGAGGCCCCGGTGGAAGAGATCCCGGCCGAGGAAGCCGAAGTCGCGGCCGAGGCCTGAGTTTAAGCGAAACGGCCGGGCCGGGGCTTCCGTGATGGAGGTGCCGGTCCGGCCGCGTTGCTGTCCGGGGGCAGGGTGCCCCTGGGATGTCCGGAGGCGGTCCCGTCTTCGGTCGACCACCGCCCCGCTTCGGGGCGGCTGTCATATGGGTGCTGCCCCAGAGGGGTGGCGACCCAGCGAAATTTCCGGATGCGGACGGCGACGTCCCTCCGACCCCTGATCAAAATCCCTGCGGACGCCCGTCCGCCCTGACGCGATGAGAGAGGCGAAGATGGCTGAGATTACGGCTGCGCTCGTTAAGGAGCTGCGCGAGAAGACCGGCGCCGGCATGATGGACTGCAAGAAGGCCCTGAACGAGGTCGCCGGCGACATCGAGGGCGCCATCGACTGGCTGCGCAAGAAGGGCCTGGCCGCCGCCGCCAAAAAGGCCGGCCGCGTCGCCGCCGAGGGCCTGGTTGGTGTCGCCTCCCAGGGCACCGTCGGCGCCGCCGTCGAGATCAATGCCGAGACCGACTTCGTCGCCCGCAACGACCTGTTCCAGGCGCTGGTGTCCGGCGTGACCAAGCTGGCCCTGGCCGATGCCGACGTCGAGTCCCTGAAGGGCCAGGCTTTCGGCAACGGCCGCACCGTCGCTGAAGAGCTGACCCACCTGGTCGCCACCATCGGCGAGAACATGAACCTGCGCCGCGCCGCCCGCCTGTCGGTCACCGACGGCGTGGTCGCCACCTATGTCCACAACGCCCTGACCGGCGGCCTGGGCAAGATCGGCGTGCTGGTCGCCCTGGAGTCGACCGGCGACAAGGCCAAGCTGCAGGAGCTGGGCCGCCAGATCGCCATGCACATCGCCGCCGCCCGTCCGGAAGCCCTGGACATCGCCGACGTCGACACCGCCGCCCTGGATCGTGAGCGCAACGTGCTGGCCGACCAGGCCCGCGCCTCCGGCAAGGCCGAAGAGATCATCGCCAAGATGGTCGAAGGCCGCCTGCGCAAGTACTACGAGGAAGTGGTGCTGCTGGAGCAGACCTACGTGATCGACCAGGAGACCAAGATCCGCAAGGTCGTCGAGAACGCCGCCAAGGACGTGGGCGCCCCCGTGAAGCTGACCGGCTTCGTGCGCTTCGTGCTGGGCGACGGCATCGAGAAGGAAGAGAGCGACTTCGCGGCCGAAGTGGCCTCGATGGCGCGCTGATCCGTCAGCCTTCCGAGCGTTGAGTAAAACCGGCGCGTCCAGCGATGGACGCGCCGGTTTCTTGGGTGCCTTACCTCGGAGCGGGGGCGCCCGCCCATGCCGGCGGCACCTTTTCTGTGTCAGCGCGGGATGGCGATTTCATCGACATTTCCCTGTAGGTAGAGTGGCCGCCGGCGCCATTACCGGCGCCGCTCTTTTCGTGCGCCTCGATTTCGGCTCAATTCGGGGCTCCATTGCATGAGCCCCCTGCAACGCCAGGCTTGGCGGCGGGGGCCGGTTTGCAGTAGAGCTAAGCCGGATCTGACCCCGGACACTCGTGGCTTCCCAACCCGGCTTGTCGCCGGGCCCACCCATCGGCGAGAGGACCTGACCCCGTGGCTGCCCGATACCAACGCGTACTTCTGAAAATCTCGGGCGAGGCGCTGATGGGGGACCGTGAATTCGGTCTCGACCAGAAGGTCGTCAATCGCGTCGCCGACGAGGTCAAGACCGTCATCGCGATGGGCGTCCAGGTTTGCCTGGTCATTGGCGGCGGCAACATCTTCCGCGGTGTTTCCGGCGCCGCGTCGGGCATGGAACGCGCCACGGCCGACAACATGGGCATGCTGGCCACCGTGATGAACGCGCTCGCCATGCAGAGCGCGCTTGAGCGCATCGGCGTTCCCACGCGCGTGCAGTCCGCCATCCCCATGGCCAGCGTGTGCGAGCCCTTCATCCGCCGCCGCGCGGTGCGCCACATGGAAAAGGGCCGGGTGGTGATCTTCGCCGCCGGCACCGGCAACCCCTTCTTCACCACCGACACGGCCGCCGCCTTGCGCGCCTCGGAAATGGGCTGCGAGGCGCTGCTGAAGGGGACCAAGGTCGATGGCGTCTACACCGCCGACCCCAAGAAGGACCCTACGGCGGAGCGCCTGTCGTCGCTGAGCTATCTCCACGTCCTGTCGAACGATCTGCAGGTCATGGACGCGACGGCGATTTCGCTGGCGCGCGAAAACAACATTCCCATCCTCGTCTTTTCCATCCATGAGGAAGGCGCCTTCGCCGAGGTCATGGACGGACGGGGTCATTTCACGATCATTACGGAAGAAGAGGCTTGAACGTGGCCGCTCCCTCAATGGACGACATCACCCGGCGCATGGATGGCGCCGTCGAAAGCTTGCGCAAGGAATTTGCCGGCCTGCGCACTGGCCGCGCGTCGGCCAGCCTGCTGGAACCGGTGACGGTGGAGGCCTACGGGTCCCACATGCCTCTGACCCAGGTGGCCACCGTCAGCGTGCCGGAGCCGCGCCTGATCACCGTGCAGGTGTGGGACCGCACCATGGTCAAGGCGACCGAGAAGGCCATCCGCGAGGCCGGCTTGGGCCTGAACCCGCAGACGGATGGCCAGATCATCCGCGTGCCCATCCCCGACCTGAACCAGGAGCGCCGCCAGGAACTGGTGAAGGTGGCCAACAAGTACGCCGAGCAGGCCCGCGTGGCCGTGCGCAACGTGCGGCGCGACGGCATGGACATGCTGAAGAAGCTGCAGAAGGACGGCGACCTGTCCGAGGACGAGCACAAGACGTGGTCGGACAAGGTGCAGGCCCTGACCGACGCCCACATCAAGAAGATTGATGAGGCGTTCACCGCCAAGGAAAAGGACATCACGCAGATTTGATGTCCCGTTTCCCCGCCCGCGCCCCAGGCCGCGTCCCAGGCCGTCCCAGTTCCTGCCCGAGAGTCCCATGTCCGGTGCCGCAGTGCCCCTGAACGTCCGTCCCCCGCCCATATCGCCATCATCATGGATGGCAATGGGCGCTGGGCGACGCGCCGCGGCCTGCCCCGTACCGCCGGCCACAAGAAGGGCGTGGAGGCGGTGCGCCGGGTGCTGGAGGCGGCGCGGGAAATGGGCGTCTCCTACCTCACGCTGTTCAGCTTCTCGTCCGAGAACTGGGGCCGGCCGGAGGGGGAGGTCAGCGAGTTGATGCACCTGCTGCGGTTCTATCTGCGGGGGGAGATCGCCACCCTGCACAAGAACGGCATCCGGCTGCGCATCATCGGCGACCGGTCACGCTTGGCGCCGGACATCATAACGTTGATCCAGAACGCCGAATCCCTTACGGCGAACAACACCGGCCTCACGCTGGTGATGGCGCTCAGCTACGGCTCGCGCCAGGAGATCGCCAATGCCGCCCGCCATCTGGCGGAAGAGGTGCGGGCCGGCCGCATGACGCCCGATCAGGTGACCGTGGAACGCCTAGGCGCATCCCTTTATACCCAGGACATCCCCGACCCGGATCTGTTGATCCGCACCAGCGGGGAAAAACGCATCAGCAACTTCCTGCTGTGGCAGATGGCCTATGCGGAGCTGGTGTTCGTGGAAACGCTGTGGCCGGACTTTGGTCGCCAGGAATTGGATGATGCCATCCAGGAATTCCATCGACGCGATCGCCGGTATGGGGCAACGGTTGGAACGCGCTGAAGGGCTGTTGGCCAAGCTGCCGGGTGATCTGAAGACCCGTATCCTCTCCGCCTTGGTCCTGGGCCCGCCGGTATTGGCGGCCGTATGGCTGGGCGGCCTCGTCTTCCAGGCGGTGCTGGTGGCGGTGGCCGTCATCGCCGGTCTGGAATGGCTGCGCCTGGTGGTGCCGGGCCGCCAGCCCTGGGCCACGGCCATGGGCCTTATGACCATCCTGGTGACGCTCAGCGGCGAGTTCGTGGCCGGCCCGCTGTACGGCCTGGTCCTGCTGGCGGCGCAGACCGTGCTGCTGTGGTGGGCTGCCGCCGGCGGACGCCCCGGCGCGCCGCCCGTCGATGACACCCCGATGGGGCAGGGCGGACGCTTGCCGGCGCCGTTGTTTTTCGCGCTGATCGTCCCCTATGTGGGCGGTGGTTGCCTGGCGCTGGACTGGATACGCAACCGCGCCGGTCCCGAGGCCATCTGGCTGTTCCTGTTCCTGCTGCTGGCCATCTGGGCCACGGATATCGGCGCCTATGTCGCCGGCCGCGCCATCGGCGGCCCCAAGCTGGCGCCGCGCATCAGCCCGAAGAAGACTTGGGCGGGCCTTTTGGGCGGCATGTCGGCCGCGGCTTTGGTAGGGTTGGCGTTGTCGCCGCTGGCGACCGTCTCCTCGCCCGGCGCTGGCGCCTTGGTGGCGGCCGTGATCGCCGTGGTGGGACAGGCGGGCGACCTGTTCGAATCGTATATGAAGCGCCGCTGCGACGTGAAGGACAGCGGGTCGCTGATCCCCGGGCACGGCGGATTGTTGGATCGTATTGATGGGCTGGTCATGGCGGCGCCGGTGTTCGCGCTGTTCCACGCCCTCATTGGGGAGAATGGGTCATGGTGGTGAGTTCCCTGCAGGCCGTTGCGGCGGCCCAAGTGGCGGTACCCGAGGGGGCGGGCGCCCCCGCGCCGGCCACGCGCACGGTGACCATCCTGGGCTCCACCGGCTCGGTGGGCTGCAACACGGTCGAACTGGTCGCCGCCGATCCGGAGCGGTACCAGGTCGAGGCGCTGGTGGCCCGCAAGAACGTGGACCTGCTGGCCCGCCAGGCCAAGGAATTGCGCGCCAAGGCCGCCGTGGTGGCCGATGAGGCCCACTACGCCGCCTTGAAGGACGCGCTGTCCGGCACCGGCATCGAGGTCGCGGCGGGCGCGCAGGCGGTGGTGGACGCCGCCGCGCGTCCCGCGGATTGGGTCATGGCCGCCATCGTGGGGGCCGCCGGCATGGAGCCGACGCTGGCCGCCGCCCGGCGGGGCGCCACCGTGGCCTTCGCCAACAAGGAGGTGCTGGTTTGTGCCGGCGCCCTGATGATGGCCGAGGTGAAGCGCCACGGCGCTACCTTGCTGCCCGTCGACAGCGAGCACAGCGCCATCTTCCAGGTCTTCGACTCCGAGCGGGTGGACGGTGTCAGCCGCCTGATCCTGACCGCCTCGGGCGGGCCGTTCCGCAACAAGACCCGGGAAGACATGGCCCGCGCCACGATCAAGGAAGCCGTGGCGCATCCCACCTGGGACATGGGCGCCAAGATCTCGGTTGACAGCGCCACCATGATGAACAAGGGCCTGGAGGTCATCGAGGCCCACCACCTGTTCGGCATGCCCGAGGACAAGATCGACGTCCTGGTCCATCCGCAGTCGGTGGTGCACAGCCTGGTGGAATATGTCGACGGCTCCGTCCTGGCGCAGTTGGGTACGCCGGACATGCGCACCCCCATCGCCGTGGCCCTGGGCTGGCCGCGCCGCATCGCCACCCCGGGGGAGCGGCTGAACCTGGTGACGGCCGGCCACCTGGAATTCTACGCCCCGGATCCGGAGAAGTTCCCGGCCCTGCGCCTGGCGCGCGAAGCCATGCGCGCCGGGGGCTGCGCCGCCTGCGTCATGAACGCCGCCAACGAGATCGCCGTGGCGGCCTTCCTCGATGGGCGCATCGGCTTTCTGGATATCGAGCGCATCGTCGAGCACACAATGACGACTGTGCCGCATTCGCGCCTTAATTCACTGGACGATGTGCGCGAAGTCGATACCGTGGCGCGGCGGATTGCGTCCGAAGCGATTCAGGCGCGATAGGAAACGGGGGTCCCGGCCGTTCAAGGATGACCGGGGCCTGCCAGTCAGGTTGCGATGCCTCCATCGGTGACGTTTTGTTCACCAAGGGGGCGCACCATCGCGGCCAGGCGAATGGGCCCCTTCGTATGCGTGTCCCAGGTCCCCGGCCTTGCGGCGGGATGGCGGGAAGCCCGGAAGGAGGGGGTGTTATTGGAGTTTGGGACGATGCATCAGATCGTGAACTACGCCAGCACCTATGGTGGCACCTTCCTGGTGGTGTTGACCGTCCTCGTGTTCGTGCACGAGTTCGGCCACTACTACGTGGCCCGGCGCAACGGCGTGCGGGTGGAGGTGTTTTCCATCGGCTTCGGCCCGGAAATCTGGGGGTTCAACGACCGTGCGGGCACGCGCTGGAAGTTCAGCCTGATCCCGCTGGGCGGTTACGTGAAGATGTTCGGCGACGCCGACGCGGCCAGCCGGCCCGGCGCCGAAACCCGCGCCATGACGCCGGAAGAGCGCGCCGTGTCCTTTCACCATAAGCGGGTGGGCCAGCGCGCCGCCATCGTGGTGGCCGGACCCATGGCCAACTTCCTGTTCGCCATCGTCGCCTTGTCCATGCTGTTCATGTTCTACGGCCAGCCCTTCACACCGGCCGTCGTGCAGCAGGTGGAACCGGACAGCGCCGCTGCGGCCGCTGGCTTGCAGGCCGGTGACCGTGTGCTGGAACTGGGTGGCCACAAGATTGAGCGTTTCGAGGATCTGCAACAGATCATCGCCGTCAATCCCGGCGTGACGCTGGATGTGACGGTGCAGCGCGGCGACGCGCAGCTGGGTCTGAAGGTCACGCCGCGCGCCGTGGAGTCGGAAGACCGCTTCGGCAACAAAAGCCGCATCGGACGCCTCGGCGTCGTTCGTGGCCAGGATGAATACCACCGCCGTGATCCGCTGAACGCGGTGTGGGCGGCGGGCAAGGCGACCTGGGCGCTGGTCGTCGGCACGCTGAACGCGGTGGGCCAAATGATCGCAGGCACCCATGGCACCGAAGATTTGGGCGGCCCGCTGCGTATCGTGCAAATGTCCGGTGAAATGGCGCAATTGGGCTTGGTCCAGGTCATCTGGTTCATGACCGTGCTGTCCGTCAACTTGGGCCTGATCAATCTCTTTCCCGTCCCCATGCTGGACGGCGGGCATCTTATGTACTATGGCCTGGAAGCTTTGCGGGGCCGTCCCCTGGGCGAGCGCGCTCAGGAATATGGTTTCCGGATCGGCCTGGCTTTGGTACTTAGTCTCATGATTTTCGCCACTTGGAACGATCTGATCCACTTCGGTGTGGGCAGCTTCGTTAAGTCTCTGATCTCCAAAGTTTGACCGGGGGAAATAATTGGGTTCGGTTTCGAGAGTAGCGGCGCTGTGCCTGGTTATCGCCGGCACCACCGCAACGTCAGCTGTCGCTCTTTCGTCCGGTGCCTGGGCTCAGGGGATCCTGTCCGGTGGCGTCATCAAGGACATTCGCGTCGAAGGCACGCAGCGTATCGAGCAGGCGACCGTCCGCTCCTACCTGGTGGTGTCGCAGGGCGACGCCTTCAATCCGGACAAGATCGATAAATCGCTGAAGGCCCTGTTCGCCACCCAGCTGTTCGCCGACGTGACCCTGCGTCGTGATGGCGACACCCTGGTGGTGTCCGTGGTCGAGAACCCGATCATCAACCGCGTGGTGTTCGAAGGAAACAAGCGCGTCAAGACGGAGGACCTGCAGTCCGAAGTCCAACTCCGCTCGCGCCTGGTGTTCACCCGGTCCCGCGTGCAGCAGGACGTGCAGCGCATGCTGGACGTCTACCGCCGCAATGGCCGTTTCGCCGCCCGCATCGAGCCCAAGATCGTCCAGCTGGAACAGAACCGCGTCGATCTGGTGTTCGAGATTGATGAAGGCCCGCTGACCGGCGTGCAGCTGATCAGCTTCATCAACAACAACATCTATGACGACAGCGATCTGCGCGACGTCATGGTCACCAAGGAATTGCGTTGGTGGCGCTTCCTGTCCAGTGACGACACCTACGATCCCGACCGTCTGGCCTACGACAAGGAACAGATCCGCCGCTTCTACTTCCGCAACGGCTATCCCGATTTCCGGGTGATGTCGTCCGTCGCGGAACTGACGCCGGACCGTGAGAAGTTCTTCATCACCATGTCCCTGGACGAGGGCAAGCGCTACAAGTTCGGCAAGATCGAACTGACCAGTGCCATCAAGGACATCGACCTCGCCCCCCTGCGCGAGGTGATCGAGACCAAGGAAGGCGACTGGTTTAACGCTGACAAGATCGAAAGCACGATCAACAAGCTGCAGGACAAGCTGGGTGACCAGCAGTACGCCTTCGTGCAGGTGGATCCCAATGAGGAGCGCCACCCCGACACGCAGACCGTCGACCTGCACTTCGAGATCAACCCCAGTCCGCGCGTGTTCGTGGAGCGCATCGACATCAACGGTAACCTCATCACCCTGGACAAGGTGGTGCGGCGTGAGCTGCTGCTGGCCGAAGGCGACCCCTTCAACGCGTCCAAGGTCAAGCGTTCCGAGCAGCGCGTTAAGGACCTGGGCTTCTTCGATGACGTGAAGATCAAGCCGAGCGAGGGCAGCACGCCGGACCAGGCGGTCCTGACCGTCGACCTTAGCGAGCAGTCCACCGGCGAAATCCAGGTGGGTCTGGGTTACTCCACCACCGAAGGCGCGCTGATCGACTTCTCGATCCGGCAGCGCAACTTCCTGGGTACGGGCCAAGACATCCGTTTCTCGACGATGTGGTCCTACTACTCCAAGGAATTCACCATTTCCTATACCGATCCCTACTTCATGAACCGGGATCTGGCGATGGGCGTGGACCTGTTCCGCACCGACCGCAACGCGAACACGACGGAAGAGTCCTACAGCTACGACATGTCCAGCACGGGCTTCGACATCCGTGCCGGCTTCCCCATCTCCGAACGCTTGCGCGAACTGGTGACCTATACGCTGTCCCACACCCGGATCAGCGACATCACCTATGAAACCACACGCTTCGTGCAGGAGCAGGTGGGTGCGACGACGACCTCGTCCATCCAGTCAGCCCTGACCTTCGACGCCCGTGACAGCCGCCTGAAGCCCACCTCGGGCTACTACTTCACCGTCAGCAACCAGGTGGCCGGCCTGGGCGGCAGCGTGCACTTCCTGCGCAACCGCCTGACCTCCGGCATTTACTTCCCGCTGTTCAGCAACGTCGTGCTGAAGATCGAGGGCGAGGTCGGCTACATCCTGGGCTTGGGTGGCGAGTTCGTGCGTATTCAGGACCGCTTCTTCCTGGGCGGCGACACCCTGCGCGGCTTCCAGGTGGCTGGCGTCGGTCCCCGCGCCTTCAGCAGCAACGGCGGCAACGACGCCCTGGGCGGCAAGCGGCTGGTGCGTGGCACCTCGGAAGTCACCTTCCCGCTGGGCCTGCCGGAGGAATTGGGCGTGGACTTCCACGTCTTCACCGATATCGGCGCCCTGGACCAGAGCGGCGAGTCGCCGTTGCCGGGCGACGATTTCCATGACGAGTTCGCGTTCCGCGCCTCCTCCGGTGTCGGCGTGTCCTGGAAGTCGCCTTTCGGCCCCATCCGCATCGACTTGGCTTATCCGTGGATGAAGAAGAGCTACGACCGCATTCAGCAGTTCCGCTTCAGCTTCGGGTCGCAGTTCTAAGAACGAAGGGACGGGACATGATGGCGTTCGTACGCCGCACCACTTCCCCGGCCGTTTACGTTTCCGGTGCGAGGGCCGCCTTGGCGGCCCTCGTTCTTGGTTTTGGGGCCATCGCCCATCCCGCGGCGGCGGCACCGCCGGCCAAGGCTCCACCCAAGCCGGCCGCCAGCGAACCCCAGCAGAAGCCGGTCACCACCATCGCCGTTGTCGACGTGCAGTTCCTGCTGGAAAAATGCTCCGCGATGCAGAGCATGAAGCGCCAGGACAGCGAGCAGACCCAGAAATTCCAGGCGGAACAATCGCAGCAGGAACAGTTGCTGCGGCAGGCGGAAAAGGAACTGGCCAACCAGCGCACCGTGCTGGGCCAGGAGGCCTTCGACGCCAAGCGCAAGGATTTCGAGCAGCAGGTGGCGGAGGTGCAGCGGCGCCTGCAGGAGCGCAAGCGCCAGCTGGACAACGCCTTTTCCGCCGCCAGCGCCCAGTTGCGCGACAGCATGGTGCATGTCGTGGGTGAGGTGGCGCGGGAAAACGGGGCCACCTTGGTCATCCCCCGGTCCAGCATCATCTATATGGCGGATGACGCGCAGGACATCACCAACACCGTGCTGTTGCGTTTGAACGCCACTTTGCCGCAGATAACGGTCAACATTCCGAACTGACCGGTTCCCGGGCGCCCCCGTTTCGCAGGATGGGGCGCGCGGGCCCCGCCACCGTCCTCGAAAGGTCCGCTTCATGGCCGATCCCCGTTTCTTCAACCGGGCCGGGCCCTTCACCCTTGCCGATTTGGCGCAACGGTCCGGCGCCGAGATCGCGCCCGGCTGCGACCCTGGCCTTGTGCTCAGCGATGTCGCCGCCTTGGATGCCGCCGACCAAGGGCAACTGAGCTTCCTGGACAACAAGAAGTACGTGGCCGCCTTCAGCGCTACCAAGGCCGGTGCCGTTGTGGTGCATCCCGCGCTGGCGTCCAAGGCGCCGGCCGGCGTCGCCCTGCTGCTGTCGCGCAACCCCTACAAGGCCTACGCCTTGTGCGCCCAGGCCTTCTACCCCGCGACGGCCCCCACCGGGGCGATCAGCGCCGGGGCCCATGTCGACCCCACGGCCGAGGTGGGGCAGGGCACCGACATCGCCGCCGGTGCCGTGGTCGAGGCGGGGGCCGTGATTGGCGCCCGGTGCCGTATCGGCCCCAATGCCACCATCGGGGTCAACGTCCGGCTGGGCGATGACACGGTCATCGGCGCCAACGCCTCACTGACCCACTGCATCATCGGCTCGCGCGTCACCATCTACCCCGGCGCCCGCATCGGCCAGGACGGTTTCGGTTTCGCCATGGATCTGGCAGGGCATGTCCGCGTGCCCCAGATGGGGCGTGTCCTGATCGAGGATGACGTGGAAATCGGGGCCAATGCCACCGTGGACCGGGGGGCGGGACCCGATACGATCATCGGCCGGGGCTGTATGATTGATAATTTAGTGCAAATCGGGCACAACGTGCACCTCGGTGCCGGCTGCGTCATCGTGGCCCAGGCGGGGATATCGGGCAGCACGCGGCTGGATCACCATGTCGTGCTGGCGGCGCAGGCCGGCGTGACGGGGCATTTGAAG
The DNA here is from genome assembly GCF_036348415.1 of Nitrospirillum karajorum. NCBI lineage: Bacteria > Pseudomonadati > Pseudomonadota > Alphaproteobacteria > Rhodospirillales > Azospirillaceae > Nitrospirillum > Nitrospirillum karajorum. The sequence goes on from NZ_JAZBQB010000003.1 coordinate 2,480,778, forward strand.
ATCGGTGCGGGCGCGCAGATCGCGGCACAAAGCGGTGTCATGCGGGATGTGGAGCCAGGGGAAAAGGTCGGCGGATCGCCGGCCGTGCCCATGCGCCAATGGCTGCGCCAGGTAGCGGCGCTGGGCCGTCTGGTGCGGGGTAGGAATGGACAAGGTGATGGACGTGACGACTGAAGAGCAGAAGGTTCCTGGCAAGGTTCCCGACCTGGACATCCTGCGGATCATGCAGATGATTCCGCACCGTTATCCCATGCTGTTGATCGACAAGGTCGTCGACATCGTGCCGGGTGAAAGCTGCACGGGCATCAAGAACGTCACCATCAACGAGCCGTTCTTCACCGGCCATTTCCCGCAGAAGCCCGTCATGCCGGGCGTCATGATCGTGGAAGCCATGGCCCAGACCTCCGCCGTGCTGGTCATGCACACGCTGGGAGAGTCGGCCGAAGGCAAGCTGGTCTACTTCATGTCCATCGAGGAGGCGAAGTTCCGCCGTCCGGTGGTGCCGGGCGACCGCGTGGAGATCAAGGTCCAGAAGATCCAGAACCGCCGCAACGTGTGGAAGTTCAAGGGCGAGGGCTGGGTCGATGGCCAACTGTGCGCCGAGGCGACCTACGCCGCCATGATCGTGATGGACAGCTAGGCCCTATAGCAGATGAGCGCTTCCGCAGCCGAGACCGTGATCCATCCGACCGCCGTGGTCGACCCGGCCGCCCAGATCGGCGCCGGCGTCAAGATCGGCCCGTTCTGTGTGGTGGGCCCCCATGTCACGCTGGGCGATGGCGTGGACCTGAAGAGCCACGTGGTGGTCGAGGGGCGCACCCAGGTGGGCTCGGGCACCGTCATCTATCCCTTCGCTTCCATCGGCCATGCGCCCCAGGACCTGAAGTTCAAGGGCGAGCCGGCGGAACTGATCGTCGGGCGCAACAACCGTATCCGTGAGCATGTGACCATGCACATCGGGACGGAAGGCGGCGGCATGGTCACCCGCGTGGGCGACGGCTGCCTGTTCATGGCGTCCTCCCACGTGGCGCATGATTGCATCGTCGGCGACAATGTCATCCTGGCCAACAACGCCACCTTGGGCGGCCATGTCGAGGTGGGCGACAACGCCATCCTGGGCGGGCTGTCGGCGGTGCACCAGTGGGTGCGTATCGGCGCGCACGCCATGATCGGCGGCATGTCCGGTGTGGAGAGCGATGTCATCCCCTATGGCTTGGTGAAAGGGGACCGCGCGTTCCTGGCCGGGCTGAACCTGGTGGGGCTGACCCGCCGCGGCTTCACGCGCGAGGATGTGAACGCCTTGCGCGCCGCCTTCGAGGGCATCTTCGGACCGGAGGGTACCCTGGCCGATCGCATGGCGGCGGTTGAAACCGCTCACCCGGCGCCGGTGGTGGGGGAGGTCCTGACCTTCATCCGCGGCCGTGGCGGCCGCGCCTTGTGCCAGCCGCGCTGATGCCCGAGGCCCCTGTAAAGCTGGGGATCCTGGCGGGCGGGGGGACCTGCCCGGCCGGCTGGTCGATACCTGTCGCGCCCTGGGCCGCCCGGTGTTCGTGGTGACGCTGGAGGGGCAGGGCGCTACCTTGCCGGCCGACGTTCCCCAGGCCAGCTTCCGCATTGGCGCCGCCGGCGCCATCCTGGATCGCCTGCGCGCCGAAGGCGTGGGGGAGATTGTCCTGGCTGGCCGTGTGCGCCGCCCCAGCCTGGCGGAGATGCGGCCCGACTGGTTCGCGGCCAAGTTCTTCGCCCGCATCGGCGCCAGGGCCCTGGGCGACGATGGCATCCTGCGCGCCCTGGTGGCGACGCTGGAGGAGGAGGGCTTTGGCGTCGTCGCCGTGCAGGCTCTGGTGCAGGGCTTGCTGAGCCCCGTGGGCCCCATGGGCGCCTTGGCACCGGACACGGACGCTGAGGCCGACATCCGGCATGGCGTGAGCGTTGCCCGCGCCCTGGGCCTGCTGGATGTTGGGCAGGCCGTGGTGGTGCAGCAGGGCTTGGTCCTGGGCGTCGAGGCCATCGAGGGCACCGACGCGCTGATCGAGCGCTGCGGCAGCCTGCGCCGGGAGGGGCCCGGCCCCATCCTGGTGAAAATGCGCAAGCCCCAGCAGGACATCCGCCTGGATCTGCCCACCATCGGCGTTACAACGGTGCAAAAGGCGGCGGCCCATGGCTTCCGGGGCATCGCGGTGGAAGCGGGCGGTACCCTGACCCTGGGTCGGGAACAGGTGGCCCAGGCGGCGGATGGCGCCGGCCTGTTCGTCACCGGAATCGTTACGGAGGCGGTATGAACGAGGATGTGCCCCTGGTCTTCCTCGTCGCGGGGGAACCGTCGGGCGACGTGTTGGGCGGTCGGCTCATGTTGGCCCTGAAGCAGGAGACGTTTGGCGCCATCCGCTTCGCCGGTGTGGGCGGTGAGCGTATGAAGGCGCAGGGTCTGAAGAGCCTTTTCCCCATGGAGGAATTGGCCCTGTTCGGCCTGGCGGAACTGCTGCCCAAGCTGCCCAGCCTGCTGCGCCGCATGAAGGAAACGGAACAGGCCATCCTGGAGATGAAGCCGGCGGCGGTGGTGACCATCGACGCGCCGGACTTTTGTTTCCGCGTGGCGCGCCGGGTCAAGAAGGCCAACCCGGCCATTCCCCTGATCCATTACGTGGCGCCCACCGTCTGGGCCTGGCGTCCCGGCCGGGCGGCCAAGATCGCCAAGTTCCTGGACCATCTGCTGGCCTTGCTGCCGTTTGAGCCGCCCTACTTCGAGAAGGTCGGCCTGGACGCCAGCTTCGTCGGCCATCCCATTGTGGAAAGCGGCGCCGACGCCGGTGATGCCGACCGTTTTCGCGCCAGGCACGACCTCGGGTCCGACACCCGCATCGTGACCATCCTGCCCGGCAGCCGGCGCAGCGAGGTGACCAAGCTGCTGCCCGATTTCAAAGGGGCGCTGGACATCCTGGCACCCCGCCTGCCACGCGTGGTAGCGGCGGTCCCGACGGTGCCCGCCACCAAGGCCCTGGTGGAGGAGGCGGTGAAAAGCTGGCCCCTGCCGGCCGTGGTGGTGGAGGGCGACCAGGACAAGTACGACGCCTTCGCCGCCAGCGAGGCCGCCCTGGCGGCATCCGGCACGGTGGCGCTGGAGTTGGCGCTGGCCCGTCTGCCGGCCGTCATCGCCTATCGCATCCACCCGCTGACCTATCGGCTTTATCGTGGGCTGATCAAGGTGCGCTTCGTCAATCTGGTCAACATCATGCTGAACCGCATGCTGGTGCCGGAGCTGTTGCAGGAGGAATGCCGCCCCTCCCGCCTGGCGGAGGCCCTGGGCCGTCTGCTGGACGACCCCGCCGCCCGTCAGGAGCAGATCGAGGGTGTGGCCGAGGTGGCCGCCTGGTTGGGCCAGGGCGACACCCCGCCCAGCCGCCGCGCGGCCGAGGTGGTCATGCGCGTCATCCATACGCGCCAACGCGAGGCGGAGCAGGCGGGCCTGTAATTACGGTCGCGCCATGAGCTTTGCTCCGCCGGCGGTGCCTTATCCCCGGCGGACGGCACGCCGGGCGCCCGCGACGCAGAGGACCACCACCAGGGCCGTGCCCAGAAGGGCCAGCCCCACCGGCTCGCCCAGCAACAGCGCCGCCAAGCCGAAACTGCAGAAGGGTTGCAGCAACTGCAACTGCCCCACCGCCGCTGTGCCGCCCAGGCTCAGGCCGTGGTACCAGAACAAAAACCCGATCAGCATGCTGAACAGGGTGACGTAGCCCAGTGCCGCCCAGGCCGACGGGGGAACCGCCTGCCAGTTGACGGGGAAGGTCGTCCAGGCCAGAGGCGCCGTCACCGGCAGGGACAGCACCAGCGCCCAGCAGATCACGGGCCACCCGCCCAGATGGCGCGACAGTCGCGTTCCCTCCGCATAGGCCAGGCCGCAGACGGCGACGGCCAGGATCATGAGCCCGTCGCCCGGTGCCAGCCGCACGCCGCCCTGTGACAAGGCGGGCGCCAAGGCGTAGGCGGCGATGGCGCTTGCACCGGCGCAGGAGTACAGCCAGAAGGGCGCCCGGGGCCGGTCGCCGCCCCGTAGCGCACCGAAGACGGCGGTTGAGATGGGCAGCAGGCCGCTGAAGACGATGGCGTGCGTGCTGGGCATCCAGTGCAGGGCCAGGGCCGATAGCAGGGGGAAGCCCACCACGGCGCCGCCGGCGACGACCGTCAAACCCGGCAGGTCACGCACCCTGGGCCGGCGGGGGCGCAACAGGGCCAGCAGACCCACGGCGATGATTCCCGCCAGGGCCGCCCGCGCCAGGCTGAGGAAATTGGCGTCCAGCCCCATCAGGCCGATCTTGGTCACCGGCAGGCTGCCGCTGAAGATGATGACGCCGATCAGGCCGTAGATGAGGCCGGCGGCGGGCTGGCGCGCCGGGGCCGTCGTGAGGGCGGTGGGGACGACGGTGGTGTCCGTCATGGTGGGGCATCCTGGGCTCGTGACGCCGCCGATGCTGCCTTCCGCTGGGAAGGGTCACAAGGTATGGTGCAGTACGGTTTGACTAAACTGTACTGGTCCAAATGGCGATACAGTCAACAGAAGCATCCGCTGGCTTGACCCTGGTGGAAACGGTGATGGCCGATATCCAGGCCCGTGTGGACGGCCGGATACTGGCGATTGGCGCCCGGGCGCCGTCCATCCGCGTGCTGGCGGAGCGGTTGGGCGTGTCCAAATCCACGGTGGTGGAGGCCTACGACCGGCTGGTGGCGGAGGGCGTGCTGACCGCCCGGCCGGGCTCCGGATTCTATGTCGCCAAGCGGGCGGCTCCCCTGGTGCTCATGGGGGCGTCGTTGGCGGGGGCTGAGCCGCCGCCGGACCGGGCGGTGGACCCGCTGTGGCTGATGCGGCAGGCGTTGGAACCGGGCGAGGGTGTGCTGAAGCCTGGTTGCGGCTGGCTGCCCGCCGATTGGATGCCGGAAGCGGCCGTCAGGCGCGCCTTCCGGGCCCTGGCGCGAGCACCATCCAGCGCCCTGTTGGATTATGACAATCCCCTGGGCTATCCGGCCCTGCGCCGTCATCTCTCCGACCGCTTCGCCGGGCGGGGCATCCCGGCGGCTGTCGACCAGATCCTGCTGGCCGACAGCGGCAGTCAGGCCATAGACTTGGTCTGTCGCTACCTTTTGGAGCCGGGCGACGTCGTGCTGTTGGACGACCCCTGTTACTACAACTTCAAGACCGTGGTGGCCGCCCACCGCGCCCGCGCGGTACCGGTGCCCTATACGCCCGCGGGACCGGACCTGGCCGCTTTCGCCCAGGCGGCCGCCACCCATCGGCCGCGCCTCTACATCACCAACGCCGCCCTGCACAATCCCACAGGTGCCAGCCTGACGGCGCCGGTGGCGCACAAGCTGCTGACCCTGGCGGCCGCCCATGACATCCTGATCGTAGAGGACGATATCTTCAGCGACTTCGAGGCTGAGCCGTCACCCCGGCTGGCCGCCTTCGACGGCTTGGAGCGGGTGATCCATATCGGCAGCTTTTCCAAGACGCTGTCGGCGGCGGTGCGCTGCGGCTATATCGTGGCCCGCGCGGACTGGGTCCAGGGCATCGCCGACGTGAAGCTGGCCACCGCCTTCGGCAACGCCACCACCAATCCCCGGATCGTCCATCAGTTGCTGACCGATGGCAGCTACCGGCGGCATATGGAAGGTGTACGCGGGCGCCTGGCCGGTGCCATGGGGCGTACGGTGCGGCGGCTCGAGGCCCTGGGGCTCAAGCCCTGGGTGGAGCCACGGGGCGGCATGTTCCTCTGGGTGGCGCTGCCGCCTGGGGCATCGTCCGTGGCTCTTGCCCGGGCCGCGCTGGACCAGGGCGTGGTGCTGGCGCCGGGTGACGTGTTCAGCCTGACCAACAGCGCGGACGGCTTTCTACGCTTCAACGTCGCCCAATGCGACCATCCCCGAACCTTCGAGGTGTTAGCGCAGGTGCTGGAGACGGCTCAGAGCGCCTGATAGGCCCCATCCCGAAGGATGGGGGTCGTGGTGCTGGTGTTGACGCCCAGGGCAATCTCCACATCCCCGGCGTAGCCCCATTCGGTCAACTCTCGGCCGGATCGGCTGTCCCGTATGATGTCGGCCAAATCGCCGCGTGCGGCCGCGTACGCGTCCCGTGCCACTCGCGCCTCTGCCGACGGGGGCAGGTCCAGCGCCGCGATGATGGCGCCGGCCCCCAGCAGGTCTTCCACCGCCGGGCGCAAACCGCCATCGGGCCAGCGCTCACCCGCCGGTACGACGGCGATATCCCCGCCGTTGGCCAGCATGCGGGCCTTGCTGGCGACAGCGGCGGCGTTGCGCAGGCAACCGGCCAGCACCGTTGTGGTACCGCCCGCCAACGACAGGCGGGAGCCATTGGGCGACGGCAGCATCAGGCGCGTTCCCGCCGGAATGGTCATGAGAGACTGGGGTGACAAGCTCAATTGGCCGCCGGCGTTGCGTGGGGCCGCCAGCAGGGCGCCCGCGTCCTTGGCGGCCGCCTGTGCCGCTGCCACGTCCCCATAGGGAAAAGGCAGTATGACCGCGCTGCGGCCCACGGCGACGTCGACGGCGGTGGAGAAGGACAACACGTCGACGATGATCAACACCGCCACACGATCACGCCAAGCCTCCACCCCAGCCAGGCCCCACTCACTGCATACGGTCTGGGTCATGGGCGTACGGTTTCCATTAGGCGTCCGATATGCAGGTACGCTCCCCGTTTCAGGGACGCGTCCCTATTCACGTATCTGCCGTATCCGACATGGTGTGCCATCAACGCCATCAACGAAGGCGTTGATGGCGGCAGTCGGTACGGGAGCGCCCTCATGCCGAGGGAGGCGGTGATGGGCAGCAAGGCGAAAAGGAAAAGGCCGCCCGGTTGCCCGGACGGCCTTTCCAGAAACAGGGGAAGGTCTGCTCCATCCCCCCCTCAGTGCAGCAGGGACACCACGGTCGCCGCGATGCCCAGGACCACGCCCAGGGTGGTGACGGTCATTAAGGCCAGCCGCTTCAACCGCCGGCCCGGGGGCACGGGGTTGTCATTGGCCGGCAGGTGGCCTTCCAAGGAACGGGCGGGCAGGATGCGCGCGCGGGGCTGGGACCGGCCGCCGCCGCGCCCATTATCGCCATCACTGGGATGAACCCGCTCGCCCATCGTTCCGCCCGCCTATGCCTCAGCGCTGTTCGACCGGGACATAATCCCGCGTCGTGGCGCCGGTGTACAGCTGGCGCGGACGGCCGATCTTCTGCGACGTGTCCGCGATCATCTCCTGCCACTGGGCGATCCAGCCCACGGTGCGGGCCAGGGCGAACAGCACGGTGAACATGCTGGTCGGGAAGCCGATGGCCTTCAGGATGATGCCCGAGTAGAAGTCGACGTTGGGGTACAGCTTCTTCTCGATGAAGTACGGGTCTTCCAGAGCGATGCGCTCCAGCTCCACCGCGATGTCCAGCAGCGGGTCGTCCTTGATGCCCAGTTCGGACAGGACTTCCTTGCAGGTCTGCTGCATGACCTTGGCGCGGGGGTCGTAGTTCTTGTAGACCCGGTGGCCGAAGCCCATCAGGCGGAAGCTGTCGTTCTTGTCCTTGGCGCGGGCGATGAACTCGGGGATCCGGTCCTTGTGGCCGATCTCCGCCAGCATCTTCAGCACGGCCTCATTGGCGCCGCCGTGGGCGGGACCCCACAGGCAGGCGATGCCGGCGGCGATGCAGGCGAAGGGGTTGGCGCCGGAGGAGCCCGCCAGACGCACCGTGGAGGTGGAGGCGTTCTGCTCGTGGTCGGCGTGCAGGATGAAGATCTTGTCCATCGCCTTGGCGATGACCGGGTTGATCTTGTACGGCTCGCACGGGACGCTGAACGTCATGTTGAGGAAGTTCTCAGCATAGCTCAGGTCGTTGCGCGGATACACGAAGGGTTGGCCGATGGAGTACTTGTAGGCCATGGCGGCCAGGGTCGGCATCTTCGCGATCAGGCGGTGGGAGGCCACCATGCGCTGGCGCGGATCCTCGATGTCGGTGCTGTCGTGGTAGAAGGCGGACAGGGCGCCGACCACGCCGCACATGACGGCCATGGGGTGGGCGTCGCGGCGGAAGCCGCGGAAGAACTGCGACAGCTGCTCATGCACCATGGTGTGATAGGTGATGGAGCGCTCGAAATCGCCCTTCTGCTTGGCGTTCGGCAGCTCACCGTGCAGCATCAGGTAGCAGACTTCCATGAAGTCGCTCTTCTCGGCCAGCTGCTCGATGGGGTAGCCGCGGTGCAGCAAAACACCCTTGTCGCCGTCGATGAAGGTGATCTTGGACTCGCAGCTGCCGGTCGAGGTGAAGCCCGGGTCGTAGGTGAAGTAGCCGGTCTCGCCGTAGAGCTTGCGGATATCGACCACGTCAGGGCCGGTCGTGCCGTGCATGACCGGGAATTCGTAAGACTTACCGGTTTGGTTGTCGGTGAGGGTGACCGTTTTCTTTCCGGCCGCCGGTGTCGTCGTATCGCTCATTTCGGCACGTCCTTGTTTATACGAAGTGGGGCCCTCTGCCCCTTATTGGTCTTTATGACGCGGTGCGGAGTGTAGTGTTCCGCACCGCCGAAGGCAATGACGCCAGGAGGGTTCACGCACCCCCTGCGACATCGCTGATACGGGCCAGGGTTTCAACCCGGCCCAGGACTTCCGCCACCTCGAAAATCGGTGGCGACACGGTGGAACCGGAGAGTGCGGCGCGTAATGGCTGGGCCAATTTGCCCAGCTTCAGGCCCGTCTCCTCGGCGTACGCGCGTACGACCCCCTCCAGGGTGGCCGCGGTCCAGTCTGACGCGTCCGCGAAGCGGGTGGCGATCACCGCCAGCTGGGCGCGCGCGTCTTCCGTCAGCAATTGGGAAGCCTTGTCGTCCAGCGGAAGGGGGCGCGTCGTGACATAAAACTGTGCGCCGGCCGCAAGTTCCACCAGGGTCTTGGCCCGTGCCTTCAGGCCCGGCATGGCGCGGCGCAGCAGATCGCGGTCGGCCTCGGTCAGGTCTCGTCCCAGCGCCGTGGCCAGGCGGGGGGCGATCAGGCCCACCAGCCGGTCATCATCGGCCTGGCGGATGTAATGGCCGTTCAGGTTGTCGAGCTTGGCGTAATCCATGCGCGACGGGGAACGGCCGATGCCTTCCAGGTTGAACCAGGCGACGGCGTCCTCGGTGCTGATGATCTCGTCATCGCCATGGCCCCAGCCCAGGCGCAGCAGGTAGTTGCGCAGCGCTTCCGGCAGGTAGCCCAGGTCACGGTAGGCCTCGGCCCCCAGGGCGCCGTGGCGCTTGCTCAGCTTGGCGCCATCGGGGCCATGGATCAGCGGGATGTGAGCGAAGTCCGGCGGCGTCCACCCCATGGCCTGGTAAATCTGCAGCTGGCGGAAGGTGTTGGTCAGGTGGTCGTCACCGCGGATGACCTGGGTGACGCCCATGTCCTGGTCGTCCACCACCACCGAGAGCATGTACGTGGGCGTACCGTCGGCGCGCAGCAGCACCATGTCGTCCAACTGGCTGTTCTGCACCCGCACCTCGCCCTGCACCTTGTCGTGCAGCACCGTCTCGCCTTCGCGCGGAGCCTTCAGGCGGATGACCGGGGCGACGCCGGCGGGCGCCTCCGACGGGTCCCGGTCGCGCCAGCGGCCATCGTAGCGCACCGGCAGGCCGGCAGCCTTCTGCTGCTCCCGCATCGCTTCCAGCTCTTCCGGCGAGCAGTAGCAATAATAGGCGTGGCCCTGGGCCAGCATGGTGCGCGCCACCTCGGCATGGCGCTCGCGCCGCTCGAACTGGCTGACCGCGTCGCCATCCCAGGTCAGGCCCAGCCAGCTCAGGCCATCGATGATGGCGTCGACCGCCGCCTGGGTGGAGCGCGCCCGGTCCGTATCCTCGATGCGCAGCAGGAAGGTGCCCCCGTGATGGCGGGCGTACAGCCAGTTGAACAGGGCGGTACGGGCGCCGCCGATGTGCAGGTAGCCGGTGGGGGATGGGGCGAAGCGGGTGACGACACTCATGGGAAACGCACTCTCCGGCATGCGGGCGGGCGGCGCTTCGCCAGGCGCTTCGGGGACGGTCTCCCTGGGGGACGTCATCCAAAGGTTGACGACGCGACGCGACTATCGAGATAGCTGGTGATAAGGTCCGGCGGCAGGATAGCCGCCAAGGGCGCATCACCAGGATGCGGAAGCCGCTCAGATAGCACACCCGGAACGAAGATGCACCCTGAGGCGGGCCCCGCTGGACAGACTGGCAGTCCTCCGAATCTTGCGCCCGCAGGCCGGCCGCCCGGCAGTGGGGAACAGGACTGGAACGCGGGCGTCCCGTCCTATTTAGCTACTGGGCGGAGCGAATTTGGAACCGAGCCACCCCCTTCAGATGTGATGCGCGTCACACATCGTGTGCTCGCCGCGTTACTCAGCATTGTCGCATCTGCGTATGTCAATTTGGTGGAAGAGCGCGAACGCTGGGTGCTTTGGGTGCCCGTCTTTCTCGGGGCCGGCATCGCCCTCTATTTCGCGCTGCCGGGGGAACCGCCGCCGTGGAGCGGCCTGCTGTTCACCCTGGGCGTCCTGGGCCTGTACCTGCTGGCGGGCGACCGGCTGCCACTCCGCCTGACGTTGGGCGCCTTGCTGGCCCTGGGGGTGGGATTCACGGCGGTGCAGGCGCGCACCACCTGGCTGAAGACACCCATTCTCCAACGCCCTTTGGGGCCTGTTCCCTTGGAGGGGCGCGTCGCCAATGTCGAGCGCCTGGACAAGGGCGTACGGGTCACCCTGGCCGATCCCCATATTCCCCGCCTGGCGGCGGAAGCGACGCCCCCGGCCGTACGCATCCGCTTGCGGCCGACCGACGTGGCCCCGCCGGCGGGCACGCGCGTCCGTATCCTGGCCGCCCTGCGCCCGCCGCCCGACAGCCCCGAGCCCGGCGCCTATGATTTCCGCCGTTCCGCCTTTTACCAGGGCATTGGCGCCGTGGGTTTCGCCTTCAAGACGCCGGAGGTGGTGGCGCCGGCACCGGTGGGCGTGATCGGCTGGGTGAATGACCGGGTGGTGGCCTTGCGCGAGTTGATCGCCGCCCGCGTGGCCGAGCGGCTGACGGGCGCGCCGGCCATGATCGCCATCGCCCTGCTCAATGGTGAGCAGACGGGCATTCCGCCCGATGACCTGCAGGCCATGCGCGTATCCGGGCTGCAGCACATCCTCTCCATCTCCGGCCTGCACATCAGCCTGGTGGCGGCCATCTTCTATTTCGCCGCCCGTGCCGCGCTGGCGCTCTGGGAGGGGGTGGCGCTGCGGTACTCCATCAAGAAATGGGCGGCCGCCTTCGCCATCCTGGCGACCCTGGCCTATATGATGCTGGTGGGCGCGCAGGTGCCGACCTTGCGCTCCGTCCTTATGACGGCGCTGGCCATGGTGGCCATCCTGGCCGACCGCTCGGTATTGAGCCCTCGGGCCATCGCCGTGGCCGGCATCCTGTGCCTGCTGTATCAGCCGGAGCAGTTGCCCGGTCCCAGTTTCCAGATGAGCTTCGGCGCCGTGCTGGCGCTGATCAGCGCCTATGAGGTGCTGCGGGCGCCGCTGAGCCGGTGGCGCAAGGAGGGCGGCTGGCCGCGGCGTGTCCTGCTGTTCGTGGGGGGCCTGTGCCTGACCTCCATCATCTCCACCATCGCCACCATGCCGTTCTGCCTCTACCACTTCCAGCAGGTAGCCAATTACGGCGTGCTGGCCAACCTCATCGGCATCCCCATCACCGAGCTGTGGATCATGCCGCTGTGCCTGGTGGCCTATGTCGCCATGCCGTTCCACTTGGAGGGGTGGATCATCGACATGATCGGCTGGGGCTGCCAGGGCATCCTGTGGACGGCCCGTGTCACCGCCGCCTTGCCAGGGGCGGCCCTGCACGGCGCCGCCCTGTCCGACATGGCCTTCGGCCTCATGGTGGTAGGGGGGCTGTGGCTGATGCTGTGGCGCCGCCGCTGGCGCCTGATCGGCCTGGCGCCCGTCGCCCTGGGCTGCGTGTTGGCGCCGCTGACGCCCCGGCCGGACATGGTGGTGTCGGGCGGCGGCACCATGGTGGCGGTGCGCGATGGGGGCGGCAAGCTGTGGCTGTCGTCGTCGCGCGGCGGCGGTTTCGAGGTGGAAACCTGGGGCAAGCGCGATGGCGGGGAGGGGCGGCCGCCCGCCTGGCCCACTGTGGGCACGGATGACGGCAGCTTGCGCTGCGACAGCCTGGGTTGCCTCTACCACCCCGATCTCTATCGACCGGACCAGCGCGATCCAGCCGCGCCGGACGGTCGGCTGGTCGCCATCGCCTGGACGCGCGATGCCCTGGCGGAGGATTGCGACAACGCCGATTTGGTCATCTCCCGCGTGCCGGCCGCCGGCTGTGACGCCCCCCAGGTCATCGGCCCCGACGTGCTGGCCGCGCGCGGCGCCCACGCCCTGTATTTCGAGCGGGGCGCCATCCGCATCGAGACGGTGCATGATCCGCAAAGCAAACGGCCCTGGGACTGACGTCACCAGGGCCCGGACGCAGTCGCGGCCTAGGTCGGCAGGGAATGATCAATACCGGCGGAACAAGCCCACCAGGCGGCCCTGCACCCGCACCCGGTCGGCGCCGAACACCCGCGTTTCGTAAGAGGGGTTGGCCGGTTCCAGGGCGATGGAGTTGTTCTTGCGGCGCAGGCGCTTCAGCGTCACCTCGGCGGCGTCCACCAGGGCGACGACGATGGCGCCGTTCTCCGCCGTCTCGCAGCGCTGGATGATGACCGTGTCGCCATCATGGATGCCGGCCTCGACCATACTGTCGCCGGCCACCTCCAGGGCGTAATGCTCCCCGATGCCCAGCATGGAGACGGGTATGTCGATGCTGCTGCCGCTGTCGCGCAGCGCCTCGATGGGCAGGCCGGCGGCGATGCGGCCATACAGCGGCAGGCTCACGGAGCCGACGGCATCGCCCGGGTCCTTGCCCGGCAGCCCGGCCTGGAAGTCGGCCTTGATGACATTGGGCTTGAACCGGGGTTCCACCTCGGCAGGAGCGGCCTTCTTGGGCGCCGGCGTCGTCTCCGGCAGGCGCAGCACCTCCAGCGCGCGGGCGCGGTGCGGCAGCCGGCGGATGAAACCACGCTCCTCCAGCCCGGTGATCAGGCGGTGGATGCCGGACTTGGACTTCAAGCCCAAGGCGTCCTTCATCTCATCGAAAGAGGGGGAGACGCCGCCTTCACCCAGGTGCTGGTGAATGTACAGCAGAAGCTCCTGTTGCTTACGCGTCAGCATATCGCCCCCTTTGCTGTGTCGAACCGCTATATATGGAACAAACCCGAAACGTACTTGCCATGTTCTATTTTGGTTCACGGCCGGCGTCAAGCGTTAGCGATCAAAAACCACCAGACGATGACAGATTTAGGGCGGGTTCAGGGGACACTGGCTTAAATTCCGTCCAGCGGCACGATGTCCACAGGCTCTCCGGCCTCGGCGGCGGCGGCATGGGGCGGCCGGACGATCAGGCAATCCGCCGCCGCCAGGCGACTCAGCATGGAACTGTCCTGCTGGCCGAAGGTGGTCGCGATGGGCAAGGCGCCATCGCCGGGCCGCAGCGTGGCGCGCAGGTAATCCTGGCGGCGGTCGTTGGCGGGCAGGGGGGCACCCAGGACCGCGCGCGCCCGGGGGGCTCCGCCGGGTCCAGGCCCTGCAGGCGCCGCAGCGCCGGAACCAGGAACAGGGTGGCGCACACCAGGCTGGAGACGGGGTTGCCCGGCAGCCCCAGCAGGGGCGTGGCGCCCAGGCGCCCGAACATCAGCGGCTTGCCCGGCCGCATGGCGATCTTCCAGAAGTCCAGTTCCAGGCCCTGGGCGCCCAGTACGGTGCGGATCAGGTCGTGTTCCCCGACGGAGGCGCCGCCGGTGGTGACCAGCAGGTCGCAGCCCGCGGCCCCGCGCGCCAGGATGCCAAGGGTGTCGGCGTCGTCGGGCGCGATGCCCAGGTTGACGGGAATGCCGCCCTGGCGCCGCACCAGGGCCGCCAGGGCCAGGCCGTTGCTGCTGACGATCTGGCCCGGGCCCAGCGGCTCGCCCGGCATCACCACCTCGTCGCCCGTGGCCAGGATGGCGACGCGGGGGCGGCGGCGCACCGTCAAGAAGGGGTGGTTCATGGCGGCGGCCAGGGCCACGTCGCGCACGGTCAGGCGGCGGCCTGCCCTCAGGCCCACGGTGCCGGCGGTGAAGTCCAGGCCGGCGGCGCGCACCCAGCGGCCGGGCCTGCCCTCGCGCACGCGCACGCTGTCGCCCAGGTCGTCGCAATCCTCCTGCAGCACCACGGTGTCGGCGCCATCCGGGATGACGCTGCCGGTGAACAGGCGCACGGCTTGGCCGGGGGCGACGGCGCCGGTGTAGGGCCGGCCGGCCGGCGCCTCGCCGATGCGGGCCAGGGTGATGGGCAGGGTGGCCAGGTCCGATCCGCGCACGGCCCAGCCGTCCATGGCGGAAACGGCGGTCGGCGGCTGGGTCACGCGGGCCACGACATCGGCGGCCAGGACGCGGTCCTCCGCCTCGCCCACCCCCACCAGCTCCCCGGCCACGGGCTGGAAGTGCGACAGGATGCGCGTCAGCGCTTCATCAACGGGGATCATGGGGCGGGCCTTGGCGAAGCTGGGGGCGGGGTCAGGGGGTGTCCGCGCGGTAGGGGCCGCTCTTGCCGCCGTCCTTGGCGATCAGGCGGATATCGGCGATGACCATGCCCTTATCCACCGCCTTGCACATGTCATAAAGGGTCAAGGCCGCGACGCTGACGGCGGTCAGCGCCTCCATCTCCACGCCGGTGCGGCCCTTCAGCTTGGCCGTGGCTTCGATCTCCACCGCGTTCTGGTCGGCCAGGCAGGTCAGGTCCACCGTCACCTTGGTCAGGGCCAGCGGGTGGCAGAGGGGGATCAGGTCGGGCGTGCGCTTGGCCGCCATGATGCCGGCCAGACGCGCCACGCCCAGCACGTCGCCCTTGCCCACCTGTCCCGCCTGGATCAGGGCCAGCGTTTCCGCCTTCATGACCACGCGGCCGCGGGCGGTGGCCAAGCGCTCCGTCTCCGCCTTGTCGGAGACGTCGACCATCACCGCCTGCCCGGCGGCGTCGAAATGGGTGAAGCCGCTGGTCTCCGCCATGTCAGTCTCCGCCATGTCAGGCGACCTTCTGGTCCAAACCCAGCAGGGCGCGGGTGGCGGCCGCCACGTCGGCCTGGCGCATCAGCGATTCGCCCACCAGGAAGCGGCGGGCGCCCACGATCTCCATGCGCAGCAGGTCCTGCGGGCTGTACAGGCCGCTTTCCGCCACCAGATGGCGGCCGGGCGGCACCATGCCGGCCAGCATTTCCGTGGTGGCGAGGTCGATGGACAGGGTCTTGAGATTGCGGTTGTTGACGCCCAGCAGGCCGCCGGGCAGGGCCAGGGCCCGGCGCATCTCGTCGGCGTCATGCACCTCGACCAGCACGTCCATGCCCCAGCCAGTGGCGGCGTCGTACAGCTCCGCCGCCTGGGTGTCGTCCAGCGCCGCCATGATCAGCAGGATGCAGTCGGCGCCCAGGGCACGGGCCTCGGCGACCTGATAGGTGTCGAGCATGAAGTCCTTGCGCAGCACCGGCAGGTCACAGGCCGCGCGGGCCGCCACCAGATACTCGTCGGCCCCCTGGAAATAGGGCACGTCGGTCAGCACCGACAGGCAGGCGGCGCCGCCCTCCTGATATGCCCTGGCCAGGGCCGGCGGATCGAAATCGGCGCGGATCAGGCCCTTGCTCGGGCTGGCTTTCTTGATCTCGGCGATCAGGGCGTAAAGCCCCGCATCCACCTTGGCCTGCAGGGCGCGGGCGAAACCGCGGGTGGGGCCGGCGTCGCGCGCCGCCCGTTCCACCTCCGCCTGGGGGCGGGCGGCCTTGGCCGTGGCGATATGGTCGCGTTTGTCGGCGCAAATCCGGGCCAGGACATCGCTCATCAGCGGGTTCCTTCGTTCTTCGCCGCCGCCGCCGGGACGGCTTCTTCCGTCACCGGGGGCGGCAGGGAGCAGTGGTGGACCAGGGCCGCCAGCTTGGCGGCGGCGCGGCCGTCGTCCAGGGCTTGGGCCGCTTGGGCCACGCCGTCACGCAAAGTGGTGGCCTTGTCCGCGACGATCAAGGCGGCGGCGGCATTGATCAGAACAATGTCACGGTAGGCGCCCCGCTCCCCCGCCAGCAAAGCGCGCAGCGCGCGGGCGTTCTCCACCGCGTCACCGCCCTTGATGTCCTGCGGCCGGGCGCGCGGCAGGCCGGCATCCTCCGGTGTTACCTGGAAGCGGCGGATGGCGCCGTGGCGCAATTCCGCCACATGGGTGGCGCCGGTGGTGGTGATCTCGTCCAGCCCATCCTCGCCGCTGACCACCCAGGCGACCTCGGTGCCCAGGCGGTTCAGCACCTGCGCCAGCGGTTCCACCCAGCGCTCGGCGAACACGCCCATCAACTGGCGCCGCGCCCCCGCCGGGTTGGACAGGGGGCCGGTCAGGTTGAAGATGGTGCGGGTGCCCAGTTCCACCCGCGTCGGGCCGACATTGCGCATGGCGCCGTGGTGGCGGGTGGCCATCAGGAAGGTGATGCCGTCCTGCCATAGGGCCGCGCGTACGGCCTCCAGCTCCGCCTCCACGTTCACGCCCAGTTGGCCCAGCACATCGGCGGCGCCGGACTTGGAGGACAGGGCGCGGTTGCCGTGCTTGGCCACCGGCACGCCGCAGGCGGCCAGGACGAAGGCCACGGCGGTGGAGATGTTGTAGGTGCCGCTGGCGTCGCCGCCGGTGCCGCAGGTGTCGATGGTGCCGGGGGGGCAGTCGATACGCGCCGCGCGGCCGCGCAGGGCACGCACCGCGCCCGTGATCTCGTCCACCGTTTCGCCGCGCACGCGCAGCGCCATGAGGAAGCCCCCCATCTGCGATGGGGTTGCGTTGCCGGACATGATGATGTCGAAGGCGGCCAGGGCCTGATCCTCCGACAGGCGCTTGCCCTCGGCCACCCGGCCGAGCAGCGCCTTCATGTCGCCGATGTCACCGCTCATGCCGCCAGGCCGGTCTTCTTCACGGCCTTGCGCGCCACGCCGGCGAAATCCAGGAAGTTCGCCAGGATCTGGTGGCCATGGTCGGAGGCGATGCTCTCGGGATGGAACTGCACCCCGTGGATGGGCAGGGTGCGGTGGCGCAGGGCCATGATCATCCCCTCCTCGGCGCCCGTCAGCCAGGCTACCGACTCCAACTCCGCCGGCAGGGTCTCGCGCTCCACGATCAGGGAGTGGTAGCGCGTGGCGGCGAAGGGCGAGGGCAGGCCCTTCATGACGCCGCCGCCCTCATGGGTGACCTGGCTGACCTTGCCGTGCATGGGCACCGGGGCGCGGATGACGCGGCCGCCGAAGGCCTGGCCGATGGCCTGGTGGCCCAGGCAGACACCGAACAGGGGGATGCGCTTGTCCGCGGCTGCAGCGATCAGGGGCAGGCAGATGCCGGCCTTGTCGGGATCGCAGGGGCCGGGGGAGAGGACGATGGCCTCCGGCTTCAGGGCCAGCGCGTCGTCCACACTCAGCGCGTTGTTGCGCCAGACGGCCACGTCGGCGCCCAGCTCGCCGATGTAATGCACGAGGTTGTATGTGAAGCTATCGTAATTATCGATGAGCAGCAGCATGATCTGGGACCCGTTCGGGGAATTGGACATGGCCAAAGGCGGCTTACAGTAGTCCGGCCGATGTTGGCAGGGCAACCGGATTGGGCGCGGATCCGATAAGCGGCATAAGCCGCCTAGGAGATTGCCAGTGCGCCGGCGCTGTAGCACTAGTGGGGGGCCGGCCGGCGCAACGTGGCCGGTGCTTCTTCAAGGGACAGGCATGACCGTTTCCACCGCGTCCGTTCCCGCCACGTCCGTTCCCACCATGGGGGCTCGCTGATGCCCCGCCGCGTCACTCCCCCGCCGCCGCTGGGGCGGCCCAGACAGGGCGGGGCGGGTCAGAAAGGCCCCAAGCGCGCGCCCGCGCGCCGGCGCGAGGGCGCCCGGATCAGCCTGACTCGGGCGCAGTTGGCCGGTATCGTCGGCCTTACGGCCATCGTCGCCTTGCTGGGCGCCTATGCGCTGGGCAACCGCCATCCGCACAAGCCCACGGTGGCGACCGCGCCCGCCCCATCGGCACCGGCCAAGACCGGCCCCCGCCCGCCCGGCACACCGCCGGCCCCGCCGGTGACGCCGCCGGAACAGCATGCCGAAGCGCTGACGCCCCCGCCTCCAGCCGCGTTGCCTAAGACCGAAGCGCCGAAGGCTGAGCCGGGCAAGCCGGAAACAGGGAAGGCCGGCGCCGCCTGGCGGCGCAATGCCGTGCCGGCGCCGCAGATGGCGGCCCCCGCGCCCGGCGCCGCGCGTGCCCGCATCGTGCTGGTGATCGACGACCTGGGCCTGGACCGGCCCCGCTCCACCCGCGCCGTGGCCCTGCCGGGTCCGGTCACCACCGCCTGGCTGCCCTATGCCCACGATCTGGCCGAGCAGACGCGGGCGGCAAGGGCGGCAGGGCATGAATTGATCGTCCATGTGCCCATGGAGCCGATGGGCAAGGCCGACCCGGGCCCCGGCGCCCTGACCGTGAACCTCAGCGATGAGGAAATACAGCGGCGGCTGGAGACGGATTTCGCTTCCTTCGATGGCTATGTCGGCATCAACAACCACATGGGCAGCCGCTTCACCGCCAACGAGGGCAAGCTGGCCGTCGTGCTGGCCGAACTGTCGCGGCGCGGCCTGATGTTCCTGGACAGCCGGACCACGCCGGACACCAAGGGGCCGGAACTGGCCGCGCGTTACCACCTGCCCCTGGTCAGCCGCGACGTGTTCCTGGATGACGACCAGTCACCCAAGGCGGTGCAGGCCATGCTGGCCAAGGTGGAGGAGGTGGCCCGCCGCCATGGCACCGCCGTCGCCATCGGCCATCCGCACGACGTGACCTTGACCGCCCTGGAGCATTGGCTGCCCACCCTGGCCGCCAAGGGTTTCACCCTGGTGCCCCTGACGGCGGCGGTCCCGTCCACTCCTGGGGGAAGCTGAGGCAGGGTGTCCGACATGTCCGACGTGTCCCGAACGGCGGTTGGATACGCTGCAGGCGCGTAATTACATTGAAATAAGAGATAATAATTTTGGCACGACATATGCTTACCCCCTTTTTGGGGTTGGTTTTTGCCTGCTGGGCCAAGTCAAGAACCCCTGCCGTACCCACGGCGTATTTTA
Organism: Nitrospirillum karajorum; assembly: GCF_036348415.1. Lineage (NCBI taxonomy): Bacteria > Pseudomonadati > Pseudomonadota > Alphaproteobacteria > Rhodospirillales > Azospirillaceae > Nitrospirillum > Nitrospirillum karajorum. Next base: position 2,500,021 of record NZ_JAZBQB010000003.1, read on the forward strand.
TTTCTCTACCTATAAAAATGGAGGACTCTTTATGTCGAACTGCTGGAAAGATATCTGTGAAAAAATTATATCGAATAATTCTTCATCTTTTTATTCTATACCCGTAAATATTCTACGAAATGGATCTTCGTATAAGGTCGGAATAAGTGCGAATGTGACCGTCAGCGTTTATAAGAATCCGCAAAATCAAAATGATGGAACGACGACCGTCACACTTAGCGGTCTTTATGAATTCGATACTGGCGGGCCTGGTGCCTACATTGCTTTTAACCCCAATGGGGGATCGACTCTCGGGGCGTCTAGCAGCATCGCCAATCCGATCGCCCAAGTTACCCAGGGGTATTACAGCGGCATTCAGTATCAGGCCACCGTCGCGCCCACGGTTGTCACGCTCCAGGGATTGGGACCGGCCGGCAACCTCGTGGTGCCTGCGAACGTCGCCCTCGTGACTTCCATTACCAACACAAAGTCGGATGAGGGCGTGGGGTACAACGGCTTCCCCATTTATGAGGGGTTCTATGGTGACTTCGGCGCCGCGTTGGGAGTGGTGCCGCTGACGGCCATAAGCCCTTTGTTGGCCCCGGCAGTACCGGCCAATCCGCCCTACATGATCAGCGTATTGGCACAGGTCATTGCCAATGGAGCCCAGCAGGCTTTCATGGTTCTGCTGCCGCCGGCGTCCGAGGTTGGCAGTGACCCCACAGGGTACATCTTGATCGGCGACACCGCCTCGCTTCTGTCGATCTTGAGCGACTATGGGCAGTTCTCCATGGGCGGGCAGAAATCCGTGAACGTTGGCGCATCCACGGACGTGAACAGCTATGCGGAATGCCTGATTCAAGATGCGGTTCTGACCGCTGACGTTCCCCAAAGCAATCCGCAGCAGAAGAGATTCACCCCCATCGGCGTGTGTTTCGACACGGGGGCGACGACCACCGTGCATCCCGGGTCCAACCTTGAGGTCACCTCCGATGCGGTCTCGAATATCGCGCTGGGGGCGTCGACCGTTGGCGGCCAGTCCTGGAACCTCATCCATGATCGAGGCGCCACCACGCCGGTTGCGCCCAAGCCTTCCAAGAATGATCTCCAGGGCTACGTCAATACCGGCGTGGAGTTCTTCATGAAAAACGCGGTGCTGTATGATCTGGCGGGGGGCAATCTTTACGTTATGCCTTATTCGTCCACGAACGGCTGAACGGACCGTTGGCGGCGCCCTGGCTGCCCGGGCGGGCTGACCCCCGCGCCACCGCCTGGGCGTTGAGCGGGGGCAACGACCGGGTTGGCTTTTCCCGCCGAATGGGTTCCATTGATCGCGGCACCGCCCCCGTCAAGGGTCTCGGTGCCGCGATCAAACCGTTTGGAGAGAGATGTGAACGCCTCATATCGGATCGACGGCATGACCTGCCAGGGCTGCGCCCGTTCGGTGACCAAGGCCATCCAGGCCGTCAGCCCCATGACCGAGGTGGCCGTGGACCTTGAGGCCGGCGTGGTGGCCGTCACCGGCCCCGCCGATGGCGATCAGGTGAAACGCGCTGTGGAGGACGCGGGCTTCGACTTCGTCGGGCCAGTCTGATCCGAGCGTCTTGTTCGTCATAAAAATGAAATAATCAAGTGTATGCTCGCCTTTATGGGCCTGAAACCGACCAATCACACCACCTGGACTTAAAATCCGCCTACGCCCACAACGCCACATAGAGTATATCCCGAAGAAACGGGTATTGGCTTTGGTGGTGGGCGGAATCGATGGGGCATCTCGTCATAGGTCTTGGCGGAACGGGCGGCAAAGTCATCCGGGCGCTGCGTAAGCAAATCTATGCGGAGATGCGGGCGGAAAATCCCGGGGACGTGAAGATCGCCTATCTTTACGTCGATTCCAGCGGCGAGATGATGGCGCAGGACGATCCCAGCTGGAAGGTGCTGGGCTATTCCGTCCAGCTTCCCTTAGGCAGCCAGCTGCGCATCACGGGGGAGGATCTGTCGGCCCGCCTGGCCAATATCGACACCTACGCCGGCATCAAACCCTGGATCGGGGATCGCGCCACCTGGGGCGACGTGCTGGGCAGCGTTGTCGGGGCCGCCCTGGGCGGCCAGAAACGGCGCCTGGGCCGCTTCCTGTTCGCCTGCAAGATCGACCAGTTCCGCAAGCAGGTGCAGTCCGCGGTGAAGGAGTTGCAGTCCACCGGTGTGGGGGAGGTCACTTTCCACGTCGTGGCCGGCCTGGCGGGCGGCACGGGCAGCGGCGCCATCATCGATGCGTTGGCCCAACTGCGGGATCTCTATGACGATTCCCTGCGCTATCGCATCATTCCCTATCTCTTGCTGCCGGAGCGTCATCCCAACCCCAACTGGGACACTGGCAACTATCATTCCAACGGCTACGCGGCCCTGCTGGAACTGAACGCCCTGTCCACAACCGCCTACAAGCCGTGGGATGTGACCGGCGTGCGCGGGCGGCTGACCCTGAGGGACGCGTTCAACGGAGCCTATCTGTTCGGCAACGAGAATGAGAATGGCTACCAGGCGGATGTGGACCGGGAGCTGCCGGGCATTCTGGCCGATTTCCTGTACCAGAAGATCGTCGTCGCCTCGCAGGTCGGCTGGCGGTCGCTGGAGCGCATGGAGAACGCCGAGAATGGCGATGGCGCGCCGGAAACGGCGCCGGGCCAGAAGGTGGGGGAGCGTTCGAAGCGGTTCCTCAGCTTCGGTATAAAGCGGGTCGCCATCCCGGAAGAGGAGATCAAGGAATACCTGACGCTGGGCTTCGCGCGGCAGGCCATCCAGCAATTGCGCTTCAACAACTGGCAGGAGGCGGTGGGCTTCGTTGATGAGGCGCGCAACGCCGATTATGGCGCCTTCGTCCGCCAGGCCGACGTGCTGGCCCGCTGGTTGCTGACCGAGGAGCATGTGACGCTGTCCGTGGCGCTGTTGCCGCAAGACGACGCCGGACGCAAGTGGAAGCCCATCACCCAGGAGTGGGAGGCGGTGCTTCCCACCTTCAAGTCGCTGGTGCGGGAGCGGGAACGCAGCACCTGGCTGGATGAACTGGCCAAGCTCTGTCAGAAGCGCTTCGATGAGGATTACCGCAATCTGGGCGTCCCCACCTTCTACCGCACCAAGTTGAAGGCCAAGAAGGACATGGCCCGCGAAATCCGCGTGCAGGTCGAACGCGAATTGTTCGGGGATTGGCGGACGGGTGTGCGTTCCGCCGCCGAGGTGGGCAGGGTGGTCGAGGCCCTGATCGACCTTCTGCGTGAACGGCAGGCCGGCGTCGATGAGGCGCTGGGCAAGCTGGGCAGCGCCATCGCCGATTGCGAGGCGCGGCTGGCGGAGAACCTGCGCGCCTGGGCACAGATGGGCTTCCTGTCCAAATCGGTGTTCGGCAAGCCGGACAGCCTGCTGGACAGCCACGCCATCTATCTTCAGGAACTGTATGTCCGCCGCACGCGGGCGGAAGCCTGGGGCTTCGCCCGGCAACTGATCGCGGAGGTCGTCACCGAGATCACGGAGCTGAAGGGCATCATCGACGGCATCGCCTCCACCATGCGCGACGCGCTGAAGAAGGTTGAGGCGGGGATAGACCAGCGACTGGGCGGGGCGGCGGCCGACGATTTGCGCGGCCATCTCATCCGCTTCTACGATCCAGCCCTGGTTAAGTCGGTGGGCCGCGCCCTGATGACCGATTCCGCCGAGCAGCGCACCCAGACCAATGCCGTGCGGGCGGCCTTGATCGCGCGTCTGGGGGATAACCAGACCTTCACCGCCTTCAAGGAACGGGTCGATTTCTCCGCGCTGACCGACACCATCGAGACGGTGTGCGCCCGCAACGCCCAGGTAGCCCATGCCAACCTGGTGACCAACGCGCGCGACCGCATCCTGGGCGTTTCCATCATTGAGAGGCTGAAGGAGCGTTTCGGCACCGACCCGCAGGAACTCAAGGCTTTCGTCTCCAAGCTGGTGACCCAGGCGGGCTGCTTCCTGACCATGAACCCGCTGGAGGTCAACAAGTCCGCACCCGGCATCCCCGTGGGCGTGCAGACCCTGACCGCCAAGTACATCGTCATCCTGCCCAAGGCGCCGGACCATGCCCTGTTCGTGGAGGCGCTGAAGCAGGCGTTCCGCATGGCCCAGCCCGGTGATTTGGAGTTCATCGAGTCCGAGGGGCGCGAGAACGAGATCACCATGATCGCCATCAAGAACCTGTTCCCCGTGCGCTACGTGCACGTCCTGCCCGTGCTGCAGGAGAAGTACGAGTACCGCATCGCCGGCAATCCCGTGCGCGCCAGGCTGGAACTGCACACGGAGGGTGACGGGAAAGATTTCCCCCCGCTGTTCGTGAAGTCAGGGGACGAGGTGCGCAAGGAGGCCGTGCCCTATCTGCTGCTGGCGGACGCGACGGGCCTGATCCATGACGGACGGACGGCCACGGGGGCCGCGCAGCTGCTGCTGGTCACCAAGGACGCCGATGGCTTCGACAACGACCCCATCGTGCTGGGCGCCAGCCTGCTGGAAGCGCCGGACCGTGTCGACCTGGTGGCGCTGGCGTCGTTGCGTGACGGTGTCACCGCCGCGTTGGCGGGGGCCGCGTGCAGCGGGTCCGACGCGCGCGCCGCGCTGCAGCGGCGCATCCTCGGCCGCATCGATGAGATGAAGGCGGCGACCGGCGGGGATCCGCAAAATCCGCAATACCGGGCATTCGTGGAAGGCGGCAAGGCGGCCGTCCGTCTACTGAAGGGGGAAGCGATCTGATGACGGGCCAGATGGGGCATTGCACGAATTTCGGGAACTGTTCCCTTGCCGACAGCCGAAAGCTTCTGGCCCGCCAGCCGGGCCAGGATTTCGTGTGTCCCGAATGCGGCAAAGGGCTGTTGGTGGCCCAGGCGCGGTCGGGAACCTCGGGGAAGGGCGTTCTGGCGGCGATCGCCGGGCTTGTCGTCGTCGCCATCGTCGGTGGCGGCGTCCTGCTGTGGGGCAAGGGATGGTCGAACAACGCGTCGCCCACCGCCCAGCAGCCCGCGGCGGCGTTGGCCGCCGCGGCCAAACGAGACCCCCAGCCGGCACCGCCGGCGGCAACGGTGATTCTGCGCCTTGCCGGTTCCAACACCGTTGGCGCTGGCCTGGCCCCGGCCTTGGCCGAGGCCTATCTGAGTGGCCAGGGGTATCAGAACATCCGCCGCGTACCCGGTTCCACGCCGACCGACATGACGGTGGTGGGGGAGCGCGCCGGCCAGACCGACGCCATCAGCATCGTGGCGCGCGGCACCAAGACGGGCTTCAGCGGCCTGCTGTCGAACGACGCGGACATCGCCATGGCGTCACGCCGTGTCACGGCGGAGGAGGCCAGCGGCCTCGCGTCCCAGGGGGACATGATGGGGCCCGCCAACGAGCATGTGTTGGCCCTGGACGGCGTCGCGGTGGTGGTCAACCGCTCCAATCCGGTGTCCACCCTGTCCAAGGACAAGGTGGCCGCCATTTTCAACGGCCTGATCAAGGATTGGTCGCAGGTTGGCGGAACGCCGGGACCCATCCATGTCCACGCGCGCGATGATAATTCCGGCACCTTCGACACCTTCCAGAGCCTGGTCCTGGGCAAGTCCCAATTGGTGGCGGGCGCCAAGCGGTTCGAGGACAGCGGTGAACTTGCCGGCGCCGTGGCGACGGACCCCGCGGCCATCGGCTTTGTCGGCCTGGCCTATGTCGGTCCCACCAAGGCCGTCGCCATCGCGGAACCTGACGCCACCCCGCTGGTGCCCAACCGTTTCACGGTCGGTACGGAGGATTACCCGCTCGCCCGCCGTCTATACCTCTACACGGCGGCCGCGCCGGCCAATCCGAACGTCTTCAAGTATGTCGAGTTCGCCTTGTCCGCCGCAGGCCAGTCGGTGGTGGAGAAAAGCGGCTTCGTGCCGCTGACCATCCGGTCCGAGGCGGTGGCCGCTTCCTCCGCCTCGCGGCAATTCGCGGACCTGACCAAGGGGGCGCAGCGGTTGTCCACCAACTTCCGCTTCGTCACCGGATCGTCCGCTCTGGACAACCGCGCCATGCGCGATCTGGCGCGGGTGGTTGACTTCGTTTCCATCGCCGGCGTGCGGCCCGACAAGCTGTTGCTGATTGGCTTCGCTGACAGCCGGGGACGGCCCGAAATGAACGACACCCTGTCCAAGCAGCGCGCCCGTGCCGTGGCGGATGCGCTTGGCCAGCAGGGCGTTCGGGTGGGCCTGACCACATGGCTGGGGGCTGACATGCCCGTGGCGGACAACAGCACGGAAGAGGGGCGGGAAAAGAACCGCCGGGTGGAAATCTACGTCCGCCCTTGAGGTGGCCTGCGGTAGGGGATTTTATGATGCGTGGTTTTCTTGGCGCCATGTCGATGGTGGCGCTAATGGGGGCGGCGTCGGTCGCCAGCGCGGCTTCCCGGTCTTTGCACTATGAGCCTGCGGTGGTGGAACTGACCGGCACGGTGGTCGTCGAAGACCATTACGGCCCACCCAATTTCGGCGAAACGCCGGAAGAGGATGCCAAGCTGCGGGTGCCGATGCTGCGCCTCGACGCGCCGGTCGATGTGGCGGGCGATCCCCACAGCGACACCAATCTTTCCAGCTTCGAGGATGTCGATCAGATGCAGATCGTCCTGGTGCAGGGGCGATCGGTCGACGGTTTCATCGGCAAGCATGTGACGGTGACCGGCACTTTGGCGGAGAAGCTTGAGGGCGGTGACTTCACCCAAGTGCTGATCACCATGAGGACCATCAAGCTGGCGCGCTGAACCGGCGGCGCGGCCATGAAAAAAGCCGCCGGCAGGGGCCCCCACCGGCGGCGTTTCTTTTGAAGCGAGCCTCAGATGTTCCGCGTCGACCGCTTTTCCTGGGCGTAGCGCACGGCTTCCTCGGCGGCCTTGAACAGGGCCTTGGCCTTGTTCACGGTCTCCTGGTATTCGGCTTCGGGATCGCTGTCGGCCACCACGCCGCCCCCCGCCTGGACATGCATGACGCCGTTTTTGATGACGGCGGTGCGCAGCGCGATGCAGGTGTCCATGGTGCCGTTGGCGGCGAAATAGCCGATGCAGCCGCCATAGATGCCGCGCCGCGTTCCCTCCAGCTCCTCGATGATCTCCATGGCGCGCACCTTGGGCGCGCCTGAGACGGTGCCGGCGGGGAAACCGCCCACCAGGGCGTTGATGGCGTTGAAGCGGGACTTGTCCAGCTTGCCCTCAACGTTGGAGACGATGTGCATCACGTGGGAATAGTGCTCGATGGTGAAGCGCTCGGTCACCGTGACCGTGCCCACCTCGGCCACCCGGCCCACGTCGTTGCGGCCCAGATCCAGCAGCATCAGGTGCTCTGACAGCTCCTTGGGATCGGACAGCAGATCCGTCTCCAGTTCCTTGTCCTCCGCCGGGGTCTTGCCGCGGCGGCGGGTGCCGGCGATGGGGCGGATGGTGACGGTGTCGTCCCGCAGCCGCACCAGGATTTCCGGGCTGGAGCCGACCACGGCCAGGTCGCCGAAATCCAGGAAGAACAGGAAGGGCGAGGGGTTGATACGCCGCAGCGCGCGATAGAGCGAGAAGGGCGGCAGGGCGAAGGGGACGGAGAAGCGCTGGCTGGGCACCACCTGGAAGATGTCGCCGGCGCGGATGTACTCCTTCGCCTTCTCCACCATGGCGTGATAGTCGGCGCGGCTGACGTTGGACGACGGGTCGGGCAGGGCCTCGACCTCGCCCACCGCGTCGTGGCCCACCGGCAGCGGCCGGTCCAGGTCGGCCACGGCCTCGGCCAGGCGCTCCTTCGCGGCGATGTAGGCGGCCTCCGCCGACACCCCCGCCTGCGGCCGCACCGGGGTCACCAGCGTGACCACGTTCTCGATGCTGTCGAAGATGGCCATGATGGTCGGGCGGATGAGGACGGCATCCTCCACCCCCAGCGCGTCCCGGTTCTTCTCCGGCAGCTTTTCCATAAGCCGGACCATGTCATAGCCGAGATAGCCGAACAGGCCGGCCGACATGGGCGGCAGGTGCCCCGGCAGGTCGATGCGGCTTTCTTCCAGCACTTCGGCCAAGGCGTCCAGGGGCGGGGCCGACAGCGGCTCGAACGCCGCCGGGTCGGTGGCGGCCCGCCGGTTGATCCAGGCCTGGGTCCCCTTGCTCTTCCAGATCAGGTCGGGCTTCAGCCCGATCAGGGAATAGCGCCCGCGGACAGAGCCGCCGGTGACCGACTCCAGCAGGAAGGAGAACGGGCGCCCGTGCGCCAGCTTCAGCATGGCGGCGACGGGGGTCTCCAGGTCGCTGACCAGCCGTGTCCAGACGACCTGCGCCTGTCCCGCTGCGTATGCCGTGCCGAAGGCCGTCTCATCGGGGAAGGGGGTCACGACGCCTTACTCCTGGTGTTCCAGGCGCTGCAGCAGCGTCCGGTTCTCGGTGATGCGGTAACGCTGGCGCAGGGCGTCCAGGAACTGGACGTAGAGGTCGCCGGCCACGCCATCGCGCAGCTGCTTGGCGGCCACCGTGGCGCGGTCGGCCAGCAGCGGTTCCGGCATGGGTACCAGCGCCGCCAGACGCACGACCATCTGGCCATCGGCGACGGCGCCGGTGGTCACCTCGCCCGGCTTCAGGGTGAACAGGGCGTCCACCAGCTCGGGCGTCAAGGGGCTGTCCTTCGGCGGGGTGCGGCCCACGGGCGGCTGGCGGGTGTAGACGGCGCCCGTCTCCTTGGCCACCTGCTCGGGCGAAGCGCCGGCCTTCAGCTTGTCGGCGATCTCCTTGGCCTTGGCCTTGGCGGCCTCGTCACGCTTGCTGGACTTCCAGTCGGCGATGACCTGGTCCTTCACCTGGTCCAGCGGCTTCAGGGCCGGGGCCTGCACGCTGTCGACGCGCACGGCGAAATAGCTCTTGTTGCGCTCACCTTCCGTGGTGCTGCTGGTGTCGCCGGAGGCCAGGCCGAAGGCGGTCTGCACCACCTTGGCGATGGGGGCGGCCAGGCCGGTCACCGGCTTGCCGGCGGCATCCTTGCCCTCACGGTCCACGGCGGCGATCTTGGTCACCGTCGCATCCACCTTCTTAGCGGCCTCTTCCAGCGAGGCGCCGCCGGAGATGGCGTCGTCCAGCTTGTTCGACAGGTCATACAGCTGGTCGGTGGCGCGCTCGGCCTTCACCTGCTCCACCAGTTGGGCCTTCACCTGATCCAGGGTCTGGGTGCTGCCGGGGACGATCTTGGTGACGGCGACGACGTGCCAGCCGAACCCGCTCTTCACCGGTTCCGACACCTTGCCTTGGGGCAGGGAGAAGGCGATCTCCTGCAACTCCGCCGGCAGGTCGGCCTTGGTGATGCCGGCCAGTGGCAGCATGGTCACGCCGGCGGCCTTGGCGGCGTCGGCCAGCGACTTGCCGCCCGCGGCGGCCTGCACCACCTTGTCGGCCTGCTCCTTGGTGTCGACCAGCACCTGGTCCAGGTCGCGGCGTTCCGGCTTCACGAACTCCTTGGCGCGGGCGTCATAGGCCTTCTTCAGGTCCTCGTCGCTGACCTCCTCGGTTTTGGCGATGGCGTCGGTCGACAGGGTGACCACGGTCAGGGCGCGGTATTCCGGCGCGGTGTAGCGCGCGGCCTGGGCCTTGTGGAAAGCCTCCAGCGCCGCCTGGTCGGGCATGCCCGGGTCCGGCATGGCCTTGTCGGCCACAAACAGGGTTTCCGCCCCGCGCTGCTCACCGCGATAGCGCACCAGGTCGCGGGCCAGCGTCTGCGGCACGCGCACGCCGGCGGCCAGGGCCTCCGTCACCTCGGTGCGGGCCATGTCTTCGCGCACCTCGCCGACGATCTCTTCCTCGGTCAGCTGGTTCTGGCGCAGCAGGGCGCGCATCAGCATCGGATCGAACTGGCCGGACTTGTCCTTGAACACCGGCATGTCGGCGATCTTCTGCGCCGCCGCCTGTTCCGACACGCGCAGGCCGAAATCGTGGGTGGCCTGCTTGATCAGGGCGCGCTGGATTTCATCCTGCAGCGCCGCGCGCATCAGGCCCATCTGCTTGGCCTGCTCGGCGGTGAACTCGGGCCCCATGGTCTGGCGCAGCCGGTTCACCTGCTGGCGGAAAGCGCGGTCGACGTCTTGCGGGGTGATCTCCGTGTCGCCGACGCGGGCCACAGCTTGGTCACTGACGGTGGTGCCCACCCGGCCCACGCCCCAGATCCCGAAACTGATGATCAGGAACACGAACAGGATCTTGGAGAACCACGAGCCCGAGAATTTGCGGATGAACTGAAGCATGTGCCTGCTGCGTCTTGCGAATTGGCTTGCGGGTGGGGAAAGGGGCCAAGGCCCATACCCACCCTCCCGTCAGGGCGCGGCATCATAGAAGCAGGCACCATGGCCGGCAATAGATGGTTGGGCGGGTGACGCGCATGGGCCGGACGTGCCGACTCACGGCCTTGTCACGGCCTGAATCATGGAAATGCCGGCGCATGACTGTTACAGCATGACGACAGGGACAGGCGTGACAAGGCGGGCCACCCTATAAAGGCCCCCGCGCGTTTGTTCCTTTGAGTGCGTTAAACTCGGGGAGATAACAAAATGCGCCGCAAGTTCATTGTCGGTAATTGGAAAATGCATGGGCTCAGGGAAGGGGGCGCGGCATTGGCCTCCGACCTCGCCGGCCGCATGCTGGGGGCGGGTGACGTCGCCTTCGACATGCTGCTGTGTCCGCCCGCCACCCTCATCCATACCGTGGTCCAGGCCGTGTCCGACGCGCCGGTCAGCGTCGGCGGCCAGGATTGCCATGGCAAGGATTCGGGGGCCCATACCGGGGACATCGGGGCCCCCATGCTGGCGGATGCCGGCTGCCGCTATGTCATCGTCGGCCATTCCGAGCGCCGGCAAGGGCACGGCGAACTGAGCGGGGAGGTCAAGGCCAAGGCCGCGGCCGCCCACCGCGCTGGCCTGATCGCCATCGTCTGCGTCGGCGAGACGGAGGCGGAGCGCGATGCCGGCCGCGCCTTGGACGTCATCGCCCGCATGGTGGACGAGTCCATGCCCGACGGGGCCACGGCGGCCAACACCGTGGTGGCCTATGAGCCCGTCTGGGCCATCGGAACCGGCCGCACCCCCACGCCCGCGGATGTGGGAGCCATGCATTCCATGATCAGGCGCCGTCTCGCAACGCTGGTTGATCAGCCGGACGCCGTGCGCATCTTATATGGCGGTTCCGTCAAGCCGGACAACGCGGCCAGCCTGCTCCACATCGACGATGTGGACGGGGCCCTGGTGGGCGGCGCCAGCTTGAAGGCGGACGAATTCTGGGCCATCGCGGAAACTTGCCGCTAGCGCCCCGGGTTCGGACTGGGTAAAGAGATGCGCTTGAAGGTCGGCCGCCCCCGCATGGGGGCGGGCGGCTATTTTATGTTTTGCCAACACCTCCTGTTTTGGCCTGCTGGATAGGATTGCTGCTTCGATGTCCACCGTCGTCCTGGTTTTGCACATTCTGATCGGCATCGCGCTGGTCGGCGTCGTCCTGGTCCAGCGTTCCGAAGGCGGCGGGCTGGGTATGGGCGGCGGCACCATGGGCGGCTTCATGACGGCCCGGGGCAGCGCCAACCTGCTGACCCGCACCACCTCCATCCTGTTCGGCGCCTTCCTGGTGACCAGCCTGGTGCTGGCCCTGCTGAACCGCGCCGCCACGCACCAGGGTTCGGTGTTCGACAAGCTGCCGGCGGCTCCCGTCACGGCTCCGGCGCCGGCCACGCCCGCGCCCGGCGCCGTGCCCACCGGCGACCAGCCGGCCGCGCCAGCGGCGCAGCAGCCGGCCCCGGCGACCACCACCCCGGCTCCCTCCTCGGGCGAGCCCAAAGTTCCGACCGGCCAGTAAAAGGCGGGCGACACACTAACGGAGGCGGCGAAAGCCGCCTCTTTCAATTCGGGGGGCCGGCGCATTCGCGTTGGCCCGACATGCGGCCTTTAGCTAAACTAGGCTTCCATGACGCGCTTCATTTTCATCACCGGCGGCGTGGTCTCTTCCTTGGGTAAGGGACTGGCGTCGGCCGCTCTGGGTGCTTTGCTCCAGGCCCGTGGCTACAAGGTCCGCCTGCGCAAGCTCGACCCCTATCTGAACGTCGACCCCGGCACCATGAGCCCTTACCAGCATGGTGAGGTGTTCGTGACCGACGACGGCGCGGAGACCGACCTGGACCTGGGCCATTACGAGCGCTTCACCGGCGTCTCGGCCCGGCAGTCGGACAACATCACCACCGGCCGCATCTACTCCAACGTCATCGCCAAGGAGCGCCGCGGCGACTACCTGGGCGCCACCGTGCAGGTGATTCCGCACGTCACCGACGCCATCAAGGAATTCATCCTGGGTGATGTGAAGGATGAGGACTTCATCCTGTGTGAGATCGGCGGCACCGTCGGCGACATCGAAAGCACCCCGTTCCTGGAGGCGATCCGCCAGCTGGGCAACGATTTGGGGCCGGAGCGGGCGCTGTTCATCCACCTGACCCTGCTGCCCTACATCCCGTCGGCGGGTGAGCTGAAGACCAAGCCCACCCAGCATTCGGTGAAGGAGCTGCTGTCGGTCGGCATCCAGCCGTCCATCCTGCTGTGCCGCTCCGACCGTCCGATCCCGGAGAACGAGCGCCGCAAGATCGCCTTGTTCTGCAACATCCGGCAGGAGCGGGTGATCGCCGCCCTGGACGTGGACACCATCTACCACGTGCCGGTCAGCTATCACGAGCAGGGCTTCGACGAGCAGGTGCTGCGCTACTTCGGCCTGCCGGCCGACGAGGCGCCGGACCTGACCCGCTGGAAGGAGATCGCCGCCCGCGTCCGCCAGCCGGAGGGCGAGGTCACCATCGCCGTGGTCGGCAAGTACACCAGCCTGCTGGACAGCTACAAGTCGCTGGCCGAGGCCCTGACGCATGGCGGCATCGCCAACAACGTCAAGGTCAAGCTGGATTGGATCGATAGCGAAATCTTCGAGGGCGGTGGCGCCGTGCAGCGTCTGGAAGGGGTGCACGGCATCCTCGTTCCCGGCGGCTTCGGCGAGCGTGGGTCCGAAGGCAAGATCCGCGCGGCCCAGTTCGCGCGTGAGCGCAACGTGCCCTATTTCGGCATCTGCTTCGGTATGCAGATGGCGGTGATCGAGGCCAGCCGCCACCTGGCGGGCCTGGAGGACGCCGGTTCCTCCGAGTTTGGCCACAAGTACAAGCATCCCGTGGTCGGCCTGATGACCGAGTGGGTGCGCGGCAACGAGATGGAGAAGCGCGGCGCCGAGGGCGACCTGGGCGGCACCATGCGGCTGGGCGCCTATCCCTGCCAGCTGCTGCCGGGCTCCAAGGTTGCGGAGGTCTATGGCGCCAACCATATCGAGGAGCGTCACCGCCACCGGTATGAGGTGAACATCACCTACAAGGACCAGCTGGAGAAGGTGGGCCTGAAGTTCTCCGGCCTGTCGCCCGACGGCGAGCTGCCGGAGATCGTCGAGATCCCGTCGCACCCGTGGTTCATCGGCGTGCAGTTCCATCCGGAGCTGAAGTCCAAGCCGTTCCAGCCGCACCCGCTGTTCACCAGCTTCATCAGCGCCGCCATCGCGCAGAGCCGGCTGGTTTAAGCAGCAACGCCCGTATCAGTCCCAGGGGGCCGCCGCATCGTCAGCGGCGGCCCTTTGGCTTTTGGGAGCATCTTGAGATGACCGACATCCGCACCGTCCGCATCCGCGACCTGGACGTGGCCAACGACAAGCCCTTCATGCTGATCGCCGGCCCCTGCCAGCTGGAAAGCCGTGAGCACGCGCTTGAGATGAGCCACGCCCTGGTGGAGATCACCGCCAAGCTGGGCATCGGCCTCGTCTACAAGACCAGCTTCGACAAGGCCAATCGCACGTCGGTCAGCACCGCGCGCGGCCTGGGCATGGAAAAGAGCCTGCCCATCCTGGCCGAGGTGCGGGAGAAGTTCGGCTGCCCCGTCCTGACCGACGTGCACACGGCGGAGCAGTGCGCCCCGGTGGCCGAGGTGGTGGACGTGCTGCAGATCCCGGCCTTCCTCTGCCGCCAGACCGACCTGCTGCTGGCCGCCGGGGAGACCGGCAAGGTCATCAACGTGAAAAAGGGCCAGTTCCTGGCGCCGTGGGACATGAAGAACGTGGCGGCCAAGATCGCCTCCACCGGCAATGAGAACATCCTGCTGTGCGAGCGTGGCGCCAGCTTCGGCTACAACACCCTGGTCAGCGACATGCGCAGCCTGCCCATCATGGCGCAGACGGGCTATCCGGTGGTGATGGATGCCACCCATTCCGTGCAGCAGCCGGGCGGGCAGGGCACCACCAGCGGCGGCCAGCGCGAGTTCGTGCCGGTCCTGGCCCGCGCCGCCTTGGCCGTGGGTGTCGCCGCCGTCTTCATGGAAACCCATGAGAACCCCGACTGCGCCCCCAGCGACGGCCCCAACATGGTCAAGCTGAAGGACCTGCCGGCCCTGCTGGAAACCATGGTCGCCATCGACCGCATCGCCAAGGCCAACCCGATCTTCTGATCGGTGGCTTCTGATCCGTGGGTGAACCAGGCCGGACGCACTTCGTCGACCGGCCGCATCCTCCGTATGGGCGGGCTGCGAGCGGCTTCCCAAGCGCGCGGACCTTCGTCATGCTGCCGTCCGTAAGCCGCCTGACCAACTAGCGGCGGCGGGAGGAAATCAGCATGGATGGTGCGGTGGGAGCACGGGTTCCCCGGCGGGGGAACGCCTTCACGCGTGGCCTGGGCCGCCTGACGATGCGCCTTATGGGCTGGCGTCTGGTGGGGCAGGTTCCCGACATTCCAAAATTCGTCGCCATCGCCGCGCCCCACAGTTCCAATTGGGATTTCGTGGTGGCCATGGCCGTCGCCTTCGCCATCGGCGTGCGCGTCACGGTGCTCGGCAAACACACCCTGTTCAAGGGTAAGCGTCAGCGCAGCCCCGCCTTCCCAGGGCGTTATTGATGGGCATGCTTGCCGCTCGGCTTGAGTGGTGGACGCATGGATGACGTGACGGTGATCGGCAAGGAGGCGCTTCGAAGTGCTCATACGAGCGCTTCGGAGTTGCACGGCGAGGTTTTGAGCGGGCCGGAGCGGCGGCGGCGCTGGAGTACCGAGGAGAAGCTGCGGGTTCTGGCGCAGAGTGTGGCGCCGGGGTCGTCGCCGAGCCTGACGTGCCGGATGCACGGTATCAGCACCGGTCAGCTGTCGACGTGGCGCAAGCAGTTCCGGTCGGGTGAGCTGACGGGGTTCGTGCCGGTCTCGGTCGTTGCCGATGCGGCGTTGCCTGAACCAGCTGTCGCTCCTCAAGCGGCGGAGCGGGCCCCCGTTGCCATCGGCGTGATCGAGGTGGAGCTGCCGACCGGCGTGCGGCTGCGGATCACCGGCGATGTCGGCGAAGCGGCGTTGCGCCGGGTTTTGGCGGCGTTGTCGTGATCGGCATTCCGGGCAATGTGCGCATCTACCTGGCGTGCGGCGCGACCGATATGCGCCGTGGGTTCGACAGCCTGGCCGCCCAGGTGCAGACGATGCTGAGGCTTGATCCCCACGACGGCGCGCTTTACGCCTTCCGGGGGCGGCGGGGCGACCTGATCAAGATTTTATGGTGGGACGGCCAGGGCCTTTGCCTGTTCTCCAAGCGGCTGGAGCGCGGCCGGTTCGTCTGGCCGCAGGCCCGGGAGGGCTCGGTCGTGCTCACCTCCGCCCAGGTTTCCATGCTGCTGGAAGGGATCGATTGGCGGACGCCGGTGCGCACCTGGCAGCCGGACGCGGCCTGCTGAGCACGCTCGGTTCCATGCGGCCCCCGGCGCGTCATAGTGACTCGGATGCTGTCCACCACCCTGCCGGTGGTGGTGTTTTCGGGTAGAATCCGCCCCATGACCGACGTTGCCGCAGAGATCGCCGAGCTTCGTGCCCGGCTCGCCGAACGCGAGGCCGAACTGGCCGCGGCGCGGGCGGAACTGACCGGCGCACGTCTCCTGATCGAGCAGTATAAGGCGCAACTGGCCAAGCTTCGCCGGATGCAGTTCGGCCGCTCGTCGGAGAAGCTCGACCGGCAGATCGCCCAACTGGAACTGATGCTGGAAGACCTGGAGGAAGGCGAGGCCGCCCGGACGGCGCCGTCGCTGGATGGCGGGAACGCGGCCCCGGAACGGCGCCAGCGGGACCAGCGTCATCCGGTGCGCCGTCCTCTGCCGGAGCATTTGCCACGCGAAGAGGTCGTCCATTCCCCAGGCGACGTCTGCCCCGGCTGCGGCGGCACGCATTTCTCCCGGTTGGGTGAGGACGTGACCGAGGTACTGGAGAAGATCCCGGCCCGGCTCAAGGTGATCCGCCACATCCGGCCGAAGCTGTCTTGCCGGGCGTGCGAGGCCGTCCTCCAGGCGCCGGCCCCGGACCTGCCGGTGGAGAAGGGCCGCCCCGGGGCCGGCCTGCTGGCCAATGTCGTGGTGTCGAAGTACCTGGACGGGCTGCCGCTCTACCGGCAGTCGGCGATCCTGGCGCGTGAGGGCATCGCGATCGAGCGCGCGACCTTGGCCGATTGGGTCGGCCATGCCGCCTGGTGGGTAGCCCCCCTGGCCGGTCTGATCGGCGCCCATGTGATGGCGGCGCCAATCATCCACACCGACGACACGCCGGTCAAGGTGCTGGCCCCCGGCAACGGCCAGACCAGGCTCGGTCGGCTCTGGACCTATCTGGTCGATGAGCGGCCCTGGTGCGGTGACCGTGCGCCGGCGGCGTTCTATCGCTTCAGCCCGGACCGCAAGGGCGAGCGCCCGCGTGAGCATCTCTCCGGGTTCAGCGGGGTGATCCAGGCCGACGCCTACACGGGCTATGAGGCCCTGACCCGGCCATCGGGCCTGGTCCCGCCCGGTATCGTTCCACCAGGTATCGTCCATGCGGCCTGTTGGGCGCATGCGCGGCGGCACCTCTACGACCAGTACGAGAAGACCAGGTCACCCATCGCCGAAGAGGCCTTGCGCCGGATTGGGCGGCTCTACGAGGTCGAGGCCACGATCACCGGCCTGTCGGCCGACCAGCGCCGGGACGCGCGACGGCAACTCGCCGTTCCCATCCTCGACGACCTCAAACCATGGCTGGAGGCGCAGCAGCGGCGCCTGTCGGCCAAGAACACGCTGGGCAAGGCGATCGGGTATGCGCTGAACCGCTGGAACGCGCTCACCCTCTATGTCGCCGACGGCCGCATCGCCATCGACAACAATCCCGCCGAGCGCTCCCTGCGTGGCATCGCCCTTACCAGGAAGAACTTCCTGTTCCTGGGCTCCGAGGCGGGCGGCGACCGGGCGGCACTCCTCTACTCCGTCCTGGAGACGGCGAAGCTGAACGGGCTCGACCCCGAGGCCTATCTGGCGGATGTCCTGGACCGCATGGCCAAGGGCCATCCGATCAACCGGCTGGCCGAACTTCTGCCCTGGAACTGGACACGCCGGGCTGACAAACTCGCGGCATGACCGCCGACGCCCCCCTCCCGCCAGAGCTCATCGCGACAGTCCGCATCGATCTGCTCGACACCGACCCGCCGATCTGGCGCGAGGTCGAGGTGCCGATCACGATGACGCTGAAGCAAGTTCATGGCGTCATCCAGGCCGCCATGGAATGGCAGGATGCCCATCTCTGGTCATTCGCCAGCGACAGCGAGGAGATATCCCAAAGCCGGGCCGCCAAGCTGCCGCTTCAAGACCTGCTGCGGCCTCGCAAGACCAAGCTCCTCTACACCTACGACTTCGGTGACTGCTGGGAACATCAACTGACTGTGACCCGGCCCCGTCCGCCCGAAATGGGTGTCGCCTATCCCCGCTACGTCGCCGGGGAAGGTGCCGCGCCGCCGGAGGATTGCGGCGGCATTCCTGGCTTCTATGCTCAACTCGACATCCTCGCTGACCCGAACCATCCCGATCACGATGAGGTCAAGGAGTGGCTCGGTGACTACGATCCTGGCGCCTTCGATGAGCAACCGGTCAGGCAAAGACTCGCCCGCATCGCCGCTCGCCGGTCAGCACCGAAAAAGGCAAAGACGCGGTGATCCGCTGACGCTTACGTTCAAGGGGCCGCTGGCTCCGCTGATGCGCTTCCTGGACGTGATGCCGGTGAATCGCGCCGCGCCACAAGGCGTTGTAGGCGCCTGCGTCGCGGCATTCGATGCCGCCGACCAACTGGTCATCGGCGTGGCCCCGGACGGCACTCGGGGCGGGAAGCCCGGTGCCGGCGGGGACGTCGGCCGTTGGAAAAGCGGCTTCTATCGCATCGCGCGCGCGGCCGGGGTTCCGGTACTGCCCGTGGCCCTGGATTATGGCCGCCGCGAAGCGCGCTTCGGGTCCGTCTTGATCCCCACAGGCAACGAGGCGGCGGACCTGGCCCAGTTGTCGCTGTTCTATGCGGGCACACGTGGCAAGCGGCGCAGCATCGGGGCGGGGGTGTCATTTTAAGGTGGAGCGGAACACCGGTCGGGGGCGACCTGCCGCCGGTGTTTTGTCATTGGATACCGCGCGCCGCCAGCCAGTGGGCGGTGGTGGGCATGTCATAAATTTTGGCACGCTGGGCCAGCGTATGCCCCTCCTCGTCGCGCCCCTGCGGGCTGGCGCCCGCCTGCAGCAGGCGTACAACGATAGTGTCGTTCCAATTTGCGAAGGCGGGCCCCAGGCCGTTCTCGTCCCGGATCGTGACATCGGCGCCGTTGGCCAGCAGTGTCTCCACCATGTCCAAATCGTCTGCCTCGAACAGTGGGGTGCGGCCCCGCCTGTCACGATGGTTGGGGTCGGCCCCCAAGGCAAGGAGCCGTTTGGCGGTGGCCAAGCGGGCGTCACGAGGTTTCCATCGGAAGCTTTGGAGGGAGGCCAGCGCCGTCTGTCCACCGCCTTTCTGCGGGCTTGGCTCTGCCACTGTGACGGCATCGACGGGGATCCCTGCCGCCACTGCGGCTTCAGCCAACGCTGGGTCACACGCGGCGCCCCAGCGCGCGAATAGGTGATTGGCCTCACCGGGGCGCAAACGTGGCAGCCAACCGGCGGCGGCCAGCCGTTGGAAAACTGGGGCGCGCCCCTCCTTTATTGCATCGCGCAGCAAATCGAGGCCCAACAAGCTGTCGGACTGGCCGTCACGGCCCTTGGTGACCGTCTCCAGCGGCAGGCTGCGGTCGATCATGCCCAAGAGTGTTTCAGTGGGCGGCACATCGGGACCGTGCAGGGCGATGGCGGCGGCGGATACGGACGTGAAGTCGAACCCGATGGCGGCCAGCCAATCAACCAGCCCCGGCGCACCGTTAACCCATCGGCCGGTATTGGCGACGCGGTCGACCTCATCTTCCAGCGCTTTGACCACGGCGGGCATTCCCATCCCGCTTCCGGCATAATCCTCGACGTGCTTGGTACCCCTGCCGGTTTCCAGGGTCAGGCTGAAGTGCGGCGCATCGGTGATCATGGCGAGGTCGCTGTCGGCCAACTCGAGGAAATGCGCCTCCTCGAAGCGGCGCGCTAGCGCCGCCACCGCTTCTGGCGGCACATGGTCCTCCTGCCGGCCGGGCACGACCACATCTGAGGAGAAGAAGGGCGGACGGCGATAGACGGCGGTGGGGAAACGCTGGCCCGCCGGCAGATCGCCGCCGCCGTCGAAGATGATACGGCCCGATCCCTCGATCTCCACACTGTATTGTGGGCAGCGCCCTATGCCGCATCCCAGGCGAGTCAAGGTTATCCGCAGCTTGCTGGCGTCCTCGGCGGGAAACGGCTGCGGCTCTGGCGCCGCCCGCGCTGGGAAGCCCGCCAGGCCCAGGAGCAACAGCCCGGCCGCGCTGAGGCGGCGGAACGGCAAGGTGGGGGACCATGACAGCAGTCTCATATTTTGCCCCCTTGGGACGTCGTTTGTCCATGCGCCGCCAGCCAGCGCGCGGTGGCGGGCATGTCATAGAGCGCCGCCCGTTCGGGCAGGGTGTGACCGTCCTCGTCGCGCCCTTCCGGGCTGGCGCCTGCCTCCAGCAGCCGCAGGGTTATAGCGTCTTCCTGGCTGCACAGGGCCGCGCTGTTGCCGGCCAGGTTCCGCAGCGTCACGTCGGCGCCGTGGGCCAGCAGCAATTCCAGGAGGTCGAGATTGCGGACATGGAACAGGACCGTGCGGCCATCTTCATCCCGCCGGTTGGGATCGGCGCCCAGTTTCAGCAACTGGGCGGCGGTGTCCAGCCGGGCCTGCTCCGACGCGCAGGAATAGCGGGTGGCAAGGGTGATGAGCGCTGTGCCATTGGGGCCGTTCTCCAATCCGGCGGCGGGTCCGTCCACTGCCAAGCCCGCCGCCACGGCCGCCCGCGCGAAGCCGGCATCGCAGTTGGCTCCTGCCAAGGCGAACATGCGGTCCGCGTCCCCCGGCTGCAGCCGCGCCAACCAGCCGCCCGCCATCAGGCGGGCAAAGACGGTGGTCTGCCCTTTGGACAGGGCTTGGCGCATCAGCATGATGCCGACCGGCCCTATCCGGGGTCGATCAGCGGTCGAGGTCTTCTCCAAATCCAGGCCGCGGTTCATGACCTCCAGCACAGTGGCCTGGGCATTCCAGCCATAGTCACTGACGGCGAGGACAGCGGCCATGTCGGATTTGAAATCGAAGCCGGTGGCGGCCAGCCAGCCAATGACGCCCGGCGTGCCCCTCGTCCAGCGCGCTGTGCCGGCGATGCGGTCCACCTCGTCTTCCAGATCCTTCGCCGACTGCGGCAAGCCCACGTCGCGGCCAATATAATCTACGACCCGGCGGCTGCCGTGGCCGGTATCCAGGGTGAGGGTAACGAACGGAGATTCACGACTTCGCGCCTTGTACTCCGGTGCCACGCCGAAGAAGCGTGCCGCCTGGAATTTGGCTACCAGGGCGCGCACCAAGGCCGGATCGATGCTGTCCTCATGTCGGCCAGGCAGGAACAGGCCGCGCGGCAATAGGGCGCGGTTGGTGAAGGTGGCCATGTCGGGCTGGGCGGGACTTTCGAAGACGACATGGCCATCGCCTGCCACGGTGACCGTATACTGGCCGCCAAAGGGCACATCGCGGCTCAGGCTGATCCTCAGCTTGGACCAATCCACCTCGGGAAAGGGGGCGTCGGGCTGGGCCCAGCGTTCGGCCGGCAGCACCCGCACCGCTACCGTGGCCCGCGTTGGCACGGGGTGACCCCGATAGAGAAGGGGCCGGAGGCGCCAGCGCCGGGCCGCATCCACGGCCGTCTTTACCGCTGGGTCATCGGCCTTCTGCGGCCAATCAACCCCATAGGCGTGGGCCTGGGGCGGTGCGGTCACGGCGGTGACGCGGCCGTCCTCGTTGGCCCGCACCTTTAGTTCGACGGTGGTCGCCTCCACTAATGAGGGTTCACGGATGTCCGCCTGGTTGGTCAGGTGGCCGAAGAATGTCGTGGAACTGAGGCGGATGGCGTCATCGGTGTCCCGGTGCAGGGCACACGCGCTGAGGAGGGGAAGCAGGGCTGCGACCAGTAGAGGCGTGACGCGGCGTGGCGCTTGCGGCAAGGCGGGCTCCCCAACGGCTCAGTCGGGCCAACTCTGCCATAACGGGAACAAAGTGGCCAATCTTCCCGTGAGAAAGGCGCTGTTCCGGTCAAGTCAGGCGGGCGCTGGGTCAGTCCACAACCGCCGCCTTCAAAACGTCATAGGCGATACCGCGCCTGCTGGTCTTGCCTGGGGCCGGCCCTAAAGGCTATGACGGGCACCGTCCCGCCACGACGCATTCGCCGTCACGACGCATAAAGGGAAGAACCCATGTCCGCGATCATCGATATTCAGGGCCGCCAAATTCTCGACAGCCGGGGCAACCCGACCGTTGAGGTCGACGTTCGGCTGGAGTCCGGCGCCTTCGGCCGCGCCGCCGTGCCCTCCGGCGCCTCCACCGGCGCGCACGAGGCCGTTGAGCTGCGCGATGGCGACAAGAGCAAGTACCTGGGCAAGGGCGTGCTGAAGGCGGTCGAATTGATCAACAGCGAGATCTTCGACACCATCGGCGGCCTGGAATCCACCGACCAGGTGGCCATCGACACCGCGATGATCGAGCTGGACGGCACCCCGAACAAGGCCCGCCTGGGCGCCAACGCCATCCTGGGCGTGTCGCTGGCCGTGGCCAAGGCGTCGGCGGCTGAGCTGGACCTGCCGCTGTACCGCTATGTCGGCGGCACCAACGCCCGCATCCTGCCGGTGCCGATGATGAACATCATCAACGGCGGCGCCCACGCCGACAACCCCATCGACATCCAGGAATTCATGGTGATGCCGGTGGGTGCGGAGAGCTGCGCCGACGCCATCCGCATCGGCGCCGAGATCTTCCACGCCCTGAAGAAGAAGCTGAAGGACGCCGGCCACAACACCGCCGTGGGTGACGAGGGCGGCTTCGCCCCCAACCTCGCCTCCACCGACGAAGCCCTGTCCTTCATCATGAAGGCGGTCGAGGCCGCCGGCTACAAGCCCGGTGACGACGTGGTGCTGGCGCTGGACGCCGCCTCCACCGAGTTCTTCAAGGACGGCAAGTACGTGCTGGCCGGCGAGAACAAGACCCTCGATCCCGACGCCATGGTGCGCTACTGGACCGACCTGGTGGGCCGCTACCCCATCGTCAGCATCGAAGACGGCATGGCCGAGGACGACTGGGCCGGCTGGAAGGCCCTGACCGATGCCATCGGGTCCAAGGTGCAACTGGTGGGCGACGACCTGTTCGTCACCAACCCGGCCCGCCTGTCCGATGGCATCAAGAAGGGTGTCGCCAACTCCATCCTGGTGAAGGTCAACCAGATCGGCAGCCTGACCGAGACGCTGGAGGCCGTGCGCATCGCCCAGGCCGCCGGCTACACCGCCGTGATGTCGCACCGCTCGGGCGAGACCGAGGACGCCACCATCGCCGACCTGGCCGTCGCCACCAACTGCGGCCAGATCAAGACCGGCTCGCTGTCGCGTTCCGACCGGATCGCCAAGTACAACCAGCTGATTCGGATTGAAGAGGCGCTGGATCTGGCGGCGGTGTTCCCGGGACGTGGCGCGCTGAAGCGCGGCTGAAACCGGGCATCGTTCCGGTATCGTCCGGAATAGCCGGAAAGTGGGGGTGGGGGCCTGGCTTCCACCCCTTTTTCTTTGCCCTATAGTCAGTTGAAGTCGCGCGCCGGTTGGTATTTCAGATGAATTAAATGCGGCAGCCAGACTAGGCGCCGCTTTCCATTTGACGGTTGCGGAACCCTTGTGGAACCATGGGCCCATGATTGGCGCCCGTTCTTTCCGTACCGCACTGAACCGCGCCCTGCGCCAGGTGGTTGCACCTGTGGTGGGGGCGTCCGTCGTCGCCTATTTCGCGTACCACACGGTGCAGGGCGAACGCGGGCTGATGGCGCTGACCCAGCTGCAGACCCAGGTCAGCCAGGCCAAGGCCCAGCTGGATCAGGTGCGCGCCGAGCGTGAGGCGATGGAGCGCCGCGCCCGCCTGTTGCGCCCCGACAATCTGGACCCCGACATGCTGGAGGAAGAGTCCCGCAAGGTGCTCGATTTCTCCCGCCCGGATGACCTCGTGATCCTTCTTCCGGGCAAGCCTGCCCCGCATGAAGACAAGGACGCGCCGGCCAAAACGCCCTAAACCGCTGATAATCCACCGATTAGCCAGAATTAGGTTAATCGTAAATAATCCTTTTGAAGCAAGGTATTGCAGTGCACACTCCTTGCATTGCACCGCACTTGTGGTTAGCAGTGATGCCGTGCCGGCCGACCCGGCCCGGAGTGCACCTGGGGCCGACCCCCGGGGACCGCGACGCAATGCCCACGCTTGAGAAGGGAGACGCCAGTGGCCACGACCACGAGACGCCGTGCCAAGCCCGCTGAGAACGCAGCGCCGGAGCCGACCCAGGAGGAACTCCTCCGCTACTACAAGGAAATGTTGCTGATCCGCCGCTTCGAGGAGAAGGCCGGTCAGCTGTACGGCATGGGCCTCATCGGCGGCTTCTGCCACCTGTACATCGGCCAGGAGGCCGTGGTGGTGGGCATGCAGGCGGCGCAGCTGCCGGGCGACAGCGTCATCACCAGCTATCGTGACCACGGCCACATGCTGGCCTGCGGCATGGACGCCAAGGGCGTGATGGCGGAACTGACGGGGCGTGAGGGCGGCTATTCCAAGGGGAAGGGCGGCTCGATGCACATGTTCTCGCGCGAGAAGAATTTCTACGGCGGCCACGGCATCGTCGGCGCCCAGACGCCCATCGGCACGGGCCTGGCCTTCGCCCACAAGTACAAGAAGGACGGCTGCATCGACGTCTGCTATCTGGGTGACGGCGCCGTCAACCAGGGCCAGGTCTATGAGTCCTTCAACATGGCGGCCCTGTGGAAGCTCCCGGTGATCTACGTCATCGAGAACAACAAGTACGCCATGGGCACCTCGCAGCAGCGCGCGTCGGCGGGTGAGCTGTACCTGCGCGGCAGCGCTTACGGCATCCCGGGCAAACAGGTCAACGGCATGGACGTGCTGGAGGTCAAGAAGGCCGCCGACGAGGCCGTAGCCTACGTCCGTGGCGGCAACGGCCCCATGATCCTGGAGATGAAGACCTACCGCTACCGCGGCCACTCCATGTCCGACCCGGCCAAGTACCGCACCAAGGAAGAGGTCAACAAGATGCGGTCGGAATATGACTGTATCGACCACCTGAAGGCGATGCTGTTCGAGAAGGGCTATGCCGACGAGGAAAGCCTGAAGGTCATCGACCGCGACGTGAAGGCCGTCGTCACCGAGGCCGCCGACTTCGCGACCACCAGCCCCGAGCCCGACGCTTCGGAGCTGTGGACCGACATCCTCGTGGAAGCCTGATCGCTGGCCGGAGAATAAGAAAATGCCCATCGATATCCTGATGCCGGCCCTGTCCCCCACCATGACCGAAGGCAAGTTGGCCAAGTGGGTGAAGAAGGAAGGCGACACCATCAAGGCGGGTGACGTCATCGCCGAGATCGAGACCGACAAGGCCACCATGGAAGTGGAAGCGGTCGACGAAGGCACCCTGGCCAAGATCCTGGTGCCGGAAGGCACCGAGAACGTGGCCGTGAACACCGCCATCGCCCTGCTGGCCGGTGAAGGCGAGAGCGCCAGCGACGTGACCGCCGCCCAGGCCCCCGCCGCGCCGGCCCCCAGGGCCGAGGCGCCCCGGGAAGAGGCCAAGCCGGCCGCCGTTCCCGCCGCCCCGGTGGTGTCGGCCCTGGTGGCCCCGCCGCCGTCGGACGAGGACCGCTTCTTCAAGAACACCCAGACCATGACGGTGCGCGAGGCCCTGCGCGACGCCATGGCCGAGGAGATGCGCAAGGACGCCAACGTCTTCGTCATGGGCGAGGAAGTGGCCGAATACCAGGGCGCCTACAAGGTGACCCAGGGCCTGCTGCAGGAGTTCGGCCCCGACCGCGTGATCGACACCCCCATCACCGAGCACGGCTTCGCCGGCCTGGCGGTGGGTGCGGCCTTCGGCGGTCTGCGCCCGGTCGTGGAGTTCATGACCTTCAACTTCTCGATGCAGGCCATCGACCACATCATCAACTCCGCCGCCAAGACGCTGTACATGTCCGGCGGCCAGATGGGCTGCCCCATCGTGTTCCGTGGCCCCAACGGCGCCGCCGCCCGCGTGGCCGCGCAGCACAGCCAGGAATACAGCAGCTGGTACGCCCACATCCCGGGCCTGAAGGTGGTGTCGCCCTACAGCGCCGCCGATGCCAAGGGCCTGCTGAAGGCCGCCATCCGTGATCCGAACCCCGTGGTCTTCCTGGAAAACGAAATCCTGTACGGCCAGCACTTCGAGGTGCCGACCGATCCGGACTTCATCATCCCGATCGGCCGGGCCAAGATCGAGCGCGCCGGCACGGACGTGACCATCACCGCCTTCTCGCTGCAGGTCGGCATGGCCCTGGCCGCCGCCGACAAGCTGGCGGAGCAGGGGATCAGCGCCGAGGTCATCAACCTGCGCAGCATCCGTCCCCTGGATGTCCACACCATCGTGGAAAGCGTGAAGAAGACCAACCGTCTGGTCTCGGTGGAAGAGGGCTGGCCCTTCGCCGGCATCGGCGCGGAAATGTCCGCGGTGATGATGGAACACGCCTTCGACTACCTGGATGCGCCCGTGGTGCGCGTGCACGGCAAGGACGTGCCCATGCCCTACGCCGCCAACCTGGAAAAGCTGGCCCTGCCGCAGGTGGATGACGTCGTCACCGCCGCCAAGGCCGTGCTGTACCGCTGAACCGGCTGGGAAGGCGCCTCCCGCCCCGATAGGGGCAGGGGGCGCCTTCTGCCGCATCCGTCAGAGATTTGGGGCGCCTGGCCTGACGCCACGGCCCCCTGGGGGAGAGCAAACCCATGCCGATCGATATCCTGATGCCGGCCCTGTCGCCCACGATGACCGAGGGCAAGCTGGCGAAGTGGGTGAAGAAGGAAGGCGATACGATCAAGGCGGGCGATGTCATCGCCGAGATCGAGACCGACAAGGCCACCATGGAAGTGGAGGCCGTGGACGAGGGCACGCTGGGCAAGATCCTGGTGCCGGAGGGGACCGATGGCGTGGCGGTGAACGCCAAGATCGCCATCCTGCTGGAGGAAGGCGAGAGCGCCGACGCCCTGAGCGCCGCGCCCAAGCCCGCCGCCCCTGCGCCGGCCCCCACGGCGGCGAAGGCGGAAGCCGCCGCTCCGGCCCCGGCCAAGAGCGAGGCCGCCCCGGCCGCCGCTGCGGCGCCGGCCCCGGCGCATGACGGCAAGCGCGTGTTCGCCAGCCCGCTGGCCCGCCGCATGGCCGCCCAGGCCGGCCTGGACCTGGCCAAGGTCTCCGGCACCGGCCCGTCCGGCCGCATCGTCAAGGCCGACGTCGAGGCTGCGCTGAAGGGCGGGGCCGCCAAGGCCGCCCCGGCCGCCGCCGCCGCTGCCCCCACCGCTGCCGCTCCGGCCGCCGCCGCGCCGGCTCCGGTCGCCGCTCCGAAGGGCATCGACGCCAAGGCTTTGGCCGACAAGCTGGGCATGAAGTACAAGGTCCTGCCCAACAGCGGCATGCGCAAGACCATCGCCAAGCGCCTGACCGAAGCCTGGCAGACCATCCCGCACTTCGGCCTGTCGGTCGATTGCGAGATCGACGCCCTGCTGGCGCTGCGCGCCCAGTTGAACGAGAAGTCGGGCGAGAAGGTGTCGGTCAACGACTTTGTCGTGAAGGCCGTGGCCGTCGCCCTGCGCAAGGTGCCGGAGGCCAACGTCTCCTGGCATGAGGACGGCATCCTGCAGTATGAGGGCGTGGATGTCTCCGTGGCCGTGGCCACCGATGGCGGCTTGATCACCCCCATCGTGAAGAACGCCGACCAGAAGGGCCTGGCCACCATCTCCGCCGAGGTGAAGTCCCTGGCCGCCAAGGCCAAGGAAGGCAAGCTGAAGCCCGAGGAGTTCCAGGGCGGCACCTTCAGCGTGTCCAACCTGGGCATGTTCGGGATCAAGAGCTTCACCTCCATCATCAACCCGCCGCAGAGCTGCATCCTGTCCGTGGGTGCCGGTGAGAAGCGGCCGGTGGTGAAGGGCGACGCCCTGGCCGTGGCCACGGTCATGAGCCTGACACTGACGGTGGACCATCGCTCGGTCGACGGCGCTGTGGGTGCCCGTTACCTGCAGGTCCTGAAGAAGCTGATCGAGGACCCCATCACGCTGATGCTGTGATGCCCATCCCCGGAAGCGCCCGACGCTTCCGGGGATTTCTCTTGTCGTTGACCAAAAGCGCGGGGCGGGCGCCCCCCCGAGGGTTGTCCCCAGCTATGGGCGGGCCCTGCGCCTTTTGAAGGGAACAGACCGAAATGGCCGATACCGAATTCGACGTGCTGGTCCTGGGTGCCGGCCCCGGTGGCTACGTCGCCGCCATCCGCGCCGCCCAGCTGGGCCTGAAGGCCGCGGTGGTGGAACGTGAACACCTGGGCGGCATCTGCCTGAACTGGGGCTGCATCCCGACCAAGGCCCTGCTGCGCTCCGCCGAGATCTACGGCTACATGAAGCATGCCGACGCCTATGGTTTGTCGGCCGGCGCCATCGGCTTCGACCTGCCCAAGGTGGTGAAGCGGTCCCGCCAGGTGGCGGGCCAGCTGTCGGCGGGCGTGAAGGGCCTGCTGAAGAAGAACAAGGTGCCGGTGTTCGACGGCAGCGCCAAGCTGGCCGGCGGGGGCAAGGTCACCGTCACCGCCAAGGACGGCGGCACCCAGACCCTGGCGGCCAAGCACATCATCATCGCCACCGGCGCCCGCGCCCGCTCCCTGCCGGGGCTGGAGCCGGACGGCAAGTTCGTCTGGTCGTACAAGGAGGCTCTGGTCCCCGACACCATGCCGAAGTCGCTGCTGGTCGTCGGTTCCGGCGCCATCGGCATCGAATTCGCCAGCTTCTTCCGCACCCTGGGTGCCGAGGTGACGGTGGTGGAGGTCATGGACCGCGTCCTGCCGGTGGAGGATGAGGAAATCTCCGCCTTCGCCCGCAAGCAGTTCGAAAAGCAGGGCATGAAGATCGTCACCGGCGGCAAGGTGACCAAGCTGGACAAGGGTGCCACCACCGTCACCGCCCATATCGAGGTGGGCGGCAAGGTGGAGACCCTGACGGTGGAGCGTGTCATCACCGCCGTCGGCATCCAGGCCAACACCGAGAACATCGGTCTGGAGAACACCAAGGTGAAGCTGGACCGTGGTCACATCGTGACCGACGGCTACCTGCGCACGGACGAGCCGGGCGTCTACGCCATCGGCGACGTGGCCGGCGCCCCCTGGCTGGCTCACAAGGCCAGCCACGAAGGCGTGATCTGCGTGGAGAAGATCGCCGGCGTGAAGGACGTCCACCCGATGGACAAGCTGAACATCCCGGGCTGCACCTACTGCAACCCGCAGGTGGCCAGCGTCGGCCTGACCGAAGCCAAGGCCAAGGCCGCCGGCTATGAGGTCAAGGTCGGCCGCTTCCCCTTCATCGGCAATGGCAAGGCCATCGCCCTGGGTGAGCCGGAAGGCATGGTCAAGACGGTGTTCGACGCCAAGACCGGCGAGTTGCTGGGCGCCCACATGGTGGGGGCCGAGGTGACGGAGCTGATCCAGGGCTATGTCGTCGGCAAGACCCTGGAGACCACCGAGGCTGAGCTGATGCACACCATCTTCCCGCACCCGACCCTGTCGGAGATGATGCATGAGTTCGTTCTGGCCGCCTATGGCCGGGCGATTCATTATTAAGCGTTCCCTCAGGCGCCGGGCGCCGGGCGCCGGCATCCGCCGGCTTGGCTTCCTCAGTTTTCAGTCCACCGCGTTCCCCGAAAACTTCCGGCGGATGCAGTCGCATCCTACAACGGCATGAGGTGCAGCCTCATGCCGTTGGTGTGGGGCTCGGGGCTTAGGGGTTTTGATATTGGGGCCGGGGCGGGTGGTGCATGCGTGGGGTTCGCCCGGCGCACTTGGCCTTCCGCTCCGGCCCCCTTATGTTTCAGGAAACATTCGTTTCAAAGGCTGCATGCCCATGACCGCCGACAAGATCCGCCATCCGGAAAAGCAGAACCGCCCGGACAACCCCATCCAGCGCAAGCCGGAATGGTTGCGGGTGAAGGCCCCGGCCGGCGGCGTGTTCAATGAGACGCGCAACCTGATGCGCGGCCTGAAGCTGAACACGGTGTGCGAGGAGGCGGCCTGCCCGAATATTGGCGAGTGCTGGAAGCAGCGCCACGCCACCTTCATGATCCTGGGGGCGGTCTGCACCCGCGCCTGCGCCTTCTGCAACGTTGCGACCGGCCGGCCCGATCAGTTGGACCCGCACGAGCCCGATAACGTGGCCGAGGCCGTGGCCCGCATGAAGCTGCAGCATGTGGTGGTCACCTCCGTCGACCGCGACGACCTGGCCGATGGTGGCGCCGAGCATTTCGCCCGCACCATCCGCGCCATCCGGCGCGAGGCCCCCGGCGTGACCATCGAGGTGCTGACGCCCGACTTCATGAAGAAGCAGGGCGCCATCGAGACGGTGGTGGAGGCCCGCCCCGACGTCTTCAACCATAATCTGGAGACGGTGCCGCGCCTGTACCCCGGCATCCGCCCCGGCGCCCGCTACTTCACCTCCCTGTCCTTGCTGTCGCGGGTGCGGGAGCTGGACCCCAGCATCTTCACCAAGTCCGGCATCATGGTCGGCCTGGGCGAAACCAAGGAGGAGGTGGGCCAGGTCATGGACGATCTGCGTGCCGCCGACGTGGATTTCATCACCATCGGCCAGTACCTGGCGCCGACGCCCAAGCATGCGCCGGTGGACCGCTTCGTTACCCCCGATGAGTTCGCCAGCTATGCAACCGTGGCCCGGGGCAAGGGGTTCCTGATGGTGTCCAGCTCCCCGCTGACCCGCAGCAGCCACCATGCCGGCGATGATTTCGTGAAGCTGCGGGAAGCCCGCGAGGCCAAGCTGGCCGGTCGTTCCCCGTTGGCCGTCCCTGCCGCTGACGCCGCCGCCGAGTAAGCCTGATGCCCACGCATGCCGAGAAGCGCGTCCTGCCCTACACGCCGGAACAGCTGTTCCAGCTGGTGGCGGACGTGGAGAAATATCCCGAGTTCCTGCCCTGGGCCGTGGCGGCCCGCATCCGCCGCCGCGAGGGCAACACCTTCTGGGCCGACCTGGTGATCGGCTTCAAGATGGTGCGGGAGCGTTTCACCTCCAAGGTGGTGCTGAGCGAACCCGGCCGCCGCATCGACGTGGCCTATACCGAGGGCCCGTTCCACTATCTGAACAACCACTGGATCTTCGAGCCCCACCCCGACGGCTGCCTGCTGGATTTCTATGTGGATTTCGAGTTCCGTAACGTCATCCTGCAGAAGATCATCGGCGCCCTGTTCGGCGAAGCCGTGCGCCGCATGGTCGCCGCCTTCGAGAACCGGGCGCACCAGCTGTACGGCGCGCCCGGCGGCCGACCGGTGGGCGCCGTCTGACGGCTGGTTCGGCCTTGCCTGAAGCGGTAAGGTCGCCCTCGGGTTACCCCATGCGGGTTGCCTCTTAAGCCTAGGCCCTGATCTTTTCCGCCGTCCGACACGTACCATCAGGCCAAGGCCCGCTCCGAAGCGGAGCCTTGGTCTTGAGCGGGTTGCGTGAGAGGAGTGGCATGGGTGGCTTCAATGGGCAGGCGCCGGAAGGATGCGCCGTGGTGGTGGGCGCCGGCGGGGTGGGCAGGGCGCTCGCCGCGGCCTTGGTGGAGCGGGGCGCCCATGCCCAGGTGATGTTGGCCGGCCGGCGGGAGGACCCACCCTGTGACATCACCAACGAACGGTCCGTCGCCGCTCTGGCGGCGCGGGTGTGGGATACGGGCGTACCCTTGCATACTGTGATCGTGGCATCAGGCTTCCTGCATGGGCCGGGGCCGGAACCGTATCAGGCCTTCGCGCCGGAAAAGACCTGGCGCCAGCTTGATCCCGCCCACCTGGCCCATGCCTTCGCCGTCAACGCCATCGGCCCGGCGCTGCTGGCCAAGCACCTGCTACCCCTGTTCCCGGCCAGCCGGCGCTGCGTCTTCGCCGCCCTCTCGGCCAAGGTCGGGTCCATCGGCGACAACGCCACTGGCGGGTGGTACTGCTACCGCGCCAGCAAGGCGGCGCTGAACCAGATCATCCGGACGGCGGCCATCGAGCTGGCCCGCACCCGCCCCTTGTCGCTGTGCGTTGCCGTCCATCCCGGCACCGTGGACACAGCCCTGTCGGCCCCCTTCGCCAAAACCGGCCTGGACGTCCGCCCGCCGGATCGCGCCGCGGCCCAAATCCTGGACATGCTGGATCGCCTGCACCCCGATGACACCGGCCGCTTCTTCGCCTACGACGGCCGCGAACTGCCGTGGTGAGGGTCAGGGCGTTGTCAGACTGGACCACTCCAGCCCGAATCGCTGCAGGTACTTCCGCAGCCGGTCGGCGTCGTTCGATGACGCCCGGCGGGCGCGGGAGGCGCTGAATAGCTGACGTCCCGCCTCCGACAGGCTGCGGCAGGCGCGGCAGACACGGACCACTTCGGCCAACTGTACCCGGTCGAACAGGTCCAGGGTGTCCAGCGCGTCGGCCGTCAGCAGCGCCGCCAGGCCGTCGTCCGACGCGGCGGGGCCCCACAGCCGGCGCAGGCGGGCGATCTCTTGCTCCACCGTGTCCTGGTCGATGCGGGCCGAGGGGGCCAGGGTGGCCATGCGGGTGACACTGGCCCCCAAATCCCGGAAATTGCCTGGCCAGGAGGCCTCCGGCCCGGTGGCGAAGGTCAGGTAGCGCGCCCGCGCCTCCTTGTTGAAGGTTACGCGCTGACCGTCGCGCTGGGCGTGGCGGTCCAGCTCATAGTCCAGGTTGGGCTCGATATCCTCCGGCCGCTGGGCCAGGCCGGGCAGGGTGAAGGTCCACAGGTTCAGGCGGGCGTAGAGGTCGTCGCGGAAGGCGCCCTTGGCCACGGCCGCACCCAAGTCGCGGTTGGTGCCGGCGATCAACTGGAAATCCGACGCCACCTCCTTGTCCGAGCCCACGGGCAGGAAGCGCTTGTCCTCGATGGCGCGCAGGATCATGGCCTGCTCATCCAGGCCCAGTTCCCCGATCTCATCCAGGAACAGCATGCCGGTGTCGGCGGCGCGCAGCAGCCCCGGCCGGTCGCTGACGGCGCCGGTGAAGGCGCCCTTGCGGTGGCCGAACAGGGCGGACATGGCGCCTTCGCCCCGCAGGGTGGCGCAGTTCACCTCCACGAAGGGGCCGGACACCTGGTGCTTCAGGCGCTTCAGCTCATAGACGCGGCGGGCCAGGTGGCTCTTGCCGGCGCCGGTGGGGCCCATCAGCAGCAGCGGTGCCTTGCTGCGCAGGGCCACCCGCTCAATCTCATCCACCATGCGGTTGAAGGCGGCGTTGCGCGTGTCGATACCGGACTTCAGGAAGGAGGAGCCCTCCGCCGCCGCCGCCGCGAAGCGGGTAGCGATGCTGTCATAGCGCGACAGGTCCAGGTCGATGGCGCTCCATTCCCCCGCCGGGTTGAGGCCTTCGCCGCGGGAGGGTTGGGTCTGCAGCAGGCGGCCGGGCAGGAAGCGCGCCTCCGTCAGCAGGAACAGGCAGATCTGGATGACATGGGTGCCGGTGGTGATGTGGACCAGATAGTCCTCCTGCTCCGGCTCGAAGGGGAAGGCGCGGGCGAAGTCCAAAAGCTTGCCGTAGACCTCCTCGAAGTCCCACGGGTTGGTGAAGCCCAGGGTGCGCTGTTCCACCGTCGTCTCGGGGGAGACGGTGCGGATGTCCTCCACCACCTGCTCGGCCAGGCGGACGTGCCGCTCCCCATGCAGCAGGACGAAGCGGTCCACCCGCAAATCCTCATGCATGCAGATGCCCACACTGGGCCGCCACTTCTGCCAGCGGCCGGGCCCGAACTTGGCGGCGTCCAAGGTGGAGCCCAGGAAGCCGATGACGGTGAGGGGGTAAGGCACAGGACTTATCCATTTTTATAAGATCGTATCTATTGATATCAAAATTTCCAGGGCGACGAAAGGCATCTTTCCGGGGGTGGCTTCGGAAGAAATTAAAATTATCTATGAGAATCAATTAGATGATAAATAATCTTGTCCTGCTGTCATGCTCTGGCACGGCTGTTGCTTTATATCCCGGCATGAGATCGGGGCCGCCGGAATGCGCCGGCGGCCCCGGGGCGAAGGCCCCAGGAGAGAGGAGCGAGGACCATGGCCAATAAGCAGCTGTTCGCGTCGATGATCGCGAAACTGATGCCGGATACGCGGAACCGCGAGGGCGCGCCGGCCTACAGCTATGGTCCGGAGCACACGCTGGCCCAGCTGGCCGCCACCGGCACGCTGAATGACGGCTTCTACGGCACGGCCGAGGCCCAGTTGGCCGAGGTGCTGGCGGTGGCCAAGGCGGTTGACCCGCGCTTCGTGGCCCAGGCCGCCGTCTATGCCCGCACCAAAGGCGTGATGAAGGATATGCCGGCGCTGCTGACCGCCTGGCTGACCGTGGCCGATCCCGACCTGTCGGTGGCCGTGTTCCGCCGCGTCATCGACAATGGCCGCATGCTGCGCACCTTCGTGCAGATCATGCGGTCGGGCGCGGTGGGCCGCACCTCCCTGGGGACGCGGCCCAAGCGTCTGGTGACCCAGTGGCTGGAGCAGGCGTCGATGGCGCAGTTGATGCGAGCGGCGACGGGCAGCGACCCGTCACTGGCCGATATCGTCAAGATGGTGCACCCCAAGCCGGTCGATGCGACCGCACGCGCCTTCTACGGCTGGTTGATCGGCAAGCCGTACGACGTGGCGGCCCTGCCGGCGGAGGTCGCGGCGTTCGAGGCCTGGAAACGGGACCGTTCGCTGCCTCTGCCGCCGGTGCCCTTCGAATGGCTGACGGCGGAGCCGCTGACGTCCGCGCAATGGGCGGAGATGGCGGACCGCATGGGCTGGCAGGCGCTGCGCATGAACCTCAACACCCTGGCGCGCCACGGCGCGTTCGCGGTGGAGGGGCTGGCGGAGCGTGTCGCCGCGCGGCTGGCGGACGCCGACGCCATCGCCAAGGCCCGTGTTCTGCCCTATCAGCTGATGGCGGCGCGGGGCATGGTGGGCAAGGACGTGCCGCCGGTGGTGGTCGCGGCGCTGGAAATGGCGCTGGAGCTGTCGCTGGCGTCCGTGCCGGCGCTGCCCGGCCGGGTGGTGGTGTGCCCCGACGTGTCTGGGTCCATGGCCAGTCCCATCACCGGCCACCGCAAGGGGGCGACGACGGCGGTGCGCTGCATCGATGTCGCCGCCCTGGTGGCGGCGGCGGTGATGCGGCGCAACCCCGGCGCCTTGGTGCTGCCGTTCGAGACCAAGGTGGTGCCGCTGGACCTGGACCCCCGGGCCCCGGTGTCGGTGAACGCCGCCAAACTGGCCGCCATCGGCGGCGGTGGCACCACCGTATCCGCCCCGCTGGCCTTGCTGAACGCGCAGCGGGCGGTGGCGGACCTGGTGGTGATCGTTTCGGACAACCAGTCCTGGGTCGACGCCCGGCGCCAAGGCGCCACGGCGACGATGCAGGAGTGGGAACGCCTGAAACGGCGCTGCCCCCGGGCCAAGCTGGTCTGCATCGACTTGCAGCCCTATGGCACCACCCAGGCGGTGGAGCGCCCCGACGTGCTGAACGTCGGCGGCTTCTCCGACGCTGTGTTTGAAACCCTGGCCCGTTTCGCCGCTGGTTATCAGGCAGGGGGCGGAGCGGATCGGGATTGGGTCGCGGAGGTGAGCGCGACGGTCGTCTGACCGGGATGATGCGTTGGGTCGTGGCGAATGCTGATGGAACTACATCTTCCACAGAAAGCCCGTGGTAGAGCGCCCAGCCCGCGAGGGAGGGGAGATGCGGTTCGAGCCCGCCTTGGAAAAGATAGCTCAAAGGGCGGTTCCATCCCCCTGGTCGCCACGACCCAGCCCGTCCGTCTTCGGTCACCGCCGGTGAATGCGGTGGGGAGTCCATGTCAGGAAGGGCCGAAAGGCCTGCGGTTCGACTCCGCTAACCTCCCCATTCCCCTTGTCACCGGCGGCTTGGCCGTCGTGCTTTCCAACGTGAGCGGCGCTGGCGAATGCTGGCCGGACTACAGGTAGAGCGCCCGCCGTAAGGCGGGAGGTCGGCGGTTCGAGTCCGCCCCCGGTGCGCCCTCGGGCAAATCGGGTAGCTCAGTAACAAAACGTCCGGCCATCCCTGGTCGCCAGTGTCGTTTTTCAGATCAGTCTTCCGGGCGAATGCCGCAGGGAACTACAGTGTCGCCGGTTCGAATCCGGCCAAGCCTTTGATGGCTTGTAGCTCAGTGGGTAGAGCATGTGCCGTTTCCCGCATCCCCTCGCATCCCCTCGTCGCCACCCCACCCAAACTGCTAAAGCTATGAAAGGACAAAAAGAAATAACCATGAGTGAACATGGCTATGAGGTGACGGTGGCCGACGGCGCCGTGCCCATCAAGATGTGGACCAAGGGCGTGGCCGTGGACGACCAGGCCCGTGCCCAGCTGGCGCGGGTGGCGCGCCTGCCCTTCGTGTTCAAGCATGTGGCCGCCATGCCCGACGTCCATGTCGGAATCGGCGCCACGGTTGGTTCCGTCATCCCCACGCTGGGCGCCGTCATTCCGGCGGCGGTGGGGGTGGACATCGGCTGTGGCATGATGGCGGCCCGCACCTCGTTGGCCGCCGCCGACCTGCCGGACAATTTGGCCGGGCTGCGCACGGCCATCGAGCGCGCGGTGCCCCATGGCCGGGATGTCGGGCGGGGCCGGCGCGACAGCGGCTCCTGGGGCGATCCGCCCGCCGACATCGTGGCGGCGTGGAGCACGCTGGCGGAGCGCTTCGCCCGCATCACCGCCAAGTATCCCAAACTGGCCGGCGCCAACACGCTGGTGCATCTGGGGACGCTGGGCACCGGCAACCACTTCATCGAGCTGTGCCTGGATGAAGGCGGGCAGGTGTGGGTGATGCTGCATTCCGGATCGCGCGGGATCGGCAACGCCATCGGCACCTTCTTCATCGAGCTGGCGAAGAAGGACATGCGCCGCTGGTTCATCAACCTGCCGGATGAGGATTTGGCGTATTTCCCCGAGGGCACCGACCACTTCAACGACTATGTCGAGGCGGTGGGCTGGGCCCAGGATTTCGCCGCGCTGAACCGGCGCATGATGATGACCAACGTCATCGCCGCGATGCGGACCGTCATCACCAAGCCGTTCGACGCGGCGATGGAGGCCATCAACTGCCACCACAACTACGTCCAGCGGGAACGCCATTTCGACCGCAACAACGTCCTGGTCACCCGCAAGGGCGCGGTGAATGCGGCCGAGGGGGTGATGGGCATCATCCCGGGGTCCATGGGCGCCAAGTCCTTCATCGTGCGGGGGAAGGGGAACGCGGAGGCGTTCAACAGCTGCTCCCACGGGGCCGGGCGCCTGATGTCCCGGCATGAGGCCAAGCGGCGCTTCACACTGGAGGACCATGCTCACGCGACTGAAGGCGTCGAATGCCGCAAGGACGCCGACGTCATCGATGAGACGCCGGCCGCCTACAAACCCATCGAGGCCGTCATGGCGGCGCAGGCCGACCTGGTGGAAATCGTGCATACGTTGAAGCAGGTGCTGTGCGTGAAAGGCTAAGGCGTTCGCGCAGCACCGATGGGGGTGAACGTGATCATCATTGATGGATCGGAAGGTGAGGGCGGCGGGCAGGTGTTGCGTACCGCCCTGTCCCTGTCGCTGGTGACGGGACAAGCCTTCCGCATCGACAACTTCCGCGCCAAGCGGGACAAGCCCGGCCTGATGCGTCAGCATCTGACGGCGGTGGAGGCCATCTGCGCCATCAGCGGCGCCACCGCCGACGGGGCGGCCATCGGTGCCGCCAGCCTGACCTTCACCCCGGGCCGGGTGAGGGCGGGCGACTACACCTTCGCCGTCGGCACGGCGGGCAGCACCAGTATGGTGCTTCAGGCCGTCCTGCCGCCCTTACTGCTGGCCGATGCGCCGTCGCGTCTGGTGCTGGAGGGCGGGACGCATGCCCATGGGGCGCCACCCTTCGATTTCACCGCCCAGACCTTGTTGCCGCTGTTGTCCCGCATGGGCCCGGCGGTGGCGGCCACGCTGGTGCGCCCGGGATTCTACCCGGTCGGGGGTGGCCGTGTGGAGGTGTCGGTGGCGCCGGGCCCCTTGCTGCCCCAGGAGTTCGTGGAGCGGGGCGCCTTGCGCGGGGTGCGCGGCCGGGCGCTGCTGTCCAACCTGCCGGCCAATATCGCCGAGCGGGAACTCGCGGCCGCCCGCCAGGTGCTGGACTGGCCGGATGAGGCCTGGGGCGTGGAGACGGTGGCGGAGGGGCGGGGCCCCGGCAACATCCTGATGCTGTCGGCCTGCTTCGACCAGGTGACGGAGGTGGTCAGCGCCGTGGGCCGCGTCGGGGTGCGGGCGGAGGATATCGGCCGCCAGACGGCCAACCGCCTGGCCGGCTACATCGCCTCGGGCGCCTTTGCCGGGCCCTATCTGGCGGACCAGCTGCTGCTGCCCCTGGCGCTGGCCGGCGGTGGGTGCTTCACCACCGTGCGGCCGACGCGGCACACCCTGACCGCCGTCACCATCATCCGCCGCTTCCTGGACCGGGACATCCGGATCGAGGAGCGGGCCGACGGCACCCATCTCGTGACGGTGGCATAAGCCTCAACCGCGGCGCCTACTTCGCCAGCGGCGTTACCTTGACCGCGTTCTGCGGGCCGGCGGTGATGGTGGTGCCGGTGGCGTCCGGGATGAAGCGGATGGGAACCTCGATCCGCTTGGTGCAGGTCTGCAAGGTCCACACCTCGCGCCAGGGCGGCGACTTGCCGCCGGGGGCGGGAAGTGCCTCGCGGTCTACGAACCGGGTGTCCGCGACATACTCGCGGGCGCAGCCTTCCTCGGTGGCGCCGGGGGTGATCTTCACCAGCTGATCCACCTGCTGGATGGCGTCGCGCTGCAGCAGGACGTCGGTATGCGTGCCGCCGGGCAGCAGCGCGCCCATGGCGATGGCCTGGCCCGCCTGCTTCCAGCCCAGGACGTTCAGGGTGCGGGTGACGCCGCAGCCGGCCAGCGTCACCTGCTGGCGCCAGATGCCGGTCTGCAGCTGGCCGGCGGCGTCGAACACCAGCGGCTGGAACACCGCCACGTCGGCTGAGGCGGTGGCCTGGGCGCCGGGGCAGGGGTTGTTCATGACCACGGCCGACTGCTGGGCCGTGGCCAAGGTCATTTGCCGCACGCCGGGATCGGCGAACAGCCGGGCCGTGTTGGCCTGGTCGTAGGCGAGGGCGGTGCCGGACGCCAAGCAGAGGGCGAGAGCGGCGGTTACGGTACGCATCATGGACTCACTCTCCCAGGCTGTATTGCGCCGGTTCCCACACATAGCTCTTGGGATCGGCCTTGCCGTCGGTGGTGTCCTTGGGGCGGATGTGGCCGATGCCGGGGAAGGAGATGTGGGCGGCGGCCACCCAATAGCCGTCCTTGGCGGCCTCGGCGAAGATGCGGGCTCGCTCCTTGGCGGCGGCGGGGCTGTCGCTGTCGAACTGGACGGTGGTGGCCGGGGTGTCGAACTGCACCGCCGCCACGTGCATCAGATCACCCCAGAACAGGATCTTCTGGCCCTTGCTCTCGGCGGCATAGACGGTGTGGCCGGGGGTATGGCCGTGGGCGGGGATGGCGGTGATGCCGGGGAACAGCGAGGTCACGCCATCGAAGGTCTTCAGCTTGCCGGCGGCGGCGTAGGCGTCCAGCAGCTTATGCGCGGCGGTGAAGCCGCGCTTTTCATCCACCGGGGCCTTGGCTTCGGCTTCGGGATTCAGCCAGTGGCCCTTTTCCGCCGCGTCGACATAGACGGTGGCGTTGGGGAAGGTCGGGTGGCCGTCCGTCATCAGGCCGCCGATATGGTCGCTGTGCATATGGGTGATCAACACGGCGTCCACCTGATCCGGCGTGTAGCCGGCGGCCTTGAGGTTGGCCAGCAGGTGGCTGGGCGCCTGGGGGCCTGCCAGGCCGTTCAGGCCGGTGTCGACCAGGATCAAGTGCGCGCCGGTGTTGACGAGGAAGGCGTTGACCGAGGTGGGCGTGGGACTGGGCTGATGGTTGCGCGCCAACGCCGCCGCCACCTTGGCCGGCGTAGTGTTGGTCATCAGCTTGTCCATGGGCAGCGTCAGGATCGTGTCATTCAGCGCCGTGATCTCGAAATCCCCCAGCATCAGGCGGTAGTAGCCCGGCGCCTGGGTCTTCACCTGCGGGGCGGCGGCACGGGCCGTCAGGGGCAGGGCGACCAGGGACAGCGACAGGGGGGCGGCGAGCGCCAGGGCCAGACCAAGGGAACGCGGCGACATGGGGGAACTCCGGCAGGCGGGACCGTGAACGCGATGTCCGAAACAGGGGACAGGGTGCCAGACTATGCCCCAGTCTCCCCGGCATGCAACCGGGCGGAGTCCTGGCGCCATCGGTTGACGCGGGGGCGACCCCTCCCCCAAGCTGGCGGCGCGGGGAAGCGGGCCGGGGGAACGGGATGCGCGGGCGTGTGGTTTGGGTGTTGGCCTGCCTGCCGCTGCTCCTGACGGTGCTGGCGCGGGCGGATGATTTGGTTCATCTCACGGCCCGCCCACAGGTTACGCCCGTGGCGGCGGAGGAACCGGTGGGTCCGGTGCGCCTGGACGATGGCATGGTCCTCATCCCCCGATCCTATCGGCCCGGCCAGCCCCTGCCAATGCTGGTGATACTGCACGGTGCCAGCCAGCGGGGCGCCGACATGGTGGCCCGCTTGGCGCCGCTGGCGGAGACCCGTGGGGTGATCATCGCGGCCCCCGACTCCAGGGACTACACCTGGGACATGCTGGCCGCGCGCAAGCATGAGGCGGATGAGCGCTGGGGGCCGCGCTATGGCGCCGATCCAGCCCGCATCGACGCCTTCCTTGCCCGGGTCTTCGCCCGCTATGCCGTGGACCCGGCCCGGGTGGCGCTGGCGGGATTTTCCGATGGGGCGACCTATGCCCTGTCGCTGGGACCGGAAAACCTGGGCCTGTTTCCCACGCTGATCGCCTTTTCCCCCGGGCACATCGCCCCGTTACACACCCAGGGGACATTGTCCGACGGCGGCCAAATCCGGGTGTTCATCAGCCACGGCACGGCCGACCGCGTGCTGCCCCTGGAGGAAACGGCGCGCGCCACCGTGCCTACGTTCAAGCGGCGGGGGTTCCTGGTGGATCTGCGGGTGTTCGACGGCGGGCATGCGATGCCGCCGGAGGTGGTCGAGAGCGCGTTGGACTGGTGGCTGGGCCCGGCTTAGACCGCCATGCCTCAACTCTCCGCGGCGGCCAGGCCCATCGCCAGCGCCCGCGCCACCGCCGCCAGGCGCACCGCGTCACGGTCGCCGGGGAAAACGTGCCGCTCCACCACCACCGGGTGGTCGCGGCGTGCGCAGCCCATGTAGACCAGGCCCACCGGCTTTTCCAGGCTGCCGCCGCCGGGACCGGCGATGCCGGTCACCGACAAGGCGATGTCGGCGCGGGAGCGGGCCAGCAGCCCCTCCGCCATGGCGTGCGCCACCTCGCGGCTGACGGCCCCGTGCCGGGCGATCAGGCCGTCGGGCACGCCCAGCAGGTCGATCTTGGCCTGGTTGCTGTAGGTGACCACCCCCCGGTCGACCACGGCGGAGGAACCGGCAATGGCAGTCAGGCTGGCGGAGATCAGGCCGCCGGTGCAGGACTCGGCCGTGGCCAGCCACAAGCCGTCCTTTTGGCAGGTGGCCAGCAGGCGTTCAGCCGCGTCCGTGATCTCCGCCGGGAACATGGGCGTCAGGCTCCGGCGGCCGGCCAGGGGAGGCGAACCGTGCAGGTCGCCATGGCGGCGATGCCCTCGCGCCGGCCGGTGAAGCCCAGGCCCTCGGTGGTGGTGGCCTTCACCGACACGCGGTCGGGCGCGATCTCCAGCAACTCGGCCACGCGGGCCACCATGGCCTCGCGGTGCGGGCCCACCTTGGGCCGCTCGCAAATGACGGTGATGTCGCAATGGGCGATGACGCCGCCCTTGGCCGTCACCAGGCTGGCGGCGTGCTGCAGGAACTTGCCGCTGTCGGCGCCGCGCCAGCGCTCATCCGTCGGCGGGAAGTGGCTGCCGATGTCGCCGGCGCTGATGGCGCCCAGGATGGCGTCGGTCAGGGCGTGCAGGCCCACGTCGGCGTCGGAATGGCCTTCCAGCTTGTGGGTGTGCGGTACCTTCAGGCCGCAGAGGACGATGTGGTCGCCCTCCGTGAACTTGTGCACGTCATAGCCGTGGCCCACGCGGACGTCGCCCAACTGGTTCATGATGATCTT
Source organism: Nitrospirillum karajorum (assembly GCF_036348415.1). Lineage (NCBI taxonomy): Bacteria > Pseudomonadati > Pseudomonadota > Alphaproteobacteria > Rhodospirillales > Azospirillaceae > Nitrospirillum > Nitrospirillum karajorum. Next base: position 2,541,820 of record NZ_JAZBQB010000003.1, read on the forward strand.
CTCCGCCCGCGCCAGATCCTCGGCATGGGTCACTTTCAGGTTGTCGGGGTTGGTGGGCACGAGGCGGACCGGCAGGCCGGCCTTTTCCGCAACCGCGGCGTCGTCGGTCAGTTCCTGCCCCGCCAGATCGCGGTGTGCCGTCAGGATGTCGGCGAAGCGGAAGCCTTGCGGTGTCAGGGCTCGCCACAGGGCGGTGCGGTCCACCGTGGCGGCCACCGCGCCGTCCGTGTCGGCCCGCTTCAGCGTGTCACTGACGCTGGCCGCCGCCAGGGCGGCCGGCACTTCCGCCAGGGCGCCGATGACGGCGGAAATGCTGGCGGCGTCGACCAGCGGACGGGCGGCGTCGTGGATCAGCACCAGATCATAGCCGCCCTCGGCCGCGGCGGCCTCCAGCCCGTTGCGCACGCTGTCCTGGCGGGCGGCGCCCCCGGCGATGGGCGGGGGCAGGTCCAGGCCGTCCACCGCCGCCTCATACAGGTCGCGGTGGGCGGGGTTGATCACCACGCGCACCGCCGTCACTTCCGGATGGTTCTGGAAGGCGGCCACGGTGCGGGCCAGGACCGGGCGGCCGGCCAGGGACAAATACTGTTTGGGCATGTCCCCGCCGAAGCGGGAGCCACTGCCGGCGGCGACGATCAGGGCAAGGCAGGACGGCATGATGGGTCGAGACACCGGAAAGCGATGAGATGAAAAGAAGCTCGGGGTCAGAGACGGCCCCTTTGCCCCGAGAGAGATATCGCGTGTTAGAAGGCCGCCGCCAGGGGTGTTTGGTCGCTGGCCCCCACGACCTGCCATACCATAGTCGCATCTGCCACCTTCGGCGGCATCGCTTCCCTTTGCCGGGGCCTCATGATAGCTTGAACGCCTAATTTTGAAGCAGTCACGGAAAGCGCCTAGGAAATGGGCAGTAAGTTAGCGCCGATCCAGGTCGGCCCCATCACCATCGAGGATCCGGTGATCCTGGCGCCCATGTCGGGCGTCACCGACACGCCCTTCCGTCGCCTGGTGAAGCGCGCCGGCGCCGGCTTGGTCGTTTCCGAGATGATCGCCAGCCAGGCGATGATCCGCGCCACCCGCGAATCCGAGAAGAAGATCGACCCGGATGCGCAGGAGGGCGTGCTGTCCGTCCAGCTGGCGGGCTGCGAGCCCGAGGTGATGGCGGAGGCGGCCAAGCTGTGCGTGGACCGGGGCGCCTCCATCATCGACATCAACTTCGGCTGCCCGGTGAAGAAGGTGGTGAACGGCTACGCCGGGTCCGCCCTGATGAAGGATGAGCCGCTGGCCGGCCGCATCCTGGACGCGGTGGTCAAGGCCGTGCCCGTGCCCGTGACCCTGAAGATGCGCAAGGGCTGGGATGAGCGGAACCTGAACGCGCCGCGCCTGGCCAAGATCGCGGAGGAGTGCGGCATCCGCCTGATCACCGTGCATGGCCGCACCCGCAACCAGATGTACAATGGCACCGCCGACTGGGCCTTCATCCGCCAGGTGAAGGACGCCGTGTCGCTGCCCGTCATCGCCAATGGCGACATTGTGGATTTCCCGGACGTCACCCGGTGCCTGGAAGAGAGCGGCGCCGACGGGGTCATGATCGGCCGCGGCACCTATGGCCGCCCCTGGTTCATCAACCAGGTCATCCAGATGCTGCGCACGGGCGCGGCCCCGGCTGAGCCGACGCTGGCGGAACAGCGCGACCTGGTGCTGGAGCATTACGACGCCATTCTGGAGCATTACGGCACCGAGGCCGGCCTGAAGATCGGGCGCAAGCACATCGCCTGGTATTCCAAGGGCCTGCCGGGCTCCGCCGAGTACCGCGCGAAGGTGAACACCATCGAGAAGGCGGACCTGGTTCAAGACTTCGTGCGGGGCTGGTACCAGGATCTGCTGGACCGGGGCATCGTCGGGCGCGATCTGTCCGGCCGGGGCCTGACGACGGAGGCCGGCTGCGACGTCGAAGACGGTGGGGACGACGTTACCGCCGGCGACAAGAAGGCGGCCGCCTGATGGGGAGGACGGCGGCCCTGCCGGCCCCGGCGAACGGCGTGGTCGATCCAACGGCCATCCTGTCCGCCCTGCCGGAACCCATCCTGGTCATCGACCGGCAGCGCCGTGTCCACTTCGCCAACCTGCAGGCGGAGGAGTTTTTCGACGCCAGCGCCACCTTGCTGGTGGGCAGCCTGCTCGACACCTTGATTCCGGGTGATAGCCCCGTCCATTCGCTGATCGACCAGGCGCGGATGACGGGCGGTAGCGTGTCGGACTACAGCATCATGCTGGAGACGCCGCGCATCGGCCTGCATTTCCTGACGGCCAAGGCCGCCCCCTGTCCGATCCGCCGGACCTGGTGGTGCTGTCGCTGCATGAGCGGTCCATCGCCCGCAAGATCGACAACCAGCTGACCCACCGGGGGGCCGCCCGCTCCGTCGTCGCCATGGCGGCCATGTTGGCGCATGAGGTGAAGAACCCGCTGTCCGGCATCCGCGGGGCCGCCCAGTTGCTGGAGGAGAACGCCTCGGAAGGCGACCGCATGCTGACGCGCCTCATCTGCGATGAGGCCGACCGCATCGTGGCGCTGGTGGACCGCATGGAGGTCTTCACCGATGGCCGGCCGCTGGAAAAGACGGCGGTGAACATCCATGGCGTGCTGGAGCATGTGCGCCGCGTGGCGCAGAGCGGCTTCGGCCGCGCCATCCGCTTCATCGAGCGCTACGATCCGTCCCTGCCGCCGGTGCTGGGCAACCGCGACCAGCTGATCCAGGTCTTCCTGAACCTGGTCAAGAACGCGGCCGAGGCCTGCCCCGACAAGGGCGGGGAGATCGTCCTGTCCACCGCTTATCAGCATGGAGTGCGCCTGGCGGTGCCGGGATCGGACAGCCGGGTGCATCTGCCGCTGCTGATCAGCGTGCAGGACAATGGCGACGGCATTCCGGAAGACCTGCGGGCCAACCTGTTCGACCCCTTCGTCACCACGAAGATGAACGGGACCGGCCTGGGCTTGGCCTTGGTGGCCAAGATCATCGGCGACCATGGCGGGGTCATCGATTTCGACAGCGTGCCGCGTCGCACGATCTTCAAGGTTTCGCTGCCGGTTGCCCCTGGGCGGACGGCGTCAGAGGGGGGCGTTTAATCCATGGGTCCATCCACCATCCTTGTCGCTGACGACGACAGGGCGATCCGCACCGTCCTGAACCAGGCCCTGCTGCGCCTGGGCCATGACGTGCGGGTCACCGGCAATGCCGCGACCTTGTGGCGCTGGGTCCAGGATGGGGAGGGCGATCTGGTCATCACCGACGTGGTGATGCCGGATGAGAACGGCCTGGACCTGCTGCCGCGCATCAAGAAGCTGCGCCCCGAACTGCGCGTCATCGTCATGAGCGCGCAGAACACCCTGCTGACCGCCGTGAAGGCGGCGGAACGGGGGGCCTTCGACTACCTGCCCAAGCCCTTCGACCTGAAGGACCTCATGGGCATGGTGGAGCGCGCGCTGTCCACGCCCCAGCCGGCCCCGCCGGCGGCGGCCGGCGCCGCGGCCGCGCAAGCGGAGGAGGAGGCGCTGCCCCTCATCGGCCGGTCGGCGGCGATGCAGGAGATCTACCGCGTCCTGGCCCGCCTGATGGGGACGGACCTGACGGTCATGATCACCGGCGAGTCGGGTACCGGCAAGGAGCTGGTGGCCCGCGCCCTGCACGATTACGGCAAGCGGCGCAACGGCCCCTTCCTGGCGGTCAACATGGCCGCCATTCCGCGCGAACTGATCGAGTCCGAGCTGTTCGGCCACGAGAAGGGTGCCTTCACCGGCGCCACCGTGCGCTCCACAGGCCGGTTCGAGCAGGCGCAGGGCGGCACCCTGTTCCTGGATGAGATCGGCGACATGCCGCTGGACGCCCAGACCCGCCTGCTGCGCGTGCTGCAGGAGGGGGAGTACACCACCGTCGGCGGGCGTACGCCCATCAAGACCGACGTACGTATCGTCGCCGCCACCCACCGCGACCTGCGCACTCTGATCCGTCAGGGGCAGTTCCGTGAGGATCTGTTCTACCGCCTGAACGTGGTGCCCATCCGCCTGCCGCCGCTGCGTGAGCGGACCGAGGACATCCCGGCGCTGGCGCGCCACTTCTTCGGTCTCGTGCACCAGCAGGGCCTGCCGTTGAAGAGCATGGACAACGCGGCGCTGGAACGGCTGCGGCGCCACCGTTGGCCCGGCAACGTGCGCGAGCTGGAGAACATGGTGCGGCGCCTTGCCGCGCTGTACACCCAGGAAGTCATCAGCATCGACGTCATCGAGCAGGAGCTGGCCGACTTCGCCCCCGCCGCAGCCCCGGCGGAGGAGCCGCAGAACGAGGGACTGGGGGCCGCGGTGGAGCGCCACCTGAAGGATTACTTCGCCGCCCATAAGGACGGCGTGCCGGCCGCCGGCCTGTACGACCGCGTGCTGCGCGAGGTGGAGCGGCCGCTGCTGTCCCTGTCGTTGATCGCCACGCGGGGCAACCAGATCAAGGCCGCGCATATGCTGGGCCTGAACCGCAACACCCTGCGCAAGAAGATCAGGGATCTGGATATCCAGGTGGTCCGCGGCCTGAAGTAGCAGCGGTTAGTTCTACCAAGGTGCGTAAGACGGACGGCTGGAAACGCGCGTTGCATTCTGGTAACAGAGGTGGGCGCCTGGGCCACAGCGGCATTTCCGGGCGGCACCCATCCGATGGATGTCGGATCGGTGCCGTTCGGTGGCTTCGCCCGCCCACTTCCCATGTCGGGGGCGCCCGTGTCATCCCCTTGGGCCCACCGACTTGGCAGCAACCGTGCTTCGTTTCGCCTTTCACGCGGTCTTATATCCAATAGCCCCGGCTATGGCGCCGGCCCTGGTTCTCGCGCCATGACGGCCACCCCGCCGGCGTTGATCACGCCGCCCCCCGGCCCGGAAGTTCCGCACGCCGCCAAGGCTGACGGCTGGTGGCGCCGTCTGTCCGTCAGGGCCACGCGATTCGGGTTGGGCAACAAGCTGGCGGTGGCCTTGGCCTTCGCCGCCGTGCTGTCGGGTTTCGCCACCTATGCGGCGCTGACGCAGCAGCCGCCCTTCGGCAACAACGCCAACACCGTCAGCCTGCTGCTGACCCTGGACGGCGCCCTGCTGCTCATGCTGCTGGCGCTCATGGCCCGGCGCATCGTCGGCCTGTGGATCGAGCGGCGGCGCGGCCTTGCCGGCTCCCGCCTGCATGTGCGGCTGGTCGCGGTGTTCAGCCTGCTGGCCGTGTTGCCGGCCATCGTCATGGCGGCCTTCTCCGCCTTTTTCTTCTATCTGGGTGTCCAGTCCTGGTTCAGCGACCGGGTGCGCACGGCGGTGAACGAAAGTCTGGTGGTGGCGCGCGCCTATCTGGACGAACACCAGATCGCCATCAGCAACGACGCCCGCTGGGTGGCCAACGACCTGTTCCGCCTGGGCCCGCTGATCACCCTGGACCCGCTGTACCTCTATTCCTTCCTGCGCAACGAGTTGTTTCAGCGCTCCTTCACCGAGGCGGTGATCTTCGACGGGCAGGGGCGGCAGTACGGCAGCTACACCTTGGGGTCGGTCTTCCAGGCCGAGGCCTTCCCCAAAGAGCGCATGGAAAAGGCGCGCAAGGGCGATGTGGATGTGGAGTTCAACGAGGCCGACAAGCGCATCACCGCGCTGATCCGCCTGGATCCGGACTTCGACATCTTCCTGCTGCTGGGACGGCCGGTGGAGGCCAAGGTCATGGAACACATGACCGCCGCCCAGACCGCCGTGCATGAATATACCGAGCTGGAGGGGCAGCGCTTCGGCCTTCAGACGAAGATGATGCTGATCTTCATCGTCGTCTCGCTGCTACTGCTGCTGGTGGCCATCTGGGCCGGCCTGAACTTCGCCAACGCCCTGATCACCCCCATCAGTGCGCTGATCATCGCGGCGGAGCGCATCCGCACCGGCGACCTGAACGCCCGCGTGCCCGAGACGCTCCCCGGACCGGAGGATGAGTTGACCTCCCTCAGCCGCGCCTTCAACCGCATGACCAGCCAGTTGTCGTCCCAGCGCAGTGACCTGGTGGAAGCCAACCGCCAGCTGGACTTGCGCCGCCGCTTCACCGAGGCGGTGCTGGCGGGCGTGTCGGCCGGCGTCATCGGTCTGGATGAGCAGGGCTTCATCAACCTGCCCAACCAGTCCGCCGCCCAGTTGCTGGACATCCCCGACCTGCATGAGATGGTGGGGCGCGACATCCTGGCGGTGGTGCCGGAGCTGGAGGAGCTGATGTCCGCCATCCGCCGGCGTCCGTCGCGCCTGGTGGAGGCGCAGGTGCAGATCCGCCGGGGCAACACCCAGCGCACCCTGCTGGTGCGGGTGGCCGCCGACACCAGCGCCAACGGTATCCGCGGCTTTGTCATCACCTTCGACGACGTGTCGGAACTGCTGTCGGCGCAGCGCAAGGCGGCCTGGGCGGACGTTGCCCGCCGCATCGCCCATGAAATCAAGAATCCGCTGACCCCCATCCAGCTGTCGGCGGAGCGTCTGCGGCGCAAGTACTTAAAGGAAATCCAGAGCGATCCGGAAACCTTCAAGGCGATGACGGACACCATCGTCCGCCATGTCGACGACATCGGCCGCATGGTGGATGAGTTCTCCGCCTTCGCCCGCATGCCTACGCCGGTGATGAAGCCGCAGAACATCCAGGAGCTGTGCCGCCAGGCTGTGTTCCTGCAGGCGACGGCCCAGACCGCCATCAAGTTCGAAAGCATCCTGCCGCCCCAGCGGATCGAGGTGGAATGTGACGGGCGCCAGATCTCCCAGGCCCTGACCAACCTGCTGAAGAACGCGATGGAGGCCATCGAGGGCCGGATCGAGGAAGATGCCGCCAGCGGCCGTGAGGGCCCGCCCGGCCACATCACCCTGAAGGTGGAGGGCATGGACGACCACATCGTCCTGACCATCGCCGACAACGGCAAGGGATTGCCGCACGAGGGTCGCGACCGCCTGACCGAACCCTATGTCACCACCCGGGCCAAGGGGACGGGACTGGGGCTGGCCATCGTGAAGAAGATCCTGGAGGACCACGGCGGCACCCTGGGGCTGGATGACAACCCCGGGGGCGGCGCCCGCGTCACCCTTATGCTACCGCTCATTCAGGCGGCCGCCCCGCAAGACGCGGACGCGGCGGCCAGCCCGGTCCCGGCGACCGGCACCAGTGCCTAAAAAGGCGTTTGACTCCAAAGGCGTTGACCCATGGCGCATGATATTCTGATCGTCGATGACGAGGCTGACATCCGGATGCTGATCGCTGGCATCCTGGAGGACGAGGGCATGAAGACCCGGGAGGCGGCGGACGCCGACCAGGCCCTGGCCGCCGTCGCCGCCCGCCGCCCCAGCCTGATCATCCTGGACATCTGGCTGCAGGGTAGCCGCCTGGACGGCCTGCAGATCCTGGATGAGATGAAGCGGGACCACCCCGACGTGCCGGTGGTGATGATCAGCGGCCACGGCACCATCGAAACGGCGGTGGCGGCCCTGAAGAAAGGCGCCTACGACTTCATCGAAAAGCCGTTCAAGTCCGACCGCCTGCTGCTGCTGGTGGAGCGCGCCATCGAGGCGGCCCGCCTGCGGCGCGAGAACCGGGAGCTGCGCCTGCGCGCCGGCGGCGAGGTCGAACTGATCGGCCGGTCGCTGCTGATCAACCAGTTGCGCCAGTCGCTGGACAAGGTGGCACCCACGGGCAGCCGCGTCCTGGTCAGCGGCCCGCCGGGTAGCGGCAAGGAGATCGTGGCCCGCATCATCCACGAACACTCCCGCCGGGCCGATGGCCCCTTCGTGGCGCTGAACTGCGCCACCATGCGGCCGGACCGGCTGGAGGTTGAGCTGTTCGGGACCGAGCATGCCATCGATGGCGCCGGCCGCAAGGTCGGCACCTTCGAGCAGGCGCACGGCGGCACCCTGTTCCTGGACGAGGTGGCGGACATGCCGCTGGAAACCCAGGGCAAGATCGTGCGCGTGCTGCAGGAACAGACCTTCGAGCGCGTGGGCGGCAGCACCCGGGTGGAGGTGGACGTCCGCGTCATCGCCAGTACCAATCGCGACTTGGCGGCGGAGATCGAGGCCGGGCAGTTCCGCCAGGACCTGTATTACCGCCTGGCGGTGGTGCCCCTGAAGGTGCCGGCCCTGCGCGAGCGGCGGGAGGACATCCCGCTGCTGGCGCGCTATTTCCTGCAGCGCTCCGCCACCGCGTCGGGCCTGCCGCAGCGCATCCTGGGGGAGGACGCCATGGCGGCGTTGCAGGCCTATGAATGGCCGGGCAACGTGCGCCAGCTGCGCAACGTCATGGATTGGCTGCTGATCATGGTGCCGGGCGACCCGGATGAGCCCATCCGTGCCGACATGCTGCCGCCGGAAATCGGCTCCATCACGCCGACGGTGCTGCGCTGGGAAAAGGGCGGGGAGATCATGTCCCTGCCGCTGCGCGACGCCCGCGAGGTGTTCGAGCGTGAATACCTGCTGGCCCAGGTCACCCGCTTCGGCGGCAACATCTCCCGTACCGCCTCCTTCGTGGGGATGGAGCGGTCGGCCCTGCACCGCAAGCTGAAGTCGCTGGGGGTTCATGGCAATGACCGGGGTGATGGAAAGGGTGAGGAATAACGCGCAATAGGCTGACGTAACGTCAGTTTTTGCCTGCGCTTCAGATTTTAGATGAGGTTCATCCCATGCCGCGGACCGCTTATGTCAACGGTCGCTACGTCCCGCACGGTGACGCCCATGTCCATATCGAGGACCGGGGTTTCCAGTTCGCCGATGGCGTTTACGAAGTAGTTTCGGTGGTCGACGGCGTCTTCGCCGACGAGGACGGGCATCTGGCCCGCCTGTCGCGCTCCCTGAACGAGTTGGACCTGCCCTGGCCCATGCATCCCATGAGCCTGCGCTTCGTCATGCGCGAGGTGGCGCGCCGCAACCGGGTAAGCAACGGCCTGGTCTATGTCCAGATCACCCGGGGTGAGGCGCCGCGCGATTTCCGCTTCCCGGTCGATCCGGCGCCCACGCTGGTGGTCACCTGCCGCGCCACGAAGTTCAGCGCGCCGCAGCACCTTGAGAAGGGGGTTTCCGTCATCACCATTCCTGACATCCGCTGGGCCCGGCGCGACATCAAGTCGGTGGCGCTGCTGCCCCAGGTGCTGGGCAAGCAGCGGGCGGCGGAGGCGGGCGCCTTCGAGGCGTGGCAAGTTGACCCCGACGGCACGATCACGGAGGGCTGCTCCAGCAACGCCTGGATCGTCACCGAGGCGGGGGTGCTGGTCACCCGGGCCGCCAGCAACCGCATCCTGAACGGCATCACCCGCCTGTCGCTGCTGGCCGAGGCCGAGGCGGCGGACATCCCGTTCGAGGAGCGGGCGTTCACGGTGGAGGAGGCCTACGCCGCGCGCGAGGCCCTGATCTCCAGCGCCAGCACCTTCTGCGTTCCCGTCACCCGCATCGACGGCCGGCTGGTGGGCGACGGCGTCCCGGGTCCGCTGGGCCGGCGCTTGCGCGAGGCCTATCTGGCGCATGTCGGCGTGGCCGACCCGGTGGCGGCCAGGTCGTGAGCGTGCGCGACACCGTGTCCACCTCGGCCGTGGCCGTGCCGCCCCTGGCACTCCCCAGGGCGGTGCTGTTCGACTGGGACAACACCTTGGTCACCAATTGGCGCTGCGTCCATGCCGCCACCAACGCTGCGCTGGACGCCTTCGGCCTGCCCACCTGGACGCTGGAGGAAAGCTACACCCGCGTGCGCCAGAGCTTGCGCGACGCCTTTCCCGCCCTGTTCGGTGACGGGTGGGAACGGGCGCGGGACATCTTCTACGCCCACTTCGAGGCCCACCACCTGGAATACCTCGACCCGCTGAGCGGGGCGGGCAGGCTGCTGGAAAGGCTGGCCGCCCGTGGCGTCTATATCGGCGTGGTCAGCAACAAGACCGGCCGTTTCCTGCGCACGGAGGCTGGGGCCCTGGGCTGGGACCGCTGGTGCGGCGCCCTGGTCGGGGCGGGCGATGCCGAAGCCGACAAGCCGCACCCAGCACCGGTCCACCTGGCGCTGAAGCCGTCGGGGATGACGCCCGGGCCGGATGTCTGGTTCGTGGGCGACGCCGATATCGATATGGAGTGCGCCCACCGCACCGGCTGCGTGCCGGTGATGGTCGGGGCTACCCCGCATGGCGAGGGCGCCTTGGGCGCTTTTCCCCCCTTGCGCCACTTCCCTGGCTGCGACGAACTTTGCACCTTGGTGGATGCGCTCTAGCACCCCATATCAGTTCCTGTGCTAGGATGGCGGACGCTCCGGGATGTGCCCGGGGTCGCCGGCATTTTGACGCACGGCTCCATAACCGCCGAAAAGGCAACCCCCGGGCCCTCCCAAGAGGGCCCGCAATAAAGAGCGAGGCATGCAATGTCCGAAAAGTCGCAAAACGTTCAGGACGTGTTTCTGAACCATGTGCGGAAGAACAAGACCCCTGTGACGGTCTTCCTCGTCAACGGCGTGAAGCTGCAAGGCATCATCACCTGGTTCGACAATTTCTCGGTGCTGCTGCGCCGGGACGCCCATTCGCAGCTGGTCTACAAGCATGCGATCTCGACCGTGATGCCGGCGCACCCCATCCAGTTGTTCGAGTCGGCCAAGGAAGGCGACCACGATTGATACGCGTGACCAGTCGGCCCCGTCCCGCATCGGGACGGCCAGGCCGGTTGACGGAAAGGACGGCGGCGCTGTGACGGATCGTCCGGCGGATGTGTCCGCCCCCCTTTCCGATAGGCCAGAGGCGCCGCCGGTGGAGCAATCCGCCCGGCGCGCCCTGGTGATCCATCCCATTTTACGTGAAGACCTCGACGATAAACGCAGCCCCGAATCCCGGCTTGAGGAAGCGGTCGGCCTGACCGCCGCCATCGAGCTTGAGGTGGTGGCGGCCGAGTGCGTGCGCGTCACACGGCCCAAGCCCGCCACCCTGCTGGGCGGCGGCTATCTTGAGGAGGCAGCCCAGCGCATTGCGGAGCAGGGTATCGGCCTGGTCGTGGTGGACCACGCGCTGTCGCCCGTGCAGCAGCGCAACCTGGAGCGCGACCTGAAGGCCAAGGTCATCGATCGTACCGGCCTGATCCTGGAAATTTTCGGGGCGCGGGCGCGCACCCGGGAAGGCCAGCTTCAGGTGGAATTGGCGGCGCTGACCTACCAGCGTTCCCGCCTGGTGCGGTCCTGGACCCACTTGGAGCGGCAGCGCGGCGGCTTCGGCTTCCTGGGCGGCCCTGGCGAAAGCCAGCTGGAAATGGACCGCCGCCTCATCGGCGACCGCATCATCAAGCTGAAGGCGGAACTGGAGGAGGTGCGGCGCACCCGCGGCCTGCATCGCAAGGCGCGCGAGCGCGTGCCCTATCCGGTGGTGGCCCTGGTGGGCTACACCAACGCCGGCAAGTCCACGCTGTTCAACCGCATGGCGCGGGCCGACGTGTTCGCCAAGGATCTGCTGTTCGCCACGCTGGACCCCACCATGAGGTCCATCGTCCTGCCGTCCGGCCGCAAGATCATCCTGTCGGACACGGTGGGCTTCATTTCCGATTTGCCCCACCATCTGGTGGAAGCGTTCCGCGCCACCCTGGAGGAGGTGCTGGCCGCCGACATCATCCTGCACGTGCGTGACGCCGCCCATCCGGACAGCGAGGCGCAGCGTGCGGACGTGGAGTCGGTGCTGGGCGAACTGGGGATCGATGTCGAGACCGATCCGCGGGTGGTGGAGGTCCTGAACAAGATCGACAAGCTGCCGCCGCTGGACCGCGACGCCCTGGTGCGCCAGAGCCGCCGGCCCGACGGCCTGGTGGCGGTGTCGGCCCTGACCGGGGAGGGGCTGGAGAGCCTGTTCAACGTCCTGGACCGCCGCATGGTGGCGGGCCGCGATGTGGTGAAGGTCCGTGTTCCGGTCAGCGATGGCGCCGCCATGGCCTGGCTCTATGCCAAGGGCGAGGTGACGGAGCGCGAGGACGACGACGACAACGCCCACCTGACGGTGGCGCTGGAGCCGGCGGACGTGGCCCGTTTCCGTGACCGCTTTCCCGCCTGTTCCGTGACGGAGACCCCGCCGCTCACCGAACGGGTTGCTCCGGACAGACAGGTCCAGGTGTCCTGACCCGCCATCCCGTCGGCATTCCGCCCTCAGCCGCGCATCCCTTGCTTCCCGCCGCCTTGGCGGTTGGGCTAAGGTGCCGGCCACCCGACGCCGGCCCGCTTCATGAGAAGGGGCCGGCGCCCATCCCTGGAGGTTCCAAATGAGTTTCAGGCCCCTGCACGACCGTGTGGTGATCCGGCCCATCGAGCAGGATCAGAAGACCGCTGGCGGCATCATCATCCCCGACACCGTCAAGGAAAAGCCCCAGCAGGGCGAAGTCCTGGCCGTGGGTAGCGGCGCCCGCAACGAGAAGGGCGAGATCGTCGCCCTGAGCGTGAAGGCCGGCGACAAGGTGCTGTACGGCAAGTGGTCCGGCACCGAGGCCAAGATCGACGGCAAGGACGTGCTGATCATGCGCGAGTCCGACCTGCTCGGCGTCCTCGAATAACACCGCAAAATCAGCGGCTGAGCTTGTCTCAGCCGTAGCCCACGACCGTGGGCGCCGGAGATTTCCGGGGAGCCGCAGGCGGACTGGAAATCGAGAATAGCCAAGGCCACGAAGGTGGCCGCCCGGCGCCTGAGGGAAAACGAAAAAGGATTTAAAGATGGCTGCCAAGGACGTGAAGTTCAACACGGATGCCCGCGACCGCATGCTGCGCGGCGTGGACATCCTGGCCGACGCCGTGAAGGTGACCCTGGGTCCCAAGGGCCGCAACGTGGTCCTGGACAAGAGCTACGGCGCCCCGCGCATCACCAAGGACGGCGTCAGCGTCGCCAAGGAGATCGAGCTGGCCGACAAGTTCGAGAACATGGGCGCCCAGATGGTGCGCGAAGTGGCCTCGAAGACCAACGACGTCGCCGGTGACGGCACCACCACCGCCACCGTGCTGGCCCAGGCCATCGTGCGCGAGGGCGTGAAGGCCGTGGCCGCCGGCATGAACCCGATGGACGTGAAGCGCGGCATCGACCTGGCGGTCACCGCCATCGTCGACGACCTGAAGGGCCAGTCGCGCAAGGTTTCCACCTCCGGTGAGATCGCCCAGGTCGGCACCATCTCCGCCAACGGCGAAGCCGAGATCGGCGAGATGATCGCCAAGGCCATGGACAAGGTCGGCAACGAGGGCGTCATCACGGTGGAAGAGGCCAAGAGCTTCGACACCGAGCTGGAGGTCGTCGAGGGCATGCAGTTCGACCGCGGCTACCTGTCGCCGTACTTCGTGACCAACGCGGAGAAGATGACGGCCGAGCTGGAAAGCCCGTACATCCTGCTGCACGAGAAGAAGCTGGGCAGCCTGCAGCCCCTGCTGCCGGTCCTGGAGGCCGTCGTGCAGAGCAGCCGTCCGCTGCTGATCGTGTCGGAAGACGTGGAAGGCGAGGCGCTGGCCACCCTGGTGGTGAACAAGCTGCGCGGCGGCCTGAAGATCGCCGCGGTGAAGGCCCCGGGCTTCGGCGACCGCCGCAAGGCGATGCTGGAGGACATGGCCATCCTGACGGGCGGCCAGGTCATCTCCGAAGATCTGGGTATCAAGCTTGAGAACGTGTCGCTGGACATGCTGGGCACCGCCAAGAAGGTGGTGATCACGAAGGACGCGACCACGATCGTGGACGGCGTCGGCGCCAAGGCCGACATCGAGGCCCGCATCGGCCAGATCAAGGCGCAGATCGAGGAGACCACCTCGGACTACGACCGTGAGAAGCTGCAGGAGCGTCTGGCGAAGCTGGCGGGCGGCGTTGCCGTCATCCGCGTCGGCGGCGCCACCGAGGTCGAGGTGAAGGAGCGCAAGGACCGCGTTGACGACGCCATGCACGCCACCCGCGCCGCGGTGGAAGAGGGCGTGGTGGCCGGCGGCGGCACCGCCCTGCTGCGCGCCACCCGGTCGCTGGCCAATGTGAAGCCGGCCAACGACGACCAGCGCGTGGGCGTGGACATCATCCGCAAGGCCCTGCAGTCGCCGGTCCGTCAGATCGCCTTCAACGCCGGCACCGACGGTTCCATCGTTGTCGGCAAGCTGCTGGACAACAACGACGCGGCCTTTGGCTACAACGCCCAGACCGGTGAGTTCGGTGACATGTTCGCCTTCGGCGTCATCGACCCGACGAAGGTGGTCCGCACCGCCCTGCAGCATGCCGCCTCCGTGTCCGGCCTGCTGATCACCACCGAGGCGATGGTCGCCGAGAAGCCCGAGCCCAAGTCGGCCCTGCCGGAAGGTGGCATGGGCGGCGGCATGGGTGGCATGGGCGGCATGGGTGGCATGGGCTTCTAAGCCTTGCCATTCCCAGGGCCCGGCTTTCCGGCCTGTTTTTGGAAGGGGTCGCCTCCTGGTTCGTCCAGGGGGCGGCCCTTTTCCTTTTTGGGGCTTTATGGTTTGGCCTATCGATTTTATTGCTAGGGGGCACGCCGCCGCCGCAAACCATAGATGTGCCCAGATGAGTCCCACGACCGCGCCCCTGCCTGTGCCCGATCTGCCCCCCATCGACTTGGCCGCCGTCGATGCCCTGATCCGTTCCGTGGCCGAAACGGAAATCCTGCCCCGCTTCCAGCATCTGGCTGGCGATGACGTGCGGGAAAAGGGACCAGGCGACCTGGTGACCGTGGCCGATGAGGCGTCGGAACGCGCCCTGACCGCCCGCCTGACGGCCTTTCTGCCCGGCAGCACCGTGGTGGGGGAGGAGGCGGTGTCGGCCGACGCCGCCGTTCTGGACCGTTTGCTTGGCGCCGATCCCGTCTGGATCGTGGACCCCATCGACGGCACCGCGAATTTCGTGGCCGGCAAGCCCCGCTTCGGCGTCATCGTGGCGCTGTCGGCCCACGGCCGCACGGTGGCCGGCTGGATCCATGACCCGGTGGGCCGGCGCACCGTGCGCGGCCGGCTGGGGCAGGGCGCTTGGCTGGTGGGGGCGGATGCCGCCGATCCCGGCACCCGCTGCGTCGCGCTGCCGCCCGTGGCGGTGGCGCAGATGCGCGGCATCGCCAACATCCGCTTCTTCGACAGCGACATGCGCCGCCAACTCACCCAGCGGCGGGAACGCGTGGCCGAGGCCTACACCCAGCGCTGCTCCGCCCACGATTACCTGGACCTGTTGACCGGCCAGGCGCATTTCAGCCTGAACAACATGATCAAGCCCTGGGATCATGCCGCCGGCGCCTTCCTGTATGCCGAGGCCGGCGGTTACGCCGCCAAGCTGGACGAAACGCCCTACGGTCCCACCGATCGCGATGGCGGCCTGCTGATGGCCCCCGACGCCGACAGTTGGCGCGCGCTGCACTCCACGTTGTTCAACGTGGAGTGAGGGGAACCGAAGACGCTGGGACCGGTACCAGGGCAGGGGTATCTCGGATAGGAGAGTCAGGAAATGGCGGTGAAAGCGTTCCATCCCGGCCTCATCCCGCTCGTACGCCTGGCGCCATTTCCGCTCATCGCCTTGGCGTCCCTGGTCATCCGCACGCCCTGGGCGGCGGGGCATGCCGGTTTGGCGGCACTGCTGTTCCTGTGGATCACCGCCGACAGCCTGGCCACCAGCTTCGCCGTGGCGGAGCGGCTGCGGCAGGGGCGACCGCCTGGCGCGCGCGCGATGATGTCCGCCATCGCCTTCGGCCTCGTCAGCGGCGTGCTCGGTCTCACCCCGCCCTTGCGCACGGCCCTGGCGGCCATGCCCTGGGCCGTGGCGGGTGTGGCCGGATTGGTCGGCGGCCATGTGCTGTGGGGGACCGTGGGCGCTTGGCATGCCTGGCGCCGCACGGGTGACGGGCGGGCCGCCGGCCTGACGCGCCGGGGACCGGAAAACGTGAGCCGGCTGGTGGCGCCCAATGTCGCCCTGGCCTTGACGGTTCCGCAGGTACGCCGCCGCTTCCTCCGGTCCGCCCGGACCGTGAGCACGGTGGCCTTTGCCGTTGATGACCCGCAAGGCTTTATCCGGGCGCTGCGGGCCAGGATGGCGCCCGTTGCCGGGTGACCGTGAGGACAAAGTTTCACCCATGTTCCGATGCAGGAGATCCTGATGCTGTCCCCGACCACGCTTGCCGCCGCGTTTGATCGCGTGACCGATTACTGGTCGCCCAAGGTGATCGGTCGCGTGAATAACCAGTTGCTCAAGGCCGCGAAGCTCAAGGGCGAGCTTGTCTGGCACGCCCATGATGGGGAGGACGAGCTATTCTATATCGTGAAAGGCTCCCTGCGCATCGAGTTTGAGGACGGGCCGGTCGATCTCGCCCAGGGGGATTTTCTGACCGTGCCCAGCGGTGTCCGCCACAATCCCGTGGCGCGGGAGGAGTGCTGGGTGCTGTTGATCGAGCCAGCGTCCACGAAGCACACCGGCGATGAGATGACACCGCGCACGCGCAGCCTGGAAGAGCAACTCAGCTAGGCTCGCGGTTCGCCGGGCCACCGAGGACGGCGGTTAAAAATCCCCTTGTTCGGATATTGTATACATTCTTAAATGGCGGTTCCGATAAAGGGGAGCCGTTTCCATGCGTCGTCGTTCGTTCATCGCTGCCCTGCCTGCCGCCGCGGCGGCGGCCCATTCCGTCGGCGCCCGGGCGGCCGGCCAGGCGGCGGGAACCGCCGGATCGCTGCCCACCGGCGGCGCCTCCGCACCGGCCGCCGGCCCGGTGCCGGGGGCGGCGGATTATGAGCGTGCGCTGTCCTTGCGCGACCGTTGGATGGGCCTGACAGAGAATGTCGCCTGGCCCGCCCATTGGGTGGGCAAGAGCGGTGGTTTCCTGTACCGCAAGACGGTGCCGGGCGGCTTCCAGTTCGTCATCGTCGACGCGGCGACGCTGAAGAAGAGCCCCGCCTTCGATCATGACCGGCTGGCGGCCGAGCTGGGCAAGGCCACGGGGCGGCGCTTCACCGGCCTGGAGTTGCCCTTCGACCGGGCCGAGTTCAGCGACGATGGCCAGACCCTGACCTTCGAGTGGGACGAGGCGGAATGGTCCTGCCGCCTGTCAGACTACGCCTGCAAGCAGGAGCCGGAGGAGGGCGGGCGCCGCCCGCGGGGGTTCGGCGTGGTGCGCGACCTGACCCAGCCCGGCGACACGGCGCCCAAACGCTCCCCGACGGGCGGTGGGAGGCCCTGATCCAGAACCAGAACCTGGCGCTGCGCGAGGTCGCCACCGGGACGGTGACGCTGCTCAGCACCGACGGCAGCGAGGGTGATTTCTATGACGGCGAGACCATCGCCTGGTCGCCGGACTCGCAGAAGCTGATCCTCTACCGCGTGCGGCCCGGGTACCGGCGCGAGGTCCACAAGGTGGAATCCTCGCCCAAGGACCAGATCGAACCCAAGCTGCACACCCAGCTGTACCCCAAGCCGGGCGACGCCGTGGACCAGGAGCAGCCGGTGCTGTTCCATGTTCCGCGCGCCGGGGCGCCTGGACGCCAGTTGGCCATCGATGCCGCCCTGTTCCCCAACCCCTATCTGATGACGGATTTCGAGTGGCGGGCCGACAGCACCACGGTGGTCTTCGAGTACACCCGGCGGGGCCACCAGATGGTGCGGGTCATCGAGGTTGACGCAGCCACCGGCACCCCCCGCGCCGTGGTGACGGAGACGGCCACCACCTTCGTGAACAACGAACGCCGCTTCCGCCACGATGTGAAGCAGGGCGCCGCCGAGGTCATCTGGCTGTCGGAGCGGGATGGCTGGAGCCACCTGTACCTGATCGACGGGCGCACCGGGAAGGTGAAGACCCAGATCACCAAGGGGGAATGGGTGGTGCGCCATGTGGCCCGGGTGGATGACGACCGGCGCCAGATCTACTTCGCCGCCGGTGGCATGCGGCCAGGCGAGGACCCTTACTTCCAGCACTATTACCGCGTGGATTTCGATGGTCGCAACCTGGTGCCGCTGACCAGCGCCGACGCCTATCACGACGTCAGCCTGTCCGACGACCTAGCCTATTACGTCGACACCTATTCCCGCATCGATCAGCCGCCGGTCATGGAGTTGCGCCGCACGGCCGACCGGTCGCTGGTGGCGGAGATCGAGCGGGGCGACATCACCCGCCTGCTGGCCGCCGGCTTCCGCCCGCCGGAGGTGTTCAAGGCCAAGGGCCGCGACGGCAAGACCGACATCTGGGGCGTCATTGTCCGTCCCCTGGGCTTCGACCCCGGCCGGCGCTATCCGGTCATCGAGAACATCTACGCCGGGCCGCATGACAGCTTCGTGCCCAAGACCTTCTGGCCTTTCGGTTTCCACACCGGGGGCGACAAGGTCATCGGCATGCAGGCCCAGGCGGAAATGGGTTTTGTTGTCGCCCAGATCGACGGCATGGGCACCATGAACCGGTCCAAGGCCTTCCACGACGTCTGCTGGAAGAACCTGAAGGATTCCGGTTTCCCCGACCGCATCAAGTGGTGGCAGGCCGCCGCCGCGCAGTATCCGCAACTGGACATCAGCCGGGTGGGCATCTATGGCGGTTCCGCCGGCGGGCAGAGTTCGCTGGCCGCCCTGCTGTTCTTCGGCGACTTCTACAAGGCCGCCTTCTGCTACGCCGGTTGCCATGACAACCGCATGGACAAGATCAGCTGGAACGAACAATGGATGGGCTGGCCGGTGGATGAGAGCTACGCCCAGTCGTCCAACGTCGACAACGCCCACCGGCTGACGGGCCAGGTGGCCCTGGTGGTGGGCGAGTTGGACGACAATGTCGACCCGTCGTCCACGATGCAGGTGGTGAACGCCCTCATCAAGGCGGACAAGACCTTCGATTTGCTGGTGGTACCCGGCGAGGGGCACTCCGCCGGCCGCTCCACCGGCCCCATCCGTTATGCCCTGCGCAAGCAGTACGGCTTTTTCCTGAAGCACCTGGGCGGCGCCGACGCGCCCGATTGGAACGCCCGGGCGACCTCGGCGGCGTCCGCGCCGGCGGTTAGCGGTAACGCCAGCTAACGGTAACGGGCGAAGGCGGGCTGGATGGGCGCCTGGATGATTTGGTCCCGGAACTCATGGACCAGTGGGTGGAAAATGTCGCCCAGCAGCTCCGTCCATTTCAGCGGATAGGGTGACGGCCTGCCGTCCGGCAGCAGGATGCCCTGGCGGTCCAGCGGGTGGATTGCCGGGTGGCGCCGCAATTCCGGCAGCTTCCGGTCCAGCAGCGTCTCCGTCCGCTGCAGCCAGGCGGCGGTCAGGGGCGTGCCCTTGCGGAAGATGAAGGCGCAGAGGCCGATGAGGTCGGCATAGTCACGCCGCAGGTCATCACCCAGGGGGCCTTCAATGGGGGCGACGCCGTTGGGCAACTCCTGGTAACCCAGCGCCAGCTTGTCGGACTGGGCCAGCTGGTCGAAGAATGTCCCCCAGGTCTTGGACGTGGTCTTGATGTCGGTGTAGCCGCCGCCGTAATGGTGCATGAGGTAGCAGCGCAGGTAATCCGCCTTGTGCGTGGCGCTGAGATGGGGCCAGGCGGGATGCAGTGGATGCTCCGGCTTCACCCAATCGTCCAGTGTGTTTCGGTTCAGGAAGGCCACGGCGCAGCCGGTGTTGCGGAAGATGGTCCATAGCGCCCGCAGCCGGTCGTCCGACATCTCCTCATACCCCGTCCACAGGCAGAACAGGGTGCGGCTTTCCAGCGCGTCCAGGTCGTGTGGCACGGTCACACCATCTCCGCCGTGACGGGGATGTTGAAGCTGTTCAGCAGGCTGGCGCGCCGCTGGCCCAGATCGGCGTTGGGCGCAGGATGGCGGCGATAGACATAGAGATAGTCGAACACGGCGTTGTAGTCGTGCGACTGCTGGCTGACCCCGCGCCGCTCCGATTCCTCCCCGCTGTCCTTGAAGATGCGCGCCCCGATCAGGGGCACATGCACTGCCTTCTGCCGGGCGTAGACGGCCAGCATGAACTCCCAATCCTCATACGCCCGCATGTGCGCGTCGAACTTCAGGCCGGCCAGCAGGGCGCGGGGGAAGGCGAAGCAACAGACCGGGATCTGGTTCTTCAGATAAATCTCATCGGTCAGGCGGCCCGCCAGATCGGCCCCGCCTTCCGACAGGATGGCGGCGTCGGCCCCCCGGCGCTCATTCACGATGGAGCAGTTGAAATAGACCGGCAGCCCCTGCTGCACCGCCGGCTGGGCCCGCAGCGCCGGCAGGAAGCCGTCGTGCCAGGAGTTGTCGTCGTCCAGGAACAGGATGTAGGCGCCCTTGGCCAGCGCCAGCCCCATGTTGCGGCTGGCCGACGGGCCGGAGGGGCCGTTGCGGCGGACATACATGTCGGCGGGGGTCAGCAGCTCGGCGCAGGCGGCGTCGGTGTCGCCATCGGTGGCGTCGGAAATCACCAGGATCTCCACGCCCCCAACGCCTTCGCGCTGGGCGTTGATGGACGCCAGCGTCCGGCGCAGCAGGGGCGCCCGTTTATGGGTGGGCACGATGACGGAAAACAACGGTAGCTCGGCCATCAGGCCCCCCGACCCTGAATGATGACGGCCCGCGCTTGGGGCCTTGGCGCCAGTCTCTCAGACTGGTGGTGGGATGCCAAGGCGGGTTTGGTTCGACGCGCAACCAGTGGCATAAGATTTTCTCTCATGCCGCTATATGACCTGATGAGATTTTGGTGGGCCCATTTGCGCGGAGTAAATCAAGTAAAGCTTAATAAAATTGCGATGCCATAGATTGGGAATTTTGTTATTTAATTGTATTGTAGTTTATTGTTATTAAATTTTATTTATTTTTTTATCATCGTAACTGGTGTGTTGGTGCTGTTTCTGTTATGTGATTGCGCATAATTGAATCGTAAGCAGTTCTATCTGTGATTAATGCATTCGTGCTTTAAATTAATTGACAACTTAAGGATGGGGCGTTACGCTCCGGATGTTTGTTGCGTGATTCTGATAATAAAATTTCTAATTTTGGCAGCCAGTCCAGGCTCCCCGCGACCATAATCCGCCCTAAAAAGCAGCTTATCGCAATGGGTTATGTAACTTTAAAATGCATAATGGGTCACCCGGGATCATGGGATAAGGTCAAAATACCTCCCTGGGTATAACTGAGCCTTAGCCTTTTGGAGCCTGCCCAGTTACTTATGTGAAATCTTCTAAACTAAAAATTGCGGCCATGCTCTTAGCCCTTAGCTCCTATCATCTCTGGCTGACCAAGTGCTCTCGCGGCGGTTGAATGCCGTTGGCGAGCCAAGGGGAATGCTTGCCCCAAGATCAAGTCAAGCAGTTAACAACCTGGAGGGTATGCAAGTATGCGTGACCTGAGCATGATCGAAGTCGAAGCCGTGTCCGGCGGGGCGGATATTGGAAGCCGTCTTCCGGGTGGCACTGAGATTTCCCCGACCGGTTCGTATTCTGGCTTCGATGGCTTCATAAACGGTGGCACGCCCGCCTCCTCTGCCGAGCAGCAGGAATACAAGAAGGCGCTGGCTTGGGTTGCCGCTCACCCGGGATCGACCATTGTCGATTATCCCGGCGGACTTATCGGTGGTGGCGCGATTCCTTGATCATAATGTACGTCATGTTGACTTTTGGCTTCCATTCGTTGCAAGAACTTATAGCGAAAACGCTTGGGAGCGCGAATTCGCTGGCTAAATAAGGTCTTGGAGCCGAGCGCGTATCTAGCCGAATGCGCTCGGCTCTCATTCAAGCAACGAATGGAACTCAAGGATGTCCGTTGGTCAAAGACGGATGCGCACTACCATTGCAACTGAGCGATTGAGGGCGTAGTGACTGAGGGACCTACTTATTAAACCGATGCACGGCCAGGCCGGCCGGCGCCTGGACCGTCGGCATGATTTCCACGCGGTTGACGTTGAAGTGCGGGGGCAGGGTGGCGGCCCAGGTCACCAACTCCGCCACGTCCTCCGCCGTCAGGGGCGTGGTGTCGGCATAGACCTTGGCGGCCTTCTCGGCGTCGCCCTTGAAGCGCACCAGGCTGAAGCTGGTCTCCACCATGCCCGGCTCCACCGAGGTGACGCGCACACCGGTGCCCAGCAGGTCCGCGCGCAGGCTGAGGCTGAACTGGGTGACGAAGGCCTTGGAGGCGCAATAGACGTGGCCGCCGGGGTAGGGGTAGCTGCCTGCGGTGGAGCTGAGGTTGATGATGTGGCCGCGCCCCCGCTCCACCATGCCGGGGAGGATCAGGCCCGTCATGATCGCCAACGCCTTGTCGTTGGTGTCGACCATGACCTCCCAGTCGTCCAGGTTGGCCTTCTGCGCCGGTTCCATGCCCAGGGCCAGGCCAGCGTTGTTGATCAGCAGGTCGATCTCGGCGAACTCCGCCGGGATGCTGGCCACGGCCGCCTCCATGGCCTTGCGGTCGCGCACGTCGAAGGCCAGGGTGTGGGTGGGCACGTCCAGGCTGTCGGCCAGGGCCTTCAGCTTCTCCGTGTTGCGGCCGGTCAGGATGAGGCGGCTGCCCAGGGCCGCGAAGCGGCGGGCGAAGGCGGCGCCGAAGTCACCGGTGGCCCCGGAGATCAGGACGATGCCGGGGATGTGGGGCGGGGCGTAACTCATCAGACTGCCTCCTTATTTGCTTTGGCGTTCCAGGCCCTTGGCCTTCTGCCACAGGGCTTCCATTTCATCCAGGGTCGCGTCGGTGGGGCCGCGTCCGCCCTCGGCCAGCCAGGCCTCGATCTGGCGGAAGCGCCGCTCGAACTTGGCGTTGGTGCCGCGCAGGGCGGTTTCGGGGTCCACGTCGATATGGCGGGCCAGGTTGGCCAGGGCGAACACCAGGTCGCCCAGCTCATCCTGCATGCGGGCCTTCTCCGGCACAGCATGCTCCATCTCCGCCCGCAGCTCGCCAATCTCTTCCTCGATCTTGTCCAGGATCTCCTTGGCCTGGGTCCAGTCGAAGCCCACGCGGGCGGCGCGCTTCTGCAGCTTCACCGCCCGGGTCAGGGCCGGCAGGCCGCTGATGACGCCGTCGAGGGCGGAGGCCTTGGCGCCGCTGGCGGCGGCCTTGGCCGCGCGCTCCCCCGCCTTCTGGGCTTCCCAGTTCTTCACCTGGTCGGTGGCGTCGGCCACGGCGCCGACCTGCTCACTGAACACATGGGGATGGCGGCGCACCATCTTGTCGCTGAGCGCCGTGGTGATGTCGTTGAAGTTCCACAGGCCGCGCTCGCTGGCCATCTGGGCGTAGAACACCACCTGGAACAACAGGTCGCCCAGTTCCTCCTTCAACGCCGGCATGTCGCCCTGCTCGATGGCGTCGGCCACCTCATACGCCTCCTCGATGGTGTGCGGCGCGATGGTGGGGAAGTCCTGTTCCAAATCCCAGGGGCAGCCGCCGTTGGGGTCGCGCAGCTTGGCCATGATGGCCAGCAGGCGGTCGATTGGGGCGGTCGCGGACGGGCGGTCGGTCATGGGCTGGTCCCGGAAAAGCGAAGGGGGGCCGGATGGCCCCCCTTCCTACACCGAACCATGCGCCCCAGGCCACCGGCCCGGCGGCATGGGGCATCACTTCTTCAGGCCGATCTCGCGCAGCCGCTGGTCCAGGTACTCACCCGCCGTGTAGGCGTCGCTGAGGCGCACGTCCGGCCGGGGGTGCAGGAACATGGGCATGGAATAGCGCGAGACGTTGTGCTCCGGCGGCGGGTTCACCACGCGGTGGGTGGTCGCCGGGAAGTAGCCGCCCGACGCCTCCTTCAGCATGTCGCCGCCGTTGACGGCGATCATGCCGGCGTCGCAGGGCACGTCGTGCCAGTTGCCGGCGGTGTCCTTGGCCTGCAGGCCGGGCTCGCTGCCCGTGACCAGCAGGGTGATGAGGTTGATGTCCTCATGCGCCGCCGCGCGCACGGCACCGGGCTCGAAGCCGTCGGCCAGGGGCGGGTAGTGCAGCACGCGGAACAGGCTCTGCGTGCTGCCCACCATCATGTCCGGCAGGGCGACGGAGAACTTCGTCTTCACCCCGTCCGGCGTATGCTGCTGCAGCCAGCCCAGCAGGTCGGCGCCCAGCTGGGTCAGGGCGGCGTACATGGCCTCCGTCGCCTCCTTCACACCCGCCGGCAGGGGCCGGTTGGGGTAGACGTGATAGAATTCCTTCAGGTCCTTGATGGGGCTGTCCTTGGCGTTTTCCGACCGGAAGGGGAAATAGCCGTCCTGAGTCTCGGGTGAGAACAGGTGGTCCATCTTGGACTCGGACGCGAAGAACGCCGCCCATTCCTTGTATAGGCGGTCGATCAGCGCCGGATCGATGGGGTGGTTGCGCAGCACGGCGAAGCCGGTCTCGTGCATGGAACGCACGAACTCGGCCGGGGCCGTGGACATGGTGCAATCAACACTGGCGATATCGAACATGGGTGTTCCCTGAAAGCGCCCGTCCGCCCCGCCGACCGCCCCGCCTCTGCGGGAAACGGGGGACATGCGGACGCCGTTACATCCGCCCCCGGGCCGCGGGCCAGGGACTGTTTTTAAGGATCAAGGCCGGCCGCGGGCAGCCATGTCGAATTTCCGCGACTATCAGCAGGCCGGCGCCCTGCCGTCAACCATGCAGATGTTGGAGAGTGTTTCCGTTTTTTGCGGGGGTGTGATGAACTGACGCCAACCCTCTGGAGGCATCACGATGCGCCTATTCCTTGCCATGGCCTTGACGGTAGTGCCCGGCACCGCCTTGGCGCAGCAGAACCCGCCCACTTTGGCCCCCGCCCTGGCGCCGCTGGGTTTCCTGCTGGGGGATTGGAATGGCGGGGGAAAGACGGCCGATGGGGGCGCGGCGCGTGGCACTTCCACCATTCAGGTCGTCGCCGGCGGGGGCGGCTTGCTGCGCCAGGACCACACCGAGGTGATCGGCAAGGACGGCCGGCCGATGCCGGGCGCCGGTTTCGACCAGATCATGCTGATCTACCCCCAAGGCGGCACTTTGCACGCCGATTACCTGGATGGTCAGCACACCATCCACTACACCAGCGCCCATGTGGTGCCGGGCGAGAGCGTGACCTTCCAGGCCGAAGCAACGCCCGAGGCGCCCGGCTTCCGCCTGGGCTACACCAAGCTGGACGCGACCACCCTGCACGTGAAGTTCGAGATGGCCCCACCCGGTGCTCCCGGCTACATGATGGTGGCCGAGGGCGACGTGAAGCGGCGGCAGTAGTCCGGTGGGAAGTAGTCGGGCGGCACGATGACCTCAGCCCCTCTCAGCTGGCAATTTTGGGCCCTGCTGTCCGCCGTTTTCGCGGCCCTGACCGCCATCTTGGCCAAGGTGGGGGTGGAGGGCGTGAATTCCGATTTCGCCACCCTGGTTCGGACGGCGGTGATCCTGCTGGTCATCGCCGCCCTGCTGCCCATCACCGGGCAGTGGCAGGCGCCCGCCACCGTGTCCGCCCGCAGTTATCTGTTCCTGGTGCTGTCAGGCTTGGCCACCGGTGGATCCTGGCTTTGCTATTTCCGGGCGCTGAAGCTGGGAGAGGCGGCACGGGTAGCGCCCATCGACAAGATGAGCGTGGTGCTGGTCGCCCTGTTCGGGGCGCTGTTCCTGGGGGAGCGGCTGAGCCTGCCCAATTGGCTGGGTGTGGCCCTTATCGCGGCGGGGGCGGTGCTCGTGGCGTATCGCGGATAATAACCAAAGGTAGTAGGCCGTCCTTTGGCAAGTGTTTTTTAAGGTCTTGGCGCCAACCTTATCCTGAAATAACGGTTAGGTCAGGCGGTGGGTTATGCACGGATCGGCACCACAAGAACCGGGTGGCGGGCACTTCACCGAAGCCGCACCCAAGCTGCGCGCCATCTTCCAGGCACAGACCCAGGCCTGTGCCGGCAGCCTGCACATGGTGGGCCTGGAAAGTCTACATGCCCGGCTGGGCGAGCGCTGGCCCCTGGTGTCGGATCGCGTCCATATGTTGGCCGAGCGCCTGCTGGGCCAGATGTTGAACCCCAAGGACGCGTGGTTCCGGTTCGGCGAAGAGGCTTACGTCGTCGTCTTCTCCCAGCTGGGCCGGACGGAGGCGGGCCTGATCTGCGCCAAGCTGGTGGAGCAGTTGCAGCGCCTGCTGTTGGGCGATGTCGACACCGCGACCGTGCGCGTCCATTCCGCCGTGCAGGAGGTCGGGGGCGAGCTGTTGTTTCACAGCCATAGCCTACGGGACATGCTGATGGGGGCGGCGCTGCAAGTCCCCCCGTCCCAGGTGCAGGGGGCCGGTGCCGACAAGACAAACAATCCGTGGCAAGATTTTATCGCCCCGGCGGATGAGCCGGTGGAGGTCGTCTATCGCCCCATCTGGGACGTGCGCAAGGAAGTGCTGTCCATCTACCAGGTTCGCGCCAAGCGCCCGCGGCGGGGGCGCCAGCCGCTCTGGGGCTATGACTGCGCCGCCGACCCGCACGAGCCGCAGCAGATACTGATCCTGGACCTGACGCTCCTGCGCCAGACGATGGAGGTCTATGCCGAGCTGTACCGTAACCAGTTCCGCTGCTTCCTGTCGGTGCCGGTGCATTTCGAGACGCTGGCCGGTCCCACCCGCCGGCGGGAGTATCTGGCGGCGCTGCAGGCGATCCCCAAGGAACTGGTGGCCTTCCTGACCTTCCAGGTTTACGGCCTTCCCCATGGCGTGCCGGTTGGCCGCGCCACGGAGATCGTCACCCTGCTCCGGCAGTTCAGCCGCGTGGTCATCGCCACGGTGGAGGGAAGCCATGACCTGCCCGCCCTGGCGGCGGCGGGTGTCTATATCGCCACCATGCAATTGCCGCCCGGCGCGGCCCCCAAGCGCTGGGGGCCGGAGCTTTCGCACTTCGCCCATGAGGCGTCGCGCCTGCGCCTGCGGGCGGGGGTGGAAGGCGTGGACACCAGCCTCATGGCCTCTTACGCCGATGGCGCGGGTTTCCACTACATTGCCGGCGATATCATCGGTACCTGGTCCGAGGTGCCGGAGAACGCCTTGCGCCTGACCCGTGCCGACCTGCGCGCCCGCATCATGGCGGATAACTAATCGCTCAGCCCCTTGCCCGCCAGGATCAGCGGCGCGCATTTCCCGATGCGCGCCACCCGGGTCTTGGCCTGCTTGGCGGCGGCGAAGTGCAGGAGATAGCCGCGCTGGCGGCCGGGTGTCAGCGCCTCGAACGCCGTCTTCAGGGTCGCGTCGTCGCGCAGCCTTTCCTGGAATTCCTCGACCATGGTGAAATCCGCCGTCGGCTTGAACGCCACCTTCAGCCCGGCCCGCTCCACGGCGATGGCCTCCAGGATGTAGGCCTTCAGCGTGGGCGCCAGTTGCGCGATCTCCCCGCTGTTGGTGAAGCGGATCTGGCGGCCGGCCTGCACGTTTTCCGTCTGCTGGACCAGGATGCCATTGGGGTCGCCCATGAGCGAGCCCTTGAAGAACAACAAGGCGCAATAATCCTTGAAGCCATGGATCAGCACGATGTTGGCGCCATCGGCGGTGTAGCAGGGGTGGCCCCACTTGAAGTCTTCCACGACCGGGCAGTCCCGCGCGATGGTGCGCAGCCGGGTCAGTTCGTCCCGCCACTGTCCGACCCTGTCCAGATAGGCGTCGACCTTGGGGTTGGGGCTGTCCATGGTCATGGGGGTTCCTCCCAGCCGGCCCGCGTTCGCCGGCCCTTTTTTATGTGCCGGCCCCCTGTATACAGGGCGTGTTCGTATCAGTCAGTTGCCCCTATTGGGTAGGGCGACTCCGTTAGGCAGCATGACTGTGTTTGGGTCTGCATCATGGCCCCATTCCAGTCTTGGTCCACGCCCTGACTTTGCGCCTGGGCGATGGCGGGCGGGTCATCCGCCACTTCCTCCACATCGACACTGACGTGCAGGGCATGCGCGTCACCGCCCAGGATGACGCCGCGCAAGGGGCAGACATCGTCATAGTCGCGGCCATAGGCCAGGGTGATGTGGTTGCGGTCGACCAGCGCGTCGTTGGTCGGGTCCATGTCGACCCAGCCGGCATCGGGCCCACACCACACCTGAACCCAGGCGTGGCTGGCGTCCGCCCCCTGCAGGCGCGGCTGGCCCGGCGGCGGCAGGGTGCGCAGATAGCCGCTGACGTAGCGGGCGGGCAGGCCCAGGGCGCGCAAGGCGCCGATCATGACATGGGCGAAATCCTGGCAAACCCCGCGCCTGAGGGCCAGCGCCTCCAGCACCGGGGTGCCTACGCTGGTGGCGGTGGCGTCGAAGGTGAAGCTGTCATGGATGCGGCGCGTCAGGTCGCGGGCACCGGCACCGATGGGCCGGCCGGCCGGGAAGCTCGCGGCGGCGAAGGCCGCCAGTTCCGGGCTGGGCTGCGGCAGGCGGGGCGACGCCTCGATGAACTCCGCCACCGCCAATTGGCCGGGCGCCCGGGCCGCGATCTCCTCCCATGCCGGCGTGGCCATCAGGTCGGGGGCTGGCCGCGGCGTCAGGGTGACGTCCAGATCCACGGTCATCGACAATTCCAGGTGCGGCGTGTCGATGGCGACATACCGGGTGGGGTTGCCCAGCCAGTCCAGCCGATCCGCCACGACGGCGGGCGTGGGCGTGACCGTCAGCGCCACGACCCGTGCCCGCTGGCCCGGCACGTCGCGCGGCCCCAGATGGGTGATGAGCTGGGAGGAGACGACCTGCACTGTATAGCTGTACCGCGTGGTATGGCGGCAGCGGTAACGGATGGGCGCCCCTGGGGAAGCGGTGGCGGAGGCCAAGGCGGGGGGCTGGTCAGGCGGCACGGGCGTGGACATGGCTGAAATAGGCTTGCGACAGCAGGTTCGACATGTCCGGCAGCGCCCACCCCAACTGGAACAGGGTGGCGCTCAGCAGCGCCATGTCCCGGGTCAGGGCCAGGTCCTGCAGGCGATAGCTGGCCTGGGCCACCAGTTCGCCCAGGCGGGTCAGCGGGTCTTCACCGCCGCCCACGCCGAAAGTCGGCAGCGAGGGCAGGCGTGACACCTGGCGGCGGAAGGTTTCCAACTGGAAAAGCAGGGAGTGCGGATGCTCCGGGTCCGTCAGCAGCAGGCTCAAGGCCGCCTCACGCTGCACGCCCACGGGGAAGCGCTCGCGGTAGGCCGGGCCGGCCTCCGCCAGTTCCAGCAGAACCTCCTGCGTGGCGGCGTCGGAACGGTCGTTGGTGATGCCGCTGGCTTGCAGCCGCTCCACGGCGTCGATGGCGCGTTCCAGCCGGCGGCCCAGCACCAGGAAGCGCCAGCCGGCGCCCCGCGGCATGCTGTCCAGTTCCAGCCCCGTCTGCGCCGCCAGCACCTGGCTGAAATCGCCCAGCAGCACGGCCAGGGCGGCGCGGTCGGCCTTGGCCAGGCTGGCCCCCAGCACGTCCAGGCGGCCCAGGATCTGGCGGCTGTCCAGGGGCAGCCGGTCGCGCACGCTGCCCATGGCGCGGCGCAGGCGGCCGGTGGTGGCCACTAGGCTGCCGGGGTTGGCGGGATCGACGGCGATTTCCAGCGCCTGGCGCATACCGCGCACGGCGTCGCTGTCGGGCAACTGGGCGATCTCCTGCGGAATCAGGGTGGCGCGGCCCATCAGGCGCAACAGCGGGGCCAACTCCTCCCGCGCGGCCGGCCGGCTGTCATCGGAAAGGCGTACGGTGGCGCTGCGCAGCAGGCGCACGGCGGCGGCGGCCCGCTCGGCGTAGCGGCCCACCCAGAACAGATGGTCGGCCGCCCGGCTGGGCAGGTTGCCCGGCACGGGGCTGGGCTCGCGCGCGCCATCCGGCGGGCCGGCCGCCAGGCGACGGACGGGGCCGGTCGGCTGCGCCCCGACGATCCACAAATCTTTGGAACCCGCCCCCTCCTGCAGGGAAACGGCGGCGTGGCGGGCGTCGGCGCTGATGCGCACCAGGCCGCCGGGCATGACCGTCCAGCCGCCGTCGCTGGCGGCGCACAGGAAGGCGCGGACCACCAGGGGCCGGGGTTCCACCCGGCCATCGCGCCACAACGGGGCGGTGGAGGGCGCCACCGGCAGTTGCCCCGCCCAGTCCTGCGGCCGCGCCCGGATGCGGGCGGCGAGCGCCGCGCGGGCGTCCTCGTCCAGGTCGGGGCCATTGGCGACATGGCCGGGCAGGCTGGAGAAGGCGGGCCGGATGACCATGCGGTCCAACTGCGCCAGCATCGCCTCGCGCTGGTCGGCGTCGCCGCCCCAATAGGTGGGCACGTCGGGCAGCAGCAAGTCCTCGCCCAGTAGGCGACGGCTGAGCGCCGGCATACGGGACAGCAGCGCCATGCTCTCGGCCATGCCCGAGCCCAAGGCGTTGACCACGGCGACGGCGCCGGCGCGCACCGCCTGCAACAGGCCGGGCACGCCCAGCGCGCTGTCCACGCGCAGTTCCAGCGGATCGCAGAAGGCGTCGTCCACGCGATGCAGGATGACGTCCACCCGCTCCAGCCCCGCCAGCGTCTTGAGGTAGACGGCCTGGTCCCGCACCACCATGTCGGCTCCCTCCGCCAAGGTCATGCGCAGGTGCCGGGCAAGGTAGGCGTGCTCGAAATAGGCTTCGTTGAAGGGGCCGGGCGTCAGAAGCACGGCCCGGGGATGGCCGTCCACGCCTGAGCATTGCGGGGCCGCGCGGGCCACCGCGGCGCGCAGGGCCTCGAAGAACGGCGACAGGCGTTCGACATTGCAGGCGCGGAAGGGGTCCGCCAGGGTCTGGCTCAGCACCGCGCGGTTTTCCAGGGCGTAGCCGACGCCGGTCGGCGCCTCCGTCCGGCAGGTCAGCACCCGCCATTGGCCGTCGCCATCGCGCACCAGGTCGGCGGCGAACAGGGCCAGACGCCGCCCGCCGGGCACGGCCAGGCCCTGGCAGGCGCGCAGGTACCCCGGGTCGGCATACAGCAGCGACGGCGGCACGGTGCCGTCGCTCAGCAGGGTCTGGGGGCCGTAGAAATCCTCCAGCACCTTTTCGATCAGGCGGGCGCGCTGCACCAGGCCGGCGCTGAGGACCTGCCATTCCCGGGCGGACAGCAGCAGCGGCACCGGGTCCAGCGGCCACGGCCGTTCCGTCCCTTGGGGATCGCGGTAGGAGTTGAAGGTGACGCCGTTCAGGAACAGGCGCTGGCGCGCCGCCGCCCACCGGTGCGCCATCTCATCCGGCGAAAAGGGACCGTGGGCGGCGAAGAACTGCTGCCAATGCGGACGCAGATGCCCCGTGCCCGTCACCATCTCATCAAAGACGGGACCGATGCCGTAGCCGAGGTCGCCGGCATCGTGGAACAGCGAGGGCTGTTCCGGCGGCGGTTGGGGCGCGCGGTCAGGCAAATCCTACTCAGCCAAGTCTCAGGTCCAGGGTCATGGGATAATCCGGGTTCCGTGTTTCGGGCGGGATGGTCATAGGCCCCGGTGTATGCCCGAAGGGGTGGAAGCGCGCCAGGCGGCGGCCTTCCGCTTCGTTGGCATTGACCGGGAAGGTGGTGAAGTTGCGCCCTCCTGGATGGGCGACATGATAGGTGCAGCCGCCGACGGACCGTTCGGTCCACAGATCCAAAATATCGAAGACCAAAGGCGTATGCACGGGGATAGTCGGATGCAGGCATCCCGGCGGCTGCCAGGCGCGATAGCGTACCGCCGCCACATATTCCCCCTCGGTGCCCGTGGGGTGCAGGGGCAGGCGCCGGCCGTTGCAGGTGACCGCGTAGCGGTCGCCCACCATTCCGGTCATCCGCACCTGGATGCGCTCCAGGCTGCTGTCGACATAGCGCACGGTGCCGCCGCCGCCCGGTTCCTCACCCAGCACGTGCCAGGGTTCCAGGGCGGTGCGCAGTTCCAGGCTCAGGCTGCGCTGGCTGACGGCGCCGATCTTGGGGAAGCGGAAGTTAAGGTGCGGGGCGAACCACGACTCCTCGAAGGCGTATCCGGCCTCACGCAGTTCCGTCACCACATCCTGGATATCCTGGGTCACGAACTGCGGCAGCAGGAAGCGGTCGTGCAGCTTGGTGCCCCAGCGCACCAGGCCGGCGCGGTACGGTTCCCGCCAGAACCAGGCGATCAGCGTGCGCAGCAGCAACTGTTGCACCAGGCTCATCTGCGCGTGCGGCGGCATCTCGAAGCTGCGCAGTTCCACCAAGCCCAGCCGGCCGGTGGAGCTGTCGGGGCTGTATAGCTTGTCGATGCAGAATTCGGAGCGATGGGTGTTGCCCTGCACGTCCACCAGCAGGTGGCGCAGCGCCCGGTCCACCAGCCAGGGCGGCGGGTTGGGGCCGGCGCGGTCCAGCTCCTTGAAGGCGATCTCCAGCTCATACAGGCTTTCGTGCCGCGCCTCGTCCACCCGGGGATGCTGGCTGGTCGGCCCGATGAACATGGTGCTGAACAGGTAGGACAGGCTGGGGTGGTTCTGGAAATAGGTTAGCAGGGACCGCAGCACGTCCGGCCGGCGCAGGAAGGGGCTGTCCGCCGGGGTGGGACCGCCCACCACCACATGGTTGCCGCCGCCCGTGCCGACATGCCGGCCGTCCAGCGCGAACTTTTCCGTGCCCAGGCGGGTCTGGCGCGCGTCCTCGTACAGGGTGGTGGTGGTATAGACCAGGTCCGTCCAGTTGGACGCGGGATGGATGTTCACCTCGATCACGCCCGGGTCCGGCGTCACCGCGATGCTGTTCAGGCGCGGATCGCGGGGTGGGGGGTAGCCTTCCAGGACGACGGCCAGATCCAGGTCCACGCAGGTGGCCTCGATCTGGGTGACCAGTTCGATCCAATCCTCCAGGTAGCTGGTCGGCGGCAGGAAGATATAGAGGCGGCCGTCGCGCGGCTGCACGCAGAGGGCGGTGCGCACCAGCCACCAGGCGCTGGCGCCCTTTTCCGGCACCTTGTCCTGCCGGTCCCGGACATCAGCCATAAGGCGCTGACGCAAGGGTTCCGTCTGGCCCTTGCGCAGAGCCATCTGCTTTTCCAGTTCCTCGCGTGCCGGCAGGTCCGGCCGGCTGTCGAACGGGTCCTGCTCGTAGGAATAGACGCGGTCGATGGCGTCGACCCAGGGTAGGGAACCCAGGGGCAGGCGATAGCCGATGGGGCTGTCGCCGGGGGCCAGCAGCAGCCTGTCGCTGCGCGTGGCCCAGGCGCTGGACAGCCAGACGGGGCCGCTGGCCTCATGCCGGCGCTGAACGGGCAGGGCGTAGCCGACGGGGGTGCCCAGGCCGGTCTCGAACACTTTGGCCAGGCGCGCCCGCTCCTCCGCGTCCTCCAGCTTGCTGTCGAAGGGATCGACATTCACCGGCAGCTCGCGTTCCTTGCGGATGTAGTGCCAGGGGTCCTCGAAGGCGCCGCGGGCGTAGTCGGGGTCTATGCCCAGCCGCTCTGCCAGGCGGCGGATGAACGCCTCCGACTCCGCCAGCCCATAGCCGTAATGGCGCCGTTCGTCGGCCAGGTATTCGCCGTGGGTCCACAGCGCGTCGCCATCTCGGCGCCAATACAGCTGCAGGGCCCAGCGCGGCAGGCTTTCGCCGGGATACCATTTGCCCTGGCCGAAATGCAGCAGGCCGCCCTGGGCGTAGCGGGCTTGCAGGCGGCGGATCAGGTCACCGGACAGCAGGCGCTTGGTCGGGCCCAGCGCCGCCGTGTTCCACTCCGCCCCCTCCATGTCGTCGATGGAGATGAAGGTGGGCTCGCCGCCCATGGTCAGGCGGATGTCGCCGTCCACAATCTCCCGGTCCACCTGATGCCCCAGGCGGTCGATCGCCCCCCACTGGTCGGGGGTGTAGGGCTTGGTGGTGCGCGGCTGCTCCCGGATGCGGGTGACCGACATCGCGTGCTCGAACGTCACCTCGCACATGTCCAGCCCGCCCGTGACCGGGGCGGCGGAGAAGGGGTCGGGCGTGCAGGCCAGCGGGATGTGCCCCTCACCCGCGAACAGGCCGGAGGTGGGGTCCAGGCCGATCCAGCCGGCGCCGGGCAGGTAGACTTCCGTCCAGGCGTGCAGGTCGGTGAAGTCGGCACTGGGGCCATCCGGTCCCTCCAGCGGCTTCTGGTCGGCTACCAACTGCACCAGGTAGCCTGACGCGAACCGCGCCGCCAGGCCCAGGTTGCGCAGCACTTGCACCAGCAGCCAGGCGGTGTCGCGGCAGGACCCGGTGCCCAGCGCCAGCGTTTCCTCCGGCGTCTGCACGCCCGGCTCCAGGCGGATGACGTAGCCGATACGCTGCTGCAGCTTCAGGTTCAGGTCGGCCAGGAAGGCCACGGTGCCGGTGGGTGTGCGGTCGATCCCGTCCAGCAGGGACTGGACCAGCGGGCCGGGTTCCTCCGCCTCCAGGAAGGGCTTCAGATCCTTGGCCAGCCACGGCTCATAGGTGAAGGGGAATTTCTCGGCCGCCGGTTCCAGAAAAAAGTCGAACGGGTTGATGACCGCCATGTCGGCCACCAGGTCCACCTCCAACGTGAATTCCTCGGTCTTCTCGGGGAAGACCAAGCGCGCCAGCCAGTTGGATTGGGGGTCCTGCTGCCAATTCAGGAAATGCTGCTTGGGCGTGACCTTCAGCGAATAGGACAGGATGGGCGTGCGGCAATGCGGCGCCGGCCGCAGGCGCACCAGCTGGGCCCCCAGATTGATCAGCCGGTCGTAACGGTAGATCGTCTTATGGTTGATGGCGACGTGGATGCTCATGACTTCCCCTGTTCGCGGAAGCGATGGCAACCCATAGCCCCCGGTGCCCTGACACCGGTCACGGTATCATCATTGGCCTCGATGGTTAAAGCGCATTGCAGCATGTTTTTTGGGCAGCGCAAAAAATAGGCAAACCGCGCCGCGCTTTTTCCTGTCAGCCCCGGCCGCCGATGTCGAAGGCGACGGTCGTGCGCGTCTGGTCGCCGTTGAAGGGGATGGTCCCGTGCCACATGTAGCTGGGGAACAGCACCAGCAGGCCGGGCCGGGGCTGGATGGCCCGTTCCCAGGGCAGGGTGGCGCCGTTGCCCTGGGCGAAGGCGCCGAAGGTGATCCAGCCCTGTTTGCCTTCCGCGTCCGCGACCGCGTCGGGCATGTCCACGTAGTAGCAACCGCTGATCCACCCCTCGGGGTGGATGTGGTTGGTGTGATAGCCCTGGCTGCGCAGCCGGGCGGACCACGACCCGGCCCAGTGCAGTTCCTGGCCCTTGCGGCGCAGGAAGGGATGCGTGCCGTCATCCGGCAGGCCGGCGATATAGCGCCGGGCGGCGGCCATGACGTTCTCGCGCAGGGCCAGGATGGCTGGGGCGGCGCCGGCACGGGTGAACAGGTTTTCGCGCGTCTGGGTGCCGTTGCGCAGGGTCTGCTCGATCGGCTCGTGCTGTGCCACATGCTGCACGTCCAGCGCCGCCATCAGGTCGGCATGGAAGGCGCCCAGGTCGGCATAACCCACGGGCGCGGGCAGATCGATGGCGTGGATGAAGCGGTCATAATCGTAAAGCCCGCGTGGGTCCGCCTGTCCCATCAGGCGATGGGCCGTCGCCTCGAACGCCACGGCGAACTGGCTGTCCGGCACCAGGGCCCCCAGCCGGCGGGCGGCGTCCAGCGCGTCGGCCGGGCGGTTCAGGCGCAGGGCGGCCTCGGCCGTGCGGTACAACAGCCGCTGGTCGTCCGGCGCCGTCTTCAGTCCCTCCAGCGCGACCTCCAGCGCCTCCGCCACGCGTTCCTGGGCCAGCAGCAGGGTGGCGCGCAGGCGGGGCAGCGAGGGGGATTCCGGACGCAGGGCGGCGGCGGCGGCGATGTTGGCCCCCGCCTCATCATGGCGCCCGAACAGGATGTAGGCCTCCGCCGCCATCTCCAGCAAATCGGGGTCGTTGGGCTTGCGCTCCTTGGCCCATTCGTAGGAATTCAGCAACTGCGCGTGCTGTCCCGTCTCCCACAGTGCCTGGTTCAGGGCGGCTTGGGCCGCGTAATTGCCGGGGTCCAGCACCACCACCTTTTTCAGGCAGGTGATGGCCTCATCCAACTGGCCCAAGGCCAGCAGGGTGTTGCCCAGGTTCAGCCAGATCTGCCAGCGGTCCGGCGCGCGCTCGGCCGCGCGCCTCAGGTACGGGGCGGCATCCTCGAAACGCTGTTGTCGGCGCAGGGCCGTGCCCAGGCTGTTGTTCAGGTAGAAGTCGTTGGGCAGCCGGGTCAGCCCGGCGCGTAGCGCTTCCTCCGCCCGCTCCGCCTCGTCCAATTGCAGATAGGCTTCGGCGATGCCCACCCGGGCCGCCACGTAATCGGGCTGCAACTGCAAGGCCCGGCGATACAGGGGCAGGGCGGCCTCCAGCAGCGGCCGCGCGTTGGCCGGTTCCTGTCCCGCCATCGCCACCAGGCACTCGGCACGGTTGCTGTACGCCTCGACATAGTCGGACTTGTGCAGGATGGCCTTTTCATAGAACGGCAGGGCCTGGGACGGGCGGCCGGTGTCCTTCAGCAGGTTGCCCAGGTTGTAGTTCACGTGGGGCTGCCGGCTGTTCACGGCCAGCGACCGGCGCAGCAACTGCTCCGCCTGGTCCAAATCCCCGTGACGCTTGGCGATCAGCCCCAGGAGCTGCAGCGCGTCCGGCTCGGCGGCGTCCAACGCCAGCACCTGGCGCAGGATCTGCTCCGCCTCATGCAACTGACCCCGCGTCTGGAACGTCAGCGCCTGCTGGATCAGCGATTGGATACGCTGACTCTGGGCGGCGGAGGCGGCGCGCGGGACGGGGATGGAAAAGGGGGACTGGCCATTGGTCATGAGGCGGTGCCGGTATGGTGAGCGGAAGGGTGTGGTGAGCGGAAGCGAGAGCGGCGGGCCCCTAGGCAGGGACCCGCCGCGTATCGATATTATACGATAGGCCGTCTCGGAAGTCGGCGGTTTAGAAGTGATCCGCTTTAGAAATCGGCGGTGATGCCCAGGAAGAACACGCGGCCCAGGGTGTCGTAGATGCCGGGATAGGTGTTGCCGTTGCCGTAACCGCCCAGCACGCTGACGTAATCGTCGTTGGCGGACTGGATGGGCGGGTCCTTGTCGAACAGGTTGTTGACACCGAACCGCAGCGTGTAGTGGTCCATCAGGTTGATGGTTCCCGCCAGGTCGAAGTAATTGTAGGCGCCGATTTTGCCGTCGATGTTGTTATAGATGCCTGAATTGGCGTTCAGGCTGGGGTCGGTGCTGTTGTTGTCCAGGCTGCTGCCGCCGATATAGCGCCAGTTGACCGACAGGTCGGCGTTCCACGGCGTATTCCAGGTGACGCGGAACTGGTGGCGCCAATGCGGCGTGGGCTGGCCGCAGGTGCTGCCGTATAGGCCGGCGCAGTCGTACTTGGCCTCATGCAGCAGCGGCTGGTAGCGGTTGAACTGCGTCCAGGAGCCGATGAACTTCAGGGTCACGGCGCCCAGGTCCTTGATCCCGAAATCCTCCAGGTCCTGGCGATAGGTGCCGGAGACGTCCACGCCCGCCTGCTGGCGATAGCCGGCGTTGATGTCGGTGGTGATGTAATAGCCGTCGCTGGAGTTCAGGCTGCCGGCCGCCCCACGGTGGATCAGGTCGCAGTAGTAGGAATTGCCGGTGTTCAGGCACTGGGTCATGATTTGCGAGGTGGGCACGGTACCGATCAGATTCTCGATCTTGATATTGTAATAGTCGACCGTGGCCGCGAAGTTGGGCACGAAGGTCGGGGTGAAGACGAAGCCGGCGGTGTAGGTGTCCGCCGTTTCCGGCTTCAGCGCCTTGTTGCCGCCGCTCAGCGTGTTGCAGCCGTCGACGGCGGTACAGTCGGAGATGTTGCCGTATTGGGCGGCCGAGACACCGGTGCGGCCGCACTGGGCCAGCGACGCCGACGGGTTGGAACCGGAGCAGGGGTCCAGCGCGCCACCGATGCCAGAGGTGTTGGTCTGGAACAGCTCGATGATGTTGGGGGCGCGGACGGCGTGGTTGTAGCCGCCGCGGAAGGCGACGTCGCTGACGGGGGCGTAGTTCAGGCTGGCCTTGTAGGTGTTGGCCTTGCCCGCCAGGTTGTAGTCTGACCAGCGGTAGCCGGCGTCGACCGACAGGTCCTTGATGAACGGCTTGTCGCTGACCAGGGGCAGGCGCAATTCGCCGAATATGTCCTTCACCTCGGTGGCGCCCACCGCCGGCTGCGTGGTGCCGGCGCCGGAACCGGACAGGTCGCCGGACAGGACGTTCTCGCTGTATTTCAGGTCGATGGCGTCGCGCCGCCATTCGCTGCCGAAGGCCACGGCCACCGGGTCCTTGGCGAAGGGGCTTTTCACGCCCCAGGCGCCGAAGTCGCCGGAGACGGAGCCGCTGACGATGTCCTGGGTGGTGGTGCCTTCCTTGAAGCTGGTGGTGTAGACGTAGTTGTAGGCGGCGCTGCTGATCTTGCCCAACTGGAAGATGTTGATGGGCACGCAGCTCGAGTCCGTGCCGTTGATCACGAACTCGCAGGTGGCGACGCCGTTGACGTTCTTCACCTGCAGGGCGTTCTGCAGCTTGGTTATGGAAACGTCGTTCTGGTAGGTCTCGTTGTAGATCACCGCCGCATGCTGGGCGTAGACGTCGTAGGACCAGCCGCCGCCCAGGTCACCCTTGGTGCCGATGACATAGCGGTAATCGGTGTGCCGCAGGTCGTCGTAGCGCGGGGCGTTGTTGTCGGTGAAGCGGTAGCCGATATAGCCCTTCCAATTGGCGCTGCTGCTGCCGGCGTTGGCGCCGCACAGCGTCGTCGCCTCGGACGCCGACATCAGCGGGTTGTCGCAGTTGATGGAATAGGTCGTGCCGCTGAAGAAGCCGGACGGGGCGATCTGCGCCTTGGTGTGGTCCGACATGAACATGAAGTCGGTGTAGACGTCGAACGCCGGATTGATCTCGTAATGGGCGAAGGCGCCGCCGGTATAACGCTCATCCTGGCGCTGGATGTAGTTGTAGGGGCCGTAGTTGAAGGCCAGGCCGCTGTTGTATTTGACGAAGGACGCCGATCCGTCGGGGTTCAGCGAATAGCCGGTGCCCGAACCGTTGGTGCGTAAGCGGCCGTAGGCACTGTTTGACGAGCCGGAGCAGTACCGTTGGTTATCCTGGGTGGCCAGGGTGCTCTCATCGCTACTTGTGGTCGCCATGGTGCAAGCCGACCAGTCGCGCGTCGCCTGGGTGACGGGCTCCGTCCAGCGGTAGGTGGCGTAGGCGGTGACGTTGCCCTTGTTGTTGGGGGCGTTGGCGCCAATGATGAAGGAACTGTCGCGGACGAAGCCGTCGAAGCGGTCGCCCGGCACCGTGACCGGATACTTGGAGCTTTTCAGGACCTTTTGGGCGTCGTCGTTCTCATTGCTGTGCTGGGCGGCGGAGAACTGGTAGTCAACCTTCACCCCCTCGAAGTCACGCTTCATCTTGAAGTTCACGACGCCGGCCACGGCATCGGAACCATAGACGGCCGAGGCACCGCCCGTGACCACGTCCACGCTTTCCACCAAGGCGCCGGGGATGAAGTTCACGTCGGCGTAGGGGTAGGTCGGATCGCCCAACGGCATGCGGCGTCCGTCGATCAGCACCAAGGTGCGGGATTCGCCCAGATTACGCAGGTTGATGGTGGCGGTGCCGGTGGCGCCGTTGGACTGCGCGTTGGTCTGGGCCGCCGTGATGCCGGGCAGGTTGTTCAACATCGTTTCGACGTTGGTCGTGCCCTGCAGCTTCATCTCCACGCTGTCCACCGTGGTCAGCGGGCTGTCGCTGGTCAGGTTCGCGGCCTGTTTGATGCGCGACCCGGTGACGACGATTTCCTGCATGTCGGTGCTGGCACTGGCCGATTGTTGCGCCGCAGCATCAGTCGCCGCCGCCAAGGCGCCGACAAGCATGGTCGAAGACAGCAGCAATGCGCGCCGCCCGAATTTTGGCATGCCCATGAGTTTCCCCGCAGTTCTGGAGATTGTTGATATTGCTGGCCCCAACCAGACAAATCTCTTGTGGAGTCGTGTCCCCCTTGTGCCAGGACCAACGGGGAAAGGTTATTTTGGATATTTTATGGAGGTCAATGGTGCGTCGCAAAATTGACGGTTCCGGCAACCGGTTTCACAGTGATGTGTAACTGCCTTGTAACAGTCGTGCGCACATCTGAAACGATTTGGAAACATAATTACCGGCACATTTGCCTAGATCGAACGGAATAGACAAAAGCCGTACGACTCGCGCCATTTTTACACGCGATTGAGGGGCTGCAGGGCAATCTTCGGAAAAGGGGCATGGCGCTGGCATGGGCCCCCGACCAACTCAGCCTCGGACCAGCCAGCCGCAGCCGGTCAGCGGGCCAGGCGCTGCGACAGGATGATGGAGGAGTTGGTGCGTTCCACCCCGTCCACTGCGCCGATGTCGTCGATCACCGTGTTCATTTCGGCAATCGATTCCGTGGAGACGACGGCGATCATGTCGAAGGGGCCGCTGACGGCGTAAAGCTGGCGCACCTGGGGCATGGCCTTCAGCCGCGTTTCGACCTGCCGCGCCGCCTTGGGCAGGAGGGTGATGGCGACATGGCCCTGGATGCGGCGGGCGAGGTAGTCCGCATCCAGCCGGATGGTGAAGGCGGTGATGACCCCACGCGCCACCAGACGCTCCAACCGCGCCTGCACCGTGGTGCGGGATACGCCCAGGCGCTTGGCCAAGGTGACGGTGGGCAGGCGGCTGTCCGCCTCCAGCAGGCGCAGCAGCGCGATGTCCAGATCGTCCGGTTGAAAAATGTCAGTCTGACTGTTCATTTTGCCCACCATATTGCATCAGATTGGTCGCATTGGCTGTTCATTCCGTCAAGGGTTTGTCGGACAGTCGTTTTCACAGGGAACTTTGAAAACGGGAGAGCGCACATGCGTCGCATCGTGGTCGTCGGGGCGGGCAAGATCGGGTCCATCATCGCGGAGAACCTGGCGGGATCGGGCGATTACCTGGTGACGGTCCTGGACCGCTCGGCCAAGGCGCTGGAAGGCGTCTCCAAGCGCCTGCCCATCGAACGGCGCGAGGTCGATATCGGCGACGTGGCCGCCCTGACCGAGGCGCTGGCCGGCGCCTATGCCGTGCTGAGCGCCGCCCCCTATCACCTGACCATCAAGGTGGCGGAGGCGGCGGCCCTCGCCCGTTGCCATTACCTGGACCTGACGGAGGACGTGGCCACCACCCGGCGGGTGAAGGAACTGGCGGCCAACGCCCCCAACGCCTTCATCCCCCAGTGCGGGCTGGCGCCAGGCTTCATCTCCATCGTCGCCGGCAGCCTGGCCAAGAAGTTCGACACGCTGGAAGCCGTGCGCCTGCGCGTCGGTGCCCTGCCGCGTTATGCCAGCAACTCCCTGGGCTACAACCTGACCTGGAGCACGGACGGCGTCATCAATGAGTATTGCGAGCCCTGCGAGGCCATCGTCGAAGGCACCCTGCGCGAGGTGCCGGCGCTGGAGGAGCGGGAGGAGTTCTGGCTGGATGGCGTGCCGTATGAGGCGTTCAACACCTCCGGCGGCCTGGGCAGCCTGGCTGAGGTATTGAAGGGCCGGGTGCGCACCTTGAACTACAAGACCATCCGCTATCCCGGCCATTGCCAGTTGATGAAGACCCTGCTGAACGACCTGCGCCTGCGCGACCGGCGCGACCTGTTCAAGACGGTGCTGGAGGGGGCCTTGCCTGCCACCCTGCAGGACGTGGTGGTCATCTTCGTCACCGTCAGCGGCATGCTGGACGGCCAGCTGACCCAGGAAAGCTATTCCAGTCGCGTCTTTGGCGACTACGCTCATGGCCGTCAGCGCACCGCCATCCAGACCACCACCGCCGCCGGCATCTGCGCCGTGCTGGACATGCTGGCCGATGGCCGGTTGCCGTCGCACGGCTTCATTCGCCAGGAGGACATCGCCCTGGACGATTTCCTGGCCAATCGCTTCGGCCGCGCCTATCAGGGGGCGAACCCGGTGGACCAGGTGGTGGCGCGCGTCGCCTGATCGGGCCAACCGTTTAAGCAAGAAGCAGCATGAGGGAAGAAGCGATGACGGCAGTGGGCGAAACCCGGCGTGATATTCTGGCGGTGCTGGACCGGCTGGGCGTGGAGCGGGCCGTGCTGGCGGGCGGCGATATCGTGGCGCGCAGCCCCATCGATGGCGCCGAGGCGGGCCGGGTGAAGGCCCTGACCGCCGCCGACGTGGACGCGCTGGTGCGCAAGGCGCACGCAGCCCACCTGGAATGGCGCCTGGTGCCGGCCCCCCGTCGGGGTGAGCTGGTGCGCCTGCTGGGCGAGGAACTGCGCGCCGTGCGCGGCGACCTGGGCCTGCTGGTGACCTTGGAGGCCGGCAAGATCCTGTCCGAGGGACTGGGCGAAGTGCAGGAGATGATCGACATCTGCGACTTCGCCGTCGGCCTGTCCCGCCAGCTTTACGGCCTGACCATCGCGACGGAGCGGCCGGGCCACCGCCTCATGGAAACCTGGCACCCGCTGGGTGTCTGCGGCGTCATCAGCGCCTTCAACTTCCCCGTGGCGGTATGGTCATGGAACGCCGCCCTGGCCCTGGTCTGCGGCAACAGCGTCGTCTGGAAGCCGTCGGAGAAGACACCGCTGACCGCCATCGCCGTGCAGGCGGCCTTTGATCGCGCCGCCGCCAAGTTCGGTTCCGCGCCCGA
This sequence comes from Nitrospirillum karajorum, assembly GCF_036348415.1. Classification (NCBI taxonomy): domain Bacteria; kingdom Pseudomonadati; phylum Pseudomonadota; class Alphaproteobacteria; order Rhodospirillales; family Azospirillaceae; genus Nitrospirillum; species Nitrospirillum karajorum. The sequence goes on from NZ_JAZBQB010000003.1 coordinate 2,584,316, forward strand.
TGGTTTGTCCATCCTGGCCGAGGGGCAGGCCGATGTGGGGCAGGCGCTGGTGGACCACCCGCTGGTGCCGCTGGTGTCGGCCACCGGCTCCACCCGCATGGGCCGGGCCGTGGCGCCCCGTCTGGCGGCCCGCTTCGCCCGCGCCGTCCTGGAGCTGGGCGGCAACAACGCCGCCATCGTCGCCCCCTCGGCCGACCTGGAACTGGCGATACGCGGCATTGCCTTCGCCGCCATGGGCACGGCCGGCCAGCGCTGCACCACCCTGCGCCGCCTGATCGTGCACGAGGCCGTGGCCGATCGTCTGCTGGACCGGCTGGCCGCCGCCTACCGCAGCGTCAAGGTGGGGGACCCGCGCGAGGCCGGCACCCTGGTGGGCCCGCTGATCGACAAAGCCTCTTACGAGGGCATGGTCAAGGCGCTGGCCGCCGCCAAGGCCGCCGGCGGCACCGTGATCGGTGGGGAGCGTGTGGATGTGGGCTCCGGCGACGCCTACTACGTCCGCCCGGCGTTGGTGATCATGCCGGATCAGGCCGGGCCGATGCTGGAGGAAACCTTCGCCCCCATCCTCTATGTCGTGCGCTACCGCGACCTGGACCAGGCCATCGCGCTGCAGAACGGCGTGCCCCAGGGGCTGGCGTCCAGCATCTTCACCACCGACATGCGCGAGGCGGAAACCTTCATCAGCGCCGCCGGGTCGGACTGCGGCATCGCCAACGTCAATCTGGGCCCCTCGGGCGCCGAGATCGGCGGCGCCTTCGGTGGCGAAAAGGAAACCGGCGGCGGGCGCGAGGCCGGTTCCGACAGCTGGAAGGCCTATATGCGGCGGGCCACCAACACCATCAACTATTCGAGATCACTGCCGCTCGCCCAGGGTGTGCAGTTCGATATCGGTTGAAGAGGGACGGTCCCATGAAGACGCCCACCGTTCAGAAGATCGCCCAAGCCCTGGTCGGCAATGACGAGGCCGGCCGGCTGATGGAGATGCTGGCGCTGCATCCCGCCTTTCTGGCCGACCATGGTGACGCCGTGCCGCGCGCCGTGGTGGCCCAGGCCCTGACCATGCAGCTGTTCCGTGGCCTGTTGCGCGAGGTGCCGGAAGGCGCCCGCTATGTGCGGGAGCAGGGCGGTCGCATGGTGTTCGACCACGGCGCCCTGCGCACGGTGAACGCTCCCGGCCTGGGGGCCTTGCCGCCGGGCCACGCCGCCTTCGCCCGGGTGCTGGAGCCGCTGGGCTATCATGTCGGCGGGACCTACCCGCTGGAGCGGTTGCGCATGATGGGCTACGCCTACACCCACCGCGACTATCCGGAGGATATCGCCCAGTTCTTCGTCAGCGAAATCTTCCCCGACCGCTTTTCGCCCGAGGTGCAGGCGGCGGCGCTGGAGGTGTTCCAGGTGAAGGACGATCCCTTGGCAGCCGACGCCAAGGGCCTGCTGGACCGGCTGGGCGCCGGCGGCACGCTGACGCTGGACGAGGCGACGGCCCTGGTGGGCGAGTTGCTGCGCCTGTTCGACCGCCATCATCCGGTGCCGACCCTGGCGCAGTATGAGACCCTGCTGGCGGAATCGGCGGAATTGGCCTGGATCGCCACCGAGGGCAACCGCTTCAACCACGCCACCGACCGGGTGCCCGATGTCGAGGCGCTGGCCGATGACCTTAAGGCCCGGGGCTATGAGATGAAGCCCAAGGTGGAGGTGTCGCGCGACGGCACGGTGCGCCAGACAGCCTTGCGCGCCGCGATGGTGGAGCGCCCCTTCATCGACGCCCGAGGTAATCTGACCAGCCGCGTCGTGCCGGGGTCGTTCTATGAGTTCATTTCCCGCGATCCCCTCAAAACGGAAACCGGCCGCCTGGACCTGCAATTCGACAGCGGCAACGCCCAGGGCATCTTCAAGATGACGGCGGCGGTATCGGGCTGCTGATCAATTCTGACGGCGCGGGGCCCCGCGCGGCACGAGCCTGGGTGCGCGGCCACAATATCGCCACCCAGGGCGGGCTGCCGCGCGCGACACGAGGCGGGAGAGGTTGACCGCGCCGCCGCGATGTCCCAACAATTCCCGCCTTATCGCGGCCATACCCGGCGGCGTCGCGCCCATAACAGAAAAAGCATACCCATGACCCATAAAGAGGACCCCGCGCCGGCCCGTCCCACCGTCGTCATCGGCGGTTCGCGCACCCCCCTGATCGTGATCGGCCTGCTGTTCCTGCTCGGGTTGCTGACGGTGGGCGGCATCATGCTGTACCAGCACCACAAGGCCAGCGGCGCCAAATCGGCCAGCGCCGGGGCGCAGAAGCCGGCGGGGCCGCCCTGGGCCAAGAATTGCGCCAAGGGGGCCGGCGGCGAGGACGTCTGCTTTGTCGAGCAGTTCGCCATCGCCAACCCCGCCAACGCCATCGTCCTGCATGTCCAGATCGGTTACATGTCGACGGATGGCAAGCCAGTGCTGGCCATCACCGTGCCCCTGGGCACGCCGGTGCAGCCGGGACTGCAACTGACCCTGGATGGCGCCAAGCCCATCGCCCTGCCGCTGACGCTGTGCCAGGCCGGCGGCTGCATCGCCTCGGCCAACCTGGACCAGGAGGTGCTGAAGCAGTTCACCAGCGGCAAGGTGCTCATGGTGCGCTATGCCAAGCCGGACAAGAGCCCCATGGACGTGCCCGTGCAACTTGATGGCTTGGCGGCCGCCCTGCAAAGTCTGGGGCCCCCGCCGGCGCCGAAGCCCGCCGCGGCGCCCGCCGACGGGGCCAAGCCCGATGAGGCCAAGCCGGCGGATCAACCGAAGAAGTGAGCCGGTTTCCGGTCAAAGAAAAAGGGCGGCCTCGAGGGGCCGCCCTTTGTCGTAGGGGTGGCCGCCTCAGGTGCCCCTGGCCTTGGACTTGGCGTCCAGCGCCGTGGCCGTGCGCGGCGTCATGTCGTCCAGGTTCCAATCGGCCGGGTTGAAGGGCCGGGTGTTGGGCTTCTCGGTGGGATAGCCGTGGATGTCGTCCTGGCTGTTGATGATTTCTCCCCGGCCTTCCGCCACGTCAGCCAGCAGGCGGACGTCGTCGTAATCCCGGTCCCAGGGGCGGGCGCCGGCGTTGTGCAGCACGGACTTCTGCACGTCCACCGCCGGCAGCGGCGTCAGGCCCTCCGGCCACAGCGGCGCCTTGTCCATCTCGATGACCTTGGCGGCAGAGGTGGTGTAGCGGCCCATCAGGGGCAGCGGCCCGCCCGCCCGGTCCACGGCGATGTTGTCCTTGCCGTAATATTCCAGGTCGCCATAGCCGCCGATTTCCAGGAAGGCCAGCGGCGTAGGGGTGGAGGGGCCGGCGCGCAGCACGTTGCCCACCGCCGCCATCTGGCCGACCTGGTAGGGATGGTCGCCCCATTCCTCGGCCTGCAGGTTGTAGTGGACCGCCCGCTGGCCGGGGTCATAGATCAGGTTGTTGACGATGACGCCATGGACGCCGCCCTTGAACAGGGGGCTGCGCTCCACATTGTGGGCGTAGAGGTTGCCGACGATCAGGATGTCGGTGACGTTGTCGTGGATGAGCGAGCCCTTGGAATGCTCGATCTTCATATGGGTGGCGCGGGCCAACCCCTCCGCGATGATGTTGTTGGAATAGGTGATGCGGTGGGAGGTGTTCTGCCGCCATTCGTCCGGCGTGTCGCCCTTGAAGCGGGGGCCGGAGGCCGACAGGTTCTCGTCCGTCGCCCAGGTCAGGCTGCAATGGTCCACGATGACGTTGTAGGCCGCCCCCACGGTGCTGACGGCGTCCTCCTCCCACCCGCTTTTCTTGGGCGCGCCCGCGTCACCCACGCGGATGCGGATATGTTGCATGACCACATCATGGGCGCCGATGTCCATGCCGCCCCGGATCAGCGTGATGCCGGGGGAGGGGGCTGTCTGCCCGGCGATGGTCACGAACGGCTCCATCACCTTGATGGTCTTCTGGTTCAGGTCGATGACGCCGCCGACCTCGAACACGATGATGCGCGGGCCCTTGGCCTCGATGGCATCGCGGAAGGAGCCGGGCCCCTCGCTGTTCAGGTTGGTGACCTTGATGATCTTGCCGCCGCGTCCGCCGGGCGTGTGCGCCGCCCAGCCCTGGGCACCGGGAAAGGCCAGCGCGTCCGCCTTGTCGGCGGCGGTGGCCGTGCCGGCGGCCAGCACAGCCGCGAGCGCGGTCGTCGCCAGGATACGTTTGATCACGGGTCTATCCTCCCACATGTTTGTTATGGCGATGGTGGGGCATGGCACGTCAAGCGCGCTAGACCCCAGTCCGTCGGTCCAATAAATGACACCGGTTTCCTAATGGGGCAAGGGGGCAGTTTCGGGGGTGCGGCGGAATGACGCCCGGGGGGCGACCGGGGTGGGTAGAGGGAGTTCCGGCCCCGTCACCCGCAAATCCCTTTTGTGACGGCGGCCGGGACGCGGCATGCTAGGAAGTGGAACGGACCTTCGACGGAAGTCCTGACAAGAAGAACGAGAAGCAGCCAAGACATGACACAGGACACGCCGCCAAAAGCACGGGCCCGGCGCGGTCGCGCCGCCAGCATCCAGACCCTGGCCGTCGAAACCGTGACATGGACCCTGGATCGGCCGCCCACCATCAATGACGTGGCCCGGCTGGCGCATGTGTCCAAGAAGACGGTGTCGCGGGTCATCAACCAGTCGCCCTTCGTCAACGAAGAGACGCGCACCATCATCAACGGCATCATCGAGCAGATCGGTTACGTGCCCAGCCCCCAGGCGCGGGGCCTGGCCTTCCAGCGGTCCTTCCTGCTGGGGCTGGTTTACGACAACCCCAACGCCCAGTTCATCGTGAACATCCAGGAAGGGGTTCTGGCCGCCTGCCGCCTGGCTGGGTTCGAACTGGTGGTGCATCCCTGCGATCAGAAAAGCCCGCATTTCCTGAACGATGCCAAGCAGTTCGTGCAGCGGCAGAACCTGGATGGCGTGATCGTCGTGCCGCCGGCCTCGGAAAACCCGCAGTTGGTGGAGGTGTTGCGCGACCTGGGCTGTCGCTATGTGCGCCTGTCGGCCGTGTCCCTGGACGAGGCGGCGAACATGGTGGTCTACAACGACCGCCAGGGGGCGGCGGAGGTGGCGGAGCATCTGGCGGCGCTGGGACACCGCGATATCGGTTTCATCGCGGGGCCGTCGCGCCACCGCTCCGCCCATGAACGCCGGGAAAGCTTCGTCAGCACCCTGAAGAACCATGGCATCGTCCTGCGCCCGGAAATGGTGGAGGAGGGGGCCTATACCTTCGAATCGGGGGAGGTCTGCGCCACCCGCCTGCTGACGCGGGAGCCCCGGCCCACCGCCATTTTCGCCAGCAACGACGAAATGGCGGCCGGCGTCTACAAGACGGCGCAGCGCCTGGGCATCAGCATTCCCCGCGACCTGACCATCGTGGGCTTTGACGACAGCCCCATCGCCACCCGCCTATGGCCGTCGTTGACCACCGTGCGCCTGCCGGCCAAGGACCTGGGGCGCCTGGCGGCGGAAAAGCTGATCATCCGCATCTCCAGCGATGAGGAGGAGGGGCACACCGCCACCGGCGTCGTCAGCCGCATGGTGGTGCGCGAGTCCTCCGTTCCACCCCGGGGGTGATCGCCCCCAGGCGCGCATTTCGACACCGGGTTATGCGATGCGAAATTGACACCGGTTACCAAGACCGGTACCAAATGGGGCGGGAGGAGAGCGGCCCACCGGGCATCCGGACGCCGTTCCAGCAACAACGGTTGCCGCGTTTTGGCGGATAGTGAAGGAAGGCCCCGATGGCCCAGCACCTGACCCTGCATGACGATCGCCTGTTTCCCGCCGATCCGGCGGTTCGCGCCATCGCCCGGCGCCTGTACGCCCTGGTGAAGGGGCTGCCCATCATCAGCCCGCACGGCCACACCGACCCGTCATGGTTCGCCGGCAACGAGGCGTTCCCCAACGCCACCGCTCTGCTGCTACAGCCCGACCACTATCTTTACCGCATGCTCTACAGCCAAGGCGTGACGCTGGAGCAGCTGGGCATTCCGGCGGCCGGGCAGCCGGCCCCGGATGTCGACCCGCGCGAGGCTTGGCGACTGCTGGCCAGTCATTTCCACCTGTTTCGGGGCACGCCGTCCTCCACCTGGCTGAACCACGTCTTCACCCAGGTCTTCGGCCTGGATGTGAAGCTGAGCGCCGACACCTCCGACCTCTACTTCGACACCATCACCGCCAAGCTGGCGACGGAGGAATTCCGCCCCCGCGCCCTGTTCGAGCGGTTCAACATCGAGGTCATCGCCACCACGGAAAGCCCGGTGGACACGCTGGCCCACCACGAGGCCATCCGCGACAGCGGCTGGAAGGGCAAGGTCATCACCGCCTATCGCCCGGACGCCGTCATCGACCCTGAGCATGAGAACTTCCGCCCGGCCATGGAGCGGTTCGCCGCCATCACCGGGGAGGACGTGTACAGCTGGCGGGGCTATCTCGATGCGCACCGTAAACGCCGCATCGACTTCAAGGCCGTGGGCGCCACCAGCAGCGACCATGGCCATGTCACCGCCGCCACCGCCGACCTGTCGCCGGCCGAGGCCGAGGCCCTGTTCGCCCGCGTGGTGAAGGGCACCTTCACCGCGGCGGATGCCGAGCTGTTCCGCGCCCAGATGCTGACCGAGATGGCGGGCATGAGCCTGGAAGACGGGCTGGTCATGCAGATCCACCCCGGTTCCTTCCGCAACCATAACCACCAGATCTTCCAGCGCTATGGCCGCGACAAGGGCGCCGATATCCCGCTGCGCACCGAATACGTCCATGCGCTGAAGCCGCTGCTGGACCGCTACGGCAACGATCCCCGCCTGTCCGTCATCCTGTTCACCCTGGATGAGACGGTCTACGCGCGCGAACTGGCGCCGCTGGCCGGGCATTACCCGGTGCTGAAGCTGGGGCCCGCCTGGTGGTTCCACGACAGCCCGGAGGGCATGATGCGGTTCCGCGAGCAGACGACGGAAACGGCCGGCTTCTACAATACCGTGGGCTTCAACGACGATACCCGCGCCTTCCTGTCCATTCCCGCCCGCCACGACGTGGCCCGCCGGGTGGACTGCGCCTTCCTGGCGCGCCTGGTGGCGGAACACCGCATCGACGAGGACGACGCGGCGGAGGTGGTGGTGGACCTGGCCTACCGGCTTCCGAAGCGCGCCTACAAGCTGGACTGACGACAGGGTGCGGCGAGGGCAACGACGTCCGCGCCGCACCTCTTCCCCAGACGGGGAAACCACAAACAAACGGGGAGAATGGCCATGTTCAAGAAGGTCTATCAGGCGACCCATCCCGACATGATGGATGGCGCCCGTAACCAGCAGCTGCGCGACCGCTACCTCATCACCGACCTCTTCGTGGCCGGTGAGGTCAGCCTAAATTATTCCCACAACGAACGCTTCATCATTGGCGGCGCCGCCCCGGTGGAGGCGCCCCTCGATCTGCCCCTGCAGACGGAGCCGGCCTCGGCCGCCGGCAAGCCCTTCCTGGAGCGGCGGGAACTGGGCATCGTCAATGTCGGCGGCCCCGGCACGGTCACGGTGGACGGCGCGGTCTATGAGCTGGCGTCACGCGACGGCCTGTATGTCCCCATGGGGACGGAGACGGTGGTGTTCGCCTCGGCCGATGCCGCCCATCCCGCCAAGTTCTACCTGGCCAGCACCCCGGCCCACGCCCGTTTCAAGACGGTGAAGATCTCCATCGACCAGGCCGTGCCGCTGGAGCGCGGGGCCCTGGAGACCAGCAACGAGCGCACGATCTATCAATACATCGTGCCTCAGACCTGCCAGTCGGCGCAGCTGCTGCTGGGCCTGACCATGCTGAAGCCGGGCAGCGTGTGGAACACCATGCCGCCGCATCTGCATGACCGCCGGTCCGAGGTTTATTTCTACTTTGATATCAAGGACGACCAGCGCGTCTTTCATTTCATGGGTGAGCCGGAATTGGCCCGTCACATCGTGGTCGCCAATAACGAGGCCGTGGTGTCACCGCCCTGGTCCATCCACATGGGCTCCGGCACCGCCAACTATTCCTTCATCTGGGCCATGGGCGGGGAGAACCTCGACTACACCGACATGAAGGTCCTGGACATCTGCCAGCTGCGCTGAGGAAGGGCGATCCCATGGCTTACAACCCGTTCGACCTGACGGGCCGCGTGGCGCTGGTCACAGGCGCCAACACCGGCCTGGGGCAGGGTCTGGCCGTTGCCCTGGCGCGCGCCGGTGCCGATATCGTGGCCGCCGGGCGCAGCACGCCCACGGAGACGCAAGCGGCGGTGACGGAGGTGGGCGCCCGCTTCCACTTCGTCCATGCCGATCTCGACAGCGTCGGCGTGGTGCAGGCGGTGGTGGACCAAGCCGTCGCCGCCTTCGGCCGTATCGACATCCTGGTCAATAACGCCGGCACCATCCGCCGGGCCGACGCCCTGGAGTTTTCCGAGGACGATTGGGACCTGGTGATGAACGTCAACCTGAAGACGCCCTTCTTCCTGGCCCAGGCCGTGGCGCGTCAAATGGTGGAGCAGGGGGCGGGCGGCCCAGGGGGCGGGCAAGCGGGCGGCCAAGCGGGCGGAAAGATCATCAACATCGCCTCCATGCTGTCCTTCCAGGGCGGTATCCGCGTCGCCTCCTACACCGCCAGCAAGAGCGGCATCGCCGGGTTGACCAAGCTGTTGGCCAACGAGTGGGCGGCCAAGGGCATCAACGTCAACGCCATCGCGCCCGGCTATTTCGCCACCAACAACACCGAGGCGCTGCGCAACGACGAAACGCGCAACCGCGATATCCTGGCCCGCATTCCCGCCGGACGCTGGGGCCGTCCGGAGGATCTGGGCGGTGCCGCGGTGTTCCTGGCCTCCGCCGCCGCAGACTATGTCCACGGCACCGTCCTGGCCGTCGATGGTGGCTGGCTGGGTCGGTGAGCGACCTTAATCACCTGGGGGGCTTGTCAAAAGGATACCGTCGCCGTCCACGGATGCGGTACATATCGCCGATTGCAGATCGCGATGGCGATACCGTGAGATGAGCCCCCACTGTGACTGATGCGCGTCTTCCGCTGAGCCTCCGACCTGGCGTGGCCGGCTATTTGACCAGCCCCATGCTCGGCAAAATCCTGGCCGTTGTTGTCTTCTCCGCCTTGCTGATCAGCCGTGACGCCGATTGGGTGTTGCATCCCACCTTGTGGGCGGAAGACGGCGTCATCTGGTTCCAGAACGCCTATGCCAAGGGCTTGAGGGTCCTCCTCATGCCCAGCGCCGGATACCTGAACGTCTTCCCCTATGCCATGGCGCTGGTCGCCCGGGACCTGCCGCTGGGATGGCTGCCGGGCTGGATGATGGCGGGTGGGTTCATGGCCCAATTGGCGCCGGCCCTGTACCTGCTGTGGCGCGGGGCGCCGTTGGTCCCATCGGTCTGGGCTCGCTGGGCTATTGCCATCTTTTATTTGGGCGTCCCGAACTCTTTCGAAATCCATTTGAACCTGACCAACGCCCAGTGGCACCTGATGCTGCTGTCCTTCCTGATGCTGGTGCTGCCGGCACCTAAGGGGCGAGGCTGGCGGGTGCTTCAGTATGGCGTGCTGTTGGTCAATGGGCTGAGCGGGCCGTTCTGCCTGTTCCTGGCACCTGTCGCGCTGTGGCAGTGGCGGGGCTCCGGCCCCGATCAACGGCGATATGCCCTCATTCAGGCTGCGATTGTCGGCGCGGCAGCGCTGATCCAGGCTTTGTGCCTGCTCACCATCGGTGCAGGGGAACGGCAGAGCATGGTGCTTGGCCCCAGTGCGACGCGGCTGGCCCGCATATTGACGGACCAACTGTTCTTGAGCAGCCTGCTGGGCACCACCAACGTCAATCACCTGCAGCAGGACGCGTTCTGGCATCACCCTCTTATGGCTTGGTGTATCGCGTTGGCGGGCTTGTCCATCATCGCCCTCGCGCTGGTCAAGGGACCATCGAGCTTTCGGAAATTCTTCCTGGCCGGCCTTGTCTTGCTGGCTTGCGGGTTGATCAGCCCGGCCAGCGGGGCGTTCGGCGATCAATGGGTCCTATTCGACATACCGGGCTACGGCGGTCGCTACTTCGTCATCCCCATCCTGATCTTCTTCGTCGCGTGCCTGATTCTGGTGGGCAAGGCGCCGGGCAAGTTCCGCATTCCCGCCTGCGCCCTGCTGGGCGTTTTCGTCGTGGGAATGCAGGCGGACTGGCTATACCCCCCGCGCGGCGGCACGTTCACCGCCTATCATCAAGCGGTGGAGGCTTTTGAGAAGGCGCCGCCGGGGACCCAGGTCTCCTTCCCCGAGGCCAGCCCCGGCTGGGCCATGGTGTTGACCAAGCGCTGAGGCCGGCGGTGGCGCGCCTCAGATCTCGGCATGGAACCGGATGCCCAGCACGTTGGCGGGACCCCGGTCGCGGTTGTAGGCGGGATTGGCCACGAACTGATAGTCCAGCGTCAGGTTGATGCCGGTCCACAGGGCGGCGCTGTAATAGGCTTCCAGGATGCGCTCGCTGCTGTAGCTGAGGCGGCCGTCGCCCACCAGGATGCCCAGGCCGCCGGCGGCCAGATAATCGCGGGCGTCGGCGTTCAGCATGTTCACGACACCGGCCAGGCCGGCGGCGTCCTTGTCGCGGCCCCAGGAGGCGCCTGTGACCGAGGCGCCGATGGATACCGACTTGTTCACGTCGGTGAACTCATAGGCCTCCTTGGAGCCGTCATTGGCGCTGGCGCGCAGGAACAGGCCCCAATCGTCGCCCATCTGCTGTTCCGCGTTCAGCGCGAAGCCGGCGCGGGTGGCATAGCGGCGAACGTCGCCCGTGTCCGGCGTGCCGCCGGTCAAGGCGGCCACCCGCAGGGCGTCGCCATAGCTGCCCATATTGGCGTGGTTCTGGAAGACCAGCACCTTCACCTTGCCGTCGCGGCCCATCAGCTGATGCCGCTCCTCCGCCTCCACCACCAGCTCATACTGGCCGAAGCCGCGCACCAGGGCCTTGTCGTTGGGCTTGCGCGACAGGTCGAACAGGCCGGCGCGCAGGGTCCACCAGGACTGCGTCCATTCCGCCGCCGCGCCATAGCTGTATCCCCAGGCGTCGGCGGCATAGTCGAAGGCGCCGCTGTCCACCACGGTCCAGTTCAGGAAGTCCTTGCGCGGATCGTGGGCGTAGGTGTTGGCGTCGAAGATGTCGGTGACGGAGAATTTTCCGGCGGTGATGACGATGTTGTCGGCGGTGCGGCTGCCGCCCAGCTGGTTGGCGGCGGCCTCCAGCGGCTGGACCTCACCACCCAGGTTGAAGGTCTGGCGAAAAAAGGCCCGGTCCAGGCGGATGTAGGGTTCGCTCTCCCCCACCTTGTAGGCTTCGGCGCTGGGGAAGCCCGCCACGCCCAGCGTGTTGCTGAGGCCGAAGCCCTGGTCGATCTCCGGATTGGCGTAGAACTCCATGCCCGGCCATAGGCGCACGCCAGCGTACAGCGTGGCGTCCATCGTCTCATTGCCCCGAGCGCCGGGATCCAGGCTGTTGGCGCCCCGGTAGGGGGAGGTGAAGCTGGGGTGATACTGCTCCACCAGGGTGAACTGGCCATGCAGGCTCCAGCTTTCCGCCTCCGGCAGGTCGGCGTCGGCGGCGCTGGCGGGCCCGCAGAACGCCACGCCACAGGAGAAAGCCAGGATAGGGGTGATGGTGAGAAGCGTTTTCATTTAAATAACTCGCCCGCCGGAGCTTGGATGCGACAACGATGCTTCTCTGGCAAAGTTCCGTTACGGATTTGCGATGGGAGACAAAGTCGTTCTGTGGGTCCGGCGGGCGATATGCGCCCCAAAACAGAATATGGCAAGCTGGGCGTTTTGTCGCAGGTTGATTCAAATGTTCTGTTATTTCATAACGTTAGTGACGTTATTTCATAGCATTGGGCAGCCATAGCGACAGGAAAGGTATGTAGGAGACAAGCATCAGGACCACGCCCGCCGCCAAGTAAAACGGCCAGATGGAGCGCATGAGCTGGCCCACCGGCACCTTGCCGATGGCGCTGCCCACGAACAGGACGGAGCCGATGGGCGGGGTGATCAGGCCGATGCCGCCGTTCAGCATCATGATGACGCCGAACTGCACCGGGTCGATACCGAAAGCCTTGGCCACCGGCAGGAAGATGGGGGTGCAGATGATGATCTTGGGCCCCATGTCCATGAAGGTGCTGAGCGCCAGCAGGATGAGGTTCATGATCAGCAGCACCATGACCTTGGTCCCGGCCATGGCCTTCAGCGCCGCCACCGCCGCCGCCGGCACCTGCAGGTAGGACATGAGCCAGCCGAAGGCGCTGGCCGCCCCGATCATGAACAGGATGATGCCGGTGGTGTGGGCGGACCCGGCGCAGCACTCCTTGAAGTCCTTCCAGCCCAGGCGGCGGTAGACCGCGACCGTGACGATGACGGCGTAGACCACGGCGATGGCCGCACTCTCCACCGCCGTGAAGATGCCGGCGCGCACGCCGCCGAACACCAGCACCACCAGCAGCAGGCCGGGACTGGCGGAAATGAAGCGCCGCACCACCGCCGCCAGGCCGGGGAAGGGTTCCACGGCATAGCCGCGCTTGCGGGCGATGAGATAGGCCGTGACCATCAGGGCGGCGGCCATCACCACGGCGGGCAGGATGCCGGCGGCGAACAGGTCGGCGATGGAGATGCCGCCGCCCCCCGCTGCCGAATAGAGGATCATGTTGTGCGACGGCGGCACCATCAGCGCCACCAGGGCGGAGGTGATGGTGACGTTGACGGCGTAGTCGCGGTCGAAGCCCCGCGCCACCATCTGCGGGATCATGGTGCCGCCGATGGCCGAGGCGTCGGCGATGGCGGAGCCGGAGACGCCGCCGAAGAAGGCGGAGGCCAGCACGTTCACCTGGCCCAACCCCCCGCGCAGATGCCCCACCAGGGCGGAGGCCAGGCCGATGAGCCGTTCGGAGATGCCGCCGCGCATCATCAATTCACCCGCGAAGATGAACAGCGGGATGGCGATCATGGCGGTGGAGCTGATGCCGGAGGTCATCTGCTGCACCAGCACCATGGGCGGCAGGCCCATGGCGACGATGGCAGCCACGGACGCCGCGGCGAGGGAGAAGCCCACGGGCACGCCCAGCAGCAACAGGACGGCGAAGGCGCCGAAGAGGATGGCGATATCCATGGGCTCAATCCTCCACAATCAGGTGATCGGGGCTGGGCAACGGCACCACCAGCCGTTCCGCCGCGAACAGGGCGATCAGCGCCCCGCCCAGCGACAGGGGCAGGTAGTTCAGGCCCTCCGGCAACGCGGTGCCGGGCATGGTGATGGACCAGTTGTCGGCCATCAGGTCCCAGCCCCAGATGGCCAGCGCCGCCCCGATGGCCAGCACCACCAGCCGGGCGAAGGCGTTCAGCAGGGCCTGCACCCGGGGCGGGGCCACCTGGGCCAGGGCGATGAAGCGGAAGTGCATTTCCCGCCGCACCGCCACGGCGGCCCCCATCAGGGCGGTCGTGGTCATGAACAGCAGGGTGAGGGGTTCGGTCCAGCCGGGACTGTCGTTCAGGACATAGCGGGCGAAGACCTGCCAGCCCTCGGCCAGGCTCATCCCCACCATGCCGATGGCGGCCAGCACGGTGGCGGCATGGGACAGGCCGGTGAGGAGGGTGCCGGCCAGGCCAGTGGGGGCCGGTACGGCTTGGGTCGCGTGCATGGGTCAGGCCTCCTGCCGGATGCGGCGGTAGAACTGATTGCGGTCGGGGTCGGCCAGGTAGGTCTTGAGCACCGGTTCCGTGGCACGACGGAAAGCGTCCTTGTCCACCTCTGTCACCTGGACGCCATTGGCGATACAATGGGCGCGGGCGGCGGCCTCATCCTGGTCCCAAAGCGCCCGCATCATGGTGACGGAGCGGGTTGCCAGATCCAGCACCAGGTCGCGGTCGGCCTTGGTCAGGGCCTGCAGGCTGCGTTCGGAGATGAACAGCAGTTCCGGCGACATGGAATGGTGCGTTTCCGCCCAGTAGTGCGCCACCTCGAACTGGCGGGTGGAATCCAGGCTGGGCCAATTGTTCTCGGCGCCGTCGATCAGGTGGGTTTGCAGGGCGGTGAACACCTCGCCGAAGGACAGCGGCGTCGGGTTGGCGCCCATGGCCTGCGCCATGGACATGAAGATGTCCGACAGCGGGACGCGGATCTTCATGCCGTGCAGGTCGCGCGGCTCATGCACCGGCCGGCGGCCGTTGTAGATGCAGCGCGCGCCGCTGTCGTAGAAGCAGGCCGCCACCAGGCCCCGTCGGCTCAGCGCCGCCAGCAGGTCGCGCCCCACGGCGCCGTCCAGGGCGCGGCGCATATGGGCGACGTCGTCGAACACATAGGGCAGCGTCAGCACGCCGGAGACGGGGAAGATGTTGGTCAGCGCCGCGAAGTTCACGCGGGTGAAGTCCAGCGCGCCATAGCGCGTCAGGTCTATGGTGTCATTCTCCCGACCGATCTGGCCGGAATGATAGACCCGCATGGACAGGCGCCCGTCCGTCTCCTTAGCCATTTGCTCCCCGATCCACTGGATGGCCTGGACGGTGGGGTAATCCTGCACATGCACGTCGGAGGCGGTGAAGGTTCCGGGCGGCGGGGCGCCGGCCCGGGCCGCACGGCCCCCGAGCGCCATGCCCATGCCAGCGGCCAAGCCCCCCAGCAGTTGTCGGCGCTTGATCAATCCATCCCTCCCGTTCGTTTTATTGTCTCGGAACCCTGGTGGCGCGCCCGCCCTTAGGGGACGCCCTCAGGGGACGCCCTCAGGGCGGGCCGTCTGGCAGTGGTGTCGCCGCCACGGCGCGACAACGCAGGACGCCATCGCGGCCGAAATCCACCGTTGCGGTTTGTCCCGCCACGATATCGTGAATGCCGGTGCTGGCACCGGTGGAAATCAGGTCGCCGGCCTTCAGCGGCCGGCCGCGCCCTGCCAGGTGGCTGGCCAGGAAGCGCAGGGCCGACAGGGGGCCGCCCGGGATGGATGACGCCCCGCCGGTACCGACGCGCACCCCGTCGATGACGGTCTCACACCGCATGCTGTCCCAGCCGCGCGCCCGCCAATTAGATATCTCGGGCCCCAGGATAAGGCCGGCGTTGTTGCCGAAATCGGACACCACCACGGGCGGCCCCAGATCATTGATGGTGGCCAGCGGGCTGCCCGCTGGCTCGATCCCGATGTGCAGGGTGGCCACCAGTTCCGCCGCTTCGTCCTCCGTCCATGCCGTCTTGCCCGATGGGGCGTCGGCACCCAGGCGGAAGACATATTCCGCCTCCACCGCGGCGAAGCCGCCGACAAAGACGGGGAATGGCGTCACGTCCGCGTCCCCGGCTTGCCAGACGTTGCGGGCGAAGATCGGGCCGGCCAGGCGCGGTTGGCCCAGCGTCTCCTCCCAATCCAGGGGAATGCGGCCGATCTTCCATCCGGCGATGCGGTCAGGCCACAGGCCGATGGCCACCTCTTGCGCGGCATAGCCTTGTGCCAGGTCGATCGGGGCGGGCCCTGGATACCCCGGCAGGAACCGGGCGGCGCGCCGGGCCGCCACGAAGGCGGCTGCGGCGGTGTGGGGCGCGAAGGCGGTGGTCATGGCCGGAACATCCCGTGGCAATTCTTGTCCTGGACGGTGGCTGCCCTGGCGGCGAGCGTGGCATGCCGCGCCATGGTCGACCCTCCCTTGGATCCCGTCATTTCTTGTCCATCGTGTCTAAAGGAAACCGGTGTCATTTACAAGCCAACTCTACCGTGAGGAGGGCTGCGCCCTCGGGGGAACAGGCTTTTATCGAGGGCTTAGAGCGAGATGCGATCAGGTGACCCCACCTGATCGCGTTCCGCTCTAAATCGCGGCGACGGCGGCCAGCACCGCCTCGCGCCGGCCATCGCCCAGGTGGACGTAGGCTTCTTTCACCGTGTCGCGGAAACGGGGGGCGGCCGCCAGGGTGGGGGCGAACACCGCCTCCAGCGCCAGGAAGCGGTCCACGTCCCCGGTGCCGCCATCGCACTGGCCCGCCCTGTCCAGCAGGGTGGAGGCCAGTGGGTCGGTCAGGCCGGCGCCCTCGGCGGCCCGGCGGCGGACGAAATGCATCCAGCCGGCGACCACCAGGGCGGGCCGGGAAATGTCGCGCCCCTGGGCCAGCCGGTCCTCGATCACCCCGAACAGGCGATAGGGCAGCTTCTGCGACCCGTCCCAGGCGATCTGGGCCAGCAGGTGGCGGATGGCCGGATTGCGGAAACGGTCCAGGATCTGGCCCGCATACCGGGCCAGGTCATAGCCCGCCGGTGGTGTCACCGTGGGCAGCACATCCTGGAGCATCAGCCGTTCCAGGAACCCCGCCAGTTGGGGCGTGTTCATGGCCTCGGCCACGGTTTCCAGGTCCGCCAGGCTGCCCAGGTAGGCCAGCGCGGAGTGCGGGCCGTTCAGCAGGCGCAGCTTGGCCCGGCCGAAGGCGCCGACGTCGTTGGTCAGGATGGCGCCGGCCTTGTCCCAGGCCGGCCGGCCGTTGCAGAAGCGATCCTCGATCACCCACTGGGTGAAGGCCTCGCGCTGGATGGGCCAGGCATCGGCCAGACCGGTGGCGTCCAACACGCGCTGGCGCAACGCGTCATCGGTGGCCGGGGTGATGCTGTCCACCATGGTGCTGGGGAAGGCCACATGCTCCCGCACCCAATCGCCCAAATCGGCGTCCAGGGCGGCGGCGAATTGCGCCGTGGCCCGGCCCAGCCGCTGGCCGTTGTCCGTCATGTTGTCGCAACTGATGACGGTGTAGGGCGGCAGGCCGGCGGCGCGGCGGCGGCGCAGGCCGGCCACGATATAGCCGATGACGCTGACCGGCGTTTCTGGATGGGCCAAGTCGTGAACGATGTCCGCATGGGCGGTGTCCAGTTCCCCCGCCGCTGTCAGGCAATAGCCCTTTTCCGTGACGGTGATGGTGACGACGCGGGTGGCCGGGGCGGCCAGGCGGTTCAGGACCTGGTCCTGCGCCTCCGGTGCGCACAGCACCTCGCGGATGGAACCGATGACGCGGTGACCGATGGTACGATCCAGCGTCACCAGGGTGTAGAGCCCATCCTGAGGGACAAGGGCGTCGCGCACGCCTGGGCTTTTCAGCGACACGGCGCTGATCGCCCAGTCGCCGCCCTCCAGCGCCAGGGCGTCGTCGGTGTACACGGCCTGGTGGGCGCGGTGGAAAGCGCCAGGGCCGAAATGGACGATGCCGATGCCGCAGACCGATCGCTCATAGCCGGGACGGGCCACGGCCGCGGGCAGGGCGGCCAGGGTAGCGGCGGACAGGGGGGCGGGGGCGGTCATCAGGCGGGGCTCCGAAGGCCAAAGGAGGGATATCGACGGCGGGGATCAGCGGCGCACGTCCAGCCCGCCGGCATCCTGGGCGGCCAGGATGTCGGCCTCGGCCAGGGGCAGGGCGTCGCCGGGAATGGAATGCTTCAGGGCGGCGGCGGCAACGGCGAAGGACAACGCCCGGTCAGGCTCCCACCCCTGGATCAAGCCATGCAGCAATCCCGCGGCATAGGCATCGCCGCTGCCGATGCGGTCGACGATGCCGGCCAGCGCGTGCGTGCGGCTCTGATGCAGGCTGTGGCGGGTGGCCAGCTTGCCGTAGAAGTCCTGCTGGTCCACGCCGTGGTGGCTGCGCACCGTGGTGGCGATGGTCTGCAGGCGGGGGCAGGCGTCGAACAGGGCCTGGGCGGCGGCGGGAAAGCGCGCCCCCTCGTCCAGCTTGTCCACGTCCAGGTCCAGCAGCAGGGCGGCGTCCCGCTCGTTGGCGAACAGCAGGTCGCACTGCTCGATGAAGCCGCGCAGGATGGCCGGGGCGTTGCCGCCGCGCGCCGTCCACAGCTTCTGCCGGAAGTTGCAGTCGAAGGAGATCTTGAGCCCCAGGGCATGTGCGGCCTGCAAAGCGGCGCGGGCGGCGGTTTCCGCCTGCGGACTGACGGCGGGGGTGATGCCGCAAAGGTGCAGCCAATCGGCGCCGGCCAGCAGGGCCTGCCAGTCGTAGGTGGCCGGATCGGCCTCGGCGAAGGCGGAGCGGGCGCGGTCATAGATGACCTCCGACGGGCGGGTCACGGCGCCTGTGGCCAGGAAATACAGCCCCATGCGGCCGTCGGCGTACCGGATGCCGTCCGTGCCCACGCCGTGGCGGCGCAGTTCCCCGGCGCAGGCGCGGCCCAGGGCGTTGTCGGGCAAGGTGCTGATGGCCCGGACCGCGTGGCCCAGGTGCGCCAGGCCCACGCCGACATTGGCCTCCGCCCCGCCGAACAGGGCTGTCAGGCTGGGGCTTTGCAGCAACATCTCATGGCCGGGGGCGGCCAGACGCAGCAACAGTTCCCCGAACACCACGACATGTCCGCGCATCGCAGGCCCACCCATTCGCATGTATCCCTCTTGGCCATCCTGGTCGCCGCTGGGGATGGACGAAACCATCCCCCAAAATCCTCCCGCGGCCCGTCTGTCATGCGGGCTTGGCGTCATCCATCCTGCCAGCGGCCCGGGACTGGATCAACGACCAATTGACACCGGTGACAATAAACGCATCGGCACGTCACCGTGACAGGGGGGTGCGAAAGGACCTCTACGGCATCATCCCTAGGCCACGGACCCAGGCGATGTAAAGGTCCGGCCACGCCGCGACGGGCAGCCCACGGGCGCCGCGAAGGCCGAAGCCATGCCCGCCTTGCCGGAAGATATGCAGTTCCGCCGGGACCTTGGCAGCGTGAAGGGCGGCATAGAAGCGCAGGCTGTTCTCCACCGGCACGGACGGGTCGTCATCGGCATGCAGCAGGAAGGTGGGTGGTGTCTGGGACGTGACCGACCGCTCGGTGGAATAGGCCGCGTCCTGCGCCGGGGTGGGCGTGGCGCCCAGCAACTGGTTGCGCGACCCCTTGTGGGCGATGGCCGGATCCATGCTGGCGACCGGATAGATCAAGGCCAGGAAGTCGGGGCGGGCGCTCTGCTGGTCGGCGGCGTCCACCGGCGCGTAGACCGGGGCGTCGTAGCGCGTGCCCAGGCTGGCAGCCACGTGCCCGCCGGCCGACAGGCCCATGGCGCCGATCCTATGGGGATCCAGGCCCCATTCCGCCGCACGGGCGCGGATCAGGCGCAGGGCGCGCTGCGCATCCTGCAGAGGCACGTCGGCGGCTTGGGCATGGCCTTCACCCGGAAGGCGGTAGGTCAGGACGAACACGGTGACGCCGGCCGCGCTGAGTTGCCGGCCGATCTCATTCCCCTCCTTGTCCACCACCACCCAGCGATAGCCGCCGCCCGGCATGACCAGCAGGGCCGTGCCGTTGGGATGGTTGGGGCGGTACGCCGCCAGGTGCGGCCGCGTGATGCCAAGGGTGTAACGGTCATGCAGGGTGGGATCGGCGCTGCGTTCCACCACCAATTCCTGGATGGTCACCCCCTCCGATCCCGGGCCGACGCCGCCAGGCCAGATGGGAAAGGGAACGGGCAGTTCATCGGCCTGGGCTTGGCCCAAGGGAACGCCGGCCGTGATCCAGCCGGCCAAGGCCGCCAAGACGACGCAGGCCGCACGTAGCTTCTTCACAAAAGGCTGGAAACCGGTGTCATATGTGCGCCCGGGATCGGGACGGGTAGGGGCCATGGCATCCCTCCTGCTTTTGATCGGCGATAATAATAGGGTAGTGGGAGGAAGCATGGACCCGGTTCGAGTCATCCGCCAAGCGGAAAGTCACGTTTCCTTGTCATGTGCCGGCTTGCCCTCCGTTGATCGGCGCCAGATGCTGGGACTCGGGCTGGGGGCCACGGCGACCCTGACCCTGCCGGCGCGCGCCTGGGCGGCGTCCGACCCGGTGGTGGTCACGGGGCACGGTCCCGTGCGCGGCCTGCGCCAGGACGGTATCCATGTGTTCAAAGGCATCCGCTACGGCGCCGATACTGGTCCGCACCGTTTCCAGCCGCCACAGCCACCGGCCCCCTGGCGGGAGGTGCGGGATGCGCGGACCTATGGTGCCGCCTGTCCCCAGACGCATTTCGATGAGCCGCAGTCGGAGGATTGCCTGTTCCTGAACGTCTGGACGGCGGAGGCCAAGGCGGGCGGCAACCGGCCGGTCATGGTCTATATCCATGGCGGGGCGTATTCCCATGGCTCCGGTAGCGATCCCCTCTATGACGGGACCCGCCTGGTTCACCGGGGGGATGTGGTGGTGGTGACGCTGAACCACCGCCTGAACGCCCTGGGCCACCTGTACCTCGGCCGTCTCGCCGGACCGGCCTACGCCCAGTCCGGCAATGCCGGTATCCTGGACCTGGTGCTGGCGCTGCGGTGGGTGCACGACAACATCGCCGCGTTTGGCGGCGATCCCGGCCGGGTGATGCTGTTCGGCCAGTCCGGCGGCGGGGCCAAGATCGCCACGCTGATGGCCACGCCGGCGGCCCAGGGCCTGTTCCATCGCGCCGCCACCATGAGCGGCCAGCAGGTCACGGCTTCCGGCCCGTTGAATGCGACGGCGCGCGCCACGGCCTATCTGGCGGCGCTGGGCCTGACGCCCGAACGGGCGGCGGAGGCGGCGGCCCTGCCGGTGGACAGGCTGTTGTCGGCCCTGAACGCTGCCGACCCCATCCACGGCGTCGCGGGCCAGGGTATGGGGGGCCTCTACTGGGGCCCCGTGCTGGATGACCAAGTGCTGGCCCGCCATCCCTTCTACCCCGACGCGCCGGCGCAATCGGCCGCTGTCCCCATGATCATCGGCAACACCCATGATGAGACGCGGCTGCTGATCGGCGGAAGCGATCCCTCGACCTTCACCCTGACCTGGGACCAGGTGCCCGGCCTGTTGGCCAAGCACATGCGGGTGGACATCAACCCCGACCTGGTGGTGGCGGAGTACCGGCGGCTGTATCCGGCCTACAGCCCCAGCGATGTTTTCTTCGCGGCGACGACCGCCGGCCGCTCTTGGCGCGCCGCCGTGGTGGAGCTGGAGGCGCGTGCCGCCCAGGCGCAGGCGCGGGGCCAGGAAGCGCGGGGCCAGGGAGCTGGTGGCCAGGGGGCCGCTCCCACCTACGCCTACCAACTGAACTGGGGCAGCCCCAAGGACGGCGGCAAGTGGCGGGCGCCGCATACGCTCGACATCCCCCTGGTGTTCGACAACACCGCCGTGCCGGACGCCCTGTCCACCGACAGCGCGGAAGCGCGGCGCCTGGCGGACCAGATGAGCAACGCCTTCATCGCCTTCGCCCGAACCGGCGATCCCAACGTCGACGGCGCGCCCCGCTGGACGCCCTACACGCTGGCGGGGCGGGAAACCCTGGTGTTCGACCTGGAGTCGCGGCTGGAGCCCGATCCCAGGGGGGCGGAGCGTCGCCTTTTCGCCCGGGTTCCCTTCACCCAGCAAGGGACCTGAAGGCCTCCGGACGGCCCTCAAATCCGCGGGGGAAACGGCATTTCCGCGACGGATGCCAGCCGGTGACAGGGATGACACTGCAAACAACTCTTGGTGCTTGCATCGATCGGTAACCGGTGTCATTTTACAGGCAACGGCGATGGCCAAAAAGGCCGCCAAGACGCCGATAAACGGGAGGGTGCGGGATGCCGACACGGATGGGCAAGGGCTTTGGCGCCGATGAGGGCGGCCACGCCTCACATATT
Source organism: Nitrospirillum karajorum (assembly GCF_036348415.1). Lineage (NCBI taxonomy): Bacteria > Pseudomonadati > Pseudomonadota > Alphaproteobacteria > Rhodospirillales > Azospirillaceae > Nitrospirillum > Nitrospirillum karajorum. Next base: position 2,605,947 of record NZ_JAZBQB010000003.1, read on the forward strand.
TTCCTCAACACATCATCGGAAGATCGGGGCGCATTGCAGCCATTGGCGCGGCGCTGACACGGCTTTCTTGATCCGCCTGGCGGCCGGCCCTCTGCGCCGGTCTGGGTGGCGGATTAAAATTGACACCGGTCCCAAAAAGGATCGGACGGACGGGGAGGCCGGACGGTGGGCATGGCCAGGCGACAACGTCTGGTTTTTCTGGGAACACTTCGCCGGGGCCATCCGGCCAAGTCCTTCCCGGGACGCACAGGCCGGCAAAGCAAAACAACAAGGTTGAACGGAGGATTACGTCAAATGCTCAAGACCACGAGCCGGGCGCGGCGTCGCACACTGTCCACCCACGTTTCCGGGGTGGCGTTGCTGCTGGCCTTGACCGCGGGGGGCGCCGGTTCGGCGTACGCCGCCGACCAGGCTTCGGACGCGCCTGCTCCGCTGGCGGCGGACCAGGCGGCCGCACCGGCGGAGCAGGCGGGCCAGGCTTCGCCGCCCCAGACCGCGGTGCCGCCGGGGGCTGGTGACGCGCTGGATGAAATCGTCGTCTCCGGCTTCCGTCGCAGCCTGAACATCGCGTTGCAGGCCAAGCGCGAGAGTTCCGGTGTGGTCGACAGCATCGTGGCGGAAGATATCGCCAAATTCCCCGACAAGAACCTGGCCGAATCCCTGCAACGCATTCCCGGCATCGCCATCACCCGCGATGCGGGCGAGGGGCGGCAGATTTCCGTGCGCGGCCTGGGCCCGGCCTTCACCCGCGTGCGCATCAACGGCATGGACGCGATCGCCACCACCGGCAGTTCCGACGCCCAGGGCGGCAACAACCGGTCCCGCGCCTTCGACTTCAATGTCTTCGGGTCCGACCTGTTCAGCAATCTGACCGTCCACAAGACGCAGTCGGCCGACCAGGAGGAAGGGTCGCTGGGCGCCGGTGTGGACTTGTCCACGCCCCATCCCCTGGACTTCGGTGGCTTCAAGCTGGCCATCAATGGCAAGGCCACCTACAACGACCAGAACAAGAGCAAGCAGCCCAACGGCGCCGTGCTGGTCAGCGACACCTTCAACGATGGCAAGCTGGGCTTCCTGGTCGGACTGTCCTATTCCAAGCGCGACACGCAGCAGCTCAGCTCTGAAACCACGCGCTGGGCGTCCAACGCCTCCAACGCGTCGGGCAGCTACAATGGTGGCGTCGCCGCGTCGGGCGCGCTGGCCGGTTTCAACGCCCCCAACGTTTTCATGCCGCGCATCCCGCGCTACAGCGTTTATGAGTACAACCAGAGCCGCGCCGGCCTGGTGACCTCGCTGCAGTGGAAGCCGGACGAGGACACGGAGATCAGCCTGGACGGTGTGTTCTCCGACCTGTGGGGCACGCGCTCGGAAAACGACCTGGAGGCCATCAGCTTCAGCCAGGCGCGCACCACCGTGGGCAGCATCGTCACCGGCAAGCCGGTCATGCAGATCACCTCGGGCACCTTGGACGCCAATGGCAACCTGATCGCGGGCACCTTCAACAATGTCGGCATCCGGTCCGAGGCGCGCTATGACGTGCTCAGCACCCAGTTCGGGCAAGAGACGCTGAACATCAAGCACAGCTTCTCCCCCAGCTTCCGCATGAACGCGCTGGGCGGCTACTCGATCTCCGCCTTCAACAATCCGGTGCAGACCACCATCACCCTGGATCGCACGGGCAGCAACGGCTACTCCTTCGATTATCGCGCCAACAGCCAGCTACCCGTGCTGTCCTATGGCTTCGACGTCACCGACCCGGCGAACTGGAAGCTGGTGAACGGCCTGTCCAACATCCGCCTGCGGCCCAACGGCACCCAGAACACCTACGGCAACGGCGACCTGGACTTCGAATATGACGTCAGCAACGAGCTGACGCTGAAGGCGGGCTTCCAGTTCAAGGACTTCACCTTCACCACCTACAACAAGACGCGTGCTTCGGAAATCGCCGTTCCCAACCTGCCGGCCGGCGTCACCCTGGCCAGCCTGACCAAGATCGGCGGCGGCGTGGGCGGCTTCGCCCCGGCGGGCACCCCCAGCAATTGGCTGGTGGCCGACATCGACGCCTTCGCCAACGCGCTGAACATCTACAGCAAGACCGGCACCTTCTCCGTCAGCCAGACGGGCACCGGCTCGCTGGGCAGCAATTACGCGGTGGAGGAGAAGGACTACGGCGGCTACGTCCAGGCCAACTTCAAGACCGACCGGCTGGGCCTGCCCATCCGCGGCGATGTCGGTGTCCGCTTCGTCACCACTGATCAGAGTTCGTCCGGTTACCAGGCGGTCGGCAGTAGCCCGACCTGGGTGACGGTCGGGACCGACTATCATGATGTGTTGCCATCCATGAACCTGGTGGGCGAGGTCACGGATGATTTCCTGATCCGCGCGGCTTTGGCCAAGGTCATGGTGCGCAACGATCTCAGCGGCCTGAACCCGGGCGGCAGCGTCAACGTGGCCGGCACCAACCGCACGGTCACCTCGGGCAATCCCTACCTTAAGCCCATCCGCGCCAATACCGCCGACCTGTCCTTCGAGTATTACTACCAGCCGGGCGCCTTGATCTCGCTGGGCCTGTTCTACAAGGACATCAACAGCTACGTGCAGACGCTGAGCGAGAACAAGGTCTACAACGCGTCCGGTCTGCCGCTCAGCCTGCTGAACGGCACCGGCCTGACCGGCAACGAGGTGTTCACCTTCAGCACGCCGGTGAACACCAAGGGCGGCGACCTCAAGGGCTTGGAAGTGAACTTCCAGCAGCCGTTCAGCTTCCTGCCGGACTTCTGGAGCAACTTCGGCATCCTGCTGAACTACACCTACGTGGACAGCCGCATCAATTATCTGCTGTCGGCGACTTCCACCACCACCACGCTGGCCGACCTGGTCGGCCTGTCGAAGAACGCCTACAACGGCACCCTGTACTATGACGACAAGGTGTTTAGCGCCCGTATCTCCGCCGCCTATCGCAGCGGCTACCTGACCCAGGTGCCGGGCCGCAACGGCAACGATGTCGAGGGCACCAACTCCACCATGAACGTGGATTTCGCCTCTTCCTACGCCGTCAACGAGCGCCTGACCTTCAGCTTCAACGCCATCAACCTGACGAACGAGTGCAACAGCCAGTATGTCGGCTCGGTCAACCGGTTGAACTATTACAACTGCACCGGCCGCATCTACGAAGCCGGCTTCGCGTTCAAGTACTGAGCCGGCTCAGGCCGGGGCGCGGGTGAGGCGGCGTCCCGGTTCTTCCCGTAGCCTCAAGACCCTTATGTGCTCCAACTTCCCGACGCGCGCTGGCACCCGTCCGGCGCGCGTTTTTTCATTCGCGCTTTTCTATGCCGCTGGCGTACCCGAAGTTGTGCGGGCGCTGTCGGCATGGTTCACTGAGCGAAAGGCGTGGCAGCGGACGGGGCAGGGCATGCGGTGCGCGCGATGGACTTGTCTGCTCGGCGTCCTTTTGCTGGGCTCGGGGTCAGCTTTGGCCCAAACGATCTCTCCGCCCCCATCATCGCCCACGGCCCTGATACCGGCCAAGCCCAAGGCGGCCCCACCCGTACCAGCGGAACCCGAAGGCACGCTGCCCGACTTTATCATCCAGGCTCCCGATTTCGTGTTGCCCGACCCCTTGGAGCAGGACCGGTTCTTGCGGGAGGAGGCGGAGAAATGGCGCTTCAACAATATGGAGACGTACTTGAACCCCGGTAAGGAGGACAGATACCTGCGCCTGCCGGAGATGAACACGGGCACGACCCGGGACCAGCGCTATCTGGGAACCCTGTTGCATCCCTGCAAACTGACCAAGGATCACGTCCTCACCTGTCGCTGATCCATCAATTGCCCAGCGGTTCCCCACCCAGGCGTTTCAGCGCGTCCGCCGCCAGCGTCCGTGTCAGGTCGCCGGCGGGCAGGGCGCGACCCAGGCGGGCCGCTTGTCCGGCCCATTGGTTGGTGAAGTCGCCATGGCCCGCCGCCTCGGACTTGGCGCGCAGGGGGGCCAGGGCGCCGCCGGCAGTGGGAAAGGCGGTGGGGGCGTCAGACAGGGGCCCCACCTCCCGCATCAGGCGGTTCACGATGCCGCGCGCGGGGCGGCCGGTGAACAGGTTGGTCACGGCCGTGCCATCGTCGGTGACGCTGTCCAGGGCCTGGCGATGGACCTCGGGTATCTTGATCTCCGGACAGAACAGGTAGGCCGTGCCGATCTGCACGGCCGACGCGCCCAGGGCCAGGGCCGCGACGATGCCGCGCCCGTCAGCGATGCCACCCGCGGCGATGACCGGCACCGAAACGGCGTCCGCGACCTGCGGCACCAGGGCGAAGGTGCCGACTTGCGTGGCCATGTCGTCCGACAGGAAGTTGCCGCGGTGACCGCCCGCCTCCAGCCCCATGGCGATGACGCCGTCGACGCCGTGGTGCTCCAGCCAGCGCGCCTCGGCCACCGTGGTGGCGGACGCGATGACCTTGGCCCCCGTGGCCTTCACCCGGTCCAGCAGAACCTTGCCCGGCAAACCGAAATGGAAGCTCACCACGGCGGGCTTCACCTCTTCCACCAGGGCGCAGAAATCAGCATCGAACGGGGTGCGGCCGCCGGTCGGGGGCGTGTCGGCCGGGTCCAGTCCCAGCTCAACGTAATAAGGCGCCAGACGGGCGCGCCAGGACAGGAGGCGGGCCGGATCCGGAACGGGGGGCGTGTGGCAGAAGAAGTTCAGATTGAAGGGCCGGCCCGTGCCTTGCCGTACCTCTGCCACCGCGGCTTTCAGGCCGTCCAGCGTGTATTGCGCGCCGGGCAGGGAGCCCAATCCCCCCGCCTCGCTGACCGCCACCGCCATGGCGGGCGTGCTGGCATTGGCCATGGGGGCCTGCAGGATGGGATGGTCGATGCCAAACAAATCCAGGATGCGGCGATCGGGCCAGGCGGTCATGGACGGTCTCCCGTGGGCGATGAGGACTGCCCAGGATGTAGGACCGCCATTACCGCCGCGCCATGGAAATCTGGGAAAATTGCGCGGCCGGTAGGGCCAGCCGCATCGCCATCAATAATGCGGCGGCGGCTTTTCATCCTGGGGGAGGGGCGCCAGCCCGCCTCCGCCTCTTGCAGGCGGGCGACCAAGCGGCGCATCCGGGCGGTCAGCATGTCGATGGTCCGGCCCTGGTCGGCCACCACCTGCGACAGTTCCTCGGCCATGCGCTCATGATGGGCGATGCGTGTTTCCAGGTCGATAAGACGTTGTTCGACGGAATCCATGGGGCCGGCTACTTCCTGGGGCTCGGGTCAACCAGGGCCTCTATAGCACCGGGGATGCCAGAACTTGCCCCATTATTTTTCAACCAGCCGCATCCGCAAACCCCGTCCGTCACGGGCGGCACAGGTCAGGCCGCCTGCGGCTCGCTCACGGCCTGGGCGTCGGCCACCACGTCGGGAAAGTCCTGCACCCGGCGTCGCCAGGCCGCCGGTGTCACGCCCATGGTCTGGCGGAACAGCCGGGTGAGATGCGCCTGATCGGCCAAGCCGCAACTCAGCGCGATGTGGGACAGCGGTTCCGTCGTGGTGGTCATCAGCCGCTTGGCCTGTTCCATGCGTTGATGGATGACATATTGGGTGAAGGGCACGCCGAAGGTGATGCGGAACGCGCGCGAGAAATAGCTGGTGCTGAGGCGCACCGGCAGGGCGACGTCCCGGATGCGGATGGGGGCCGTCAGATGCTCCTGGATATAAGCGTGGACCCGGCGCACTTGCCACGGGGCCAAGCCACCGGCGACGGGCGGCGTCTCCGCCGCCTTGTCCCGCAACAGCTCCGCCGCCTTCTGCAGGCAACTCGCCGCGGCATGGCTGTCGTTGTCCAGCAACGTCAGGGCGTCGCGGAGCAGGACGGCGATCTCATCCCGGCGCCGTGTGACGGCATCGGGCACAGGTGCGATGGTCAACATGGCTTACATCCCGGCTTGGATATGCGCCCATTCTTGGTGCCGCCATGCGCCGATGTCGAATAAATGAGTGCAAATCGGCTGTAAGCCGTGACGCACCAGCGCCGTCCCGGCGCGTGCCGCGTAAAGGTCCACTCCACACATATTTTTCCATAATCTTCCTTATCGGCTTTATCG
>NZ_JAZBQB010000004.1:0-656191 GCF_036348415.1 Nitrospirillum karajorum
GCAGTGGAGTAGGAAGCGCTGGGGCGCTTCCCCTCCCCGAACCGTACGTGCACCTTTCAGCGCATACGGCTCTCCCTTCAACCTTGGCCCAGGGCCAAGGCGACATCATGATAGCGGGAGGTGACGGTGTTTCGGAGTTCGTCCCTGAAGATGTAGGGATTTCGCTCCGGGTTCCGCCACCGGAACTGCGCCTTCTGGCTGGAGACCAGTCGACGCAACGCCTTGCCGACGGGATTTCCCCGATTGCTTCGGCCATAGACCAGCCAAGTCTTCGCCTGGCCGGTGGCTGGAGCTTGGTACCATTTCCGCATCAATGGCTTGATGCGGGAGCGATATTTCCGCGCCAGCCAGTGCGCCATTTTCCAGAACACGACGGTGTCGATGCGCCGGAATGTGCGCGCCGTGAAGTCGGTGAACTTGTAGAACGCGGCCCATCCCACCAGTTCGCGGTTCAGGCTGTCGATCATGTCCACCGCGGCAACATCATGATTGCCGGAGAGGGCCTCGACCAGACGACGGGCGAAGGTCTTGGCTTTCTCCTTGGGTATGGTGGTGACCACGGACATACCCCCGTTCGACCCCCGCTTGCGAATGATCCGGTGCCCGAGGAAGACGAACCCGTCGTCGACGTGGGTGACATGGGTTTTGCCCATATTCAACGTCAGCTTCAGGCGACCTTCCAGGAAGGCCCGGCATTCCTCGCGGATGGCTTCGGCCTGCGCCCTTGTCCCTTTGACGATGACGACGAAGTCATCGGCATAGCGGCAGTAGGCGACAGCGGGCTTCCATTGCCGGTTCTCCCGAACCGCGATGGGGCGCCCTTGCTGGATGCCGAAGTTCCAGGCCCAGCGGTCCTTGCGGGCTTTCGCGCTCAGGTATTTCGCCTCCAGCCACTCATCAAACTCATGGAGCATGATGTTGGACAGGAGCGGCGACAACACGCCGCCTTGCGGAACCCCTTCGCTCGACGCCACGAACAGGCCACGGTCAACGTGGCCCGCCTTCAGGAGCCGCCAGAGCAGATCGGTGAACCGATCATCCCGGATGCGCCGCCGGACGCAGTGAAGCAGAAGCCGGTGGTGAACCGTGTCGAAGTAGCTCGCCAGATCGCCTTCGACGATCCAGCGGCCCCTCGTTCCCACGTCCCCATCCTGCAACTGGAGCTTCACGGTCCGGACGGCGTGATGCACGCTGCGTTCGGGTCTGAAGCCGTAGGAGAGGCGATGGAAGTCGCTTTCCCAGATCGGCTCCATGGCCATCAGCATCGCGCGTTGGACGATGCGGTCCCTCAGGGTCGGGATACCCAGTGGTCGCGTCTTGCCGTTGGCTTTGGGGATATAGAGTCGCTTGACCGGCTGTGGACGGTAGTCCCCCGACAGCAGGTCCGTTCGCAGGCTGGCCAGGTGTTCCGCCAGTTCAGCCTGCATCCACCGCTTGTCCATTCCGTCAATGCCCGGTGTCTTGGCGCCACTCGACGCCAGGACGATCCGGGCGGCTTCGGCAAGCCATTCCCGATCAGCCACGAGCCGGAGGAGGCGATCGAACCGGCGGTTCGGGTCGCTCTCGGCCCATGTCGCGAGCTTGTGCTGCATTTCGCTGATTATCAAAGGTCTTCACCTCGTTGGGTCAGGTAGTTTGCGCGCCAAGCCGGTTGAACTGTCCTCCTTCGCCATGTGACAGGCTTTCCCTGTCGCGGACTACTACGAGGACTCCGCCAGCGTGATGGGCATCGGGGCCAACTCCCTTGGCATTCCATCACGCCTTCCCTCGTTCATATGCTGGACGTTCACGCGCTGGGGAGGTTGCCGGTCGCAGTCCTTGTCCTTGCGTCCCGCAAGTCGACACCGACCCATGGTCTGGCTGCGTTCTCCCCATGGTCCCCTCGGGGCGCCTTACATCTGTGCCCGAGTTCGGATGCCGCCGGCTTACGTGTCCGACGTCACCATCGGTATTCCGCCTGTTAAGCCGTGTAGGCGAAGGCGACATTTCAGCCCTCGGATGCGGTTTAACCGGTTCGTGTTCCTCGACCTTCCAGCACTTCAGCCTCGGGGACCATCTCGGCGTAACGGCTTCGCCTCAATCCCCTTTTCCTGCGGGCTACGTCACCCTGCCAGTTGACGGCAGGTCACCGCCGCTTGGGCTCAGGCCCCCTCACAGCAGAGGGCAGGGCGTTCGTTCAATTCCTCCTTTCTCCTTGGCATTCCAGTCATATGCACCCCGGACCATCCGGGACGAGGCGCACTGAACGTGATGTCGGTCACCCAGACCTGATTGGGCGCGGCGGGGGCGAAGTCGCGGTCCAGGCGGTTGGGAGCGATGGGCAAGTCATGCTTGCTGTCGGTGGTGCACACCCGGAACGGTTTGGACTTCTTGGCCTTGATACCGTGGCGGTGCATCAGTTGCTCAACGCGGCCCCAGCTGACGGCGTGGCCTTCGGCTCGCAGGGTGGCGTGGATGCGCGGCACGCCGTACCGTCCCCAATGGTGATCATGAATGCGACGAATATCCGCCAGTGGATGTTGGTTAGCTATCGCACGGTTACTTTCCGGCCGCTGCCGCCAAGCGTAATATCCAGACGGCGACACGTTCAAGGCTGAGCAAAGCATCCAGACCGGGTAGTCATGTTGGCAATCTTCGATGATCTGGAACCCCATTTCAGGGGCTCCGAGAGATGGAGAGCGTTTTTTCCAGAATCTCCCGTTCCATTCTCAAGCGTTCATTCTCGCGGCGCAGCCGAGCAATCTCAGCAGCCGGATCGGCAACGGCCTGGGCAGGCACCGCCTGCTGTTTGGGGAGCTGCGGCGCCTGCCCAAGCCGACCCACACGACGGCGCCAATTCCGCAGCATTGATGGCTGGATGCCCAGCTCCCGGGCAATGTGCTCCAGCGGTCGGCCGCTGCTCTCAAGCAGCGCCACGGCCTCTTGTTTGAATTCATCCGTGAACGAACGGCGGGCTGTCATCATGGGAAACTTCCTGGCTCGTCGCCGAGCTTAGCGAAGGTGTCCACCAATTCGGAGAAGGCTCAGTTCAATGCACCTCCTATCCGCTGACCGTCATCGGGCAATTCAGGCAAGCCTGGCCGTTGTGCCGGGAAACGGATGATGAAGCCGGCACAAAACTCTCCGGTTGTGTCGGATTGCGCCAAAAGCCATAACAATGTTAACGCTGGGACCGCGGATAATCGGTGACATTGGGTGGTTCTTCGGGCATCCGCTCTTCCGAAGATGATATTGAGGCATTTGATGGTTGATCATGGCCCTGACGTGTCCGGCGTTCCCGACTCACTCTCCGTCGGCGGTCTCGAGGCCATGATTAACGGCTCTGACCAGGCGTATCGTGACGCCGCAGGGATCAAGCACGTCAGCCAATTGGCGCCGAGGGGCAGTTATTCACGCCGGCCCATGGCGCTGATGGACACCTTTCACATCAGCCCGCAAGTGGTGGAAAATTTTAAATACAACACGTCCATATCTGAGCAATTTTACTCAGAGGTAAACGCCACGATATTGGCCGATGCCTATGTTTCCGGGCAAGGAACCGTAGTCACGCGCAATGGCTTGCTGGTTCAAGAAAGCGCGCTTGAATACCTGGCGCACAATCAGGTGCCGGATGGCTTTCAGCGTGATCAGACTGGACAAGGATTCACTTTCGCAGCCCAACCCGACACTATAATAGAAGAAGCTTGTATTCTGGTGAAACGGCCTTGGCATCGGAATTATGGCCATTGGCTGGTTGATAGCGCGACTATCCTGGCCTACTTTGCGGAACAGATTATCACCACCCCCCTAACCGTCGTCATCGGCGCCAACGAGAGCCCGCTTCAGCGGAATATCGTCTGGGAAACGATTGATAAAATCTGTCCCGGCGCCCGCGTCATCGAAATGCCGGACACGGCCACCTGGCGGTTCGCCAATCTGCTCTATGTCACACCCCTGCACCGCCCCCCCATGGTTAAATGGCCTCCAGCGATGGCGAAGCTGAAGGCCGCCTTCGTAGAACAGGGAACACAGGTGGTCCAAGGGCAGCGCCTTTACCTATCGCGGGCGGATGCCGACACACGCAGACTCGCCAACGAAGACGAACTGAGCGGGCTGTTGGACCAGCATGGCTTTAAAACGGTTTTCACCAACGGCATGTCCCTGGCGGACCAGGCACACCTGTTCAGTTCCGCTGAAGTGGTCATGGGTGTCAAAGGGGCGGCGCTGACCAACCTCCTCTTCTGCGCCCCTGAAGCCACCGCGATCTGCCTATCGCCTGGCGACTTCGTTGATCCATTCTTCTGGGATATCGCCGGACAGATGGGGATGGCATACGCCGAAGTCTTCGGCCGGGTCGTTACCAATAGCTCCATGGGACGCAATGATTTTCTTATTGGAGTCGAACGCTTGAAGAATGCGCTTTCTGCGATTCTAGGGTAATATTCTTGTAAATAAGCATAACACATCAGTTCAACCTGCTGCCCTGGCGCTGGACACCCAAGGCGACAGCAACGCCCGCCGTGGCTGCCTGGCGGTGAAGGTCACAACAAGGTCCATCACGTCCAGACCATCACCCGCGTTGCCCAGTTGCTCGGCGAGGACGAGGACTGGCTATGGGACGTCGCTTCCGAAATGGGCCAGGAAGACGGATTGATCTGGGTCTACGGCCCAGGCGAAGAGACCGTCATGGCCTTCACCGACTTCGGCATCGAAACGCTTAACGACCTGGTCCAGATCCACAAGGACAATCCCGGACTGCTCAAGCGATGGATCGCGCCCGAATAGCCAGTCGCCTGTGAAGAATGGCCCTGATTGGCTCAATTGGAGCTGATCAGGGCCATTTTGCTTTGAGTTTGGAGAGCCAGGAAGAGGGCACGCCAAAGGTATTTGAGCCACCTGACGAGGAGGTGGAAGTTGAAGCCGGCGGCGGCGAGGATTGCGTTGATGCGATCGCCGCTGCGACCCTTGAGTAAGCGTCCGGCCTGGTCCGTTATGATGGGGGCGTGACAGCCGCCACCCAGGGCATCAGTTCGGTGATGCGGTTGATCGGGTGGCCATCGGCGATCCTGGCCAGCGCGTCACGAAGATAGGCCTCCGGATCGAGGCCGTTGAGCTTGGCGGTCTCGATCAGGGTGTAGAGGCTGGCCGCGCGCTCCCCCCCGGTGTCGCTACCCGCGAAGGTCCAGTTTTTCCGGCCCAGGGCGATGGCACGCAGGCTGTTTTCGGCGCGATTGTTGTCGGCCTCCAGACGACCGTCGTCGAGGAAGCGGGTCAGGGCCGCCCGGCGCTTAAGGATGTAGCGGAAGGCTTCGGCCAGGGCCGACTTGCCGGACAGCCGGGTGGCGGCGGATTGAGCCCAGGTGAAGAACTCATCCAGCAGCGGTCTGGTGCGAACGCGCAGGGCACGCCGCTCCTCGGCGGGCTTGCCCCGGGCTGCAGCCTCGATGGCGTAGACGACAGCGATGCGGTCCAACGCCTCCTTGGCCACCGGCGACTTCGTGGCCTGCCACACGTCGAACACCTTGCGGCGGCTGTGGGCCCAGCAAGCGACCTCGATGATTGGCCCGGGCTTGGTCCGGCCGGGCTCGTACAACTCCTCGAACCCGGCATAGCCGTCGGCCTGCAGGAAGCCGGTGTAGCCCTTCAGGTGGTCACGCGGCCGCTCGCCCTTGCGGTCGGGGCTGTAGAAGTAGGCGGCGGCCGGAGGGGCCGTTCCCTGGAAGGGCCGGTCGTCCCGGACATAAACCCAGAGCCGCCCGGTCCTGGTCTTGCCGTTACCCGGCGCCAGCACCGGGACGGGCGTGTCGTCACCGTGGATCTTGTCGGCGGCGAAGACATGGGCGCGGATGCCGTCGACGACGGGCGCCAGCAGCCAGGCGGCCTGGCCAACCCAGTCGGCCAGGGTGGAGCGGTCCAGGTCGACGCCATCGCGGGCGTAGATGGCGCTCTGTCGATACAGTGGCAGGTGGTCGCCATACTTGGCCACCAGCACGTGGGCCAACAGCGCCGGGCTGGGCCGTCCACGGGGGATGGGCAGGTTCGGCGCCGCCGCCTGGCTGATGTGGTCACACCGCTGGCAGGCGTACTTGGGCCGGACATGGCGCAGCACCTGGAAGCGGCCAGGCACATAGTCCAGCACTTCCGTCACGTCCTCGGTAAGCGCCGTTTTACCCCCACGTCGTCCGATATCCCATGACGTGCGATGATCGGGCCTGTCGAAGGAGGCCCGGTTGGATCGTTTGCCCATTAATTTGCCAATCAATGAGCCCACGCCGTATTCGGCGGATGTGCTGGACGGGCCTGAGCGTCGGCGTCGCTCGAGTGCGGAGGAGAAGGCGCGGATCGTGGCGGAGAGTTTGGAGCCGGACGCGGTGGCGAGCACTGTCGCGCGGCGTCACGGAATGCATCGGAACCAGTTGTATGCGTGGCGCCGGGAACTTCGCGGCGGGGAGAAGGCGGCTGGCATCACGTTCGCGCCCGTGGTCGCGGAAGGGATGGCGGCACCAAGGGGTCCGGGCATCGAGATCACCTATGCGGGCGCCGTGATCCGCGTGGGCGGCGATACCGACCCGGCCCTGCTGGCGCGGGTGCTGCGCACGCTGAAGCGGCTGGGATGATCATCCCCCCGTCCGGCATCCGGGTTCTGGTGGCGACGCGGCCGGTGGACTTCCGGCGCGGTGCCGACGGCCTGGCGGCGCTGGTGCAGGAGGTGCTGGCGCAGGACCCGTTCTCAGGGACGGTCTTCGTGTTCCGCTCCAAGCGCGCGGACAGGCTGAAGCTGCTGGTCTGGGATGGCACCGGGCTGGTGTTGGTGTGGAAGCGTCTGGAGGCCGACAGCTTCCGCTGGCCGCCGATCACCGACGGGGTGATGCGGCTGTCGGGCGCCCAGATGGAGGCACTGTTGGCCGGGCTGGACTGGAGCCGGCTGCATGTCCCGCGACAGGGGCGCCCGAAGGTTGCGGGATAGCCCGACCGTTGGGCATATGATGCCAAGTGGCTGATTCCGTGCTATAAATGCTCCTGCCATGCGGATCGATCCCGACACCCTTCCGGCCGATGTCGAGGCCTTACGCGCCCAGGTTCTGGCGCTGGCGGAGACATTGGAGGCTGAGCGGGCGGAGCGCCGGCGGGTTGAGGACCTGAACGACCGGTTACGCCACCTCATCCACCAACTGCAGCGCATGCAGTTCGGCTCGCGGTCGGAACGGCTGGATGCCGACCAGCTCAACTTGGCGCTGGAGGACGTCGAGCAGGCCCGGGCTGAGACCGAGGCCGTGGCGGAGAAGGATGATCCCGCGCTGAAGCGGCGGCGAACCGGTGAGCGCCGCAAGGCACGCGGGGTGCTGCCGCCGCACCTGCCGCGCGTCGAGGTGGTGGTGGCGCCAGAGAACACGGCCTGCCCCTGCTGCCAGGGGACCATGCATGTGATCGGCGAGGATCGGTCGGAGCGGTTGGATATCGTGCCGGCGCGCTACCAGGTGATCGTGACCCGCCGGCCCCGTTATGGCTGCCGCGCCTGTTCAGGCGCCGTGGTCCAAGCCCCGGCACCTGCCCGGCTGATCGAGGGCGGCTTGCCGACCGAGCGGCTGGTGGCGGCCGTGCTGGTCGCCAAATACGCCGATCACGTTCCGCTCTACCGGCAGGCCCAGGGCTTCGCCCGGCAGGGCATCGTGATTGATCGCTCGACGCTGGCCTTCTGGGTGGGTTATGCCGCCGCCGAGTTGACGCCGGTATGGCGGCTGATGCGCGCCGACCTGTTGCGCTCCGGCAAGCTGTTCGTTGACGAGACCAAGGCGCCGGTGCTCGATCCGGGCCGGGGCCGGACCAAGAGCGGCTACTTCTGGGCGCTGGCGCGGGATGACCGGCCCTGGCGGGGCGGCGATCCGCCGGCGGTGGTCTATCACTACGCCCTCGGCCGGAGCGCCAAGCATGCCGCCGGCGTGCTCGATGGGTTCACCGGCATCATCCAGACCGACGGCTATACCGTCTACAAGACGGTGGCGGGCCGCGCCGGCATCGGGATCGCGCATTGCTGGGCGCATCTGCGGCGGGACTTCTTCGACGTCACCAAGACGGGACCGGCACCCATCGCCGAGGAGGCGTTGCAGCGGATCGCCCGGCTTTATGCCATCGAAGCGGAGATACGGGGCAGCCCGGCAGCGGACCGGCGGTCCGCCCGCCAGGCCCGGAGCCGGCCGCTGGTCGAGGACCTCAAGCGATGGCTGGAGCAGCAGCTCGGCCGTGTGTCCGCCAAATCGACGACGGCCGAGGCGATCCGCTACGCGCTCAACCAATGGACCGGGCTCGTCCGCTTCCTGGACGACGGGCGGATAGAAATTGATTCCAACACGGTGGAACGGAGCATCAGGCCCTTGGTCCTCACTCGCAAGAACGCGCTCTTCGCCGGTCACGACCGGGGAGCGGAGAACTGGGCGGTGATCGCCTCGCTGATCGAAACCTGCAAGCTGCAGGGCGTGAACCCGGAGCCCTATCTGGCCGACGTGCTGACCCGGCTGGTCGACGGATGGCCCAACGCGCGGCTGGCCGAACTCACGCCGTGGGCCTGGGCCGAGGCGCAGGCCACTGCGGTGAGGGCCGCGGCATGACCATCGCCTCCTCATCCACCGCCTGGCTGAGCCTCCTCGCCTCGCCGGCGGCACCGAAAAGCGCGCTGTCGCCGCTGGCGCTGGAGGGCTATCTGACCGGCGTCGTGGTGGCGCCCGACCTGATCCCGCCCAGCCGTTGGATCGCCGCCCTCTGGGGCGATGAGGAGCCGGTCTTCGACAACGACGCCGACCTCCATGCGGTGCTCGGCACGCTGATGACCCGTTACAACAGCCTCCTGAGCGAAATCGACGCCGGCCTTGAACGGCTGGAAACGGAGCGGGTCTGCGACTATCGCCCGGCCTTCCTGGACGCTGGCGAAAAGCCCACCCACCAGGCCGTCCGGGAATGGGTCTCCGGTTTCTGGCGGGCCATGGCCATGGCGCCCGAAGGCTGGACCGCCTTTGCTGGGGATGAACGGCTGGAGGCGGTCATCACCCCCTTCGTCGGCTTCATCGACCTCGACGACGGCGCCTTCGTCCCCGCCGAGGACATCGACGAACGCCTCGATGAGGCCGCCGGACAAATCCCCCGCGCCATCCTCGTCCTGCACAAGATCGCCAAGATCAGGGCCGCACGCCCACCCGCAAAGCCAGCGCCCAGCCGCCAGACCAAGGTCGGCCGCAACGACCCATGCCCCTGCGGATCAGGCAAGAAATACAAGCGCTGCTGCGGCGCAAACTGAGCCGTCAACCGTTACGCCGGTGGGGCACACGCACCGCTTACTCTTCAGCTTCTCGATCTCCAGCCGCGTCAGCCGGACGGCGGCCTTGGCGGCCCGCAACTCCGCCTGGCAGGCCAGGGCGAAGGCGCGCAGCGCGTCCGGGTCGGACGGAAGATCGGCAGTGTCGAGTGACATGGCCCATCTTACCAAACGCCCGCCCAACCTACCAGAATCCAAGCGGAATCAAGGCCTCACAGCAAGCTGGGCGCCACCGTCGCCTCCGGCACCACGGTGCGCCGCCAGTCGATGCCTTCGATCAGCAGTGCCAGTTGCGCCGGGCTCAGCACCAGCCCGCCGTCCACGATAGGCGGCCACACAAAGCGGCCCTTCTCCAGTCGCTTGGCTAACAGGCACAAGCCAGAGCCGTCCCAGTACAGTGCCTTCAGGTAGTCGCCCCGCTTGCCCCGGAGCAGGAACAGATGGCCGCTGAACGGGTCGGCCCTCAGCACCTGCTGCACCTTGGCCGCCAGGCCGTCGAAGCCGTTGCGCAGGTCAACCGGACGGCAGGCCAGGTGGACCTTGGTGCCGGGCGCCACGCTGATCAAAGTGCTGCCTTCAAGGCCCGCACCACCCGCGACAGCGCCTTCTCGTTGACGGACGTGTCCACCCGCAGCCGCACGCCGCTGGGAAGCTCGACCTCGATCAGGCCCGAACGACTCCGTTCCCAAGGAACCACCGCCTCCGCTTCAGGCGGCGGGCTCTCTGCGTCCGCGACAGTCCCCAACGCCAGGAACTCCACCGGCGCCTCAGACCGAAACACCGCCGCTGCCTTCTGCGCCGCCCGCCAGTTGTAGATCAGGCTGCGGGGAAGGCCGTATCGCTCCGCCACCACCGGCACTTTGCCGCCCGCCGCGTCAACTTCGGCCAGCAACGCCGCCTTCTCTTCCGTCGTTCAGCGCCGCCGACGCGCCAGCAGTGTCGCCCCCGCCACGTTCCCTCTTTCTGGACCCCTCCAGAAGGAATCTCGACGGCCAAGCTTCCGCAGCCATCGTCAAAGGCGCAACACGGCCAAGGCCGGACGCTTACACTATGACGACATCGTCGACCACTGCTGCCACGCATGGAACAAACTCGTCGAACAGCCTTACCGCATCATGTCCATTGGACTTCGACGCTGGGCACATGGGTCGTAATTAACGCTCGTTGGTATAAGTAGTATGGCCTCTTCATATTACGATCGTCGGGCCGTACCCATGCCTCATAGCGCGCTCCCCATGTACTGAAAAAAATTCAGACTGCATCTCCTTGGGCAGCATTTTCTCAAAGTAGCCTGGGCGCTGTTGCCAATTAAATTTGCCATCTTTAGGACTCGATGCATTGGCGGCAAAAAGAGAAGATGTTACAATGTCATCTGAAGACCAGGGGAGGCACCGCTTTAAAGTTGAAAGCGCGACCAAGGGATTACGACACAAATCTTCATACCTTATTAAAAAAACATTATCGTGTTTATTAGACAGATCGGTCCAATTTTCAGCAGATTCAAACCAACTACCAGCCTCCACAAAGGTTGGATCTATAGTTCCATGAAGCATGAACGAAGAGAAGAAATACTTGAGATTTCTGCTTCTTTTAAGATTCTGAACGGTATCGATATCGATGTACATTCTATCTTGGAATCCAGATTTCTCGATGTAAGCGTAGTTCAAATGAGACAAAAACACGTCCAGGGGATGGCGTAAAATATAAATATAAATATCTGTATTTATGTCTTCCCCCTTAATGGCGTAAACTGGACTCTTCCCATGTGACTTGTAGAGCGACCAGTCTTCATCATTGATACGAAAAATTCTTCGATCGTTGTACGATTCGGTATGAATGTCAGGAGCATCAACTCTGACGTCAAAATCTCCTGCCCCTCCGGCCAACCTAAGCATTTCGTGAACGATCTTGCGAAGCCAGTTACTTCCAGATCTTGGGAATGAGTAAATCCCTAAAGTTCCCATTTCGGATCCATATCTTTTGCTTGGCTAACTAGAGTAGGTAAGGCTGGAGTGCCAAGTGTGAGGTTAAATCGCTGAAATCGTGTATGATTCTAGCGCAGAAACAGTTCACCACGGATCAATTGAGTTCACGCCCGCCATGGAGAGAAGAGTACCCGACTTGTCACCGGTTGCCGGCAGGTCCACACCTCGAAGAGCCCCGCTTGAGGGTGAGTTTCTGATAAAATCGGTTCGTCCTGTGTCGCTGATGTCAGGAGACCCGCGCGGAACGGCACCCAGAGCAAGTCCAATCCGGGGCTAAACAGCCGACGGTGGATACCAATCCCAGTGTGACAATTTGTCCAAAGTAGACGCGCCCAGCCCAACGTAATCCGAATCCGTTAGATCGAATTCACAGCTAACTAAGCCTTCGGTTCCGAATCTACGCACAACGTGACGTAGATCGCCAAAGGACTTTAATGGCCATTTCTGCTCAAAACCGAATGCGCTGTAAACTAACTGACAGGAGAGATTTTGATTTAGAATGGAAGCCTTCAGCCGCCCACATTCCGAAGCCGTACCATCCGCCTTCCAGCCACACACTATTTCATATCCAAATTTAGAAGCCGCTTGTTCCAATATAATATCAACAGCTTTTTCCTTCAGATCATTCATTACACCAGAGCGGATAAACGCCTCAACATTCTTCCGAAAATCAGGATATCGTAGATCAATTATATCTTCATTCTCTGGTACTGTGGTATGCGCTCCACTCACAAGCCCCGCAGCAAGATTTGAACCTCTTCCACGATGATAAACAAACACACCAGTACTTAACGTTACTCTATAGCCTTTTTTTAAGCTTCTCAGGCTCCAATCCGTCTCCTCACAATAGCCACGACCAAAAATTGGATCCATAACGCCAACATCTCTTACGACGTCAACGGGCATCATTATACAGAACGAAATCCCAGCCGGAACATCCAGAACTTGCCCACCGTACTTTCTGGACAGCGCATCTGAAACAAAGTTTACGGTATCCGCGTTTGCAAGATACCGATCTGGATCAACGTTCGGCAAGCTATAAATCGAAACATTATTCGACCAAGCGGTCACAGACCCAACATTGTCCTGTCTACAAGCCTCAACCATACACGTAATCAAATTGCGAGGGAATATTACATCAGAATTATTAATTGTAACAAAATCATAATTCCCTCGAACAGCCACCATAAGACCGAGAGAAACATTCCTCGGAATTCCGAGATTCCTCGGAGCAAGATAATACAAAGCACCGACGTTATCACAAAAGGCCTTCAATTCCTCGCTCCATCCGGCCTCTGGACTCGCGTCGTCAAGTACAAGAACATCTACTGACGCAGCAGTTTTATCCATCGACACAGCGCTCTCTATTGCCCTGGGGACAAAACTCCTGCCATTGTATACTGTGATAACGTGTAGAACTTTAGGCTTCATTGTGCACACTCCCGTTCAGGTAACAACTAACGCCATCCAGCGCGGGCTGGCATGTCAAGGACCTCAAAATAGGCGTCCACCGTCTTTTTCGCGGTAGCCTTCCAAGACAGACGCTCCACTGACTTCATTATCGTCGCAATGCTTTTTTGTGCCGCGTCACGTGAAGTCAGCAGAGTTACCGCCTGCGCGGCGAGTTCGTCAACTCGAAAGGACCCGCAAGTCACCGTGTCTGGTAGTAATTCACGAAGAGGTCCAAAAGATACAAACAACGTCGGAACCCCCATACAAGCTGCCTCAAATGGCCCTTGTCCAAACCCTTCGGCTGATGTCAAGTACATCGCCAAAGATGCGTGCTTAAGAAGCCAATTTCGTTCAAGGGATTCAACTTCTGGAAGAACAATTAAACTATCACAAGGCGTTTTACTTGAGATCAGTGCCTCTTCAACCCTCGATGAACCAAATGGCACTGTTGCTCCTACCAAAACTAAGCCAATATCAAACCCCATTCGACGAAGTTCAGCCCAAACCCTTATCGTAAAATCCCTGTTCTTATGAGCATAAGTAGCTCCTATTGCGACGAGAAACCGCCGCCCGGTCCAGCCACGCTCAGCAATTACCCGTGGAACACGAACCGGCTGATCTGGGGAACGAGCATCTCCACCATTCTCAACAACAAAAATACGATCTCTTTCTATTGGCATTCTCTCTTCTTGTATTACGGATACTACATCGTTACTAATGCTAAAAATGGCATCAGCTCGTGAAGCCTGAAGGCGAAAATTCGATCGGTAATCGTCCCATTTCTGCCAATTTGGGAAGTAAGACGCATTCCGATAGGCAATTAAATCCTGAATGGTTATTACAATCCTTTTTGAAATAGAGGACCATCTTTGCCAAGGAATTGGTTCGCTAGGTTGATATGGGCGGTGAATAATATCAACATAGTCAGCGTCAGGAAATTCCAATCCATTGCTTTTGACTAAAATCAGCTTATCGAGATTCCTCAGTTCCTGCGCATAAGACGGCAACCGGTCAGGTTGTGGGACAGCAAGAAAGAGACGTTGAACAACTGGTAGCGTACAAAGCTCTTTGCAGAGCTGCAAAATAACAAGTTGCGTGCCCATCTCCTTTGGCCCAAGCGCCGACCCATCTATGAGGATTCGAAGACCATTAGTTTGGGCCCTGGCAACATCTAGAGCCTGAGCAAGAACCGAATCACTGCGCTGCATCTCAATGTCATAACAAATGGGATAAAATGGATGCCTGCGATTAAGCGCATCGCGCCGCACAGTCATACGCTCATTTTCTCTTACCATAAAGTTCGGCGGCCATACTCGGAACACAAATGTATAGGGATCTAAATAGTTTACTAATCCGCGTCTTCCCGATCTTAATGAAATATCCTCCAATAGAAATTCTACGTCCCTACCGGAGCTATCTCCATCCTCGGAACATAGATTCCAGGCATTTGTGGACAAAACAACAACCGGACCTTGTGCAACGGGGATGGGAACTCCTCTTCGCTGGCCGATAGAGTGACGAGCGCGCAGATGATACGTCAAAGTGGTTTGATCGTAACCATCCGGCGCGAGTGGGTGAGGGGTATTTCTATAGGGAAAACTCAAAAATCCGCCAGCGTTTGAAAGAAACGACACACTTGCCACCCTCGGATCATTCTTGATCCAATAAGCAGCGTTCGTCAAAAACGAATTTGGTAGCACAGTGGGTGACAGTAAGAAAGCAACGCCAAGCAAATCCATATCCCAAATCTCGGAAAGTCCTACATTGAAGCTTTCGGGTGGAATTAGCTTAACATCCTTTAAGCTTCCAAAATGGGATAGCAGAAATTCACGGTCAGTATTGTGTGCAAAAGCAATAAAAATGACACCCGTTGACCCGCTTCCCGAAATTGACCTTACGCACTCAATCCAATCTCGCGGAGATTCTTCAATCCAGATAAAGAAACCAATTGTAGAACTCAAGTCGTTTTCTACACCACTCGTCGCAATATCAGTACTATGAATCTGTTCCATGATCAAATCACTTTCTCTTCAGTCAACCACTCACGCACCATGGACATGCCGCTCTCAAAGCCAACCGAAGCGGTAATACCCAGCCCCTCTTGCAGCGCACTTACATCTGCGACAGCCCACCGAACGTCGCCGTCACGAAATTTACCGGTAATTACAGGTTCTGGGGCTCCATAGAGGGACGAGATAGATTTCGCGGCGTATACTATCGAATTCGCGACGCCAGTGCCAACGTCAATGCATCTTCTTCCAACGGCGGGTTTCACGTATGCTGCTTCGATGGCTTTGACTACGTCCCCAATGAAGATGAAATCGCGTCCGATCATTCCATCTTCGTAAACCTCGATGACGTTGCCCTTTGCAGCGATTTGGTGGAAAAAAGTGATGATACCAGTGTATGGGTTGATTGGTGATTGTCCAGGTCCGTAGACGTTCTGTAGACGAAATATCGAGAGCGGAACGTTCTTTGCGGCACTCCATGCTTGCAGGATGTGCTCTTGAGCTAACTTAGTAGCTCCGTAGATACTCGCTGGGTTAGGAAATACATGTCCCGCTCTGTGAGGAACAGGCTCAGCTCTAAGGCCATGTTCGTCAATGACATCCCAATGCCCTTTTGATAACTGATCGTGAGAGCGCAGATTCTGGATAGAACATTACACCGGCATTGGACCGCCAAGCTCCCTCCCCATACACCGCTCTACTGGAAGCCAAAATTATATGATCAGGAATAATTGATGCATCTGAGAGTGCATCTAGCATTACAGTGGTTCCAAACACATTGACACCAGCGTGCCTAGCACTCTCTCCAAGAGATTGTCCAGTGCCCGTTTCTGCAGCCAAATGAATCAACGTGCCGATTTCATATCGAGCAAAAACATCTCGCCAGGCGTTGCGATCTCTAATATCCATCACAACTAGTTCGACTGATGGGTGTAAATCCTTTGGCCGTTGTGAAGAACGGTGGACCTGTGGATGCATACTATCGATTGCGACAATATTTTTTGACCTTAGACTAAGTTGGTGAGAAAGCGCCGTGCCAATGAAACCAGCGCCGCCTGTGATTACTGTAAAACGTGACATATTTCACCCCGCAGGTTTTTTAATATAATACAGCAACATTTCAACCTTCTCGTCTAGTGATGCGTGTTATATGCGTTGTCTTTCCGACCTGGTCGCGTACTTTACCAAATATTTCAAGGTCGTACCGGGATTCCGACATTTCTGTGCGGTCTATACAAAAGAAAAATCCCGTCATAAGGAGAGATGATGAATGAAAATGAGAAGCTACATCTGCACGCTCAGAGGGAGTAGCCATACGGGTGAGTACCGAGGCCTCCCCGACCAGTCGAACACCAATGAGCTCAAATGATTCCATCTTCTGTTCCGAATACGCCCAGCCCCTAATAACAATATCCTCTGATCCTGAAATTATGATCTCGGACTCAGAATGATCGTTCAATGCTCGACCAGAAATCTCCTCAATGTAACACACTGCAGCCAGATCGTCTCGAATTTTATCTTCTAAGTTTCCAACCATAGAATTATTAGAAGATTCATCGGAATTTACAGATAAAAACTGAGTTTCGCTTTCGGCGCCATCTCCAAAACCGACTACTAAGTGCTGGGATTCGGCGCCTGTTGAGCCGCCAACACGGGAGCGAGCAAATTCAAGACGCGTCGACAACTCATCACGCTTTGTCCGTTCCTCTACAAGAATGGAAGTATGCTGAGAAATGGCGGTTGCCAGTTCAACCACTCGCAAATTAGCGCTATATTGATCTGAAAGTGTCATTTCGGCCAAAATAGAGTCGATATCTGGTAGCATTTTTCCTCTTTACCTTTCTAATTCAACGAAAGCCTCAAAAGATAATACCACGAGCAGCTTAACCCTGAGTTTTCGGTGATATCAATATGTTGTACGTGGTGGACTTGATGTGACAAGCGCAGACGAGCCAGTGCCTTGTCGATTACCTCGCCGCCGGCCGGCGGATCATCCTTGGTCCCGGTGGGGGATTTGGGTCTCGGCGGCCTCCTTGACCATGCCGAACAGCAAGGCCTGGCCGGGATCGACCATAGCCAGGCGCAGCTTGGCGCAACAGCAACCAGGCGCTCTTGCGAGATCCCAGCCCCAGTTGCCGGCCTATCTGCTGGGCCGACGGCCGCTGGTGTGCGTGGCCACGGATAGGCCGCCCAGAACCACATGGACAGCGGCAATTTGGAACCGTGCATTACCATCCCTGCCGCAACCGAAGTTTGTCATTGACATTGGCGGCACTTATAGGTCCAGGCATTGGTGCTCAGTCTCCACGCCCGACCGCGCACGCAGCCAGGACAACAGAACCCGTCCAGCCACTGCGCCGCCACTAACCAGGCCGTGCACGCCGCCTCGTCGGCGAACCGATGCTGAAACTCCGGGATAGAGCGGGGAAAGTCGAGTGTGGCGGGACCTCTCGGCACTTATCTGTCCGCCATATGTTCTATCATGCCACGCCACTCCAAGCGCCAGATATTGATGCTCAAGAGCCTCAGGGACAAGCCGCCACTACATAAGCCTATTTATCTCAAATTCCAACTCAGAACATTGACGTTTATAAAGCGAGATGTCCGCCTTAACAGAAGCAAGCCTCGCCACAAGCTCCTTTACGAGCTTGTTAGTTGTCTCAAACTCTTGGAGAGATGCCGCTAGAGCAGCCCGTTCCTCGGCTCCAATACGTTTGGTCAAATCAGATTTATCTAGGTTTGCGAGTTTACTCGAGGGGACTTTTAACGGAGCCATGTTTGCACCATCCACTTCCGATTCTGCGCATTTATTAGCATATCCAAGCGGCGAGTGCACCTAAGTTCCTGAGAGTCCGGCCCGGAATCAGACAGGTATTTTGAGGGTGAACTGAACCGCCCCGAGTTTGCCGGAGGCTCTACCCATATGAGAGGATGGAGCTATGGACGAGCATCGCAAACAGAAGTCGTTTTCGCCTGAGCTGCGGGAACGTGCGGTCCGTATGGTACAGGACCATCGGGGCGACTACGCATCGGAATGGGCAGCGATCGTGTCGATCGCCGGCAAGATCGGCTGCACGCCGGAGACGCTTCGTCGATGGCTGCGGCAGTCTGCCGGAGCTGTCACGGCACCAGACGGCATGAGCGCCGAGATGCGCGAGCGGCTGAAGGCCCTGGAGCGGGAGAACCGGGAGCTGCGGCAGGCCAATGAGATTCTACGCAAGGCATCGGCGTATTTTGCCCAGGCGGAGCTCGACCGCCGGTTCAAGCCATGATCCGGTTCATCGCTGATCACCGGGACGTTTATGGCGTCGAGCCGATCTGCAAGGTGCTGCCGATCGCGCCATCCACCTATCACCGGCATGCGTCGCGGCGTTCCAACCCGGACCGCCTGCCGGCGCGGGCCAGGCGGGACGCGCGGTTGAAGGTCGCGATACGGCGGGTGTTCGACGAGAACTTCGCCGTCTATGGCGTGCGCAAGGTCTGGCACCAGTTCAAGCGGGAAGGCCACGCCGTCGCGCGCTGCACGGTCGCCCGGCTGATGCGGGGCATGGGTTTGCGGGGCGTGATCCGGGGCAAGCCGGTGAAGACGACGGTGAGCGACATGGCGGCGCCCTGTCCGCTGGACCACGTCAACGTATGGCCCGCCCCGTCCACAGGTGGTTTGACGATCGCGCCTTGATCAGTCTGCTTCAACTGAGCTGGTCCCAGGAAAGTGGACATGTCGTTAAGCTCGGGTTTTGCTCTCTGCCAACGGAGAGAGGACAGCAGGACCATGAGCAAGTCGACACGACGGAATCACAGCGCCGCGTTCAAGGCCAAGGTGGCGCTGGAGGCGCTTCGGGGGGAGCAGACGGTGCCGGAGATCGCGGCGAAGCACGGCGTTCATCACACGCTGGTGAACGAATGGAAGCGGGCGCTGACGGCCGGAGCGTCCTCGGTGTTCGAGCGGGGGACGGAGCGTTCGACCAAGGAGGCGGAAGGGCTGACGGACGAGTTGTACAAGCAGATCGGCCAGCAGAAGGTGCAGATTGATTTTTTGTCTCGCGCGCTCGGCAAATGAGCCGGGCGGAGAAGCGGGCGATGATCCGTCCCGGGCACCCCGCCCTGTCGGTGGCGCGGCAATGCGCGCTGATCGGTCTCAACCGGTCCAGCTTTTATTACAGGCCGGTCAACGACAATGCGTCGGATCTGGCGCTGATGGAGCTGATCGACCGGCAGTTCCTGGAGACCCCCTGCTATGGTTCACGGCGAATGACGGCGGTGCTGCGCCGGGCGGGTCATGCCGTCAACCGGAAGCGGGTGCGGCGGTGATGGGGGTGATGGGCTTGCAGGTGATCTGGCAGAAGCCGAACACCAGTAAGCGGCACCCGGCGCACAAGCTGTATCCCTACCTGCTGCGGGACCTGGTGATCGACCGGCCGAACCAGGTGTGGGCCACCGATATCACGTTCATCCCCATGCCGCGGGGGTTCCTGTATCTGGTGGTGATCATGGACTGGTTCAGCCGTAAGGTCCTGTCTTGGCGGCTGTCGAACACGATGGAGGTGGACTTCTGCATCGAGGCGCTGGAGGAAGCCCTGGGCCGCTATGGGAAGCCGGAGATATTCAACAGCGACCAGGGCAGCCAATTCACCAGCACGGGCTTCACCGGCGTGCTGACCGGCGCGGGCGTGAAGATCAGCATGGATGGTAAGGGGCGGTGCATCGACAACGTCTTTGTTGAGCGGCTTTGGCGCAGCCTGAAATACGAGGACGTCTATCTGCGAGCCTATGACACCGGGTCGGCGGCCCGAGCCGGTATCGGTACCTGGCTGGCCGCCTACAACACCCAACGACCGCATCAGGGGCTGGCTTATCAGACCCCCGATGAGGTCTATTTCCGCCGCCCAGTGTGGACGGGGCTCGCCCCGTCCACACTGGCTGTGGCAGCTTGAGTAACCAGCAGTGCGCAATCCGAGCTTAACGAACGGTCAAACCTGTCCAGCCAAGGGGGGCCAGCTCACTCGGCAACTACCTGGCGTTTGAACGCGATGCTGTAAACTCGGTGCTTCGCCATGACCCCACTCCTGCAAGGCCCGACATCACCGTCAATCTTTTATACCCGCTGTGTCCACCCCAAGGGGCGCACTCCAAGTGGCGCCCGAATTTTCCCCAGTTTCGCTGACCGGCCAGGTCCCGGGGGGCATGCCCCCCGGGACCTCGCGGCCACTGGTCACCCAGACTGTCCTCGCAGGCGCGAGGGAGGGGACTGGTGGTCACACTTGGGGAACTTGTCATGATCCTGGAACTCGCCCGTGAAGGGCTGACCGTCTCCGCCATCGCCCGGCAGACCGGCCTGGACCGTAAGACCGTCCGTCGCTACATCGCCCAGGGGCTGGAGCCGCCCCGCTATACGCCCCGGGCGCCCAAGCCCACGGTGGTCGGGCCCTATGAAGCCTACCTGCGCCAGCGGGTAATCGCGGTACCCGGGCTGAGCGCCCGCCGTCTGCTGCGGGAGATCCAAGCCCTGGGCTATCCCGGCGGCTACACGGTGGTAAAGGATTACCTGCGCACCGTGCGCCCGGCGGCGGCCAAGGGCTATGAGCAGCGGTTCGAGACGCCGCCGGGGCATCAGGCCCAGGTGGACTTCGCCCACTTCAAGGCCAGATTCACCGACGAGCCCGGCGTGGAACGGGTGGTGTGGCTGTTCTCCCTGGTGCTGGGCCACAGCCGCATGCTCTGGGCGCGCTTCGTCGCCCGCCAGGACTTGGCCACCGTGCTGAGGTGCCATATCGCCGCCTTCGAGGCCCTGGGCGGCGTGCCCGCCCGCATCCTCTACGACCGCATGAAGGCCGCCGTGCTGGGCGAAGCGGCGGGGGATGACGGCGCCGATGGCGGCATCGTCTACAATGCCCGCCTGCTGGACCTAGCCACCCATTACGGCTTCCTGCCTAAGGCCTGCAAACCCTATCGCGCTAAGACCAAGGGCAAAGTCGAGCGGCCCTTCCGCTACATCCGCCAGGACTTCTTCCTGGGACGTACCTTCCGCAACCTCGACGACCTGAACGGCCAACTGCGCCAATGGCTGGACCAGGTCGCCAATATCCGCCGCCACGCCACCACCCTGCGCATCGTCGTCGAGCACTACGCCGAGGAACGGTCCCACCTCAAGCCCGTCCCCGCAATCCCCTATGCCACCGTGCTGTCCCTGGAACGCCGCATCACCAAGGACGGCATGGCGTCCGTCGGCGGCAACCTCTATTCCGTCCCCGACAGCACCCGGCGCCGCGCCGTCGAAGTGCACCTCACCGCCGACCAGGTCCTCATCCTGGAGGAAGGCCGCCGGATCGCCGTCCACCCTGTGCTGGAAGGGCGTGGGCGCCGACACCTGATCGCCGGGCACCGCGTCCTACCGCCACCCGTCAACAGCACGACACCCCGGCAAAGTGCTCCCCAGGCGCCACCATTACGGCGGCCCGGCGAGATCGTCACGCCGCGCGACCTGGCGATTTACGACGCCATCGGCCGCCACCTCGCCCAGCGCGAGGTCACGCCATGAGCGCCACCCTCGACAGCATTCGCCGCCACTTGGTGGGCCTGAAGATGCCGCGCGCCCTGGAAACGCTGGACCACGTCCTGCGCCAGGCCGAGCGCGGCACCCTCACCACCCTGGAGGCCATCGACGCCCTGCTCGGCGAGGAACTGGCGCTGCGAGAAGCACGCCGTGTCAAGGCAGCCCTCCAGATGGGCCGTCTGCTCACCGTCAAGACGTTGGCGGGCTTCGACTTCGCCTTCCAGCCTTCCCTCGACAGGGATCGCATCCTGGCCCTGGCCCAACTGGACTTCATCGACCGGCACGAAGTCCTCCATCTCCTGGGCCAACCCGGATGTGGCAAGACCCACCTCGCCACGGCCCTGGGCGTCGAGGCCGTCAAGGCGGGACGCTCCGTCTACTTCATCACCCTGGCCGACCTCATCGCTTCCCTGGCCAAGGCCGAACGCGAAGGCACCTTGCGGGAACGCTTGCGCTTCCTCTGCCGCCCCCAACTCCTCATCGTCGATGAGATCGGCTACCTGCCCGTCGTGCCCGGCGGCGGCAACCTCTTCTTCCAGCTCGTCAACGCCCGATACGAAAAGGGCGCCATGGTCCTCACCTCGAACCGCGGCTTCGCCGAGTGGGGCGACGTCTTCGGCGACACCGTCGTCGCCACGGCGCTCCTCGATCGCCTTCTCCACCACGCCATCGTCGTACAGATCGAGGGCGCCAGCTACAGGCTACGCCAGCATGCCGACCTCATCCCGGAAAACGTCCGGCGAAGACCCGACACCGCTCCGCTCCAAGCCATCCGAAAACGTGGAAGACCGCCGAAAGTGAGGCCCGCCGACACCCACCCAATCAATTAACCAAACAAACCATCTGGGGATTTTTAAGTCGCCACTTCTGGGGAAAATCACTTCGCCGTTTACAGCGTGTGATGAACGCCGTGCTTCGCCGCGATCTCCGGCACCGTCTGCTCCCCCCGAAGCGCCTCCAGCGCCACCTTGGCCTTGAACGCGGCGCTGTGATTCCGTCGTGTCGACTTGCTCATGGTCCTGCTGTCCTCTCTCCGTTGGCAGAGAGCAAAACCCGAGCTTAACGACATGTCCACTTTCCTGGGACCAGCTCACTGGTCCAATGGCCAAACCGAAGGCCAGATCACCAAGCTCAAACTCGTCAAACGCCAGATGTATGGCCGCGGAAAGCTTGACCTCCTCCAGGCCCGCGTCATCGGCGCCGGTAAGCGTCAGCGCAGCCCCGCCTTCCCAGGGCGTTATTGATGGGCATGCTTGCCGCTCGGCTTGAGTGGTGGACGCATGGATGACGTGACGGTGATCGGCAAGGAGGCGCTTCGAAGTGCTCATACGAGCGCTTCGGAGTTGCACGGCGAGGTTTTGAGCGGGCCGGAGCGGCGGCGGCGCTGGAGTACCGAGGAGAAGCTGCGGGTTCTGGCGCAGAGTGTGGCGCCGGGGTCGTCGCCGAGCCTGACGTGCCGGATGCACGGTATCAGCACCGGTCAGCTGTCGACGTGGCGCAAGCAGTTCCGGTCGGGTGAGCTGACGGGGTTCGTGCCGGTCTCGGTCGTTGCCGATGCGGCGTTGCCTGAACCAGCTGTCGCTCCTCAAGCGGCGGAGCGGGCCCCCGTTGCCATCGGCGTGATCGAGGTGGAGCTGCCGACCGGCGTGCGGCTGCGGATCACCGGCGATGTCGGCGAAGCGGCGTTGCGCCGGGTTTTGGCGGCGTTGTCGTGATCGGCATTCCGGGCAATGTGCGCATCTACCTGGCGTGCGGCGCGACCGATATGCGCCGTGGGTTCGACAGCCTGGCCGCCCAGGTGCAGACGATGCTGAGGCTTGATCCCCACGACGGCGCGCTTTACGCCTTCCGGGGGCGGCGGGGCGACCTGATCAAGATTTTATGGTGGGACGGCCAGGGCCTTTGCCTGTTCTCCAAGCGGCTGGAGCGCGGCCGGTTCGTCTGGCCGCAGGCCCGGGAGGGCTCGGTCGTGCTCACCTCCGCCCAGGTTTCCATGCTGCTGGAAGGGATCGATTGGCGGACGCCGGTGCGCACCTGGCAGCCGGACGCGGCCTGCTGAGCACGCTCGGTTCCATGCGGCCCCCGGCGCGTCATAGTGACTCGGATGCTGTCCACCACCCTGCCGGTGGTGGTGTTTTCGGGTAGAATCCGCCCCATGACCGACGTTGCCGCAGAGATCGCCGAGCTTCGTGCCCGGCTCGCCGAACGCGAGGCCGAACTGGCCGCGGCGCGGGCGGAACTGACCGGCGCACGTCTCCTGATCGAGCAGTATAAGGCGCAACTGGCCAAGCTTCGCCGGATGCAGTTCGGCCGCTCGTCGGAGAAGCTCGACCGGCAGATCGCCCAACTGGAACTGATGCTGGAAGACCTGGAGGAAGGCGAGGCCGCCCGGACGGCGCCGTCGCTGGATGGCGGGAACGCGGCCCCGGAACGGCGCCAGCGGGACCAGCGTCATCCGGTGCGCCGTCCTCTGCCGGAGCATTTGCCACGCGAAGAGGTCGTCCATTCCCCAGGCGACGTCTGCCCCGGCTGCGGCGGCACGCATTTCTCCCGGTTGGGTGAGGACGTGACCGAGGTACTGGAGAAGATCCCGGCCCGGCTCAAGGTGATCCGCCACATCCGGCCGAAGCTGTCTTGCCGGGCGTGCGAGGCCGTCCTCCAGGCGCCGGCCCCGGACCTGCCGGTGGAGAAGGGCCGCCCCGGGGCCGGCCTGCTGGCCAATGTCGTGGTGTCGAAGTACCTGGACGGGCTGCCGCTCTACCGGCAGTCGGCGATCCTGGCGCGTGAGGGCATCGCGATCGAGCGCGCGACCTTGGCCGATTGGGTCGGCCATGCCGCCTGGTGGGTAGCCCCCCTGGCCGGTCTGATCGGCGCCCATGTGATGGCGGCGCCAATCATCCACACCGACGACACGCCGGTCAAGGTGCTGGCCCCCGGCAACGGCCAGACCAGGCTCGGTCGGCTCTGGACCTATCTGGTCGATGAGCGGCCCTGGTGCGGTGACCGTGCGCCGGCGGCGTTCTATCGCTTCAGCCCGGACCGCAAGGGCGAGCGCCCGCGTGAGCATCTCTCCGGGTTCAGCGGGGTGATCCAGGCCGACGCCTACACGGGCTATGAGGCCCTGACCCGGCCATCGGGCCTGGTCCCGCCCGGTATCGTTCCACCAGGTATCGTCCATGCGGCCTGTTGGGCGCATGCGCGGCGGCACCTCTACGACCAGTACGAGAAGACCAGGTCACCCATCGCCGAAGAGGCCTTGCGCCGGATTGGGCGGCTCTACGAGGTCGAGGCCACGATCACCGGCCTGTCGGCCGACCAGCGCCGGGACGCGCGACGGCAACTCGCCGTTCCCATCCTCGACGACCTCAAACCATGGCTGGAGGCGCAGCAGCGGCGCCTGTCGGCCAAGAACACGCTGGGCAAGGCGATCGGGTATGCGCTGAACCGCTGGAACGCGCTCACCCTCTATGTCGCCGACGGCCGCATCGCCATCGACAACAATCCCGCCGAGCGCTCCCTGCGTGGCATCGCCCTTACCAGGAAGAACTTCCTGTTCCTGGGCTCCGAGGCGGGCGGCGACCGGGCGGCACTCCTCTACTCCGTCCTGGAGACGGCGAAGCTGAACGGGCTCGACCCCGAGGCCTATCTGGCGGATGTCCTGGACCGCATGGCCAAGGGCCATCCGATCAACCGGCTGGCCGAACTTCTGCCCTGGAACTGGACACGCCGGGCTGACAAACTCGCGGCATGACCGCCGACGCCCCCCTCCCGCCAGAGCTCATCGCGACAGTCCGCATCGATCTGCTCGACACCGACCCGCCGATCTGGCGCGAGGTCGAGGTGCCGATCACGATGACGCTGAAGCAAGTTCATGGCGTCATCCAGGCCGCCATGGAATGGCAGGATGCCCATCTCTGGTCATTCGCCAGCGACAGCGAGGAGATATCCCAAAGCCGGGCCGCCAAGCTGCCGCTTCAAGACCTGCTGCGGCCTCGCAAGACCAAGCTCCTCTACACCTACGACTTCGGTGACTGCTGGGAACATCAACTGACTGTGACCCGGCCCCGTCCGCCCGAAATGGGTGTCGCCTATCCCCGCTACGTCGCCGGGGAAGGTGCCGCGCCGCCGGAGGATTGCGGCGGCATTCCTGGCTTCTATGCTCAACTCGACATCCTCGCTGACCCGAACCATCCCGATCACGATGAGGTCAAGGAGTGGCTCGGTGACTACGATCCTGGCGCCTTCGATGAGCAACCGGTCAGGCAAAGACTCGCCCGCATCGCCGCTCGCCGGTCAGCACCGAAAAAGGCAAAGACGCGGTGATCCGCTGACGCTTACCGGCGCCGAATGATCTGCCCATCATCAAGTTTGCGTCAGAGCCAATTTTGGGTGCATCCAGCCCCGATAACTGGGGCACTTTTCCACGCCGGATAACACCGTGGTCGTGACATGGCCTGTTCCCACCGCTGTTCACAGGGTGAATCGAATCACGAAACGCCCTAAAAGGGGATCCCAAATCGCAAGAAAGCGGAGGTCGAGCCCCCGCTTTCCTGCAAATCCGATTACTGACCGGGCGCCGAAACCGCAGCCTCATCAGGGGCTTAGCGATTATTCACGGACGACTTGGTATCAATCTGTGCCACGACCGTCGTAATGCCTGGTTGTATATTACTTTGGTTTATTTCGAGTCGGTGCCGGCATTTTGGTGTTGGCGTAGGGCCTTCAGTTCGGGGATGCGCTTCTGGGAATAGGCGTAATCCTCGGGAATGCCGATGTCGATGAAGTCGCCTCGAACTGGAACTGCGGCGACATTCAGGTCGGATAATCGTGGCTGTAGAAAATCAGTTTCGATGGAGAACCGCTCCGGCAATGTCCAACGATCCACCAGGGAGCGGCGGAATAGGTAGGCGCCGGCATTGACGGCGCCCGGCCGGCCGGGCGCTTTCTCACGAAAGCCGGCCAGTCGCCCATCCACGACGCTGACCAACCCATAGCGTCCGCAGTCGGCGACATGGCACACGGCCATAGCCATGTCGGTTCCCGAATCCTGCAGAGCCGTTTCCATCTCATCTGCCGGGAGGTCGAAATAAGTGTCACCATTAAGCGTGAAGAAGGTCTCCCCTTCCACCAGGCGAGCCGCTTGCCAAATGGCGCCACCCGTCCCCAACGCGGTCTCTTCCACCGCATATTGGACCGCCATGCCGGCGAACGTATCGCCATACGCCGCCATGACCTTGTCGTGCATGTAACCCACCGCCAGGATGACTCGGCTAAAGCCTTGGTCGGCCAGTTGTTCCAGTTGCCAATGCAGGAAGGGGCGACCGGCCACCATGGCCAGTGACTTGGGCAAGTCGCTGACCACGGTGCGCAGACGGGTCCCAAGTCCTCCAGCCAGAATGACCGCTTCGCGCATTACGCCGCTTTCGGAAAAATGCGCTGCTCGATCAGGCCGCAAATCATGTGGCCCAAGGCTTCATGACCCTCCTGGATGCGCGGTGTGTGGGTTGAGGGGATGCGAAGGCAAAGATCGCACAGAGCCAGCATGTCGCCGCCTGTGGCGCCGGTGAAGCCCACCGTCTTCACGCCGCGCTCCTTGCAGGCGGCCAGGGCGCGGATGATGTTCTTTGAGCGGCCCGAGGTGGACAGGGCGAAAAATACATCGCCTTCCCGACCCAAGGCCTCGATCTGCCGGGCAAAACTATAATCGTAGCCGTAGTCGTTGCCGATTGCGGTCAGGATGGAAGTGTCGGTGGTCAGCGCGATGGCAGCCAGGCCCGGCCGATCATAATTGAAACGGCTCACCAACTCGCCAGCCCAATGCTGGGCGTCGGCGGCGCTGCCCCCGTTGCCGGCGAACAGGATTTTGTTGCCGGCCTGGAGGGCGGCGACGCTCAGGTCCACCACGTCGGCGACACGCTGGCAAAGGTCCGTGTCGGTTTGCATGGCTTGCAACATCTGGATGGTGGCGCCCAGTTCCTCTTTAATCGCACCGATCATCGCACTCTCCACGCTTTGGCTCCCTCAGAGGTGAAATAGCAGGCCGAGGCCGTACCACCGAACTGTTGCAGCGCCTTGATAACCTTCTGCCGGCATTCCGGCGGGGCCAGGAAGAACATGAACCCCCCGCCCCCGGCGCCCGACATCTTGCCAGCGAAGGCCCCGGCCTCGCGGGCCGCTTGATCGATGGCGTCGATGTTGGAGTTGGAAATAGAGTGGGCGCTACGTTTTTTTGCTTCCCAGCCAGCCTGAAGGGCGCGCCCGAGGGCAGGAATGTCCCCGCGCAACAGGTGTTCTTTCATCGCCACCGCCTCACGTCGCAGCGCGTGCATGGCATCGATAGAGGTTTGGTTGCCGCTTTGGACGTTGCTGACCTGCTCCGCGATGATGTTCGCGGATTCGCGCGAGACCCCGGTGAAGTAAAGCACCAAGGACGATTCTAGTTCGCAGGCGATCCAGTTTTTCACTCGTAGCGGGTTAACGATGACACGGTCCTCGGCGTAGAACTCCATAAAATTGAATCCGCCGAAGGTGGCAGCGTACTGATCCTGCTTGCCGCCCTTCAGGCCCAGATCCTTGCGCTCGATGATGTAGGCCAGATGAGCCACGTCATATTCTCCCAGCGGCAGCGCGAAGGCCTCGACGAAGGCCTGCACCATTGTCACCACGAGGGTGGACGAAGACCCTAGGCCCGAACCAGCTACCGCGTCGGAACTTGTCCTCAGCCGGAGCGATACTGGCCGCCCTCCCAGGTAGTCGCCTACAATGCGGTTGTACACGGCTTTGTGAAGGTCCAGGCATCCATCCGGCGGCAGCCTCACCACCACGTCATAAGTGGTCATCTCGTTACGATCCAATGCCTCGAAAACAATCTGGCCGTCATCGGTGATTTCTAGCATCGCGTATGAGAACTTGGAGATGGTGACATTCAGGATGGCACCCGTATGAATGTCGCAATAGGGCGAAACATCTGTGCCACCACCGGCCAGCCCAAGCCTGAGGGGCGCACGTGCACGAATCAAAGTGCCAGCTTTAGGATTATAGGCGAGGGCCATTATAAATCTCCTCAATCTCACCAAATAGCAGGACGCTTATCGATTAAAGAACATGAACCGCCCCGAGTTTACCGAAGGCTGACTGTTGTGAGTCATGCCGCCAAGGTTTAGTTGTCGGCAGCAGCATAGTAGCGCGCCTCGGCCTCGGCTAGCGGGATATTCCCGATGGGGGCCAGCAAACGATAGTCGTCTGTGAATAATCGCTAAGCCCCTGATGAGGCTGCGGTTTCGGCGCCCGGTCAGTAATCGGATTTGCAGGAAAGCGGGGGCTCGACCTCCGCTTTCTTGCGATTTGGGATCCCCTTTTAGGGCGTTTCGTGATTCGATTCACCCTGTGAACAGCGGTGGGAACAGGCCATGTCACGACCACGGTGTTATCCGGCGTGGAAAAGTGCCCCAGTTATCGGGGCTGGATGCACCCAAAATTGGCTCTGACGCAAACTTGATGATGGGCAGATCATTCGGCGCCGATGACGCGGGCCTGGAGGAGGTCAAGCTTTCCGCGGCCATACATCTGGCGTTTGACGAGTTTGAGCTTGGTGATCTGGCCTTCGGTTTGGCCATTGGACCAGTGAGCTGGTCCCAGGAAAGTGGACATGTCGTTAAGCTCGGGTTTTGCTCTCTGCCAACGGAGAGAGGACAGCAGGACCATGAGCAAGTCGACACGACGGAATCACAGCGCCGCGTTCAAGGCCAAGGTGGCGCTGGAGGCGCTTCGGGGGGAGCAGACGGTGCCGGAGATCGCGGCGAAGCACGGCGTTCATCACACGCTGGTGAACGAATGGAAGCGGGCGCTGACGGCCGGAGCGTCCTCGGTGTTCGAGCGGGGGACGGAGCGTTCGACCAAGGAGGCGGAAGGGCTGACGGACGAGTTGTACAAGCAGATCGGCCAGCAGAAGGTGCAGATTGATTTTTTGTCTCGCGCGCTCGGCAAATGAGCCGGGCGGAGAAGCGGGCGATGATCCGTCCCGGGCACCCCGCCCTGTCGGTGGCGCGGCAATGCGCGCTGATCGGTCTCAACCGGTCCAGCTTTTATTACAGGCCGGTCAACGACAATGCGTCGGATCTGGCGCTGATGGAGCTGATCGACCGGCAGTTCCTGGAGACCCCCTGCTATGGTTCACGGCGAATGACGGCGGTGCTGCGCCGGGCGGGTCATGCCGTCAACCGGAAGCGGGTGCGGCGGTGATGGGGGTGATGGGCTTGCAGGTGATCTGGCAGAAGCCGAACACCAGTAAGCGGCACCCGGCGCACAAGCTGTATCCCTACCTGCTGCGGGACCTGGTGATCGACCGGCCGAACCAGGTGTGGGCCACCGATATCACGTTCAGTGCGCCTCGTCCCGGATGGTCCGGGGTGCATATGACTGGAATGCCAAGGAGAAAGGAGGAATTGAACGAAGGCCCTGCCCTCTGCTGTGGGGGGGCATGAGCCCAAGCGGCGGTGACCTGTCGTCAACTGACAGGGTGACGTAGCCCGCAGGAAAAGGGGACTGAGGCGAAGCCGTTACGCCGAGATGGTCCCCGAGGCTGAAGTGCTGGAAGGTCGAGGAACACGAACCGGTTAAACCGCATCCGAGGGCTGAAATGTCGCCTTCGCCTACACGGCTTAACAGGCGGAATGCCGATGGTGCCGTCGGACACGTAAGTCGATGGCATCCGAACTCGGGCGCAGATGTAAGGCGACCCGAGGGGACCCATGGGGAGAACGCAGCCAGACCATGGATCGGCGTCGACTTGCGGGACGCAAGGACAAGGACTGCGACCGGCAACCTCCCCAGCGCGTGAACGTCCAGCATATGAACGAGGGAAGGCGTGATGGAATGCCAAGGGAGTTGGCCCCGATGCCCATCATGCTGGCGGAGTCCTCGTAGTAGTCCGCGACAGGGAAAGCCTGTCACATGGCGAAGGGGGACAGTTCAACCGGCTTGGCGCGCAAACTACCTGACCCAACGAGGTGAAGACCTTTGATAATCAGCGAAATGCAGCACAAGCTCGCGACATGGGCCGAGAGCGACCCGAACCGCCGGTTCGATCGCCTCCTCCGGCTCGTGGCTGATCGGGAATGGCTTGCCGAAGCCGCCCGGATCGTCCTGGCGTCGAGTGGCGCCAAGACACCGGGCATTGACGGAATGGACAAGCGGTGGATGCAGGCTGAACTGGCGGAACACCTGGCCAGCCTGCGAACGGACCTGCTGTCGGGGGACTACCGTCCACAGCCGGTCAAGCGACTCTATATCCCCAAAGCCAACGGCAAGACGCGACCACTGGGTATCCCGACCCTGAGGGACCGCATCGTCCAACGCGCGATGCTGATGGCCATGGAGCCGATCTGGGAAAGCGACTTCCATCGCCTCTCCTACGGCTTCAGACCCGAACGCAGCGTGCATCACGCCGTCCGGACCGTGAAGCTCCAGTTGCAGGATGGGGACGTGGGAACGAGGGGCCGCTGGATCGTCGAAGGCGATCTGGCGAGCTACTTCGACACGGTTCACCACCGGCTTCTGCTTCACTGCGTCCGGCGGCGCATCCGGGATGATCGGTTCACCGATCTGCTCTGGCGGCTCCTGAAGGCGGGCCACGTTGACCGTGGCCTGTTCGTGGCGTCGAGCGAAGGGGTTCCGCAAGGCGGCGTGTTGTCGCCGCTCCTGTCCAACATCATGCTCCATGAGTTTGATGAGTGGCTGGAGGCGAAATACCTGAGCGCGAAAGCCCGCAAGGACCGCTGGGCCTGGAACTTCGGCATCCAGCAAGGGCGCCCCATCGCGGTTCGGGAGAACCGGCAATGGAAGCCCGCTGTCGCCTACTGCCGCTATGCCGATGACTTCGTCGTCATCGTCAAAGGGACAAGGGCGCAGGCCGAAGCCATCCGCGAGGAATGCCGGGCCTTCCTGGAAGGTCGCCTGAAGCTGACGTTGAATATGGGCAAAACCCATGTCACCCACGTCGACGACGGGTTCGTCTTCCTCGGGCACCGGATCATTCGCAAGCGGGGGTCGAACGGGGGTATGTCCGTGGTCACCACCATACCCAAGGAGAAAGCCAAGACCTTCGCCCGTCGTCTGGTCGAGGCCCTCTCCGGCAATCATGATGTTGCCGCGGTGGACATGATCGACAGCCTGAACCGCGAACTGGTGGGATGGGCCGCGTTCTACAAGTTCACCGACTTCACGGCGCGCACATTCCGGCGCATCGACACCGTCGTGTTCTGGAAAATGGCGCACTGGCTGGCGCGGAAATATCGCTCCCGCATCAAGCCATTGATGCGAAAATGGTACCAAGCTCCAGCCACCGGCCAGGCGAAGACTTGGCTGGTCTATGGCCGAAGCAATCGGGGAAATCCCGTCGGCAAGGCGCTGCGTCGACTGGCCTCCAGCCAGAAGGCGCAGTTCCGGTGGCGGAACCCGGAGCGAAATCCCTACATCTTCAGGGACGAACTCCGAAACACCGTCACCTCCCGCTATCATGATGTCGCCTTGGCCCTGGGCCAAGGTTGAAGGGAGAGCCGTATGCGCTGAAAGGTGCACGTACGGTTCGGGGAGGGGAAGCGCCCCAGCGCTTCCTACTCCACTCCCCATGCCGCGGGGGTTCCTGTATCTGGTGGTGATCATGGACTGGTTCAGCCGCAAGGTCCTGTCTTGGCGGCTGTCGAACACGATGGAGGTGGACTTCTGCATCGAGGCGCTGGAGGAAGCCCTGGGCCGCTATGGGAAGCCGGAGATATTCAACAGCGACCAGGGCAGCCAATTCACCAGCACGGGCTTCACCGGCGTGCTGACCGGCGCGGGCGTGAAGATCAGCATGGATGGTAAGGGGCGGTGCATCGACAACGTCTTTGTTGAGCGGCTTTGGCGCAGCCTGAAATACGAGGACGTCTATCTGCGAGCCTATGACACCGGGTCGGCGGCCCGAGCCGGTATCGGTACCTGGCTGGCCGCCTACAACACCCAACGACCGCATCAGGGGCTGGCTTATCAGACCCCCGATGAGGTCTATTTCCGCCGCCCAGTGTGGACGGGGCTCGCCCCGTCCACACTGGCTGTGGCAGCTTGAGTAACCAGCAGTGCGCAATCCGAGCTTAACGAACGGTCAAACCTGTCCAGCCAAGGGGGGCCAGCTCAGTATGCCAGCGTCGCCTATCGGCGGATCTTGGCAGACAACGGCTTCGTCGGCTCCATGAGTTCGGCGCGGCAATCCCTACGACAACGCCAAGGCCGAAAGCTTCATGAAAACCCTGAAGGTCGAGGCCGTTTATCCCATGGCGTACGAGACCTTCGACGACGTCGTGGCCGATCTGCCGCGTTTCATCGATCTGGGTTACAATGCCCGGCGCCTTCATTCAGCGCTGGGCTATCTCAGCCCTATTGCATTCGAAGAACAACACGCCCGATCACCGGTCAATTCCGCGGCTTGAAGCTGTCCACCCCAAGGGGCGCACTCCACACTTCTGGGGAGTATTCATCCGCCACTGACAACGGTTGCCGATGTCTGCGGGCGGTAGGACGAGATGGCCTGACAGTCGAACGGCAGTAAGGAAACCTGGGTGTTGTCAACGGCCTTCGAGGCCGGGCCGATTATGAGGGACCGGGTTGCGCGGATCTCCATCTTGGCAGGGGGCATCGCCCCGAGGCCGGATACGTTGAAGCAGACTGATCAAGGCTGGATCGTCAAACCACCTGTGGACGGGGCGGGCCATACGTTGGCACGCGAACTTGCGTCACCAGCATGAGCCGGGCAAATCGGGGCGGCGAATTATCCAGGCTAGATAACCCGTTGGG
Organism: Nitrospirillum karajorum; assembly: GCF_036348415.1. NCBI lineage: Bacteria > Pseudomonadati > Pseudomonadota > Alphaproteobacteria > Rhodospirillales > Azospirillaceae > Nitrospirillum > Nitrospirillum karajorum. The sequence goes on from NZ_JAZBQB010000004.1 coordinate 33,115, forward strand.
GCACAATCCCCGGATTGATCGGAACCCCAGCCGGCTTCAGTCGGAATCCGCCGTTGACAAAACGCAGGCAATATCTATACCTGATAGAAGCAAATGCCCTTAATGCCAACAGGAGGAAAAATCCAATCAGAACGGGGATTGATTTTTTCTGTGTACAACAGGAGCGCGTCAATAATGAAAAATCACTTGAAAAAATCGATATTTTAAGAAAGTTACCAATTGCGATCCAGCAGTTCTATAGCCCCGCGAGTCGACTTAAACGTTTCATGGTCGGTCGTTATTGGTATTTATTTACGATGCTGTAGTGCGAATGATGGCCATTAAGAAATAGTTGCATCTTCCCCCTGAGTTTCGGTGATATCAACACTTTGTACGTGGTGAGCTTGATGCGGCAAGCGCAGGAGAGCCGGTGCCTTGTCGATGACCTCGCCCCCGGCCGGCGGGTCATCCTTGGTCAGGTGGGGGATATCGGTCTCATCGGCCTTCTTGACCATGCCGAACAGCAAGGCCGGGCCGGGATCGGCCATAGCCAGGCGCAGCTTGGCGCACAGCAACTAGGCGGTCTTGTGCGATTCCAGCCTCAGTTGCCGGCCCATATGCCGGACCGGCAGGTCGTTGGTATGCGTGGTCATCAGATAGGTCGCCCAGAACCACACGGTCAGCGGCAATTTGGAACCGTTCATCACCGTCCCCGCCGTCACCGAGGTTTGCCCGTGACATTGGCGGCACTCGTCGGTCCAGGCCTTGGTGCTCAGGCCCCACTCCCAGTCGCGCCCGCAGCCAGGACAACGGAACCCGTCCGGCCACCGCGCTGCCGCCAACCGGGCCGCACATGCCACCTCAACGGCGAACTGATGCTGAAACTCCAGGATAGAGCGGGGGAAGTCGAGTATGGCGGGACATCTCGGCGCTTATCTGTTCGCCATATGCTCTATCATGCCAAGCTAGTCCTAGCACTAGGTATTGATGCCCCGGAGCCTCAGGGACAAGCCGCAAATGGATAATAATCTCATATTGGTGTTTGATGGAAACTGCCAAGCGCAGCACATTGCCGCGATTTTTTCGGCCATGGAAGGCGTGCAAGCTTTTGCCGTAGGCGGCGATCTTGGTTATGTTCCTGGTTACAATGGGCGATCGTGTGCCTATATTTCCGAATCTGAAGTTATTGAATTGTGCGCGCGCAAGTCTACTGGCAGTAAAGTCATTCAAGTCTCGCAAAGCACAATTCACATGTCTAAGGCGCCGTCCAAATATGAAGAATTGGTCGACTCGATTATAACTTTCCCTCACATTCAATTATTTTCTATTTTTCCAGATGAATTCCGACAGAATTTTGGGGGTTATTCGAACGCGAATCGCCACTATGCTACTGATCTGCGAATTTTAGAAGTTACTGAAGATCGCGCTGGGACCGGTGGACAGATTGCTAGGGCATTGCGTGAAGAGATTGCGCTCTATCCGCTGTTCCATACGTCAGTTCACCCTGGTGGGATGCTTACTTCCTTATTGGTCGAGCATATCGCCTCTAAATTGGGAATCTTGAATGAGGATGTGCGCAGTATAATTCGCGACGTAAGATCTGGAGAGGGTCTGAACTTCGCCACGGGCCACCCAGTGCCTGTAGAAGTGCGTCTGGATCTAAAATTCGACTGGGGAATACAGTATAATTATTATGAGACAATGATTCGGAGTGCCCAATCCGCAGCATGGCAAGAAACCCTGCGTGCTGCGGATTTAATTACGGATATTAGGTTTCATGATAGCCAGTATTGGCTTGCCATAGTTAAGGCCAGTCGTGCGCTTGGAGATATTGATTATGCGCTTCTCGCCCTTGAAAAGCTCCTAAGTTTATCGAGAGGGCATGATGAATTTTGGATTTATGCTTTTTCTTTTTGTAATTCGGAAAAGAGATTTGACCTTGCCTCTTCGTATGTAGAACAATGTAAGGATTACTATCGCGGCCAAAGGCGCCAATACGTAATCTTGTCTTGGATGGCAATTATTAATAGGGATCTCGACAGAGCCGTCGAGTACGCTTCCGAATATCATTCTAGGGCACCAGATCGCCCAGATTCGTGTCTCGCACTGGTAAAGAGTCTTGCTTTAACTGGGCAGATCCAACGGGCGCGCACACTCTTCGTCGATTCATACCGGTGTGGAAACATTCATACCAAGAACTGGCTGATGAATAACTTAATTAAAGTGAAAGAAACTGGTTTAGATTTGGCAGATTTGGAGTCGCTTTGACACTCATACAGAAATTCCCGCAACGTAGGCCTAATACCAAATCCTACTTGTATAGAGATGAAAGTTCCGCGTAATGGAGGATCTTGACTGTCGGCGCGAGTAACAGGCGATATCAACGGACGCCGCGCGTCCAGGAGAATCGCTTAAAGTGGGTTATGCGGACTGTGTGATGAGGGCGTGAAGGTATTGGGTATCCCAGGCGGCGGATTTTCTGCGGACTTTGAGATTGTGCTTGTCCTTTGCGCCTCGCAGGAGGTTCATAGCCATGTGTCGGATGATTGCCATGTTCTGGGGTCCGTTGCCGGATCTGAGACGGCTCAAGTCTTCATGGAGGACGACATCGAGTACCCAGTGGAGCCGGTTTTCGATATGCCAATGGGCTCGGACGGCATGAGCGAAGAGGTGGATGTCGAGTTTTTGAGATAAAAGATAGTATCGGCGTTCCAGGCTGGTTTTGCCGTTACGCTCGATCTTGGTGTTCAGAGATGGTTATCCCCTGACAGTCGCCCCCTCATGTGAGGTTATCAGGCGGCGGGTTTGAGGTTGGTTTCGGGTGCCTCCTTCTGTGGTTTGGGGATACCGTCGCGGAAGGCCTGGAGGGGCGTGCGTCCCCTCATGTCACGTCCCTGATGGGGCCGCTTGGTATTGTAGACGACCAGGTACTGGTCGAGCACGATCTGCATCTCCTCGATGGTATCGAACCAGGTGCGTCGGCCTTCGACGCGGAAGTGCTCGCCCAGCAGCGTGCGGTGCAGGCGCTCGACGATGCCGTTGGATTGCGGGCGTTTGACCTTGGTCCGCCTGTGCTCGATGCCTTCCAGTTGGAGGAAGAGTTCGTAGGGGTGCTGGTCCTCGCGGCCACAGAACTCACGGCCGTTGTCGCTCAGCACAGCCTCGACGGTGGCGCCTTCGGCCTCGAAGGTGGGCAGCACGTCGTTGTTCAGAGTCTGGACGGCGGTCAACGGCAATTTGTTGGCGTAGAGCCTGGCCCAGGCATGACGGCTGTGGCAGTCGATGGCGGTCTGCAGGTAGACCTTGCCCACACCCTTGAAGACGCCGACGAAGAAGGTGAACTGATGGTGTGGATGCCCCCTTTCCTCGGCATCGGCGGATGCCAGGCTATGATGTCTGCTGGACATCGTTATGGAGGGCACCATGACCACGACGTATTTGGTGGCGATAGACCTGGCCAAGCGGCATTTCCAGGTCTGCGCGACGGACTTTTCCGGCAAGGTGTTGTTCAATCGTGCTTTTTCACGGTAGAAGCTGATGGTGTTTCTGAGTGGCCAGCCTCGCTGCATCGTTGCGATGGAGGCCTGCTCGACCAGCCACTACTGGGGCCGGCTCGCCGAAGGTGCGGGGCATGAGGTTCGGCTGATCCCGCCGATTTACGTGAAGCCGTTCGTGAAGCGGCAGAAGAACGACGCGGCGGACGCCGAGGCGATCTCGGAAGCGGCCCGCCGTCCGAACCTTCATTTCGTTGCGGTGAAGAGTGTGGAGCATCAGGCCCGGGCGGTCACCTTTCGGACCCACCAGTGTTTTGTGAGGCAGCGGACGCAGTTGATCAACGCGTTGCGCGGCCATCTGGCGGAATTCGGCATCGTCGCGCCGGTTGGGGCGACCAATGTCACGCGGCTGGAGGAGGCGATTGGCGCCGAGGGTGACGATCTGCCGCCCGTTGTCCGCGAGATGGCTGGCTTCTACATTGAACAGATCAAAGCTCTGACGGTGAGGATCGACGGCCTGGTTCAGCGCCTGCAATCGGCATCCCGGACGGATGCGTTTCTGCGGCGTCTCTGCACCCTTCCAGGCGTCGGCCCCGTCACGCCCGGTGCACTTGCCGCCTTCGCGCCGGACCTGCGCACCTTTTCCGATGGCAGGAACTTCGCGGCCTGGCTGGGCCTGGTGCCGAAGCAGTTGTCTTCTGGAGGCAAATCCCGGCTTGGCGGCATGAGCCGAATGGGCCAGGACGATATCCGAAGGCTGTTGATCATTGGTGCCATGAGCCGCATCCGATGGATATCGTTGTTCTTGGGATCGACCTTGGCAAGAATTCCTGCAGCGTTGCTGGGCTGAGCGCCACCGGCCAGGTTGTGCTTCGCCGCCGGGTGAAACGTGAGGGCATGTAAACGGCGAAGTGATTTTCCCCAGAAGTGGCGACTTAAAAATCCCCAGATGGTTTGTTTGGTTAATTGATTGGGTGGGTGTCGGCGGGCCTCACTTTCGGCGGTCTTCCACGTTTTCGGATGGCTTGGAGCGGAGCGGTGTCGGGTCTTCGCCGGACGTTTTCCGGGATGAGGTCGGCATGCTGGCGTAGCCTGTAGCTGGCGCCCTCGATCTGTACGACGATGGCGTGGTGGAGAAGGCGATCGAGGAGCGCCGTGGCGACGACGGTGTCGCCGAAGACGTCGCCCCACTCGGCGAAGCCGCGGTTCGAGGTGAGGACCATGGCGCCCTTTTCGTATCGGGCGTTGACGAGCTGGAAGAAGAGGTTGCCGCCGCCGGGCACGACGGGCAGGTAGCCGATCTCATCGACGATGAGGAGTTGGGGGCGGCAGAGGAAGCGCAAGCGTTCCCGCAAGGTGCCTTCGCGTTCGGCCTTGGCCAGGGAAGCGATGAGGTCGGCCAGGGTGATGAAGTAGACGGAGCGTCCCGCCTTGACGGCCTCGACGCCCAGGGCCGTGGCGAGGTGGGTCTTGCCACATCCGGGTTGGCCCAGGAGATGGAGGACTTCGTGCCGGTCGATGAAGTCCAGTTGGGCCAGGGCCAGGATGCGATCCCTGTCGAGGGAAGGCTGGAAGGCGAAGTCGAAGCCCGCCAACGTCTTGACGGTGAGCAGACGGCCCATCTGGAGGGCTGCCTTGACACGGCGTGCTTCTCGCAGCGCCAGTTCCTCGCCGAGCAGGGCGTCGATGGCCTCCAGGGTGGTGAGGGTGCCGCGCTCGGCCTGGCGCAGGACGTGGTCCAGCGTTTCCAGGGCGCGCGGCATCTTCAGGCCCACCAAGTGGCGGCGAATGCTGTCGAGGGTGGCGCTCATGGCGTGACCTCGCGCTGGGCGAGGTGGCGGCCGATGGCGTCGTAAATCGCCAGGTCGCGCGGCGTGACGATCTCGCCGGGCCGCCGTAATGGTGGCGCCTGGGGAGCACTTTGCCGGGGTGTCGTGCTGTTGACGGGTGGCGGTAGGACGCGGTGCCCGGCGATCAGGTGTCGGCGCCCACGCCCTTCCAGCACAGGGTGGACGGCGATCCGGCGGCCTTCCTCCAGGATGAGGACCTGGTCGGCGGTGAGGTGCACTTCGACGGCGCGGCGCCGGGTGCTGTCGGGGACGGAATAGAGGTTGCCGCCGACGGACGCCATGCCGTCCTTGGTGATGCGGCGTTCCAGGGACAGCACGGTGGCATAGGGGATTGCGGGGACGGGCTTGAGGTGGGACCGTTCCTCGGCGTAGTGCTCGACGACGATGCGCAGGGTGGTGGCGTGGCGGCGGATATTGGCGACCTGGTCCAGCCATTGGCGCAGTTGGCCGTTCAGGTCGTCGAGGTTGCGGAAGGTACGTCCCAGGAAGAAGTCCTGGCGGATGTAGCGGAAGGGCCGCTCGACTTTGCCCTTGGTCTTAGCGCGATAGGGTTTGCAGGCCTTAGGCAGGAAGCCGTAATGGGTGGCTAGGTCCAGCAGGCGGGCATTGTAGACGATGCCGCCATCGGCGCCGTCATCCCCCGCCGCTTCGCCCAGCACGGCGGCCTTCATGCGGTCGTAGAGGATGCGGGCGGGCACGCCGCCCAGGGCCTCGAAGGCGGCGATATGGCACCTCAGCACGGTGGCCAAGTCCTGGCGGGCGACGAAGCGCGCCCAGAGCATGCGGCTGTGGCCCAGCACCAGGGAGAACAGCCACACCACCCGTTCCACGCCGGGCTCGTCGGTGAATCTGGCCTTGAAGTGGGCGAAGTCCACCTGGGCCTGATGCCCCGGCGGCGTCTCGAACCGCTGCTCATAGCCCTTGGCCGCCGCCGGGCGCACGGTGCGCAGGTAATCCTTTACCACCGTGTAGCCGCCGGGATAGCCCAGGGCTTGGATCTCCCGCAGCAGACGGCGGGCGCTCAGCCCGGGTACCGCGATTACCCGCTGGCGCAGGTAGGCTTCATAGGGCCCGACCACCGTGGGCTTGGGCGCCCGGGGCGTATAGCGGGGCGGCTCCAGCCCCTGGGCGATGTAGCGACGGACGGTCTTACGGTCCAGGCCGGTCTGCCGGGCGATGGCGGAGACGGTCAGCCCTTCACGGGCGAGTTCCAGGATCATGACAAGTTCCCCAAGTGTGACCACCAGTCCCCTCCCTCGCGCCTGCGAGGACAGTCTGGGTGACCAGTGGCCGCGAGGTCCCGGGGGGCATGCCCCCCGGGACCTCGCCGGTCAGCGAAACTGGGGAAAATTCGGGCGCCACTTTTGGGGAGTATTCATCCGCCACTGACACACGCTGGTGAACGAATGGAAGCGGGCGCTGACGGCCGGAGCGTCCTCGGTGTTCGAGCGGGGGACGGAGCGTTCGACCAAGGAGGCGGAAGGGCTGACGGACGAGTTGTACAAGCAGATCGGCCAGCAGAAGGTGCAGATTGATTTTTTGTCTCGCGCGCTCGGCAAATGAGCCGGGCGGAGAAGCGGGCGATGATCCGTCCCGGGCACCCCGCCCTGTCGGTGGCGCGGCAATGCGCGCTGATCGGTCTCAACCGGTCCAGCTTTTATTACAGGCCGGTCAACGACAATGCGTCGGATCTGGCGCTGATGGAGCTGATCGACCGGCAGTTCCTGGAGACCCCCTGCTATGGTTCACGGCGAATGACGGCGGTGCTGCGCCGGGCGGGTCATGCCGTCAACCGGAAGCGGGTGCGGCGGTGATGGGGGTGATGGGCTTGCAGGTGATCTGGCAGAAGCCGAACACCAGTAAGCGGCACCCGGCGCACAAGCTGTATCCCTACCTGCTGCGGGACCTGGTGATCGACCGGCCGAACCAGGTGTGGGCCACCGATATCACGTTCAGTGCGCCTCGTCCCGGATGGTCCGGGGTGCATATGACTGGAATGCCAAGGAGAAAGGAGGAATTGAACGAAGGCCCTGCCCTCTGCTGTGGGGGGGCATGAGCCCAAGCGGCGGTGACCTGTCGTCAACTGACAGGGTGACGTAGCCCGCAGGAAAAGGGGACTGAGGCGAAGCCGTTACGCCGAGATGGTCCCCGAGGCTGAAGTGCTGGAAGGTCGAGGAACACGAACCGGTTAAACCGCATCCGAGGGCTGAAATGTCGCCTTCGCCTACACGGCTTAACAGGCGGAATGCCGATGGTGCCGTCGGACACGTAAGTCGATGGCATCCGAACTCGGGCGCAGATGTAAGGCGACCCGAGGGGACCCATGGGGAGAACGCAGCCAGACCATGGATCGGCGTCGACTTGCGGGACGCAAGGACAAGGACTGCGACCGGCAACCTCCCCAGCGCGTGAACGTCCAGCATATGAACGAGGGAAGGCGTGATGGAATGCCAAGGGAGTTGGCCCCGATGCCCATCATGCTGGCGGAGTCCTCGTAGTAGTCCGCGACAGGGAAAGCCTGTCACATGGCGAAGGGGGACAGTTCAACCGGCTTGGCGTGCAAACTACCTGACCCAACGAGGTGAAGACCTTTGATAATCAGCGAAATGCAGCACAAGCTCGCGACATGGGCCGAGAGCGACCCGAACCGCCGGTTCGATCGTCTCCTCCGGCTCGTGGCCGATGGGGAATGGCTTGCCGAAGCCGCCCGGATCGTCCTGGCGTCGAGTGGCGCCAAGACACCGGGCATTGACGGAATGGACAAGCGGTGGATGCAGGCTGAACTGGGGGAACACCTGGCCAGCCTGCGAACGGACCTGCTGTCGGGGGACTACCGCCCACAGCCGGTCAAGCGACTCTATATTCCCAAAGCCAACGGCAAGACACGACCACTGGGTATTCCGACCCTGAGGGACCGCATCGTCCAACGCGCGATGCTGATGGCCATGGAGCCGATCTGGGAAAGCGACTTCCATCGCCTCTCCTACGGCTTCAGACCGGAACGCAGCGTACATCACGCCGTCCGGACCGTGAAGCTCCAGTTGCAGGATGGGGACGCCGGAACGAGGGGACGCTGGATCGTCGAAGGCGATCTGGCGAGCTACTTCGACACGGTTCACCACCGGCTTCTGCTTCACTGCGTCCGGCGGCGCATTCGGGATGATCGGTTCATCGATCTGCTCTGGCGTCTCCTGAAGGCGGGCCACGTTGACCGTGGCCTGTTCGTGGCGTCGAGCGAAGGGGTTCCGCAAGGCGGCGTGTTGTCGCCGCTCCTGTCCAACATCATGCTCCATGAGTTTGATGTGTGGCTGGAGGCGAAATACCTGAGCGCGAAAGCCCGCAAGGACCGCTGGGCCTGGAACTTCGGCATTCAGCAGGGGCGCCCCATCACGGTTCGAGAGAACCGGCAATGGAAGCCCGCTGTCGCCTACTGCCGCTATGCCGATGACTTCGTCGTCATCGTCAAAGGGACAAGGGCGCAAGCCGAAGCCATCCGCGAGGAATGCCGGGCCTTCCTGGAAGGCTGCCTGAAGCTGACGCTGAATATGGGCAAGACCCATATCACCCACGTCGACGACGGGTTCGTCTTCCTCGGGCACCGGATCATTCGCAAGCGGGGGTCGAGCGGAAGGATGTCCGTGGTTACCACCATACCCAAGGAGAAAGCCAAGACCTTCGCCCGTCGCTTGGTCGAAGCCCTCTCCGGCAATCATGATGTTGCTGCGGTGGACATGATCGACAGCCTGAACCGCCAACTGGTGGGATGGGCCGCGTTCTACAAGTTCACCGACTTCACGGCGCGCACGTTCCGGCGCATCGACACCGTCGTGTTCTGGAAAATGGCGCACTGGCTGGCGCGGAAATATCGCTCCCGCATCAAGCCATTGATGCGAAAATGGTACCAAGCTCCAGCCACCGGCCAGGCGAAGACTTGGCTGGTCTATGGCCGAAGCAATCGGGGAAATCCCGTCGGCAAGGCGCTGCGTCGACTGGTCTCCAGCCAGAAGGCGCAGTTCCGGTGGCGGAACCCGGAGCGAAATCCCTACATCTTCAGGGACGAACTCCGAAACACCGTCACCTCCCGCTATCATGATGTCGCCTTGGCCCTGGGCCAAGGTTGAAGGGAGAGCCGTATGCGCTGAAAGGTGCACGTACGGTTCGGGGAGGGGAAGCGCCCCAGCGCTTCCTACTCCACTGGCGACCTGGGGTGGCTTCGTCTATGTCGCCTTCGTCATCGACGCCTACGCCCGGCGCATCGTCGGCTGGCGGGTGTCGCGGACGGCCCATGCCGCCTTCGTGCTCGACGCCCTGGAGCAGGCTCTGCATGAACGACGCCCAGCCAAGCACGGCGGCCTGGTTCACCAGCATCAAGTACACCGAGCGCCTGGCGGACGCCGGGATCGAGCCCTCGGTCGGCAGTGTCGGCGACAGCTACGACAACGCCCTGGCGGAAACCATCAACGGCCTCTACAAGGCCGAGGTGATCCACCGGCGTGGGCCATGGCGATCCTTCGAGGCCGTCGAATACGCCACCCTGGAATGGGTCGATTGGTTCAACCACCAGCGGATCCTGGGGCCCATTGGCAACATCCCGCCCGCCGAAGCTGAGGCTCGCTTCCACGCCATGACGGACACTCCGGCGATGGCCGCCTGACTCAAACCAAAACGCCTCCGACAATCCCGGCGCGTGTGTGGATGCCCCCGGTTAAGCAAGAGGAATCTTCTGACGTCGTATCGGCTGCGAGGAGTTCTATCGGTCGTGTGTCAGGCCTCATGATGTGGCCTGAACGGGCCACGGGCCGGTATGCTGTTCGAGAGATGGGGTTCACATCGGTTCAGAGAGCTTTGTCGCCCGCGCGCCGGGACTGGTTATTCCCACCTGAACATTGAAGTCCTTGCCGCTTACACCGTCAGTCGATCTTCCTGCCCGGGCCGTGAGGCCCGCAACGTGCTCCGTCAGGCGCCATTACCGACTGCCGGATCACGCTGTCCGATAATCCTGTTGCTTGACCACCATCGCCCAAAGGGTCCGTGCCATCTTGTTGGCCAGGGCGACGGCAGCGACCATACGCGGCTTGCGCAACAGGAGACGCCCAAGCCAGTTGTCCGGTGTCGCCCCGCGCCGGCAGATCCATCGGATGCGGCTCATGGCACCAATGATCAACAGCCTTCGGATATCGTCCTGGCCCATTCGGCTCATGCCGCCCAGCCGGGATTTGCCTCCAGAAGACAACTGCTTCGGCACCAGGCCCAGCCAGGCCGCGAAGTTCCTGCCATCGGAAAAGGTGCGCAGGTCCGGCGCGAAGGCGGCAAGCGCACCGGCCGTGATGGGGCCGACGCCCGGAAGGGTGCAGAGACGCCGCAGAAACGCATCCGTCCGGGATGCCGATTGCAGGCGCTGAACCAGGCCGTCGATCCTCACCGTCAGAGCTTTGATCTGTTCAATGTAGAAGCCAGCCATCTCGCGGACAACGGGCGGCAGATCGTCACCCTCGGCGCCAATCGCCTCCTCCAGCCGCGTGACATTGGTCGCCCCAACCGGCGCGACGATGCCGAATTCCGCCAGATGGCCGCGCAACGCGTTGATCAACTGCGTCCGCTGCCTCACAAAACACTGGTGGGTCCGAAAGGTGACCGCCCGGGCCTGATGCTCCACACTCTTCACCGCAACGAAATGAAGGTTCGGACGGCGGGCCGCTTCCGAGATCGCCTCGGCGTCCGCCGCGTCGTTCTTCTGCCGCTTCACGAACGGCTTCACGTAAATCGGCGGGATCAGCCGAACCTCATGCCCCGCACCTTCGGCGAGCCGGCCCCAGTAGTGGCTGGTCGAGCAGGCCTCCATCGCAACGATGCAGCGAGGCTGGCCACTCAGAAACACCATCAGCTTCTACCGTGAAAAAGCACGATTGAACAACACCTTGCCGGAAAAGTCCGTCGCGCAGACCTGGAAATGCCGCTTGGCCAGGTCTATCGCCACCAAATACGTCGTGGTCATGGTGCCCTCCATAACGATGTCCAGCAGACATCATAGCCTGGCATCCGCCGATGCCGAGGAAAGGGGGCATCCACACCATCAGTTCAAGCGCCATTCTTCACAGACGACACGATAGCGTCCGTCAAGCTGGTGTAAAAGCGGCGCGCGCTTGAGGTGGCCGTTGGTCAGGCGGCTTTGGGTGAGAATGTGACGGCTGGGGTTGTTTCTGGGTTGGTCGTCAGTTCGGCCATGGCCTCGACCTGCATGTAGCGGTTCTGCGTCTGCCACTTGATGGCATGGACCACTCCCGTCCCAAACTGAGAGTGGGGCGTCTCCAGCCACAGAGGTGTTGCCATGTCCACCGTTGTAACGATCGGCCTCGACCTCGCCAAATCCGTCTTCCAGTCCTCGATCATGCGGCGACGAAGAGGGCTCAACTCGGCCATCGCGGAACATCCTGTCTGTGGATTGGGCTTCGACAACCGCAATCCTCAGATCTGTGGCTTCTTACGCCAACAGCGGCGCCATTCCCGCGACAGCGGGTTCGTTCAATCCACCGCAGCATCGTCGAGTCAATATTTCCGGCAATTGGTATAAACCAGTATGGCCGCCATCCCGTGCAGGACGGCGGGTATCCATACGGCGGCGGCGGCGAGCGTCTGGAGGGCGGGAGCGCCTTGCTGTGTGGCTTGGGCGTGTGCGTCGAATCCCGCCATGCTGAGCGCCGTCAGCGCCAGCGCCGGGCCGATAGCCGCGGCCAGCTTGTCGGAGACGGACAGCAGGGCGGCTAGCGTGCCCATTTGGTCGATGCCGGTGATCAGCCGATGCTCGTCCCCCAGGTCGGCCATCATGGAGCGCACCAGCACCGGGTCGGCGGACAGGAAGGTGCCGAAGACCCCCAGGATGGCGAGGCCGGCCGTCAGGCCGGACCAGCGGAACAGATGTACGACCAGGCACATCAGGACCATCCCGGAGAAGCCCAGCGCCATGGCCCGGTGCTTCTCCAGCCGGTTGCCCAGCCAGCCCCACAGTGGCGCGCCGGCCATGGCGCCCGCCTTCACCGCGAACAGCAGGGCCGCCGTCTGCATCCGGTCGAGGTCGTGGAAGGTGGCGTAGTAAAAGAAGAAAACGCCCCCGGCGGCATAGACGGCGGTGCTGGACAGGAAGTCGGCGGCCAGCAGGCGCGCGATGGCACCTTGCCCGAGTAAGCGCCCATAGTCGCGCCAACGTGGCATGGGCCGTTGGCCCCCGTTGCGTTCCGGCACCAGCAGCAGGGCGGCAGCCACGCCCAGGGGAAAGCTGATGAGCACAAACCACCCCATGGCGGGCAGCGTCGCCTGTGGCGCCGTGCGCAAGGGGGGAAGCAAGGGCAGGGCGGTGACCGCGAGGCCACCGACCAGGAACAGCACCTGGCACCAGGCGAAGATGGCGTTGCGCCCGCCATAGTCGCGGGACAGCGTGCCGCCCCACCCCAGATGGGCAACGAAACACAATGACCATGCGGCGTAGGTGCCGGCAAGGCACACCGCCAGATAGGAAAAGCTGGCGCCCGTTGGCGGCATGAACAGGCCATGGACCGACAGCATGAGCAAGGGCGTGCCCATAGCCAACCACAGCCTGAATCGGCCATGCCGCGACCGGGTGCGATCAATCAAAATCCCAGCTAACGGGTCGATGGCGATGTCGGCCAGGCGGGCCACCAGGAAAGCCACACCCACCAAGCCCAGGGGCAGGCCCACCACCGTTGCGTAATAGTCGGGCAGATATATCAGCAGCGGCAGGCCCAGGGCGGCCAAACCGGCAGCCGGCGCGGCATAGGCCGCCTTGATCAAAACACCCATACGGACCCTGCGCCCCCAAGTCACCCAATCCCATGAGCGCCGATAGTTCCCGTATCGACGATGGCGGCGCGATCCTGCCACCCTCGCCGTCCGAAATCCACGCCTGTGCCGCCGGGGCAGAGAGAGGCCCCAGGGCCCTTAGGCGCTCAGGGCCTCACGTTCGCACGTCGTGGGTAGCTGTGAGGCGGGAGGGGTCAAAGTCAACTGGTTGTGCCTCAGCGCAAAGGCCAAAGCCCGCGCGGTCATGGCCAGCGCAGCCCGGTCCTCCTCGGCGGCCAGCCAGCGCAGTTGAGCATCGAACTGCGCGTCCTTGCCATTTTGCGCCGCTGCGACCAGCAGCAGAACCTGGCGTTCGTCCGCGGTGAGGCTGGGGCAGCCAGGGTGGCCGATGGACAACTCCCGCCGGCAGGTATGGATCAAGGCCAGCAGGAAGGTGTGCAAGGTGGCCAGCACCTCACGTCCATCCTCGCCGCAGGTATCGGCGAACTCCCGCCCCACCAAGGGGCCATAGTCCTTGCCCTTCACCATGCGGCGCAAGGCCCAGACGAGCAAATGCTCCCCTGGCCCGAATTCCGGCGCCTGGTCCATCGTCCCGCCAATGGCATCCATCAACGACATCATCATGTCCCCCGGCGGCTTCCGCCCCGTCCCGGAGGCAGCCAAGCGCCGTAGATGCAAATCATTCTCAAATCATAGCCCATGTTGAGGCTATTAGCAAAGGCCGGCATCACAGCCGACCGCGGCGATCAGTCCGTTCCCGGACCCCAACTCCATCCATACTATACCCATGGAACCCGACTCCGCCATGGCGGCCGCAGAGCTATGCCGGAGGGGCACCAATCCGTCACGGCCGTCACGCGCCGGATGCCAACGGCCGAGGACGACAGCCGCCCGCCGACGTCCTATTGTGGCGCGGCACCGCACCTGGCTGTCACCGTTGGGATTGAACTGGGGGTTCTTCTCCCGGATGGCAAGGGGCATGACAGAAGGACCTGGCAGAATGGCACCCCGCTTCGATATCGACCTGCTGATGCCCGCCCCCATGATGCCCTTCGTCATGGAGCGGTTGGATCAGGCCTTCCGCGTGTGCAAGCTGTGGCTGGCCGCAGACCGCGAGGCCTTGCTGGCGGAGGTGGCGCCCCGCATCCGCGCCATCGCCGCCGGCGGGTCCGCCGCTGTCACCGCCGACCTCATGGCGCGTCTGGCCCGGCTGGAATGTGTCGCTGGTTTTGGCGTGGGCTATGACGCCATCGATGCCGCGTGGGCGGGTGCCCACGGCATCACGGTCACCAACACCCCCGACGTGCTGACGGAGGAGGTGGCGGACACGGCCTTGGCCCTGATCCTGATGACCGTGCGGCGCCTGCCCCAGGCGGAGCGTTACCTGCGCGCCGGCCGGTGGCTGGAGAAGGCCTTCCCCTTGTCCCCCACGTTGCGGGGGCGCACGGCGGGCATCCTGGGGCTGGGCCGAATCGGCAAGGCCATCGCCCAGCGCCTGGCCGCCTTCGGCGTTGCCGTCCATTATCATGGCCGCCAGCGCCAGGCGGATGTGGCGTTGCCCTATCACGCCACGCCCCTCGATCTGGCGCGGGCGGTCGACGTGCTGGTGGTGGTGACGCCGGGCGGACCGGAAACGCGCGGGCTGGTGGATGGCGCGGTGCTGGAGGCCTTAGGCAGCGATGGCGTCCTTATCAACATCGCCCGCGGCACGGTGGTGGATGAGGATGCGCTGATCGCCGCCTTGCGGGACGGCACCATCCTGGGCGCCGGCCTGGACGTGTTCGCCCAGGAACCAACCGTGCCCCAGGCCCTTCTGGACCTGGATAACGCGGTGCTGCTGCCCCATGTCGGTTCCGCCACCCTCCACACCCGTCAGGCCATGGGCCAACTGGTGGTGGACAACCTGCTGGCCTGGGCCGAGGGACGGCCGGTGCTGACGCCCGTGCCGGAGACGCCGGCGCGTCCCACGCGGGGCGCGGGCTGAGCCGGCTGGAGGCGGACCGCTTGGCTAGCCGGGCGCTACAACCAGCCCCGGCGGCGGAAATACCAGTAGGGCAGAATGGCGGAGACGACCATCAGGCACAGCGCGCCCGGATAGCCGAAGATCAGATCCAACTCCGGCATGTGCTTGAAGTTCATGCCGTAGATGGACGCGATCAGCGTCGGCGGCAGGAAGATGACGGCCGCGACGCTGAAAATCTTGATGATGGCGTTCTGCTGGATGTTGATCAGCCCCAGGGTCGAGTCCAGCAGGAACTGCGTCGTCTGGGCCAGGTACAGGTTGTAGTCCAGCAGCGACTGGATGTCGCCGTTCAGGGTGTTCAGGATCAGCTTGGTTTCCGGCGCGATGGGCGTGGCCTTCTCCGCCGCCTTGAGGAAGGACACGGTGCGGGCCAGGCTGTGCAGGCTCTCCCGCACACGGGACGCCAGGTCGCCGCTCCGCCCGATGCGCTTCAGCGCGTTCTGCAAATCGGCGTCGATGATGCTGGGCGACTGATCCTCCCCTTGGCTGAAGACGGAACGTGACAGGGTGTCTAGCCCGTCCTTCACCTCCTCCAGCACGTCGGCCACGCGGCCGACGATGGCGGTCAGGATGCCCAGCAGGATGGCCTCGGGGTCGGTGGGCACGTCGGTGCCCTGGTCCACCCGCCCGGCGAAGGTGCGAAAGGGCGTGCTGTCCAGATAGCGCACCGTCACCAGATGGTCCGGCCTCAGGATGAAGGTGGCGTCGGCCAGCGCCGGGCCCAAGGGGGTCTGCCGGGTCAGCACCCGTACCGTCATGACCAGCGCGTCGCCGGATTTGTAAACCTGGCTGCTGGTCTCGATTTCCCGCATCTCTTCCCGGGTGGGGATCTCCACACCCAGCGCCGCCTCGACCGCCGCCTCTTCCTCCTTGGTCGGGGCGATCATGTCGATCCAAAGGTCGTCGGCCAGGCAGTCGGCGCCCGCCTCTCGTCGCGTCAGGGCGCCCTTGTCCAGGCGGTATAGGGTGAGCATGCGTGGGATTCTTTCCGAGGTTGACGCCCGCAAGAAGAAAGGGCGCCCGCTGGCAAAGGCAAGCGCCATCGCATGCCCGCCGCTGGTCGCCCCGGATACCGTGGCCAAGTGCCCAAGTTCGCTGGTCCCGTGCCGCGGCGCTAAGACCCTAAGCACAGGTTGCCGCGCAGGGGCGTCACGGCTTCGTCAGCGCCTGGATCTTCCGGCCCAGTTCGTCCAGGTCAAAGGGCTTGGCGATGTAATCCATCCCCGCGCCGACGAAGGCGGAGCGCTGGCTGGCCCCCTCCGCGTAGCCGGTGGCGAACAGAATCTTCAGCCCGGGGCGCAGGCGCCGCGCCTCGGCGGCCAGGTCACGGCCGTTCATGCCAGGCAGACCGACGTCGGTCAGCAGCAGGTCGATGCTGCCAGGGCCCTGAAGATGGGGCAGGGCGTCGGCGGCCGTCTCGGCCTCGATCACGCCGTATCCATGCTCCTCCAGGATGTCGACCACCACCATGCGCACCACCAGCTCATCCTCCACAACCAGCACGGTCCCCCGGCCCCGGTGCGGATTTTCCGCCGCCCGCGCGCCGGGATTCTCCAGGCCGTCTTTGGCGGTGACGTCGCGGGGCATGTAGAGGCAGATGGTCGTGCCCTGGCCCGGCGTGGACGACAGGGTGACATGGCCGCCGACTTGGCGGGCGAAGCCATAGATCATGGACAGGCCCAGGCCCGTGCCCTGACCGATGGGCTTGGTGGTGAAGAAGGGGTCGAACGCCTTCTCCAGCACGTCCGGCGGCATACCGACCCCGGTATCCGTGACGCAGGTCAGGACATAGTCACCCGGCTGCAGATCGGCGGAGGCGCGCTCGTCGCCTGCGGTGATGGTGACGTTGCTGGTCTGGATGGTCAGGCGGCCGCCCCCCGACATGGCGTCCCGGGCGTTGATGGCCAGGTTCAGCAGGGCGCTTTCGAACTGGTTGGCGTCGGTGATGGCCGGCCACAGATCGGGTGCTAGGGCGATATCCAGCTCGATGGCCTGACCCAGCGTGCGCCGCAGCAGGTCGTCCAGCGACCCGACCAGTTGGTTGATGTTCGCGGTCTTGAGGTCCAGTGTCTGGCGCCGGGCGAAGGCCAGCAGGCGGTGGGTCAGGCCCGCCGCACGGTGCGCGGAGGACAGGATGCTGTCGACGTAGCGGCTGATGCTGTCGAAACGGCCGTCACGCACCCGCTTCTGGATCAGGTCGGCGGCACCGACGATGCCGGCCAGCATGTTGTTGAAGTCATGGGCGATGCCGCCGGTCAGTTGGCCGATGGCTTCCATCTTGTGCGATTGGCGCAGCGCCTCTTCCTTGACGCGCAATTCCTCCGTCCGCGCCACCACCTCCGCCTCCAGCGCGTCGCGCGCCAGCTTGGTCTCGGTGATGTCGATGGCGCAGCCGACATAGCCCAGGAAGGTTCCGGCGTCGTCGAAGCGTGGGCTGCTCTCACAGCGCAGCCAGCGCACCTCGCCGGTGGGCTTACGCACGCGGATGTCGTCCAGGAACAGCGCCCGGTCCCGGAACAGCGCATCGCGCGTGGCCCGGAACGCCGGCCAGTCCTCCTCATGGATCAGGGCGGCCCAACCTTCCTTTTCCACCCGGACCGGCGGCACGCCGAACTCGGTCTCGAAGCGGCGGTTGGCGAAGACGATGCGTCCGGTGGTGTCCACCGACCAGATCAGGGCGGGCGCGCTGTCCGCCATCAGGCGGAAGCGGTGCTCGCTTTCCCGCAACGCCTGGGCGGACTTCCGGGCCTGGCGCCTGTCATCCGCCTCGCGCAGGGCGCGGGTCACCACCATGGGAATGCGCGCCAGATTGCGCTTCGTCACATAGTCGGTGGCGCCGGCGCGCAGGGCCTCGGTCGCGAACTCCTCGCCGATGACCCCCGAGATGAAGATGAAAGGCACCGACGGGTCCCGGGCCCGGGCCAATTCCAGGGCCGCCAGCCCGTTGAATCCCGGCAGGGAATAATCCGACAGGATGATGTCGAAACTGCCGGAGGCCAGGGCCGCCTCGTACTCCGGACGCACCGCCGCGCGCGCCATGGCAATGGGCTGGTCGATTTTGCGGAACTGGTGGGCGATCAGTTCCGCATCGATGTCGCTGTCTTCCACCAACAGCAGGGACACAGGCTTTTCCGCGGATTGGGACACTAAAAATCTCCAGGCACGGGCTCGTTCAGCACCGCCCAGAAGATACCTAGGTCGCGGATCGCTTCGAAAAAGGCCTTGAAGTCGACCGGCTTCACCACGAACGAATTCACGCCGTAATGATAGCTGCGGACGACATCGCTTTCCTCGCGGGAAGAGGTCAGCATCACGATGGGGGTGGCGCGGTGCTTGGGGTGGGATTTCACCTTCTCCAGCACCTCCAGCCCATCGACCTTGGGCAGTTTGAGGTCGAGTAGGACCACGGCGGGCGCGCCCGGCTCACGGTCCGCGTACTGGCCTTCGCTGAAGATGTACTCCAGCGCCTCCACCCCGTCGCGGGCCACGATAATCTCGTTGGCCAGCTGCGTTTTCCTGAGGGCGGCGAGGGTCAGTTCCACGTCGGCGGGATTGTCCTCGACCAGAAGGATGGGTCTAAGCGATGCCACGGTTTCCTCCTGTCTGGCGTTTCGGCAGGGTGAAGCTGAAGGTGGCGCCCTGGCCGACCGCGCCTTTGGCTTCCAGCGTGCCGCCGTGCCGGTCGATGATGCGCTTGGTCAGCGCCAGGCCGATGCCCGTCCCCTCGAAATCCTCCTGCCTGTGCAATCGCTGGAAAACCTGGAACAGTTTGCTGGCGTAGTTCATGTCGAATCCGACGCCGTTGTCCTCAACGCAGTACAGAACATCGGTCGCCCGTTCCTGTCCCCATATCCTGATGCGGGGCGGGTTGGCGCCGCGGCTGTATTTCGCGGCGTTCTCCACCAGATTGAACAAGGCCTGGCGCACCAGCGTGGGATCCCCCAGGCGGTGGGCAGGGCGCCGATGCTCCATTCCACCTGGCGCTGCCGTTCGTCGATGTCCAGGCTGCGGCGGATTTCGGTCACAACCTTCGCCATGTCGATGCGCGTCATCTTCAGGCTGGTGCGGCCCAGTTGCGAGAAGTGCAGCAGGTCGTCCACCAACTGGCCCGCCGACAGGGCGGCGGCGATGATGCCGTCCAGGTAATGGCGGGACAGCGCCTTCAGCCCCGGCTCCTCCTCCCCCAGCAGTTCGGCGTAGCCGGCGATGTGGCGGAATGGCGCCCGCAGGTCATGGGAGATGGAGTAGGAGAAGGCCTCCAATTCCTTGTTGGACCGCTGCAGCTCCTCCGTCAGTTGGGCGCGTTCCTCCGCCCGCTGCAGCACGAAGTTGACGATGGCGCCCCGGAAGTCGGCGGCGCTCAACAGCTCGGCCGGGCGCCAGGGCTGGGCCCGTTGCCGCACCTCTTGCTTCCACGCCTCGAACGACAGGCGGGGATGCAGCCGCCCGGCGACATCCACGGCCTTGCTGGCGCGGGGATCGCCGCCCCAGCGCACCGTCTCCACCACCTCGGGCCGGAACCAGAAGATGAAACTGGCATGGATGCGCGAGATGGGCACGGCGATGACGCCGCTGGCCACGTCCGCGATTTCCGCGCCCGGCGGCCAGTCCGCCGCCAGACTGCTGGTGGAATAGAGTTGCTCGATGTTCCGGGTCCGCAGCCAGTCGGCCAGGGCCAGGATGCTCTGGATGGGGGGCGCCTTGCCGGTGGACAGCACGATGCCGTCGGTGACCACGGCCGCGCCGGCGCTGTTGGTCAGGGCCAGCCACTGGGGCGCGCAATCCACCAGGCCCGCCTGGAAGCCGGGCGCCCGGGCCAAATGGGCCACCAATTCCGTTTCTATGGACTTCAGCCGCAGCCGCTCGTCGATTTCCGCCGCCCGTTCGCGCGCCGCGATCTGCTGCGCCACGATGCGGCCCAGGAAGTCACAGGCGGCGCGGATGGGCGGGCCAATGTAGCGGGGCTGGGCATGGTGGCAGGAGATCAGGCCCCACAGCCGGCCGTCGATGACGATGGATATGGACAGCGAGGCCGCCGTCCCCATGTTGCGCATATATTCCAGATGCACCGGCGACACGCTGCGCACCGCCACGAAGCTCATGTCCAACGGCGCGCCGTCCGCCGGGCACAGGGCCGGCACCAGCGGAACGGGCGTGTATGAGGCGGTGGGAATGAGGCGGAGCCGGTTCAGGCGGTACAGCTCCCGCGCCTGGGCCGGTATGTCGGACGCCGGAAAGCGCAGGTCGAGGTAGGAGGGCAGGGTGCCATCGCCATCCTCCGCGACGACTGTGCCGTTCCAGTCCTCATCGAACCGGTACACCATGACACGGTTGAAGCCGGTGAGGGCCCGCACTTCCGCCGCGACGCCTGTGCAGATGTCCGCCACCGTGGTCAGGCCATCGGACCTGTCCAGGAAATTGCGCAGCAGCTGGTTCAGGCTGGCGTTGCGGGCCCGCTCCGCCTCATCGAACGCCTCGAACTCCAGGATCACACCCTGCGCGACCTGCTGGCCGGTGACATGGTAGGTCCGGCCGTCGATCTGGTATTGCTCAAGGAAGCCGGCTTCCGCGCCGGCGAGCCAGCGGCCGACATCCCCTTCCAATGCCGAGCCCGGGCCCACCAGGTCACCCAGCGTCTGGCTGCCGTCCAGGGCGACGGGACGGTCGAGGATGGCGCCCAGGTTGGCGCTGGCCTGCACCAGGACCAGGTCGGCCGGCCGAAGCACGGCCAGCGCGCCATGCGGCTGGATGCCGCCGGGGATGCGGATGGGTTCCCGGGCGCACTGGTCCAGCAATTCCTGGGGAACCAGAGGCACGGACGGGGACGGGGAATCCACCGCCCTGCCGTTTTCGCCCTGTCCTGGATTGTGTGACGTGACCACGGGTTATCCCATCTGTCCGCACGGCCACTGACCGCACGCATTGCGAGTATTTAAGTCAATTGCCGGGCGCGGCTCAGTTTTCTGACACCCGGCGGCGGTCATGGCTAGCCTCATAATGGTACAGGGCCTGGTCGCCCGCCTTCTGGAATAAACCGAAGGACAGGATCGCGGCCTCCACGGCCTGCGCCTGAAGGGTTGGGTCCGACGGTTCCGCGTTCAACAGCGCCAGGAAGTCACGCCAATACGGCCGCCCCCGGCCGTGGGCCAGAAAGCGGGTGGCAAGCGGTATCCGTGGGTCTCCGCCGGCCAGGGCCCGGCGCAACAGCACCTCACCCCCCAACCGCGCTCCTTCCAGCACGTACAGGTGCCCCAGGATTTCGGCCCGGCAGCGGATCGAGGGTGTCTCCACCAGGATGGCCGGCGGATCGCCCCATGCTTCCAGCGCCGCCAGATCCGCCTCAAGGGCGTGCCGGCGGCGCCGTTCGGGCCAGTCGGGCAGGATGGCGTCCACACCCGCGGCTTCAAGGCTCAGTTCCACGGCACGCAAGGCGGGATGCTGGGCCTTAAGCAGCAGGGTGTAATCCGGCAGGTGGCGGATATCCAGGCCGGCGAACCGCTGATCCAGGGCGGCGTGGCACGCCGCCGTGCCGGCGCGCAGCACCTCTCTGAATTCCGTCACAGGCGTCCCTTTCACTGTTCAAACACCAAAAGTCACATAACGCCCGGTGCCGGGATTTCAATACAGCGACCGGCTATCAAAGGTAAACCTCCGGCCGGGAGTGCCGGTGGTTGGCCTATTCTCTTGGTGGAAGTTGGCCGCCGTCACCCGGCTGTTCCCGCGAGGAACCCACCGCGCCGTCCCGGGGTTGCTGTATCCGTGACCTGGGTCCCGCCGCGGGCCGCCATGGAGGATTTCCCCGATGGAACGCAAGAAAGATCATGTCGTCCTGTCCGCCCGTGAGGCGCGGGGGGCGACGCTGGGACGGCCGGTGTTGGCCGTGCTGCTGATCAGCTTGGCCTTGGTGATCATCGCTTTCGTCCTGGCGTGGTGGCTGGGGAAGTGGTGGTAGGGCGGCGGCGAGGGCGTGCGGCATCATGGCGATCCCGGCGGATATTCGTATCGGTATTTCTGGCTGGACCTATGCCCCTTGGCGCGGGGCCTTTTATCCGCCGGACCTGCCGCAACGGCGCGCGCTGGAATACGCCAGTGGCGTCTTTCGCAGCATAGAGATCAACGGCACCTTCTATGGCCTGCAAAAGCCGGACGTCTTCGCCCGATGGGCGGCGGAAACGCCGTCGGGCTTCGTCTTCGCCGTCAAGGCGCCCCGTTACATCACGCACATCCGCCGCTTGAAGGAACCCTTGGCGCCGTTGGCCAATTTCCTCGCCTCCGGGCTGCTGCGGCTGGAGGACAAGCTGGGCCCCATCCTTTGGCAGTTCCCGCCCAGCTTCCGGTTCGATGCCGCCTTGCTGGGCGACTTCCTGGCGCTGCTGCCCCGCGACACCGAACACGCGGCAGATTTGGCCCACCGCCACGATGCCAACCTGAAGGCCCGCGCCTGGATGCAGCCCGGCCCCCATCGCCGGCTGCGGCATGCGGTCGAAATCCGCCATGACAGTTTCCGCGATCCGGCGTTCACGGATCTGTTGCGTCGCCATGGCGTGGCATTGGTGTGTGCCGACACGGTCGAATGGCCGCGGCTGATGGACCTGACCGCCGACTTCGTCTATTGCCGCCTGCATGGGTCCAGCGAGCTTTATCGCAGCGGTTACGGGGTGGATGAGCTGGATCGGTGGGCGCGGCGGGTCAAGGCCTGGACGGCGGGCCGGCCGCTGGCGCCGGGCGACTATGGACCGCGGGACTATGTCGAGCCGCCGGCGGATTCACATCCGTCGCCCCGCGACGTCTTCCTCTATTTCGACAACACCGACAAGTTGCGGGCCCCCGACGATGCCCGGGCCCTTGTTGATCGCCTGAAGCCAGGCGCCGGGAGCAGTGAGGGGAGGGACGCATGAGCCATGACGACCCCATCAAGGACACCGTACCGGCTGAGGCGCGCTCCCCGGTAACGTTGACGCATGCCGACCGTGTGCTGGACCCGGTGTCCCACCTCACAAAGCAGGGCTTGGCCACTTACATGAGGGCGGTGTCGGCCCGCATGTTGCCCTTGGTTGCCGGCCGCCTTCTCAGCCTGCTGCGCTGCCCCGAAGGAACAGCGCAGGCCTGCTTCTTCCAGCGCCACGCCACCGTCGGCACGCCGATGCAATGGCGCCGCAAGTTGGTGAAGGAGAAGGATGGGCGGGCCATCGACTATGTCTATCTGACCGATGTCGACGGACTGGTTGCGGCGGCCCAGATCGGCGTGCTGGAACTGCACCTGTGGGGCAGCCAGGCGCGTAAGCTGGAGTCCCCGGACCGCCTGGTGTTCGACCTGGATCCCGATCCCGACCTGCCCTTCAGCGAGGTCAAGGCCGCGGCGGTGGCCGTGCGGGACGTCTTGGCCGCCCTGGACCTCGCCAGCTTCCCCCTGCTGACGGGGGGCAAGGGCGTCCACGTCGTCGCCCCGCTGGGGCCGGGCGCCGGGGGCGGGCGGCGGCAGTGGCCGGTGGTGTCCGCCTTCGCCAAGGCGGTGGCCGAACAGCTGGTTGAGGCGCGGCCCGACGCCTATGTCGCCACCATGAGCAAGGCGCGACGCCAGGGCCGCATTTTCATTGACCATTTCCGCAATGCGCGCGGTGCCTCCGCCGTAGCACCCTATTCCCCCCGGGCCAAGCCGGCGCGGGCGGGTGGCGGGACACCCATCGCCTGTCCCGTGACGTGGGAGGAATTGGCGGCCACGGAGCGGGCCGACGTGTACACGACAGCCGACGCCCCGGCCCTGATGCGCCGGCCCGATCCCTGGGCCCAGTATTTCGAGGTGCGGCAGGATCTGGGCAGCGGCGCCTGCCGTGTGCTGGGCGTGAAGGTGGGAGCGGGGGCCTACAGCTCATGAGCCATGAAGCGGTCACCCTGGCCGTGCTGATGTACGGCATCGTCCCGTTGTGGTTCCTGGCGGGCCTGGCCGACTGGCTGTGCCATCGCGCCACCGATATTCAGCACACCACCGGCGCCAAGGAATTGCTGTTGCATCTGCTGATGTTCAGCGAGGTGGCGGTGCCTTTGCTGGCGTGCCTGTTCCTGGAAATCAACGCCCTGGTCATCGCCCTCATGGTCGTGGGCTTCCTGGCGCATGAGGCGACGGCGCTATGGGACGTCAGCTACGCCGTCACCCGGCGGCACGTTTCACCCATCGAGCAGCATGTGCACAGTTTCCTGGAACTGGTGCCGCTGATGGCCTTGATCTTGGTGGGCACCCTGCACTGGCAGCAGGTGCTGGCCCTGGTCGGGATGGGCCCAGAACCGGCGCGGTTCACGCTGAGGTGGACGCTGGGCGACCTGCCCGTGGGCTATGTCGCCACCATCCTCGGCGCCGCCTTGGTGGTGGAGTTTCTCCCCTTCGTGGAAGAACTGGTGCGCGGATGGCGCGCCGCCGGCGGCCGCCTTGTTCCCGCGCGCCGGGCGGCGGAAGGCAAAAGGCATGCCTGAGGCGGTGGACATGATCGGTTGGGCGGCGGCCTTGGTGCTGTTCCTGACCCTGGCCGGCCAGATCAGAACCCAGTGGCGGGAGCGCTCCACCAAGGGGGTGTCGCCGTGGCTGTTCGCCGGTCAGATCGCCACCTCCATCGGCTTCGTCGTCTACTCATGGGCGCTGGGCAACTGGGTGTTCGTCACCACCAACGCCGTGATCCTGGCCACCGCCATCGTGGGACAGGGGCTTTACCTTCTCCAACGCCGCGGGATCGGCCGATCCGGGAAACGGCCCGAGGCTGCTGAATGAGCGACGGGGTGGGCCTGGTCTATGTCGGCGATAGCGAGCCGGGTATCCGCCGCCTCAAATGCGGGTCGGGCTTTCGCTATCGTCTGCCGGATGGCGGCCCGGTGCGGGAACCGGCGTTGCGGGCCCGCATCAAGGCGTTGGTGATCCCGCCCGCCTGGACTGACGTGTGGATCTGCCCAGATCCTAACGGCCACCTGCAGGTCACCGGCCGTGATGCCAAGGGGCGCAAGCAGTACATCTACCATCCCGCCTTCCGCCAAGCCCGGGATGGCGCCAAATTCCACCATCTCATCGATTTCGCGCGGCAGTTGCCGCGCATCCGTGAACGCGTCGCGGCGGATTTGACGCTGCCCGGCCTGCCTCGTGACAAGGTTCTGGCCACCATCGTCCACCTGTTGGGCACCACCTTGATCCGCGTGGGCAACGCCGACTATGCCCGCACCAATCAGAGCTATGGCCTGACCACCCTGCAGGCCGCCCATGTCAGTGTCGAGAAATCGGCCCTGCGGTTCGACTTCAAGGGCAAAAGCGGCAAGATGTGGCGCCTGAAGGTGACGGACCGGCGCGTGGCGCGCATCGTCAAGGCCTGCCAGGAATTGCCGGGGCAGGCCCTGTTCCAATACCTCGATGACGACGGTCACCGGCGGGAGGTCAGTTCCGCCGACGTGAACACCTATCTGCGTGCGGCGACATCGGGGGACCGGCGGGATGGGGGCATCACGGCCAAGGACTTCCGCACCTGGGCGGGCACCGTGATGATGGCGCTGGCGCTGAGCGACAGCCCGCCGCCCACCAGTCCCACCCATGGACGCCGCATGGTGACCGCGGCCTTGAAGGGGGTGGCCGCGCGGTTGGGTAATACCGTGACCGTCTGCCGCCAATGCTACGTCCACCCCGTGATCATGGACGATTACTTGGCGGGCCGCTTCCATCTGCGCCTGCGGCGGGACGGGCCGCCCGGACTGTCGCCGGCCGAGGGCGCGGTGCTGACGGTGCTGCGCCGGGCGGAAAAGACGCGGGAGATGGGAACCTGAGCGTTGCCAGGGGGTTGGGGGCCAGCGTCGTCCCGCCCGTCGATCCGGTCCGCGCCATTTTCCCGTCCCGCTTCCCGCTTCGCCCTGGAGAAGACACCCCATGTCCGACACCCGCTTCGATGACATGCCCGTGCGCCCTTTGCCGCCCACGCCCAGCCCCACGCCGGACGCCCCCTTTCAGCCGGCGGCCGGCAAACCTGCGATGCCCGGCGTGCCCTTCGTTGGCGGCGACACCGCCAAACAGCGGGACTTGGCGGCGGATACCCATGAGGCGGGCGTCGCCCTGACCACCAACCAGGGCCTCAAGGTCAGCGACGATCAGAACTCCCTGCGCGCCGGGCCGCGCGGACCGACGCTGATGGAAGACTTTCACCTGCGGGAAAAGATCACCCATTTCGACCATGAGCGCATTCCCGAGAGGGTGGTGCACGCCCGTGGCGCTGGCGCCCATGGGGTGTTCCAGGTCTACGAGCCCCTGACCGACCTCACGACCGCGGCGCCGTTCCAGGACCCGGCCAAGGAAACGCCGGTGTTCGTGCGCTTTTCCACCGTGGCCGGTTCGCGCGGGTCGGCCGACACGGTGCGGGACGTCCGGGGCTTCGCCGTGAAGTTCTATACCGAGGAAGGGGTGTGGGACCTGGTGGGCAACAACATGCCGGTCTTCTTCATCCAGGACGCCGTCAAGTTCCCCGACCTTATCCACGCGGTGAAGCCGGAACCGCATAACGAGATACCGCAGGCCCAGTCCGCCCACGACACCTTCTGGGACTTCGTGTCCCTCACACCGGAATCGGCCCACATGCTGATGTGGCTGATGAGCGACCGCGCCATTCCCCGCAGCTATGCCACCATGGAGGGCTTCGGCGTCCACACCTTCCGCCTGGTCAATGCCGAGGGGAGGGCGCGCTTCGTCAAGTTTCACTGGAAGCCGCTGAAGGGCGTCTTCAGCCAGGTGTGGGACGAGGCGCAGAAGACGGCCGGCAAGGACCCCGACTTCCACCGCCGCGACCTGTTCGACGCCATTGAGCGCGGTGACTTTCCCCAATGGGAGCTTGGCCTGCAGGTGATCGAGGAGGAGGATGAGCCCAAGTATGGCGTCGACATCCTGGACCCCACCAAGATCATCCCGGAAGAGGTGGTGCCGGTTCGGCGCGTCGGCCTGATGACCTTGACGGCCAACCCGGGCAACTTCTTCGCCGAGACGGAACAGGTCGCCTTCCATGTCGGCCATGTCGTTCCGGGCATCGACTTCACCAACGATCCGCTGCTGCAGGGGCGCCTGTTCTCCTACCTCGACACCCAATTGCGGCGGGTGGGCCCCAACTTCGCGGAACTGCCGGTCAACCGGCCCTTGCAGCCGGTGGACAACAACCAGCGTGACGGCATGGGCCGCCGTCAGATCGACAAGGGCCGGGTTGCCTACTTCCCCAACAGCCTGGCCCATGGCTGCCCCATGCAGTCGCCCGAGGCCGCCGACGCCTTCCGCAGCTATGCGGAGAAGGTGGATGGCGCCAAGGTCCGCGTCCGCAGCGCCAGTTTCGGCGACCATTTCAGCCAGGCCGCCCTGTTCTGGAACAGCATGTCGACCTGGGAGCAGGATCACATCGCCGCCGCCTTTTCCTTTGAATTGAACCAGTGCACCGATTCCCTGGTGCGCCAGCGGGTGATGGACGACATCCTGGGCAATATCGCCCCGGATCTCGCTCAGGCGGTTTCCGCCCGTACAGGCTTATCCCTGGCCGGCGCCAAGCCGCATCCGCCATCCGTACCCGACGTTGGACGCTCCCCCGCGCTCAGCCAGGATCGTCCGGCCGAGGACATCCGCGGTCGCAAGGTGGCCGTGCTGGTTGACGCTGGCGTGGAGGCGGAACAACTCAGCATCATCCAGGAAACCCTGATGGATGAGGAGGCGATTGTGGAGGTTGTGGCCCCAGTCGCCGGCACCATCACCGGCGGCGATGGCAACCCCGTGCCGGTCACCCGGGCGGCACCCAACGCCGCTTCCGTCCTTTATGACGGCGTCATCGTCCTGGGTGGGGGGCTGGCCAGCACCATGGGGGAGATGGGCCACACCCGCCATTTCATCAATGAAGCCTTCCTGCACGGCAAGCCCATCGCCGCCATCGACGCGGGCGAGGGCGTGCTCGCCGCCGCCCACTTGCCGACGCTGGTGAAGGAACAAGGTGTCATCACCGGGGAAGCGCTTGAGGAAATGCTGACGCTGTTCGTGGAGGCGTTACGCCGTCATCGCTTTCCCCAGCGTGATGTCAGGCTGGTGCCAGCTTGAGGGCCGCTTTGCGGGACCGCCCCGCCCGGCTTCAGTGTTTGCGCTTCTTGTGCGTGTCCAGCCGGTCGACCAGGTCCAGAAGATGTTGCGGGACGGGCTCGCCCGCCTCGTCCTCGAACATCTCACGCAACGACCGCTCCAACGCGTCGTGCGGCCCAGGTGGCATTGGCCGGGTACCGGCGGTCAGCAGCGGACGTTTGCCTTGCGGCGCGCCATGGGGGGGCTTGGGCGGCTTGGTCATGAGGGACCCCTTCAGTCGTGGCCCCCTGCTTGGCGGCCTTGTTGGCTGGTGCGCCCTCCGCCCCATGGCAGCCAAGCGATGCCAGCGGGGGCCGGCGGCGGTGTCCATGCCTGGAGTCGTCCATGCCTGGAGTCGCCGCCCGGCGCCCATGCGCTACTTTAATCCACGTTGGGCCTCAATGCACGTTGGCGGCCATTCCGCCGCCCCCGGCCAGCGGGGAGGCCGCGACGACGGCATCGGGAAGCCTCATGGTCATGTCATCCTCCAGCCTCAGTGCACCCGACCGCAGGCTACCGCGGAAGGCCTCGCGGGCCAGGTCGATTTCGCGGTCCACCGCTTCCTGCGACAGCCCCAGGATCCAGGCCGCCTCTGCCGGCAGGAAGCCCTCCACCGCCGTCAGCAGCAGGGCCTCGCGCCGTTCACACGGCAAGGCGCGCAGCAACCCGCCGGGCGCCAAGGTCTGCGCCTCGGGGGCCTCGTCGCCCAGTTCCAGATGGCCCCCGGCGTAGATGCGGTGGAACAGACGGAACAGGGCCACGCGGTCCACATCCGGCCCCAGGATCGCCACGCCATCCTGCACCAGCGTCTCCAGCACCATGCGGACATAGGCGTCGCCGCTGGCGCCGCTGCCGGTTAGGGCGCGAGCGTAGCGGCGCAGGTAGGGAAGTTGGGACGAGATCATTTCCGCCGCGGTCTCGGTCGGAACGGCAGCAGTGGGTTTCGGAGCGGTGGGCATGGAAGCGGTGGGGGGGATGCGATGCGGGGGCATGACCGGCGTCTCTCCTGTTTATGTTGGTCTTCGACGGCGTGTTGATCGCGATGGCCAGCTGTCGACGTCCCAACCCGGCGATGGCGGGGAAAGTTTCCTCGGGCCGGAACTTTCCCCGGCGCGCCTGATACGGCGCACGCCATAGTGAATTCGTTTGGTATAGGCGCTTTCGCCTAAGACAAATACGCAAAGGTGGAAAAATAGAGGCGTCCGGTCCCCTCCCGGAAAAGCCAGAGACGCCCCAGTCCTAAAGGTCTATTGTTGCCCTGCACGTCACAGAACGTGGGGCGATACACCTAATCGTCCTGACGACCTCATCTATCCGATTCCTAAGGAATTTGGTTTTCTTGGGAGAATCCCGATAGGGGGCATAATATGCCATCTGATTTATTGTCGGCAGGCCCGGCAGCGGGCCCGCACGCTCCGGAATTCCGCGACGAAGTTTTGCGCCTGTTGCCGGCCCTGCGGGCCTTCGCCCGCTCACTGACCAGCAACGCCGCCGATACCGACGACCTGGTGCAGGATTGCGTTGTCCGGGCTTGGTCGCATGCGGACCAGTTCACCCCCGGCACCAACCTACGCGCCTGGTTGTTCACCATCCTGCGCAATCGCCACTATTCCATCGCCAAGCGCCGCCAGCGCGAGGTGGCCGACCCCGATGGTTTCCATACCGCGCGGCTTATGATGGAGCCCGCGCAGGAATGGGGCATCGCCGGCCGGGAGCTCAAGGCCGCCCTGGCGTCCTTGCCGGAAGACCAACGTGAAGCCCTGATCCTGGTGGGCGGCGCTGGCGTCAGCTATGAAGAGGCGGCGGAGATCTGCGGCTGCGCCCTGGGCACCATCAAGAGCCGGGTGAACCGGGCGCGCACCAAGCTGGCCGGCCTCATGGGCCTACCCAACCGGGTTGTGCCGTTGAGCGGCACCAGCCTGCCCGCCGGCGCCGACGCGACCTCCACCACGCAGTGGACCCGGCATTGATGCCGGTCAGGCGAGTGATCGCGCGTTAATGTCTTGGGCGATTATGGGGGGCGATTGCGGGGCGGTGGCGCCAATACGGCGCCAGAGTGGAACCATGGCCGCTTCCGGTGGTTGTTCAAGCGGTTAGTACCCGCCTTCCAACAACCTGGCGGAGCCTCTCGAGCCGCCCGACGGGCGCCTCGGGCAAGGCCCGCACAATCGGAGGAGTTACCATGAACCGCGCGAACCTGTATCTGGCCGCCGCGCTCGGCATGTCCGCCCTGGGTGGCGCTTTCGTCCTGCCCGTCGCGCCGTCGTTGGCGCAGGGCACCACGCAACGCATCGCGACCACCAAGGTTGACGTGGCCAACGTGGCCACGGGCCATCGGTCGTCCAAGATCGTCGGCGCCAAGGTCGTGAACGACCAGAACGACACCGTCGGCACCGTCGATGATCTGATCATCTCGCAGAAGGACAGCGTGCCGTATGCTATCCTGTCGGTAGGGGGTTTCCTGGGCGTCGGTGACCGTCTGGTGGCGGTGCCCTACAGCGCGCTGCAGGTCACGGACGATAAGGTGGAATTGCCCGGCGGCAACAAGGATGTGCTGATGAAGCAGCCGGCCTTCCATTACGCCAAGAGCTGAGCATAGCTATCTTGGCAAAGGCGAAGGCCCGCGGGGAACGCCCCCGCGGGCCTTGTCGTATGCATTCAGCTCCGCCGGCCGAAAATGAAGCCGAGGACAACGCCGAAGGCGGTATAGGCCACCGGGGCGCTGGTCAGGATATCGGTCAGTTTGGTCCCCAGGCCGCGCTCCGCCTCTCGGCGTGGCGGGGGGGCCTCGCCCGTGCCGTGATAGGCGCCTTCCGCCAACTGTTCCAGCTTGGTTCGGGGGCGGGGGCGCGGCGGAGACAGGGGCGGTTCGCTGGGCGGCGCGTAAGAGGCCATGGCCTTCCTCCATTCGATGTGTCTTGCGGCGGGCGGATCCCGCGATGGGACCTATCCTGCCGTGATGGTGAAAACCGCCGGGGCGCCGGCGCTGTTCCCCCATCCCGGCAATTAGAGCGGAACCAAGCCCGGCTTGGGGCATTGCTCCCCCAAGTTTGAACGGCCGGAGGTCGCCACTGGCGAGCGGCCCCTGAGGCGGGAGGAGCGCATGACGGACGAACCCAGCCAATCAGAACCCACCCTGTCCAAACTCAGCCGGAGGGGGTTGTTGAGCGTGGGCCTTGCTGTCGGCGCTGCCGGCGCGGTACCCGTGGCGGTGCCAGCCGCGCCTTCGCAGTCGGCCAGGGGCGGTGGCGCCGGACCGGATATCCGGGGTGATATGCCCTGGCAGGAAGGGGCCGCCGACGCCCCGCTGCCGGCCGACCAGCGCGCCGGCTATATCTACTTCACGGCGGCCGAAGCGGCCTTCATCGAGGCGGCGGTGGCTCGCCTCATTCCCGCCGACGAGCTGGGGGGCGGGGCCGTCGAGGCCGGCGTGCCCCTGTTCATCGACCGCCAACTGGATGGCGAATATGGCCATGCCGTTCGCTGGTACATGCAGGGGCCCTGGGCGCCACCCCTGAAGACCCAAGGCTACCAAAGCCGCATGACGCCGGCCGAGGTGTACCGGTCGGCCATCCGCGCCGTTGATGATAGGGTCGCCAAGCAGCATGGCGGCGTCTCCTTCGCCAAGCTGCCACCCGATCAGCAAGACGCGGTGCTGAAGGCCCTGGAATCGAACGAACTACCCATCGATGGCGTGGACACCAAGGTGTTCTTCACCCTGCTGCTGCAGAACACCATCGAGGGATTCTTCAGCGACCCCGTCCACGGCGGCAACAAGGACATGATCGGCTGGCGTCTGATCGGCTTTCCCGGCGCCCGTTATGACAATGGTCCCTTCGTGGACCGCCATAACGAGCCCTATCCCCTGCCGCCCGTTGGTATCACCGGGCGCCCCGGCTGGACACCGCGCGGCGAGGATGGCCAGCCGAAGGAGATGGGGATGAAAACCCATGTCTGAGAAATTGCCCTCCGTCGATGTTCTGGTGATCGGCTTCGGTTGGACTGGGGCCATCGCCGCCCAGGAAATGACCGATGCCGGCCTTACCGTTCTGGCGCTGGAACGGGGCAAGTGGCGGGACACGCCCACCGATTTCGCCCCCACCTTCGCCCAGGACGAGTTGCGCTACATGTGGCGCCACGCCTTGTTCGAGAACCTGGCCCACAACACCCTGACCATCCGCAACAACATCCGCGAGACGGCGCTGCCCATGCGGGTCATGGGTTCTTTCCTACCGGGGACCGGCGTAGGGGGATCGGGCGTCCATTGGAACGGCCAGACCTGGCGCTTTCTGCCCACCGACCTTGAGGTGCGCAGCCATGTCACCCGGCGCTATGGCGCCAAGGCCATCCCCGCCGACATGACCATCCAGGATTTTGGCGTCACCTACGACGACCTGGAACCCCATTACGACCGTTTCGAATATCTCTGCGGCACTTCCGGCACGGCGGGCAACCTCAACGGCCAGGTCCAGCCGGGGGGCAACCCGTTCGAGGGTGCCCGTAAGCGGGCCTATCCCACCCCCGCGATGCGCCAGGCCTACGCGCCCACCCTGTTCGCGGAGGCGGCGGCCAAGCTGGGCTATCATCCCTTCCCGCAGCCATCCTCCAACCTGTCGCGGGCCTACACCAACCCGCTGGGGGTGCAATTGGGCCCCTGCACCTATTGCGGCTTCTGCGAGAAGTTCGGCTGTGGCAACTATTCCAAGGCTTCCGCGCAGACCACCATCCTGCCCGTGTTGATGCGCAAGCCCAACTTCGCCCTGCGCACCGAGGCGGAGGTGCTGAAGATCAACCGCGACAGCACCGGCACGCGGGCTGTCAGCGTCACCTATGTCGACGCCCAGGGGCGGGAGTTCGAACAGCCGGCCGACCTGATCTTCCTGGGGGCGTATGCCCTCAACAATGTCCGCCTGTTGCTGCTGTCGGGCATCGGCACGCCCTACGATCCCCAGACGGGGCAGGGCGTGGTGGGGCGCAACTACGCCTATCAGCGCACCTCCTTCGTGAACGCCTTTTTCGATGACAAGCTCCTGAACCCCTTCATCGGGGCGGGCGCGCACGGCATGCACATCGACGACTTCAACGGCGACAATTTCGACCACAGCGGCCTGGGTTTCCTGGGCGGCGGTTATCTGGGCGTGCTGCAAACCGGCGCCCGCCCCATTGAGACCCATCCGGTGCCGGATGGCACGCCCACCTGGGGCGGGGCGTGGAAAAAGGCTGTGGCGGCCAATTACCTCAAGACCACCACCATCTCCACCCACGGCGGGGTGATGAGCCACCGGGGCAACTACCTGGATCTGGACCCGACCTACCGCGACGTTTATGGCCGGCCGCTGCTGCGTATGACCTTCGACTACACCGACAACGAACAGAGGATGGCGCACCATCTCACCGACCGCGCGGCGGATGTCGCCCGCGCCATGGGCCCGCGCGAGATCAAGGTGGTGTACCGCGACGGGTCCTGGGACGTGGTGCCCTACCAGACCACGCACAACACCGGTGGCGCCATCATGGGCGCCGATCCCAAGACCAGCGTGGTCAACCGCTATCTGCAAAGCTGGGACGTCAGCAACCTGTTCGTCATGGGGGCCAGCGCTTTCCCGCAGAACCCGGGCTACAACCCCACCGGCACGGTGGCGGCCCTGGCCTACTGGTCGTTGAAGGCGGTGCGGGAACAGTACCTGAAATCCCCCGGTCCCCTGGTGCATACGTGAGGCCGCCCATGCAGCGCGCTCTTGTCACCGGGCTGTTGAGCCTGGGTATCCTGGCGGCCACCGTGTCGCTGGTCGCCATCGGCCTCAGCGGTATCGCCAACGGCCAGCCACCGTCCGCCACCTCCGGCCCCTATCCGCTGGTGAAAAGCCCGGACGTGGAAAAGGGGTTCTATGTGGCGGTGCAGGGCGATTGCGTCGGCTGCCACACCGTGCCGGGCGGCCAGCCCTTCGCTGGCGGGCGGCCCTTGGTCACACCTTTCGGCACCCTCTATTCCGCCAACATCACGCCGGACAAGGACGCCGGCATCGGCCGCTGGTCGGCGGATGACTTCTATCGCGCCCTGCACGAGGGTAAGGCGCCGGATGGGCACCTCTATCCCGCCTTCCCCTACAACTATTACACCCGTATCAGCCGGGCGGATTCCGACGCGCTATTCGCCTATCTGCGCAGCCTGCCGCCCTCGCCCGTGCGGTCGCCGCGCAGCGAGTTGCCTTTCCCCTTCAACATCCGCGCCCTGATGGTGGGCTGGAACCTGCTGTTCCTGGACAAGGGGGAGTACAAGCCCAACCCGGC
The DNA here is from genome assembly GCF_036348415.1 of Nitrospirillum karajorum. Taxonomy (NCBI): domain Bacteria; kingdom Pseudomonadati; phylum Pseudomonadota; class Alphaproteobacteria; order Rhodospirillales; family Azospirillaceae; genus Nitrospirillum; species Nitrospirillum karajorum. The sequence goes on from NZ_JAZBQB010000004.1 coordinate 67,666, forward strand.
CAAGTCCGCCGCCTGGAACCGGGGCGCCTATCTGGTGGAAGGGCCGGGCCATTGCGCCGCCTGCCATACGCCGAGGAATTTCCTCGGGGCCCCGCGCACCAGCCACGACTATCAGGGCGGCGACATCGGCAACGGCTGGTACGCGCCGGACATCACTCCCAATCGGCGCACCGGCGTCGGTGGGTGGAGCGACGAGGAGCTGTTCCAGTACCTGAAGACCGGCCGCAACGCCCACGCCAACGCGTCGGCCGACATGGGCGAGGTGGTGGCCTACTCCACCTCGCGCATGACCGATGACGACGTGCGCGCCATCATCGCCTATCTGCGCGACCGCCCGGCCCGGCCGGACGACGCCCCAGCCAAGCCGGACCCCGCGGTCATGAAGGCGGGGGAGGCGATTTATGTCGACACCTGCGCCGCCTGCCACCGCATGGACGGCGCCGGGTCCATGGCCCTGTTCCCCCGCCTGCCCGGAAGCCCCAACCTGCAACAGCCCAACCCCAGCACGCTCATCCGTGTGCTGCTGGTAGGCAGCCGCAGCCTGCCGACGGATGCGCGGCCGACGCCCTCCACCATGCCCGCGTTCAATTGGAAACTGCGGGATGACCAGATCGCCGCGGTGGCGACCTATGTCCGCAACAGCTGGGGCAACGCGGCGGCGGCGGTGAGCGCCGATGACGTGGCCAAGATGCGCAAGGCCCTAGGCGCCGACCACCGCACCCTGCCGGACGGTTATCCTACTGACATGCGCCATCCCACCCCCGAAACGGTCTCCAGCCCCCACACCGACAGCCGGCAGAACGGCACGGATCAGGCGGGGATGGCGGCGGAAGGACGGTCGTGACATGCGTCGTCCCGGCTACAGCAAGGGCATCCCCAAGCGGTGCCATTCTAAAGCGCGGCCGCGCGATAGGCCATGCCCTCCACCCCGTGCAGGAAGCCGTTGCTGAAGCGCCGGCCGGGGCACAGATCGCGCAGGCGGTCGCGGGCCGGGGCTACTGGCACGCTGCCGTCCAGAACGGCGCGGAAGGTTTCCGTCACCGCCACCATGTCGCAATCCTGGGGCGACAGGCGGAAGCGGCCCACCCCCAGCGAACGCAGGCGGTCCAGGTCGCCCAGCAGGTCCAGGTAGCTGCCCGACAGGGTCTGCACCCCATTCACCGCCAGGAAGGGGGCGCCGTCCAACGTGTCCAGGTCCATGCCGTCGGGATGCTTCTCACAGACATAGCGACAGCCGTCCTTATGTAGGCCATGCGCGCGGGCGTGGTAGCAGCGGGCGGAGATGGCCAGCGGCAGCCGGCCGAAGGCCTGCACCTCAAGCTGCGTGCCCGTGGCCATGGCGGCCCCCGCCAACGCTGCAATGGCGTCGGCTGTCAACTCGCCCGGCAGGCACACCCGCGTGGCGCCCTGGCGCGCCATCAGTTCCAGGGTGCTGGGGTTGTAGACGGCGACCAGGGGGCCGATGGCGTGCGGGCGGCCGGCGCAGGCGGCCACGGCGGTCAGGTCGTTGGCCTCCACCACGAAGTCGCAGCCGGCGGACCAACTGGCCGCCAGGTCCATCACACCCTGGCGTTCGCGCGCCTGCATGACCAGGGCCAGGCTGCCCAGCACTACCTCCTTACCGGCGCGGCGCAGCCGGTCCGCCACCTCGGGGATGTCGCCGTCGAAGAAGGGTGCCCGCTTGGAACACACCACCTCTCCCAGCACGACGGTGTCGACCGGCGCCTCATCCGCGATGCGGGCGTAGAAGTCGCGGCGCCGGGCCGCCGGCCAGTGGAAGTGCAGCGGGCCCAGGGTCAGCTTGGGACGGTCGAGGCTCATGATCATCCTCCCTTTCAGCGCCAGCGCCGGTCATAGGCGCCGGCGGTGGCGCGGCCGCCTTCCATCTCGCTGGCCAGCCCCCGGGCCAGGTCGGGCACGGTGAAGCCGCCCGACAGGGCGGCGTCGATGGCGCGGCGGAATTCCCCCACCACGCGGGTGACATAGGCGCGGCCCCGCTGGCGGCCCTCGATCTTCAGGGCGCGCACTCCGGCCTTGATCAGGCCAGGGATGTGGTCGGCGGCGTTCAGGGATGTTGGCTCCTCGAACAGGTATCCGGTGGTGCCGTTGGCCTGGAACCGCCCCTTGCACAGGGTGGGATAGCCGGCCGGCGCGCCCGCAGGGTGGCGGTCGATGGTGACATCGCCCAGCCGGGAGGTGACATCGCCGCCGGCCTCGCGCCGGAACTGGACGGCCCCGGCGGGGGAGCAGACGCCGTGCGTGTTGGGCGACTGGCCCGTGACATAGCTGGACAGCTGACAGCGCCCCTCCGCCATCACGCACATGCCGCCAAAGGCGAAGACTTCCGTTTCCACCGGAGCCACCGCCGCCGTCAGGTCCGTCACCTCCGCCAGGGTCAGCACGCGGGGCAGGACCACCCGCTGCACGCCGAAGGTCTGGGCCAGATAGCGGATGGCCTCGGGTGTGGAGGCGGCGGCCTGGACCGACAGATGCAGGCGCAAGCCCGGGTGATGGGCCTGGGCATAGGCCAGCAGGCCCAGGTCGGCCAGGATTACGGCGTCCGCGCCGGCCTCGGCCGCGTTGTCCACCGCGCGGTGCCAGGTGGCCTCGTCCCCCGCCTTGGGGAAGGTGTTGATGGCGATGTAGAGCGACCGGCCCGCCTTGTGGGTGCGGGTCGCGGCGGCGCGCATCTCCGCCTGGCTGAAATTCAGGCCGGGGAAGTTGCGGGCGTTGGTCGCGTCGGCGAAACCGCAATAAACAGCATCGGCGCCGGCCTCCAGCGCCGCGTCCAGGGCGGCCGGCGTTCCGGCGGGGCAGACCAGGGACAGGGATGGCGCGCTCATGGCCGGATCTCCGTTCCTGGCAGGCCGGCGGGCTGTACCGCCGCGCGCGCCGCCAGATGCAGCAGGCCGTCGATTTCGCCATACCAGCGCCGCCCCAGGGAGAGCAGGCGCGGGGGGAGCCGGTGGGCCAGGTCGCGCTCCAGCGTGACGTCCGCGCCATCCACGGCGTTGCGCAGGATCAGCACCGCCTCCATATCGCCCTCGATCATCAATTGCCGGCTGAAGAACAGGGAGTCCCCGTCCACCCGCCCTTCCAGCAGGGCCAGCAGCGCGCCCAGCGGCGCCCGCAGGGTGGCAGCCGCGGGCGGGGCGGCGGCGTCCTCGGCGATGGGCCAGAGGCCCGGTCGAGTCCCCGCCGGCCGCAGCAGGAAGCGCACCGGCAGGTCGCTGGGATCGACCAGGAAAGCCCGTTCCCCCAACACCGCCAGCCGGTCGAACACCCCCTGGTGCCGACGGCGCAGGCGATCGAACGCCGCCTGTGCCAGGCGTGCGGCGACGGGCCCCGTCAGGGGCCGGCCCAGCAGCGGCAGGGGCGGCATCAGGCGCGCCGCCAGCCCGGCCAGCAGCACGGGCGACAGGGGGGAGGGTCGGTTGGGTCTAGGCTCACGGGATCATCCCCAAGGCTGCCCCAAGGCTGCGCGAAACAGGCTGTGCGGCGGCGGGTGGAAAACCAGCCGACTGTGGGCGGCCGCTGCCGGGAATGTCGTTGACATGGCACAATAATGCGGCGGCGTTGCTCTTGAAACGCCCCCCGCCCATCCCGATAAAAGGGAACGGTTTCAGCCACGCATGGTGCGGCCCCCGAATGCCTGCTAATCCGTATTACAATGGTCCGGTGACGGATCATTTTGATGGCGTCCGCTTTTTCAACCCAGGGCAGGCCCCCACAGACCGAAGCCTGGCGGAAATATTGCGCTGGCGCTGGGGCGGAACCCGGCCGGTGTGGCCTGAGACGGCCCCCGGGCGCCAGGTTCGTCCCCGGGAGCGGGTGGACGGCCTGGCCATCACCATGATCGGTCACGCCAGCGTGCTGATCCAGGTGGCCGGCCTGAACCTGCTGGTGGACCCGGTGTGGTCGGAACGGGCCAGTCCCTTCCAGTGGATCGGGCCGCGCCGTGTCAACCGGCCGGGCGTCGCCTTCGATGACCTGCCGCCCATCGACGTGGTGCTGCTGACCCATAACCATTACGATCATCTGGATGTGGGCACGCTGCGGCGGCTCTGGGCCGCCCACCGTCCCCGCATCCTGGCGCCCCTGGGCAATGACCGCGTTGTGGCGCGCGAGGTGGGGCCCCTGCCGGTGGAAACGGGAGATTGGGGCCAGACGATCGCGCTCGGCCCCGCCGTCACCGCCTGTTTCCACCCGGCCTATCACTGGTCGGCGCGACGCCTGGGTGACCGGCGCATGGCGCTGTGGTGCGGCTTCGTGCTGCGCACCCCGCAGGGGCCGGTCTACATAGCGGGCGACACCGGCTATGGCGACGGCGCCATCTTTCGCGATGTCCGGCGGCACCATGGTGCGCCCACCGTCGCCATCCTGCCCATCGGCGCCTATGCCCCCCGCTGGTTCATGAAGCAGCAGCACTGCGACCCGGCGGAGGCCGTGCGCATCCTGGCCGACTGCGGCGCCCGCCAGGGCCTGGCCGTGCATTGGGGCACCTTTCCCCTGTCGGACGAGGAACGCCTGGCCCCCCCGAAAGAGCTGGCCCAGGCCCTGGCGCGCGAGGGTCTGGGCCCCGACCGGTTCAAGGCCCTGGAACCGGGGGACGTCTGGACGGCGCCCTGACGTCCCCCGGGCCAAGGGCCCGTCTTCCGTCAAAAGTCCAGCGTCAGTGTCAGCAGTTTGACGTCGATGGCCAGCCACACCAGGAAGATCAGGGACAGCGCCACGAGCACGGCCCAGGCAATGCTCCAGGGGCGCCGGCCGGCCCGGGTGGCGATGTCGTAGGCGTTCCAGATGGCGGCCACGGTGCCGGCAATGGTGGCCAGCAACACCAGCTGCATCAGGCGCATCCAGATGTCCAGCCGGCCATCCAGGGCATCCACACCGTTGTTGATGACCGACAGCATAATTCCCCAGCCCAGGACGAAGACCAGGACGCCCCAGGCCGCGGCCCGTGTGGCGCGATGCAGGACCAGTGCCCGCCCGGTGATGCCGGGGGTATAGCGGTAGCGGCGGCGCACCAGGGCGACGACGGGCCAGGACAGGGCGGTCAGGGCCAGCACGCCCAGGGCCACCGCCATCACCGGGATGATCCAGCCGGCGTTCAGCGAGCCCGGCGCCGGCACGAACTCGATGATGGGGGCGTAGGCGCCGATGGAGAACATGACCACCTTGCCGTCCTTCACCACGGCCGCCAGGCGCTCCTTGCCTTCCGCGTCCTGCCACAGCCAGGGGCCGACCTCGCGCCAGCGCTTCGGCACCTGGGCGGCGTTCCGCAGGGCGGAGACGGTGATGGTGTCGTCATCGTTCGCCACGATCTGGGCCTCGCCCAGCAGGCTGAACAGGCGCATGAAGTTGGTCTCGGAGCCGCGGCTGCTGATGTAGTGCCCGGCCATGAGCTGGCCGTGTTCCTTGGCGGTGGGGGCCGTGGGCAGCTCGGGCTTGGGTTGGGGGAAATAGCGGTCCGTGAAGTCGACGAAGATATGCTCCCGCAGCACATGGGCGGCAGCTTCGCGCCCGGCGCTGTTGAAGGACATATAGAGGCCGACGCCGTCGTCGATGAACAGGTGCAGGTCGGAATGGAAGACGTCGGTGTCGCCGCCATGGCCCACGATGCGGTGGCCGTTGCGGTCCTCATGGTAGAAGCCCAGCCCCATGGCGGGCAGGCCCGGGTACGGGGTGTTGGCGTTGGCGTACATCTGTTCCGCCGTGGCCTTGTCCAGCAGCGGCCCGCCATGCGCCAAGTGGGCGATCATGAACTGCGCCATGTCGGCGCCGGTGGCGGACAGGGCGCCCGCCGGCGACATATCGATGATCTCGAACGGCTGCGGGTCCTTGGACGCCTGCTGATAACCCTTGGACATGCCCCCGACCAGGTTGGCCGGCAGCGGCTGGACGAAGGTGGAATGCTGCATGCCGAGGGGCGTGAAGATATGGTTCTGGATGTATTGGGCGAAGGGTTCGCCCGACACCCGCTCCACGATGTAACCGGCCATCGAGGCGCCGTAGTTGGAATAGGCCGGGATCTGGCCCGGGGCATAGATACGTGTGGGCACCCAGCGCTTCATCGCCTCACCCAGCGGCTTGGCCAGCGTGGGGTCGGTCAGCAGCAGGTACTTGGCCGTCTCCTCGAACCCCGGCGTGTGCGTCATGATATGGCGCAGGGTGATGGGTTTGCCGAAGGCCGGGGGAATCTTGTAGTCCAGATAGTCGTTGACGTCCCGGTCCAGGTCCAGCTTGCCGGCCTGCACCTGCTGCATCACCGCCGTCCAGGTGAACAGCTTGGAGATGGAGCCGGGGCGGAACAGGGTGCCGGCGGGGTCCACCGGCTTCTTTTCCTTGACGTCGGCATAGCCGAAGCCGCGCTCGGTCAGCACCTGGCCGTCCTTCACCACCACCACCACCGCGCCGGCGATGTCGCCGGTCTGCAGGGCGTAGGGCATGTAGCCGTCCAACCAGGTGTCCACGTCCGCCTTGGTCAGCGTGGACGCGGGCGCCGGTGGACTTTCGGGGGCGGACGTTGGCACCGGGGGCGTGGGCTTAAGGTCGGCGGGGGACTGGGCCGCGGCGACCGAGGCCAGCGCGGTCATGAGAAGCGCTAAGAGGCGAACCTTCCACATCTTGTCCTGTCCTTGCCTTTAGTAGCGGAAGCCAAGCGTGGCCCCGAAGGAGCGGGGGCGCACGATGGCCGCGGTGACGTTGCCATCGAGGGCCGACCCGGCGGTACCGACATCCAGGATGCCGCGGCTGTCGGTCAGGTTGCGCGCGAACGCCTCGATCCGATAGGGGCCCATGGTGATCCCGGCATGGGCGTCCACCTGGCTGTAGGCGCTGAGGTGGTGTTGGCCGTAGCTGGTGTCGAAGGCCGAGAGGCGATCCCCGGTGTAGCGCCAGCTGACGCCGGCGAACCCGTCGACCGTTCCACTCAGCGGCCGCTGATATTCCACCGCCAGGGTGGAGGAATAGCGGGCGGTATAAGGCAGCCGATCACCCTTTAGACCGCCGACCAGCGGGGGCGCGTCGCTGGTCAGTGCGGCATCGACCAGGGCTCCGTTCAGCGACACGGTCAGGCCGCTCACCGGCTTGATCGTGACCGACGCCTCGATGCCCCGGCTGCGGGCGGAGCCGCCGTTGATGTTGACGCCGTAGTCGTCCACCGAACTGAACAGCTGGATGTTGTTCCAGTCGATGTAGAACCCCGTCAGTTCCAGTGACAGCCGGCGCCCCCACGCCTCGGACTTTACGCCGATTTCATAGTTGGTGGTGGTGTCGGCGCCGAACTGCCGGGGCACGGCGCCGGGTGCCGTGGGCGGCAGCACGTTGGGGCCGCCGGGGCGGTAGCCGCGCGCGACGCGGATGTACAGGGTGGTGTCCTCGTTCGGTTTGAACGATGGCGCCACCGAATAGGTGAACACCCCGTCCGAGGAGTTGGCGGTATAGTTCGCGTCGCCGGCCAGGGGGCCGCTGCCCAACTGCACCGCGTCCTGTTCGTTGTGGCTGTAGCGCCCGCCGGCCGTCAGGTCGATCTGGTCGGTGATGTGCAGGGTACCGCTGGCGAAGCCGGCATATTCCTCATAGCGGGAGTTGAGCCGCGCATCGGCCAGGTTGGCGAAGTCGGCGATGGGCGCCCCGCTGAGGTTATCCACGCCGTTGATCACCTGCATGATGGCGTTCCGCTCCCGGGTGTAGAAGCCGCCCACCGTCCAGTCCAGCCGGCCGCCGGTGGAGGCCAGGCGCATTTCCTCGGTGAAGCGGCGCTGCTGCACCCGCTGCACCTGCGACGCGCCCAGGGGCACGCCGAACGCCCCCGTCAGCAAATCGCCGTAAAGGCCGCTCACATCCACCAGCGCGTCCTGGAACAGGGTGCTGTAGCTGGTGGAGGACAGCAGCTGCACCGGGCCGAAATCGTAGGTGCCGGTCAGGTTGTAGACCCGATACCGCATGTCGTTGGGCTGGGCGACCACGCGCGCCTGCCGGTAATCGCCCAGAGCCGGGCGCAGGGTGATGGGGTCGACGTCGACCTGGTTTGTGCCGTTGCTGTCCAGGTTCTGCACGACCACAGAACCGCGCAGCGTCAGGGCGTCCGTCGGACGGAACAGGGCGGAGACGCGGCCGCCATAGGTGCGGCCGTCGTTGATGTCCTTGCCGCGCTGGTCGTCGATGAAACCGGGGTCCCGGCGGTAGAAGCCGCTAGCCCGCACGGCCAGGCTGTCGGCCAGCGGGACGTTGACCGACGCGCGGCCGGACCAGCCGGTATCGCCGTGGGCCACGGTCTCGGTGCTGATCTCGGCCGCCGTGTGGACGCCGTCCGTGCTGGGCGCCACGGTCACATACTTGATGAGGCCGCCCAAGGAGTTGGCGCCGTAGAGCGTGCCCTGGGGGCCGCGCAGCACCTCCACCCGTTCCAGGTCCGACGGGTCCAGGTCGGGGGTCAGGATGGCCCCGTTGGCCAGCGACGTGGCCGATCCATAGGGTGTTTCGTCCACATAGGTGGCGACCGTCGCCCCCACACCGCCGGTATTGACCCCGCGCAGGATCAGGCGCGCCTGGCCCGCCTGCGTCTCCACCAGCGCGGCGCTGGGCACGCGGGTGAAATAATCGTCCAGCCGTTCGGCATGGGCCTGCTGCAAGGCTTCCGCCGAGACGGCGGAAACGGATTGGGGAACGTCGATCAGCCGCTCGGTCCGCTTCTGCGCCGTGACGACGATTTCGTCCAGCACGTCGGATGCGGCGGACGCGGCTGCCGGCCCCGCGTCCGGCGCCTGTTGCGCCCAGGCGCCGGTGTTAACGGCCAACGCCGCCACGCCGGCGCAGAGGAATGCCCTGGTTCCCCGCATTTGCCCGATCTCCCTGATCGTTATGTGGCGCGTATGATGGCAGGTGTTTCAGATTTGGCAACAGTGTTTCTGCAACGCGAATGGCTGGGCGTCGTGGTGCTGGTTTTCCGTCAGGCCCTGATGCAACTTGGGGGCCTTGGAAAGCTTGAGCATGAAGGAGACGCACGCATGGCCAAACCTGCCCCGGACCGGGCCCATCCGGCGCTGGCCTTGCGGGCGGCGCGGGTCAAGCAGGGGCTGACGTTAAGGGCGCTGGCGGCCCGTATCGGCATGCCATTCTCCACCCTGTCCAAGCTGGAGAACGGCAAGATGGAAATGACCTACGACAAACTGCTGCGCCTGGCGCAGGGGTTGGGCGTGGACATCGGCACCCTGGTCAGCGGGGCCGGTCCCGAGACACCGGCCCCGCCGGCGGGCGGCCGCCGCAGCGTATCCCGCGCCGGCCGTTCCCCCGGCGCCACCTCCGACCTGCACGCCCATCAGTACCCGGCGGCGGACTTGCTGGGCAAATTGATGGTCCCGATCATCATTGAGGTAAGGGCCCGCAGCGTGGAGGAAATGGGGGGCATGGTGCGCCATTCGGGGGAGGAGTACCTTTACGTCCTGTCCGGCGCCATGGAACTGCATACCGACCTATACGCCCCCTTGCGCCTTGAGGCCGGCGATTCCGTCTATTTCGACAGCGGCATGAGCCATGTCTACGTGCGTGTGAGCGATGAGACGTGCCGCGTGCTGTCCGTTTGCGCCGGACCTGGAATCCAGCGCCTGGCCCAGTCCGCCGCCAAGGCGTGGAAGCTGTCACCAGCCACGGATGAGGAAACGGTTTGAACCGCTGTTTCTGATATTGAAACAGCGGGCGGGCTGTGTGATGCTGGTCCCATCATGCAGATCGCACCCCTCGACAGTGGCATAACCACCAGGGACACCCAGGCATGGCCGCGGCCCGTGGTGGCCTGGTCGGTCGTGACCCTCTTCTGTGTCGCGGCCATCCTTTCCTACACGGACCGGCAGATCCTGAGCCTGCTGGTGGATCCGATACGGGACGACCTTGGCATCAGCGACACCCAGATCGGGGTGCTGCAGGGTGTCGCCTTCGCGCTCATCTATTCCATCGCCGGGCTGCCGTTGGGTCGCCTGGCCGACATCCTGCCGCGCCGGGCCGTCATCTGGGCCGGTGTGGGATTGTGGAGCATCGGCACGCTGCTGTGCGGCTACGCCCCCTCGTTCTGGGTGCTGTTCGCCGGCCGCCTGATCGTGGGGGTGGGGGAGGCGGCCCTGGCCCCAGCCGCCATGTCCATGATCGCCGACATGTTCCCGGCCGAACGCCGGGGCCTGGCCACCGGCGTCTTTGTCATGGGCATGACCATCGGCGGCGGCGTCGCCATCGCCATTGGCGGTGCCGTCCTGGGACTGGCGGCGTCCGGCGGCTTCCGGGGCATTCCCCTCCTGGACGGGCTGGCGGCCTGGCGCGCGGTGCTCGTGCTGTTGGGCCTCGCCGGCCTGCCGCTGTTGCTGGCCCTGCTGCCCATCCGCGAACCTACGCGACATAGTGAAGTATCGGCGGGCGCGGCATTGGCTGGCGGGCAGGAAGCGACAGCGCTGCGCGAGATTGTCGCCCAGTTGGCGGCCGTGCGTGCGGTGCTGATCCCGGTCATCGTCTGCTGCGCCTTCATGTCCGTCGGCGACTTCGCCCTCATCGCCTGGGCTCCGGCTCTGCTCAGCCGGCGCTACGCTATGACGCCGGATGCGGTGGGCCTGGCGCTCGGTTCCCTGGTCGTCGTCGCCGGCGTGGTGGCGACGGTCGCGGGTGGTGTCATCAGCGACGTCGTGGTCAGGCGGTACGGTCCCCCCGGACGCATCTGGGTCGCCACTGTCTGTGCCGCCCTGGCCTTTCCTTTCGCCTTAGTGTCGCTCACCTCCTCCTCGTCGCAAGTGCTGGCCGCGGTGACCCTGTGGACCCTGTTTTCCAGCGCAGCGGGCACCATCGGCATCACGGCGGTGCAGGAGATCGTGCCCAACCGGGCCCGGGGCCTGACCGTGTCCTTTATTTCCTTCGGCAACATCCTACTGGGCCTGGGCGGCGGCGCCACGCTCACCGGCTATGTCACCGACCACGTCTTCGCCGATCCCCTGGCCATCGGCCAATCGCTGACGCTGGTCATCGCCCCGCTGGCTGGGGCAGCCGCCCTGCTTTTCCTCCATGCCTCCCGAACCGCTCGGAGTGTCAGTCGGTGAGCCTGTCCATCACCTATCGCCGGGACGCCATGCGCATGCGTGAACCGTTCCGCATCTCTGGTTATCTGTTGAACGCCATGCCCGCCGTCATCGTCACCCTGGGTGACGGGACCCACTTCGGCCATGGCGAGGCCGCCGGCGTCTACTACCTGAACGACGACCCGCCTCATATGGAGCGGGAGATCGAGCGGGTGCGCGGCGCGCTTGAGGCCGGCGTGGACCGCCTGGGCCTGCAGTCCCTGCTGCCGCCCGGCGGTGCCCGCAACGCCCTCGATTGCGCGCTGTGGGAGTTGGAGTCCTTCCGGACCGGCACACCCGTATGGCGATTGGCGGGCGTGCCGGAGCCCAAGCCGCAGGTGACCACCTTCACCCTGCCGGCCGACGACCCGGCGGAGATCCTGCGCCGGCTGGAGGGCTTCACCGGCGCCACCGCCATCAAGCTGAAGCTGGAGGGCGATTTGGCGGCGGACACGGAACGGGTGCGGGCCGTGCGCGCCCGGCGGCCTGACGCCTGGCTTTCCGTCGATGCCAACCAGGGCTTCGGCGCGACGGACCTGGAGCCCCTGGCCGCCATGTTGGTGGACCAGGGCGTGGCACTTCTGGAGCAGCCGATACGGCGGGGCAGTGAGCATCTGCTGGATGGCTGGGACGCGCCGCTGCCGGTCGCGGCGGATGAAAGCATCCTGGACTTGGCGGAACTGCGGCAGCACCAGAGGCGCTTCGACATCGTCAACATCAAGCTGGACAAGTGCGGCGGCCTGACCGAGGGGCTGGCCATGGTGGCAGAGGCCCGGCGCCTGGGCTTGGGTGTCATGGTCGGCAATATGGCGGGTTCGGTCCTTTCCACGGCGCCGGGATTCGTGCTGGCCCAGCTGTGCGATGTGATTGATCTGGACGGGCCTTATTTCCTGGCGGAACCCGGCGCCGACCGGGGCATCTATCAGGCGGGAAAGGTCATGGTCCCGGCCCACTTCTGGGGGGTGGGCTGATCCGGCGGCGGCGTCTCCTTCGCTTCTAGGGGTATCTCTCCCTAGTGCCCGTTGGGGCGGCTTGCCAGCTCGACGGAACCGGGCGGCGGACTAGTTTCTTGTCCGCTGTCGTTCCGCACGAAGGTGCCGCCGCCATGCCGCGTTTCCTCCACCTATTCGCCCCCGCCGCTCTCGCCCTGTCGCTGCTGATGGCGCCGATGGAGGTGATGTCCGCCGCCGAGACGGCAGGCTTGTCCTACGGCGTGGCGGAGGGACGCAACATCAACCAGTTCGTGCGCGCCGGCGATGTGGCCGCCCATCTCGTGCTGCGCGCCGGTGCCGATCCCCGCGTCATCGTGGCCTTTCCCGCAGGCAACAGCGGCGTGGGCCTGTGGCTGGACGTGCCGCAGGGCCAGGGATCGGGTGACTGGACCCTGACGGCGCCGCCCACGCCCGTGACGGAAACTGATGCGCAAGGTCGCCCCTTGCGGGGAATCACCTTTGAGGCGCGCCTGGCGGCGGGCAGCGTTGGCATCCGCCAGGCGGTGCTGTCCAGCACCCGCGTCCTGCGCGACTATGACGCCTTGCACACCGTGCCCGACAGCATCAGCCCCGACCTTATGCGCGACGGTGGCCGCTTTTCCTGGGCCCGCGACCGTCTGGACGGGAAGCCCGGTTACCGCCTGTCCGTCGAGGTGGTGCACGGCCAGGCGACGGACACGGCGCTGCTGGCCGCCCCCGACGGCAGCATCGGCCTGCGCATCACCGCCCTGACCGGGGAAACGCCGCTGACCCCCCTGCCGGCCGAGGCCCTGCTGAACGACCGTGCCGCGCCCGACACGGCCGCCCGCGATACCCTGGCCTTCCTCAGCTATCAGGAGAAATTCCTGGCCGGGTCCTGGCGCTTCGACACCTACTTCGGCCGCGACACCATGATGTCGGTCATGCTGCTGATGCCAGCGCTGCGGGCGGAGGCGGTGGAGGCCGGCTTGCGCTCCGTTTTCGCCCGCCTGTCGTTGATTGGCGAGGTGGCGCATGAGGAGGATGTGGGCGAATTCGCCATCCTGGACCATTTGAAGCGCGAGGCCACCGCCTCTGATGAGCCGGTCTACGATTACAAGATGATCGACAGCGACTTCATGCTGTCGGCGGTGACGCGGGCGTGGCTGCTGGACGATCCGCGCGGCCGGGCGCGCGCCGGCGCGTTCCTTGCCAGCGGTGACCGCCGGGACGCTCAGGTGGGCCCCGTGGGCCGCGATCTGGTGCAGAACCTGCGGTATGTGGTGCTGCATGCCGCCGCCTTCGCCCGTGAGCCGCGCTATTCCAACATGATCCGCCTGAAGCACGGCCTGCCGGTGGGGCAATGGCGTGACAGCGCCGCCGGGCTGGGCGGCGGCCTCTATGCCTATGACGTCAACGCCATCCTGGTTCCAGCGGCCTTGGACGCCTGTACCGCCCTGCTGAAAAGCGGACTGCTCGACCCCTACCTCGACCCAGGCGACCGGCCGCTGCTGTCGCGGGCCGCCGGCATGGCGGCGGTGTGGCGGGCCAAGGCGCCACCGCTGTTCACCGTCACGGTACAGGAACGGCGGGCCAAGGCGGCGGTCGGGGCCTATGCCCGCGACCTTGGTGTCCCGGACACGGCTGCCTCCCTGGGCCGTGGCGCGGTCCGCTTCCATGCGCTGTCGCTGACCCGCACGGGCGACCCGGTGCCGGTCATGCATTCCGATGAGGGTTACGGCCTGCTGTTCGGCCGGCCCGATGCCCGCACCCTGGATCAGGTGGCGGCGAGCCTGCTGCGTCCCTTTCCTGCGGGCCTGATGACGGATGCCGGCATGGTCGTGGCCAACCCGGCCTTCGCGCCGGCCGACGTGCAGGCCCGGTTCACCCGCAACGCCTACCATGGCAGCGTGGTCTGGTCCTGGCAGCAGGCCATGATGGCGGCTGGCCTGGGCCGTCAGGCGCGGCGGTCGGATTTGCCTGCCGGTACGCGGCGGCGATTGCGCCAGGCCCAGGCGGCACTTTGGCAAGCCATCGACGCCACGCGGTTGTTGCGCAATTCGGAGCTTTGGTCCTGGTCCTATCGGGACGGGCGCTACCAGCCCGTCGCCTTTGGCGCCAGCGGCGGCGATGCCGATGAGGCCAACGCCGCCCAATTGTGGAGTACCGTCTATCTCGCTGTTCGGTCGCCCCTGGGGCCGCCCTCCGGCCGGTGAGGGGCGCGGGGGCGGAAATGGCCCTTTACCAAATTTGTGCAACCGCGATAGAACGGGAATCCGTTTCCTTGTTTCACCGCTCCCATGGGCGGTTTTTCTCGAAACCCGAGGACGAAAAATGCCGCAAAAGCTCGCCTGGGGCCGCGCTTGGCACGGGCGCAGTTATGATTTGGGTCGCATGACCTTGGCGGACCTGTGGGGCGCATACCTCACCCATCCCGCGATCCAGGTTTACGCTGTCCTGGCCGTCCTCGCGGCCGGCTTCGCCGCGGTGACGGCGGATGGTGCCGTTCCGCCGACCCTGGCGGTCGTGGCCGTCTTCCTGGTGTACCCGATGGCCTGGTACCTCATCCACCGCTACATCCTGCACGGCCGCTGGCTGTACAAGATGAAGTGGAGCGCCACGCTGTGGAAACGCATCCATTTCGACCATCATCAGGATCCCCACCTGCTGGAGGTCCTGTTCGGTTCGCCGCTGAACACGCTGCCCACCATCGCCTGCGTGACGGTGCCTGTTGGCTATGCCATCGGTGGCTGGCCGGCCGCCGCCGCCGCGCTGTCCATGGGCCTGGTCCTGACATGCGTGTATGAGTTCATCCACTGCATCCAGCATCTGAATTACAAGCCTACGAACCCGTTCATCCTGAAGCTGAAGCGGGATCATCTGATCCACCATTTCCATAATGAGGATACCAACCTGGGTATCGTCAGCTTCACGCCGGACCGGCTGTTCGGAACTTATTTCGCTTCCGCGCGGGATTGCCCAAAAAGCGCCACCGTCTTCAATCTAGGTTATGACGTGGCCGAGGCGCAGCGCTATCCCTGGGTCATGCGGGCGACCGGCGCGCCGCCGCGGGATCGTCCGCCGTCCGCCTTCGCCGCTTCTGAGACAGGGGGTGCCGCCTCGTGAGTTCGGTTGAGATCATTCCGGTCGCGGGCGCCGCCCTGCTCGACCGATTCATCCGGCTGCCCGAGGGGCTGCACAAGGACGATCCCCACTACATCGCGCCGCTGCATCTGGAACGCAAAGAGGCATTGACCAGCAAGAACCCCTTCTTCGGCCATGCCGATGTCCAGTTCTGGCTGGCGCGGCGGGACGGCCGCGACGTGGGCCGGATCAGCGCCCAGATCGACCATCATGCCCAGGCCCGCGACCCCGGCGCCGCCGGGCAGTTCGGCATGATCGCCGCGGTGGATGACGCCGCGGTGGTGAAGGCGCTGCTGGATACGGCGGCGGCCTGGCTGCGGTCACGCGGCATGACCCGCATGCAGGGGCCCTTCAACCTCAACATCAATGAGGAGATCGGCCTGCTGGTGGATGGGTTCGATACGCCGCCCATGCTGCTGATGGGCCATGACAAGCCCTATCTGGGGCCGCGGCTGGAAGAGCAGGGGTTGGTCAAGGACAAGGATGTCTACGCCTATATCTACGACATCACCCAGCCACTGCCCGCCGGCGCCCGCCGGCTGATCGACCGGCCCTTGCCCAAGGGCCTGGTCGTTCGCCGCATGGACTTCAAGCGCTACGACGACGAGATCCGGGCCGTCACCTCCATCTTCAACGATGCGTGGCAGGACAATTGGGGATTCGTGCCCCTGACGGAAATCGAAACCGATCACCTGGCGAAGTCGTTGCGGCCCTTGCTGGACCCCCGTCTGGTCCGGTTTGTGGAGATGGACGGACAGGCGGTGGGCTTCATCGTCTGCCTGCCCAACCTGAACGAGGCGATCCGCGACCTGAACGGCCGCCTGCTGCCTTTCGGTTGGGCCAAGCTGTTGTGGCGCATGAAGGTCGCGGGCCTGAAAACCGCCCGCGTGCCGCTGATGGGCATCCGCAAGTCGGCTTCGCAAGGCGTGATCGGCAGCTTGTTGCCCTTCCTGCTCATCGACGCGGTGCGCAAGGATGCCGCCGCCATGGGGTTCCAGCACATCGAACTGTCCTGGATTCTGGAAGACAACATGCCCATGCGGCGCATCAACGAAAGCCTGGGCGGCGTCGCGTACAAGACCTACCGCATCTACGGCAAGGACCTGTGACACCAAGCCGCCGCTGAGCTTATTTCAGCCAGCCGGCGGCCCTGTACCAGGCGACGGTGTCGCGGAAACCTTCGGCCAAGCCGATCCGGGGGGCGTGCAGGGCGGCGGGCAGCAGTTCCTGCGGCGTCACCGTCCAGTCCAGGTGCAGGATTTCCCGCGCCTTGCCCTCGGTGAAGATGGGGGCCGTGCCCCGTAACGCCCCCCACCGGGACGAGAGCCGCCCGGCCGCCAGCAGCAGCGGCCCCGGTATGCCCACCAGGTGGGGTGGGGCGGAGCGCCCCATCGCCTGGGCGGCCTGGCGCATCACCGCGGCCATGGGATAGCCGCCCGGGGTATCATCGGCCAGGGCCCAGGTGCCGCCGGCCGCCAGATCCGCGTTTGGACCCACGGCCGCGGCCGCGATGGCGGCGGCGGCGTCCGTCACATGGATGGCCGCGATGCGACCAGTCCCGACCAGCACGGCCCAGGGCCAGCGCGCCGCCTGGAAGATGGCCAGGGTCTCACGATCCCCGGGGCCATAGATCATGGGCGGGCGCAGGATGGTGAGGTGACGCGGCGTGTCGGCATAGGCCTGGCGCAGCGCGTCCTCGCCCGCCCGCTTGCTGGCCGCGTAGGGGGACAGGTGCGGCTCTCGCGCTGCGAGGGAGGAAACGGCGACGAGTCGCGCGCCGGGCGCCGTTTGCCGCAGGACGTGGGCGGCCCGGGCGGCGCCATCGCGGTTGACGCGCAGGAAGGTTTCCCGGTCCCGCGCTTTGATCAGCCCGGCGACATGGATCAGGACGTGGGCGTCCTTGGTCAGGCGCCGCAGGGCGCCGTCGTCGGCCAGATCACCCGGCACGACCTCCACATCGTCGCCCACCCCTGCGGCCGGAGGCCGGCGGGCCAGGATACGCACGCGCGCGCCCGCGTCGGCCAGGGCCTGGACAAGGTGCCGGCCTAGAAACCCCGTCGCCCCGGTGACCGCGACCAGGGGCGCGCCCGTCATGCGCTCTTGGCCACCGGCGGCGCGTTGGCGGCGGTGAAGGCGCCGTCCAGATACATCGCCCGCGCCCGGCTGCGGCTCAGCTTGCCCGACGTCGTCTGGGGCAGGCTGTGCGGCGGTACCAGGACAATGCGCGACAGTACGCCGTGCCGGCTGCGGAAGACGTTGGCGATGGCATCGGTCAGCGAGTCCCGGGCCGCCGGATCCGGGCTGCGGCACTGGACCAGCGTCACCACTTCTTCTTCCAGGCCGTTATCGACGGAGAACACCGCGACGTCGCCGCTGCGCAGGGAGGCGACCTCCGCCTCGGCTGTCCATTCCAGATCCTGGGGCCACAGGTTGCGGCCGTTGACGATGATCAGGTCCTTGGCCCGGCCGGTGATGACGATCTGGTCGTCCAGCAGATAGCCCAGGTCACCGGTGTCCAGCCATCCCTCGGCATCCAGGACTCGGGCGGTTTCCTCGGGCGCGCCGTAATAGCCGGTCATCAGGCTGGGCCCGCGGACGAAAATGCGGCCGACGCGGCGCGGCGGCTGCGGTGAGCCGGCCGCGTCGCGCACCTCGATCTCATGCTCGGGCAGGATGCGCCCGCATAGGACGAAGGTGCGGCTGCGGTCCCCGTCGTTCGCCGGCGCCACGGCCCGGTGCTCGTTCTCCAGGACGATGCTGTCGACCACATCGACCTGCGCGCCCTGGCCCCTGGGTGTGAAATTCAGGGCCAGGGTGGCCTCAGCCATGCCGTAGCTGGGCACGAAAGCGCTGGCGCTGAAGCCGTTGGCGGCGAAGCGGCTGGCGAAGTTGGCCAGCACCTTGGGCCGGATCATGTCGCCGCCGATGCCGGCGCTGCGCCAGCTCGACAGGTCGATGCCGTCGGTCGGCAGAGTCTCGGCACGCCGGGCGCATAACTCATAGCCGAAGGAGGGGCTGTAGGAGATGGTGCCCCGGTTGCGGCTGATCAGGTCCAGCCAGATCAGCGGCCGGCGCGCGAACTCCCGCGTCGGCAGCGTGTCCACCGACACCTGGCAGGCCATGGGGATCAGCAGGAAACCGACCAGGCCCATGTCATGGTAAAACGGCAGCCAGGACACGCACCGGTCGCCGTCGCCGATCATCAGCCCGCTGCGGCCCACATGGGCGGCGTTGCTGAGAAAGGCGCGGTGGGTAACGGCGATCCCCATGGGGAAGCGGGTGCTGCCGGATGAGAACTGCAGATAGCTGATGCCATCCGGGTCCTGCGGCGGCAGGTCCCCCTGATGCGGCGCCACCGTGGCCAGCTGGTCCAGGGTGCCGGACATCCTGAGGCCAAGCCCCGCCACCGCCGGGGCCAGCCAGTCGCCCAGCATGGCGGGGCCGAAGGCCGCTGTCGCCCCGCAGCTTTCCAGCATGCGCCGGATGTGCGCGATGTACGTATCCTTGCCACCGAAGGCGGCGGGCAGGGGCAGGGGGGCTGGCACCAGGCCGGCATACTGGCAGGCGAAGAAGGCGCGGACGAAGTCGCCGTCGCTTTCGGCGATCAGGCCGACGCGCTCACCCGGCTGCAAGCCAGCGCCCAGCAACCGCCGGGCGAGCGTGATCGCCTCGTCCCGCAACCTGGCGTAAGTAAGCGCTTCGCTGAGTACACCTTTGCCCGAGTAAAAGTTGAAGCCGGTAGGACCTTGTGCCGCGTAATCCAGCGCTTCGGCGATGGAGCCGAAATCCGCGTAACGCACGGGAAGCCCAGGACGATGGGAGGGTGTGGCTGACGTCATAGTCGGAGTTCTAACCTAGCTCTACCGTGGCTAGCTGAAAGGCTGCTGACAGCTATGCAAATTAGTAGCTAAAACGCAATATGCGCGCGGGTGGAGGCTCCCTCCCGAAAAGGTGCTGGCATCGCCTCTCGCAGCGACCGGGTGTTCAGGATATGACTTAGCAGAAATATGTCAGTGCTGTTTCTAAGCTGTTTCACGCATTATCGTCATGCAAGTGCGCGGGGTATCGCCGCTGCAACGATAGGCTGTCCGCAACAAAATGCGGCAGACGTGGTTCCGATAACCTAGCAACTCACAGGTTACGTCATGCAAAAGGGCAAAATCCGTATCGCCATTGCGGGGATCGGAAACTGCGCGAGCGCGCTCATCCAAGGCATCCACTACTACACGCCGGAACGGTGCCGGGAGGGTGTGGTCGGTCTCATGCACCGCGAGATCGGCGGTTACCTGCCGTGCGACATCGAGGTGGTGGCCGCTTTCGACGTCGATGCCCGCAAGGTCGGCACGGATGTGCACCGCGCCATCTTCGCCAAGCCGAATTGCACCAAGATTTTCCAGGCCGACATTCCCGACAGCGGCGTCATCGTGAAGATGGGCCAGGTGCTGGACGGCATTTCCGAGCACATGGCCGACTATTCCGAGGATCGGACCTTCGTCCGCTCCGACGCGGTCGAGCTGACCAAGGCTGAGATCGTCGCGGAACTGAAGCGCACCGGCGCCGAGGTCCTGTTGAACTACATGCCGGTGGGTTCGGAGCAGGCGGCCCGCTTCTACGCCGAATGCGCGCTGGAGGCGGGCCTGGCCTTCGTCAACAACATGCCGGTGTTCATCGCCAGCGATAAGGCGTTCGCCGACCGGTTCAAGGCGCGCAACCTGCCCATCGTCGGCGACGACATCAAGTCCCAGGTGGGCGCCACCATCACCCACCGCGTGCTGACCGACCTGTTCGCCAAGCGCGGCGTGAAGCTACTGCGCACCTACCAGCTCAACACCGGCGGCAACACCGACTTCCTGAACATGAAGAACCAGGCCCGCCTGGTGTCCAAGAAGACCTCGAAGACGGAGGCGGTGCAGGCCGTCGCCCACAAGCGCATCGAGGATGAGAACATCCACGTCGGCCCCAGCGACTATGTTCCCTGGCAGAACGACAACAAGCTGTGCTTCATCCGCATGGAAGGCCATCTGTTCGGCGATGTCCCCATGGACATCGAACTGCGCCTGTCGGTCGAGGATTCCCCCAACTCCGCCGGCGTGGTCATCGATATGATCCGTTGCTGCAAGCTGGCCCTGGACAACGGCATCGGCGGCGTTCTCGAAGGCCCCAGCGCCTACTTCTGCAAGCATCCGCCGGTGCAGTACACCGATGACGATGCCTACCAGATGACCGAGACCTTCATCCGCGGCAACACGCTGAAGCTCGCCGTCGCCAAATGAAGTGCTTGATCGTCGCCGCCGGGCAGGGAACCCGGCTGCGGGATAAGGGGCTGTCCAAGCCCCTTATCCCGATCAAGGGCAGCCCGCTGATCGAGCGGGTGATCCGGGGCGCCCACAGCGCCGGCGTCGACGAATTCGTGGTCGTCAGCGGCTACCGTGGGCAGGAACTGCGCGCGGCTCTGGATGCGTTCGCTCCCACCCTGGGCGTGACCGTCACCCACGTCGTCAACGACGAATGGGACCGTGCCAACGGCATCTCGGTGCACAAGGCGCGGGCGCAGTTGACGGAACCGTTCCTGCTGACCATGTGCGATCATCTGGTGGACCCGGGCATTTTCCGGGCCCTGATGGCGGCCCCGGTGGGGACGGACACCGTGACCTTGGCGGTCGATTTCAACATCGACCGTCCGCTGAACGATCCCGAGGATGTCACCCGCGTGAAGTGCGTGGACGGCCGCATCGAGAACATCGGCAAGGTCATCCGTGACTTCAACGCCTTCGACACCGGCGTCTTCCTCTGCACCCCCGGCATGTTCACGGCCCTGGAGGCCAGCCAAGCCAAGGGTGACGACAGCATTTCGGGGGCCATGAACGTGCTCGCGGGCTGGAAAAAGGCGCTGGTCCTGGACATTGGTGAGCGCATCTGGATCGACGTGGACGACCCCGCCGCCTTCGCCAAGGCGGAAACGCTGTTGGACGCCGGCCAGCTTTGACATCCCGGTTCTGACATCATGGAAACCAGCGAACCCGTCCGGCGGACTTCCGAGATCGAGGAAGTCACCAACCTTTATTTTATCCACCCCATCTCCGCCTGGCTGACGCCGCGTTTCGCCGCCTTGGGCATCACCCCGAACGCGGTGTCCCTGGCGGGGATGGCGTTCGGCTTGGCGGCCGGCTGGGCTTATTCCCATTACCAGGGACTGGGCTGGTCGGCGGCCGGTTTGCTGCTGATGATCGCCTGGCACGTCATGGACGGCGCCGATGGCCAACTGGCCCGTCTGACCAATGCCCAGTCCGAGATGGGCAAGATCCTGGACGGCATCTGCGATTACGTGACGTTCATCGCCGTCTATGTCGGCCTGGCGACCAGCTTGGCGCAGGAGCAGGGCGCCTGGGTCTGGCTGGTGGTCGTGGCCGCCGGCGTCGCCCATGCCGCGCAGTCAGCCGCCTATGAGATGCAGCGGCAGTGCTACAACTTCTGGGGCTGGGGACGGAAGTCCGCCGAGCTGGCGAAACTGGACGCCCCGCCCAAGCGGGACCAGGGCGGTTTCGGCGCGCTTTACCGCCTCTATGTCCGGCTGCAATACCTCACCACCGGCGTGACCCTGGGCTTTCATGAGGATCTGGGGCGGGCTTTGGCCGCCGATCCGGCGCGGGCACCGGATATCCGCGCCGCCTATCGTGCCGCCTTCGCCCCATCGGTGCGTCACTGGTCCATCCTGTCGGCGAATTACCGCACGTTGGGCATCTTCATCGCCGCCGCCATCGGCCATCCGCTGCTGTACTTCTGGTTCGAGCTGGTGGGATTCAGCCTGATCATGGCCGTGTTGCTGTCGCGTCAGGCGGCGCGCAACGCCCGGTTCCTCAAGGGGCTGGAACGGGCGGCGGCATAGCCGGCACCGGGCGGATGCGGTGCGACCGGTAGAATAGGTACGCCGCCAGCCCGATCAGGATGCAGGACGGTCCCAGCGCCGTTACCGCCGGGTTGAGGTTCAGCAGCAGGTCCAGCCGGTTGGAGATTTGCTGGGTCAATGAGAAGACGATGCCGATGCCGGCACCGATGGTGATCTGCTGGCCGGTGTTCTGCGAGCGTGGCGGACCGAACACGAATGGGGCGGCGATCAGGGCCATGGCCAGCATGGCCAGGGGCATGCCGATCTTGTTCCACAGTTCCTGTTCATAACGCACGGCGTGCTGGCCCTGGCGGGTCATGGCCCGCACGTAGCGGTACAGGGTGGTGGGCGACATGTTCTCCGGCGCCGGCATCAGGTCCTGGACCCGCTTGCCCGGCAGGAAGGACTGCCACGACAGCGTTTCCAGGTGTTCGGTCTGGAAGCGCCGGGCGACGATGCTCTTGCGTGTCACCTCGCGTAACAGCCAGGGGCCCTCCGCCCCGATCTCCGCCCGGTCGGCATGGATGAACGTCTCCAGCCGCCCGTCGTCGGAGAAGTCGTAGATGTTGATGCCGCGCAGGACGTTCTTGCTCTCGATCCGCTGAACGTTCAGGTACTGCTGCGCCCCGCCCGCCCACAGGGTGTCGCCGCTGTCCGCCAACGGCGAATCCGCCAGGGCTGCCGACCGCTGGGTTATCGCCAGATGTTGGGCCGGCGGTACGATGAACTCCGCGATGACGAACAGCACGGCGATCACCGGCGGCAACACTTTCAGCACCGACGCGATGATGCGGATTTCGGAAACGCAGAGCGCGCGCAGGGCGGTCAGCTCTGAATCCTTGGCCAGGCTGCCCAGCGCCAGCAGCGTGCCGATCAGCATGGCCACCGGCGCCACCTGCAGCAGACGCGACGGGCTGGTCAGCAGCACGTAGACCAGGGCGTTGATGACCCGGTACTGTCCCTCGCCGACCGATTTCAGCTGTTCCACGAACTCCAGCAGGCTGAACAGCGCCGCCAGGCCCGCCGCCACCAGCAGGAAGGCCTTGAGCGCGGCGCCGCCGACATAGCGGTCAAGCTGGGTCATGGCGCGCCGTCTGTTCCGGTGGGACCCGCAGATCGCCTGCCAACCGCCGGAGCAGGGTCCGGACGTGGAACGCGACGTTCCACTGCGGCCAGTACAGCGCCGCGATCAGGAAAAGCCCCAGCAACGCCGGCGCCCACCAGATTCCTGGAATGGCGCTGACGGTGCCATGCTGCACCCAGGTCCGGGCCGAGGTACAGAGCATGTAGTAGCCCGAATAAACCAGGATGGCCGTGCCGAACTTGGCGTAGCGGCCGCCCTGCCGGGGCTGCACGCGGCTGAGCGGCATGCCCAGCATGCCCAGCAGCAAGGTGGACAGCGGAGTCGACAGCCGCCACTGGAACTCCGCGATGTCGGCGGGGTTGCTGGACCTGGCCAAGCGCGCGGTTGGTACACCCGTCGCGCTGTACTCCTCCGGGGCGATATTGTGATTGGCGGGGTCCAGCGTGATGCTGCCCACATCCATCATCCGATCCTGGGTGGTATCGCTCTTGCCGAGGAAATAGACGTGCGCGTTGTCCAGGCGGACGTTCGAGCCGCCGTCCTGCCTCGGCGGCAGGGCGCGGGCGCTCTGGGCCAGGATGATGTCGGTGGTGTCGGGATGCTGGATTTGTATGAAAACGTCCTTGGCGGGCCCCCTGATTCCCTCGCGACGGGGGAAGAAGATGACCCGGCCGCCATGCTTGTTCAGGTAGAAGGTGCCCGACTCCATCGCGTCCACGTTCATCGACAGCTGGGCGCGGCGGGTGATCTCATGGGATTTCTCGTAAGCCCAGGGACGGGCGTGCAGCGACAGCAGCAACACCACCCCCGCCAGCCCCGCCGACAGCATGAACACCGCGCGCAGCACCATGCCGGGGGAAACGTTCAGGGCGTACATGGCCGTGAATTCGGAGTCGCCATACAACTTGCCGAACGCCATGACCACCGAGACGTACAGCGAGATGGGGATCAGCACCTCCAGCGCGATCAGCAGCTTAAGGCCCACCAATTCCGCGATGGCCCCCGTGGGCAGCAGGCCGTTCACCGCGTCGGACAGCAAGCCCGCGGTGCTGTAGCCGGCGAAAAGGGTGGTGAGAATGCCGAGTACAGCCGCCAAGGGCGTCGCCACTTCCCGGATCAGATAGCGTTCGATGATCAAAATCGTCCGTCGCCCCGTACGTTCCGTGAATCCAGGGCGTTACGCTACCCGGGCATAGCCCGGTCACCACCCTTAGGCATGGGGAAGGCCACCGTCACTCGCGATATATGACATCTTGCACTAATGTCTATGACAATCCGATGGCGGCCTTCTATAAAGGTTACGATGGATATATGAACCCTTCCCTAAAAATGCGACCACGGCTACGTCGGCGCCGTCGCGATATCAGGGCCAATTAAAAAGCATGGCTACCTCAATTGATCAGATCCGCACGCTTGTATTCGATGCCCTTCAGGCGTCGTTGCCAAGTCCAATAGAGCTGTCGGAAGATACGAACATCACCGAAGGACTGGGGCTGGACTCGGTTGCGGTCATGGATTTCGTTATGGAAATCGAGGATGCCCTCGATATTTCCATCCCGTTGGACCGGATTGCCGAGGTCAAGACCATCGGTGATCTTATCGCCACGGCACATGACCTGAAGGGTGTCGCCTGAGCCATGGCCCTATTCGACAAGTACGCGGCGCTCATAGGCCAGTTCGCTAGTCTAGAGGCCACCGGCTACAATCCGTTCAACGTCAGTTTCGACACCGTCCTCTCCCCAACGGAGGCGATGATCGGCGCGCGGCGGATCCTGCTGTTCGGTACGAACAATTACCTGGGGCTGACCTACGACCGCGCTGTGATCGAGGCCGCGGCTGAGGCGACGCAGCGCCTGGGTGCTGGCACCACCGGGTCCCGGGTGGCCAACGGCAGCTACGGCACCCATCGGCAGCTGGAAAGGCACCTGGCCGACTTCTACGGTCGCAAGCATGGCATGGTGTTCTCCACCGGCTACCAGGCCAACCTGGGCATCCTGTCGGCGCTCGCCGGCAAGGATGACCACCTGATCCTGGACGCCGACAGCCACGCCAGCATCTATGACGGCTCGCGGCTGGGCCACGCCCAGGTCACCCGCTTCCGCCACAACGACCCCGCCGATCTCGACAATCGGCTGCGCCGCCTGGCCGACACGCCGGGCGACAAGATCATCGTGGTCGAGGGCATCTATTCGATGCTGGGCGACACCGCGCCCTTGCGCGAATTCGTCGAGGTGAAGCGCAAGTGGGGCGCCTACCTGGTGATCGATGAGGCGCATTCCCTGGGCGTCCTGGGCCGTACGGGCCGGGGCCTGGCCGAGGCCGCCGGCGTGGAGGCCGACGTCGATTTCGTCGTCGGCACCTTCTCCAAAAGTCTGGGCGGCATCGGTGGCTTCTGCGTCAGCGACATGGACGGCTTCGACATCCTGCGTGTCGCCAGCCGCCCCTACATGTTCACGGCCTCGCTGCCGCCGTCCGTGGTCGCCGCGGTGACGGAGGCGCTGAACCAGTTGCGCCACCGGCCCGCCCTGCGCCAGCAGTTGCTGGACAACGCGCGCCGCTTCCACGCCGGGCTGGCCGACCTGGGCTTCAATATCGGACCGGAGGCCAGCCCCGTGGTGTCGGCCATCATGCCCGATCCCGCCACCGCCTTCACCTTCTGGTCCAAGTTGCTGGAGGCGGGCCTGTACACCAACGTCAGCCTGCCGCCTGCCACGCCCAAGGGCCTGGCCCTGCTGCGGTCCAGCGTCAGCGCCGCGCATTCCCGGTCGCAGATCGACCACGCGGTGCAGGTGTTCGCGGAGACGGGCCGGGCCATGGGCCTGATTGGTGACCAGGCCGCGGCCCCGCCCGAGATGCGTGTGGCCGCTCAGTAATACTTCATCAGCACCGACACGGGGTTGTCCCCGGCCTGGGCAGGGATTCGTACCTTGCTCAGGTCCGGGGGCCCCAGGTACAGCGTCGGATTGTTGGAGAAACCGTACCCCTCCGCCGGGATGCCCAGCATCGTCGTGTCGAAATGGCCATTGTCGTTTTCATCATGGAACAGCGCCACCGCGTAATGGCCAGCCTGGGGCACGACAATGCAGGCCTCGGTCACCGGCAGCGTGACCGGCAGGATCTGGCGCGCCACTTTGTAGGCGCCATCCAGGAAATGCGCCGCATCGTCCGGGTAGATGGTGATGGTGACGTTGCCCTGGGCCGAGCGCATGCCGGTGACGCTGATGCGCAGCCGAACCTGGCCGCTGTCGCCCGCGTCGCAGGCCGGGCCCGGCATGGGGGTCGCCTTTTCCGCCCGCGCGGCGGCCGGCAAGGCCAGCGCCGCCAAGATGCCCGCCATCATCACGCCCCGCTTCACCATGGTGCCCTTCCGTCCTTCTTCGCGTCGGTCATCATCTATGGTCGGGACCGGACGGACCGCAAGGGCGGTGTGGGGGGCTACCATGGCTGAGGTGGTCATCTTCCGGCACAACCTGTTCCGGGTTTCGGAAACCTTCATCACCGAGCAGGCGCGTTTCCTGCGGCGGCATACGCCGCTGTACCTGGGCCGCCTGCGGTACGGCCCTGGACCGCAGGGGGCCGAGTCCCTGGCCCTGCGGGATCTGTGGCCCCATTTCCCCCTGCCGCGCATCGGCTGGCAGATGCTCACCCGCGATCCCGGACCTTATCAGCGGCTGCTCGCCGGCCGCCGGCCCGCCCTTATCCACGCCCACTTCGGCGTGGAAGGAGTCTACGCCCTGCCGTTGGCGCGGCGCCTGGGCATCCCCCTGGTCACCACCTTCCATGGGTTTGACGCCACCCTGTCGACGGCGGCGCTGATGCTGTCGCCGGCATGGATCAATTATCCGCTGTTCCGCGGGCGACTGGCCCGCCAGGGTGATCTGTTCATCTGCGCCTCGGCCTTCATCCGGGAGCGGGTCCTGGCCATGGGCTTCCCCCCGGAACGGACGCAGGTGCATTACATCGGCGTGGACACCCAGGCGATCCGGCCCCGCGACCTGGCGGAGGAGACGCCGACCATCGTGCATGTCGCCCGGCTGGTAGAGGTGAAGGGGGCGGAATATCTGATCCGCGCCTTCGCGCGCCTTGCGGCCAAGCATCCGGGGACCCACCTGGACATCATCGGTGACGGGCCCTTGCGCCCATCGTTGCAGCAGCTTGCGGGGACGTTGGGCGTGGGCGAGAGGGTGCGGTTCCTGGGGGCGTTGCCCCATGCCGAGGTGTTGGCGCGCATGCGCCGCGCCGCCATGCTGGTCCTGCCCAGCGTGCGCACCGGCAGTGGCCGGGTGGAGGGCCTGGGCATGGTGGTGCTGGAGGCCGCCGCCGCCGGCGTTCCCGTGGTCGGCAGCCGTATCGGCGGCATTCCAGAGGCCGTCATCGACGGTCAAACCGGCCTGTTGGCGCCGGAACGCGATGCCGAGGCCCTGGCGCGGCACATGGACGCCTTGCTGTCCGACCGTGACCTGCGCCAGCGCATGGGGGCGGACGCCCGCAGCCATGTCGAACGGCATTTTGACATCCGCCAGCAGACCGCCGCGTTGGAACGGCTGTACGACGGGGTTACCGGCCATGCGGCATGAAGGGCGGCATGAGGAGGGCCGGCGGCCCTCCGCCGTGGTGGTCGCCCACCCGGATGATGAGACCCTGTGGCTCAGTTCCGTGCTGGCCGACGCCGACCGCGTCGTCTTCTGTTTCGGCGACCCCTTCGGCCGTCCGGCCAAGGCGGCGGCGCGGCGCCGTGCGGTCGCCGCCTTGCCGCTGCCCAAGCTGGTGGATTTACGCATCCCGGAAAGCGGGGCCGGCTTCGCCGTTGACCGGGCCGACCCGGCGGCCACGCCCTTTGGCCTGGCGATCCGCGACGCGGACGCGCGGGGCCGGTATGAGGCCAACTTTCCTCGCCTGGTGGCGGCTCTGCGCCCCGTGCTGGAGGGCTGCGCCGAGGTCTACACCCATAATCCCTGGGGCGAATACGGACATGCCGAGCATGTCCAGGTCCATCGTGCCGTCGCGGCCTTGCAGGCGGAGCTTGGCTTCCGCCTCTGGTTCAGCAATTACGTCGATGCCGCCAGTTGGCCCTTCGCCTGTCGTCTGGCCGGTGACCCGTGCTGGAACGAGCGTCGGGCCGCGCGGCCTGATGTCGCTACGGCGCGACGCCTCCGGTCGGTGTACCGGCGCCAGGGCGCCTGGACCTGGACGCCCTTCCACCGCTGGCCGGCGGAGGAGACGCTTTACGGCCACGCGCCGGCCGGGGAGGGGCGGTCCCTGGCGGGCGAGGTGCTGCTGGACGTGGCGGGCCTGCGCTGGTGGCCGCCACCCTGGCGGGCCGCGCGACGGCGATTGCCGGATCGTCCGGTCTGACCCCATGCCCACCCTTTCCGCTTTCGCACGCTTCTTTGTTTCCCGGCCGGTTTCCCGGCCCTTTTCCGGAATGTCCTCATGACGTCGACGACTGACAACGCCCGTCCAGGCCGCTTGGAAAACCTGGCCTCCGGCCTGCGGTTCGCGGCCCGTGCCATCGGGCAGCGCTATACCCCGCTGCTGGCCCAGGTGGTGGTGACCCGCCGCTGCAACCTGGCGTGCGGCTACTGCAACGAATATGACGACTTCTCACCACCCGTTCCGCTGAAGGACCTGCTGGCACGCGTCGATCATCTGGCGATGCTGAAGACCGCCTCCATCACCTTCACCGGGGGGAGCCGCTGCTGAATCCCGACCTGGACAAGGCGGTGCGCCATGCTCGCCAGCAGGGCATGATCGTCACCACCATCACCAACGGCTTCCGCCTGACCCAGGAGTGGATCGAGCGTCTGAACGCCGCCGGCCTCCAGGGCATGCAGATCAGCATCGACAACCTGGAACCCGACGACATCTCGATGAAGAGCCTGAAGTCGGTGGAGGGCAAGCTGGAGCTGCTGTCGAAGCACGCCCAGTTCAAGGTCAATGTCAATTCCGTCCTGGGCGTGACCGGGGAAAGGACGCAGGACGTGGTGACGGTGGCGGAGACCGCTGCCAAATACGGC
Source organism: Nitrospirillum karajorum (assembly GCF_036348415.1). Classification (NCBI taxonomy): domain Bacteria; kingdom Pseudomonadati; phylum Pseudomonadota; class Alphaproteobacteria; order Rhodospirillales; family Azospirillaceae; genus Nitrospirillum; species Nitrospirillum karajorum. Next base: position 96,843 of record NZ_JAZBQB010000004.1, read on the forward strand.
CTGCAGCACTCCGTGGGCGTCCTGCACGACGGCAGCGGCACGTTGAAGCCGCTGAGCCCGGCGCAGATGCAGGCCTATGAGAAGGTCACCCAAATTTCGCCGTCGCTGGTGCACAGCCTGAATTACTGGCTGTTCCAGAAGAACCTGATGAATGGCCAGGGCAACGATTGGCACTGCCGTGCCGGCGCCCGCTATCTCTATGTCACCGAGGACGGCCGGGTGCATTGGTGCTCGCAGCAGCGCGGATACCCCAACATCCCGCTGCTGGACTACACGCTGGAGGACATCAAGCGGGAGTACCATACGGAAAAGGGCTGCGCGCCGACCTGCACCCTCAGCTGCGTGCATCAAATGAGCATGTTCGACCGCCGTCGGCAAACCATCGCCGACCCGACCACCAAGGCTTCCGTACCCCAGGTGCCTGCGGCTGAGCCGGTCAGCTGATCGGCTTTTCCCGGTCGTAGCGGAACAGCCCGCCGTACACCGCCGCCATGGCCGCCACGACGATGGCGACCCCGGCGGCGGGCCGCTCGCTGCCCGGCAGCAGGCGCAAGAGCCAGACCATGGCCGTCATGACGGCCATGCCCGCCACCGGCAGCGCGAAGGCCCGCGCCACGGTGCCGGCGGCGATGCCCCAGGTACCGCGCAGGTAATGGGCACCCCACAGCAGCACCGGCGGGTACAGCGCCAGCCATACCGCTGAAACGGCGACGATGCCCACCGCCGCCGGCAGCAGCAGCCCCACCCCGACGATGCCGGCGCTGAGCAGCGCCAGGCTGGTGGCCGACAGCCGCGCCGCCAGCCCCGGCCGGCCCGACGCCATCATTAAGGGGGTCAGCAACTGCGCGGTCACGCGCAGCAGTGCGGCGCCGGCCAGCAGCTTCAGGGGCAGGGCGGCGGCGGCATAGCTGGCGCCGTTGTCGTCGTGGATCAGGGCGGTCAGGGAGTTGGCCGCCAGGATCAATCCCACCATCAACGGCGCCGTCAGCAGGGCCAGCCGGCGCAGCGACCAGGTCAGCGACTGGGTCAGGCCGCCCAGGTTTCCGGCCATACGGGCGAAGACGGGCAGGGCTGTGCGGTTGATCAGCGTGCCCACCGCCATCACCGGTTCCATGGCGATGTCGAAGGCCACGCGATACAGCGCCAGCGGCGCCGCGCCGTAGAACCAGCCGACCAGCAGGAAATCGATGTTCTTGAAGATCTGCTCGAACAGGTTCACGGCGGCGGCCCGGAGCCCGAAGCGGACCAGGCCCCCGATGTCGTCCCGTTGGAAATGCAGGCCAGGCCGGAAGGGGCGCGCCAGAGTGGCGCCGATCAGGGTGTAAAGGCCGCTGGCGACATAGCCCGCCACCAGGGCCCAGGCGCCGGCCCCGGCCATGGCGAGGCCCAGGCGGGTGAGGGCGGCGCCCAGGGTGGCGGCGACGTTGACCATGGCGATGCGCTCATAGCGCAGGTCCCGGTTCAGCAGCGCCAGGGGGATGACGGCGGCGGCCACCAGCGGCTGCTTGGCGCCCAGGGCGATGAAATAGGCGGCCATGCCCGGCACGCCGTACAGCAACTCGAACCCCGGTGCCGCCAGCAGGGTCAGCGCGCCCATGACCAGGGCGGCGGCCATGATGAACCAGAACAGGCTGTCCAACTGGCGCTTGCTGACCGACGGGGCCTGCAGCAGGGCATCGCCCGTGCCCAGGCCGTCGAAGGCCTCGATCACCATGCCGGCGGAGATGACCAGGGAGGCGACGCCGACCTGCTGTTTGCTGAGGAAGCCTAGCACCGCCAGGATGGTGGTGAAGTCGATCACCTTGGCCAGGACGGTGGCGCCGCCCAGCCAGTTGAACCCCCGGCGCAGGTGTCGCTGATGATCGGCGTCGCTCACGGGCGGTCAACGACGGCGGAGGGGGATGTCCCAGGTTCCGGCCGGGGCGGCAGGACCCAGGCCCGCGTGCGCAGCAGGTGCCGCAGCCAATCCCGTGACTGGCCGAACCACGCCCGGAACTCCGCCTTGCCCCAGGGGCGCCGCGCCGGTGCCGGTGTCGTCAGGCGTTCCTGGATCAGCGCGTGGATGCGCGCCGCCCGGGCCGCCCAGGTGTAGCCCTGGCTGTCGGTCAAGGCAGCCTCCGCCAGGCGGGCGGCGCGGGCGGGATCGGTCAGCAGCGCGTCGATGCCGGCCACCAACTCTGCCGGGGAATCCGGTGGGCAAAGATAGGCGTTCTCGTCATGCCGCAGTACCTCCGCCACGTCCGGCGTCTGCCCCGCCAGGATGGGGCGCCCTGAGGCCAAGTAGAAGAACACCTTCAGCGGCAGCACGGTCGACCCGAACTCCGCCAGCGGCAGCCGGGACGGGGGGATCAGCAGGATGTCGGCGGCGTAGATGTAATCGGCCAGCGCATCCGCCGGCTGGTAGGGCACGATGCGGACGTTGGGCAGGTCGCGTGCCATCACCTCGATGGGGCCCTCGCCGTACGACCCCACCAGGATGAACAGCACGTCGGGCCGCAGCCTTGCCGCCTCGATGGCCAGGGCCAGACCCTTCTTGTGGTTCACGCGGCCGGTATAGACCACCGTTTTGCGGTCGGGCTCGACACCGATGCGCCGCTTCGCCTCCGCCACCGGGATGCGCGCCTGGAAGCGCGCGGGCTCGAAGCCGTTGCGGATGCAGCGCACCTTGTCCTCCGGTAGGCCCAGCGCCAGGTACTTCCGCCGCGTGTACTCGGAATGGCAGATTTTGACGATGAAGCGCCGGTGGCCGACCAGGCGGTACAGCCAGTATTGCAGGGGCGGGATCTGGTCCGGCCAGGGACGGTAATGGTCGAAGGCAACCCGCTGCCCGAACAGCAGCGCCATCCAGGCGACCCAGAGGTTGCGGGTGTAGACCAGATCGGCCTGTTTGAACTCCGCCCGGAAGGGCAGCGTCAGCCCGCACAGGAAATGCCGCAGCGCCGCCGGGCCGGCTGGCGCGTGCGCGGGGACCACCGTCAGGCCGCTGACCCGCTCCGCCACGATGGCCGCGTCACCGTCCGCCACCGGCACATGCATCCACGACCGCTCGGTCAGCGCGGCGAGATAACGGGCCGTCGTCGTGAAGACTTCGGCATCGGCCTCTGTGCTGGCGAGGGAATTTTCAAAGGTGAACAATATTCGCATTGAAAACCATACCAGGCAGGGACCCGGGCGCGGGCTCGCGGGGAGTGTTCGCACATATGGCCTGGTGACTCAATCGCCAGCCGCGCCATGCCGACGCGCTATCCGGCCTGCTGGTTGCGCATGAAATCGGCCAGGGGCGCCAGCGCGCCCAGGATGGCCTGGCGGCCCCGGGCATCGGGAATGGTCTCGTCCAGCGCCCGCTTCATGCACAGCAACCAGGCGTCACGCTCCGCCTCGCCGATCTGAAAGCCCAGATGGCGGGCTCGCAGGCGGGGGTGGCCACGCTCGGCGGAATAATCGCCCGGTCCGCCCATCCATTGCGCCAGATACAGAGTCAGCACACGCTTGGTTTCCGCCAGATCCGAGGGATGCATGGCGCGCAAGTCGCGCGCCTCCGGCACGGTGTCCATCTGATGATAGAAGGCATCCACCAGCCGGCCGATGGGTTCCATCCCGCCGATCCACTGGTAAAGGGTGGTCTTCTGTCCGCTGTCGCCGGTCATGGTCTGGGCTCTGCCTGTCCTGCGGCCCCCAAGGCAACGGGGCGCCGCGCCTTGTACCGCAAAGCCGCCTCGCCCGGAAGCGCCGCGCGCCTCCCGTGGCGCCAGGCCATTAGTCAGGGGATATGCGATATCCCGGAATTATCACCTTCGCCCGCCCGCCGCGTGCTGGTATGAAGGGGGCGGCGCCCATCCGGGTATGCCCAGGGAGAATACGCGCCAGCAGCGCCGCCACCGGCGCCGCCGCCTTAACGACCAAACGAAAATCGGGAACGTCCATGTCGGTTAAACATCACCTGCTGCTCTCCACTGCGTTGCTTATGACAACGCTTACCTATGCCGGTCCCCGGGCCGCCTTGGCCGCCGACGCGCCGACCGTCCCGGTCACGGGCGCCTGGCAGGATACCGCCCAGTCACCCGATGCGCGCACTAGCGCCCTGTTGAAGGTGATGACGCGGGAAGAGAAGCTGCAGTTGGTGTTCGGCTATTTCTCCACCGACTTCAAACCCAAGGCCTACACCCGCATCGAGGGCGGCATGGCCAATTCCGCCGGCTATGTTCCCGGCATCGCCCGCCTGGGCATTCCCGCCCAGTCGCAGACCGATGCCGGCGTCGGCGTGGCCACACAGGCCAGCCCCACCCCGCGCCTGCGCACCGCGCTGCCGTCCGGCCTGGCGACGGCCGCCACCTGGAACCCGGAGATGGCTTTCGCCGGCGGCGCCATGATCGGTGACGAGGCGCGCCGCTCCGGTTTCAACGTCCAACTGGCTGGCGGCGTCAACCTGATGCGCGAGCCGCGCAACGGCCGCAACTTCGAATATGGCGGGGAGGATCCCCTGTTGGCCGGCACCATCGTCGGCCATGCCATCAAGGGCATCCAGTCCAACAACATCATCTCGACGCTGAAGCACTATGCCTTCAACGATCAGGAGACCAGCCGCAACTTCATCGACGTGAAGGTCGATGAGGCGGAGGGGCGGCAGTCCGACCTGCTGGCCTTCGAGATCGCGCTGGAGACGGGCAACCCGGGGTCCGTCATGTGCTCCTACAACCGCGTCAACGGCGCCTATGCCTGCGAGAACGACTGGCTGTTGAACCAGGTTCTGAAGAAGGATTGGGGCTTCAAGGGCTTTGTCATGTCCGACTGGGGTGCCACCCACTCTACCGCCCCGGCGGCCAATGCCGGGCTGGACCAGCAGTCGGGCTATCCCTTCGACAAGTCGCCCTATTTCAAGGACGCGCTGGATGAGGCGGTGAACAACGGCCATGTTAGCGCCGCCCGCCTGGACGACATGGCCGCCCGCATCCTGCGCGCTATGTTCGCCAACGGCCTGTTCGAGCATCCGCTGAACGGCGACCAGGCGGCCACCATCGACTATGCCGCCCACGCCAAGGTCACCCAGACCGACGCGGAGGAGGCCATCGTCCTGCTGAAAAACCAGGGAGACGTGCTGCCCCTGGCCAAGACGGTGAAGACCATCGCCATCATCGGCGGCCATGCCGACGTGGGCGTGTTGTCCGGCGGCGGCTCGGCCCAGGTTTACCCCTATGGCGCGCCCACCAACGGCCTGATCATCCCCAACGAGGGGCCCGCCTTCTTCCCCGGCCCCATGGTTTATGATCCTTCCTCGCCCCTCAAGGCGCTGCAGGGTCTGACCCAGGCCAAGATCACCTATATCGACGGCAAGGATGCCAAAGCCGCCGCCAAGCTGGCGGCCGGCAGCGACGTCGCCATCGTCTTCGCCACGCAATGGACCGGCGAGGGCCAGGACGCCATCGACCTGAACCTGCCGGGCGACCAGGACGCCCTGATCAAGGCCGTGGCCGGCGCCAACAAGAAGACGGTGGTGGTGCTGGAGAACGGCGGCCCGGTGGTGATGCCCTGGCTGGACAAGGTGGCGGCCGTGGTCGACGCCTGGTACCCCGGCACCAGTGGTGGCGAGGCCATCGCCCGCGTGCTGGCTGGTGAGGTCAACCCCTCCGGCCACCTGCCGGTCAGCTTCCCGGCCTCGGTCGATCAGCTGCCGCGCAAGGTGGTGGACGGCGACCGCAAGGACAAGGCGGAACATCCGCATGTCGACTACACCATCGAGGGCGCGGCCGTCGGGTACAAATGGTATGAGAAGAAGGGCCTGAAGCCGCTGTTCCCCTTCGGCCACGGCCTCAGTTACACCACCTTCGCCGCGTCCGACCTGGCGGCCACGCCGGACGGCAAGGGCGTGAAGGTCAGCCTGACGCTGCGCAACACCGGGGCCCGCGACGGCAAGGCCGTGGCCCAGGTCTACGTGGCGCCGGCGGCTGGTGGCTGGGAAGCGCCGAAGCGCCTGGGCGCCTTCCACAAGGTGGCGCTGAAGGCCGGTGAGAGCCAGAGCGTGAGCCTGACCGTGGACCCGCGCCTGCTGGCGACCTACGACACCGCGGCGCACGCCTGGAAGATCAAGGGCGGCGACTACACGGTGATGACCGGCACGTCCTACCAGGACATCACCGCCAAGGTGACGGTGCACCTGCCGGACGCCACCCTGCCCGTGGGCGCGCCATAAGCGTATCATCTGGTGAGTAATGGGGGGCGTCCTTGGGGCGCCCCCCTTTCATTTTGGGTTTCAGCCGGTCAGGCCCGCCTCGCCCCGGCAGGCGGCGGCGATGGGCTTGGCCTTGTCCATCAGCAGGGCGGGGGCGCCGGTCAGGCCCTTGCGCTCCTGCTCCGCCAGGACCGTCACCTCCTTGTCCGTCAGCGCCGCGTTCACGCGGCTTGCGGTGCAGTCGCAGAAGCGGTGTAGCTTGGCATCCGCCACCCCGGCCGGCGACGATGCCCGCGCGGCCTGGAAACAATGCTCGGCGAAGTTGGCCGTCATGGCGGCCCGGAAACCAGCCACCTCTGCCGACTGGGCCACCGACAGGGACGACGGCGACCGCATGAAGGCGACCCCGAGACCGGCCACGCCGCAAACGACGACAAGGGCGACGGCCATCTTGGTCTTGTTCATGGGCATCCGGCTCTCCGTTCTGTGTATCCCGTGTGAACGGGAGTATGGACGGACGCGACGGTTTTGTCAGGGGCGCTTGACCAGAATATTTTGAACTACGCGCGGGGTTCCAACCTATCATTGGGTCTGGTAGATCCGCATTTCTTCCGGTCGGCGGATGTATGCGCGCCCACTGCTGCTATCGACTGTGATGTTACCGCAGCGGCACTCGGCGAAATGGGCGGGCATGGATGGCACCGTGTCGCTGCAGCTCAGGCATTCGTAACTTATCTTTTTTCCGGCGGGATAGCCTTGCCCAGGGGAAAACGGGAGGGGGCGTCGCATTGTTCAGTAGCCTTATCCGAAATAATGGATGAGATCGGCGATCCTGTCGCGATCTTCCGGGGCGATGGGGTCGCTAAGATTGATATAGATGTCATTCAGCAGGCCGCGTACGGGGGGTGAGGGCAAATCCAAGGCCAGAATGGCCAGTAATTCCTGCCGCTTGTGCGTGTCGTTCACGTACAGGCGGACCAGATCCTCCAGAATGATGGTCGCTTCTTCTCCCGTCATCGCTTGGTCCTTATCACGCGGGCCGGATTGAGAACGTCTTGGGTCCCGTCCACGCGATCACCCAATACGGTCGATCGACACGTCCGCTGTCTCGATAGTGGGCAACAACCTCCGCCGGGCACCAATCCCGGCCAGAGGAAAACAGGGCGCCGATGTCGATCAGGGCATGGATCAGGGTGATTCTGTCCTCGGTGGACGTGATGGCGCGTCTATGCTCACCGTTCCACAGCTGAAACCCTAAAGAGGCAAGGGCCCCCTGGTCGGTGGGGGTCATGGCCATCGCCACCGCCCGCTCTCCCGCCAGTTCGGTAACGATGATGCCCTGTTTAGGCAGGACCGCTGTCGGCGTCGTGGGACCTCCCTGGGGGTGAAACTGGGCACCTTGGGGCCATGGATCGCTCATCAATATGCGGGCCCCTGCCGGACCAAGGCGCCCGCCAGCGGATCATAGGCGAAGTGCCAATCTTGCCAAGGCTCCGTCAATTTCATCGCTCCACAAACGACGGAGACGCCTGTCTCCAGATTGCTGGACACGTATTCGAAGAGATAGCCCGCCGGCGGCGGCAGCTCCGCCACCATCGCGCCATCGGGGCCGAATATCTTCAGCCTGAGGTGAACGATGCCGGAGGTAGGCGGGGGGGCGGCAAGGACGAACAATCGGTCGCCGTATGCATAAGCTGACTCGGCACCGGGAATGTCCAGGGCGAGCGGACCACCCTCCCGCGCCCAGAAAACACTCTTGCCCGCGTGCACCGTGATTGGTCCATCCATGATGGCTTTTTCCGGTCCTACGATGCGGTTCCCCGGTCTGCGCCCGGCGGCGTTGTCAGCCGGCTGTCTGCCTGACGCTGGCGGCATCGCTCCACCAGGGGCAAGGCCGCCGAAAGGTCCTGACGGTAACGCTCGAACTCCGCCCGGCTGATCTCATAGTACTCTTCATAGTCGGCTAGGCGGTTGCTGACGGGGATGGACAGATAGAACCGGCCATCGCCCTGATCCACCCCGATGGCGAAGCGGTGCTCCCGACTGATGGTGATATCCTTGACCGTCATATCCCGACTACACTTGATGGCATGCTTTCCTTGGGGGACTGGGTAGGAAACTAGGGCGCCATACGGGAAAATGTAGGGAGTGGCCGCTTTTTCCTGGCCGGTTGTTGCGCTCATAGGGCCTGTTCGTTAACGGCGTGCCGTTTCAGGAACGCTTATTTGTGCCAGTAGCTGTACGCCCAGCTGATTGCCTTTAACGCGGCATCATCTAGGGTCGTGTATTTCTCCGATGTCTTCTGCGCAATCCAGTGACACCCGGAAAATAGGTCGTGAATTTGCCAGTCAGGTTGAAGTTGATCCGCATATGCTAAGATTTCTTCTATCTTCTTGCCGACGGCTCTGGACATGCCTTCGTCAAGGCCGGCAGTGGCTCTGTCCATGCTCTCTGTTGGGTGTGGGAACTTACCAAAGCCCAAATATTTTATAAGTTAATCATTAATATTTCCCGGCAGGCGTGAATCATCAACACTCCTTGCGTCACGGTTCTCATTCAGCTTTGTCGGTGCTGATTCCACAGGTTCGTGCTCCCTCGCTCCGGCCGCCGTCGTCCCAATGCCTGCATCTAATCGATATCCGAAATATTTTGGCTGCCTGGGAAAATTGTATTGTGGCGACTTATCTGCCTGCTGCCCTGCCCATTGCTCCGGCGACGGCCGGCCCTCCTGACGCACCAGCCAGCCTTGTCGCACCGCATCACAGGCGAAGCGGGCCAGCGCCTTGCCGTCCAGGCCCACCGCCGCTGGCAGAACAGGCCAACGGGAAGGGGTGCCCGATCAGCGTCAGCCCGGGATCTGCGCCTCTTTGCGACAGGCGTTGGAGATGAGGTCGAGCTTGGGGGCGAGTTCCGGCGGCACGCCCGTCTGGCCCTGATGCTCCAGGTCCACCAGATGCTTGACCTCGTCATCGCTCAGGGCGGCGTTCAGCTTGGTGGTGTTGCAGCCGCAATAGGCCTGGACCTGGCTCTCGCTGATCCCGGGTGCGGCGCGCGCCGCCTTGACGCATTGCTCCATCATCCTGCCGGCCATGTTCTTGCGCAAGATGGCGACATCGGGATGACTGCTTTTGAGCAAGGTGTAGCCAAAACCGATCACACCACCGACGATGATGGCGACACCGGTCAACACTGCCTTGGATGTCATGGTAAGCCTTTCTGAGATCTCAGAATTGGAAGTCCGAAATAAATAAATGTAAGCGATAATTCATTCGGTTAGTCGCTTCCATATCTCATCTTTTATTTTATCCAGCTTATTATTCTCCAAAACTCTTTCATTAAAATTATCGCGCCATATGTAGAAATCAGAAAAACTGCCGTTCCCGCCCATCATATATTTATACGTTTCTCTGACATAGTTAATTGATCCATTAAAATCGCCATGAAATTTTACACAAGAAGATAGGGAGTGGCATATCGAATTAATTCCCCTCACCCAATTATTTTCATTCTCTTCTAAAAGTATTTTTCTAAGTCCCTCAAAAAGCACCAATAGTTCTTGACATTTTTTTTGCTCGTTCATATTCAATACCCTCTACAACGTTTCACCAATAATCGTTGCTCTCGGTACAGGGTGTGATTTATCAGCGTAAACTTTAATTAAGAGGCATCTAATAATGCTCGGAGAAGGCGAGGCTGGGCGGAAGTGCCGTGTACATAGATATAGATAGTGGCCAGCGCGTCGGCGAGAGTTGATGCCGCATCTGCCGCTTGACCTCCTCTGGTGCGCTTTCGGCCAACAGGGGGTCGCCATCCCAGGGGAAGGTGGTGCGATGTGCAGCTTCGTTGGTCGGTGTGGGTGCTGCGCGGACGCTTTCCTTCCACATTCGACTACTAAATCCGATCTGGAATTTAGCAGGATGCGGAAAAACCCTTCCGTCTGAGTTCCTGTCGTGATTCGCTTCCTCATGACGCTGAGGAGGATGGGATGCGTGGCGGAGACATTCGGACGGAAGGCTTGTTTTCGTACGTGAGTTGCGAAGCGCGTGTTCCGCCAAGGCATCCGCTTCGGGCGATCCGGGCGATCTGTGACGAGGCGCTGGAGGTTTTGTCGCCGGACTTTGAGGCGATGTACGCGAAGGTGGGTCGTCCTTCGATCCCGCCGGAGAAACTGCTGCGGGCGCTGCTGCTCCAGGCCTTCTATTCGGTCCGGTCGGAGCGACAACTGATGGAGCAGATGGACTACAATCTGCTGTTCCGCTGGTTTGTCGGGTTGGCGATGGACGCCCCGGTGTGGGACGTGACGGTGTTCACCAAGAACCGTGAGCGGCTTCTTGGAGGCGACGTCGCGGCGAAGTTCCTGGGGGCGGTGGTGGCCCAGGCGCGAGGCCGGAACTTGCTGTCGGACGACCACTTCTCGGTGGATGGCACGCTGATCGAGGCCTGGGCGTCGATCAAGAGCTTCCGGCCCAAGGATGGCGGTGGCGACCCGCCGGGCCCCGGTCGCAACGGGGAGCGCGACTTCCACGGGGAGAAGCGCTCCAACCAGACCCACGCGTCCACCACCGACCCTGAAGCCAAACTGTACCGCAAGAGCAATGGCCAGCCATCGCGCCTAGCCTACATGGGGCATGTGCTGATGGAGAACCGCAACGGCCTGGTGGTTGGTGCGACGCTGACCCAAGCGACCGGCACCGCCGAACGCGAGGCGGCGTTGGCATTGGTCGACGGGCTGAAGCCGACGCGGCGGATCACCTTGGGCGCCGACAAGGCCTTTGATGCGCGTGAGTTCGTCCGGGAACTCCGTGCCCGCAAGGTGACGCCGCATATCGCCCGGAATGATCACCTGACCAAGACCGGGGCGCGGCGCACGTCCGCCATTGATGGACGCACCACCCGCCACCCCGGCTATGGCGTGTCCTTGCGTATCCGCAAGCGTATTGAGGAGGTCTTCGGCTGGATCAAGACCACCGGCACCTTGCGCAAGACGCGCCACAAGGGAACCGATCGCGTCGGCTGGGCCTTCATGTTGACCGCCGCCGCCTACAACCTCGTCAGACTGCCCAAGCTGATGGTGGCGGCCTGACCATGCCCGGATTCCGCCTGCAAACGGCGGAAGCCGGGGAAGATGGCCGCAAAAGCGGCCCGTAGCCCCTCGATCAAGCCTTCAATCGGCTTGGCTCATGGGGAAAGGGGCCTTAACGCTCCATTCTTCCGCACCCTGTTAGCACAAATCTGTATGTTTTTTAAGACGTCGCTTTCCTAAGCGGCCTGTTCTCATTCTGAGTTTTAACGATAACGGAATATGCATCCTTTTCACTTTTCAATATTATATCAGCCTCATCCTGGTTAATCTCTACATCTACAAATTGAGGGACGATTTCTCCTCGATCATATCGAGCATATAGCGTGTCGTTTTCTTTGATGATTTTCACGCCATGGGCACTTGCGACGATCATTGGGCTGCCTCTTAGAATATTGGGTTGGCGGTATAGGTGCCGGGAACCGCGGGATCAATGGTGGCCTCTGGAATGCCACCGGCAGTATATCCTCCAGGGACCCATTGTGAATTCGCCCCAAGTTCATTCCCATCCGGCATGCGGAGGCCCTTGGGATTTGGGATATCGACCCGTATGGGGTTGTCCCCAAGTGTGCCTGGATCAAGGCTCAAGCTTTGCTCCAGCTTTGAGACGCTGCCACCCGCGTTGCTGATCATTTCGTCGGCGACAGACTACGGAAGGTGCCGGGTTCGCAGACATAGACAGTGGCCAGGGGATCGGCAGGTGCGGGGGCCGCGTCCGCCGGCTTGACCTCCAGCGGTTTGACCACCACCGGCTCGCTTTCGGCCAGCAGGGCGTCGCCGTCCCAGAGGAAGGTGGTGCGCCGGGTGGCGATGGACGCGGCGGGGCCGGGTCGTTGGCCGGGACGGGGCCCGCATGGACGCTTTCCTTCCGCACGCGGCGGCCAAAGGCGTCGTAGCCGAAGCGGGTGAGGGTGGTGCCCCGGCGGCCGCTCTCTTCCACCGCCAGCAGGCGGTCGCAGGCGTCATAGCGATAGCGCGTCACCCCGCGCCGCGCGTCCTCGATGGCGGTCAGGGTGTCGGCGCCGTCATGGCCATAGGCGCGGGCGTAGACGGTCTCGCTTCCCGCCGCCCCGCCATTGGACCGGCGGCCTTCCTGGCGCACCAGCCGGCCCTGGGGGTCGAAGGCCTGGATCTGATGGATGCCGCCAGCCAGGCGTTCCACCTCCCGCCCTGCCGCGTCGCGGGCGAAGCGGGCCAGCGCCTTGCCGTCCAGCCCCACCGCCGCCGGCAGGTTATGCTGACGGGAAGGGCTGTCCGGTCAGCTTCAGCCTGGGATCTGCGCCTCTTTGCGACAGGCGTTGGAAATCAGGTCGAGCTTGGGGGCGAGTTCCGGCGGCACGCCCGTTTGGCCCTGATGCTCCAGGTCCACCAGATGCTTAACCTCGTCATCGCTCAGGGCGGCGTTCAGCTTGGTGGTGTTGCAGCCGCAATAGGTCTGGACCTGGCTCTCGCTGATCCCCGGTGCGGCGCGCGCCGCCTTGACGCATTGCTCCATCATCCCGCCGGCCATGTTCTTGCGCAAGGTGGCGACGTCGGGATGGCTGCTTTTGATGAAGGTGTAGCCGAAACCAATCGCGCCGCTGGCCAGGATGGCGACGCCGATCAACATTGCCCTGGATGTCATGGCAGGCTCTCTCGATTTGGCTGTAATATTCTGATGTTTGAACCTCGGCTTATGTGTTGTGTATTTTAATATTTATCCCTGTGAAACGCCTCCAATTTTTTTGCCATTTCGATCACATCCTCATCATCGCACCATTCTCCAAGATACCTAGTGACTCCAATGTTTGTAACAACAGGAGGAATTCCAGAAGAAGGTCGTGGAAATTTTCTTGAAATAACGGAATTTTTCATTGTTTTCAGATTGTTAATAAGTCTTTGATAGTATTCAATCTTCCATGTATCTAGTTTTTCGCAATTAATTTCAGATATTTTTCGTTCTGATAGATCAATATTTTCCTGTATAAGCTTAATAAAGCCATTTTCTTCTTCATCAAGAGTGTTCATTTTGGTATTCCTCTGGATTCTACGATCCAAGATGGATCGAAATCTTTGAACCTGTATTGAAGCGCGCCGCCTTGGAAAATTGTGCCGTCAGCGCCTTTCTGTTGAGCGGCTTCACCAACATAAGCCGTTATATCAGTTCCTTTTGGGATTTTAATAACAGTTGCCACTTCACGATTTCCCCATTCGGGAGGCAATGCAAGTCCTTGATGGACATCGTCTATTGTCGAGAATTTATTGCCCTGCTCAAGACTCGTCCACCATTTCGCACTTCGTCCCTGACCTAACGGAGTGTCAGCGTGGTATGAAACGAGAGTTAGGTCATTCTCCAATGGACCAGACATAAGCTTATAGCCGGGTTTGAAGTTGGCCAGATCTTCCTCAAACCCTCTTGAGTAATCAATCCTGTTGCTGGCCAACGCGTCTAAGCCACACTCCAACCCCATCGGATCGACCCACTGCACCGGGTTGGGCGCGTAGGCGGCGATGTTGCTGCCGCCCCTGAGCCGGATGGGGTCCTGGGTGATGAAGCAGCCTTCGGCCGGGGCGTAGTAGCGGTGGCGGTTGTAGTGCAGGCCGGTTTCGGGGTCGTGGTATTGCCCCTGGAAGCGCAATGGGTTGGGGATGGTGGCGACGGTTTGGCGGGCCAGGGCGCCCCAGGCCTTGTAGTCGGCGGCCCACACCACCTCGCCATTGTCGTTGGTCAGCTCCTGCGGCGTGCCCAGATGGTCCAGGTGGTAGTGGTAGGCCTGGGCGCGCTGTCCCGGTTCCGCCCGTCGCAACTGCGCCAGGGGGCGGAAGGTGCCGGGCTCGTAGACATAGACGGTGGCCAGCGCGTCGGCGGGGGCCGGGTCCGCCGGCTTGACCTCCAACGGTTTGACCTCCACCGGGGCGCTTTCGGCCAGCAGGGTGTCGCCGTCCCAGAGGAAGGTGGTGCGCCGGGTGGCGATGGACGCGGCGGGGCCGGCGTCGTTGGCCGGGAGGGGGCCGGCATGGGCGCTTTCCTTCCACACGCGGCGGCCGAAGGCGTCGTAGCCGAAGCGGGTGAGGGTGGTGCCCCGGCGGCTGGTTTCCTCCACCGCCGTCAGGCGGTTGCCGGCGTCATAGCGATAGTCCACGGTCACGGCGCCGGCGGCGGCGCGCCATTCCTTCACCCGGTTGCCCCAGGCGTCGTACTCGAACTTGGCGTCGCCATGGACCAGCAAACGGTCGCCCCGGGCCTCGCCGCCCCAGAAGGCGGCATCGGGGCCGGAGGCCAGGATGTTGCCGGCGGGGTCGGTGACGAAGCTCTCGGGGTTGGCGCCCTCCACCGCCAGCAGGCGGTCGCAGGCGTCATAGCGATAGCGCGTCACCCCGCGCCGCGCGTCCTCGATGGCGGTCAGGGTGTCGGCGCCGTCATAGCCATAGGCGCGGGCGTAAACGGTCTCGCCTCCCGCCGCCCCGCCATTGGACCGGCGGCGGCCTTCCTGGCGCACCAGCCGGCCCTGGGGGTCGAAGGCCTGGATCTGATGGATGCCGCCCGCCAGGCGCTCCACCTCCCGCCCGGCCGCGTCGCGGGCGAAGCGGGCCAGCGCCTTGCCGTCCAGCCCCACCGCCGCCGGCAGGTTGTCCGGCCCCCAGGCGGTGTCCAGCCGGCGACCGTCCGGCAGCAGGGTGGCGACGCGCCGGCCCCGGGCGTCGCGCAGGAAGCGGATCTCCTGGTCGCCCTGCCGTTCCAGCACCGGCCGGCCGGCGGCGTCATAGGCGATGGCGACGTGGGTGTCGGGCGTGTCGGCGGACAGCAGCCGACCGGCGACGTCGTAGCCGAAGCGATGGCTCTGGCCATCGGCGTACAGCGTTTCCAGCAGCCGGCCGGCCGGGTCGCGGGTGTAGCGGGTGACCCGGCCCTGGTCCACCGCCGCGGCGACGAAGCCGGCGGCGTCGCGGTGGTAGTCCAGGCGCCGGCCGTCGAAGCCCGTCTCCCCCACCAGTCGGCCGGCGGGGTCGTAGTCCAGGCGGTACTGTTCCCCCTTCTGGTTGAACAGGGCCACCAGGTTCAGTTCGCTGTCGTACTGATAGCGGAAGACGGAACCATCGGCGGCGATGCGCTCCACCGGGTAGGGCAGCCCGTCATAGCGCCAGCGGGTGACGCGGCCCAGCGGGTCACGATGCAAGGTGGCGTGGTCTTCGGCGTCGTATTCCAGCGTCACCACGCCGCCATCGGGGCGGTGCAGGGTGGTGACGTTGCCGTTGGCGTCGCGCTCCAGCCGCAGGGGCGCGTCCTCACCCCGCCGCATCTCCACCACCCGGCCCAGGGCGTCGTGGGCATAGCGGCGGCGGTCGGTCTTGGCCGTGCCCTCGGCCAGCAGGTCGCCCTGGGGGGACCAGCTGTAGCGCGCAAGCAGGCCCAACTGGTCCTGGATGGCCAGCGGCAGGCCGCGCGTGTCGCGGGTATAGCGGGTGACCTCCCCCAACGGGTCGGTATAGGTGGTGAGGTTGCCGCGCCGATCATAGCCGAAGCGCTCCACCGCGCCATCGGGTCGCGTCACCTGGACGGGGCGTCCCAGGCTGGGGCGGGTGAGATCCGGCCCGGTGGCGTCGTCGCCGTAGGTCAGCCGCGTGACGGCGCCGTCCGCTGCCACCCGCTCCACCAGGCGGCCCAGATCGTCATAGGTCAGCTGCAGGGTGCCGCCGTCGGGCCCGATCAGGGCCAGCAGGTTGCCGGCGGGGTCGTAGCGATGGCGGGTGGCGCCGCCCAGCGGGTTCACCTCCTCCTCCACCAGGCCCAGCTTGTTCCAGCGATAACGGGTGACGGCGCCGCGCCCGGTGGTGACCACGGTGGTGTGGGCCTGGACGTCATAGACCATGCGGGCGCGGTACAGCCCGGCCTCGCCGGACAGGTGCACGCCCCAGGTGTCGACGCAGCGGGCATCACGGCCGCGCGCCACATCGTCCCAGACGAACTGGAAGCGCAGGCCGCCGCGCCGCGTCTCCTCCACCAGCAGATGGTTATCATAGCGGTAGCGCCAGGCGTTGCCGCGCGCGTCGCGCGCCTCCACCAGGTCGCCGGCCGCGTCATAGGCGTAGCTGACCAGGCGCAGCGGCTGGTCGCCGCCGGCGGGGTCGGGCCCATCGACGGCGGTGATGCGGCCGGCGTCATCCGTGGTGACGGCGAAGGCGCGGCCGGCGCTGTCGTGGATGCCGGTCAGGCGCCCGCCGGGCCCACGGTGCAGGACGATGGCGTTGTCGTTGGGGTCGACGACGTGCGCCAGGTGGCGCAGGCCGCTCTGATCATCCCGGTCGCCGAAGACGTAGGCGACCCCAGTGTAGGTCGCCAGCCAGTAGCGCCGGCCATCAGTGTGCAGGATCAGCCGCTCCACCACGTTCAGACTGGGGCGGCCGGGGGCCGGGTCGGTGAAGAAGGCCAGGCGCCCGTCGGCCAGGCGCGCGGCCCAGCCGCCACCGTTGATCCAGCGGTACAGCGCCATGTCGAGCGGGTGGTGCCAGCCCGACCCCAGTTCGCCCTTGTGGGTGGAACTGGACATCCACACGCGCGACCACACCAGCGGCAGGGGGCCCGTCCCCTCGAAATCCATCGCCTCGGTGAACAGTTCGCCCGTGGCCACGTCCACGGGATGGCCGGCGGTGTAGCGGGTGGCCAGCTTGCCGCCGGCGAAGCCGCCGGCGGCCCCGCCCAGCGCCTCGCCGATGATGCGGCCGCGCTCTCCGCCAACCGCTTGGCCGATGGCGCCGCCCACCTTGGAGCCGGCATAGCCGCCCGCCATGCTGATGACCGTGGTCTCGCCGAAGGTCGCCAGGCCGCACAGCCCTTCCGCCATGAAGGCGCCCGCGGCACCGGCGCCCAGCCCCAGCACCGTGCCGCCGATCATCAGCACTTCGGCCAAGGTATTGGCCCAGTCCGGCACCTCGCCATGGATCTCCATATAGGTGCCGGGATCGCGGCCGATGAAGACGTCATGCGACCCATCCATGATGGACCCGTCGCATTCCAGCTTGTCACCGATGCGGGCGGCCGGCTTGCCGTTGATGAAGACCGTCTTGCTGCCCTGGGCGATGTGCTGGTTGGGCGGCCCGTCGCGGGAACAGGCGGCCGCGTCCTGGATGGCGCGGGCGGCCGGCTTGTCGTTGATCAGCACATTACTGGAGCAATCGGGCGCGATCTCCCCGGTCTTGTCGGTGAAGGTGCTGCCAAGCGCCTCGCCCAGCAGGGCGCCGCCACCGG
This sequence comes from Nitrospirillum karajorum, assembly GCF_036348415.1. Taxonomy (NCBI): domain Bacteria; kingdom Pseudomonadati; phylum Pseudomonadota; class Alphaproteobacteria; order Rhodospirillales; family Azospirillaceae; genus Nitrospirillum; species Nitrospirillum karajorum. The sequence continues at coordinate 114,315 of NZ_JAZBQB010000004.1, forward strand.
TGGCGGCCATGGCCCCGCCCACCGCCGCGATAACGCCCAGCGCCGCCCCGCCTGTTCCCACCACGGCGATAACCGCCAGCGCCGCACCCAGGCCAATGGCTGCCCCGGTGATGAAGCCGGAGAGCGCGCTGGTATGCTGGATGGGGTCTTCCAGCCGGGCCGCCCCGTATTGCGGCGCGCCGCCGTCCATCGTCAGGCCCCGGCGGCGCCGGCACCGGCGAGCGCCGGCCAGGCGAAGCTGTTCAGGATCTGCATGAACTGCGCGTCCGCATCCGGGAACTCGGTCAAGCGGGCGGTATTGACGATGGTGATGCAGCGGCCGTCGGGCAGCAGGCTGTAGACCTGCCGCTGCTTGATCGGACCGGCGCCGGCATCCCATTGGAACACCAGCTCCGCCGCCGGCCGGCCGGCCAGCATGACATCCTGGCGTGTGATCAGCTGGAAGCTGCGGGCCCGGGCGATCAGGTCTTTCAGCTGCCGGTTGACATAGGCGCCCAGGCCTTCCTCCGCCTGCGGCCGGTCATAGGCGACCATGATGTTCGGCACCACCGGACCGCCGCTGGGCGGAGCCGACCAGGCGATCATGGAGCGGTCGATCCAATTGTCCGGCAACTGGATGCTGAAGTCGGGGGTGCGGCAGGTTTGCGGCATGGCGGATGTCCTTTAGATCTGACCCAGGATGCGGGCGACCGCGATGGCGCTGTCGGCATCGGCATTGCCCGTGCTGGGCAGGGGCGCCTGGCTGGGCAGGGTATTGGCTTGCCCCCAGGCGCCCGCCTGCGGTGCAGCGGAATAAGAAGAGGGCATCAAGGGCGGTGTGGCGGAGGATGTTGCCACCACAGGCGAGGCCAAGGACGATTGCGCCAAGGTCGGTGACGACAAGGAGGGTGTTGCGACGGTCGGGGCCTGGGGCAGGGTCGGCAAACCCGTGTTCATGCCGCCGCTGGCGGCGAGGTTGGACAGGCTGGGGGCGGTTGACGCGTCCGGAACGCCCGGCACGCCCACGGTGGGCACGCTCATACCGGATGATCCCGGGATGGCTGGGCTGGTCACCGACGGGGCGGACAAGCCGCCGCCTGACATGCCTTGACCCAGGGCGGTCTGTGCCAAGCCGGCGGGGGACGTCCCCCCTGCCGCGCCCAAGGATGGGGTTCCGCCCCCACCGAGCAACTGGGCCGCCTGCGCCGCCGAGCCCAGGGGGCTGCCGACGGAGGAGGGCAGGGCCGGCGCCGCGGCGTTGGCCAGCGCGCCCAGGTCGCTGGCCGAACCGAAACCGGCCGGCGCCGCCGACAGGGATATCGGCGTGTAGGGCTGGATGCCGAGGCTGGCGCCAATGGCGCCGGGCTGGATCAGGGCGGGTAGGTCGACCATCCGGAAATCTCCCGGGAAATGAAGATAATGGGAACTAGGGTTGGGGCCGGTGGCGTCAACTGCTGCAATTCAGCCAGATTTTCTGGCCGTCCTGGCTGATGCCGTCCTTGTCCAGCACCACGGTGCTGCCGTTGCTGATGAGAACGATGTGGTCGGTGGTCATCTGCAGGGCGCTCTTGCCCACCTGCAGCACCACCATCTCCCCGGCGACGTTCACCATCGCCTTGCCGACGGTTTCGAACATATTGTTCTGGACGACCATGGAGAGGTCTTTTTGGGAGTGGAAGGCGATCTCTTCTGAGCCAGCCTTGTCCTCCAGGGTGAAGAGGTTGAAGCCGCCGCCGCCGGGGCTGCTGGCGGTGCGGAAGGTGGTCTGGGTCTGTTGGGCGGGCAGGCCCAGGGGGGCGGTGGTTTCGGAATTGGGGACGGAGCCGAGGATGACGGGTCGGTCTGGGTTGCCCTCCATGAAGGCGACGACGACCTCCATGCCGATGCGGGGGATGGTCTGGGCGCCGAAGCCGCGGCCGGCCCACCCCTGGGCGACACGGACCCAGCAGGAACTGGCCTCGTTGGACTGGCCGCGGCGGTCCCAGAAGAACTGGACTTTCACGCGGCCGTACTTGTCGGTGTAGATCTCCTGGCCCTTGGGCCCGACGACGACGGCGGTCTGCATGCCGGGGATGGTGGGGCGCAGGGTGGTGTGCTGGGGGACGAAGGGGGTGGCGGCCGGCATGCAGGTGAAGTGGTTGGCGTAGCCGGAATGGCTGGCGCCGCCGCCTTCGTAGCTGAGGTCGCTGGCGCTGTGGCTGACGCTGAGGACGACATAGGCGCCGTTCTCCGCCATGACGGGATGGTCGGTGAGCTGGAAGCGGCCGCAGGGGGCGAGGGAGCGGCAGTCGCTAGCGCCACGGATGGTCTCACGCTCGACCTCCTCGGCCTGCATGGCCAGCTTGGCGCGGCGCTCGCCATCGCCGGCGGTGCCGTGCAGGCCGGGATAGTCGAAATGCTCGTGCTGGGGGTCCTGGGCGTAGGTGGAGACGGTGGGGATGGTCTGCTTCAGGTCCAGCTTGCTGGTCTGGAAGTTGTAGTCGGACATGGCCCAGGCACTGGCCTGGTAGGCATGGTCGCGGTTCCAGGTGTTGATGTGGTTGGAGCGGGAGGAGGTGGCGCTGAAGGGGATGAGCGCCTCCTCGCCCGTCTGGTAGGCGGAGGTCTGGGAACCCAGGACCAGGGTGTGCTTTCCCGCCTCATGGCGGAAGAAGTAGTAGAGCCCGTCCTCCTCCAGAAGGCGGGAGACGAAGGCCAGGTCGGTTTCGCGGTACTGCACGCAATACTCGCGCGGCGGCGGGGCGCTGACGCCGGAGAAGTCGTAGTGGGTGACGCCCAGCTCGCCGAAGATGGTCTCCAGGATGTCGAGCGTGGTCTTGTTCTGGAAGATGCGGCAGTCGCTGGTGCGGGTCAGGAACCACAGGCGGGGAACGACCCGCAGGGTGTAGTGGCGCTGCCCGCGCGAGGCGGCGTTGCCCCCGGTGAGGGAGGCGACGACGCCGTTGAAGACGCGATAGACGCCGTCGTCCACGCGCAGCTTCAGGTCCACGCTCTGCGCCAGCAGGGCGGCCGGGTCGATGTTGTCGTCCAGGGCGCGCACGGTCGCCCGGAACTCGAAGGGCACCGATATGCCCTCCCGCCCTTCCAGCGCCTCCAGCAAAAGCTGGTCCGGACCCAAGGGGCTCTCGATCCCCAATAGCCGTTCCGCTTGCGTGTAACCGTCCATGGAAGCCTCACAAAACCTGGGCGCCGGCCGGGGGAACGCCGAGGAGGGCGGCGATGACCAGGCCGGACGCGATGATCATGATCATGGAAAAGGCCATTAATTCGGGCAGGCGATCGGTCGCCGCCATGTAGTCCACATCGGCCTTGCGGTAAGGCGCCAGGAACAGGCGCCACAGGCCGGGGAACTCGCCGGTTCCCCCGGTTCTGGCCATCCAGGCCTTGATGGTCGAGCGCCACTGCAGCAGGCCGACCATGAAGAACAGCGACAGCGCCGCGACACCTGCGGCGGCCAGCAGGGGGGCCGCCAGCACCATGGACATGGACTTGCCACCCAGGGCCAACAGGGCCAGGCAGACGCCCAGCAACCCGAACAGCCCCAGGAACGCCTTGGGCGTCCGCTCCCGGTCCGGCAGGCGCGCGGCCAAGGAGGCCAGCAGGCCCAGGGTTGGCGGGGGGGTGGGCAAAGTGTGGAATGGGGGAATGGGCATGGCGCGTCAGTTTCCCTGGATGATCGAGATGATCACGCCCAGGGCCATTAACGCCCAGGCCAAGACGGTTAAGCCGTCAGTGAATTCGATGCGGCTAATGCCGTCGAGGAAAGCCGGCGGTCGCCGACCCGTCGCACCCTCCATACCGTTGGCGGCATAACGTTGCAGGATGGCGCGGCCGTTGAGATGGAACACGGTGCGGACGATCAAGCCGATGCCGCCAAACAGAAGAAGCACGACGGCGATCGCCATCAGCGCCAGGAAGAAATAGCGGGCGGCACCCAGGGTATCGAGCGCACGGGCGTCATTGCCGAAAGAGGCGCCGAAAGAGGCGGCAGTCAGGCAGTAGGCGACCAGGAGCAGCGCCGCCGTCGCGATGGCTTTTACGAAAGTGCGGCTGCTCGGCAGCGGAACAGTTGTTCCCAGGTTTGAGATGCTGGCGATAAGGCTATTCATGGATCAGCCCGCCGGTGCCAAGGTGTTCAACAGGCTGGTGATGGCGATGTCGAAGGCGCGTTTGTTGATGGCCGTCACCAGATAAGGGTCGGAGGGGCCAGCAGGCGTGACCAGGGTGAAGACCGCCCAGCCCTTGGTCGTGGCGATCACCGTTTGCCGCACCAGGGCGGAGCGCTGGCCAAGGGTCGCTGAGGCATCCGCCGTCCAGAAGGAAACCCCGGCGGAGCCCGTCGGCACCTCTCGCAGCGCGCCGTCGGCGAAACTGGCGCCCAGGTGCCGCATCCCGTCCGCCACCAGGTGCGCGATCTGGTCGGGTGCCCGGAAGCGGTCGCGTGGGGCGGTATAGACGTTGATCATGCCGACCCGATCCGCGCCCGTGCCATTGGAAAGGCCCCAGGACTGGCAATCGGCATCAACGCTGTCATCAGCCCGCACCGTCCAGGATGCTGGCACCTTGAAGCCTAGCTGGAAGACCTTGTTCAAGGCGACGTCCTGAAGGATTTCCATATAGGGCTGGGGCTTGGCCTCCGTCAGCTTGAAGGTCGCGGCCGCCACCAGGAAGGCGTCCTCCGCCGTGGCGTAGCGGCGTTCCGGGGCGAAGCTGTGCAGGAGGTAGATGAACTTGCCATTCTTGAAAGTGCGCAGCCGGTACAGATAGGGCTGGCCTTGCACGCTGCGCGAGGCCAGCACATCGGCGTTGCGCCCCGCTTCCGATGGAACGCTGCGGCGGGCCACCACCGTGTAGTGGTTCGCCACCATCCATGGATCCAGCCAGTCCTCCGGCGCCACTTCGCGTTCGATCTGCTGGGCGTAGACCTCGATGATGGCCTCCTGATTTTTTTCGCCATAATGGGCCAGCAATTGCAGGCCGCCGTTTGCCTTGGCTGGCCGCCCGTCCTTCTCGAACCACTGGCAGTCCTTGGGAATCATCAGTTCGAAGGCGAAGGCCGGAACCGGGCTGGGGAAAGCCTGGTGCAGATAGTCGTGCTCCACCTCTGCGCGGGTGGCTTGTACGGTGGTTCGCAGGTCGGCCATGGGTCGTTCCTTCGCGGTGATGGTCTCCGCGGCATGGGTACGCGGTGTAAGGACGGCAAGCAGCCCGGCCGCCAGGATGAAGAATAGAACGCCACGCTCCTGTCGGGCACGGGAAGTCATGGGGCTCCCCCCTTGGGGGCGGGGCCTATGCTGGCATCCAGGCCGGTCTTGATGCCGAGGCCGGCTTCGATATCGCCGAAGATACCGGCATGCGTCCGCTGGTCCACCCGGTCGTAGTAGCCGTAGCCGCCGGCGCCGATGCCGGCGCTGCCGGCGGAAACGCCCTGTTCGCCCTTCACGGCGATGGTCCAGTCATCGGGCACACCAGGCAGCCAGCCAATGGGGATGGTCACGTTCTCTTCCGCGCTGGCCTGGGCCACGCGCGCGCCGACCTTGCCGCCCAGCGCGGCGCCGACATAGCGGCCGTCATCCCCCAACAGGGCCTGGCCCTTGGCATCGGCGGAGAACAGCTCGCCCGTGCCTTTCACCCCAAGGCCGCCCTTGTTCAGGTCACCTGCGATGCCTTCGCCCGTGACGCGCTGCATGGCCGCCTTGGCCTCGCCCTGGGCGCCCAGGCCGCCGGTCGTGATACCGGCGTGGCTCGTACCCTCGGCGGCGAAGACGTCCAGGCCGCCGGAAACCTCGCCCCAGCTGTTTTTGCCCTTGGCGGAAATGCGGGACATGGCGATTTCGCCCTTGGCGTCCACCGTGGCCTTGGTCGGGTCGGCGTGGGCCGTGACCGACCCTTCGGCGCCCAGGACCTTGGCGGTTACGGGGCCGGTGGTCTTGTTGGCCGCCCAGGCGGAGCCCTCGGCCTTGAAGTCCTGGCCCGGCGGCTTCGCCTTCGCCTGCTCCTTCATGTTCAGCCAGATCTTGCCGCCGTGATAGCGGATGCCGTCCTTGTCCAGCACGGCGGTGCTGCCGTTGCTGGACAGGATGATGCTGTCCGGTGTGAACTGGATGGAGCTGTTGCCGACCTTGAAGGCCAGCAATTCCTTCGCCTGGCGCACCGACGCCTTGGTCACCGTCTCGAAGGCGTTGTTCTGGACGACCATGGAGAGGTCTTTTTGGGAGTGGAAGGCGATCTCTTCTGAGCCAGCCTTGTCCTCCAGGGTGAAGAGGTTGAAGCCGCCGCCGCCGGGGCTGCTGGCGGTGCGGAAGGTGGTCTGGGTCTGTTGGGCGGGCAGGCCCAAGGGGGCGGTGGTTTCGGAATTGGGGACGGAGCCCAGGATGACGGGTCGGTCTGGGTTACCCTCCATGAAGGCGACGACGACCTCCATGCCGATGCGGGGGATGGTCTGGGCGCCGAAGCCGCGGCCGGCCCACCCCTGGGCGACACGGACCCAGCAGGAACTGGCCTCGTTGGATTGGCCGCGGCGGTCCCAGAAGAACTGGACTTTCACGCGGCCGTACTTGTCGGTGTAGATCTCCTGGCCCTTGGGCCCGACGACGACGGCGGTCTGCATGCCGGGGATGGTGGGGCGCAGGGTGGTGTGCTGGGGGACGAAGGGGGTGGCGGCCGGCATGCAGGTGAAGTGGTTGGCGTAGCCGGAATGGCTGGCGCCGCCGCCTTCGTAGCTGAGGTCGCTGGCGCTGTGGCTGACGCTGAGGACGACATAGGCGCCGTTCTCCGCCATGACGGGATGGTCGGTGAGCTGGAAGCGGCCGCAGGGGGCGAGGGAGCGGCAGTCGCTAGCGCCACGGATGGTCTCACGCTCGACCTCCTCGGCCTGCATGGCCAGCTTGGCGCGGCGCTCGCCATCGCCGGCGGTGCCGTGCAGGCCGGGATAGTCGAAATGCTCGTGCTGGGGGTCCTGGGCGTAGGTGGAGACGGTGGGGATGGTCTGCTTCAGGTCCAGCTTGCTGGTCTGGAAGTTATAGTCGGACATGGCCCAGGCACTGGCCTGGTAGGCATGGTCGCGGTTCCAGGTGTTGATGTGGTTGGAGCGGGAGGAGGTGGCGCTGAAGGGGATGAGCGCCTCCTCGCCCGTCTGGTAGGCGGAGGTCTGGGATCCCAGGACCAGGGTGTGCTTCCCCGCCTCGTGGCGGAAGAAGTAGTAGAGCCCATCCTCCTCCAGGAGGCGGGAGACGAAGGCCAGGTCGGTTTCGCGGTACTGCACGCAATACTCGCGCGGCGGCGGGGCGCTGACGCCGGAGAAGTCGTAGTGGGTGACGCCCAGCTCGCCGAAGATGGTCTCCAGGATGTCGAGCGTGGTCTTGTTCTGGAAGATGCGGCAGTCGCTGGTGCGGGTCAGGAACCACAGGCGGGGAACGACGCGCAGGGTGTAGTGGCGCTGCCCGCGCGAGGCGGCGTTGCCCCCGGTGAGGGCGGCGACGACGCCGTTGAAGACGCGATAGACGCCATCGTCCACGCGCAGCTTCAGGTCCACGCTCTGCGCCAGCAGGGCGGCCGGGTCGATGTTGTCGTCCAGGGCGCGCACGGTCGCCCGGAACTCGAAGGGCACCGATATGCCCTCCCGCCCTTCCAGCGCCTCCAGCAAAAGCTGGTCCGGACCCAAGGGGCTCTCGATCCCCAATAGCCGTTCCGCTTGCGTGTAACCGTCCATCCGTTCCTCATGTGCCCGGCGAACGGGGCCGCCGAACGCTTCAATCCCGGTATGGCCCCGCGAGGCAGGGCGCCGTTTTCTACCCTTGCTGCCAGTTAAGCGGCGGTTCACACGCCGCGCTTTTAAAACCCATCGGCAATTTCCGACGTCATGCCGCGACAGAAAGCTATGGGCCGGCGGCGGGACGTCAAGGGTCTGCCAAACCAGCCTTCGACCTATACCGTCATGAATCCGGCAAGAAAGTGACGCATTTAATACTTTAATCTGGGATGAACGGGGCGGCGGGGCCGTGTGATCCAGCTTGGAAAACCGACCGTTACTGGAGAATTTGGCGTTTCATCTTCGGTAGCAGCTCAATATCAAGGTAGTCATCCCCTACGAATGACTATGTCCTTCCGACTTATCGGGAACAGGCCCGCTTATCCTGATGGCGGAAGGCGCCATGGTGAACGGAGCGTTATCGCCCCGAAAAATCCAATAAAAACTGAGGATTTCCGCGCCTTTGCCGGCAAATGGTACCTTCGTATTAACGCGTTATTGGACTGGACCAAAGGATGGGAAGCTGGTTCCAAAGGCCGCCGTTGTGGGCTGCGGTGGGGGTCATATGCCGTTGCCATCCCGGTATATATGCCGTTCCGCCCAGTCGTCATAGAACGCCGCCTTCTTCGCTGGGAATCTATAATTTATTCAAGTGATTCCAGGGGTTGCATTGAACAATATCGATTAAAATACCGTTCAAAATATACTTTGAAGCTATGCCCTATGATTGGGGTTTCATACGGGCGAAGCCTATATCTACCTCTATATGCATAAGCCGCCGAGAGCCGTTTCTGGGGGCTCGACGGAACTATCTTCCGAATTATATCAGCGTGCATTGCTTGGTAAATTTATCGTTAAAAGATTGGACGCATTGTCGGCCTCTCGGGGATGCCGATAACGTCGTCCTTGCTCAGCGAGGAACAGATGGCCCTTGTCTTACGGGTTATTATGGCTGGGGACTGCTCCGTTTCCGAAGGTGAGACGCGCGTCTGCGATGGCGGCAGTTTCACGATAGGGCGCGGGGCGGAAAACGACTGGGTGGTCAGCGACCCGCAGCGGCACCTGTCCAAACAGCACTGCCGCATAGAACTGCGGGGGCAGACCTATTTCGTCATCGATACCAGCACCAACGGCGTATACGTCGGCGGCGCCTCGTCGCCCCTGGGCCGGGGTAACGCCCAGCCGGTGAATGACGGCGACGTCATCAATCTGGGGCCCTGCAGCCTGCGGCTGGAGATCGGTGAGCAGCCCGCGTCCTCCGCGCTGGGCCATCCCCTGGGCGCGGCCGCCCATCCGGGCCTGGCCCAGGGAGGGTTATCCGCACCCGATCCGGACATGGAATACGGCTTGGAAGGCCTGAACGGCGCCCGCACCGGCTACGTCCCCTCCCTGACCCAGGTTTTGGCCGGCGACCGCGTCGGCGAGATGCAGTTGACCGATATCTTGGGGGAAGGGGAAGCGGAGGTGGAGCCGCCGTTCGGGGGGCGCTGGCCCCGTCGCTGGCCGCCCATTCGGGAACCGGCGCCTATTTCGAGGCGCCGGAGGTCAAGCATCCGGTCATCCCCATGGACTGGCAGGCTGAAGGCGCCGATGGTGCCGGCATTCCGGGTGAGCTGGAGGCCGTCGGCGCGCCCGTCATCGCGGAGGCGTTCGCCGGGACGCGCGGTGGCCAGGCCACGGCGCGCATGCCGCTGTCCTCGCCGGTTGGCCCGGCGCCGGGCAATGCCATGCCGGTCGCCCCGGCCACCGGCGCCGGCGCCACCATCCTTCCGATCAACCCGTCCGCCCCGGCGCGGCCCCATGCGGTCGCGTCCGCGCCGATCCCCGCGGCGGCCCCTCCGGTGTCGATGGGCGGTTCCGCGGCGGGTGCGGCGGCACCCCTGGGCACCATGACGCCGGCCGCTTTGGCCACCCCCGCCACGCCCGCGACGGCTCAAGCCCATGTGGCTCAGACCCATCTGGCTCAAACCCCAACGCCATCCGGCTCCGCGCCGCAGGCGCCGGCGCCACAGATTCCCAACGACTTGTTCGAGGCCTTCCTCGCCGGTGTGGGCCTGCCCCTCGACGCCGTGGACGCGGCCGACGCCCCCGCGCTGATGCACAAGATGGGCCTGGCCTTGCGTGAGGCGGTTGCCGGTTTGCGGGAGCTGCTGGAGCTGCGCGCCTTCCTGAAGTCCGAGTTCCGCATCGAGCACACGCTGCTGCGCGCCAAGGAGAACAATCCGCTGAAGTTCTCCGCCAACCTGGAAGGCACGCTCGCCGTGCTGATCGGCCGGCGGGTCATGGGCTTCATGGATGCGCCCGAGGCCATCCGCGAAAGCCTGCGCGACATCAAGGCCCATGAGGTCGCGCTGATCGCCGGGATGAAGACGGTGGTGGGCGACGTGCTGGAACAGCTGTCGCCCGACGCCATCAAGAACGACGTCAGCGCCTCCATGCTGCCGCAGGTGCACAAGGCCCGCTGCTGGGAACGGTATGAGCAGGCCCACCAGCGGATGATGGGGAACAGTCCTCCGGCCCGCCGCTCGGCAGCAAGTTTTCCTCCGCCTACACCCAGCAGTTCAGAAGCCTCTGAACCGTGGCGCCTTTTTTCATCCTCCCAAGAACAGCCCAGACCAACAGGGTTCCCTCGACGATGCCTCTCGCCAAGACCACCGCCCCTCGCATCGCCCTTGTCACCATGCTCGCCGGCGCCGTCCTGCAACTGGCGGCGTGCTCGCACGAGCCGCCTCCGCCCCCGCCGGCGCGGACCACGGTGCCCGTGTCGATCAATGTCGGCCCCGACGCCAACCCCGATACGCTGGGCCGGCCCTCGCCGATCGTGACCCGGGTCTATCAGCTGGCGTCCAAGGACAAGTTCACGATCGCCGCCCCCATCCAGCTGATCCAGCACGATGCCCAGGCGTTGGGGACGGACCAGCTGGGCCGGGATGAGTTCGTGCTGCAGCCGGGCGAGAAGAAGCAGATGACCCTGCCGCAGAACGACAAGGTGCATTACGTGGGCATCGTCGCCGCCTACCGCGCCATCGACCAGGCCAATTGGCGCGAGGTCGTGGCCCTGCCGGACACCGGCCCCGTGACCTTGAGCGTCACCGTGGGGGCCACCGGGCTGGCGGTGAAGCGCGACACGGCCGACGCCGTCCCGCCCCCCGGTGCCGCCCCCCAGCGCACCTCCGCCAAGTGAGGCCCCGGCCATGATGTCCGCCAACCGCGTGGTCTGGACCGAGGGGATGTTCCTACGGGTCCAGCATTTCCAGCAGGCCGACCGCCATGTGGAACGCCTGCTGCACGCGCGCACCGAACCGCTGACGCCTTTCGCCTGGGGCTTGAGCGAGCTGACCATCAACCGCGAGCTGCTGGGCATCGGCAAGTTCGCCATCGTGTCCGCCAAGGGCATCCTGCCGGATGGCACGCCCTTTTCCATTCCCGACGACGCCGACCATCCGCCGCCGCTGGAATTGTTCGACACCACCAAGAACTGCCTGATCTACCTGACGCTGCCGGTGCGCCAGCCCGGCGGAGCCGAAGTCGGCCTGGCCAATTCCGAGGACGCCATCACCCGCTTCGTCCCCGCCCGGTATGAGGCGGAGGACGCCAACCTGGGCAGCGACCAGGCGGCCCCCATGGACGTGGCCCGCCTGCGCCTGCGTCTGGCGCCGGAAACCCAGCCCCTGGCCGGCTATGAGAAGGTGGCCATCGCCCGGGTGGTCGAAGTGCGGTCCGACCGCGCCATCATCCTGGATGAGCAGTTCATCGCCCCGGTCACCTCGGTCGCGGCGCAGGCGCCCCTGGCCGCCTTCCTGACCGAGTTGCAGGCCCTGATCCAGCACCGGGCGGAGGCGCTGGCCGGGCGCCTGTCCGGCCCCTCGGCCAAGGGCGCGGCGGAGATCGCGGATTTCCTGCTGCTGCAGACGGTGAACCGGTACGAGCCGCTGCTGCGCCACTACGCCGCCACGGCCCCCATGCTGCATCCGGAGCGGTTCTATCGCCTGTGCGTGGAGATCGCCGGGGAGCTGGCCACCTTCACCACCGAGGCCAAGCGCGCCGCCGTTTTCCCGGAATACCGGCACGAGGATCTGCAGAACACCTTCCGCCCGGTGTTCTCCGACCTGCGCGCCTCGCTCAGCGCGGTGCTGGAGCAGACCGCCGTCGCCATCCCACTGCAGGCGCGCCGCCATGGCATCAAGGTCGGCGTCATCGTCGACAGGTCGCTGCTGTTCAACGCCACCTTCGTGCTGGCCGTGAACGCCGACATGCCGGTGGAGCATCTGCGCCGCGTCTTCCCCAACCAGGTGAAGATCGGCCCGGTCGAACAGATCGCCCAGCTGGTGAACGTGGCCCTGCCCGGCATCAACGTGCGCCCCCTGCCGGTGGCGCCGCGCCAGCTGCCCTATCGCAGCGGCCAAGTCTTTTTCGAGCTGGACCGCAGCAGCCAGCATTTCAAGCAGCTTCAGAAGTCTGGCGGCATCGCCCTGCACCTGGCGGGTGACTTCGCCCAGGTTGAAATGGAGCTGTGGGCCATCAAGGGGGGTGCGTGATGTCCTATCCCAGTTACGGCCAGACGGCGCACGAACCCACCATCATCAAGCCGACGCCCGGTGGCCGGCGTCCGGCGCCGGTGCAGGTGGCGGCCCCGCCCAGCGACTATGCGCCCGAAGACACGGTCGACCTGACGCTCGGCGGCTTGAACCCGCTGGTGGCGGCCGCTGGCCCCATCCTGACCCTGGCGCGCCGCCTGCGCACCTCCGCCGCCCAGTCCAACATCGAGGAACTGCGCGAGCGCGTTTCCGATGAGATCAAGACCTTCGAGAAGCGCGCGCAGGGCACCGGCGTGACCAACGAGGCCGCGCGCGCCGCCCACTACGCGCTGTGCGCCACCCTCGATGACATCGTGCTGAACACCCCCTGGGGCGCCAGCAGCAGCTGGGCCCGAGCGGGCATGGTCATCACCTTCCACATCGACGTTACGGGCGGTGAGCGGTTCTACGACCTGCTGAACCACCTGCTGAAGGATCCGGCCGCCAACTTCCAGGTGCTGGAGCTGATGTACCTCTGCCTGTCGCTGGGGTTCGAGGGCCGTCTGCGCATCCTGCCGCAAGGCTCCCTGGAGCACGCCCGCATCCGCGACAACCTCTACCGCGTGCTGACTCAGCGGCGCGGCGAGGCGGAACGCGAATTGTCGGTGCATTGGCGCGGGGTGGAGGCGCCCTTCCGCCCGCTGCTGCCCAGCATCGAGTTCTGGACCGTCATGGCGGCCACGCTGATCATCATCACCGTGATGGCCACGGGCTTCAGCTTCGCCCTGAACGGCAGTTCCGATGCCACGCTGGAAAAGATGGCCACCCTGCCGCCGGTGGGCCAGCCCAGCGTCGCCCTGGCCCAGCCGACCGCTCCCGTCCAACCGAAGTCAAGGGACCTTGACCAGTTCCGCGCCTTCCTGGCGCCGGAGATCGCGCAGGGCTTGGTCACCGTGGTGCCCCAAGGCACCGACACGGTCGTCCGTATCCGTAACGCCGGGATGTTCGCGTCGGGCAGCAGCGAGGTCAATGACAGCTACATCGCCCTGCTGCATCGCATTGGCGAGGCCCTGAACACCCGGCCCGGCAATGTGCTGATCACGGGCCATACCGACAACATTCCCATCCGCACCATCCGGTTCCCCTCGAACTGGCATCTGTCGCAGGCCCGTGCCGACGCGGTCGCCGCCGTCATCGCCACCCACCTGACCGACAAGTCCCGCCTGAAGGCGCAGGGCATGGCCGACACCCAGCCCGTCGCCAGCAACGACCAGGAAGCCGGCCGGGAAGCCAACCGCCGCATCGACGTGATCCTGAGCTCCCCCCGGCCGCCGTTCCGGCGCCGTCGGCCGCCTCAGCGACCCCCGCCGCGACGCCCGCCCCGACCCCCAACCAGGGAACGGCCCAATGAACGTCCCCAGCAGCGTCTACTTCGCGCAACCCCTGATTTCCGCCCTGGCGCAGCCCTTCCGCGCCCGCTGGGCCTGGTCCCTGGTGTGGGCCATCGGTTTCGCCCTGGTCATCTGGTTCTTCGGCGCCCTGGTGGCGGTGGGCAGCCACCGGCCGCTGGAGGGCGACCTGGTGCGGATGATCGCCTGCGGCGCCGTCTTCGCCATCTGGGCCGCCTTCAACCTTCAGGTCAACCTCAAGGCCCGCCAGACCGACCGGCGCATGGTCCACGACCTGACCGACCCCAGCGAGGAGGAGAAGCGCCGCGGCGCCGATGCCGCCTCCGCCGAGGAACTGCGCCTGCTGCGCGACCGCCTGCAAGAGGCGTTGAGCCAACTGCGCAAGAAGGCCGGCCGCAAGGGCATGGGCCGGGGCTACCTCTACCAGCTGCCCTGGTACATCATGATCGGGCCGCCGGGCTCGGGCAAAACCTCCGCCCTGTTGACCTCGGGCCTGAACTTCCCGCTGTCCACCACCATCGGCCGCGACCCCCTGAAGGGCATCGGCGGCACCCGCAACTGCGACTGGTGGTTCACGGACGAGGCCATCCTGCTGGACACGGCCGGCCGCTACACCACCCAGGACAGCGATCCGCATCAGGACCAAGCCGCCTGGCTGGGCTTCCTGGATCTGCTGAAGAGCTATCGGCCGCGCCAGCCGGTGAACGGCGCCATCGTGGTCATGAGCCTGGCCGACCTGATGGCCCCCGACCCGACGGAGCGCCTGAACCATGCCCGCGCCATCCGCCTGCGCCTGAACGAGCTGTATGACCGGTTCGGCCTGCGTTTCCCCGTGTATGTCCTGTTCACCAAGGTCGACCTGGTGCCAGGCTTCGTCGAGTTCTTCGACAACCTGGGCAAGTCGGAGCGCGAGCAGGTCTGGGGCACGACCTTCCCCCTGGATGACGGCGCCGCCGACAGCCCGGGCGTGGTCGACCAGTTCCCCCAGGAGCTGGAGGGCCTGGTCGTCCGCCTGAACGAACGCCTGCTGGAACGGGTGCAGCAGGAGGCGGACATCGAGCGCCGCGGCCTGGTGTTCAACTTCCCCAACCAGGTGGCCAGCCTCGGCGACGCGCTGCTGGAAATCCTGACGGAGATTTTCCGCGCCAGCCCGTACGAGACGCGGCCCCTGCTGCGCGGCAGCTACTTCACCAGCAGCGTGCAGGTGGGCATGCCCATCGACCGCACCATGGCCACCATCGCGGCCACCTTCGGCCTGGACCCGGTGCGCATGCCGGCCAACAACCGGCAGGGCCGCAGCTACTTCCTGACCCGGCTGTTCAACGAGGTGATCTTCGCCGAAGCGGCCGTCGTCAGCCTGAACCCCAAGGTGGAGCAGCGCCGGCGCCGCCTGCGCATCGCCACCTACGCCACCGCCGCCGTCATCCTGGGCGTCCTGGCCTATGCGTGGAGCACCGGTTACCAGGAGAACAAGCGCCAGGTGGCCCTGATCGATGACGGCCTGCAAGCCTATGACAAGGCGGCGACCGGCATCCCCAGCCAAGGCGTGACGGACGAGGATCTGGTCCGCGTCGTGAAGCCGCTGAACATCCTGCGCAACCTGCCCACGGGCCTGGAGAACAATGAGGGCGTGGCCAGCAAGTGGCTGACCTTCGGCCTCTACCAGGGTGACAAGCTGAAGACGGTGCATGCCGCCGTCTACCACCGGGCGCTGAACGGCCTGATGCTGCCCCGCCTGCTGGTCCGGCTGCAGAAGCAGATCCAGGCGCATGAGGACGATGACGACTTCGTGGCCGGCGCGCTGAAGATCTATCTGATGCTGGGTAGCCGCGGCCCCCTGGACGCGAACGCCGTGCGCCAGTGGATGATCGCCGACTGGGCGACCACCTGGCCGGGTGAGGCCAACAAGGGCCTGCGTGAGGATTTGGCGCGCCACCTGGACAGCCTGCTGACCCGGGGCAGCCTGACCCCCATCCCCCTGGACGCCAACCTGATCAGCCAGTCGCGCCGCAGCCTGGAAAAGCTGTCGCCGGCGGAGCGGGTCTACGCCCTGGTACGTCAGCATGAAGGCGTCAGCCAGCTACCCCAGTGGCGGCCCATCGACCATGCCGGCGCCACCGCGGACCACGTCTTCACCCGCATCTCCGGCAAGCCGCTGACCGAAGGCATCCCGGGCCTCTACACCCCCGAAGGCTACAAGGCCTTCCTGCCGACGCTGAACGCGGTCATCACCGAGGTGCAGGGGCAGAGCTGGGTCCTGGGCGACAAGCCCGCCGGGGCGAACGCCCCGTCGCAGGCGGCCCAGGCGGAGGACCTGCGTGAGCGTGTGACGCAGCTGTACTACGCCGACTACATCCAGCAGTGGGACACCATGCTGGGCGACCTGCGCGTCGTGCCGTTGGCCGACATGCAGCAGACCATCGCGGTGCTGAACCTGGTGTCCAGCCCTGACATGCCGATGCTGAAGCTGCTGAAGGACATCGCGGCGGAGACGCAGATCGTCCCCCTGCCGGGCGGGCCCAAGCCCGTGGCCGCCGGCGGTGGCGCCGCCGCTCCGGCGGCCCTGCCGACGCCGGACGCCGCCTCGGGCGCCGTGGCCGTGGCCCAGCACTTCCAGCCCATCGCCGACTTCGTCACGCCCAACAACGGGGCGCCGGCGCGGGCGGAGGATCTGGTGCGGCTGCTGGGTGAGGCCTATCAGGAGCTGAGCAACGTCGCCAGCGGGCCGGGCAATGGCCGCATGGCCCTCTATGCCCGCACCTCCCACGGCGGCGCCGGCGGCCCCATCCAGATGCTGAACAGCCAGGCGCCGCAGATGCCGCGTCCGGTCAACGGCTGGATCGCCACCATCACCGGCAGCGCGTCGGAACAGTCGGTGGGCGGTGCCCGCGCCCAGTTGAGCAATCTGTGGGGCGCCGAGGTCGGCGGCTTCTGCACCCGCGCGGTGAACGGGCGCTATCCCTTCGCCAAGGACAGCGCCAAGGAAATCTCGGTGGGTGACTTCACCCGGCTGTTCGCCCCCAACGGCATGCTGGACAACTTCTTCAACAACCACCTGAAGACCCTGGTCGACACATCGGGCGCCAAGTGGCGGTGGAGCAAGGTGGGTGACACGGGCCTAGGCATTCCCGACAGCGTCCTGGCCTCCTTCCAGTACGCCGCCCAGATCCGCGACGCCTTCTTCCCCGACGGCGGGCAGCAGCCCCGCGTGGCCCTGCAGGTGACCCCGGTCACCCTGGACCCGAAGACCACCGGCGTGCTGTTCGCCAGTGGTGGCCAGCAGATCGAATACCAGCATGGTCCGCAGTGGCCAGCCTCCCTGCAGTGGCCGGACAGCGACCCCAACGGCGTCAGCCGGGTGGTGTTCGAGGTGACCGACGGCCTGCCGCAGAGCGTGATGAAGACCGGCCCATGGTCGCTGTTCCACCTGGTCGACCAGGGAACGGTGACCACCCTGGGCAGCGACAACTTCCGCGTCAACTTCACCTCGGGCAGCCACAACGCCGGCTTCGAGGTGAAGTCCAGCACCTCGCTCAATCCCTTCATCCTCAAAGAACTGAGGGCGTTCCGTTGTCCAGTCTCTTTCTGAATGGCGCCGTCTCGGCTCACGAGCCGGGTTTCTTCGGCAAGATCCCGGCCCGGGGTGACTTCGTCTCCCGGCGGCTGGATCCCACGGTCGTCCGCCCGCTGGACGAATGGCTGCAGGCATCCCTGTCGACCAGCCAGCGGCAGATGGGCGAGGCGTGGCTGCCCAGCTACCTGGACACGCCGGTCTGGCGCTTCGTCCTGGGGCCGGGGGTCTGCGGCGACGTGGCCATGGCCGGGGTGCTGATGCCCAGCGTGGACCGGGTGGGACGCTATTTCCCCCTGGTGCTGGCCACCCCGCTGCCCGGCTGCGTCGCCCCCATCCGGCTGATCGAGAGCGGCCGGGCCTGGTTCGACAAGCTGGAGGATCTGGCGCTCAGTTCCCTGGATGACGATTTCGACTTCGACCGTTTCGACCGGGCGGCCCGCGTCCTGGGCGCCCCCCCTATGACACCACGCGCGGCCCGGCCGAAAGCAGCGCCTTCCGCGTCGGTCTCGCCAACAATGGGGGCGGCAATGGGCGGGGCGCCCTGGGAACCGCCTATGCCGAACTGCTGGACCAGGTGCTGATCGGCTTCAACAATCGCTTCAGCCTGTGGTGGACCACCGGATCGGACAAGGTGGCGTCCTCCCTGCTCATTTCCCCCGGTTTGCCGGCACCGCAGAACTACGCCGCCTTCCTGGACGGCCGTTGGGAACGCTGGGGCTGGGAACGTCCCGCGGACTCCGCGCTGCACTTGGCGGATGAGGAACTGCCCATCCTGCTGTTGCGTCCGGTGGTGGCTTTGCCCAGCCATGGGCGCACCCATGCCGGCACCCGCCGCACCATCAACCAGGACGCCCTTCTGGTGCGTCCCGACCTGGGGCTGTGGTGCGTGGCGGACGGCCTGGGCGGTCATTCGGCCGGCGAGGTCGCCAGTGCGCTGACCGTGAAGGCGCTGGACGCGGTGATGCCGCCGCTGTCCTACGGCGGCTTCGTGGATGAGGTGCGCGAGGCCCTGGTGGAGGCCAACGAGAAGCTGCGGTCCCAGGCGGCCATGCTGGGCGACCAGGCCCTGATCGCCTCCACCGCTGTGGTGCTGCTGATTTATGCCAACCGCTTCAACTGCCTGTGGGTGGGGGACAGCCGCGTCTATCTGCTGCGCGCGGGCCGGCTGCGCCAGCTGACCACCGACCATGTCGCCGCCGGCATCAACCAGCAGCAGCGCGCCACCATGCTGGTCACCCGCGCCGTGGGCGCCGCCGACACCCTGGAAATCGACATGGTCCAGGATGTCGTCCAGCCCGGTGACCGGTTCCTGCTGTGCAGTGACGGCGTGACCAAGGTGCTGAACGAGACGGAGATCGCCAGCATCCTGCGCGGCCTGCCGCCCCGGGAAACTGTCGACGCGCTGATCGAGAACATCCTGGTCAGCGGCGCGCCGGACAACCTGACGGCCGTCGTGGTCGATGTGCCGGAAAGCGACCATCCGGTGGCGGAGGCCGCGCTTCATGCCAGTGGTGGCCCGGTGCCGGCGCAGCCGTCGCCGACCCTGGATGCGGCGTCGCAAGGGGGTGCTGAATGACCCAGGCCGCCGCCAAGACCAGCCTGCCCGGCGCCGACGCGGTAGCGGACGCGCCCCAGCAGCCGGACGAGATGACCTCGCTTCTGGTGAGCCCGGAGGCACCGGACGAGCTGACCCGCTTCGCCCCGGCCGAACTGACCGAGGTCATGGTCACCCCCGATGCGGCACCGGTGGTGCCGACGCGGGAGGTGATGGAAAGCCGGGTCGCCGGCTTCATTGCCAGCGTCCGGGCGGAGGCGCACCGCGCCGGCTTGGATGAGGTGGCGTCGCTGGACCTGTTGAGCGGCGCCCGGGCCGCGCTGGACCGTCATATCCAGGCCGTGCAGCGCCCGTGGGAGGATGACCCGGCGCCGGCGGCGGGACAGGCGGTCAAGACCGATCCCACCGGCTGGTCGGTGGCGCCCGGCAGCACGATGCTGAACACCTTCGTCGTCCGCACCCTGCTGGCCCGTGGCGGCATGGGTGAGATTTACCGGGTGCGCCACCGCGACCTGAAGACCGACCAGGCCATCAAGGTCATCATCCCGGAATATCGGGACGACGCCAAGATCGTCGGGCTGTTCCATGAGGAAGGCCGCCTGCTGCAGCGCATCCGCCATGACGCGGTGGTCAGTTGCGCCGGCCTGTACCGGGATGGCGATGGCCGGTCCATGCTGGTGCTGGAATATATCGACGGCCAGTCGCTGTCTTATTTCCTGCGGCGGGGTCCCTTGGGTCTGACCGGGCTGGAAGCCCTGCTGCGCCGCCTGGCGGCGGGCCTGACGGCGGTGCACGCCGCCGGCATCGTCCACCGCGACGTGTCCCCCGACAACATCCTGCTGCCGGGGGACAATCCGGCCGGGGCCAAGCTGATCGACTTCGGCGTGGCGCGGGAAATGCGCAACGGCGCCACCCCGCGCGATGGCCTGGATTTCGCCGGCAAGTTCTCCTTCGCTTCGCCCGAGCAGCTGGGCATGCATGGCGGCGCCATCGGCGTCGCGTCCGACATCTACAGCCTGGGCCTGGTCATCGTCGCCGCCGCGCGGGGCGAGAAGCTGCCCATGGGCCAGACGGTGGAGGAGGCGACGGCCGCCCGGCGCCAGGTTCCGGACATCAGCGCCGTGCCGGACCGCCTGCGCGGCGTGGTCGCCACCATGTTGCAGCCCGATCCCAAGCGCCGGCCCACGGACCTGGCCGCCCTGCTGCGTGCGCTGGATGCCAGCGCCGCTGCCGGGGGCAGGGGTGGGGGCTTCTGGGGCCGGCTGTGGCCATCCCGGAAAGGTGCATGATGGACAATGGCGCTATCGTGTCATCCAGCGTGCTGGACCTGTCGGCCCTGCTGGCCCCGATCCCCGGGGACCAGCCCTGCGGCCCGGATCTGCGCGTGTACAACGGCGGCGACGCCGCCTATTTCCAGCTCAAGGATTTGCGGGCCACCGCCCGCGCCATCGAGCGCCGGGCGGATTCCGAGGATGAGGCCCAGTCGTCGCTGGGCGAATGGCAGCGTATCCAGGATTTGGCCCGCGCCGTCTTGGCCGAGCGCAGCAAGGACATCGAGATCGCCGTCTGGCTGACGGAGGCCGCCGTGCGGCTGGACGGCTTCGCCGGCTTGGCCGATGGCTTCCGCCTGCTGGCCGGCCTGGTGGACCGCTATTGGGATGGCGTCCATCCCGAGCCGGACGAGGACGGTATCGCCGTGCGCCTGGCACCCATCGGCGGACTGAACGGCCATGGCGCCGAAGGCACGCTGATCCAGCCCATTCGCAAGGTGCCGCTGCTGCGCGAGGACCAGCCCATCGCCTATTGGCACTACGCGCTGGCCCAGCGCGCCAGCCAGACGCCGGACACCCGCAATCGCCCGGGCCGGACCCCGCCACCCACGCTGGACGCCCTGTCGCAGCGCATGGGCCAGGTGCCGGCGGTGCGTAACCGGGCGCTGCTGGCCGACATCCGGGCCTGCCGCCAGGCCTTCCGCGACCTGGATCGGTTGCTGACCGAACGGGCGGGCGCCGATGCCCCGCCCACCTCCACCATCACCCACATCCTGGAGGAGGTGGAGGACGCGGTGGTGTTCCTGACCGGCCTGTCGGCCAAGGAAGAGGTGGAGGAGGCCGCCATGCCCGACGTCATCCTGCAATCCGCCAGCGGCGCCCCGGTGGTCGAGGCGGCATCGGCGCCGCAGCGGCCGGCCCAGGGCATCACCAGCCGGGAGGAGGCGCTGAGCCTGCTGTCGGAGATCGGCCAGTATTTCCGCCGGACCGAGCCGCATTCCCCCTGTCCTACACCATTGAGGATCTGGTCCGGCGCGGGCGCATGAGCCTGCCCGAGTTGCTGGCCGAGCTGCTGGCGGATGCCGGGGCGCGCAACACCCTCTTGACCACGGCCGGCATAAGACCGGTTTCGAACAATGGGCAATAACCCGCTGATTAAGAAAGATTTTTGTCCCGGAAGAATCCCGGACGGCATGAAGAAACCCCTGGGTAGGAGAAGGTAGATGGCCAGCGTTCATGACAAGCTAGAGCGGGTTCGCAAGCCGCGCGTGCATATTAAGTACGAAGTCGAAACGGATGGCGCGATGGTCGAGAAGGAGCTGCCCTTCGTGGTCGGCGTGCTCGGCGACTTTTCCGGCGACCCGACGGACGATCTGAAGCCGCTGAAGGACCGCAAGTTCATCCAGATCGACCGGGACAATTTCAACGAAATCCTGGCGCGCATGAAGCCGTCGCTGTCGTTGCGGGTACGCAACGAGTTGCAGGACGACGGCAGCGAGATGGCCGTGGACCTGAAGTTCTCCTCGCTGGAGGACATGGAGCCCGGCCAGATCGTCCGCCAGGTGCCGGCCCTGCGCAAGCTGCTGGAGACGCGCAACCAACTGCGCGACCTGCTGACCAAGGCCGACCGTTCGACCCAGCTGGAAGACCTGCTGGAATCCATTCTTCAGGATGACGCGCAACTGCGGAAGCTGTCGCAGCAGCTGGGCGTCGCCGCCGAGGAGGTGAAGTGATGTCCGATACCCTGACCGTATCCCGCGAGGACGCCGCGGCCGGCACCGTCGAGGGCCCCTCCCTGCTGGACCAGGCCATCGGCGCCACCAAGCAGACGGAGCCGGCCCGTGTGCAGGAACTGCTCCGCACCCTGACCGAAGAGGCGCTGGGCGGCACCGTCACCTACAGCCGCAACCTGACCCAGACGCTGAACGCCGCGGTGAAGGCCATCGACGCCAAGCTGTCCAAGCAGCTGGCGGCCATCATGCACCATCCGGAATTCCTGCGGCTGGAAGGCAGCTGGCGCGGCCTGCACCACTTGGTCATGAACACCGAGACCAGCGCCAACCTGAAGATCCGCGTGCTGAACGTGCGCAAGCGCGAGCTGATGAAGGATCTGTCGAAGGCGGTGGAGTTCGACCAGAGCGAGCTGTTCAAGAAGCTCTATGAGAACGAGTTCGGCACGCCGGGCGGTGAGCCCTACGGCATGCTGATCGGTGACTATGAGTTCACCAACCATCCCGAAGACGTGCAGATGCTGGCCGGCATCTCCGGCATCGCGGCCGCCGCCTTCGCCCCCTTCGTCTCCGCCGCCAGCCCCAAGCTGTTCGGCTTCCAGGATTATCAGGAGCTGGCCAAGCCCCGGGACCTGGAGAAGATCTTCGAGACGGCGGAATACGCGCAGTGGCGCAGCTTCCGCGACAGCGAGGACAGCCGCTTCACCACCCTGACCCTGCCGCGCGTGCTGGCCCGCCTGCCGTACGGCGCCGGCACGCTCAGCGTTGACGATTTCAATTTCGAGGAGGCGCCGCTGGACCCCTCGGGCAAGTCGCTGGCGCTGGAGCACAACGAGTATTGCTGGATGAACGCGGCCTACGTGCTGGGCTCGCGCGCCACCGAGGCGTTCGCCAAGTACGGCTGGTGCACGGCCATCCGCGGCGCCGAAGGTGGCGGCAAGGTGGAAACCCTGCCCACCCATGTCTTCGTCAGCGATGACGGCGATCCCGACCAGAAGTGCCCGACGGAAATCGGCATCACCGACCGCCGCGACGCCGAACTGGGCAAGCTGGGCTTCCTGCCGCTCTGCCATTACAAGAACACCGACTACGCCGTGTTCTTCGGCGCCCAGACGGTGCAGAAGCCCAAGAAGTACGACCGCCCGGACGCCACGGCCAACGCCGCCATCTCCGCCCGCCTGCCCTACATGATGGCCACGTCCCGCTTCGCCCATTACCTGAAGGTGATGGCGCGGGACAAGATCGGCTCCTTCCTGGAGGTCGAGGACTGCGAGGCCTGGCTGAACCGCTGGATCAACAACTACGTCAACGCCAACGAGGGCGCCGGCCAGGAGATGAAGGCCGCCTATCCCTTGCGTGAGGCCAAGATCACGGTGAAGGAAATCCCGGGTAAGCCGGGCTCCTATAACGCCATCGCCTGGTTGCGGCCCTGGTTGCAGATGGAGGAGCTGACGACCTCCCTGCGCATGGTGGCACGGATACCGAGCAAACTCTGATGCAACAGACCCTTGAGGCGGCAGCCCCGGGGGTGGCCCTGGCGACGGGGGGGCGCATCGACGCGATGGAAGGCCGGCAACCCCGGCCGGACGCCCCCTCGGCTTGGCGGCTGGATCTCAGCCGCCATCCCGACAAGCGCCTGGTCATCGACCAGCTGATCGCGGCGATCGACGCTCTGCTCACGGCCCAGGTCAACGCCATCCTGCACAATCCCCGCTTCCAGCAATTGGAGGCGTCGTGGCGCGGGCTGCTGCAGCTCGTGGAGGCGTCGGCCTCCACCCGCGCCATCAAGATCCGGGTGCTGGACGTGTCCTGGCGCGAGCTGTGCCGGGATTTCGAGCGCGCCATCGAGTTTGACCAGAGTCAGCTGTTCACCAAGGTGTACAGCGACGAGTTCGGCACCCCCGGCGGCGAACCGTTCGGCCTGCTGATCGGCGACTACGCCGTGCAGCACCAGCGTGACGCCGACCATCCCACCGACGACGTGGGCACGCTGAAGGCCATCGCCGCCGTGGCGGCCGCGGCCTTCTGCCCCTTCGTCACCAGCTGTTCGCCGGCGCTGTTCGGGCTGGACAGCTTCGGCGACATGGCCAGCGACGTGGACCTCGCCCGTTCCTTCGAGGGGCATGAGTTCATCCGCTGGCGGGCCCTGCGCGAGGCGGACGATTCCCGCTTCATCGGCATCGCCCTGCCGCGGGTGATGATGCGGCCGCCGTACCGTCACGACCCCAACCGCATCGACGGCTTCCGCTTCGCGGAACGGACGGGGCGGCCGGGGGCGGGCGATTACCTGTGGGGCAATGCCGCCTTCGCCTTCGCCACTGTGGTCATGCGCGCCTTCCACCAATATGGCTGGTTCGCGGACATCCGGGGCACGCCCGACGATTTGAACGGCGGCGGCCTGGTGGACCAGTTCCCCGGCCACGCCTTCCCGGCACTGGGGGGCGCCGCGGCGCCTGCGGCCCCCTTGGACGTCTATCTGTCCGACCGGCAGGAAAAGCAGCTCAGCGACCTGGGCATCGTGCCCTTGTCACGGGTCAATTATCTCGACGCTTGTGTCTTTTACAGCTGCCAATCCCTGCACGTGCCCAAGATCTACGATCGGGCGACGGCCACGTCCAACGCCCGGCTGTCGGCCATGCTGCAGTACGTGCTCTGCGCGTCGCGCTTCGCGCACTACATCAAGATGATCGGCCGGGACAAGATCGGCTCCTTCGCCACCGCGCAGGATTTCGAGGATCATCTGCGCGAGTGGCTGCGGGGCTACTGCCTGGCCAATGACGACGCCAGCACCTCTTTCAAGGCCCGTTACCCCCTGCGCGAGGCCGAGGTGCAGGTCCGCGACATCGCCGGCCGGCCGGGCGCCTTCGGCTGCGTCATCCACCTGAAACCGCATTTCCAGCTTGACGACGTCCAGACCAGTTTCCGGCTGGTCACCGAACTTGTCGGCCCGCAGGCCTGACTGGAGGAACCCATGAGCCAGACCGCGATCAACCACGCCATCGAGGCCGGCGACCTGTCGGGGGCCGTGTCCGCCGCCACGGCGCACGTGCAGAAGGCCCCTACCGACAGCGGCGCCCGCTATCTGCTGGCGGAGCTGCTGTGCGTGGCGGGCCAATTGGAACGGGCCGACACCCAACTGTCCGTGGTGCTGAACCAGGACCCGGGCAGCATGGTTCCCGTCTCGCTGCTGCGCCAGTTGATCCGAGCGGAGACGGCCCGCCAGGACTGGCACCGTGACGGCCGGCCGCCGGAATTCCTGACGGAGGTTTCTGCCGCAGCCCGCCTGCATCTGGAGGCCGGGGTGAAGGCCCGCGCGGGCGACGGGCCGGGGGCCGCCGCCACGCTGGCGGAGGCGGAGGCGCTGCGCGTCCCTCATGCCGGCCGGCACAAGGACGCGCGCTTCGACGACTTCCGCGATCTGGACGACGCCTGTGGCGGCCTGCTGGAAATGCTCAGCGCCGACGGCACGTATTTCTGGGTTGGACTGGACGATGTGCTGGGCCTGGATTTCGCCCCGGCCAAGCGTCTGTCCGACCTGATCTGGCGGCCCGTGCGCCTGAGCTTACGCGACGGCACCGCCGGCAGCCTGTACATGCCCATGATTTATGCTGGCGCCGGCACCGATGGTCTGACCGACCAGCACCGCCTGGGCCGCCTGACCGATTGGGTGGAGCGGGACGGCAGCATCCTGGGCCGGGGCCAGCGCTGCTTCCTGGTGGGGGAGGAGGCCGTGAGCGCCGCCGATCTCACCACCCTGCGCTTCGACGAAGCCCAGGCCGGCGTGGAGGCGGCGTAAGCCATGCCCGCCCCCCAGCCCGCCACCATCGTCCCCTCCGTTCTCGACCGGCTGATCCAGCCGGTGGAAGGGCCGATGGTGCGGAGTCCCGGCTGGAACGCCGCCCTGTCGCAGCTGAAGAACGCCATCCGCCGGGATCTGGAGGCCATGCTGAACACCCGGCGGCGGCCGGGAAAGCTGGGCCCGGATATCGCCGAGGTGCAGCGCTCCCCCCTGCAGTACGGCATTCCCGACTTCACGGCCATGAGCATGGCGGCACCCGAGCGCCAAGCCGCGTTCGGCCGCGCGCTGGAGATCGCCATCCGCGAGTTTGAGCCGCGCCTGTCGGCCGTGGCGGTCACCCTGTTGAACGGCGGCCGCAATCTGGACCGCACGCTGCGTTTCCGGGTGGAGGCGGTCATCCGCCTGGACCCGTCGCCGGAGCCCATCGTCTTTGAATCCGTGCTGGACCCCGTCAGCCAGACCTTCCTGATCAAGGGGGATCCCCATGCCTGACACTTTCCTGTCCCTTTACAACCAGGAACTGGCGGCCATTCGGCGGGCGGCGACCCGCTTCGCGGCGGAACACCCCAAGGTGGCGGGCAACCTGCGCATCAGTCCCACCACGGTGGACGATCCCCATGTCGCCCGCCTGATCGAATCCTTCGCCTACCTGACCGCCCGCGTGCGGCAGAAGCTGGACGACGATTTTCCCGAGCTGACCGACGCCCTGCTGGGCGTGCTCTACCCCCATTACGTGACGCCGCTGCCGTCCATGGCCATCGTGCAGATGAAGGCGGCGCCGGAGCTGACGGGCAGCTTCACCGTGCCCCGGGGCGCCCAGGTGGAGACCGAGGCCGTGCGCGGCGAGCCCTGCCGCTTTCAGACCACCATGCCGGCCGAGATCTGGCCGGTGGAGGTGACGGCGGCCAGCCTGGCGGCCTTGCCGGCCGCGGCCCCCCTGGTGGCGGCCACCCGCCAGGCCAAGTCGGTGCTGCGCCTGAAGATCAGTTCCACCGCCCAGGGCCTGGGCCTGACGGACCTGGGGGTGGACCGCCTGCGCCTGTTCCTCTCCGGCCCGCCGGAGGTGGCGTACACCCTGCATGAGCTGTTGCTGAACAACGTGGTCGGCATGGCGGTGGTGGAGGATGTCAACGACCCTGCGCCGGTGGAACTGGGGCCGCAGTATCTGACACCCGTCGGGTTCGAGCCCAAGGACGGCATGGTGCCCTACGGTGCCCAGTCCTTCCTGGGCTATCGCCTGCTGAGTGAGTTGTTCGCCTTTCCGGAGAAGTTCCTGTTCGTGGACCTGGCGGGCCTCAGCGCCCGCGCCTTGCGTGGCGTCGGCCAGCATATGGAGGTCTACCTCTACCTCGACCGCGTGTGGACGGAGGGGGAGCGGCTGGTGCGGCCGCAGGTGTTCGCCCTGGGTTGCGCGCCCATGGTCAACCTGTTCCGCCAGTCGGCGGAGCCCATCATCCTGGGCCATGACGCCACCGAGTATCTGGTGCAGCCCGACGCCCGCCGGCCGGAGGCCCGCGAGATCTATGCCATCGAGCAGGTGCGCGCCTCCTCCCCTCGCGGCGAGAAGGCGGAGTTCCTGCCGCTTTACGGCAATCACCACGGCACCGATCCGGGGCGGCAACAGCACTTCTGGCATGCCATGCGCCGGCCCCGGGGCGGGCGCGACGCCAGCAGCGAGATGTACCTGTCGCTGGTGGATTTGGGGCTGAACCCCAACGCCCCACCCGACTGGACGGTGAGCGTGGAGACGCTGTGCTTCAACCGCGACCTGCCGGCGCAATTGCCGTTCGGCGGGGGCCATCCCCGCCTGCATCTGACCGAAGGCGGCCCCATCGCGGGCGTCACCTGCCTGACCCCGCCCACGGCGGTGGTGCGCCCGCAAACCGGCAACGGCGCCCGCTGGCGCCTGATCTCCCACCTGAACCTCAATCATCTGTCGCTGATGGATGGCCAAAGGGGGGGCGGCCAGGGCGGGGCGGCGGCGCTGCGGGAGCTGCTGAAGCTCTACGATCTGAAGGACACGCCGGAGACGCGGGCCATCATCGAGAGCGTCACGGCCATCAGTTATCGCCGGGCCACGGCGCGGGCCCCCCACGCCGATTTCGCAGCCCTGTGCCGGGGCGTCGACATCGACCTGGTGATGGACCCGGAGCGGGCGGGGGCCATGGGGGTTTACCTGCCATCAGCGGTGCTGGAGCGCTTCTTCGCGCTCTACACGTCCATCAACTCCTTCACCCGCC
The DNA here is from genome assembly GCF_036348415.1 of Nitrospirillum karajorum. Classification (NCBI taxonomy): domain Bacteria; kingdom Pseudomonadati; phylum Pseudomonadota; class Alphaproteobacteria; order Rhodospirillales; family Azospirillaceae; genus Nitrospirillum; species Nitrospirillum karajorum. The sequence goes on from NZ_JAZBQB010000004.1 coordinate 142,139, forward strand.
TGACCGTGCGGGCCAAGGGGCGGAAGGAGGCGCTGGTGCGCTGGGGGGCCCGCATCGGGGCAAAGGTGACGGCATGAACGCCATGGCGCCCGTGCCCCCCCTGTCCGGATCGCCCGCCTTGCTGGACATGCTGCGGCATGAGCCGTTCCGGTTCGACCTGTTCCGGGCCATCCAGCTGTTGGAACGGCAATTCGGCGCGTCGGCGGAGGAGGATGAACTGCCCATCCGCTTCGCCGCCCATCAGTCGCTGTGCTTCCCCGCGCATGAGATCCAGCGGCTGCACCTACCGGGTCCGACCGAGGGCCGGGAAGAGGGTGAGGCGACGGAGCCCGCCCGGCTGGACCTGAACGTCATGACCCTGACGGGGCCGGTTTCCGCCCTGCCACAGGCCTATACCGAGACGGCCATCCGCAGCCTGCGCGACCGCACGCCGGGCTTCGCCGCCTTCCTCGATCTGTTCAACGACCGCACCGCCACACTGCTGTTTCGTGCCTGGCGTCGTTACCGCCTGCCGGCCCTGTTCGAACATCGCGGGCTGGAGGGCGGGGACGCCGCCACGGCCACCCTGTTCAGCGTCGCCGGCTTCGGCACCGCCCACCTGCGCGGCCGCCTGTCCGTCCCGGAGGGTGTGCCGGTCTATTACGCCGGCCTGTTCAGCCAGCAGCCGCGCGCTGCCGTTTCGCTGGAGCGCATGCTGGCCGACGCCTGCGGCCTGCCGGTCAAGGTGCGCCAGTTCGCCGGCCGCTGGATCGCCATCCCGGCGGAGGAGCAGACCTGCCTCAGGCTGGGGGGCAAGGCCCCAGCCTACAACCGCCTGGGCGTGGATGCCGTGGCGGGGGCCCGCATGTGGGACGTGCAGGGCCAATTCCGCATCGTCCTGGGCCCCCTGACGCGGCGGCAGTTCATGGATCACCTGCCGGGCCGCCCGGGCCTGACCCGCCTGGTGGAGTTGGCGCGGCTCTATGCCGGGCCGGAGCTGGGCTTCGACGTGCAGTTGGTCCTGCATCGCGAAGAGGTGCCGCCCTGTCAGTTGGATGGCCGGAACGGCGAAGGGCCGCGTCTGGGCTATGACAGCTGGCTGGCCGCATTGCCTATGCTGCAAGATCCAGACGATGCAATCATAAGCATAGACGACATAGACTAATTTAACTTTGAGTATATACCGCAAGTATGCCCGGTATATTAATGTAATGTTACGTAAACGGCACGCTAACAGCCAAAAAAATAGACTCTATAACTATTGGATAAGTTCCAAACTTCTTTCGAGTTTTATTTTGCACTGTGCTGTCGGCCGGCCTGGGTCGGACGATGGGTTAGGGGAATACGTCAACCAAAAGCGCGGGTCTTGACATGGATTCGATGGATCTAAGGACACTGGTCGATGGGCTGGACCCCACGGCCCGCCGGGCGCTTGAAGCCGCCGCCGGTGGCGCCATGGCCAAGACCCACTATGAAATCGAAATCGAGCATTGGCTGCATGCCTTGCTCGACCGGCCGGACACGGGCCTGCGCGGGACGCTGCCCAAGGTCGGGCTGTCGCCGGAAGCGCTGGAGCGTGCGCTGGACCGGGGCTTGGCCCGCTGTCGCACCGGCAGCAGCCGCGCCCCGGCCTTTTCGCCGCGCGTCGTGTCGCTGATGCGCGAGGCCTGGTTCCTGGCTACCCTGCGCTTCAAGGCGGGGGCGGTGTCGCCCCTGCATCTGCTGGCGGCCCTGGTGGCCGACGACAAGGGCGCCTTGGCTTTCGGTGATCTGGCGGCGGCCTTGGAGGCCATCGATCCGCCGGCGCTGGACGCCCTGATCGAGGCGGAGACGCCGGCGGCCGGCGCTCCCGGCGCCGCCCCGGCCTCGTCCGCCAAGCCCGGCGGGCGCACCCCCAACCTGGACGCCTACACCATCGACCTGACGGCGGAGGCGGCCCAGGGCCGCATCGACCCCATCACCGGCCGTGACGCCGAGGTGCGGCAGGTCATCGACATTCTGACCCGCCGCCGGCAGAACAACCCCATTCTGGTGGGCGAGGCCGGCGTGGGCAAGACCGCCGTGGTTGAAAGCCTGGCCCTGCGCATCGCCGCGGGCGAGGTGCCGGCGGCCCTGCGCGAGGTCAGCATCCGCACGCTGGACCTGGGTCTGTTGCAGGCCGGCGCCGGTGTGAAGGGGGAGTTCGAGAACCGCCTGAAAGGCGTGATCGACGAGGTCAAGGGCTCGGTCAAGCCCATCATCCTGTTCGTGGACGAGGCGCACACCCTGATCGGCGCCGGTGGCCAGGCGGGGCAGGGCGACGCCGCCAACCTGCTGAAGCCGGATCTGGCCCGTGGCGCCCTGCGCATGGTGGCGGCCACCACCTGGGCGGAATACAAGCGCTATATCGAGCGCGACGCTGCCCTGGTGCGCCGCTTCCAGCCGGTCAAGGTGGATGAGCCGGATGAGAACACCGCCATCGCCATGATGCGCGGCCTGGTACCCACGCTGGAGAAGCACCACGGCGTGCGCATCCTGGACGCGGCCGTGCGGGCGGCGGTGCATCTGTCGCACCGTTACATCACCGGCCGGCAGTTGCCCGACAAGTGCGTCAGCGTCCTGGACACGGCGGCCGCCATGGTGGCCATGAGCCAGGCCGGCCGGCCCGAGGCCCTGGACGCGGTGGCGCGCGAGACCGAGGGGCTGGAGGCGGAAAAGGTTTCCCTGCTGCGGGAGGTGGCGCTGGGCGCCGACCACGGCGACGCCATCGCCACCCTGGATGAGCGGCTGGCCGATGCCCAGCGGCGCCAAGCCGCCCTGCATCAGCGCTGGACGGAGGAACGCCGCCTGGTCGATGAGATCATCGGCGTGCGCGGTGCCCTGGAAACCAAGATCGCCCAGTCGGCCCAAGACGACGCCCCGGCGAGCGACACCGACGTGGCCGCCCTGCGCGGCCGCCATGCCCGCTTGCACCAGGATCTGACGGATCATCAGGGGGAGCAGCCGCTGATGCACCCCGACGTCACGGCCCAGGCCGTGGCCGAGGTGGTGGCGCGCTGGACCGGCATTCCCGTCGGCCGCATGCTGTCCAGCGAGATCGAGACGGTGCTGGGCCTGGAGGGGCGCCTGGGCCAGCGGGTGGTGGGCCAGGACGACGCCCTGCACCTGATCGCCGACGTGCTGCACACCGCGCGCGCCGGCATCGCCGACCCGCGCAAGCCGCCGGCCATCTTCCTGCTGGCCGGGCCCAGCGGCGTGGGCAAGACCGAGACCGCCCTGGCGCTCGCCGACATGATGTATGGCGGGGAGCAGAGCCTGACCGTCATCAACATGTCGGAGTTCAAGGAGGAGCATAAGGTCTCGCTCCTCATGGGATCTCCTCCCGGCTATGTCGGCTATGGCGAGGGCGGCATCCTGACCGAGGCGGTGCGCCGCCGGCCCTATGGCGTGCTGCTGCTGGATGAGATGGAGAAGGCGCACCCCGGCGTCCAGGACATCTTCTACCAGGTGTTCGACAAGGGCGTGCTGCGCGATGGCGAAGGCCGCGACATCGACTTCCGCAACACCACCATCCTGATGGCGTCCAACGCCGGCTCGGATCTGCTGACCGCCCTGGCGGCGGATCGTGAGACGCTGCCCGACCTGGCGGGCCTGTCGGCGGCGCTGCACCCTGAACTGTTGAAGCACTACAAGGCCGCCTTCCTGGGCCGCGTCACGGTGGTGCCCTACCTGCCGCTGACGGTCGAACGCCTGCGCGACATCGTCGGCCTGCAACTGGGCCGCCTGCGCCAGCGGGTGGAGCAGACCTACGGCGCCACCCTGACGGTGTCGCCCGCGGTGGTGGAGAGGCTGGTGGCGCGCTGCGGCGAAAGCGATGTCGGCGCCCGCGCCATCGACCATGTGCTGTCGCGCAGCCTGATGCCGGCGCTGTCCAAGCGCCTTCTGGAAACCCTGGCCGCCCGGCGCACCGTCGCCGCCGCGACCGTGGATTGGGATGACGAGGCCGGGGATTTCCGGATCGACATCCAGACGGTGCCACTGGCCGAAAGGCCGATGGTGGAGTCCGCGGCGGAATAAGGGCCGTCAAGGCCCCGCCCGGACCCAAGCCGCTTGGGGTCACCCGGCGCACCGTACCTACCGCACCGGCCGCTGGCCGCCCGCCAGTCCGGTGCATCGACGCAAACCCGCGTTCAACCAAAGTCCACGAAGTGAGGAGAACTACGAATGCCCATTTACCTGCAGATCGACGGCATCTCCGGCGACGCCACCCAGCAGAACCACCAGCAGTGGACCGACATCAAGACCCTGCAGTGGGGCGTGACCCGGTCCATGAACACCCTGGCCGGCGCCACCGCCAACCGCGAAGGGTCCGAGCCGTCGGTGCGTGAAGTCGTCCTGACCAAGACCAGCGACAGCTCCTCCGTGAAGCTGTTCTCCCAGGCCTGCAGCGGCCGTACGGGCGTGACCGCCAAGATCCACATCGTCACCGCCGGCAACCCGGGTGACACCTATATCGAGTTCACCCTGACCAACACCCTGATCTCGTCCTACAACATCTCGGCGTCCAGCGACCGTCCGGAAGAGCAGATCGTGCTGAACTTCACCAAGGTGGAGATGAAGTACACCCCGTACGACAGCCAGCACAACCCGCAGTCCCCGATCATCGCCTCCTACGACCTGGCCACCACCAAGTCGGCTTGATCGATCAAAGGTATCCGGGGGGACGGCATCAGCTGTCCTCCCGGCTTCTTGTCCAAGGGATTGCCACCAGTCAAGGTAGATGATGGGAGAAGCGCTATGACCATTGCCCTGGATAGCGATTGGGGCCCCTATAAGAACGCAAACGAAGCGTCTGCCTATCTTATCCCTTACATCAATCGTGTGTGCGGGCCGGATGTGGGGATTACCTGGGCTACGGGTAGCGCTGTCTACCCATTACGTGCGCCGACCTGGGACAGTGGCGGCTTCGGTGACAATGTTGTGTTTCAATGGAGCCATATTCCTGCTGCGTTTCCTAAACATCCGCCCCCCACGGATTTTTGGCATAAGGTGAAAGCTTTCATTGATCGCTGTATGGAAGCGGAGGGTCAGGCCGCCATTGCGCAAGGCCAGGCAAATATGGCAATGGCTCAAGCAATGACCAGCATGTTCAACAAAATCCCTCATAAAGATGATGCGTTGGGCGTTACATTGGATATTATCTGTTTTGCGGCTTCCATTGCTTTAATTCCGACTGGATTAGGGGCGTTGGGATTTATTGCTTTCCTGGGCGGCACATTCCTGCTGGGGGCGGACGGGGCCATTTATGGCCTTGAGTTAGCTGGCCAAGATGATAAAGCAAAGAGTCTCAGGGAACGCACAGAGACATTACGCATCATTGCCACTGTCATGACCCTCCCTGATTTGGCGGTAGGCGGCTATCGGGCGCTTCAAGAGCTAAAAGAGACACGAGAACTGCTGAGGGCTGATGTCGTCACGGCAAACGCTGCAGAAAAACTTGGTGGCCAGACCGCGAATGTGGTTCGAGCTGATCGATATGTGCAGGTGGCGGAGCGTGCGCACTTGCGTTCGCAACTTCGTGCTCAGCAGATCCGGGCTGCAATTACACTTGACATTATCCCTCGTTTTGCAGGCTTAGGGTCTGATGGCCTTATGGCCCGGGAGCAGTTTTTCCCAGATAGTGAACCGTCAAATGGAATAAGAATTGGCCTTTCTCATCAAGTCGCAGAACGCCTGAAGCTACACAGCATTGCGGTTCAGAGAAGATGAATGAAGTTTATCACCAGGCCAACTTCAGACGGCCTTCGCCTGGCTACTTATACAGCTTGGCCTTGGCTGGTGCTGGTTTGGCATTCTTATCCGTGAGCTTGGGTGGATCGTTAGCCATTCTTAAGCATGGCGATGTGTTGGACATCTATGGGACGGTCACGCCTTATGTCTTCGCGTTCGCGTTGTGTATTGGCTTCCTGTACCGTCTGATATTTTCTCCTCGGATTTCACCGCCATTGCAGGCGCTTGTACGGAAATTCATAACATCGATTTTGGTGCTTGAGGTCATTGGTACAGGTGTCGCGCTAATTCTATTTTACAATCAGCGATCAATTTCACCGCCGCCTGATGACGGTGATCGCGTCATCGTAACGATCTTTATGGTCTTTACTGGAATTTGCCAAATTCCGACTATCCTCTGGCTGCTGCGCTATCGCAAGGAATAGCGCGGCACCAACGTCGCACACCCGGCCACGCCCTCACGTCAGGAAGAATTGGCGCTGGAAGGCGAACATGTCCTTCAGGGTGCAGTATTCCGGTGCTCCCAGCAGGATCAGGGGGCTGGCGTCCCGCAGCCGGGTCTTCCACAGCCGCAGGGCCGCGCGGTAGTCCTGCTCCTCCGCCGCCGTCAGCCAATCGATCTGATAGGCGATGGTGATGTGGAAGCGATAGCGGTCATGGCCGGGCGCGCGGATGCCCAGGCAGGCAGACAGGCGATCCCGCAGGATGCGCAGCTTGCGATCCTCGGCCGCGTCGGCCGGCAGCAGGCGCAGGGTCAGCGGGCCCTCGCCGGGGGCGGGCTCCGCCGGGTCCACCCTCATGCGCAGCGGCAGGTCGCAGTCCAGCGCGAAGGCGCGCAGCCGATCCCCCAGCAAGTGGTCGCAGTCCGCCATGGGGGCGTCCAGCGGGATGGTGCTGGGCCACAGCCCGGACTTTCGTTCCACATCGTTGGCGCCGCCGAAGACGGTCATGTGATAGCTGGAGGGCGGCAGCAAGGTGATCTTGCGGCTGAAGGCGTGGGCCGGCGCCTCGCGGTAAATGTCCAGCAGGGCGTTGAAGGCGGCGGCGTTTTCCCCCTGCTGCGGCAGATGGCAGAGGATGGTGTTGCCCAGGAAGGGCTTCACCCGGCCATCGGGCCAGAACTTGCGGCCCACATCGGGTGGCCGGGCTGGGCGGGACGACCCGTCGCCGGCCGGTTGCGCCCGCGTCGGCGCAGCCAGCAGGCTGGTGCCCAGGATGCCCAGCAGGGCGCGGCGGATGGTATCGGGCTTGGACATCGATGGCCTGGTTCTCTGAATTGATGAGGGGCGTCAGAAGCGCAGGGCCGCGCCCAGCATGACGGTGGGGGCGAAGCCGATATATTGCCGCCCCAGTTCCAGGTCGCGGCCGTCGTTTTCCCGCACGTCCTCGCCGGTCAGGTTCTGTACGGTGACGCTGATCGACAGCATTCGGCTAACATCGTAGGACAACTGCAGGTCCAAGCGATCCGCCGGCATGTAGTCGCGATTCTGGTAGTAGACTGCCGCCCCGGTGAGGTTGGAGTAGCGGTCGTCCCACATCCTGCCGGTATGGTTCCAGGCGATGCGGCCATGCAGCTTTTCGCCTTCATAGTAGAGCGAGACGTTGAAGACCCGGTTGGCCTGCTGCGGCAGTTCATGCCGGTCCACCACCGTGCCGTCGCCCAGGATGATGGGGAAGCTGGTCCACGACATCATGCCATTGGCGGCAATGCCGAAGCCGGAAAGGGGCTCCGGCAGGAAATCGAAGTCGTGGATGAAATTGAACTCCAGCCCCTTGACGATGGCATCATGCGGGGAGTTGCGCGCCTCGGAGACGTTTACCGGGGCGTTCACGCCGTTCACCGGCAGCGTTTCCGTCTTGGTGAAGGTGAAGATCTCATTATGGATGGTCTTGTAGTATCCGCCCAGCGAGACCAGCCCCCGGCCGTGGTCCAGATACCATTCCTCCGCGACATCGATATTGTCGGACAGGCGGGGCTTCAGGTTCGGATTGCCTTGCGACAGGGTGTAAATGGCGCCGGTGGTGGAGAGCGAGCCGCCGTGGGTGGCTTGGTCGGAATAGCGGGGGCGTCCCAGGGTCCGGCTGTAGGCCAGGCGCAGCTGGCTGTCATCGCCGGTGTGGACCATCCCCGTGACCGAGGGCAGGGGGGTGGTGTAGCTCTTGTTCGACGTCGCCGGGCCAATGACGCCGTTGGTTTTCACATAGCCGTCGGAGGTGAAGCGCGTGCCCTCCACCCGGGCGCCGGCCTGCAGCCGTCCCCAGTCGGCGGTATAGGCCAGCAGCCCATAGCCGGCGTAGATATCCTCGCTCACCCGGTAATCGCCGCCCAGGGCCGAGGCGGTGTCGCTGGTCTGCGCGGCGGAGCCGGCATAGGCGGCGGCCACTTTGGCGTAGCTGCGCCAGAAGGCCTGGTCCACCAGGGTCTGGCTGATCAGCGGGATGCCGCCATCGTTGCAGGTATAGCCGCAGGTGTATCGGCCGGCGAAGGCGTCGGCCAGGGTATAACCACCGGCGTTGTAGGTGGTCTGCGTCAGGCTGTTGGTCTGCCGTGTGCCCACCCATTTGGCGCCGACCTTGAAGCCCAGGCCCCGGTCTTCCGGCCCGACATGGCGGGATAGGCTGGCCTGGACGTCGAAGACGTTCTCACCCAGCTGATAGTCCTGGAATTGGCGGTAGTTCTGATTATAGAGCGCCCAATTGTGGGCCTTGCCGCTGTCCACGGCCGTAAACAGCGGCGCGTCGCCGCTGGTGTCGTAGGTGAAGGCCAAATTGCTCTGCGTGAAGCGGTCGAAGATCTGTGGGTTGTCCAGCAAGGCGCGGGACCAGCTGCCGCCCAGATCGGCGACCAGGTCGCCGGCGAAGGTGTAACTGGCGCCGCTGTTCACGCCCCAAAGCTTGCGCGTGAAGTTGAGGTTGGCCCTCTGGGCGTACTGGTTGACCGATGACAAGGTGCCGCTGGTTTCCGTCTGGCCGGCGTCCGTGGCGCCGGCGTTGACGGCGGCGTTCAGGTCGTTCCGCACCGCCGTCTCATGCTGATAGTAATAGAAGGACGACAGGTGGGCGCTCAGCTGGGGGCTGGGCTTCCAGTCCAGGCGGGCGCTGGTGCCCAGGCGCCGGCGGTCATCCTGGTAGTTGTACCAGAGGCGGCCGGCCGGCACGGCGATGCCATTGCCGCCATAGGCGGTCGCCGCCGGCTTGCCGTTGGCCTGATACCAGTTGGTGGCTGCGGCCGTCTCCTCCTGCGGGACGAAGATATCCCGTTCCCAATAGCTGGCCGACACCAGCAGGCCGAACTGGTCATCCCGGCCGAATTGCCAGGAGGAGCGCACCTGCCCCTCGCCCGCCGGGGTGCGCCCGCCGGCATCGTCGCGCTGCAGGTTGTAGCCGCCCTTGGCCGAAACCACCGTGGTACCGTCGGGAAAGTCGAAGGCGCTGGGCGTGACCAGGTTGACCACACCGCCCACGGCATGCCCGTCCAGGTCGGGGGAACCGGACTTGTACACCTCCATCCGCTGCGCCAGGTTGGACGGCAGGGTTTCCATGTAGACCTGCCGGCCGCCGCTGTCCGGGGTGGCGAAGGTGAAGCCGTCGATGGTCACGGTGTCATAGTTGGCGTCGAATCCCCGGATGGTCACGAAGCGCGGCTCGCCCTGATAAATCAGGACGTTGACGCCGGCCACGCGCTTCAGGGCGTCGGCCACGTTGAAATCGGGCAGGGTTCCCGTCTCATCCGCCGAGACCGCGTCCAGCACCTGCACCGCGTCGCGTTTGACCGCCGTGGCGCGCAGGTTGGATGTGCGCTGCCCGGTGATGGTGATCTCCTGCAAGTCATCATCCCCGCCGGCCGTCTGGGCCAGCGCAGGCGCTGGGCGCAGCGCCACCAGGGCGCAGCCGGTCAGCAAGGCAAGACGGCAGGCGGTCGAAAAGCGGTGCGTGGTCATGATGGTGGCTCCCCCGATGGCTCGAAGGAATAAATAACTCACCGTGAGTTACTATTTATCTGTCAATTTATGATATTTCCATGACACGGCTTCCGGCGCGGCCGGCTTCAAAAGAAGTGATGCAGGAAGGGCAGGGTGGCGGCCCCCAGCGCCGCGCCGTCACCCCCGGTGCGGGAGGCCACCAGGGTGGGAAAGCGCCGGTCCTGGTCCCGCACCGGCACGGAATAGAAGTGCGCCCGCTCGATCAGGCGCAGGGTCAAGGCGGGCGGGATGCGACCGCCGATGACGATGGCGTCGGGATCCAGGACGGCGGCGGCGGCGGAGAGGATGGCGGATACGCCCTCCCCGGTGCGGGCGAGCCACGTCTCCACGGCCGGCCATTCCGGGTTGAAGGCCCGGACCAGGGCGCCGACGGAGGGGAAGGGGCGGCCCATTCCCGGCTGGGCATTCACCAGATCCAGCAACAGGCGCAGGGTGGGGCGGTCCGGCCGGGTCGACGGCGGCAAGGTTCCGGTGAATTCACCGGCGTTGCCGTTGCGCCCTCGCCAGGGCTTGCCGTCCAGCACGATGCCGCCACCCAGGCCGGAGGCGATGTGGATGTAGGCGAAGCTGCGGTGGTGCTGGCCGGCGCCATAGACGCTTTCGCCTGCCGCCGCGGCGCTGCCGTCATTTTCAATCCACACCGGCAGTTCCAGAGCCGCGCCCAGATGGGCCTCAAGGTCGGTCAGCGCCCAGTCGTTCATGACCAGGGGCGCGTTCACCGCTCCCCGGCTATCAACGAAAAAGCCGGGGATGGCCACGCCCACGCCCACCAGCCGGGAGCGGTCGAAGCCGCCGGCGCCAGACAGATCTTTCAATATGCTGCCCAGATGGCGGGTGACGCGGCCACGGTCGGTGGTGTCGAACAATTCCTCATGCGTGGCCCTGACGCGGCCCGACAGGTCGATCACCACGGCGGACAAGGCGTCGTCCATAATCGAAACGCCGACGGAAAAGGCGGCGTCGCGGGCGATCTCGATGGGCAGGCTGGGCTGTCCCGGGCCCGACGGCACCTTGGGACCGCCCACCACCAGGTCGCGCTCCATCAGGGCCGCGACCAGCCGCACGATGGATTGCAAGGTCAGACCGGTTTCCCGGGCCAAGTCGGCGCGGGAGATGGGCCCCTTTTCGCGGATAAGCCGCAGCAGGCGCCGCTCGTTGGCGGAACAGAAGCCCTCCGGGACGCTGGTTGCGGGGGCGCCCCGTCCGGCGGCGGCCGGCGTCGACACGATATCCATGAGAGTGCTCATTCACGCGGGGGTAACCTCGCGCTCTTATCTCAGGATGACGCGCGGGACGCATCCCTCTTTCAGCTATAGGCCCCCCATGCCGGATCGGACCGGCTGGTGCCACCGGTTTCGATATGGCCGGCCAGGCGCCAGCGCAGTTCCCCCCGCCCCCGTGAGGGCCAGCGTCGCGTCGTACCAGCCATCGCTGGCGGCCGTGTGCCAGGCGAACGGGCGCCGTTCCTTGGCCGCCACCGTCGCCGTCACGCTGGCCGCGCCATAGGCGCCGTCGTCCAGGCGCAGATGCAGGACGTCGCCACCCTGGTTTTCCACGGCCAGGACCAGCGTCTGATCCGCGCCCTGGGCCGCCGCCGACAGGGCCAGCCGGCCGATCAGGTCGGGGCTGGCCGTCAGGTGCCGCAGGAAGCCGTTCGGACCCAGCACCAGGATGTCGCAGCCCCGGGCGTCGTGCAGGGGCAGGGGGGCTGAGAGGCTGGTACCGGGGGCCAGGGTGTGGCGCGCCGGATTGACGCCGGGCGCCAACCGGTCGAACACATGGAAGACGGCCCCCGCCCGGCCCCGGTTGCTGAAGGCCAGGGCCGGCCGTCCATCCGCCCCCGTCTCCAAATCCACGGCCAAGTCATAGGGCGTGGGACGCGCCGGGCGCTGCCCCGGTTCCTGGGGCAGGGGCGCATTGTGGTGCACGGGGGTGGGGTCCGGCTTGTGGGCCTGCGCCTCCACCTGGGCACGATAGCCCCGTGTGTCGGGCAGCGCCGTTACCGGGGGCTGAGCCGGCCGGGCGAAGTCGAAGGCGCCGGTCAGGTCGCCACAGACCGCCCGGCGCCAGGGGCTGATGTTGGGTTCCGCCACCCCGAACCGCGCCTCCAGGAAGCGCAGGACGGAGGTGTGGTCGAACACCTCGGAACAGACGGCACCGCCGGTGGTCCAGGGGGAGACGACGATCATGGGTACGCGGGCGCCCAGGCCGAAGGGTTGTCCGTCGCCGGCGTTGACCGCGCCGGTCAAGTCCACGTTGGACAGGCCGCCGGCCGGCGCCGTCGGCGGGGCAGGCGGCAGCACATGGTCGAAAAAGCCGTCGTTCTCGTCATACAGCACGAACAGGGCGGTATGGCGCCAGGTCTCCGGATTGGCGGTCAGCGCCTCCAGCACCGTGGCGATGTAGGCCGCGCCGTCCAGCGGGGCGTAGCGCGGATGTTCCGAATGGTTGTGCGGCGGCATCAGCCAGGAGACGGCGGGCAGGCGGCCCGCCTTGGCGTCGGCGGCGAAGACGCTGGGCGGGCGGCGGGTCATCGCCTTGGCGTGCAGCGGTGACCCCACCGGGGCATGGGCGAACTGCGTGAAGAAGCGCAGGGCGTTGAAGCAGCTGACACCGTCGTCCTCGTCCACCGCTGGACGGTGCCGCGGCCGGATCATGTCCTGGACATCGATGGTGAAGGGACCGTCCGCGTCCACCCCCTGGTACACACACCAGGAGATGCCGGCCTTCTCCAAGCGCTCGGGATAGGTGGTCCAGGAAAAGGCCGGGCCGTTCAGCGGCTGGAAATCGGGCCCCTCCGCCGGCTGTTTCAGCACCGGGCCGCCCGCCAAGCCCAAGGGGTCGGTGGTGCCGGTCATGAGATGGATGCGGTTGGGATTGGTGGCGCTGGGGGTGGAGCAGAAGAAGGCGTCGCAGATGGTGAAGGCGTCGGCCAGCGCGCAGTGGAAGGGGATGTCGGCGCGGGTGTAATGCGCCATGGTCAGCGCGCCCTTGGCCGGTACCCAATTGTCGTTGCGCCCGCCATTCCAGGCGGCGTGCCCGTCCACCCAGGAATGGGGCAGGGAGGCGATGTTCTGCGCGGCGGTCGCGGCCCCATCCAAGGGGAAGGGACGCACATGGCCGCCCTTGCCGTCCGCCTGGCGCCAGATGTCGCCATTGCTGCCGGGTGCCGTCGCCCGGTCGTGAAAGCCCCGTACGCCGCGCAGCGTGCCGAAGTAATGGTCGAAAGACCGGTTTTCCTGCATCAGGATGACGACATGGCGGATGTCCGCCAGGCTGCCGCTGCCAGCCGGCGGGGACAGGGCCAGGGCGCGGTGGATGGGCGCCAGCAGGGCGGCGGCGCCCGCAGCGGAAAGGAGATGGCGTCGGGTGGGCCGCACGGGCGTATCTCGCGTCGATGAGGGAAAGAATCCCCGGGGGACGGTGCCCCCGGGGATGACGGACGATCACAGGTCGGGCGTGAACCGCACACCCACCCAGAACACCGTGGGGACAGAGTAGCTGTCCTTCAGCAGGTTCTGGTTGGGGCCTACCAGGCTGGTCAGGCGGCTATGGGTCAGGTTGCTGGCCTCGGCGAACACGGTGACGCTGTCACGCACCTTGTAGCTGGCCTGCAAGTCCAGCTGCTCACGCGGGGCCCAGTAGAGGTCCTGCCAGGCGATGTCGGGAACGATGGAGCGCAGGGCCTTGCCCTGGCGGTTGTAGGCCAGGCGGACCTCGAAATCGCTGTCGCTGTAGAACACCTGGACGTTGCGCGTCTGGTTGGGTTGGCCCACCAGGCGGCTCAAGGTGCGGGTGGCGCCGCTGGACTGCACCACCGACAGCTCCCCTTGCATGAACGACCAGTTGCCGCTGACGCCGAAGTCGCGCAGCCACGGATGGATCCATTCCAGCGAGTTGACGATGGCGTTCAACTCCACGCCCCGGATGGAGGCGTTGCTGGCGTTCTGCGGGGTGGAGACCACGGCGTTGCTGTAGGTCACACCCTGGTAGGTGTAGCCGATGGAGCTGGCCGTGAAGATCTCGTCCTTGATGTCCTTGTTGAACAGAGCCAGGGACAGCAGGCCGCCGCCCTCGTTGGGCAGCTTGTAGTCGAAGGCCAGGTCGACGTTGGTGGACAGGCGCGGCTTGATGTTGGGATTGCCGATGGTGACGGACACGCCGGTGGCGTTGGGGTTGCCCAGGTCGGAGGCGTTGGTGAAGCTGATGGAGGTGCGGGCGGCGTAGCTGTCATAGCTGGGCCGGCCGATGGTCTGGCTGGCGCCCACGCGGACGTCCATGTCACGGGTGATGTCGTAGCTGGCCAGGGCCGAGGGCAGCAGGTAGTCGTAGCTGGAACTGGTTTTCAAATCCGTCCACGCGCCGGAAATCTTGGCCCGGCTGATGGTGTCCTGGTCCGTACTGTCGTTATGCAGGCCCACCTGGGCGTGGAAGTCGTCCAGGGCATAGGCGACAGTGGCGTAGGCGCCTACCGTCTGTTCCGTGTGCTTGAAGTTGTCCTGGTTGTTGAAGGACGACTGGTCCGTCAGGTTGAACCAGGACGGGTTGGCGTTGAACGCGGCCCAGGCCTTGGCCGGGTCGATGGTCAGCAGGTTCAGGCCCTGGGAATATTTCATCGGCGCCCCGGCCGGGCCGGCGGCGTTGATCAGCAACAGGCTGCCGGCGGTGTTGTTCGGCTCCCAATCATTACGCCAGACGTTGTAATCGGGGCGGTCGTCGGTGAAGCTGGCACCCACGGCGAAGCCCAGGCCCTGGTCCTTGGCCCCCATGTTGTAACGATAGTCGGCGCGGGTGTTCTTGATGTCGTCATCGGCCGAGCGCTTGGCGTTGCGCCAGTACAGCCCGCTGTAGTTCGACAGGTTGTAATAGGCGCTGGGCGCCATGGCGAACTGCTGGTTCAACTGGGTGGTGTCGTAGGTGAAGCCATAGGCGGGCTTGGCCGCGTTGGCGCTGATGGCGCCGGCGGAACCGGGGGCGGGATAGCTCAACCCGGTCATATACTTCACCATGTCGAACGGCTCGCGGTAGGTGGACCGCGAAATGTCGCCGCGCACCGACAGCACCTGGTTGTTGGCCGGCCGCCAGTCCAGCCCCGCTTGCGCCAGGTTGGTGGTGGTGATGATGTTGGAATGCTCGAACCCGACCTCAACGTCGCCGCCGGGATAGCTGCCGGAGGTGGGGGTCTGGTTGTAGACGGTACCGGTGTTGCGCGGATCGAGGATGACCTCGTTCCGCTCCATCGTGTCGACAAAGCGGTAATGGCCCAGCGTCAGGAAGCCATAAAGCGTGTCCGTGGGCTGGGCTTCCAGCTTGGTGGTCGCGCCCACGCGCTGGCGGCTGTCTTCCACGTACCAGTACTTGTCCTGCTGCGGCACGGCGATGCCATTGCCCAGGTTGTTGTTTTTCTGCAGGACGCCGGCGCTGTTGTAGAAGTTGTAGTGGACAGTGTCCGTCGTCATGTGGGTGTCGGTGAAGCTGTCCAGCTTCTGGTAATTGGCCGACACCACCACGCCGAACATGTGGTCGGGCCCGAAGGTCATGCTGCCCGTGCCGCTGATGCGCCGGCCCAGCGGGTCCTGGCTGCGCGGCTGGCCATGATCGTTGGCCATGCCCAGTGCGCCCTCCGCCGTGAAGAAGGGACGGCCACCATTGTCGAAGGCGCTGCGCGTCTTCAGGTTGATGGCGCCACCGACGGCGTTGGGGTCCAGGTCCGCGGTGAAGGTCTTGGTCACCTGCAGTTCGCTGATCATGGAGGTGGGCAGGATGTCCAGCCGCACACCGCGCCCCATGGAGCCCAGGTTGCCGTTGGGCGTGCCGGGGCTGGCGATGGGCACGCCGTCGATGGTCACGTTGTTGTAAGCGGGGCCCAGGCCGCGGATGACGGGCGTCGCCGCCTCGTCGCGCGGGTGTTCGTTGTCGGTGGCCGGCAGGACGGACAGGCCGGGCACGCGCCGCAGCGCCTCGACGATGGTGCGGTCCGGCAGGGCCTGGGCGTCGTCGGCGCTGATGACGTCGGTGACGCCAGGGGTGTTCAGCTTGGTATCGATCGCCTTGGCGTTCGATCGCCGAACGCCGGTGACGATGATCTCCTCCACATTATCAGTGGCATCGGCCGGCGCCGCGGTCGCCGGTGTCGCCCCCGTTGGCGTGTCCGCCGGCTGCGCCCAGGCCGTCACCGCCTGCAGCAGCCCCCAGGACAACGCGGTTCCCATCAAGGCGCGCTTGCGCCGACCATCACAGAGCATGATCCCCAACCTCATTTCTTTCCCCTGGCCTGTTCCGGCCCTTGAACCATGGGGCTGGCCCCCATGGCCGCGCTCGGCGCTGCAATGTATGCGGCATGCATAGTATACAGAATGTATGACGCCTTGATGACGGCGCGCGCTTATGTCTCTATGAGGCGATCCTCTCCTTCCGCGGTTGCCTGTTTCCATGCAGACGTTGTCCGATCTCGACCCCGCTTTGCCCGTCGTCTCCGTCGCCCGCCCGGTCAGTGATGGTGGGCGGCGCCTGCTTGACCTGGTGTTCAAAAGCGGGGGGCTCAGCCAGGCGGAACTGACCCGCTCGCTGGATCTGTCGCAGCCCACGGTGACGCGGTTGCTGCAGGGCTTTCACCAGGATGGCCTGGTGCGCTTGTCCGCCCGGCAGGCGGACCGGCCGGGTCATCCCAGCGTCCATGTCAGCTTGAATCCGGATTTCGCCTACGCCCTGGGCGTGTCCATGCTGGGCGACGCCCTGTCCATGACCCTCATGGATTTCGCCGGCACGGTGCGCGGACAGCGGCGGGCCGCCATGCCCACCATGGCGCGGCCGGTGGTGCTGGAAAAGCTGCGCGCTTTCATGCGCGAGCTGACGGACGAGGCTGGCATCGATCCCCGGCGCCTGGTCGGCATGGGGGTGGGCATCTCCGGCTTCTATGTCGGGCAGGGCAAGCTGTTCAATCCGCCGGTCTATCTGGACGATTGGGCGCTGGTGGAGATCGAGCCCATCCTGGAGGAGGCGCTGCGCCTGCCGGTGCGGGTGGACAATGACGGCACGGTGGCCGCCATAGGCGAGAACCTGTTCGGGGTTGGGCGCCGCTGCCGGAATTTCGCCTATCTGCACCTGACCAACGGCTTTGGCGGCGGCATCATCGCCGATGGCAAGCCCTTTCGCGGTCAGCATGGCAACGCGGGGGAGTTCGGCGGCGTCTGGACCCTGGCGGGCGTCACCTACACCAACCTCGATCTGCTGCAGACCTGCCTGAAGGAGCATGGCCATACCTTCGCCACGGTGGAGGACATGGTGCAGACCATCGACATCAGTTGGCCCGGCGTCTCGCAATGGCTGGACCATGCCAAGCATTCCTTTGGCGTGCTGTGCGGCTTGCTGGCCTACAGCATCGATCCCGGCATGGTTGTCATCGGTGGCCGCCTGCCGCCGTCCATCGCCCAGGCCCTGGTCGACCAGATCGTCGTGCCGCAGCAGAACCATCGCCGGGACCGGCCGCCGCCATCGCCCAAGGTGGTCGTGGCGGAGGCACCGGGGGATCCCGTGGCCCTGGGGGCCGCCGTCACGCCGTTGCGCAACGCCTTTTTTGTGTGAGCTGTCCCCGGGCCGTGGGAAACGCCCGACACACCGCTGTAACCTGGCGGGGATAGTGTGCCGGCGGAACGATGCTGGGGGCAGGGCCGATGGCCGGCGGGGCGATAGCCTGGAGCGGGGGATGGGCGGCGCTATGGCGGACGCCCCTGTGGCGGGCCTATGGCGTCGGCCATTACGGCAAAAGCCTGGTCTGGTACAGCAGCGAACTGCTGTTCGCCTACTTCCTGACCGAGGCATGCGGCCTGCCGCCGCGCGCCATGGGCGTGGTCCTTGCGTTGTCGCTGGTGATCAACGGCGCCACCGACATGGTGATGGGACACCTGCTGCGCCGGCTGGCGGGAACCATATCCGCCGCCGCCCGCCTGCACTTCGCGGGCAGCATCCTGGCGGGGGCGGCCCTGCTGCTGTTCCTGGCCACGGGCCTGGTGCCGGAGGCATGGCGCCTGGTCTACGCCCTGGTGACCGGGCTGGTGTTCCGTCTGGCCTACGCGCTGTACGACGTGCCGCAGAACGCCGTCCTGGGCATGATCGCCAGCGACAGGGTACGCACCAACGTGTCCGCCTTGCGCTTCGTCGGCGCCGGCTTGGCCACCCTGTCCATCGCGGTGACCGCGCCGGTGCTGCTGGCCGGCGGCGCCGCGGACAAGGCGCGGGCCTTCACCGTCTTCGCCTTGGTATTGTGGAGCCTCGGCATGGTGAGTGCCGGCTGGTTCTGGCGCGCGGCGCGGGGTGGGACAGCAGGCGCGGAAACGCCGCGGCCGCCAGGGGGGACGATGCGGCTTCCGTCATTGCCGGTACGTCTGCCCATGGGCTTGATCAGCGTTTTGGCCGCCGAATGCGGGCTGGCGGCCTGCGCGTCGGTGTTCACCCGGCTGGAGCCCTACTTCGCCGCCACGGTCCTGACCTCCTCCCTGGCGCGGGGAACGGTCATGGCCTGCGTTGCCCTGGGCGGCCTGGCGGGCCAGCCGCTTTGGACCACGGTGGTGGAGCGCACCACGCCGTCGTCGGCCTTCCGCGCCTCCGGTGCCATGCTCATCACCGGGGCCCTGACCTTCCTGCTGTTCGGCGCGCACAGCCTGGTCCTGACGGCCGCCGCCGCCCTTCTGCTGGGGGCGGGCCTCGGGGGGTTGAGCATGCTGCTCTGGGCCGCCGCCGGGGCCTGTGCTGCATCGCCTGCCCTGTCCGGTCGGCACTTGGCGCCTACGCAGGTGTTCGGGCTGTTGACCTTGTGCATCAAGGTCGGATGCGCCATCGCCATCCTGGTGGTCAGTGAGATCCTGGTGTGGCGGGCGGGGGACCGTCAGGCCGTCGTTTCCGCCCTGGGCCTGATCGTGCCGATGGCGGTCATGCCGTCCCTCGGCGCGCTCCTCTGCCTCATGCTGACGCCCCGCCTGCGGCTGTCCTGATTCCGCCGGTCGGCGGAATGGAAATTCCAATATAATGAAATATAGAATTAGCGTTGCGGGCTCGGCTATCCGCCATTAGCATTCCGTCATGGCGGCGCTGAATGCCGTTTGCGGAACGGTGGGGGAGGGGGCCTTGGCGGGGCGGGATGTCAGTCGGCGTCAGATGCTGAAGGCGGGCGCCGCCGCGGTCGCGACCATGGTGGCCTCTGGTCCCATCCCGGGGGCGTCGGCCGGTGGCCTATCGGCGTTGCCGCATCTCGAAGGGGCCACGCCCCCGGCCTCCGCGCGCCAGGTGCTGCTGCTGGATCGGGGCTGGCGCTTTTTCGAGGGCGACATCCCCTTCCCCGAAATCTTGGGCCAGGACGAGTCCTACGACAACGCCAAGGCGGGCAAGGCCTGGGGGGCGGCGGCCCCCGAGTTCGATGATTCCGACTGGGCCGCTGTCCAGGTGCCTCATGATTTCGTCAGCTTCCAGCCCATCCAGCCGGATGCCAACCGGGCCCAGGGCTACCGCCGGCGGGGCATCGCCTGGTACCGCACCGCCCTGCGCTTCGATCCGGCCGACCAGGGCCGTCATATCGAACTGCAGATCGACGGCATCGCCACCCACGCCACGATCTGGTTCAACGGCACGGTGGTTGAACGGAACTGGAGCGGCTACAACGGCATCACCATCGACCTGACGCCCTTCGCCACCTTTGGCGACGACCTGAACACCCTGGCTATCCGGGTGGACGCCCACGCCATGGAAGGGTGGTGGTATGAGGGCGGCGGCCTCTATCGCCCCGTCCGCATCGTGAAGCGCGACCCGGTCCACATCGTGACCGACGGCGTCTACGCCCACCCCCTGCCGGCGGGCGATGGGTGGATACTGCCGGTGGAGGTCACCGCCTACAACGCCGGCAAGTCCGCCGCCGGCATGACCGTGGTCGGCACGCTGGAGGATGCGGAGGGCCGGGTGGTGGCCAGCGGCCAGGCGCCGGTGTCCGTCCCCGCCCTGGAGCAGGGGGTGGTCCGGCTGGACCTGGCCGTTGCCAATCCCCAGCTATGGAGTGTGGAGGCACCCAGCCTTTATCGCGTCCAGACACGGTTGATGGCGGGGGACCGGTGCGTGGACGCGGTCACCACCACCTGCGGCTTTCGCACCACCCGGTTTGACAAGGACAAGGGCTTCTTCCTCAACGGCCGGCCGCTGAAGATCAAGGGCGTGTGCGTGCACCAGGACCATGCGGGCGTGGGCACCGCCATACCGGATGGGGTGTGGGACTATCGCATCCGCCGGCTGAAGGAACTGGGCTGCAACGCCATCCGCTGCACCCACAACGCGCCGTCCGCCGTGGTGCTGGATCTGTGCGACCGGTACGGCCTGCTGGTGATGGATGAGAACCGGCAGTTCAACCCGTCGCCCGACACGCTGACCCAATTGCAATGGATGGTGCGGCGTGACCGCAACCACCCGTCCGTCATCCTGTGGTCCGTGTTCAATGAGGAACCCATGCAGGGCTCCGCCGCCGGCTATGAGATGGTGCGGCGCATGGCCCACGCGGTGAAGGCGCTGGATAGCACCCGCCCGGTGACGGCGGCCATGAACGGCGGCCTGTTCACCCCCGTCAACGTGTCCCAGGCGGTGGACGTGGTCGGCTTCAATTACCAGCAGGACAAGTACGACGCCTTCCACGCCGCCCATCCCGACAGGACGCTGATTTCCTCGGAAGACACCAGCGCCTTCAGCACCCGGGGTGCCTATGAGACGGACAAGGACAGCCGCACCATCGCCGCCTATGACGACCCGGCGAAGGGCTGGAACACCCACCGTGCCGCTTGGAAGGAAATCGCCACGCGCGATTTCATCGCCGGCGGCTTCGTCTGGACGGGCTTCGACTATCATGGCGAGCCGTCGCCCTGGGGCTGGCCATCCAACTCCTCCTTTTACGGCATCATGGATCTGTGCGGTTTCGCCAAGGCCGCCTTCTCCATCCACCAGGCCCAATGGGTGACGGACCGGCCCGTCCTGGCACTGGTGCCGCACTGGACCTGGCCGGGGCGCGAAGGCCAGCCCATCAAGGTCATGGCCTGCGCCAACATGGCGGAGGTGGAGTTGTTCCTGAACGGCCGGTCCCTGGGCCGCCAGACGGTCGATCCCTATGAAATGAACCACTGGATGGTCCCTTACGCCCCAGGCCGGCTGGAGGCGGTGGGTTATACCGGGGGCGCGGTGGCGGCCCGCACCCAGGTGGAGACCACGGGCCCCGCCGTGGCCCTGAGGCTGACGCCGGACCGTGACCGGATGTGGGGCGACGGCCTGGACGCCATGCCCATCACGGTGGAGGCAGTGGACGCCCAGGGGCGGCCGGTGCCCGTGGCCCAGGATCCGGTCACCGTCGCGGTCGAGGGCGGCGACATCATCGGCCTGGGCAATGGTGATCCAAACGATACTGGGCCGGAGAAGGGGAACCGCCGTGCCCTGTTCAATGGCCTGGCGCAGGTCATCGTGCAGGCGCGGGCCGGGGCGCCCGCCCTGACGCTCACCGCCACGGCGGCTGGCCTGAAGCCTGCTCACGCCCGTGTTCCCGTCGAGGCCGCCCCGCCGCCGGCCCGGCAAGCGGCAACGGGGTCCGACCTGATCCTGGACACCTGGTATGCCGCACCGCTGGCCGCGACCCAGGAGGCGGCGCTGGCGTACCGGCAGGTGGATCCCACGGCCTGGGACGACTTCGGCACGCGGTGGGCCCACGATCCCCAGGCGACGGACGGCTATACCCTATGCTCTGTCCGCTTCACCCCTCATGCCAAGGTCGGGCGCCAGGGTGGGCGCGTGGTGTTTCTTAGCTTGGTCGGCGTCTGCGACATTTACGAGGGCGACCGCCTGCTGGGCCGCAAGACCACCCCCGCGCCGGGGAAGGTGGAGGTCGCGCTGGCCCCCGGCGCGGGGCAGCGGCGCCTGGATGTCCTGTTCCAGACCCCGGCCGGCGCCGGGTTCGGCTTCGACCGCAACGTCGTCGTGCGCCAGGCCTGAATGACGTCGAGTTGGGATTTTGTTGGCCGATAAAGCACATTCACAAAGAACGGCTGGGGATGGGACACGCAGGAACCAATTGCCTTCCAACGCCCTTCTGCAATAGGATTTTGAAAGATTGTTCCTCAAGCGGATCTATGCTGCGCGGCGGCCTTTCAAAAACGTTCGTTGTGTCATTAAGGAGGGGGCCATGAACCTCGCGGTGGATGCGGACACGGAGCGTTTTGCCGTCCGGCTGGCCAAGCTGCGCGGGGTATCGGTGGAGCAGGCGGTGGGCGCCGCTGTGCGGGCCGAGTTGGCCCGGGCCGAACGGATGGCCGGTGACGCGCTGACGCCGGCGCAACGGGCCAAGGTCGAACAGACGATGGCGATGGTCGCCGGTCTGCCGCGTCTGTCGGGCGCCGGCGAGGACCCGGCGGCAATCCTGTATGACGAAAACGGCCTGCCCCGCTGAGTCATGGTCATCGACACCTCGGCGATTATCGCCATCCTGAATGCCGAGACCGAAGCGCGGACCTTCGTCGCCAAGATGGCCGCCGCGAGCGTCTGTCGGCTCTCCGCCGCCACCTTCATCGAAACCGGCCTGATCACGCGTCGCGACCCCACCGGCGCCTGTCGGCGGGCGCTGAACCAGTTGATCCTGGACTACGCGATCCGGATCGAGCCTGTCAGTGAAAGGCAGGCCCGGATCGCCCTGGAAGCCCTGGACCGGTTTGGCAAGGGAACTGGCCACCCAGCAGGCCTGAACTATGGCGATGCGTTCTCCTACGCCTTGGCGATGGATACCGGCGAGCCCTTGCTGTTCAAGGGCGAGGATTTTCCCGCGACGGATGTGGTGCCGGCATGCTGATCGGCTACGTCCGGGTTTCCAAGAACGACGACCAGAGCAACGCCCTCCAACTGCGGGCGCTCGAGGAAGCAGGCTGCCGCCGGATCTTCACCGAGACGATGTCCAGCGGCCGTTGGGACCGGCCCGAGCTTCACCGACTCATCGACCAGCTGCGTGCTGGCGATGTAGTGGTGGTGTGGAAACTCGACCGCCTGTCCCGATCACTGAAGGACCTTTTGCACCTGATCGACCGGATCACCCGGGCCGAAGCGGGCTTCCGCAGCTTGACCGAGGCAATCGAGACGACCAGCCCCGCTGGCCGGATGCTGATGCACATGATCGGCTCCTTCGCGGAGTTCGAGCGCGCCATGATCCAGGAGCGCACCAGCGCCGGCCTGGCCACGGCCCGGGCGGAAGGACGCATCGGCGGCCGGCGTAGGAAACTGGATGCCACCAAGCGCCGTGAGATCGCTGAGAGCGTGCTATCCGGCAGGAAAACTGGGGCCGAGATGGCCAGGCTCTATGACGTCAGCCCCCCGACGGTGTCGCGCATCGTCGCGGAATACCAGACCGCGTTGACAGCGGGCGGGGCATAGCGGACCACTCCGGGGTGTGACGGCCCGGGCCACCGCCCGGCCCCCGGTTCCGATGGGAAACGCGGGGGCCGGGGACGGACGCGGATCAGCAATGGATGCAGCGGTCCAGCAACTCATGCAGCAGCGGGTCCGACGGCTCCCACTCGCCGATGGCCGGGTGGATCAGGAAGGCCATGCGCGCGGTCAGCCGGTCGGTGTTCATGGCCGACCGGATGGCCGCGCGCTCATAGGACTTCACCGACTGCACCAAGCCGTGGACCTCGTCCGGCAGGGGCTCCAGCGGTTCGGGGATGATGGCGTCGCGGCTGATCTGGCACGGCGTCTCCACGATGTCCCCGTCCGGCAGGTTGGGGACGGCGCCGTCGTTGCGGGTGTTGACGATGATGCGCGCCGGCTTGTCGCCGCACAGCGCCGTCATGACGTCCAGCGCGATGCGGTGATAACCGCTGGCCACGCGGAAGGGGTCCTCATCGAACGGCGCGTCCTTGTCGAAGGCGGATCCGGCCGACGCCTCCAGCTTCATGTAGGAACCGGAGCGGCGGTTGAGATAGGCGGCGTAGGCGGCGACCGCGCCGTCGCCGTCATCGGCGCCCAGCCGGTCCTTCAGGGTGGCGAACAGCTCGTGGTTCAGCTGCTCCACCTCCGTGCCCCGGCTGCTGCCCTGGCGCTTCTGGTTCTCCAGCGCGCGGCGGCGGCTGTAGTAGAAGAACAGGTATTCCGTCGGGATCAGCCGCAGGGTGCGGATCATGGCGAAGTCGAACAGCGGGGCGGTGTAGAGCTGTGACAGGATGCTGTCGTCATCCAGCACCCTGTCGGTCACGTCCTCGCCGCGCAGACGGATGCGGCGGACCCAGCCCAGATGGTTCAGGCCGACATAGTCGCACACGACCTCGTCATGCCGGGCGCCCAGCGCCAGGGTGATGCGGTGCAGCAGTTCGGTGGGCGTATCGCAGATGCCCACCACCCGCGCGCTGGTATGGGTGCTGATGGCCTGGGTGATCAGGCCGGCCGGGTTGGTGAAGTTGACGATCCAGCCGTTGGGCGCCAGCCGTTCCACCACCCGCGCCTGCTCCAGCGCCACGGGCACGGTGCGCAGCGCCATGGCGGCCCCGGCCGGTCCCGTCGTTTCCTGGCCGGGATAGCCGTGCTTGATGGCCGCCAGTTCATCCGCCGCGCGGGAGGCGATGCCGCCGACGCGCACGCTGTTCAGGATGAAGTCCGCGCCCTCCACCGCGTCCTCGATCGAGGCGGTTTCGCGGATCTTCAGGCTGCCGCCCT
Source organism: Nitrospirillum karajorum (assembly GCF_036348415.1). Classification (NCBI taxonomy): domain Bacteria; kingdom Pseudomonadati; phylum Pseudomonadota; class Alphaproteobacteria; order Rhodospirillales; family Azospirillaceae; genus Nitrospirillum; species Nitrospirillum karajorum. Next base: position 166,579 of record NZ_JAZBQB010000004.1, read on the forward strand.
CCTTGGCGACGACGGCGCGGCCCAGGGCGGCGATGACCTTCAGGCGCTCCTGGTCCGGATCGTACAGCACCATCTCGCGGGCGCCCAGCGCCTCCGCCGCCTCGTTGATGCCGAAGATGACCAGCGGCGTGCGCACGCCGCCGCCGCCGATCATCGCGATCTTACGATCGGTAGGTCTGCTCATAGGTGCTCCATAGTTCCGTTCGGTCGGGGATGCCCCCAGGGCGCCCGCCACACGCGTGGACAGGGCGCCGCAAATACAGGCGCGGCGCAGGCGTTCCAGCAGCGGCGCGCCGTCCAGCAGCGCGTCGATGTAGCCCGCGTCAAAGGCGTCGCCAGCACCGGTGGTGTCAACCACGTCCACCGGCGGCGGCGGTGCGGCGCAGAGATCGTCCCCGCCCAGCCCCACGGCGCCCCGCTGTCCCAGCTTGAGGACGGGGTGGGGCAGGGCCAGGCGCTGCGCTAGGGTCAGGTAGTCCACCGCTCCGTCGCTGCCAGAGAACAACGCCCCCTCCTTTTCATTCGGCAGGAAATGGTCGACGGCCTGACAGGTGGCATGGTTGGCGGGATCCGGCAGCCAAACCGGCTGGAACCCCACGTCCAAAGAGGTGGTGCAACCCGCCGCCCGCAGGGCCGGCAGCAGGGCCTCCGCCACCGCGCGCTCCAGCGGCAGAGCGAAGTGGACATGGCGGGCGCGGGCCAGATCGGCCACCGTCGCCGGATCCGCCAGCAGGGCCGGCAAGGCCTTGTTGACGCCGATGTGGGTGAAGAAGGAGCGGTCCTCGCGGGTGGAGACGCTGATGCTGATCCCGGTGTGGCCGGCGCCGATGCGCAGGCCGTCGGTGCCCAGGCCGTAGGGCGCCAGGCGTTGCCTGAACCAGGGGGCGTCCGCCTCGCCGATGATGCCGACCAGTTGCACCTGGCGGCCCAGCCGGGCCAAGCCGCATGCGGTGTTGGCCGCACCCCCGCCCACCTCGCGGGTGTAGGCGTCGGTCACCACCTCCTCCCCCGGCTGAGGCCAGGTGGTGAAGCCGCTCAGCACATGGTCGATATACAGTTCGCCGACCACGGCCACGTCATGGGTCTTGGGCGTGGTCATGGCGCCCGCCAGGCCGGCAGGCGGAAAGGCCAGGCCCCTTCCCGCCAGGATTGGGCCAAATAGACGGCGACACCCAGCGCCAGCATGGCCACGCCGATGGCGATGTGTCGGGGCTGGCTGGTGGCGACGATGTACATCCACCCGGCGATGGTGACGATGACGGGCAAGGGGTAGAGCGGCATGCGGAACTGTCCCGGCTGTGCCGGCCCCTGGCGGCGCAGCATCACCACCGCCACGCATTGGGCGGTGAATTGGAACAGCGTCTGGATGACGATCAGCACCGCGATCAGGTCGGCCAGGGAGAAGAAACAGGCCACGGCCGAGGCGCCGCCCATGAACAGCAGTGACACGGTGGGGAACCGGCCCTTGGGATGCAGGGTGGCGAAGGGCTTGAAGAACCGCCCATCCACGGCCGCCGTGTAGGGCACGCGGGAAAAGCCCAGCAGCACGACCAGGGCCGAGCCCCAACTGGCGATCAGGATCAGGATGGACACCAGGACGCCGCCCCAGCGGCCGTAGATCACCTGCATGAACTCCGCCACCACCGCGTCGGACTTTTGCGCCGTCTGCCAGGGCAGGGTGCCCAGGATGGACAGGTTGAGGCCCAGGTACAGCAACGCGACGATGGCGATGGAAAGCAGCACGGCGCGGGGAATGGTGCGGCTGGGGTTCTTGATTTCCTCGCCGATCATGCAGACGTTGTTGTATCCGCCGTAATCGTAGACGGCGATCAGGGTGGCCGACCCCATGCCCATCCAGAAGGCGCCCGTAGGCTTGAACGCGCCCTCGGGAAAGTCGAAGGCCAGCTTGGCGTCGAAGTGCCAGGCGCCGCTGAGGACGATCCAGACGCAGGCGGCCACCACCACCACGGTGATGCCGATGGACAGGCGCTGGATGGACCGGATGTCGCGGTACAACAGGGCGGTGTTCAGCAGGCAGACGGCCGCCGCCACCACCATCATGTGCCACGGCTTCATGTCCGGGGCCAGGAAGCTGGCGTACTGCGCCAGGCCCACCGTGCCGGAGGCGATGGACAGCGGGCCGATCAGCAGTGATTGCCACAAGTAGAGGAAGCTGAACAGCCGGCCCAGGCGAGCGGGGCCGAAGGCGTGCAGCAGATAGTGATACGGGCCGCCCGACCGCGGGAAGGCCGACCCCAGTTCCGCCCACACCAGGCCGTCATAGGCGCACAACACGGCCCCCACCAGCCAGCCCAGCATGGCCTGCGGGCCGCCCATGGCGGAAATGGCCAGGGGGATGGTGATAAAGGGGCCGATGCCCACCATGTTCAGGATGTTGGCGGCCAGGCCGCCGCCCAGGCCGATGCCGCGAACCGGCTTCAACGCGGTGGGAGTGGGAGGCTCGGTGGCCGGGGTCATAGACGGACCGCCTGGCCGGTGGCGGCCGACCGGGCCGCGGCCTCGGCCAAGGCCAGGGCGGCCACGCCATCGGCATAGCCCACGCCGGGCTTGGCCGTCCCGGCCAGGATGTCGGCGAAGTGGGCGACCTCGCGCCGGTAGGCTTCCGCGTACCGGTCCAGGAAAAAGTTCTGGAAGGCGTCGCTGGCCATACCGGGGTTGCCGCCAGCCCCACCCCAGGTGGTGACGCTGCTTTCCAGGATATTGTCGGCGCGCAGCAGGCCGCGCGATCCAAACGCCTCAATGCGCTGGTCATAGCCATAGCCGGAACGGCGGCTGTTGCTGATGACGCACAGCTTGCCCGAGGCGGTGCGCAGGATGATCTTGGCGGTGTCGACGTCGCCCGCCGCGCCGATGGCAGGATCGACCAGGCAGCTGGCGGCGGCATAGACCTCCACCACCGGCTCGGCCAGCAGCCAGCGCGCCATGTCGAAATCATGGATGGCCATGTCCTTGAACAGGCCGCCCGACACCTTGATGTAGCTGACCGGCGGCGGCGCCGGATCGTGGCTGGTGATCTGCAGGGTTTCCAAGGGGCCAACGGCACCGGCGTCGAGTCGCGCCTTCAGAGTGGCGAAATGGGGGTCGAAGCGGCGGTTGAACCCCAGCAGTAGGGGGGCGTCGCCGCCCAGGGTGGGGGCGGCGGCCTGGGCGCGGGCCAAGTCCATGTCCAGCGGCTTCTCGCACAGCACCACGGCGCCGGCGGCGATGGCGCGGGCCGCCTGGTCCAGGTGAAGGTCGGTGGAACTGGCGATGATCACGCCCTTCACGGCGCCATCGGACAGGGCCGTGTCCAGGTCGGTCACCTTGGCGCCGGTTTCGGCGGCCACGGCGTCGGCCGCGGCGGTGTTGGGGTCGGTGACGTACTTCAGGCGCAGAGCCGGATGGGCCGCGACGTTGCGGGCATGAATACGGCCGATGCGGCCGGCGCCCAGGATGGCGATGTCGAACATGCAGGCTCCCTGTCAAGGCCTGGCCGCCCGGCGTGTCCGGAGGGTCGCCGTCCGGCGGGCGGTCACGATCATATTATGGAATGAAAATATCATACCATGGGGTATGATGGAATATCCATAACGCCGGGTGGCGTTGCCTTCGCCCGGTGACCGTTTATTCTTAGGGTCATGTCGAATTCTGGAGGGACGATGACGGAGAGTGCCACCGCGCCGCGCACGGCGGAAGAGCTGCGCGCGGCCATATTGGAACGCTACGACACCTTCAGCAAGCGGCTGCAGCAGATCGCGCGTTTCGTCCTGGACCATCCGGACGATCTGGCGTTGGAAACCTTGGCGGTGGTGGCCGAACGCTCGGGCGTCCAGCCGTCCGCCATCGTCCGTTTCGCCAAGGCGCTGGGCTATTCCGGCGCCATGCCCATGCAGCGCCTGCTGCGGGATGGCCTGCTGGCCAACCACACCGCCCTGGGCTATGGCGAGCGGGTACGCCAGTTCAACGCCGCCTTGGACACCCAGGCCGGCGCTGGCGACGACGGGGAATTGCTGGCCGAGTTCGTGGACCGTGACACGCTGGCGCTGGAAAACCTGCGCCAGACCATGACCAAGGCCGAACTGGCCCGCGCCGTGAAGCTGATCGATCAGGCCCAGACCCTGTACATCATGGGCTTCCGCCGCGCGTTCCCAGTGGCCTCGTACTTGGCATATTCGTTCCAACAGGTGGGCAAACGCACCGTCTTCGTCGACGGCGTGGGCGGATTGACCCGCCAGCAGATCGGCGCCATCGGCGAGTCCGACCTGCTGATCGCCGTCAGCTATCACCCCTATGCCGAGGAGACCGTCCACGCAGTGGAAGGGGCCGTGTCGGCGGGGGCCAAGGTCCTGACCATCACCGACAGTCTGGTCAGCCCCATGGCCAAGATGGCGGCGCACGTCCTGCAGGTGCGCGAGTCCGAGGTGCGCGGCTTCCGCTCGCTGGCCGCGTCCTTGTGCCTGGCGCAAACCCTGGTCATCAGCCTGGCGTTCGAACGGGAACGGGCCGGTGCCCGCACCGCCCCGCGCACCCGGCGGCGGCGGTCATGAAATCCATTTCCGATATTTTATTTACAAAAACATAGAACGTGGAATATACGTTCCATTCTATCGGGTGCTGATCCGGGCACCCCCAAGGCTGGAACCGGCATGGCGTCTTCTGCGCAATCCCCCGTCCAAACCCTTCCCAAGTCGCTGGATCTGATCGCCATCGGCCGGTCCAGCGTCGACCTTTACGGCCAGCAGGTGGGCGGCCGGCTGGAGGACATGGCCTCCTTCGCCAAATACCTGGGCGGCAGTCCCACCAACACGGCGGCCGGTGGCGCGCGCCTGGGCCTGCGCACCGGGCTGGTCACCCGGGTGGGGGCGGACCATATGGGGCGCTTCATCCGGGAGGAACTGGAACGCGAGGGTGTGGACGTCACCGGCGTGGTGTCCGATCCGGCGCGACTGACCGCCCTGGTGGTCCTAGGCATCCGCGACCGGGACAATTTCCCCCTGATCTTCTATCGGGAGAACTGCGCCGACATGGCGCTGGACGTCGCGGATCTTGATGCCGACTGGCTGGGCCGCACTGGCGCCGTCCTGATCAATGGCACCCACCTGTCGCAGCCGGGCGCCTTTACCGCCAGCGTGGCGGCGGCCCGACTGGTGAAGGGGACCGGCGGCCGGGTGGTGTTCGACATCGACTACCGGCCGGTGCTGTGGGGCTTGGCCGGCCTTGATCGGGGGAGGACCGCTTCGTTGCCCACGCCGGGGTCACCAACCGCCTGCGCGAGGTGCTGCCCCTGTGCGACCTGATCGTCGGCACGGAGGAGGAGATCCACATCCTGGGCGGCGTGACCGATACGGTGTCGGCCCTGACCGCCATCCGCGGCCTGACCAACGCCGTCATCGTCTGCAAGCGCGGGGCGGATGGCTGTGTGGCCTTCCCCGGGGCCATCCCGGGCGCGGTGACCGACGGGCTGGTGGTCCCCGGCTATCCGGTCGAGGTATTCAACGTCCTGGGTGCGGGCGATGCCTTCATGGCGGGCTTCCTGCGCGGCTGGCTGCGGGATGAACCCTTGGAACGGTGCTGCGCCTGGGGCAACGCCTGCGGTGCCATCGTTGTTTCCCGCCATGGCTGCGCCCCGGCCATGCCCACCTGGCCGGAACTGGAATGGTTCCTGGCCCAGCCCAGCCTACCCCGCCGCCTGCGGGATAGCGCTGAGCTGGAACACATCCATTGGGCCACCACCCGTCGGCACCGATATGACGAACTGACCGTCCTGGCTGTGGACCACCGCAGCCAGTTCGAGGATCTGGCGCGGGAGCTGGATGCCGATCCCGCCCGCATTCCCCAGTTCAAGGCCCTGGCCCTGAGGGCGGTGGAGCGGGTGGCCGGCGGCGATGACCGCTTCGGCCTGCTGCTGGACGGCCGGTACGGCTTCGATGCGCTGGCCAGCGCCGCCGACGCCCCTTATTGGATCGGCCGCCCCATCGAGGAGCCGAAGTCCCGCCCGGTGGTGTTCGAAAGCTCCGCCGACGTGGCCACCGAACTGACGGAATGGCCCTTGTCCCATGTCGTCAAATGCCTGGTCTTCTACCACCCGGATGATCCGGAGGATTTGCGGGAGCGGCAGGAGCGGCAGTTGCTGCGCCTGTTCGACGCCTGCCGCAAGACGCGGCATGAGATGCTGGCCGAAGTGATCGTCCCGGCGGGATTGCCGGTCGACGCCACGACGGTGGCGCGGGCCATCCGGCGCTTCTACGCCATCGGGGTGAAGCCCGATTGGTGGAAGTTGGAGCCGGTGGCGGACCCCAACGCCTGGCGCAACATCGAGGCGGCGGTGCTGGAGAACGACCCCTATTGCCGCGGCGTGGTCCTGCTGGGCCTGTCCGCGCCGGAGGAGGAGCTGCTGGCCTCCTTCCAGGCCGCCGCCCCGTTCGGCATCGTGAAGGGCTTCGCCGTCGGGCGCACCATCTTCTATGATGCCGCGCGCGGCTGGCTTGCCAACCGGCTGGATGAGGATGAGGTGGTGGCCATGATGGCGGGCAAGCTGAAGACCCTGGTCGATGCCTGGCGGCAGGCCCGCGCCGCCGCCATGGGCGGGCGGGCGGCGTGACCGGCGCACGGCGGCGCCTGACGGCCGCCCAGGCGACCGTCCGCTATCTGGTGGCGCAGCAGGTGGATGGGCACGGCGGGCCGGTGCCATACTTCGCCGGCTGCTGGGCCATCTTCGGCCATGGCAACGTGGCCGGGTTGGGGGAGGCGCTGCAGGCCAGCCAGGATGTGCTGCCCACCTACCGCGCCCATAATGAGCAGGGCATGGCCCATGCCGCCATCGCCTACGCCAAGCAGGCGCGGCGCCGGCGGGCCATGGTCTGCACCACCTCCATCGGTCCTGGCGCCACCAACATGGTGACGGCGGCGGCGTTGGCGCATGTCAATCGCCTGCCGGTGCTGTTCCTGCCCGGCGACGTCTATGCCAGCCGCCGGCCGGACCCGGTGCTGCAGCAGATCGAGGACTTTGGCGACGGCACCGTGTCGGCCAATGATTGCTTCCGGCCGGTGTCGCGCTATTTCGACCGGCTGACGCGGCCGGAACAGATCCTGGACGCGCTGCCCAAGGCCATGGCCATCCTGACCGACCCGGCGGCCTGCGGCCCTGTCACCCTGGCCTTCTGCCAGGATGTGCAGGCGGAGGCCTGGGACTATCCCGAGGATTTCTTCGCCCCCCGCCTATGGCGCATCCGCCGCGCGCCGGCCGACCCCTATGACCTGGCCGACCTGGTGGTGCGCATCCGTGCCGCGCGCCGGCCGCTGATCATCGCCGGCGGCGGCGTGCTGTATGCCGGGGCCGAAACCCTGCTGGCGGACCTGGCGGCGGCCACCGGCATCCCGGTGGCGGAGACGCAGGCCGGCAAGGGCGCGCTGACCTGGGACCATCCATGCAACCTGGGCGCCATCGGCGTGACCGGCACCGGGGTGGCCAACGCGGCGGCGGCCCAGGCGGATCTGGTCATCGGCATCGGCACCCGCCTCCAGGATTTCACCACCGGGTCCCGCGCCCTGTTCCAGGGAACGGAGCGCACCTTGGTCCAGGTCAATGTGTCGGCCCATGACGCGGCCAAGCAGGGGGCCGTGGGCGTGGTGGGTGACGCCGCCGCCGTGCTGGCCGGGCTGGCGCCGCTGCTGGCCGGGTGGCGGGTGCCGGCCGATTGGGCGCGGTCCCTGGCGGCGCCGGCCTTGGCCTGGGATGAGGCTTGGCAGGCGGCCACGGCGGCCCCGAAAGACGGGGGCGCGGCCCTGCCCACCGATGCCCAGGTGCTGGGCGCGGTCTGGCGCCAGGCGGCGCCCGACGCTGTCGTGGTTTGCGCCGCCGGCGGCCTGCCCGGGGAACTGCACAAGCTCTGGCGGGTGCGGCGGCCCGGCGGTTACCATGTGGAATACGGCTATTCCTGCATGGGGTATGAGATCGCCGGCGGCCTCGGTGTCAAGCTGGCGGAGCCGGAGCGCGAGGTCCATGTCCTGGTGGGTGACGGCAGCTATCTCATGATGAATTCCGAGATCGCGACGGCGGTCATGCTGGGCCTGTCGCTGACCATCACCGTGCTGGACAACCGGGGCTTCGGCTGCATCAACCGGCTGCAACGCGCCACCGGTGGCGCGCCCTTCAACAACCTGCTGGCCGACACCCGCCACACGGCCCTGCCGGCCATCGACTTCGCCGCCCACGCGGCCAGCCTGGGCGCGCAGGCCACCAAGGTGGCGGACATCGCGGGGCTGGAGGCGGTCCTGGCCCAGGCGCGGACGGGTGGGGGTGTGCACGTCATCGTCATCGACACCGACCCGGCCGTGTCCACCCCGGCAGGGGGCGCCTGGTGGGATGTGGCCGTGCCGGAAGTGTCCGAGCGGCCGTCCGTGCGTGCGGCCCGCGCCGCCTATGACGAGAAAACAAAAGACCAACGCTAGGGAGAGCAGCCCCCATGTCCATCCGCCCCGGGTCCATCCGCTTCGGTGTCAGCCCCATCGCCTGGATCAACGACGACATGCCCGAGCTGGGCGGGGCGACGCCGGTGGAAACGGTGCTGGCCGATGCCCATGCCATCGGGTTCAGCGGGATCGAACTGGGGGGCAAATTCCCCCGTGATCCCGGGGCGCTGAAGCCCTTGCTGGCCAGCCATGGCCTGGATCTGGTGGGCGGCTGGTACAGCGGCGGCCTGCTGGCCCACGACGCTGAGGCGGAGATCGCCGCCCTGCAAGGGCACCTGGCCCTGCTGAAGGCCATGGGCAGCACCGTTTTCGTCCATGCCGAAACCAGCAACGCCATCCATGGTGACCGTGCCCGGCCCCTGGCGCGAACGCCCCGGCTGGATGAGGCCGGGTGGGCCGCCTTCGGCCGGCGGCTGACCGATGTCGCCGACTACATCGCCGGGCAGGGGCTGCGTTTCGCCTATCACCATCACCTGGGCACGGTGGTGGAGCGGCCGGAGGACCTGGCGCGCTTCCTGGCCCACACCGGCTCGTCGGTGGGCCTGACGGTGGATACCGGCCACGCCGCCCTGGGCGGCATCGACGCGGTGGAGGTCATCCGCACCCATCCGGCCCGCGTGGCCCATGTCCATTGCAAGGATGTGCGCCAGCCGGTGTTCCAGGCCCTGATGGACCGGGGGGCAGCTTCCTGGACGGCGTGCTGGACGGCATGTTCACGGTGCCCGGCGACGGGCGCCTGGACTATGGCGCCGTCATGCGCGCCCTGGCCGATATCGGCTATGCCGGCTGGGTCATCATCGAGGCGGAGCAGGATCCCGCCAAGGCCGACCCGCGCCGCTATGGCGAGATGGGCTTGCGCCACCTGCAACAGGCGGCTGCCGGTGCCGGCCTGGCGGTGGTGTCATGAGCGCGTCCCCGCTGCTGGTGCGGCCCCAGGCGCCGGACGCCAACGGCCGTGTGCTGGAGGTGACGCCGCAAAGCGCCGGCTGGGCCCACGTCGGCTTCCGCCTGCACCGGCTGGCCCCGGGCCAAGCCTTGGACGCGGTGGAGCCGGGGCGCGAGGCCTGCCTGGTGGTGCTGTCGGGAACCGCTCAGGTGGCGGCGGCGGGGCTGGATCTGGGGCCCGTCGGCGGTCGCGCCAGCGTGTTCGAGGATAGGGCGCCAGGTGCCGTCTATGTGCCGGCGGGCCAGGATTATCGCGTGGTGGCGACGGATGCGGTCGAATTGGCCGTCTGCACCGCTCCGGGACACGCGGCCGCCGAGGCCCGCGTCATTCCGGAAACGGAAATGCCCCGTGAGGTGCGCGGCCAGGGCACCAACACCCGGTACGTGCGCAACATCCTGCCGGAGGGCAAGCCGGCGGACAGCCTGCTGGTGGTGGAGGTCATCACCCCCGGCGGCCACTGGTCCAGCTATCCGCCGCACAAGCACGACACGGCGGAGGCCGGGCATGAGACGGCGCTGGAGGAAACCTATTACCACCGCCTGAACCCGCCGCAGGGCTTCGCTTTCCAGCGCGTCTACACCGACGACCGCAGCCTGGACGAAACCATCTGCGTGCAGGACGGCGACCTGGTCATGGTGCCGCGCGGCTACCACCCCGTGGGCGCCCCCCATGGCTACGACCTGTATTACCTCAACGTGATGGCGGGTCCGGAACGGCGCTGGATATTCCGCAACGACCCCGCGCACGACTGGATCATGCGGCGGTAGGGGGTCACCCCGCCGTCCTTACCGCGACATCGGGAGTCACCGCCGCCCCGGCTTCGCGCTGGTCGAACCGCGCCCGGGCCCGCAGGATCTCCGGGGTATTGGTGCTGGCCCAGTCCGCCAGTTGAGTCACCGTGTGCAGCAGGTTCTCCCCCAACGGCGTCAGCGCATAGTCCACCCGGGGGGGCACGGTCGCGAACACCGTGCGGGTAATCAGCCCATCCCGCTCCAGACTGCGCAATGTCAGCGTCAACATGCGCTGCGAGATCCCTTCGATACAGCGCTTCAGTTCACTGAAGCGCTTGGGGCCCGATCCCAGCATGACGATGGCAAGGACACTCCATTTGTCCCCAACCCTGGTCAGCACCTCCCTGACCAACAGGCAGGACGACTCACCCCTGAATCCCACGGTTCCCCCAGTGTGCCTCGGTGACCTGAAAGTGCCGTCTTGTGCGTCCATTTGGTTCCCTCAATATACCCGATATCGAAATGAAACCAGGTTATCTGGTGTAACTAAGGGGCATATCTGTGACCATACTCCATGTCGACAGCAGTATACATGGCGATAAGAGCGTGAGCCGTGCGCTCAGCCATTCCACCGTCGCCCATCTCGCCGCGCTGAACCCGACCCGACCCATCATCCGGCGGGATCTGGCTGCCGCGCCGTTGCCCCATTTGGTATCGGGTGAGACCGATCCCTCCGTGGCGGAGGAATTCCTTTCCGCGCAGACCATCATCGTCGGGGCGCCGATGTACAATTTTGGCATTCCCTCGCAGTTGAAGGCCTGGTTGGACCGGTTGGCCATTCCCGGCAAGACCTTCCGTTATGATGCCCACGGTCCCGAGGGCTTGTGCGGCGGCCGCAAGGTCATCGTGGTTTCTTCCCGGGGCGGCGTTTTCTCCGCCGGCTCGCCCTATGCAGCCTTCGACCACCAGGAAGGGCATCTGCAGGCCTTCTTCACGTTCCTGGGCATCCCGGACATCACCTTCGTCCGGGCCGAGGGCCTGGCCCTGGGTGAGGAGGCCCAGCGGCGCGCCCTGCAGACGGCGGAGTCAGAAATCCTCAAACTCGTCGCCTAAAGCGGAGGCGAGGCATACCATGCCCATCCGGATTTCCCCCTTGGGTCGCGTCAGGACGCGTCATGGCGGGCCCAATTTTTCGGTGAGCGGGATCGACCTGCACGGGGCGGCGGGGGACCGCTGCCCCGTCATGGTCCTGGACGACTTCCTGGTTAGCGGCCGGCCATTCCCGCCCCATCCCCACGCCGGCTTCTCGGCCGTCACCTATGTCTTTCCAGACTCCAAGGGCGGTCTGCGCAGCCGGGACTCCCTGGGCAATGACGTCCAGGTCGGCCCCGGCGGTATCGTCTGGACAGAGGCCGGCAGCGGCATGCTGCACCATGAGCTGCCTACCCAGCCCGGCCAACCGCTCCACGGATTGCAATTCTTCGTGAATGCCCGCCCGGCCAACAAACTGGCACCCCCCAGAGTGTTGTGGCTGGATGGGCATGAGGTGCCCGCGTGGCGGAACGATGCGGGCGACCAGGTGCGCATCGTCGTCGGTGAGTTCGGCGGTGTCGTCTCCCCCATGATCCCGCGGGAGCCCTTTTCCCTCCTTGACCTGAACCTGCGCACCACGCTTACCCTTCCCCTCGCGGCGGACCAGGTCTGTGTCGTCTATGTCCTGTCCGGCGAGATCAGCCTAGGGGCCGGCCATGACACCATGGCGTTGACAGCCGCCGACGTCGTGACGCTGCACGGCGATGACGGCCCCCTGACAGTCCAGGCGCGTAAGCCAGCCCAGGCGCTGGTGTTCCTCGGATTGGAGATGCCCGACCCGGTGGTCATGCACGGTCCGTTCATCATGAACGCGCCGGCGCAAATCAACGACGCCATCCTCCGCTACCAAAAGGGCGAAATGGGCAGGCTCGCGCCCCTCCCGGGTGATGAGTAAGGCCGCCGTGCCATCCAGGCTTCAGAAGCCATCTGGAATCACAGAGGTATGATCATGACGAAGTCGATCGCCATTCTCGGCGCCGGCCCTGGCCTTGGCGCGTCCCTGGCCCGCACGTACGGGAAGCAGGGGTATGCTGTCGCCCTGGTGGCTCGGCGGGCCGCCGCCCTGGAGGCGATGGTGGCCCAGCTGAGCGGCGAGGGCATCACGGCCGCCGCTTTCACCGCCAATCTGCGGGATCCGGTAGAGGTCACAGCGGCCATGGCCGATATCCAATCGCGCTTCGGAGACATCGAGACCCTCTATTACGGTCCCAGCGCGCCAGAGGTGTTCGTTCCGGCCTTTTCCCTTGCGCCCGATGACGTCAAGGCGAAGACAGAGCTTTTCCTTTACGGCCTGGTCGCCGCGGTGCAGGCGGTGCTGCCCGGCATGCGACGGGCGAAAGCGGGCACCATCCTCGTTGCCCTGGGCGGATCGGCGGCCGTTGGCCTGCCCTTCATGAGCGGCCCAGGACCCGCCCTGGCCGCGGCGCGGAATTATCTCCACTCGCTGCATGGCGAGTTGGCCAATGAGGGCATCTACGTGGGCATGCTCACCCTTTCCGCCGTCATTCGGCAGAGCGCCTGGCATGCCGGGCTGATCTCGGGTGACATCAAGATCGATCTGCCGCCGGGCTTCGCGATCCCGGAGATCGAGCCCTCGGACCTGGCCCAGATGCTCTGGCAACTGGCGGAGGCCCGCCAGGCGCCGGAATTGGTTTATCCGGCCGCACCCTGACGGGACTGGGGGCCTGTGATGAGTCATGGGCCCCACCGGCCGCGTGAGCGGCGGTTGGAATGGACCGGTGACCTATCCCTCTGTGTTCAACAAACAGGGCTTGAGACGCCCTACGGTCCATCGGCCATCTGCGCGCCCGCCGAATTCCAATTTCATATGCGCGTCAGCTTGAAATAGAATTTTCAAATCAAAAATAGTTAAAATAGAAAAAATGAATTGACTTGGCTCCCCGTCGGGCGTTCCTTTGTGGCTAGAACGGTGCGCTGAATCCGTGTTCCCCGGGGCGGGTGCCCAGGGAGCCAGCCGCCGCTCCACAAAAATCGGGGAGCAAGACATGGGCCTGGGCAAATTCAGGGCTGGCCTGCTGGCGGGATCGACGATGTTGGCGTTCTCGCTGCCGGCCATGGCGGGTAGCATCACGGGCACGATCGTGGACCCGGCAACGGGCAAGCCCCTGCCGGCCACGGCCATCACCATTCCCGGTACATCCTACACCACCGCCTCGGGTGAGGACGGTACCTTCACCCTGGCCAACGTGCCGGAAGGGACCTACATGGTGACGGCTGCGCGCGCCGGCCTGCACACCAGTTCGACCCGCGTGACCGTGCCCAAGGATGGCTCGGTCATGGTCAGTTTCGAGGCGTACTCCGCGGCGCTTGAGGAAATCGTGGTGGCGGCCAACCGCTATCAGGCCTCCAGCCTGCAGATGAACGCCAGCAACACGGTCGACGTCATGTCGGCGGCGGACCTGGAACACACGGCGGTGCACAACGTGGCGGAGGCCTTGGGCCTGCTGCCGGGCGTGAACGTCATGAACACGGGCCAGTCCTTCGTGGGCGGCATCGACGGCGCGTCGCGCGGCGAGGGCATGTTCACCTCCATCCGCGGCCTGAACGGCGAGTACAACGTCAACCTGATCAACGGCGTCAACGTGGCCCAGGGCATGCCCTACAGCCGCGAGGTGCAGTTGAGCCTGCTGCCTCCCTCGGGCCTGAGCACCATCGTCGTCAACAAGACGTCAAAGGCCGACATGGACGGCGACGCCATCGGCGGCACCGTCGATTTCCGCACGCCCACGGCCTTCGACTACAACCAGCCGCTGATGTTCAGCTTCACCGCCAGCGGCCGGCTTGAGACACGGGCGCAGGACTACAACAAGAGCAGCCTGGGATACGGCCTGGCGGGCGAGGCGGCGGGTAAGTTCGGCCGCGACAACCAGTTCGGCGTCTATGTCAGCGCCTATTACGACATCCGCCATTACGCCAACAGCGAAATGGGCGCGGTGATGGAGTCCACCTGCTGCGACAACGCCTGGGCCTTCGCCGTGGCCAACGCCGACGGCAGCAACCCCAGCAACCTGGACCCGTCCAAGAACCTGGAGACCACGGGTTTCAACGCCGGCGTCTCCTCCGGCTATACGGAGCGCTACGGCGGCAACGTCTCGCTGGACTGGCGACCGGACGACACCACCAGCGCCTTCTTCCGCCTGGGCTACGCCGTGGCGCAGACGGAACAGAACAGCACGCTCAGCCAGTTGGTCGGCATGAACGTGACCTATGACCAGATCGGCAGCACCAGCCTGTACCGACCCAATATCCAATATCTGTCCACCCGCCTGTGGTACGAGACCAACCCGGAATATTCCGATCTGGCGACGGCGCAGCTGGGTGGTGAGAAGAAGTGGGGCAACTGGACCGTCAGCCCCAGCGCCTTCATCAGCTGGGGCGACAATGACCGCCCCAACCACATCGAAATCTCCACCCGCTCCACCCAGAACGACGGCAACGGCTTCGCCTACGGCAACAGCACGCTGGCGACGTATGTGAACGACCTGCCCTATCCGCTGGTCAGCTCACAGATCATTTCGCAGTTGGGCAACGTCGCCAGCCTGCCGGCGCGCGACCGGGGCGAGCTGACGGAACAGTACAGCGGCCAGGTGCGCGGCGGTGGCAAATTGGACGTCCGCTACGACGTGAACGCCGGTCCGCTGGACTTCATCAAGTTCGGCGTGAAGTACCAGGACAGCGAGCGCCAGGTGACCAACCGCGACTGGTACAACGGCAACTTCAGCGACGGCCGCACCTTCGGCTCGCTGGGCATCATCAGCGGCAATTATTCGTCGGTCTATCCGGGCGTCTACAATTGGTCCGTGCCGGTGATCGACCAGGCCGCCCTGTTCCGCCTCTACAACACCTATTCCAGCCCCAGCAACCTAGACAGCTGCAGCAGCCTGTATGTCAACAACTGGAACTGCAACACCCAGAAGGGGACGGAAGCGGTGTCGGCCGCCTATGTCCTGGCCAACCTTAAGTTCAACGACCTGGAGGTCATCCCCGGCTTCCGGTTCGAGCACACGGCTATCCACAACACCTTCTGGGTCACGCCGCACGATGCCGATGGCAACGAGCTGGCGGGGCATTGGGGCTATAACTCCACCCACTACAATGAGCCGCTGCCCAGCATCTTCGCCAATTACCGGCCCAACGACGATTCCGTCTACCGCGCGGCCATCTGGACCAGCTACACCCGTCCGCCCTTCGTGCAGTTGGGCGGCGGCTCGCAGACCAGCATTTCCAACGGCGTCACCACGATCACCGAAGGCAACCCCAACCTGAAGGCCATCACCGCCGTCAACTATGACGTCTCCGGCCAGTGGGACACGGGCCACGGCGGCAACCTGATGGTGGCGGGTTATGCCAAGCAGCTGTCGAACTACATCTACGATAACGGCAGCACCTATACCAACTCGGCAGTCACCAACAGCAGCTCTGTGATCTTCCACCACCCCACCAACGGCGGGGATGGTCAGGTCTATGGCATCGAACTGTCCGCCCGGCAGAAGTTCCAGGACATGCCGGCGCCCTTCGATGGCTTCGGCCTCGGCGCCAACCTCACGCGGCAGTGGACCTCGGTCAACACCAAGGCGGCGGGGCTGGACCCGAACGAGCGCATCCAGAACGCCCCGGAATGGATGGCCAATATCGAGGCCTTCTATGAAAAGGACGGCTTCACCCTGGACCTGATCTATCACTACACCGGTGCCTATGTGGCCCAGTACGATTACCTGGGCCTGGGCAGCAGCTGGGATGACCTGTGGGTCCGGTCGTCCCAGCGGGTGGATCTGCATGCCGGCTACGACTTCGGCTACGGCGTTCGGGCCGACCTGTCGGTGGCCAACCTGTTCGACGACGTGTCCTACTGGTCGCACATCGGCAAGTCGAGCCTGGCCATCTCTGACGTGGTGGAGACGGGCCGGACCATCCTGGTCAGCATGAAGTACAGCTACTGATCCGCTTTGAGATGAAGGGTCCCGGTGGCGATCACCGGGACCTTTTTCTATTCTGCGCGGGTCTGATCGGCGGCGTGATCCGCGATCTGAACCAGCGATGACGGAGGGCCTTTCCCATGATGACACGGCGTGACCTGCTGGGCGGCGTCGCCACGGCGGCCCTGGTGCCGCTGGCGGGCGGTGTGTCGGGCGCCTTCGCCGCCGCCAAGGCGGCCGGGGGCTTTTGCCGGCATGTCGACCCCTTCATCGGCACCGGTGGCCATGGCCATACCTTCCCCGGCGCCACCGTCCCCTTCGGCATGGTGCAGTTGAGCCCCGACACCAACACTGCCGGCTGGGACGCCTGTTCCGGCTATCACATCCAGGACACCACCATCCTGGGCTTCTCCCACACCCATCTCAGCGGCACGGGCGTGGGTGACATGATGGACGTGCTGGTGGTCCCCAGGGTGGGCCCGGTGCGGTTGGATCCCGGCACGCCCGAGGCCCCGGGCGAGGGCTACCGCGCGCCCTTCGACCATGCCGATGAACAGGCGTCGCCCGGCTATTACCGTGTACGTTTGAAAGACAGTGGCATCGAGGCCGAACTGACGGCCACGGCGCGGGCGGGCCTGCACCGCTATCGCTTTCCCAAGGGGAAGGACGGGGCGCACCTTCTCATCGACCTGGCGCACGGCTACCAGGACCCCGCCGGCTCGGTCACCCGCATCACCGGCGCCACGTTGCGCCTGGTGGGCAACGACACGCTGGTCGGCGGCCGCCAGGTTCATCAGTGGGGGCAGGGGCGCGTCATCCACTTCGCGCTGAAACTGTCACGGCCCTTCGCCGGGGCAAGGCTCTACACCAACGATCACGCCCTGCCTGAGGGGGCTAGGGAGGTGCAGGGCGCTGCGCTGAAATGCGTGCTGGACCTGCACGACGCCGCGTCCGCCCCCCTGTTGGTCAAGGTGGGACTGTCGGCCGTCGACGTGGACGGCGCCCTGCGCAACCTTGAGGCTGAAATCCCCGGCTGGGATTTCGACGGCGTGCGCGCGGCGGCCACAGCGGCGTGGGAGGCGGAGCTGGGCCGCCTGGCGATCACCAAAGGCGGCGACGCCGCCGACCTCAAGATTTTCTATACCTCGCTCTACCACGCCCTGCTGGCGCCCACCCTGTTCAGCGACGTGGACGGCCGCTACCGCGCCATGGACAGCACCGTGCGCCAGTTGCCGGCCGGGGCCAACAACTACTCCACCTATTCACTGTGGGACACCTATCGCGCCCTGCATCCGCTGTTCACCCTGGCGCAGCCACCCCGGCGCGTGGGCGACATCGTCGGCGGCCTGGTGCGCATGGCGGAGGAAAGCCCCGCCGGGCCGCCCGTCTGGCCGTTGCAGGGCACCGAGACGGGCTGCATGATCGGCTGGCATTCCGCCGTGGTGCTGGCCGAAGCCGCGGCCAAGGACATTCCCGGTGTCGATTACGCCCGCGCCTGGCCCATTTTCCGCAAACAGGCGTTCCAGGGCCAGACCAGCGGCCTGCCGGAATACCGGCGCCTGGGCTATATCCCCAGCGACACGGTGGAAGAGGCGGTCAGCAAGACCCTGGAATACGCCTATGACGACTGGGCGATCGCGCGGCTGGCCGAGGCGGCAGGCGCGACGGAGGAGGCCCGGACCTTGCGCCAGCGTTCCCTGAACTATCGCGCCCTGTTCGACCGCGACGTCACCTTCATGCGCCCGCGTTTCACCGACGGCAGCTGGGCGCAGGCCTTCGACCCGCGCGGTATGGGCCATAGCCGCAAGTGGCGCGATTTCACCGAGAGCAACGCCTGGCAGGCGACCTTCCTGAACCAGCACGACATCTATGGCTACATGGCCATGTTCGGTGGGCCGGCGGCATTCGAGGCCAAGCTGGATGAGCTGTTCACCACCAGTTCCGACCTGCCGGACGACGCGCCGCCGGACATCGCCGGCCTGGTGGGCCAGTACGCCCATGGCAACGAGCCCAGCCACCACATCGCTTACCTCTACGCCTATACCGGTGCCCACCATAAGACCCAGGCGCGGGTGCGCAGCCTGCTGAAGACCATGTACCGGGCGGACCCGGATGGCCTGGCCGGCAACGAGGATTGCGGCCAGATGAGCGCCTGGTACCTGATGAGCGCGCTGGGCCTATACGCCGTCGACCCCGTCACGCCCATCTACGTCTTTGGCTCCCCCCTGTTCGACCGGGTCGAGGTGGCGGTGGGTGAGGGCCGGACCCTGACCATCGAGGCCGCCGGCAACGCGCCCGACAGTCCCTATATCCAGTCGGTGACCTGGCAAGGCAAGCCGTACACCCGCAGCTGGATCCGGCATGCCGACCTGGTCCGGGGCGGGCGGCTGGTATTCACCATGGGGCCCAAGCCCAACCCCGCCTTCGGCGCCGGCAAGGACGACCAGCCGCCCTCCTTCACGGGCTCAAGCGCTTGAGACGCTTTTGCCGTTCCGTCAGCCCCCTGGACATGGCATGATTTATTTAATTCATTTTCATTAAGATAAGCCTGTCCAGGGGGCGCTCATGTCACACAGTTCCTTGCCGTCACGCCGTGCCCTTCTGGCCAGTGGGGCGGCGACCGGCGTCCTGTCGCTGGCGGGACCGGGCGCCCTGGCCGCGCAGCCGGTACCGGCGCCCCGGCCCTGGGGGGCCGTGCCCACGGCGCGGCAACTGGCGTGGCATGAGATGGCCGCCTACGCCTTCGTCCATTTCAGCATCAACACCTTCACCGACCGGGAATGGGGCTATGGCGATGAGTCGCCGGCCCTGTTCAACCCCACCGATTTCAGCGCCGACCAGATCGTCGGATCCGCTAAGGCCGCGGGCCTGACCGGCCTGATCCTGACCGCCAAGCATCATGACGGCTTTTGCCTGTGGCCCAGCCGGTATACCGAGCACTGCATCCGCAACAGCCCCTACAAGGATGGGCGGGGTGACATTGTCGGTGAAATGGCGGCGGCCTGCCATCGGGCGGGCCTGCGGTTCGGGCTCTACTTGTCGCCGTGGGACCGCAATCATGCGGAATATGGCCGGCCGGCCTATATCACCTACTACCGCAACCAGTTGCGCGAGCTGCTCACCAGCTATGGCCCCCTGTTCGAGATGTGGTTCGACGGCGCCAACGGCGGCGATGGCTATTACGGCGGCGCGCGGGAGAAGCGTTCCATCGACGCCGAAAGCTATTACGACTGGACCAACACCTGGGCCCTGGTGCGGCAGTACCAGCCGGACGCCGTGGTCTGGGGCAACTGGGGCCGGGATTCTCATGGGCCTTGGGGGGCGGACGCCCGCTGGGTGGGAAATGAGGAAGGCTACGCCGGCGAGCCCTGCTGGGCGACCGTGGGCGACGCCCCCTACACCCAGGAGATCGGGGAGCATGGCGTGCGGGGCGGGGCGCACTGGCGTCCGGCCGAGGTCGACGTGTCCCTGCGTCCCGGCTGGTTCTGGCACGCCCGCGAGGATGCCGACGTGAAGTCGGTGGGCCGCCTGGTGCGGCTGTATTTCGAGTCCGTGGGCCGGGGCGCCAACCTGATCCTGAACCTGCCGCCCGACCGGCGCGGCCGCATCCCCGATCATGACGCCGCGATGCTGGCGGGCTGGGGCGATACCCTGCGCGCGACCTTCGGCACGGACTTGGCCAAGGGGGCCGTGCCGCGGGCCAGCGCGACGCGCGGCCCAGGCTTCGGCCCGGACACTGTCCTGGATGGGCGGCCGGATACTTATTGGTGCCCCCCCGACGGCATCAGGGCCGCCGACCTGGTGCTGGAGTGGCCGGCACCCCGCGTTTTCGACGTCATCCGCCTGCGCGAGTACCTGCCGCTGGGTCAGCGGATCGGCACCTTCACCCTGGAGATCTGGGAGGGCGACCGGGCGGACTGGGTCGAGGTGGCCCGCCACACCGCCATTGGCAGTCAGCGCCTGGTGCGCCTGCCGGCGCCGGTGACCACGACGCGCTTGCGGTTGCGCATCCTGGACGCCGACGCCTGCCCGGCCATCCGCGAGGTGGGTCTGTTCCGCCTGCCCGACTTGGTGGAAGAGCCGGCCATCCACCGTGACCGCCGCGGCATGGTCACGCTGTCCAGCGACCTGCCGGGCGCCGCCCTGCACTACACCACCGACGGCACCACTCCGACCCCGCACTCACCCCTCTATCAGGATCCGTTTCCCCTGCCGGACGGCGGCATCGTCCAGGCCCTGTGCCATCTGCCGCGCACCGGAGCCAGCAGCGCCGTTGCCAGCCGGATCTTCGATGTGTCCAAGGCGGACTGGCGGATCGTGTCGGCCACGGCGCCGGGTGCCGAGGCGATCATCGATGACGATTCCGGCAGCCTCTGGGTTACCGGCGGTGCCGCCTTACCCCATTCCGTCGTCGTGGATTTAGGCGAACGGCGCCCGTTGAAGGGCGTCACGCTGCTGCCGGCCGGTCAGCGTCCGCCGGGCGTGGGGGCGCCCGCCGGCTATCGCATCCAGGTCAGCGAGGATGGCAAGGACTGGGGCCCTGCGGCGGTGGGCGAGTTCGCCAACATCGCGGCCAATGCCAGCGAGCAACGGGTGATGTTCCCGGTGGTGCGGCCGGGCCGTTTCGTTCGGCTGGAAATCACCCGCACCGCCGGCGGTGAAGGCCAGGTGGCCTTCGCGGAATTGGGCGTGGTGACGCGCTGAACGTCAGGCCCTGGGGATCGTCAGGGCCAGGAGATCGTCAAGGTTTGGGGATCAGCCAGGTTTCCGCCACCTGGTGTCCCCGGCCGCTGCCGCCCATGCCGGGCGGACGCGTCCATTCCAGGTCCAGCGTCCCGCCACGGGTCGCCGCCTGCGGAATGTCGAACTCCAGCGTTGACGGGTTGCGCGGGCGGCCCAGGGGCGGGTGGATCTCGATATGGCCGTTGGCGACCAAGCGCATGGGCAGGGCGTAGTCTTCGCCCGCATAGGTCACGCGCAGGGTGTACTGGCGCGCGGGATCAAGATGCCGATAGCGCAGATGGATCGGCCGTTCGTACAGCGTCTCGGCATAGGTGATCCAGGACAGGCGCCAGCCGTCGTCGGGGATCTTGTCGGCGATGCCGTCAATGGCGCTGTCGTAGAGTTCCGGGTCCTGGGCATAGTCCCGCCCCCGCACCAGATGCGGCTCCTTCCAAGGATCGCCCAGGTCGTCATACAGGCTGCCCGGCGCCGGCTGAGCCCAGGCGACGATCTCCGCCAGCCGCTTCTGTCGCGCGGCCTCATCCGGCAAGCGGGTGATATCCTCGAACTGCCGCGTCAGCCAAACGCGGTCGTTGAGGCTGGTGTCCACGCGGTCCAGGTTGGCCCCGCGCTCGATTCCCGACGCGCCATAGCGGCTGACGCTCAGTTGCAGGCCGACATGGGCATAGAGACGCCCCGCCAGGTCAAAAAGTTTGTCTCGCAGGCGGCCGGTCTCCGCCCCATCCGGCTGTGCCAGCGTTGCCGAGGCCGCCGCCATCGCGTCCAGGCTGCCTCGCGCGGGCGCCTGGGCCAGCAGGGCCAGGGCCTGCGCCTCGCGACTCCCTTCGGCCGTGGCCCGGGCCCGGGCGTAGGCATCGTAATAGGCGCGATAGAGCAGGGACTCGAAACGCCAATTGTCCGTCAGCGCGGGCAGGCCCGCCAGGGCCTGGAAGCCCTGCAAGGTGGCGTCGATGCCGCCGTTGTCCTTGATGGGGCCCACCCAGGCACGTTCCAACCCCATGATCAAGGCGGCCAACCGGTCGCCCGCGCCGGCATCGAGGAAATAGCGCGCATAATCGCGCAGGATATCCTCGGGTCGGGTGGTCGGATCCCAGCCCAGCCGCGTCCACAGCGCCTTGTTGACGTCATCGTTCACCCCTTCCGAATAGGTGACGAAGCCGGCGGTAAGCCCGGCGAAGTGCCGGAAGATCAGCGTCTGGGCCTCAGGGCGGGGATTGACCGGTTCCCGCCCCTCCAGCAGGGCGAAGGCGGGATCCCACCGCGGCACCGGGAACTGGGCGTGCAGGGTGTGGCCGATGTCGGGATAGAATTGGACGGGATAGACGCGAGGCACCCGGGCGCGCTGCACCGGCAGTGAATCGCGCGATTGAGGTCCAAAGAAAACCCCGGTCAGCCAATCCGGGCGCTGGGCCACCAGGCGATAGAAATCCTCATAGTGCGCTTGGTCGAACCCCTGGGCGGACACCCAGAGCTGGGCGCCCGGATGATAGCGCCGCAGGATACGCGCCTCCCGTTCCAGCAGGGGGAACAGCAGGGCGGGGGGCGTATGTCCCGGATCTCCGCCCGGCACGTACAGGGCATGGATGTGCGGAAAGCGCCGGACCAGATCCTCGAACGCGGCCAGTTCCTGGTCCACCGTCGCCGGGTCGGCGTAGTTGTCGCGCATCTCCGGGTAATAGAGATCGCAATCCAGGCCGTACTTGTCCAGCAGGCGGGCGATGCCCAGGGTCGTGTCCAGGGCCGGGGCCGGAAACAGGGGGCTGGTCGGCTCATCGTCCGAGGCCGGGGCGATTAGCTGGATGGCATTGGTGCCGAACACCGCCAGGTCGCGGATGTGCTGTTCGAACTGCGCCAGCGTCCAGGCGTCATAGGTATTGTTCTTGAAGCGATAGCCGATCTGATGGCCGCGCACCGGCTGCGCCGGGCTGGTGGACAGATTCAGCGGATGATCCAGGACGACATGGCCCGGCGTCATGCTCAGCGTGCGCAGGACATGCCCGATGCCGAACAGGACGCCACGGCTGTCATTGCCGGCGATGACCAGGGTGGTTTGCCGCCCATGGCTTTCGGTCCGAAGGCTGTAGCCCTCGGGCTTGGTCGCGCCGGCGGCATGGGTGATAACAATGCGCACGGGTGCGTCGTCCATGGGTGCCGGGTCCTGGGACGGCGACACCTGGGACCAGGCGATGCCGGTGCGCTTGCGCACCTCATCCACCAGCATGTCAACGGCGGCGGCCTCCGGCCCCTGGACCCGCAGGGCCACGACAACGGCCGCCGACAGATCCAAGGGGGATACCGTCTGCGCAACACCTTGGATGGGGTGGGACACGGCGAAGGCCACGGTGGCCAGCACCACCGCGGCCCAATGCCGAGGGGACACCATTACAGCGTGCGTTCCCACAGGCGCGCGGCGCCGCGCACGCCGGAGGAATCACCCCAGCGGGCCGGAACCAGCTTCGCCTCCCAGACGTCGGTGAAGAGATAGGGCCGGATGGCGCCGGCCAGCCGGTCATAGATCTCGGTGACGTTGGACAGGCCGCCGCCAAAGACGAAGACGTCCGGATCGACGATGTTGCTGACCAAGGCCAAGCCGCGACCCAGCCGGTCGATGAATCGATCGAAGGCCGCGACGGCGTCCGGCTCGTGGCGCCGCATGCTCTGGATGATGGTCTCGGCGTCCAGTTTGCGCCCCGTGACCGCCTTGAACTCCCGGCTCAACCCCGTGCCGGACACCCAGGTTTCCAGGCAGCCCTTATTGCCGCACCAGCAGTCGGGCGCCGGCACCTCATCGGCCTTGGGCCAGGGCAGGGAGACGTGGCCCAATTCACCGGCCAGGCCGTTGGCGCCCTCGATCAGGCGGCCATCGATCACCAGCCCGCTGCCGCACCCGGTGCCGAGGATGACGGCAAAGGCGATGCGCGCGCCGGCGGCAGCGCCGTCGACAGCCTCGGACAGGGCCAGGCAGTTGGCATCGTTGGCAACCCGGACCTCACGGCCCAGGGCGGCGGCAACGTCGCTGTGGAAGACGCGCCCGTTCAGCCAAACCGAATTGGCGTTGCGCATGAGCCCGGTCTGCGGCGAAATCGAGCCAGGGACACCGATGCCAACCGTGCCCTGCGCGCCCGCTTCCGCTTCGACCCGGCTGACCAGGCGGCAAATGGTGGCGATGGCCGCGTCGTAGCTGCCAGGATTGGGCTCGCGCAGCCGCGACAGGAAACGGCCGTTGAGATCCAGGGCGGCGGCCTCGATCTTCGTGCCGCCAAAATCGACCCCGATTTGAATCATGCGTAAGCCCTCATGCAGGCTGCTGGTAGATGACAGAGATTAGGCTGTGCCTGTCGCCCCTGTTCGGCGCCTTTGCTCCGGCCCGTTGAAAGAACCATACCGATTAAAAAGGTAAAATTAAATAATTAATGCCGTCATTCGGCCGCCGTTTTCATAAGAGTTGTGCGACTGGGCAAAAGGCGGTCGTTGAAGGGCAGCAACGCCGCCCCCACCGCGGGGGCGTCGGTGGCCGTGGCAGCGCGATGGACGGGAACGATGACGGGAATGACCCCGGAATGCGCCCGCAACCGATCGTTGATCATCGCCGCCAGGCGGTCGATCAGCGGGGCCGGCAAGCGTCCGCCGAAAAACACCGCCTCCGGGTTCACCAGGCAACTGACGGCAACGATGGGCGTGGTCAGCAGTTCGGCCGCCAAATCCAGCCAGTCCGCCAGAAGCTGTTGGCCGATGTCGTCCAGTTCCAGCAACTGTTCCGGCCGGGTGACGATGCTGCCCCGGGCGGCGAGATAGGCAAACAGCGCCGACAGCGAAACCGCCTCTTCCAGGGTGCGGGCCTGGGTGCGGGGGAGACGATGGGCAGGAAGCCCAATTCGCCGCTGCGTCCCTGGGCGCCCCGAAAGTAGTGGCCATCGATGACCATGCCGCCACCCAGGCCCTGGTTGATCAGGACATAGAAAAAGCTGGGGTCGCGCAGGCCATAGCCGAACTGAAGCTCGCCCAGGGCGGCGGCGGCGGCGTCGTTTTCCACGAAAACCGGCAGCGGCGTGACCGCGGTGAACAGGCCGGCGATATCCGTCGTGCTCCAGGCCTCGAAACTCTTGGGACGGTTGGGCAGGTTCACCCGGCCGAGGTCATCGGGCAGGGCAACGCCAATGCCGATGATGCGGCTGAGGGGGAAAGCCTGGGTCCGCGTCAACGTGTCCATCTGCGCCGTGAAAAAGGCGCTGACCGCCTCCGGCAAGGGGAAGCACGCTTCCAGGACGGCCCGGTGGCGCACCTGCCCCAGCAGGTCCAGGACCACCAGGGTGACGTTGTCACGATCCACGTTCACGCCGATGGCGAAACAGCCGTCCGGGTTGATGGCCAGGCGCATGGCCGGCTGCCCCCGGGTGCCCTGCATGCGGCCCACTTCCAGGATCAGGCCGTCATTCAGCAACCGCCGGGTGATGTTCGCGATGGCCGGGGGGGTCAGCCCTGTCAGCCGGCCAAGGTCGGCGCGCGTGAGCGGCCCGCTGACGCGAATCGCCTGCAGCATCACCCTCTGGTTGTGGTCGCCGGCGCGCTCCAGGTTCGTGCCGGAAAGGCTGGCGCCCAGGGTGGGGTGAAGGTCTGGAGGTGGGGGGCTGAGGGGCGGCTGCATCCGGCCGTGTTCCCTTTTTCAAATTAATTGTTTATTCGTTCCCATGATGAGACACCGCTGTCATAGACACAATGACGCATTTGCGGGCGGGCGAAGAAAATTAGCCAGAGAGTTGCGTCAGGCTAACGTCATACCGCCATCGCGTTGCCCCGCCACCCAGGTGTCCAGGACCCGCTGGTCGGCGTCCAACAGCACCAGGTCGGCCTGGAAGCCGGCGGCCAACTGACCCAAACGCCCGTCCAGTCCAAGGAAGCGCGCCGGGTACAGAGACGCCATGCGCAAGGCCTCTTCCAGATCAAGACCCAGCAGGCTCATGGCGTTGCGCACCGCCTGCGCCATATCGATGTCGGCGCCGGCCAGCACGCCGTCATCCGTCACCAAGCGGCCGTCACGGCGGTGTATGCGGTCGCCATACAGGGTGAAGCTGATGGCGTCCGTTCCGGTCGGCGGCATGGCGTCGGTGACCAGCATCATCTTGCCCCGCGGCTTGACGGCCAGGGCCAGGGCCAGCAGGTCGGGATGGACGTGGATGCCATCGACGATCAGGCCACACCAGGCGTCCTTGGCGGTCATCGCCGCGAGGGCGATGCCCGGCGAGCGGTTGTTGATGGGCGGCATGGCGTTGAACAGGTGCGTGAAGCCGCGCAGGCCGGCGCGCACGGCCGCCTGCGTGCGCTCATGGCTGGCGGCCGAATGGCCCCCGGCCACCACCACGCCCGCCCGCACCAGGCGGGCGATGTCCGCATCCTCCACCTGCTCCGGCGCCAAGGTCAGCAGCACCCGGCCCAGGTCCCCGAATTGCCGGGGCAGGGCGCACAGCCGGTCCAGGTCCACCCCGTTCGGGCGGCGGATATGGCTTTCCTTATGAACACCGCGCCGGGCGGCGCTCAGGAAGGGGCCTTCCAGGTGAACGCCGATGATGCCGCTGCCGGGCACGGTGGCGGCTTCGGCGGCAGCCTCCGCTGCGGACACCATGGTGTTGAGGTCGTCGGTGATGACGGTCGGCAGCAGCGCCGTGGTGCCAAAGCGCCGATGCGCCGCCGCGATGGCCAGGGCGCCGGCGACGGTGGGCGTGTCATTGAACAGCACACCGCCGCCGCCGTTGACCTGCGTGTCGATGTAGCCAGGGGCCAGCAGGCTGCCTTCCGGCAGGGTGACCCGGGCCGCCCCCGCCACGGTGGCGACGGCGGGCACGATGTCCAGGATGTCGGTACCATCCAGCAGCAGGGCGTGACCGTCCAGCAGCACGTCCCCGGTGAACAGGCGGGCCCCCGTCAGAAGTTGGCGCATGTCAGACGGTCTCCGTCACCTTGGCCAGGTTGGGCGGCACATCCGGGTTGAGGCCCCGCCCGGTGGCGATGCGGTGGATACCCATGTAGAAGCTCTGCACCGAGGCCAGCGGGGCCAGTTCCGCCGGGATGCCGGGCACCGTCGGCAGCGGCACCACGCCGGGAATGTCGGTGGCCGTCGAGAGTACCGTGGCGCCCAGGCTCACCATGCGGCGGATGGCGTCCAGGGTCGGCGGCAGGGTGGCGTCATCCTGCGTCAGCGCCAGCACCGGGAAGTCAGGCCCCACCAGGGCCAGGGGGCCGTGGATGACCTCGGCCGCGCTGAAGGCGTCGGCGTGCAGACGGCTGGTCTCCTTGCACTTCAAGGCCATTTCCTGGGCCGCCGCCGCGCCCAGGCCGCGACCGGTGATGTACAGGCCGCGGACCGTCGCCAGGTGTGACAGGCCGGGGTACCAATCCAGCGCGGCCGCCTTTTCCATCCATTCGGGCGCGCTGGCCACGGCGGCCAGCAGGACCGGATCGGCCTGCCAATGCGCCACCATCTGCAGGAAGGCGAACAGCGAGGTCAGATAGGACTTGGTGGCCGCGACGCTTTTTTCCGGGCCGGCGCACAACGGAATGGCCACGTCCACCATCTGGAACAGCGGCGACGTCTCATCGTTCACGAAGGCGACCGTCAGCGCGCCGCCGGCCTTGGCCGTTTCCGTCAGGCGCAGCAGGTCGGGGCTGCGTCCCGATTGCGACACCGCGACGTACAGCGAGTCCTTCAGATGCAGGGGCGTCTGGTACAGCGACACCACCGACGGACCGATGGAGGCGACGGGCAGGCCCAGCCGGGTCTCGATCAGGTATTTGCCATAGGTCGCGGCATGGTCGCTGCTGCCCCGCGCGCCGGTGACGACGAAGCGCGGCGCCAAGCGGCGCAGGCGATCGCCCAGTTCCTGGAACAGGGGCGCGCAGCGCTCAATCTGACGACGCATCGCATCAGGGGTTTCGGCGGCCTCACGGGCCATCAGGGGGGTGGTCGTGCTCATGGCAGGGCGCTCTTGGCGATTGGGCGTTGGGTTATGTCGCGGGGGGCGGCTTGGCGGGCCATCAGCAGGGCGCCTTCCAGCGCGTCCCCCTCCGGTTCGACCAGCAGGGACCGGGCCCAGGGGCTGAGCCACGGCGTCAAGGGGGCCGACAACCCGCCCATCAGGCACAGGTTCGGGGCGCCCAGGGCGTGCAGATGGCGGATGTAGGTTTCCAGCTCTTTCGCGGCGCCCGAGATGATGGAGCAGGCGACGGCGTCGCCCTTGGCGGCATGGGCCAGGACATCGGGCGCCAGGCGGCCATAGTCGGCAGGGCCCGCATCGTTCACCCAGCCGACGACGGCAGCCGGCGTGCCGCCTAGGCGGTCGCGGATTTGCCGGGTCAGGCCGGTTTCCGGTGCCAGATTGTCATGGGCCCGCAGCGCCAGGCGGATGGCCTCCCGCCCGATGCTGGCGCCGCTGCCCTCATCGGACACCTCGAAGCCCCAGCCGCCGACCGCATGGCCCCGGCCGCCGATCAGGGCATAGCCGGCGCTGCCGGTGCCGGCGATCAGAATGGCGCCATCCCGGCCGGAGAAGGCGCCCAGGCAGGCGGCGTGCGCATCGGTCTCGGCGGCGAGGCAGGCGAACGCCGGGCCGGCGGCCCGGGTCCGTATGCTGTCCGTCGGCGTCACGATGCCGGCCAGACCCAGGCCGACATGCAGCCGGGGGAAGATGCTGGCGTCCAGCCCGGCCTGGGCCAGGGCTGCGTGCGTGGCCTCCAGGATGCTGGACCAGGCGCGATCCAGCCCCAGCCGGATGTTAGCGGGGCCGCCCAGGCCCTCGCCCAGCAAGGTGCCGTCGGCGGCGCGCAGGCGGGCACGGCATTTGGTGCCGCCGCCGTCGACGCCTAGATAGTAGCGATCGGGTGTCATGAGCATTTTCAGAAATGAACGAGGGATCAGGCGAGGGAAGGGACCTCGGCGACGACCTTGCGGCCGACGCGGTGGCCGTAGAGCGCGTAGAACAGGATGTAGAGATAGGCCGGCGCCATCAGCGCGAGGAACACCGCCTGGAAGGGATAGTGCTGTTTCAACTGCACGAACAGCTGGGGCAAGACGGCGCCGCCGGCGATACCCATGATCATCAAGGCCGACCCGACCTCCGTCCGCCGACCCAGGCCACGGATGCCCAGGGGGAAGATGGCGGGCCACATCATGGCGTTGGCGAAGCCCAGCGCCGCCACGCACCCAACCGAGACATATCCACTGGTGGCGAAGGCGGCGACGGTCAGGATCACGCCCAGGATCGCCGACAGGGCGAGATAGCGCTCCTGCGACAGGACCTTGGGAATGAGCAACAGCCCACCCAGGTATCCCGCCAGCATCGCGGCGAGGGTGAAGGAGGTGAAGAACTTGGTCTCATCCAGCGGCAGATCGAAACCGTGACCGTAGGTGCCGATGGCATCGCCGGCCATGACCTCGACACCGACATAGAGGAAGAGGCACAGGACGCCCAGCCACAGGTGCGGCGCGCGGGACAGGGCGGGGGCGGCATCACCGGCCGAGTCGTCGGCGCCAACATTGGCCTCCGCCGAAACCTCGGGCAGGGACGAGCGGATGACCCATACCGCCAGCACGGCCAGCAGCGCCGCCATGACCAGATAGGGCATGTGGATCTTCGCGGCGAAGGCGGACAGCAGCATTTCCCGCGCTTCCGGCGTCGGGGCCGCCTTGACCTGCTGGTCCAGGGTGTCGATGCCGCTCAGCACCAGGGCGCCGATGACGATCGGCGCCAACATGCCGGCGACCTTGTTGCAGATGCCCATGACGGCGATACGCTGCGCGGCGCTGTCGATGGGGCCCAGGATGCTGATGTAGGGGTTGGCGGCCGTCTGCAGCAGCGACAAGCCGGCACCGATGACGAACAGCCCCGTCAACGCCCCGGGATAGACCCGAATCGTGGCGCACTCGCCAAAAATGACGGCGCCGATGGCCATGACGAACAAGCCGAACCCCATGCCCTTCTTCATGCCTGTCCGCCGCAGCACCCAGGAGGAGGGCAGGGACAGGAAGAAATAGGACAGATAGAAGACCATGGGGATCAGGAAGGCGTTCACGTCATCGAGATTGAAGGCCAGCTTCACGAAGGTGATCAGCGGGCCATTCAGCCAGGTGACGAAACCAAAAATGAAGAACAGGACGCCGATGACCACCATGGAGGCGCGATTCTGGTTCGGTGAGGGGGGCGGTTTCACAAAGGCCATGGGCGCCATCCTTAATCGGTGATCAGGGTCCGGGATCGTGAAAGGAACAACTGGGGGCAGTGTTCAGAGGGGGCAGAGTCGGGTGTGATATGGCCGTCCGCCAGCCCTGGGCAGGTTCAGCGGTCCCGTCCGCATCCTGCCGGATTTCCTCGCTTCCGCCATCACCCGTTGCCTTATAATCACGCCAAAACGGGATTTATGAAAGCAAATTAAAAAAAAATTGACGCCGGGGAGGCTGTGCGGCACTTTGGTTACGGTAACAACGCCTCCAGTATTGCCGATACGGAGCGAAGCGATATTCAAGAGATCGGCAGGATCTACAAGAATAAAGCACAGCAGGGGAAACCACATCATGGGATTTAAGAAATACGCCTTGGTTACCACCATGCTGATGAGCATGGGGACGGGTTCGTTCATAGCAGCGCAGGCCTATGCGGCCGACGCCAATCCTGACGATGAGCTGCAAGAGATTGTCGTCACCAGTATTCGTAAGAGCCTTGAGCGCTCCATTGAAGTGAAGCGCCAGGCGAATGCCATCGTTGACGTCATCTCCGCCGAAGGCGTGGGCAAGTTCCCCGACACCAACGTCGCGGAATCGCTGTCCCACCTGCCCGGCATCAGTGTTGACCATCAGTTTGGCGAAGGTGAAAAGATCAGCATTCTGGGCACCGACCCGGCGCTGAACCGCATCCTGGTCGATGGCCAGACCATCGCCTCGGCCGACTGGGGCGGTAACCCCAACGACCCGAACAGCCGCACGTTCAACTACAGCCTGCTGTCGCCGGAAATCATCGACCAGGCCGAAGTGTACAAGTCCACTGAAGCTCGCATCGACGAAGGCAGCCTGGGCGGCACCGTCATCATCCACACGCGCAAGCCGTTGGATTTGGACGCCAACACCATGCGCGGCTCGGTCGGCTATTCGTACAACACCCGGTCTGAGCTGGGTAACCCACGCGGTTCCTTGCTGTACAGCTGGAAGAATCCGGCCAGCAACTTCGGTGTGATGGTCGCCGGCACCTATGACAAGCAGGACCTGTCGCGCGCCGGTATCGAGTTCTTCGGCTACCAGAAGGGCAGCACCATCACCTCCAACCCGACGGTGACGGGCAGCGGCAGCCTGGCCAACGCCACTTTCCCGGCCGGTATCAACGCCGCCTATTTCAAGCAGACCCGTGAGCGTGAGGGCCTGCAGGGTGCCATCCAGTACGAGCCGACCGACACGATCGACCTGAACCTGTCCGGCCTGTTCATCCACGGCGTCTACAACAACTTCAGCCAGTCGCGTTTCATCTACCCGGCGGCCAGCACCAACCTGTTCAACGCCGTGACCATCAACAACGGCCTGATCACCAGCGCCTCGCTGGGCAACGGCGCCTACACCGAGTTGGACACGAACTACCGCAAGACCACGGTGCAGACGGCCCGTGTCAACCTGGCCGGCACCTGGACGCCGACCAAGGATTGGAAGGTCTACACCGACGTGGGCTACACCCGCGCTTTCGGTGGTAAGGACCCGGAATACCTGCTGTCGTTCTATTCTTCCACGCCGTACAGCTTCTCGTACGACGGCACGCACACCAACGTGACCTCGACCGACGGCTCGTCGTCCATGGACAACATGGCCACCAACGGCACCGGCAAGCAGGTTGGCGGCATCGCCGCCCAGCTGAACGCCGACTCCGAGGCCTACGGCCAGATGGATGTGACCCACGACATCAACTGGGGTCCCATCACCACCATTCAGGCCGGCGTCAAGTACACCGACCATATGAACACGGTCCGCGCCTATGGCAGCCGCACCTATTCCAACGGCAGCACGACGCTGGCCCAGTTGGGCGGTTCCCAGGTGCCGAGCGGCCTGTTCGATGGCCTGAACGCCTCGGGTGACTGGCTGAACTTCTACACCATCAGCCAGGACGCGGTGATCAACTACCTGAAGGGCCTGAACACCACCTACTACCGGGACTTCGGTTCCGAGTACAAGGTGACGGAGCAGAACAGCGCTGCTTACACCCAGGTCAACTTCGCCGGTGAAAAGTACCGCGGCAATGTCGGTGTCCGTTATGTCCACACCGCCGACGACATCAAGTATTGGGAATACGACAACGGGGCCAGCGACCCCTATGGCGTGACCCAGACCAGCCGCTATGGCCGCTTCCTGCCGACGTTCAACTTCGCCTACGACGTGGCCGACGATATCATCGTTCGCTTCGGTGCCGCCAAGGTGATCGCCCGTCCGCGCTACGCCGACATGGCCGGTGCCTTCTCCAAGGACGATACCCAGCACACCGCCAGCGGCGGCAATCCGAACCTGAAGCCCTACGAGTCCAACAACTACGACGTTTCGGCCGAGTGGTACTTCAACAAGGACTCGCTGGTTTCGGGTGAGTTCTTCTTCCGGCAGATTTCGTCCTACATCGTCAACACGGCGACCGACATGGTGCTGCAGGACAACACCCATGGCGGCACGGCGGTTTACAGCGTGTCGACGCCGGTCAACTACTCCGATGCCAACGTCAAGGGCTTCGCGGCGATGTATCAGACGAACATCGCTTACGGCTTCGGCGTCCAGGCCAACTACACCTACTCCATCGCCGATACCGGCAGCGCCAACATCAACATGCCGTACCTGTCGCGGCACACCTTCAACTTCATCCCGTACTATGAACAGGGCCCGATCCAGGCCCGCGTGAGCCTAGGCTGGCGTTCGCCGTACTTCACCAGCATCGGCCGCCTGGACTCGCGTAACATGGTCGACTCTTACATGCAGTTGGACTTCTCGACCACGTACAGCATCGACGAGCACATGCAGGTCACCCTCAACGCGTCCAACCTGCTGGATGAGATGTACTACTGGTACAACAACACCAAGGCGGCGCCGATCGGTTACTACAAGAACGGCAGCGTCTACTCGATCAACATGTCCTACAAGATGTAATCCTTCCTCCCCCTGGGCCGCCGCCCGTGCTTTGGCGGCGGCCCATTCTTTTTTAAATTAAAGAAAATACCTGGCAGAATAGCCTGTGGGCGGTTGTCCACGATAGGCATGGGTCCTTCTCTATCCCCGCCTTTTGGCGGGGCCAACGGCAGGGGAGCCTGAGGGTCATGGGATTAGGAACAAAGGGCGGGTTTGGCCTTGCGGCCGCCACTCTCGGGCTTGACGCCCTTATCCGGCGGGCCGGCATGACCGACGGCCGTCCATTCCCCTCCTTCCCCTTGATGGTCTACAGTGGCCCGACGGCCGGGGCGCAAGGCCAGCGGCCTCGCGCCCTGGGCCGTGCCCGGCCCTGTGGCTGAGCGGCACGCCACTCCCATCCAACAAAACCCAAAACCGGAGGCAAAACATGACCCGCCCCTCTTCCCGACGCCTGATCCATACGCGGATCAGGGCCGGCCTGCTGGCGGCGGCGTTGGCGCTGCCACCGGCCACCGCGGCCCTCGCCGCTTCGCCGCAGCCGGCGACCGCCCCGACCGCCCCGACCGCGTCCCTATCCCCGGCGCAGATCGATGCGCAGTGGGAAAAGCGCGGCGCGAAGCATGTGCCGGAGATTGCTGCGGAATTGAAGCAGGTGGACGAGGGCGACGCGCAGGGTCCCTTCCGTCCCGACTGGGCGTCGCTGAAGGCCTATCAGGTGCCGCAGTGGTATGCCGATGCCAAGTTCGGCATCTTCATCCATTGGGGGCTCTACTCCGTTCCCGCCTTTGGCAGCGAATGGTACTCGCGCCTCATGTACACCAAGGGCACCAAGGAATACGAACACCACATCAAGACCTTCGGGCCCCAGGACAAGTTCGGCTACAAGGACTTCATCCCCCTGTTCAAGGCGGAGAAGTACGATCCGCGCGCCTGGGCCAGCCTGTTCCGCGCGGCCGGCGCCCAATATGTGGTGCCGGTGGCGGAGCATCACGACGGCTTCGCCCTATACGATACCAAGCTGTCGGATTGGTCGTCCGTGCGCATGGGCCCCAAGCGCGACCTGATCGGCGAGTTGGCCCGGGCGGTACGGGCCCAGGGCCTGCACCTCGGCCTATCATCCCACCGGGCGGAGCATGACTGGTTCTTCGACGAGGGGCGCAAGATCCCGTCGGACGTGAACGATCCGCGCTACGCCGACTTCTACGGCCCGGCGCAACTGCGCGTGAAGGAGAAGGGCACCGACGACGCCGATGTGTTCGGCGACTTCACGCCGGTCTCGCAGGCCTGGCTCAGCAACTGGCTGGCCCGGTCGGCGGAGTTGGTGGACCTTTACCACCCCGACCTCATCTACTTCGACTGGTGGATCAGCCACCCGGCGTTCCGCAGCACGTTGCCGAAGTTCCTGGCCTATTACTACAACGCCCAGGCCAAGCTGGGTGGTTCCGCCATCGTCAATTACAAGATCGGCGCCTTCCCCGAGGGCGCCGGCGTGCTGGACATCGAACGCGGCCAGTTGCCGGGCATCCAGCCGCGCGTGTGGCAGACCTGCACGTCCATCAGCAATGACAGCTGGGGCTATGTCGAGAATGACACCTATAAGTCGCCTCAGGCGCTCATCCACCTGCTGGCCGACGTCGTGTCCAAGAACGGCAACCTGCTGCTGAACATCGGGCCGCGGGCCGACGGCAGCATCCCGCAGGGTGCGCAGGACACGCTGATGGCCATGGGCGCCTGGCTGAAGGTGAATGGCGAGGCCATCTATGGCACCCGCCCGTGGCGCCAGTTTGGCGAAGGCCCCACCGAGGTGGCCAGCGGCTCCTTCCAGGAAACCAAGACCAAGCCCTACACGGCGCAGGACTTCCGCTTCACCACCAAGGGCGGGACGCTGTACGCCATCGAGCTGGGCTGGCCGGCGGAAGGCGAGGTGGTGATCCACAGCCTGAAGGCGGATGACGCGGTGAAGACCGTGACCCTGCTGGGCGCCCAGGGCGGCACTCCCGTGAACGTCCGCCAGGAGGCCGACGGCCTGCACCTGACGCTGCCCAAGCGCCCCGACGAGGGCGGGGAGGGCGCCGTCGCCGCCTACGTTTACCGCATCGAGATGCACTGAGCGGGCACGGCCAAAGGCCGCCCGCGAGGCTGATCCCCGGCCGCGAAGCTGATCAAGGAGATTTCATGAAACGTCTGTTGGGAACGCTGGCCGTCGGCCTGTCCATGATGGCGATGGCCTGCACGTCTTCCGTGGCGCTCGCCGCTGGGGCAGCCACTGGGGCTAAGGCGCCGACGGCGCTGTTCTATATGATGGAAACCCAGAAATCGATTAACTCGTTCGAGCAGCACATCGACAAGATCGACCTGCTGGTTCCCACCTGGTACGGCGTCGACCAGAACGGCCTGGTGTATGGGCAGCCCAACCCCTATGTGCTGAAGCTGGCGCACGAGAACAAGGTGCCGGTGATGCCCATCATCTCGCCGGTGGACAAGCAGAAGTTCCATGAGCTGATCACCAGCGAGACGGCCAAGAAGGCCATGATCGCCTCGCTGTTGCAGCAGGCCAAGGAACACGGCCTGATCGGCTATCAGTTCGATTTCGAGAATATCGCCTGGACCGACCGCGACGCCTTCACCCTGCTGATCAAGCAGACGGCGACCGCCCTGCACGGCGCCGGCCTGAAGCTGTCCATCGCCGTCGTGCCCAACGCGCCGGGCCATGCCGGCCGCGGCCCCTTCTCCAAATGGATGTGGGAATTCTGGCGCGGCGCGTTCGACTACAAGGCCATCGGCGACGCCGTCGACCTGTTCTGCCTGATGACCTATGACGAGCACACCCGCTGGACCGTGCCCGGCCCCGTCGCCGGCATGCCTTGGGTCATGGAGCACCTGAAGTACGCGCTGCAGTTCATTCCCAAGGAAAAGCTGTCTCTGGGCATCCCGCTCTACGGTTACCGCTGGTACACCGACAATCCGGTGAAGCCGGACGGGACCGAGGCGTCCAACATCGCCGGCGCCTATTTCGATGCTGATGAGTCCATCCCGCAGGCCAAGCAGTATGGCGCGCAGATCCAGTGGGATCCGGTGGAGCACGAGGCTTTCTATTACTTCTACCGCGACCAGATGCGGGAATGGGTGTTCATGCCCGAAGCCCGCAGCTTCCACGACCGCTATGCCCTGGTGAAGGAATACGGTCTGGAAGGCTTCTGCTCCTGGGTCCTGGGGTCTGAAGATCCCAAGGTTTGGGACGAGTTGCCCAAGTCGCAGCGCTGACGCACGAAAGGGGATGGGTGTGAGGGGACTGGGGAAGCGGACCACGACGGCGGTCCTGGCCATGGCCTTGGGTGTTGCTCTGGGCGCCCAAGGGGCCGCACCCTTGATGGCATCCGCCGCGGAAGCGGCACCGCCGCCCTTGATTCCCCTCGCGGCCCAAGTCAATCCAGGGCAGGGCACCTTCACCCTGTCGGCGGGGGCGGTCATCGCCGTTCCCGCCGGCGACGCCCAGGCCCGGTTCGCCGCCCTGCAACTGGCCGATCTGGTCCGCCGCGTGCGCGGGCTGGACCTGATGGTGCGGGAGGGCCGCCAGGGGGCCGCCATCACCCTGGCCCTTCAGGCCGATGCGCCGGTGACGCAGGCGGAAGGCTACACCCTGGAGGTGACGCCCAGCGGTGCCCACATCACCGCCCGGGATGAGGCCGGTCTCTATTATGGTGCCATGTCCCTGGCCCAACTGCTGACGCCGGAGGCCGCACCCGGGGCGGACCAGGGACCGGTGACCATAGCGGCGCAGGAAATCCGTGACTGGCCGCGCTTTTCCTGGCGCGGCATGATGCTGGACGTGGCCCGTCACTTCCAGCCGCTGGACAGCGTCAAGGCTCTGATTGACCAGATGGCGGCGCACAAGCTGAACCGCCTGCACCTTCATCTCACCGATGACCAAGGCTGGCGGCTGGAGATCAAGCATTACCCGGAACTGACCAAGGTCGGCGCCTGGCGCACACCGCCCAGCGTCGTTTCCGGACAATCCACGACGCCCTATGGCGGGTTCTATACCCAGGACCAGATCCGCGACCTGGTCGCCTATGCCGCCGCCCGGCACATCACCATCGTGCCCGAGATCGACATGCCCGGCCACGCCCAGGCGGTCATGGCCTCCTACCCCAAGATCGGCGTCACCGGCGCCCGGCCCGCCGTGGCGGTGGACTGGGGGGTGAACCCCTACCTGTTCAATGTCGATGAGCCCAGCTTCACTTTCATCCAGACCGTGCTGGACGAGGTGATGGCCCTGTTCCCCTCCACCTACATCCATGTCGGTGGTGATGAGGCGCTGAAGGACGAGTGGAAGTCTTCGCCCAAGGTCCAGGCGCGCATGCGCACGCTAGGCCTGAAGGATGAGAACGCCCTGCAAACCTGGTTCATCGAACGGGTTGGCCAATATCTGGCGGCCCACGGCCGGCGCATGATCGGCTGGGACGAGATCCTGGAGGGCGGTATCCCGCCCACGGCCACCATCATGTCCTGGCGGGGCATCAAGGGGGCGGTGGACGCCGCGCGCATGGACCATGACGTGATCCTGTCGCCGGCCCCCACCCTGTACCTGGACAGCCTGCAAAGCCGCCGCGATGACGAACCGGCGGGGCGCCTGGCCATCGTCACCCTGTCCGACATCTACGCCTACGACGCCATGCCGGCGGAACTGAGCGCCGAACAGGCCCATCATGTGCTGGGCGGCCAGGCCAACGTCTGGACCGAATACATGATGACGCCGTGGCATGTGACCCACGCCGTCTATCCCCGCATCGACGCCCTCGCTGAAGGCCTGTGGTCCCCGAAGGACAAACGCGACTGGCGGGGCTTCCTGGATCGGCTGCCGGCGCAGCTCGCCCGCTATCGCCACCTGGGCGTGGACGCCGCCGACAGCGCCTTCGCCGTCGACTTCACCGTGGAGGGCGGCGCCAACGCGGCGCTCGCCGCCGGCACGGCCACGGTGGCCCTGTCCAACCAGGCGGGTGTGGGCACCATCCGCTACACCACGGACGGCAGCACGCCGACCAGCGCCTCGACCCGCTATGAGGCGCCGTTGCACCTGACCCTGCCGGCCACCCTGAACGCCATGGTGTTCAGCGACGCCGGCCAGGTGCTGGCCGCCCCCCGCCGCTATGACCTGACGGCCGAGGCGCTGCGCACCCGGCAAAGTGGAGAGCTTCAGGCCTGCCCGCAGGGGGAAATGGGCCTGCGCATCCCGCTGACGCCCGACGCCACGACCAAGGGCCCCGTGTTCAACGTCAACCTGTTCGACGCCTGCTGGGTCTATCCCAAGGCCCGCCTGGACGGCGTCACCACCCTGACGGTGAACGCGGCCCGCCTGGCGCGCAATTATGGCCTGGCCCACGACGCGGTGAAGGTGCGCAGCCATCCGGCCAACACCCCCAACGGGGAACTGGTGGTGCACGTGGACGGCTGCGACGGGCCGGTCGCCGCGACGGTGCCGCTGCCGTCCCCGGCGACAGCACCCCAGCAGTTCCCCCTGACCGCCCGCCTGCCCGCCACCACGGGGCAGCGTGACCTATGCCTGATGTACACGGCACCTATCCAAGGTCCGCTATATGCCATAGGAAGCGTCAGCCTGCGGGCCGCCCCATGAGTAAGCTGATGCCGAATCAGAGGAAATTCCCCATGTCCCGTGCCCTTCACCGCCCGCAGTCCCTGGCATTGGTCCTGGCATTGGCCCTGGCGGCGCCCGGCCTCGCGTCGGCGGCGGTGGTGACGCGCGACCTGGACCAGGGCTGGACTTTCCGCCTAGCGCCGCAGGATCCGGCCGCCAAGGCCCATGGGGGGAGACGCAGTGGCGGGCCGCCACCGTGCCAGGCGCGGTGCAGACCGACCTGTTGGCCCTGGGCCGCATCGGCGACCCGTTCTATCGTGACGCCGAGGCCGGCCTGCAGTGGATCGGCCTGGCCGATTGGGACTACCGCACCACCCTGTCGGTGGATGAGGCGACGCTGCGCCACGACCATGTGGACCTGGTTTTCGAGGGGCTGGACACCTTCGCCGACGTCAGCTTGAACGGCAAACCGCTGTTGTCGGCCGACAACATGTTCCGCCGCTGGCGCGTGCCGGTGAAGCAGGCCCTGCAACCCGGCGCGAACACCCTGTCGGTGGCGCTGCATTCCCCCATCGCCAAGCTGCAGCCCTGGCTGCTGAAGCAGCCCTACGCCCTGCCGGGTGAGTTCGACAGCGCCTTCGGTGACGAGCCCGTGGGCAAGCAGACGTCGAATTACGTGCGCAAGGCTAATTACCAGTATGGCTGGGACTGGGGCCCGCGCTACGTCACCCTGGGCATCTGGCGGCCGGTGCGGCTGGAGGCCTGGAACGGCCCCCGCCTGGCAGACTTCCACATCGCCCAGCAAAGGGTGGACTCCAGCGCCGCCAGCGTGCGGGCGGAGTTCGAGATCACCGCCGACCATACCGGCAGTGTGCGCATCACCGTGACGCCCACGGCGCCGGACGGCACGGCCCTTCCCGCCGTGACGCAGGACGTGACGCTGGACGCCGGCACCAACCAGGTCAGCCTGCCGCTACGCATCGATCATCCGCACCTGTGGTATCCGGTGGGCTATGGTGCGCCCGACCTCTACACCTTCAAGGCGACGATCAGCGATGGGGCGGAGGTGGTGGCGACCACGGCGCGCCGCACCGGCCTGCGCCAGGTGGAACTGCGCCGTGCGCCTGACCAGTGGGGCAAGAGCTTCGAGTTCGTGGTGAACGGCATCCCCGTTTTCGCCAAGGGCGCCAACCTCATCCCCATGGACAGCTTCCCCAGCCGGGTGCCGGCCGAAGCCGCCCGCGCCCTGCTGCAATCCGCCCGTGACGCCAACATGAACATGCTGCGCATGTGGGGTGGCGGCCACTACCAGGACGACGCCTTCTACGACCTGGCGGACGAGATGGGCATCATGGTGTGGCAGGACTTCATGTTCGGCGGCGCCATCACCCCCTATGACGTGGCCTTCCGCGAAAGCAGCCGGGCCGAGGCGGTGGACCAGGTGAAGCGCCTGCGCGACCACCCCAGCATCGTCCTATGGTGCGGCAACAACGAGGTGCAAACCGGCTGGGAATCCTGGCCCGACCGCCAGACGTTCAAGGACAGCATCGCGCCGGCGGAGCGGGAACGCATCGTCACCGGCATGACCGTGCTGTTTGGTGACGTGCTGCGTGGCGTGGTCACCAAATATGCCGGCGGCGTGCCCTATTGGGCCAGTACCCCCAGCACCGACTTCGACGGCCCCGCCGATGTCATGGACGACGGCGACAAGCATTACTGGAAGGTGTGGTCCGGTTCCGCCCCGCTGGAGGATTACCTGGACACCACGCCGCGCTTCCAGTCCGAGTACGGCCTGCAATCCTTCCCCGTGATGCGGACCGTCCGGGCCTTCGCCAACGCCGAGGACCTGGCCAGCCCGAACTCGCCGGTCATGCGGGCGCACCAGAAGTTCGCCAATGGCAACGGCAATGACCGCCTGCTGTTCTACATCCGCAAATACTATGGCGAGCCCAAGGACTTCGCCGCCTTCGTCTACCTCAGCCAGGTGATGCAGGCGGAGGGCATCCAGATGGCGGCGGAACACCTGCGCGCCTCCCGCCCGCACAGCATGGGCTCCCTCTACTGGCAGCTGAACGACGTCTGGCCGGGCGCCTCCTGGTCCAGCATCGATTATTTCGGCCGGTGGAAGGCGCTGCAGTTCCATGCCCGCCGCTTCTACGCCCCGTTGCTGGCGGCGGCCCAGCGCCATAACGGCAAGACCGACATCCACCTGGTGTCAGACCTGACCGCGCCGCTGGCGGCGCAGTGGCGCCTGCGGGTCATGGACCTGGACGGTACCGTGCGGCAGGAGCGGACCACGCCGGTCACCCTGGCGCCGCTGTCCAGCACGGACGTCGGCACCTTCGAGGATGCCGCCCTGCTCAAGGGGGCCGATCCGGCCCGCACCGTTGCGGTGGTGGAACTGCTGCAGGGTGGCCAGCCGGTGTCGCGTGAGATCGTCTATTTCGCCGACGCCATCGACCTGGCCCTGGCGGATCCGGGGCTGACCGCGGACCTGCAGCCCGCCGCCGATGGTTATACCCTGACGATCAAAGCGCAGCGCCTGGCCCGGGGCGTCTGGGTGGAGTTCGGCGACCGGGATGCCAGCCTGTCGGACAACGCCTTTGACCTGTTGCCGGGCCAGACGATCTCGCTGGCCGTGCGTAGCGCCGCCGACATCGCGGCCCTGCGCCAGGCGCTGTCCGTGCGCTCGCTGGCCGGCGCCACCAAGGGCCCCCGGTCGTGAGGGCGCGGTTGGCGCGCGGCCGCGCGGCCGCTTGGGGGGTGTTGCTGGCTTTGGCCCTGCCCACCGGCGCCTGGTCCCAGACCGGGGCCGCCCCGTCCGATGCCGACGCACTGGTCAACCACATGACCCTGGCGGAGAAGATCGGCCAGATCCAAAGTGCCGCCCCCGCCATACCGCGCCTGGGCGTGCCCGCCTATGAATGGTGGAATGAGGGGCTGCACGGTGTCGCCCGTGCCGGCTACGCCACCGTCTTTCCCCAGGCCATTGGGCTGGCCGCGACCTGGGACACCGACCTGCTGCGCCGGGTGGGTGATACCGTCTCCACCGAGGCGCGGGCCAAGTACAACGTTGCAGGGGGGGCCGCCGGCGCCAAGGCGGACCACGACCGTTACCAGGGCCTGACCATCTGGTCGCCCAACATCAACATCTTCCGCGATCCGCGCTGGGGCCGGGGGCAGGAGACGTACGGCGAGGACCCCTATCTGACGGGACGCCTGGGCGTCGCCTTCATCCAGGGCATCCAGGGCCCGGATCCCGCCCATCCCAAGGCCATCGCCACCGCCAAGCATTTTGTCGTGCACAGCGGACCGGAAGCGGGCCGGCATTCCTTCGACATCGACGTGGCGCCCCATGACCTGGAGGCGACCTACCTGCCGGCCTTCCGCGCCGCCGTGACGGAAGGGCAGGTGGGCTCCATCATGTGCGCCTACAACGCCCTGCACGGCATCCCCGTCTGCGCGGATCCGGAATTGCTGAACGGCCGGCTGCGCCGGGATTGGGGCTTCAAGGGCTACGTCGTGTCGGACTGCGACGCCGTGGACGACATGACGCGCTTCCACCATTACCGCGCCGACAACGCCGCCTCGGCCGCTGCCGCCGTGTTGGCGGGCACCGATCTCAACTGCGGTGGCGGCGGGCGCTACGCCTATGCCGACCTGGGCGCCGCCGTCAGCCAGGGCCTGGTGACGGAAGGGGCGGTGGACCAGGCGGCCCGCCGCGTCATGGCCGCCCGCGCCCGGCTGGGCGCCTTCGCCGCCACCGATCCCTATGCCGACATCGGCGCGGAGCGTATCGACGACGTGAACGCCCGCGCCCTGGCGCTGGAGGCGGCGCGCAAGTCCATCGTGCTGCTGAAGAACCGCAACAACGCGCTGCCGCTGGCGCCCGGAACCAACCTGGCCGTGGTGGGCCCCAACGCCGACGCGCTGGGCGTGCTGGAGGCCAACTACCACGGTACCGCGGTTCAGGCCTACACGCCCCTGGCGGCGCTGCGCATGGCACCCGGCCTCGGCACCATCCGCTATGCCCAGGGCTCCGCCCTGGCCGAAGGGGTGCCCGTGCTGGTGCCGGAAACGGCGCTGCGCACGGGAGCGGGCAGCGGGGCGGAAGCCGGCCTGACCGGTGACTACTTCGATAGCCTGGACTTCAGCGGCGAACCGCAGGTGACCCGCACCGACCGCACCATCGATTTCGATTGGGACAAGGTGCCGCCGGTGCCAGGGATGGACGCGCGGCGCTACGCCGTGCGCTGGACCGGCCTGCTGGTGCCGCCGGGCCCCGGCGACTACACCCTGGCCGTGCGCGTCGACCGCTGCTTCGATTGCCGGGGGCATGATCCCATCCGCCTGTACCTGGACGGCCGGCTGGTGCTGGACGACCCCGGCACCGGCAAGGACAGCGATCTGATGGTGCCCCTGCACGTCGAGGGTACCAGCCCCCATCGCCTGCGCCTGGAACTGGTGCATAGCGGCCAGGACCAGGGCGTGCGCCTGATGTGGCTGGCCCCGGCGGAGGTGCAGCGGGCGGAGGCCGTGGCCGCCACCAAGGGCGCCGGCGCCATCATCGCCTTCGTCGGCCTGTCGCCGGACGTGGAGGGCGAGGAACTGG
Organism: Nitrospirillum karajorum; assembly: GCF_036348415.1. Lineage (NCBI taxonomy): Bacteria > Pseudomonadati > Pseudomonadota > Alphaproteobacteria > Rhodospirillales > Azospirillaceae > Nitrospirillum > Nitrospirillum karajorum. The sequence continues at coordinate 209,838 of NZ_JAZBQB010000004.1, forward strand.
GCATCGCCGTTCCGGGCTTCGACGGCGGCGACCGCACCGACATCGGCCTGCCCCTGCCGCAGCGCCAGTTGCTGGAGGCATTGGCCGCGACGGGCAAGCCCCTGGTCGTGGTGCTGATGTCGGGCAGCGCCGTGGCGCTGCCCTGGGCGCAGGACCACGCCGACGCCATTCTGGCCGCCTGGTATCCGGGTGAGCGGGGCGGCCGCGCCATCGCCGAGACGCTGACGGGCAGCAACAACCCCTCCGGTCGCCTGCCGGTGACCTTCTACCGCTCCGTCCGCGACCTGCCGGCGTTCGTGGATTACGCCATGACCGGCCGCACCTATCGCTATTTCGAGGGGACGCCGCTGTATCCCTTCGGCTTCGGCCTCAGCTATACCCGCTTCGCCTATGATGATCTGGCCCTGTCCACGGCCGAGTTGACCGCCGGGCAGCCCCTGGCGGCCAGCGCGACGGTCAGGAACGTGGGCGACCATCCGGGGGATGAGGTGGTGCAGCTCTACATCACTCCGCCGGCCGGTGCCCTGGCCCCGCGCCGCATGCTGGCCGGCTTCCAGCGCATCCATCTGGAACCGGGGGAAAGCAAGCGGGTGACGTTCGCGGTGCAGCCGCGTGACCTGAGCGGTGTGGACGCCGCCGGCAACCGCGCGGTGGAGGCGGGGCGCTATCAGGTCTTCGTCGGCGGCGGCCAGCCTGACTTCACCACCGGGCTAGAGAAGTCGGTCGACATCCAGGGCCGCCAGGCCCTGCCCAAATAAACGGGGCCGAAATGAGGGAAGCGCGATGATCAGCCGTCGTGACACGATGTTGGGCCTGGCCGGCGGGGTGCTAGCCGGCGCCCTGCCGGCCATCCCGGCCCGGGCGGAAGCCCGGCCCAGCCGCCGCCCGCCGCCCGCCCAGCGCAAAGTGTCCAGCCCCGCGGTGGAGCGCGAGCTGGCGCGGGTGAAGGCGGCCATCGGCGACCCGGAACTGGCCTGGCTGTTTGAGAACTGCTTCCCCAACACCCTGGACACGACGGTGGAACTGGGGCGGCTGGACGGCAAGGCCGACAGCTTCGTCATCACCGGCGACATCGAATGCCTGTGGCTGCGCGACAGCTCCGCCCAGGTGTGGCCCTACCTGCCGCTGGCCAAGAACGACGCCGTATTGCGCCAGGTGTTCCAGGGCCTGATCCATCGCCAGGCGCGCTGCATCCTGATCGACCCCTACGCCAACGCCTTCCTGCCGGACCCCAAGGGCACCACCCCCAACAAGTGGGCGGTGGACGACATGACGGAGATGAAGCCCGGTGTGGCGGAGCGGAAGTGGGAGATCGACAGCCTGTGCTATCCCATCCGCCTGGCCCACGGCTATTGGCGGGCCACCGGGGATGTGACGCCGTTCGATGAGGAATGGCGTGCGGCGATGCGCCTGGTGGTGGCCACCTTCCGCCAGCAGCAGCGCAAGGACGGCCCAGGCCCCTATCGCTTCCAGCGCAAGGCGGAGACGCCGACGGAAACCCTGGCGCTGGACGGCTACGGCTTCCCCACCCGCAAGGTGGGCATGATCCACGCCATGTTCCGCCCCTCGGACGACGCCTGCCTTTACGCGTTCAACATCCCCGGCAACCTGTTCGCGGTCACGGCCCTCCGGCTGCTGGCGCCCCTGTGGCGTGCCGTGGGCGGGGAGGATGCGCTGGCCCAGGACGCGCTGGCCCTGGCGGCGGAGGTGGAAACGGCGGTGCGGGCCCATGGCCGCATGACCGACGCGGCCGGCCAGGAAATCTGGGCCTATGAGGTCGACGGCTTCGGCAACCGCCTGTTCATGGACGATGCCAACGTGCCCAGCCTGCTGGGCCTGCCCTACCTGGGCTGCTGCGCTGCCGACGATCCCCTGTACCGCCGCACCCGGGCGCGGGTGTGGAGCGACGACAACCCCTATTTCTTCAAGGGCGCCGCCGGGGAAGGCGTCGGCGGCCCGCACGAGGGCCTGCGCATGATCTGGCCCATGGCCATCATCATCCGTGCCCTGACCAGCGATGACGATGGCGAAATCCGGCAGTGCCTGGGCTGGCTGAAGACGACGCACGCCGGTACCGGCTTCATGCATGAGGCGTTCGATCAGGACGACCCCACCCATTTCACGCGGTCCTGGTTCGCCTGGGCCAACACCCTGTTCGGCGAGCTGATGATCGACCTGCTGGCCCGCAAGCCGGCGCTGCTCCGCGCACCCCTGCGCTGAGCCGGTAGGACACGCATGCCAACGCCTGACACGGCCCCGCCCCAGGACCTCACGAACCGGACAGCCATGATCCCCCGCAGAACCTTCTTGGCCGGCGCCGCCGGCCTCACCGCCGGCGCCATGGCCCCTTTCACCGCCGCGCGGGCTGGCAGCAGCCGGTTCACCACCAACGGCGACCACTTCCTGCTGGACGGCCAGCCCCTGCAGATCCTGGCCGGAGAGCTGCACTACCCCCGCATCGCCCGTGCAGACTGGCGCGACCGCCTGCGCAAGCTGAAGAGCCTGGGGCTGAACACGCTCAGCGCCTATGTCTTCTGGAACGCCCATGAAAAGGTGCCGGGCCAGTATGACTTCACCGGCAACCTGGATCTGTCCGCCTGGCTGGCCCTGGCGCAGGAGGAGGGCCTGCACGTCCTGCTGCGCGTCGGGCCCTATGCCTGCGCGGAATGGGATGGCGGCGCGTTGCCGGCCTGGGTGTTCGCGGACGAGAGCGTCAAGGCGCGGTCGCTGGATCCCACCTACATGCAGCTTTCCGGCCGCTGGCTGAAGCGGCTGGGGCAAGAGGTCGCGCACCTGGAGATCGACAAGGGCGGCCCCGTCCTGATGACCCAGGTGGAGAATGAGTACGGCTCCTTCGGGCAGGACCGCGCCTACATGGAAGCCGTGCGCGACCAGATCCGATCGGCGGGGTTCGACGGCGCGCTGTACACGGTGGACGGCGCGTCGGTCATCGAGAAGGGCGCCCTGCCGTCGCTGATCAACGGCATCAATTTCGGCACCACGGACAAGGCGGAGGAAGAGTTCAAGCGCTACGCCGCGTTCAAGCCGTCCGGTCCGCGCATCTGCACGGAACTCTGGGGCGGCTGGTTCGATCATTTCGGCGAGGTGCATTCCGCGATGCCGGCGCCGCCCTTGCTCGACAGCCTCAAATGGATGCTGGACCGCCAGATCTCGGTCAGCTTCTACATGGCGCATGGCGGCACGTCGTTCGGGTTCGATGCCGGTGCCAACTTCGATCGCAAGACCGAAACCTATCAGCCCGACATCTCCAGCTACGACTATGACGCCCTGTTCGATGAGGCCGGGCGCCCCACGCCGAAATTCAGCGCGGTGCTGGAGGTGATGAAACGCTATCTGCCGGCGGAGCGGTTCGCCCCCCTGCCGGCGCCACAGAAGGCGCTGGAAATTCCCCGCTTTCGGCTGACCGAGACGGCGGCGGTCACGCCCCTGTTCGGCAAGCCGGTGGCGGCGCCGGCCCCCCGGACACTGGAATCGCTGGGCCAAAGCCATGGCCTCATGCGCTATCGCCATCGCTTCACCAAGGCCGCCAAAGGCACCCTGCACATTGGCGAGGTCCGCGATTATGCCGTGGTGTCGGTCAACGGGCGCCGCGTCGGCGTGCTGGACCGGCGCCTGAACGAACGGGAAATCGCCCTGTCCGTCCAGGCCGGGGACAGCCTGGAGATCCTGGTCGACACCATGGGCCACGTCAATTACGGCGAGCGCATTGGGCGGGACCAGAAGGGCCTCATCGGTGGGGTGACGCTGGACGGCCAGCCCTTGCAGGGCTGGACCCATGAGGGGCTACCGCTGGACGACCTGGCCGGTCTGGCGTTTCAGGCCGGCATGGGCGACGGCCCCGCGTTCCATCGGGGCACGTTCGAGATCAACGAGGCCGGCTACACCTTCCTGGACATGCGCGGCTGGGGCAAAGGCTACGCCTGGGTGAACGGCCACAATCTCGGCCGCCATTGGTCGGTCGGGCCGCAGCGCACCCTGTTCGTACCGGAAAGCTTTCTCAGGGTCGGGGTGAACGAGGTCATCGTTTTCGACCTGCATCCGGTCCTGGACACCAGCCTGGCCGGCGGCCGGGCGCAGATTTGGGATCTGCCCGGACAGGTCAAGGAATAGGTGTCCGCACACTGATATCAGCGGAGCGAGCGCCCCAGGGCGCAGTGAGGAAGCCAAGGCCACGGATGTGGCCGCCCGGCGATTGAGGGGCATTTGAGCGGTCACGATCAAATGCCGTAGGTATGAACCCGCCGGTTCCCACAAGGGACGGCGGCACCGTGGGCGCCCCGCCAGCAGGCGGGACGCGATGGGGAAGGAGAAGATCATGCTGACACGTCGGACGTTGCTGGGGGGCACCGCCGGCCTGGCCTTGCTGGGCGGAAGCGGGCTGCCGGTGGCGGCGGCCTGGGCCAGGGAAGGGGCAGGGGAGGGCGAGGACCTCACCCGCTGGGTCGATCCCTTCATCGGGACGGGCGGGCATGGCCACACCTACCCCGGCGCCACCGTGCCCTTCGGCATGGTGCAGCTGAGCCCGGACACGGACAATGGCCGCTGGGATTCCTGCTCCGGCTATCACCAGGATGACCGCACCCTGATGGGCTTTTCCCATACCCATCTCAGCGGTACCGGCGTGGGCGACATGCTGGACGTGCTGGTGGTGCCCCGGGTTGGCCCCGTGGTGCTGCAGCCGGGCAGCCTTGAAGCCCCCGAGGGCGGCTATCGCGCCCGCTTCGACCATGCCGACGAGCAGGCCACCCCCGGCTATTACCGCGTGCGGCTGAAGGACAGCGGTATCGCGGCCGAACTGACGGCCACGGCCCGCGCCGGCCTGCACCGCTACACCTTCCCGGCGGGGGCCACCGGCGACGGCGCACACCTGCTGATCGACTTCCATCACGGCATGCAGGACAAGCACGGCGTGCCCACCCGGGTGACCGACGCCAGCCTGAAGCTGGTGGGCAACGACACCCTGGTCGGCGGCCGGCGGGTGCATCAGTGGGCGGACGGACGCCACATTTACTTCGCCCTGAAGCTGTCGCGCCCCTTCACCACGGCGCAGCTCTATTCCGACGACCAGCCGGTGGCGGGCGACCAGGCCGCCGGCACGAACCTCAAGTGCGCGCTGCACCTTGCCGACGCCGCCAAGTGCCCCCTGCTGGTCAAGGTGGGTCTGTCGGCGGTGGATGTGGACGGCGCCCTGCGCAACCTGCAGGCCGATCTCCCCGGTTGGGACTTCGACCGCGTGCGCGGTGCCGCCCGCGACGCCTGGCAGGCGGAACTGTCCCGCATCCGCATCGACGCCGACAGCGATGTCGACCGCCGCATCTTCTATTCCGCCCTGTATCACGCCCTGCTGGCGCCCACCCTGTTCAGCGACGTGGACGGGCGCTATCGCGGCATGGACGACGCCGTGCATCAGATGCCGGCGGGGCGCCACACCTATTCCACCTATTCGCTGTGGGACACCTACCGCGCCCTTCATCCCCTGTTCACGCTGGTGCAGCCGGAGCGCGTGCCCGACCTGGTGGACGGGCTGGTGCGCATGGCGGTGGAAAGCCCGGCCGGCCCACCCGTCTGGCCGCTGCAGGGCCGCGAGACAGGCTGCATGATCGGCTGGCATTCCGCCGTCGTGCTGGCGGAGGCGCAGGCCAAGGGCTTCAAGGGCATCGACTACAAGGCCGCCTGGCCGGTGTTCCGCAAACGCGCCTTCGAGGATACGACCCTGGGCATGGGCGAATACCGGCGCCTGGGCTACATCCCCAGCGACACGGTGGACGAGGCGGTCAGCCGCACGCTGGAATACGCCTATGACGACTGGGCCATGGCCCATCTGGCGGCAGGGGCCGGCGCCCGTGACGACGCCCGCGCGCTGGTCGACCGCTCCCGCAATTACCGCCATGTCTTCGATCCGGCGCTGACCTTCGTCCGCGCCCGCGACAGCGCCGGCAAGTGGATTGAACCCTTCGACCCGCGCGCCATGGGCCATATGAAGAAGTGGCGGGATTTCACGGAAAGCAACGCCTGGCAGGCGACCTTCCTGAACCAGCACGACCTTTACGGCTACATGGGCTTGTTCGGCGGGCCGGAGGCGTTCGAGCGCAAGCTGGATGAGCTGTTCACCACCAGTTCCGAGATGCCGGCGGACGCGCCGCCCGATATCGCCGGCCTGGTGGGACAGTATGCCCACGGCAACGAGCCGAGCCACCACGTGGCCTATCTCTATGCTTATGCCGGCGCGCATCATAAGACCCAGGCGCGCGTCCGCATGCTGTTGCGCACCATGCACCAGGACAAGCCGGACGGCCTGGCCGGCAATGAGGATTGCGGCCAGATGAGCGCCTGGTACCTCATGAGCGCCCTGGGCCTGTACGCCGTCGATCCCGTCACCCCCATCTATGTTTTCGGCTCCCCCCTGTTCCGGCGGGCGGAGGTGGTGGTGGGACCGGGGCGCCGGCTGGTGGTGGAGGCGCCGGGCAACGGCGCGGACAGCCCCTATATCCAGTCGGTTTCCTGGAACGGCGCCGCCTACACCAAGAGCTGGATCAGCCATGCCAGCCTGGCCGCCGGCGGACGCCTGACCTTCCAGATGGGCCCCAAGCCCAACCCCCGGTTCGGCGCCGACCCCGCCGACCGGCCGCCGTCCTTCACACCCGTGAAGATGTGATCTCCTGCAGGGAAGACCGCGATGCCCCGCCATGTCCTGATGCTGGATCTGAAGTCCGACCCAGCCCTGATCGAGCGCTATCGCCAGTGGCACGCACCGGGCCAGGTGCCGCCGGCGGTGGTGCGGTCCATACGCCAGGCCGGCATCCTGGACATGGAAATCCATCTCTGCGGTGATCGGCTGGCCATGATCGTCGAGGTATCGGACGACTATGATCCGGCGGCCAAAGCCGCGGCGGACGCCGCCGATCCGGATGTGCAGGCCTGGGAAACCCTGATGAACACCTTCCAGCGCCCCTTGCCCTGGGCGCGGGATGGGGAGAAGTGGGTGCCGGCGGAGAGGATTTTCAGCCTGGGCGATCAGACGACGGGGGAGGATGCCGGCATCTGACGGTGCCATTGGGGTCGCCGAACTGAATGTCCGTTTTCGTGGCATATATGACATTCAGGCCATGAAGGCCGAGGGGTAAAAAGGGACTTGTCACGCCAACCGGCGCGGGACGGGGCAGGGCCCCGTCACTACCCTTCGGAGTTTTCCATCATGCAGATGACCGGCAACACCATCTTCATCACCGGCGCCACCTCCGGCATCGGCCGCGGCTTGGCCGAACGCTTCCACGCCCTGGGCAACAAGGTGATCATCGCCGGGCGCCGGCAGGCTCTGCTGGATGAGGTCGTGGCGGCCAACCCCGGCATGGCGGGCATCCAGATGGACATCACCGACCCGGCCAGCATCGCCCAGACCGCCGAAACCCTGATCCGCAATTACCCCACGCTGAACGTCCTGGTGAACAACGCCGGCATCATGCCCTTCGACGATGCCAGCGGGGTGGTGGATGACAGCGTCAGCCAGGCCATCCTGACCACCAACCTGCTGGGCCCGATCCGCATGACCTCGGCCCTCATCGAGCATCTGAAGCGCCAGCCGCAGGCCACCATCATCAACAACACCTCGGTGCTGGCCTATGTGCCGCTGGCCGTGACCGCCGTCTATTCCGCCAGCAAGGCGGCCCTGCATTCCTACACCCTGTCACAGCGCTTCATGCTGCGGGAAACATCGGTCCGGGTGCAGGAAATCGCGCCGCCCTGGGTCAACACCGACCTGATCAAGAAGAGCGACGACCCGCGCGCCATGCCGCTGGACGCCTTCATCGACCAGACCATGGCCGGCCTGGCGACCGACGCTGAAGAGGTGGTGGTGGAAGCGGCCCGCGGCTTCCGCAACAACCCGGGTCCCGGTGAACATCAACTGGTGACCGATTTCAACGCCGCGCTGATCGCCAACCCCATCCCGGTCTGATGCGGTTCCGACGGGCGCGCCAAGTCCAGCGCGCCCGTCAGGCCCCCATCTGCTGGACGGCGTGCCGCACCGCCTGGGGGCCATGCCCGAAGCGGCGCAGGAAGGCGCGGCGCATCCGTTCCCGGTCGGTGAAGCCCGTCTGATGGGCCACGTCGTCCAGGGTGCGCCGGCCGTCGGCCAGCAGGGCGCGGGCGGCGTCCAGCCGCAGGCCCTCCACCGCCTTGCCGGGGGATAGGCCGGTTTCCTGGCGGAACAGCCGGCTGAACTGCCGGGGGCTCAGCCGGGCGATATCCGCCAGCTCCTCCACAGACAGATCCCGTCCCAGGTTGCCCCGGGCGTAGGCCAGCACGCGCTGGATCCGGTCAGTGGTCGCGGGCAGATTCAGCAGGGCGGACAATTGCGGCTGCCCGCCGGGCCGGCGGTGATACAGGACCAGGTGCCGCGCCACCGCCTGACAGATCTCAGGCCCCAAATCCTGCTCGATCAGCGCCAGGGCAAGGTCCACGGTGGCGCTCATGCCTGCCGAGGTCCAGATATTGTCATCGGTCACGAAAATGCGATCGGCCTGCACCCGGATCTTGGGATAGCGGTTCTGCAGATCGGCGGCATGGGCCCAATGGGTGGTCGCGCGCCGACCGTCCAGCACCCCGGCCTCCGCCAGCAGAAAGGCACCGGTGCAGGGCGCCGCCAGCCTCCGGGCACCCGCTGCGGCCCGGCGCAGGAAGGATCGCATGCCCCGCGATGGCGTGGGCGATGCCGCCGGGTGCGCGAACGCCCCGATGGAAAAGGTGGTGTCGAAGGATTGGTCGCCGATGGCGGCCGTGCGCACGGCCAAGCCGACGGAACTGGGGATCTCGCCCCCCGCCTCCGACAGGAAAGAGACGCTGTAGGCCGGCCTCGGCAACGCCGTGTTGGCCTGTTCGAAAGCGGCAGCGACCGCCAGGTTCATAACCTGGAAGCCGGGTGCCAGAATTAAGCCCACCGTGTGCATCAGGCGTCCATCCCGTTCCATGTGCCGCCGCGGTGTCTTCCGCAGCATGGAACCAGAGTGATCGCCGACCATCGCGTTTTAAATCCTACCGCCATCTTGGCGGCCCCATACCGAGGTATGAGGTCACGCGCCGTGCCAGTTGGAGCATCTTGGGTTGCCAGCCAATTGGTTAACACGCCGCACTCCGCTCGCGACGGGGAGTATCATCACATGCCTCACGATCCCGACCCGGACGATCCCCGGCACTCAAAGTCCCTGGTCATCGTAATCGACGATGACGCGCTTTTGCGCGAAGCCCTCGTCGACCTGTTCCTGTCGGTGGGTTCCGATGTGGCCAGCTACGATTCCGCCGCCGCCTTCCTCAACCACGGCATTCCCAACCGTCCTTGCTGCCTGGTGCTGGATGTCCGCATGCCGGAGCAAAGCGGACTGGAGCTTCAGGCACGCCTGAAGGCGGAAGACCGGCAACCGCCCATCGTCTTCATCACCGCCCACGCGGATGTGCGCATGTCCGTCCGCGCGATGAAACAGGGGGCGGTCAATTTCCTGCCCAAACCGTTCCGCGAACAGGATCTGCTGGACGCGGTATGGGAGGCGATCCGTTACGACCGGGAGCGGTGGATACAGCGGCGGCAGCTGGCGGATTTGCGGCGTCTGGCCCAGGAACTCACCCCCCGCGAGGTGGAGGTGCTGAAAGCCATGGGCCGTGGCCTTTTGAACAAGCAGATCGCCCATGAGCTGGGGATCGCCGAGATCACGGTGAAGATGCACCGCAGCAGCGCTTTCCGCAAATTGGGCGCAGTGACCTCATCGGACTTCATCCAGAAGGTCGGCATGCTGGAACTGAGCTGAGGCGCCCAACCACGGCTTTAGCGAAACATCTGCCGGTCATACGGCAAAATGAAGCGGAAGATGGTTCCCAGCTTCTCCACACTCACCACGGACAGATCACCGCCGTGGCTGTTGATGATGGACTTGCAGATGACCAGGCCCAGCCCCATGCCATCCTCCTTGGTGGAGAAGAAGGGCTCGAAAATCCGGCTTAGGGTTTCCTCACTCATTCCTGGGCCGTTATCGCGGATTTGAACTTCCACCCCGCCCTCCCGCTCCTTGTCGCAAAGGGCCACCGTGACCAGGCGCTCGGACATCTGCGCCTGTGCCATGGCCTGCATGGCATTGAGCGCCAGATTGATGATCACCTGCTTTATTTCAACCTCGTCCACCCGGACGGCGGGAAGGTCGGGCTCGATCAGGGTCCGGATGGTGACGTCATAAAGGTGCGCTTCGCTGTCGATCAACGCCAGCGCGTCCTTGACCAAAGCGTCGGCGCTGGTGGTGGTGCGTTTGGGCGCCTTGCGCAGGAAGGTCTTGATGCGGCCCACGACATCGCTGGCCCGCTGGGCGTTACGGCGGATCTGGTACAGGGCGTTCAGCGCCCTGTCGGTTGAGGGTTCCGTCCGCAGCAGCCACTGTTCCGCCGCGACGGCGGAGGCGGCAATGGCCGCGATGGGCTGCGCCACGTCATGGGCGATGGATGCGCTCAACTCTCCAACCGTGGAAACCCGCGCGGCATGCGCCAAATCGCCCCGCGCGTTCAAGACCATCTCCTGCGCGCGCTTCTGGTCGCTGACATCGAAGGCGTAGAACAGGATGCGCCGCGCATCGCCCGAGGACGGCAAGGTGGCGCGCCAGATGATCGGCACCACGCGGCCGTCGATGGTATGCAGCACCCGTTCCCCCTGTGCCGATACCTTGCCATCCAGCAGGGCCTGATACACGCGGGCGGTGATCTCCCGTGTGGCGGGCAGCAATTGGGGCGCGATCTCCCGGAAATGCGCCTTGTCACGCGCACCCAGCAGACGCAGAACGGCGTCGTTCGCGTCCACCAACCGATGGAACCTGTGGTGATCCCGCGCCAGGTCGGGGTCGGCATCCAGGTGGGCAATGACATCGGTGACCCCCTTCGCCCTCAGGGCCACCAGGAAGGGGCGCACGCCGGACCAGTCCTCGATCAGCATGGGGATGGGCGCATCGTCGAAATAGGCCCGCCTGAAGGCGCGATAGCGCTGAAAGCAACTGACCAGCAGCCCGGCGAACACGCAGAGCGCCACCCCCGCTGCGAGGATAAGGGTCGGCAAATCTCGATTCATCATCGCCGCATCTATGGGGTGGACCGGAAGGGGGGAACGCGAACGCTCCATTCCAGCGAGGTCCGTGGACCGGCACCGGCGCCTCGAGATGCAATTTATCGGTTTCGCATGGTCTTGGACCTTAGACCGGGGAGGGCCACCCGCGCCCCCACCCTAGACCACGGTATAGGGTATCACCTACCCGGTAGGGGTTGGCACCAGCATGCGTACGATTCCATAACTTCACCCACCAAATCACGATGCTCCCGCCTTGTTTGATGGGGAGTGGACCATGGATCAGTATGTGCAAGCCGACGCGTACGCGGCGGAACAGATCGGTGCGAAGCATGGCGGAGCCGATGGCGCCCAGGCGGAACGGTTGATGTCACTGGCGATCAACGCCAGGGACGCGCTGGATTTCGATCTGTCGGCCGTTCGGGAATATCTTGAAGAAATAACCAGCGTTCTTGGAATCATGGACCCCGGACGCGAGGGGGTTGAGTTGGTTTCCGTGACGCCTGTCGCCCGGGGGTGTCCAGGCAAGGGAGGTCTGACGCCGTGGCAGCTCAAGCAGGTTATGGACCATATCGAGAAGGGGCTGGCGCTGCCCATCCTTCTGAAGGAACTCGCGGAGGTCAGCCGCCTCAGCTATTCCTATTTCGCGCGCGCCTTCAAGGTGACGGTGGGGGAGACGCCCCGGGACTTTGTCGCCAAGAAGCGCATACGCCGGGCGCAGATGCTGATGCTGTCGACCAACGACACCTTGAGCGAGGTCGCTTGCGCCTGCGGCTTCTGCGACCAGGCCCATTTCTCCCGCATCTTTCGCCGCCTGGTGGGCGAAACGCCGCTGCGCTGGCGCCGAACCTGGAAACGGAATTGGCACCCGGGGCCGCAGGACACCGTCACCGCTCGACTGGCGCAATGATGGCTTGCGTGGCGGGGCCGCGTCGTTTCTGTTTCCGATGGCGCCCGGGCTCGCCAGGGCCCGGGCCCGGTGGTAAATACCTCCAGCGATTCATAATAGTTTAAATGTCTTGGTTGTCTTTAGGGGCCGGGGTTTGCGATCGGACGCGGCCAGGGCGACGCGTGGTCGGCGGGGGCAGGACCGGAACCAGGATGAGTGAAAGCGACCGGGATGACCGCTGAGAAGGCTGTTGCTGTGATTGACGACGACGCGTCCGTCCGGACAAGTCTGGAGGACCTGTTGCAGTCCTTCGGCTACGCCACGATGGCGTTCGCGTCGGCGGAGGAGTTCCTGGCATCGGACCTGGGGCTGGTCGACTGCGTCATATCCGACATCCAGATGCCTGGCATGTCCGGGCTGGAAATCCAGCCGCTGTTGCGCAAGCGGGACGTGACGTGCGCCGTCATTCTCCTGACGGCGTTCCCCAGCGAACAGGTCCGCACCCGCGCGCGCAAGCTGAACGTCCACGATTTCTTTGAAAAGCCCTGCAATCCCGAGGCGCTGATCGCCAGCGTCGAACGGGCACTGGCGCCTTCGGCCTGACCCCACGGGCCTCCGCGGGAATAAACAAAGCGCGTCCCGCACCGATTGGGTGATCGGTTGCTGAAATAAGATTCCACCTCTCTCCACTATATCGGACGAGTGGATCACAGTTCGTTACCTAGCCGGCCGATATGAACACTATGCCGCCTCAGGACATGCTCGGTGCTTTTTGCGATCATGGGCAGCCTGTGTTACGGTAACGGTCGATTGTTAAGGAATGGTCATGGCTGCGGGAACCCCGCTCCCGTGTCATCCGTCTCCTGTTCCCCCCTCGACGCGACACACCACCTCCATGACCAAGATCGAGTACGTTGAGGACGCGCCCTTTGTTTACGTCGTCGATGATGATGAGGATGTGCGCGGCGGCGTGACCGATCTGTTCCGGTCCGTCGGCCTTAACGTGAAGAACTATCCCTCAACCCGGGATTTTCTCGCCGATACCTTGCCGGACCGGCCCAGTTGCCTGGTGCTGGACGTGCGCTTGCCGGGGGAAAGCGGACTGGAATTTCAGAGCCGCCTGAACGCGACCGGAGCCCGGCTGCCCATCATCTTCATCTCCGGCCATGCCGACGTTCCCATGTCGGTGCAGGCGATGAAGTCAGGCGCCGTGGACTTCCTGCCCAAGCCGTTCCGGGAGCAGGAGCTGCTGGACGCCGTGTCCGGCGCCTTGCGCGTGGACGCCCAGCGGCGGCGGGAGGAACGGGACTTGGACGAGCTGCGCCAACTGGCCGCCCAACTCACCCCCCGTGAGGTGGAGGTGCTGAAGGCGGTGGACCGGGGCCTGCTGAACAAGCAGATCGCGTTTGAGATGGGCATCGCCGAAATCACTGTGAAAATGCACCGCAGCAGCGCCTTCCGCAAACTGAAGGCCCGCAGCGTCGCCGACATGATCCAAAAGGTCCGGCGCTTGGCTTTGAAGTAATACCAAGGAGCGATGATTTCCATTCATCGCTCCTTGGTATCGGCGGCGACTGCCGCCGCGCGCCATAAGGCGCGGAAGCCAAGCCGCCGGATGGCGGCGCCGGCGATTGAGGGCGATGGGCCTGGCCATAGGTCAGGATATCGCTACTTGGTATAAGTCCTCTCCAGGCGCCGCATCATGAAGCATCGGCGGGGGACCGGCTGGGGTGTCCAGCCGGCCTTGCATCGCTGCGTCAGTCGGCCCGCAGGCGGGCGACGTCCCGGGCGGTGATCGTCGACGCGACGGCACCGAACCGGGCGGTGACGTAATTGGCCACGGCGGCGATTTCCTCATCCGAGTAGGCGCCGGCGAAGCCGGGCATGTAGGGGCGCCCCGCCACCTGCGGGCCAGAGCCTTTCAGGATCATCAGGGCGACGTTGGCGGCGCTGGGGTCGTTCACCGCCCGCTTGGCCGTCAGTTGCGCCTCGGCCGAATTGACGCCGGCACCGCTCCAGGCATGGCAGCTGGCACAGGCCCCTTCGAACATGCGCTTGCCGTCGATGGCGCCTGCCACGGCGGCGCCATGGTCACGCGGCGCGGGGCCGGCGGGGGCCGGCAGGTCGGTGTGCACCGCCGGCACGCTTTGTAGATAGGTTCGGATGGCCACGATATCGGACGGGACCAGCTTGGAGAAGCTCAGCTCGACCGCCTCCCGCATGGGGCCGGAGGCGACGCTGCGGCCCTTGGCATGTCCCTGCGCCAGATAGGCATCGATCTCCGGCGCCGACCAGGCGCCGATGCCGCTGGTTTGGTCCGGGGTGACGTTATAGGCGTTCCAGCCCTCCGCTTGGCCGCCGGCGAACTTGTGCCGGGTATCCATCGCCTGGAACAGGGTGCGGGGGGTATGGCATTCACCGCAGTGGGCGGCGCCTTCGACCAGATAGGCGCCGCGGTTCCACTCGGGCCCCCGGTCGGCCACGGGCTCGAACCGATGGCCGGGGTTGAAGAATGCCCCCCAGACCGCCATCAGCCAGCGCTGGTTGAAGGGGAAAGCGAAGGTGTCGGGCAGGTTCGCCTGACGCACCGGCGCCAGGGAGAACAGATAGGCCTTGATGGCCAGCACGTCCTCATCCGTCATCAGGGTGTAGGAGGCGTAGGGGAAGGCCGGGTAAAGATGCCGCCCGCCCGGCGCCACCCCCTTATGCACCGCCTTCAGGAAGTCCGCGTCCGTCCAGCGACCGATGCCGGTTTCGGCATCTGGCGTGATGTTGGGGGTGTACAGCGTGCCAAAGGGCAACTTGAACGGCCGGCCGCCGGCATAGGGGGTTCCCCCCTCCGCCGTATGACAGGCCTGGCAGTCGGCGGCGGCCGTCAGATAGGCGCCCCGCTCCAGCAGGGCGGCGTTCGCCAGTTCCTTGGGGACACCGGTGGGCGAGGGGCCCTTGTAGTCCGCCAGCGAGACCCGCGTCCCCTTGGCGAAATCCAAGGGGCCGGGCAGGAAGACCGCATGGGCGAGAACCGCGGCGCCGGCGGCGACAACGATCCCGGCGGCGATCAGCGCCCTTCTTTTCGTGGTTCCACGCATCAGGTCCGCCCCCCCTTGGCAAGCAACGTCTGATCGATGGGCATGCGAGTCAGCTGCACCCCGGTGGCGGCATAGATGGCATTGGCCACGGCGGGCTGCACCGTGGTGGTTCCAGGCTCGCCGATGCCGCCGGGTGCCTCGGTGGAGGGGACCAGATGCACCTCGACCGCCGGCATCTCATCGATGCGGACGACACGGTAATCGTGGAAATTGCTCTGCTGCACCCGGCCCTTCTCGAACGTGATGCGGCCGTGGAGCGCCGCCGACAGGCCGAAGACCAAGCCGCCCTG
Organism: Nitrospirillum karajorum; assembly: GCF_036348415.1. Classification (NCBI taxonomy): domain Bacteria; kingdom Pseudomonadati; phylum Pseudomonadota; class Alphaproteobacteria; order Rhodospirillales; family Azospirillaceae; genus Nitrospirillum; species Nitrospirillum karajorum. The sequence continues at coordinate 225,216 of NZ_JAZBQB010000004.1, forward strand.
GATTTGGGAGATCACGCCATCCGGGTTCACCACCATGCCGCAATCGACGGCGGTGACCAGGCGGCGCACCCGTATCGCGCCGTCATCGCCCACCGCCACCTCGGCGATGGTCGAGAGGAAGCTGCCGAAGACCGTTTGCAGGCAAATGCCCCGGCCCACCCGCTCGCCCGCCTTGGCAGCCAGGGGGGTACCCCAGCCGGCCTGCGCCGCCGCCGTGTTCAGCACCTGCAAGGCCCGTGGGTTGGCGGTCAGCAGGGCGCGGCGGAAGTCCAGCGGGTCGTTCTTGGCTTCACGCGCCAGTCGGTCGATGAAGCTTTCGACGCTGAAGATGTTGTTATTGGGTCCCACGCCGCGCCAGAAGCAGGTGGGCACGCCTTGCGGCTCATGGCGCACATAGTCGACATGGAAGCCGCCGACGGCGTAGGGCTGGTCGGCGGCGCCGTCGATGGCGTCGATGTCGACGCCGCCACTGAACGCAGGGGGCAGCCAGCGGGCGATGACGGCGGGGCCCACGACCTTGTGGCGCCAGGCCACCGGCTTGCCGTTTTCCAGGCGGGCCGACAGCCAGCTGCCGTAGGTGGAGCGGTACATCGCCTTCTGGATGTCCTCCTCCCGCGTCCACACCACCTTGACCGGACCATCGACGTGGGCGGCGATGCGCACCGCCTTGTCCACCATATCCACCTCCAGCCGCCGGCCAAAGCCGCCGCCCAGCAGGTGGTTGTGTATGGTCACCTGGTCGGGTTTGAGGCCCGCGGCCTGGGCCGCCTTGGCCTGGGCCATGGTCATCACCTGGGTGCCGATCCAGATCTCACAGGCGCCCGGCCGCAGGTGCACCGTGCAATTCATCGGCTCCATGGGGGCGTGCGCCAGGAAGGGCAGCTCATAGCTGGCGCTGATCACCCCGGCGTCGCCTGGGTGGGCGTCCGCGCCCTCGCTTTTGACAGGCACACCCGGCTGCTTCGCCGCTTCGTGCATCGCCGCACGCAGGCTTTCCGTCGAAAGCGTCGCGTTCGGCCCCTCGTCCCACTCGATGACCAGCTTGTCCAGGCCCTTCTTGGCGGCCCACATGTGGTCCCCGACCACGGCCACCAAATCCTCCAGCACCACCACCTGACGGACACCGGCCACGGCCCGCGCCTGGGTGTCGTCAACGCGCCGGATCTTGCCGCCGGGCACGGGGCAGCTGGACAGGGTGGCGACTTTCACACCCGGCGGCAGGGCGTCGATGCCATACTTGGCCGTGCCGTTGCCCTTGGCCTCGATATCCAGGCGGGTCTGCGTCTTGCCCAACAGGCGGAAGGTCTTCGGATCTTTCAGCGGCGGATCTGATGGCGGGGTCATCTGGGACGCCGCCGCGGCCAGCGCGCCGTAAGGCAGGGACCGGCCGCTGGGGGCATGCCGGACGATGCCGTCCTGGGTTTCGCACGCCGCCGGCTCCACCTGCCAGCGCTTGGCCGCCGCCTGCACCAGCATCGCCCGCGCCGCCGCGCCGGCTTTGCGCATGGGCGTCCAATAGGCGCGGACGGAGGTGGAGCCCCCGGTGGCTTGCACCTTGAAGATCGGGTTGCCGTAAAGCGCGTCGCTGGGCGGCGCCGCTTCCAGCCGGACGGCGGCCAACGGCAAATCCAGCTCCTCCGCGATGAGCATGGTCATGGCGGTATAGATGCCCTGGCCCATTTCCACCTGGGGCATGATCAGGGTCGCGGCGCCATCGTTGGCAATGCGGATGAAGGCGTCGGGCGCGAAAACGGCGGGGGCATCCTCGCGCGCCACGGCCAAACGGCCCAGGGGCAGATCCACGGCCAGTAGCAGGCCGCCATAGGCCAAGCCGCGCAGCAGGTCGCGGCGCGAGGCGCCAGAGGGAGAGGAGTGCATGTCCATCAACTCACCTCAGGCTTGAGACGCGGCGCGCTTCACGCCGTCGCGGATGCGGACATAGGTGCCGCAGCGGCAGATGTTTCCCGCCATGGCGGCGTCGATATCGGCGTCCGTGGGCGCCGGCGTCTGCGTCAGCAGTGCCGCGGCGGCCATGATCTGGCCCGACTGGCAGTAGCCGCACTGCGCCACCTGAAGATCCATCCACGCCTTCTGCACCTTGGCGCCGGCGGGGGTGGCGCCGATGCCTTCAATGGTGACGACGGGCATGTCGCCCACATCACCCACGGCCAACTGGCAGGAACGCACGGGCGTGCCGTCCACATGCACGGTGCAGGCGCCGCACTGGGCGACGCCGCAGCCGAACTTGGTGCCCGTCATGCCCAAGACATCCCGCAATACCCACAGCAGCGGCGTGTCCTGCTCCACCTCCACATCGTGGACGGTGCCGTTGATGGAAATCTTGATCATGGAATTCCCCGTTCTGGCGGTAGCTGATGCCGCTGCGCGCCCTGAAGCGCATATCGCTTCGCAGACTCAACTGTTACCCAAGGGTTGGACCTTGGGCATTCATACCGTGGTATGGGTGCCGCCGGGGGTGCGATGTCGTTGCGTAAAAGGCGGAGGATGCGGGGGAGGCCGCGGGTATCAGTCCACCGCCACGGGCAGGCGGATCTGGAAACGCGCCCCGCCCGCCGGAAGACTGCTGGCCGACAACTGACCACCGTGCCGCTGGACGATGGATCGGCAGACCGACAGGCCGATCCCCATGCCGTGGCTCTTGGTGGAGTGGAAACTCTCGAACACACGCTCCAAATCGCCCGATGGTATGCCGGGTCCGTTGTCGTCGATCGTGGCGGTGACCCAGTCGCCATCGGCCCGCAGGGTAACGGTGATGGCGCGGTCCGCCGTATCACTCTGGACCAGCGCCTGATGCGCGTTCAGCAGGATGTTGAACACCACCTGCTGCAGCTGGACCCTGTCCCCCTCCACCACGCACGGGGCCTTGCCAGCGTCGATGCAGACGGCCACACGGGCATGCTCCAGCTCATGGGACAGGAAGGCCACGGTATCGCGCGCCAGCTTGGCGATATCGACCGGCTCGGTCTGGAAGGGGGCCCTCACGGCCATGTCACGGATGCGGCTGACGATGGCTGTGGCCCGGTCCACGCTGTCCATGATCTTGCCGACCAGGTCCCGTACCACCGGCACATCCACGACATCGCGCGACAGCCACCGCTTCACCGCCTCCCCCCGGGAGGAGATGGCGCTCAGGGGCTGCGCCACCTCATGGGCCAGCGACGCCGTCAGCTCACCCAGGATGGCTACCCGCGCCGCATGGGCCAACTCCGCCTGCATGGCCTGCATCGCGCTACGCGCCGCCTCCTGCCGGGAAATGTCGATCAAGCCGACATAGGCGATGTTCTGGCTGCGCAATTCCGGCGGCACGACGTTGAACCAGAGGCAGGGCACCAGGCTGCCGTCCAGACGGCCGATCAGGTGTTCTCCCTGATAGGTGCTGTGGCCGCCAAAGCTGGCGGTCATGGACTCACGCAGGCCGCGCATATGATGCGGCGTGGTGACCCAGCGGATGGGGCCCAGCAACGCGTCCTTGGACGTGGCGCGCATCAGGGTCAGCGCGCTGGCGTTCGCGTCGACGCAGAGGATTTCCGACTTGGCCTGCTCCAGGAAGTCGGGATTCTGGTCAATATGGGCGCCAAGATCGACGACGCCTTGCTCACGCAAGGCCGCGTAGGTGCGGTTTATGGCGGCGGTGTCGAAGCGGAAGAAGGCGACACCGCTCGCTTCGAACAGCATTCGCAACCGGTTCTCGCTGCGCGCCAACTCGGCCAGCGCCTTTTTCTGGTCATCGATGTCGATCACGCCGATGATGACCCGCCCCGAAGGTACCGTTTCGGACGGGAAGGCGGTGGTGAACAGGCATTCGAACGTCGTGCCGTCGACACGGGCCAGCCTGACCTCGGCGACGTAGCTGGGGTCGCGTCGCATCCCCCTCAGCAGGCCGGTGGTGAAATGGACCAGGCTCTCGTCCGGCCAGTAGGGCCGAATGTCGGCGAAGTCGCTCTGCTCCCGCCCGCCGAACAGTTCCATCGTTCGCTGGTTGACGGCGATCACCCTGACCTGCCGTTGCAGCCAACGGACGTAATCGGGGTTCGCCGCGAAGTAGGCGGCCATGTCGGTCACGCCCTCGGCCATCTTCTGGCGTACGGCCATCGCCGCCGCGCGGAAGTCCATATCCCAGAAGGAAACGGCCAGGGCATGAAACAGGTTGGTGTTGCGGACGCTCACGTCTTCCAAAGTCGCCAGGGTCGCCCGCGCCGCCGTGACATCGCGGGCCGCATCCATGAAAAGACCGCCGTCCAGGCGGCTGATGCTGACCTCAAGGATCAGCATGGTGCCTTCAGCGCCGCGCCGATGCACGTCCCCCCGCCACACGCCGCCGCCAGCCAGGGCGCCGTCGATTTCCTTCCGCGCCGCCTCATCCTGCGGTCCCAGTACATCCGTTGCCATGCGCCCTTGGGCCGCGTCCGCCACAATGCCGTAAAGCCGCTCCGCCGCCGGGTTCAGGGCCAGCAGCCGCCCCGCCTCATCGTACAGGACAACGGCGTCGTTCAGTCCCTGCAGCAGGGAGGGGAGCAGGGGCGGGAGGGGCGTCGGGTCGGGCAAGGCGGCCAATCATCGGGCGGGGTCGGTATGGCCGCAGCCAATGCGCGATGGGGATGATTGTCAAGCCCGCGCGCCACCTTTAACCACCACCCGCCAATTCCAGCACAGCGGCCGATGCCCCCCGCCCGCGTGGCAGCCGCTCCTCGATCCGCCGGAACGTGGCCAGGGCCTGGGCCACCACCTGGTCCATGTTGTAATACCGATATGTCGCCAGGCGGCCGACGAACCAAGTATCGGGCGTCGCGTCGGCCATGGCCTCGTACCGCTTGTAAAGCGCCTGGTTCTCCGGTCTCGGGACGGGATAGTAGGGGTCGCCCACATCGCTCGGGTACTCGTAGGTCAGGGCCGTCTTGGGATGGTCCTGACCGGTCAGGTGCTTGTACTCCGTCACCCGGGTATAGGCCTGGTCCTGGGGATGGTTCACCACCGCCGCCGGCTGGTGCCAGGGCCGGTCCACGGTCACATGATCAAACCGCAGCGACCGATAGGGCAGGGGGCCGTGGCAATAGCCGAAGAACTCATCGATCTGCCCGGTGTAGATCAGGCGCTTGTAAGGAACCACGTCCTGGATGTCGGCGTAATCCGTCTGCAGCATGATCTTGATGTTGGGATGGCGCAGCATGCGTTCGAACAGGCGCGTGTATCCGTCGCGCGGCATGGCCTGGAAGCTGTCGGTGAAGTAGCGGTCGTCAGTGTTGGTGCGGGTGGGCACGCGGGCGGTAACGGACTTGTCCAACTGGCTGGGGTCCAGGCCCCATTGCTTGCGGGTGTAGCCGCGGAAGAACTTCTCATACAGTTCCCGCCCCACGGCGCTGACCACCACATCCTCCGACGTCTGGATGGGCGCCACCGGTTCCGCCCTGGCCCGCAGGAAGGCGGCGGCCTCCTCATCGTTGGTGAGGGACAGGCCGTAGAGGATGTTGAGGGTGGTGCGGTTGATGGGGATGGGTACCAGCTTGCCATCCACCGACGCCAGCACGCGGTGGCTGTAGTCCCGCCAATCGGTGAAGGCGGAAAGATAGTCGACAACCTGAGCGTTGTTGGTGTGGAAGATGTGCGGCCCGTATTCATGGATCAGCAGGCCGTCGGTGGTGTGGCGGTCATAGGCATTGCCCGCGACGTGTGGCCGCCGGTCGATCAGCAGCACACGCTCGTCGCGCTGGCTCGCCAGGCGCTCGGCCAGCACGCTGCCGGCGAAGCCGGCGCCAACGATCAGCCAATCAAACATGGGCGGGCTCCGCGACAGCGCTTGCCACCACGCCACGCCGGGTCGGCTGGGCAGGGGACGCGGCCCGCCCCTGGGCCTTGGCCCCGGCGACCCCTTGGATCAGTCCCCGCATGGCGGCCCAGGTCCTGTCCCAAGATGACAAGGAAAGTTGACGTTTTACCGCCGCTTGCCACAGATCCCGCGGCTGCGTCAGCAATCCGTCCAGCTGCCGGGCCATGTCGAGGGCGTTGTCCGCGATCTTGACCAGATCCTTGGCGCCGTAGGGCGTCACCACGTCGGTAATGGGCGTGGAAACCACCGGCACCCCCGCCGCCAGGAACTCGGGCGTCTTGGTCGGGCTGATGAAGCGCGTGGCCTCATTCAAGGCGAAGGGCATGAATCCCGCGTCCCAGCCGGCCAGATAGCCGGGCAGCGCGTCATAGCTCTTGGGGCCCAGCCAATGCAGGTTGGGCCGCCGGGGCAGGCCGGCGGGGTCGATCTTGACCACGGGTCCCAGGATAATGAACTGCCAGTCGGGGCGCAGGTCGGCCAGTTCCCCCACCAGATCTCGGTTCATGCGCTCATCGATCACACCGAAGAAGCCGACGCGCGGATGGGAAATATCGGCCTGGTCCGCCGGCTCGTCCCCGTCATGACTCCGGGCCCGGGCGAAGTGCGCGGCGTCGATGCTGGACGGGAAGGGATGAACGCTGTGATGGCGGTGGCGCTTGGCGGCATACAGGCTCATGCCCCCGGTGAAGACCAGATCCGCCTTGGCGAACAGGGCGTTCTCCTGCGCCAACAGCCGGGGTGAGGCGCCCAGGAAGGCGGACAACTCATCCATGTTGTCGTAGACCGTGACGGCGGCCGGAAGATCGGCGCTGAAGTCCACCGCGGCGGGCGTGTAATACCACAGCACGCGACACGAGGGGTCCCGACCGGCCAGCAGCGCATGGATCAACTGGCTGAGATGGAAGCTCAGGGCATCGCCCTCCAGGCCCTGCGGCAGCAACGGCACGACCACTAAAACGCCGTCCGGACGCGGCGAGATGTCCAGCCGGGGCGAAGCGGCGCCATCGCCATCGGGCGCCACGAAAACCGGTTCCTCGACAAACAACACGCGATACTGCTTGGCGGCCCGGCTCAGCAGGTGCTGCGGGCGCTGGCGCACGAAATCCCACCGCAAATGAGAAAAGCAGACCAGGTCGGCCGGATGCGCCGGGTCGGGCATGATCGAGTCAAGGCATGGGCTGAGTGCCCTTGCGTCTTGCATGGCATTACTCCTGCCGCCGGGTTTCCGGGGCTGCGCTGGTGGGGAGGGTTGATCCAGAGGCGAGGGCGCCGTCGGGGGCTCTGGGGGGTAAGTGCAGAAGGGAGTGAAAGTTCCGGAGCGCCCTGCCAATGCTCCCGCCCCTGAAAATGCCTTCCGCTAAAAACGCCTTTTGGGATTGAACTTACCGGCCTCTCGGGGATTACCCCGGCTGAACCGCGGCAACCTTGGGGCTGACATGGACGTGCTGGATGACGTGCAGGATCGGGATCTGTTCCAAAGCTTCTTTTGGGGCGGCTTTGAATGTTCGACCCATCGCCGTACGGACGGGCGCCGCTTGGACCTGCTTTCCGCCACCGGCCACGACCGGCATGCCGAAGCGGACTATCGATTGCTGGCCGCCGCCGGCATTCACACCGTGCGGGAGGGGGTGCGCTGGCATCGGATAGAAGCCATCCCCGGCCGGTTCGACTGGTCCAGTCTGCTGCCCATGGTCCGAGCGGCACGGGTGACCGGCATGCAGGTGGTTTGGGATCTGTGCCATTACGGCTGGCCCGACGGGCTGGATATCTGGTCGCCGGACTTCGTCGGTCGCTTCGCCCGCTTCGCCGCCGCCACGGCCCGGCTTATCGGCGCTGAAAGCGATACGGCGCCCGTCTTCTGCCCGATGAACGAGATCTCTTTCCTGGCGTGGGCCGGCGGGGACATGGGCTACATGAACCCGTTCGGGAATGGCGAGGGCGATCGCCTCAAATGCCTGCTGGTCCAGGCCGCCATCGCGGCGGTGGATGCGGTGCGGGCGGTCGATCCCCGGGCCCGGTTCGTCTATGCCGAGCCCGCCATCAACGTCGCCGCCGGGGCGCCGGCGGCGGAGGAGCAGGCGGCGGCGCAGAGCTACCACCTGTCGCAGTTCCAGGCCTACGACATGCTGAGCGGCCGCCTGCGGCCGGATCTGGGCGGGGGGGCCGGCTATCTGGACATCGTCGGCGTGAACTTCTATCCCCATAACCAGTGGTATCTGGGCGGCGCCACCATCCCCTTCGGGCGCCACGATTACCGCCCCTTGCATGAATTGCTGGTGGAGTTCCATGGCCGCTACGGCCGGCCCATGGTCGTCTCGGAAACCGGGGCGGAGGGCAGCGCCCGGGCGGCCTGGCTGCATTACGTCACCGCGGAGGTGCGCCAGGCGCAGGCCCTGGGTGTCCCCGTTCATGGCGTCTGCCTTTATCCCGTGCTGGATTATCCGGGGTGGGACAACGACCGGCCCTGCGACGTGGGGCTGCTGACCACGCGCGATGCCGATGGTCGCTGCGGCCTTCATCGCCCGCTGTTCGAAGAGCTTCTGGCGCAACGGATGCGCCTGTCCCAGGCGACGCCGGTGCCTCGGGCCGATAGCGCCTGGGGGGCAGCGAAGGGGATTTTAAGCCATGGCTAAGCCACCGGCCGAGGCCGACGCCGATCTGCCGCCGCACCTGACGGCGCCGTGGCGTTTCATCCGCCATTACCTGCGTGAGTGGGAAGGGCACTTTCTGGGCCTGGCCCTGCTGGTGACCGCCGCCGCGTCCTGTGCCGTGGCGGTACAGTACGCCATGAAGCTGTTGATCGACACGATGGCCGCCGGCCAGCCAGAGGGTGGTGGCGTCACGGCCGGGGTGTGGCGCTCGCTCGCCTTGTTCATCGGCCTGATCGGGGCCGAAAGCGTCCTCTGGCGGTTGACCGGCTGGCTGGGCTGCCGCACCACCATCGGGGTCGGCGTCCACATGCGCCTGGATCTGTTCGCCCACCTCAGCAGCCTGCCCATGCGCTATTTCACGGAAAACCTGGCGGGCTCGCTGGGTCAGCGCATCACCGCGACCGCCGGCAATTTCGGCGCGCTGTGCAACACCGTCATCTGGCGGGTGGCGCCGCCGTGCGTGGATTTCCTGGGCGCGGTGGTGGTGTTCTCCACCATCGACTGGCGCATGGCGGCGGCCCTGGCCGTGTTCGTCGTGGCCGTCACCACGGGCTTGATCCTGTTCGGCCAGGGGGGGCAGCCCCTACACCGCGCCTATGCCGCCCGCGCCGGTGAGGTGGCGGGCGCCTTGACCGACGTCATTTCCAACATGTGGGCGGTGAAGGCGTTTTCCGCCCGCCGACGGGAATATGACCGACTGGCCGCCAGTTTCCGGGACGAGGCGGCAGTGCAGCAGTCCAGCTGGATGCACATGGAAAAAACCCGGATGCTGTATGACATGGTGTTGTGGCTCATGGCCGGCGCCATGCTGTGCTGGGTGCTGTTCCGCTGGGGCCAAAAGGGCGTGACCACGGGCGACGTGGTGATCGTCAGCGCGCTGACCTTCCGCATCCTGCATGGCGCGCGCGATCTGGCCCTGGCCTTGGTCGACGTGGTCCAACACGTCGGCCATATCGAGGATACCCTCCGCGTCATCGGGCTGCGGCCCACGATCGCGGACGACCCGGCCAGCGTGGCCTTCGACCCCTGGGCCGATCCCGGCTCGGTGGAGTTGCGGGGCGTCGCCTTCACCTATGGCATCTCGCAGACACCGTCGGAAAGCGAGGGGGACGGCGCACCCCGCCCCCCTTCCCGGGCGGAGACGTTGCAGGACCTGACAGTGCGCATCCCCGCCGGTCAAAAGGTCGCGGTGGTGGGGCCGTCCGGCGCCGGCAAATCGACGCTGGTCGCCCTGTTGCAGCGCCTCTACGATGTCCAGGACGGCGAACTGCTAATCAGCAACCACGCCGTGGCCGCCATCCGCCAGGACGATCTGCGCGCGGCGCTGGCCGTGGTGCCGCAGGAGATCACGCTGTTCCACCGGACGATCCTGGAGAACATCCGCTTCGGTCGCCCCGACGCGACGGAGGAGGAAATCCACGCAGCCGCCCGCGCCGCCAACTGCCACGACTTCATCCTCTCCCTGCCGGACGGGTACGGGACGCTGGTGGGCGAACGCGGCACCAAGCTGTCGGGCGGGCAGCGGCAGCGCATCGGCATCGCCCGCGCCTTCCTGAAAGATTCCCCCATCCTGATCCTGGACGAGGCGACATCGGCCCTGGACACGGAGTCAGAATTGAAAATCCAACGTTCCCTGGTGAAGCGCATGGCCAACCGCACGGTCATCGCCGTGGCGCATCGGTTGTCCACCGTCGCCGCCTTCGACCGCATCCTGGTCATGCAGGACGGCCGCATCGTGGAGGACGGAACCGCGGCGGACTTGCGCCGCCGGGGCGGCCTGTTCGCCCGCATGTGGCGCTTGCAGGCGGAAGGACTGTCAGCGGCCGAGTAAGCCCCCGACGATCAGGGCTGGGCGGGGTGCGCCAGCGCCTCCTTGATGGCGCGGGTAAGATCCTCGATGCGGTAGGGCTTGGCGAGTACGGGAAAGCCCTGCTGCACCGCAGGTTCCTCGCTGTAGCCGGTGGACAGGATAACCGGCAGATCCGGATGGCGCCGACGGATTTCACGGGCCAGGGTCAAGCCATTCACCGCACCCGGCATCACGATGTCGCTGAACACCAGGTCGTAGGCGCCACCGCGGTCCATCAGGTCCAGCGCCTCCTGACCGCTGCCGACATGAGTCACGCAATAGCCCAGTTCCTCCAGCGCGGTGGTGATCACTGGCCCGAGGACAGCATCGTCCTCCGCCATCAGGATGCGCGCGCTGCCGCCTTGCGGTTCGGTTCGCGCGGCCTCCGAAGGCCGCTGTGCCGCCCGGGTGGTGCGGGGCAGCGACAACGATACCGTGGTGCCCTTGCCCGGACGGCTACTCAGCCGGGCCTCTCCCCCGGACTGGCGGGCAAAACCGTAGACCTGAGAGAGGCCCAGGCCCGTGCCCTTGCCCAAGGGCTTCGTCGTGAAAAAGGGATCAAAGGCGCGGCTGGCCACCTCGGGCGCCATGCCCATGCCCGTATCGCCCACCTCTATTTCCACCATATCCCCCCGACGACCCGCATCCGGAACATTGCGGACGCCCAAGGTCAAGGTGCCGCCGTTCGGCATGGCGTCCCTGGCGTTGGCCGCCAGGTTCAGCAGTGCGACCTCCAACTGCACCGGATCGGTTTCCACCGGCCACAGATCGGCGGGCAGCGTCGCCTTCACCTCGATATCGCCACGCACCACCTGCCGGATCAGGCCAAGGCAGCCGGGCAGGACGTCACCCAGGTCGACCGCCTCCAGGTCCATGGGCCGCTGGCGGGAAAAGGTCATGAGTTGCTGGATCAGGGTCCGGCCGCGATCCACCGCCTGCAGTCCCCCTTCCAGCAGACGATGGCGGCGTGACGGGTCCATCGGGTTGCGCGCCAACATCTCCAGGCAACCGGATATGGCCTGAAGCAGGTTGTTGAAGTCATGGGCCAAGCCCCCGGTCAACTGGCCGATGGCTTCCATCTTCTGGGAATGGCGCAGGCGTTCCTCCCATTCCCGGCGCTCGGTGATGTCGCGGGTGATCTTGGCGAACCCGATCAGCTTGCCCGCCGGGTCGCGGATGGGGTCGATAATGACATGGGCCCAGAAGCGGGAACCGTCCTTGCGCACGCGCCACCCCTCGCGCTCAAAGCGGCCCTCGGCCTCGGCGATGGCCAGCGCCCGGCCCGGCAGGTTGTCGGCGCGATCCTCCTCGGTATAAAAGCGCGAGAAGTGTTCGCCGATGATTTCCTCGCGGCTGTAGCCCTTGATGCGCTGCGCGCCGGTGTTCCAGTTGGTCACATGCCCCGTGGGATCCAGCATGTAGATGGCATAGTCGGTGACCCCCTGGACCAGCAGGCGGAACCGCTGCTCACTGTCATGCAGCGCCTGCCGCGCCAGGCGCCGTTCCGAGATGTCCCGCGTGATCTTGGCGAACCCCACCAAATCCCCGGCGGCGTCCCGCACCGCTTCAATCACCACGCTGGCCCAGAAGCGGGTGCCATCCTTGCGGACACGCCATCCCTCCGCCTCGAACCGGCCGTCAGCCCCGGCGATGGCCAATGCCCGCTCGGGCACGCCGGCCTTGCGGTCGTCCTCGGTGTAGAAGAGGGAGAAGTGCTGGCCCAGGATCTCGTTCGTTTCATAGCCCTTGAACCGCTCTGCGCCAGCGTTCCAACTGCTCACGAAACCATTCGGGTCCAGCATGTAGATGGCATAGTCGCTAATGCCATCCACGAGAAGCTGGAAGCGCTGTTCAGCGCCAACCAGGTCTCCGTGAACCGGATCTTGAGTACTCACCGATGTCCTCACAGTGCGAAAACATATGCCCCATCCTGCTCATCTTCATGGCCCATCATGGTTAGGGCGAAGGGCAGGGGTTTGATGGCACCCATTTGCGGGTGCGGGATGGCCCAGAGCCTTTGATTAGAAGAGGCTCTGATTGAACTGTTTGGCCAATAAAGATGCATCTAGTATACCGCATATAAAATAAAAGCCGGCAATTTGCTTTATCCCTGCATGCCTATTCCAAAAGGGCCAATGCCGGCTGGCGGCGGCCATGTCACGATCGGTGCCTTCGTCACTGCATGGCCGCCGCCCTGGGGTCGATCCTGCCGCAGCGCTACCGCTTGCCGCCTTCCTCCAGCACCTCGTCGCGTGCGAGGAACTTCTTGGTCAGGGCGGGCAGGTGCTCCACCAGCCAGGCCGCCATGGCCTTTTCCTCCTGAAGGCTCTGTTCACACAAATCGCGGGTTTCGGCATCACCGACCGCCTCGGCGGCGGCAATCAGGATGGTGTAGGAGGCAATCTCCATATTCTCGAAAGCGTAGCTGGCCAAAGCGCCTTTGACGATTTCGTCATCCACGAACATGCCGCTCAACCCCTGGCCGAAAGCTGTGGCCCGGCCGGCGAGGTCCTTGATGGCCGAGGTGTCGCCCCCGATGCGCTCCAGGCAGCGTTCCAGGCGCTGGGCCTGGGTGCGGGTTTCGGCGATGTGCTGCTGCAACCTGTCCCGCACGGGCGGGTAGTTCTCAATGCGCTCACACAGGGCGGTCATCATCGTTTCCGCCTGCTGCTCCATGGCGTGGGCATCGCGCAGCCAATCAACCAGATGTTCCTCGTTCGTGGCCATGGCCAATGCTCCTTGCTTGAGGGTCGACGCCCGCCATCGCTGAAAACCGCGTCGGGTGAAAACCGCGTCGAGGCGCCGCGCAAACAAGCCGCCACGTCAGAAGCGGTTCCCTGAAAGCCAATCAAACGCGTGAATTATTAAATTTATCTGTGACGGAGACGCAAAATACCAAGTCAAGCGGAGCTTAAGCTCCGCCATAATCTTAAATACCTGGAACAATACCAGACATGCGGCCTTTAGTTCCGCGAGAGCGACAGGATGTTCATTTGGCGACACCATCAGGAGGACGACGATGTTCATGCATAACAAGCGCCTGCAATACACGGTCCGCGTGTCGGAGCCCAACCCCGTCCTGGCCAGCTTCATGCTGGAACAGTTCGGCGGACCACAGGGCGAACTGGCCGCGGCCATGCGCTATTTCACGCAGGCGCTGGGCGAAACAGACCCGGGCCGCAAGGACATGCTGTTCGATATCGCGACCGAGGAACTGAGCCATCTGGAGATCATTGGCAGCATCGTCGCCATGCTCAACAAAGGCATCAAGGGCGACCTGGCCGAGGCCAACATGGCGGAGGCGGATCTCTACGCCGCTCTTAACCAGGGCGGTGACAGCCATACCCAATCACTGCTGTATGGCGGTGGCCCGTCATTGACCAATTCATCCGGCGTTCCCTGGACGGCGGCCTATATCGACAGCATTGGCGACCCCACCTGTGATCTGCGGTCCAACATCGCGGCGGAAAGCCGCGCCAAGATCGTCTATGAGCGCCTGATCAACATCACCGACGACACCGGCATCAAGGACGCGCTGACCTTCCTGATGACCCGGGAGATCGCGCACCAGAAATCGTTCGAGAAGGCGCTGTACGCCATCGAGCCGAACTTCCCGCCCGGCAAGTTGCCCGGCAAGCCGGAATTCGCCGACCTCTACGTCAATACCTCGCAAGGCGAGGGGGACGCCGAGGGTCCGTGGAACGCCGGCGGCAGGTGGCAACGGCTGGACGACGTGGCGGGCAGCCTTCCCTTGGACGGCGGCGCCGGGTTGCCCTCGGTCACCTTGACCGAAGCGCAGCAGCAGGCCGCCGAGGCCCTGATGGCGCGCACCATGTCCAATCCGGAGAGCGACCCCATCACGGGTGCGGAACTGGGCTCCGGCCAGGTCATCGAGGATCTGGCCGACGCCTGACGTCGCTGAGGCGGGAACCCCCGACGACACCCCTCCCGCCCAACTTTGCCACGCCGGCCACCCGCGCCGGCGTGGTCTTTTTTTTCAAGTGGTGGGTGAGACCATGGTGGACACGACTGTCCTTGTCCTGGGTGGCGGCAACGCGCTGGGCGCGTATCACGGCGGGGTTTACGAAGCCCTGTGCGAAGCCGACATCCAGCCGGACTGGATCGTCGGCGCCTCCATCGGCGCCATCACCGGCGCCTTGATCGCCGGCAACGCGCCGGAGCATCGGCTGCCGCGGCTGCGGCGTTACTGGGAACTGGCCTGCGACCGTGACCTATCCTGGGGGGTGCCGGCCTGGGCGGACGATTGGCCCTGGGGCGTCGTGCCATGGTGGCGCGACCATGAAAACGAGGCGCACGCGCTGCGCTCGCTGCTGGCCGGCAAGCCGGGCTTCTTCACGCCGCGCTTTCCCGGCCTGCTGACCATCCTACCGGCCCTGCCGAACGACATGGCGTTGCTGGACCACCGCCCGATGGCGGCGACGCTGCGGGGCCTTGTGGATATGGATCGTCTTCAGGGCGGCGCCATCCGGCTGACGGTGGGGTGCCTCGACGTCACGACGGGGGAGGAGGTGTATTTCGACAGCACCACGACGCCGCTGACCTGGGACCATTTGCTGGCCAGCACGGCGGCCATGCCCCTGTTCCCGCCCATCAAGGTTGGCGAACATCTGCTGTGCGACCTGGTCCACCGCAACAACATGCCGTTGGACAGGCCGATTTTGGAGAAGGCGGAGGGCGACCTGCTGTGCTTCGCCAGCGAGCTTTTCGCCATCGGCGGCCCCGCGCCCTCGGACATGGCGGGGACGCTGGCGCGCTGCCAGGACCTGCAATGCGCCAGCCATGCCCAGCGATCGTTGGCCACGCTGCGCCGGGAGTATGATGTGCGCCGCCGTGCCGGCCTTCCCGGCAGCTTGACCCTGGTCCACGTCGCCCACCGTGCCCCCACTCACGAGAAAGCCGGCAAGAGCCTGAATTTCTCCGCGCGGTCCATCGCCGAACGTTGGCAAGCCGGCCGCGACGACATGCGCGGCGCGTTGGAGCGGTGGCGGGCGCAATCGCCAACGGAACGCTTCACCTATGTGACGGCACCGACGTCACCATGAACGGACACCTTTGGGATGATCGGTCGATCCAGTGCTCAGGATCGGCGGGGCCTCGTCTCGGGCGCGCGTGCGATGACCGGCAGCACCACGAGCGCCACCAGGGCGATCATGGCGCCGGGCACCAGCGCCCACCCGGTGGCGGTCAGCAGGGCCTGGGCCAGGAACGGGGTCAGTCCGCCAAACAGGGCGGTGGCCCCGGTAGCCCCCAGCGCCAGGCCCGTCAGCCGACCTTCGCCGGGAAACTGCTCCGCCGTCGCCACCGCGCCGACCGCGCTGACGCTCCCCGCGACCGCCGCCAGCAACACCGCCCCGCATAAGGCTTGTACGGTGGAGTTGCCCGACATCAGCCAGAACAGGGGCAGGGGCAACAGGGCGCTGGCGAGGGCCAGGCCGATCAGGACGGGCTTGCGGCCCACACGGTCCGACAAGGTCCCGACCAGAGGCGTGACCGCGATCACCACCCCGGCCGCGACGGTGGACAGCCAGAGCGCCGCGCCTTCACTCAACGATCCCGCTGAGGTCAGGAAGGCGGGCACATAGGTGATGCCGACGTAATAGGTGATGGAGCCCAGCGCAGAAATCGCGAAAGAGCGGAAAATCCCCGCCCGGTGATGCGCCAGGGCATGACGCAACGGCCGGGCCGGCACGGCACCCGACGCCTGTTGGCGCTCGAAGTCCGGGGATTCCCGCATGGTGGACCGGGCGACCCAAACAAGTCCAGCCAAGGCCGCGCCGACGAGGAAAGGGATGCGCCAGCCCCAGGACGTCAATGCCGCCGGGGACAGTCCGTGGACGGTCAAGGCGGAAACACCCACGGCCAACAGGCCGCCGACCTCGCTGGCCGCAGACGCGCAGGATGTGACCAACCCCCGCCGCCGCGGATCGGCCCCCTCCATCAAATAGGCCACCACGCCGGTATATTCTCCGCCAACCGAGAAACTCATGACGCAGCGGAGCAGCAAAAGCAGCCCTCCCGCCGCGATACCGATGCTGTCGAAGGTCGGCAACAAGGCGGTGGCCAACATGGCGAAGCTCATCAGCGCCATGGACAGCAGCATCATGGGGCGGCGCCCGACGCGGTCCCCGACATGCCCGAAGACCACAGCGCCCAGCGGGCGCAACAGATAAGCGATGGCGAACCCGGCCAGGGCGGTGATCAGCGAAGCTGGCTGACCACCAAAAAAGAGGCGGGCCAACACCGGAGCGAAGTAAAGGTACAGGGTGAAGTCATACCATTCCACCACGGTGGAAAGTGCCGCGACCACCATGGACCCGCGATGGGCGTTGGCGGGGACGGGGGGATCAGACTGTCGACGAACCACCAGCATTCTCCCACCGCCACCCCATGGGCACCAGCCCAGGTGGCACCGCCAACGACAATGCGGAAGAACGCCTGGAACCGGGAAGCTATTTAGCGCTAGGGGGGCCGACATTCCGGCCGGCACCATCCAACCGGAAGACTGACAGTTTAACTTTGCGGGTGGGCTCAAGTCGAAGTGCGACATGGCTTTTTCATCCTAACCAACCGCCCCAAGTTCCGCGAGCTTGGCGTGGAAGACCTCCGCTGGCGTTCGGTAGTTAAGGCATCGGCGAGGCGTCGCATTGAGGCGCTCGCACAGAGCCGACAGCGCGCCGGGGGATCGATCCCCCGGCGCGCTGTCGAGCGGCAGATGTCGCCGGACCCGGCCGTTGGCGTTCTCCACGCCGCCCTTCTGCCAAGGACTGTGCGGATCGCAGAAGTAACAGTCCGCAGGAACAGCCCGATAGCCCATGAACTCGGTACCGCGATCAAAGGTGATGGTTTGCCGGGCGGGCGCGGGCAGGGACGTCAGGAGAGCCGATAGACTGGCCGCCAACGGCCCAGCCCGGCGATCCTCATTGGCTTGCAGGATGAGATAGCGGCTCTGGCGCTCCTGCAAAGAAGTCACGTTGGCTTTACCGAATGCCCTGGCAAACAGAACCAGGTCGCATTCCCAATGGCCGAACTCACTGCGATCCGCCACGCTGGCAGGCCGGGCGGTAATCCAACGCTCCGGCGGGATCGCACCCTGGCGGGGCTTGCGGCCCCGCAGTCGGCGTCGGCGATGCCTGGCCATCGCTAGAAGGGCAAACAGACCGTCGCGCCGGCCTTCGGCACTGTAAACATACCTGTAGATGGTCTCATGAGAAACACAGCCGACAGCCTCCGGCTCCACCTTCAGCCGCCCAGCGATCTGTTCCGGCGACCAGCCCGCACGAAGCTTCGACAGCACGTGGGCCAGAAGCGCCGGATTACGGGCCAGCTTGGCACAGCCATACCGCCGACGGCCCGCCGCCCGATGCGCCGCCACGCAATAGTAGCCACGATAGCCATGGCCCCAGCGGTCTCGCTCCGCCGTGTGGTAGAAGTGACGCGCAATCTCCCGATAGACCGTCGACCGGTGCCGACCCAGCGTCGAGGCCAGGGCCGCAACCGAGAGACCGGCAGCAAGACCGGCTTCAATCAGCCGACGTTCCGACAAATCCAGGTGAGAGTAGTGAGACCCCATCTGCGACCTCCTGTCCAACTCACTGAGAACGTTGGAAAGTCGCACTTCGTTTTTGAGTCCACCCCCGCCTACAAACGGTGTTTCAACCGGATAGAAGTGTCAGGGTGTCCCGCAAAGTAGAACTGTCAGTGCTGGGGGTGGGCGGGGAGCGGAGCCGAAGGCGCAGCGGACCGGCCACCCCCAACACGCAGCGACGTCGAGCCCCTCTTGCGACCCGGCTTTCCCCCCGTCTTGGCGTAACCGATGCGCTCGCTGTGGGTCTGCACCTGGGGCGCAAGCCTGGTGTCCTGCATCGTCTTAATCTCTGCCAGAACCGCCGACAGCCGCTTGTTCTCAACCACCGCCCCCAGGCTCACCCGCTGGCTCTTGTCGAACTCGGTGTAGGGCAGGGCAACGCCCTGCCAGCGGAACTCCACCCGGCCGTCGGCAAAGGCGTAGCTGTCCACATACTGCCCCACCAACCCCCGCGTCACCGCCGTCTCTTCCAGCATCACCCGCCGGCGCTCATACGACAGCGTCAGCTGCCGCCCCACATATCGCCGCTCCCGCCAGCACAGGATGTCCCCCAACCGCTCAGCCAAAGCCCCCAGCGGCCGGTGCAAATCCTCCGGCCGGGCAGGGACCACGGCAAACTGGGCATTGAAGCGTTCCATGAACCCTTCCAGGAAAGCGTTGCCAACCGCCATATCGCTGATCCCGGCAAGCCGCAGCTCCTTCACCAGCCGATCCTGCAGCGTCCGGTTCACCCGCTCAACCCGGCCCTTCGCCTGGCTGGAGTTCGCGCACAAAACCTCAATCCCCAGTTCCGCCATGGCCCGCCCGAACTGCGTCAGGCCCTGACCTGTCCGCGCCTCCGTCTTCGCCACCCGGAAAACCGTGTGCTTGTCGGAATAAAACGCCAACGGCCGACCATGCCGAACCAGGTACCCCTCCAACGCCGCGAAGTAGCTGAACGCGCTCTCCGACGCCACAAACCGCAACTGCATCAGCCGACCCGTCGCGTCATCGATGAACACAAGCAAGCTGCACGGCCCAGCACGGTCCTCAAACCACCGGTGCTCACTGCCATCGATCTGTATCAGCTCCCCCAGGCATTCCCGCCGCAGGCGAGGGCGGTGGAACTGCCGCCGCTGCGCTCGTGACCGCCACAGCCCAGCCGACGCCATCCAACCCCGCAGCGTCTCCCGCGACACCTCCAGCCCATGACGCTCCGCCAGCTTCTCCGCCGCCAGCGTCGGACCAAAATCCCCGTAATGCCGCTGCACCAGTTCCAGCGCCAGCTCCCGAACCCCACCATCCAGACGATGGTTCGACGGGCGACCGCGCGCCTGGTGCACCAACGCGCCGCCGCCACCATCCCGATACCGCCGCAGCAAGCGCCATACCTGCCGCTCGCTCAAGCCCAGAACAACCGCAGCGGACGACGCCGTCAGACGGCCGCCAACCACATCCCCAAGAACCTCCACCCGCCGAACTTCCCGATCGCTCATCACCACCCAGCCCATCACCAACCTCCCAGCCGGCACCACCCAACCAGGAGACTGACACTTCTACTTTGCTCTGGTCTGACAGTTTAACTTTGCGCCTACAAACAGAAAACCGATAATCATAATTATGGAAATAAATATTTGGGCCTTTCGTAATTCCGGGCGATGGCTGGCGGGGCTTGCGGACACAGTAGGTGCTGGACGGAAACCCCACTTGCGCTATGTTGTGACTGAATTGTCAATTCCTGATAGTTCCCAGGCAGCAGCGGAGGAAAGCATGGATCGGCTCTTTCCCTATGGTCTCGACGCGCCGCCCGTCGTCCGCAATTTGTTGCTGGGCTCGTTTTTCTGCGGGGCGCTGTTCGCGCTAGACCTCATCGGGATTCTACCGATCCACGTCAATGGCCTCATCTGGCCCACCTTGTCGATGGGCGCCGGCGCGATCGCCATGATCTGGTCGAGCGCCCGCGGCAAGATCCGGGAGCGTGAGATCATCCTCGACCGCATCGACTGGCGCGGTGACGAGCGGGTGATCGATATCGGCTGCGGGCGCGGCTTGTTCACCGTCGCGGCGGCCCGCCGCGTGCCGCGGGGCCATGTGGTCGGTATCGACATCTGGCAGGCGGAGGACCTTTCCGGCAATGGCCCCGGCGCGGTCATCATGAACGCCGCGCGCGAAGGCGTCTCCGGCCGCGTCGAATGCCGCAGCGCCGACATGCGGGAGATCCCCTTCCCGGACAACAGCTTCGATGTCGCCATCTCATCAGCGGCCATCCACAACCTCTATGAGGCTGCGGATCGCGCCCGCGCGATCCGCGAAATCGCCCGCGTTCTCGCACCGGACGGCCGTCTGGTGATCAGCGATATCCGGCATTTGTCCGATTATGCGCGGTTAGCGCGCGAAGCCGGCATCGCAACCGTCATTTCGCGCAGCATCGGGGATCAGATCTGGCGCTTCGGCAGCTTCGGCTTTCTGGCACCAGGGCTGGTGCTAGGCCGTAAAGGCCCCGAATGAGGCGGCCGCATCCGAAGCCGACCCCATCACTCCCGGTATTGGCTGCGGATGTCCGCCGACATGAGCAATCGGCGGACATCCACACGCCGGGTCACACCGCCGCTTGGGCCGCGTTCAGGCGGGCGATGGTCTCGTCCGTGGTCCACAAGCCGCTGGCCAGCCATCTGAAGTTGGTCAAGGCCGCCAGATAGCCGTCGCCCTCCGGCACCTTGCTGGCGGCCGTCGCATCCCGCACCACCACGACCTCGAAGCCATGCTCCACAAAGTCCCGCAAATGGGATTCCACGCAGAAGTTCGCAGCCATGCCCGCCAGGATGACCTGGTCCACCCGATGCTTGCGCAACTGGAACAACACGTCGTTGGTCTGCGGCCCCGCGATCTTGTGCGGGGAACAGACGATGGTCCGCCCATCCTCGATCAGGGATTTGTATTCCGGCATCCAGTCGGCACCGGACCCCGCGAAGCCCTCCAATGACAGGGGATCGCGCCGGTCGAACATGCGCATCTTGTGCATCAGCGCCTCGCCCGGCGCCGCGAAGTCCCAGTGGTGATCATGCGGGTAATAATAATGCGGGGAAATCACGACGGGCAGGTCTACCGCCTTGGCGGCGGCCATCAGCCGGCCCAGGTTGGGCACGGTGCCGATCTCGGTGATGTTCTCGCCAAAGGCGCCCCAGGCGGCACCGTGCGGGCTCAAGAAGTCGATCTGCGGATCGGTGACGACCAGGGCCGCCCGGCGCAGGTCCAGGGTCACCGGGGTGGCGGGAAGCACGGGGTTTTCCGGGTCGGCATACAGCGGGTTCGGCTTGCGGCTGGTGGCGTCGGACATGTCGTTGGCTCCGGATCGGTAGGAGGCGGCCTCGTGGGCCGGCCGCACTTTCCGCCCAGTCAGGTCCGGGGGCTTGTCCTGGGTGGCAGGATTTGCACGAAACGGTACACATATCGCCCGCGCGGGCGGGATGCGCTTGCCAAACGTCCAGTCCCAGGGCTTCATCCGATGCGCGCTGATCAAGGTCAACGGCGGTTTTTTCTTCGAGAAACGGGATAGTCGGCACACCCAAATGAGCGATCTGACCGGGGAGTTGACTGTCCTCGCAGCGTTGATCCTGCTGGCCACCGTCAGCGCCGCCCTGTTGGTCAGCCGGCGGAAACTGAACGTCACCCGCGCGGCGCTGACGGAAAGCGGCCGGGAGCTGGACAATCTCCGCCAGTGCAACGTCGCGTTGGAACAGCGGCTGGACACCCACGCCCGCGACCTGACCCTCAGCGGAGCCCGGTACCGCCGCCTGTTCGAGGTCAGCACCATCAGCTTCTGCGAACAGGACATTGGCGAAGCCAAGACCTTGCTGGATGGACTGAAGGCCCAGGGCATCACCGATTTCCGCGCCTATGTCGCCGCACACCCGGAGTTCCTGGAGCGGTGCGTCAATGCCATCAGGACGGTCGAGGTGAATGACGCCCTGGCGCAGTTGCTGGGATATGAGGACAGGGAGGAACTGGCCGCCAAGCCGCCGCGACAAAACGCCGAAAACGCGCTGCAGGTGCTGACCCACCAGTTGGAAGCCGCCTTCAATGGCTGGAGGAACATCGCGGGCAGCACGGTGCTGATCGGCAAGGACGACCGGCGCATCCCCGTGCTGTACCGCGTACGTCTAGTGAGCGAAACCGTGCAGATGTCCAGTCATGTCGACTTGACGGAACGGGAACGGATCGAGGCCATGCGTCTGGCGGCCCAAGCGGAACTCGCCAGATCCAACCGCATCGCCACGGTGGATGCCCTGTCCACCTCGCTGGCGCATGAACTGAACCAGCCGATCGCCGCCATCCTGACCGATGCCGGAACGGGTGTGCGCCGGCTGCAAGCCACGCCGCCCGATACCGACGCGGCGCTGCGGGTCCTGCAGCGGATGCAAATCAATGGTCAGCGTCTGGCCGACATCGTGCGGCGGACGCGGGACCAGCTGGTCAAAGGCACGCGGGAGATCGCGCCGCTGAATTTGGCCAAACTCTTATCTGAAACCCGCAGCCTGCTGGAACGTGACCTGATCGTTCATGAAACGCTGCTGGTCATCACCTGCCCGCCCGACCTGCCGCCGGTGGTCGCCGATCGCGTTGAACTGCAGCAGGTGCTGGTGAACCTAATCATGAACAGCCTGGATGCCATGGCCGACACCCCGCCGCGGGCACGAAGCGTCACGGTGACGGCGCAAGCCATGGATAAGGGATTCGTCCGGGTATCGGTGGCCGATACGGGCCCCGGCATCACCGCCGAAGCGCTGTCGAAAATATTCAAGCCCTTCTTCACCACCAAAGTCGGGGGCATGGGCATGGGGCTACAGATCTGCCAGTCGGCCATCGAGGCCTTGGGCGGCGCGCTTACCGCGCACAACGCGCGGCAAGGAGGCGCCATCTTCGAATTTACCCTGCCCCTCGCGGGCATGGAATTAACATTGGGACGGACCTGGGGCACCTGACCCGCCCCGAATCAGGATCAGCCGAAATCAGTGCAACCAGCCCGCGTCATGGCCGTGGCGGATTTCGGCGGGCTGAACCAAGGCGGCCGACACGACCCGGACGCGATGAATACGGCCGTCCAGCCGCGCCTCCCAGAAATCGAGGAAACGACGCAGTTGGGGAAAACGTGGAGCCATGTCCAGTTCCTGCCAGACATAGGCCTGCAGCAAGCCCGGATGGTCGGGCATGCGATACACGATCTCGGCCGTGGTCAGCCGCCAGCCCAGAAGTTGCTTTTCCAAGTCAGTCATGGCATCCCCCAATCCTTGGGACGAAGGAAGGGAATTGTGACACCACACAACCGGCGGAGGTCAATATTTAAATTATAAATCAAGTAATTAGCAGCAGAGAACCGGGATTGCTGCCAACCGTCACGTCTCTGGGCGTGGAGTCCGCCCAGAGGCATCACGGTACGGGCCGCCGGTCCCGTTGGGTCCCCCGCAGGACCGGCAGCGGCTCCCTTCATCATTCGCCTCAGGCGGCCTTCTTTTCCTTTTCATCGGCCGGCCGCTGTTCCAGGAGCGGCCCCGCGCCGGCTGCGGCGATTTCAATACGGCGCGGCTTCATCGCCTCCGGCAACTCGCGCTTCAGGTCTATGGTCAGCAAGCCATTTTCCAGCGAGGCCCGGTCGACAAAGACAAAGTCCGCCAACTCGAACCGGCGCTCGAAGGAGCGGAACGGCAAACCGTGGTGCAAGTAGTGCGCCTTTTCCTCCCCCGCCTTGCGGCCTTGCACGATCAGCAGGTTGGGGTGGGCGGTCAGGGCCAGTTCCTCGATGGACCAGCCAGCCAGGGCGATGACGATGCGATAGGCGTTCTCGCCGGTCTTCAGGATGTCATAGGGCGGGTAGCTGTCCGCCGGCGTGGCGGTGGACAGGTGTTCCAGCACCGAGGCCAAGCGGTCAAACCCGACGCCGGAACGGAACAAGGGAGAGAAATCAAAAGCGCTCATAGCCATGTCCTCCAGTGAGCAACGAGGTACGAGCGGCACCGGGAACCTGCCCGGGGCCGGTTCAGGCCGGATCCGCCATCGGCATCCAGCGCATATAATCTAAAATGCTGTGGCAGATAAATCAACTATTTATTTTGGCTTCCCTCAACAAAGAACAGAAATTTAAGGAATATAGAGGGGCCACGGCGGATAATACCGCCGTGGCGCAGTGCACATTATCCAGCTTCTATTGTATTTATGCGCAGATACTTAGTCGAATTCAGCTGGGGACGGGGTGGCGGCGGGCTTCTTTTCCGGGATCTGCGCCACCATGGCCTCGGTGGTGATCAGCAGGCCGGCGACGGAGGCCGCGTCCTGCAAGGCGGTGCGAACCACCTTGGCAGGGTCGATGATGCCGGCGGCCACGAGGTCGCGGTACTGGCCGGCCTGGGCGTCGAAACCCCAGTTGTAGTCCCCGTTCTCAGCGACCTTGCCGACCACGACCGAACCGTCATAGCCAGCGTTGGCCGCGATCTGCCGCACCGGCGCCTGCAGCGCCTTGCGGATGATATCCACGCCCATGCGCTGGTCGTCGTTGGACGGCTTCAGGCCCTCCAGCACCTTGGCTGCGCGGGCCAGGGCTACGCCGCCACCCGGCAGAATCCCTTCCTCCACCGCCGCACGGGTGGCGTGCATGGCGTCGTCGACACGGTCCTTGCGTTCCTTCACGTCGACCTCGGTGGCGCCGCCGACACGGATGACGGCAACACCGCCCGCGAGCTTCGCCAGACGCTCCTGCAGCTTCTCACGGTCATAGTCCGAGGTGGTTTCCTCGATCTGCGCCCGGATCTGCGCGCACCGCGCCTGGATGGCGTCCTTGGCGCCGGCGCCTTCAACAATGGTGGTGTTGTCCTTGCCGATGACCACCTTCTTGGCCCGGCCCAGCATGTCGATGGTGACAGTGTCGAGCTTGATGCCCAGGTCTTCGGAGATGACCTGTCCGCTGGTGAGGATGGCGATGTCCTCCAGCATGGCCTTGCGGCGATCACCAAAGCCCGGCGCCTTCACCGCCGCCACCCGCAGGCCGCCGCGCAGCTTGTTCACCACCAGGGTCGCCAGGGCCTCGCCCTCCACATCCTCGGAAATGATCAGCAGCGGCCGGCCGCTCTGCACCACCCGCTCCAGCACCGGCAGCAGGGCTTGCAGGCCCGACAGCTTCTTTTCGTGGATGAGGATGTAGGGGTCCTCCAGTTCCACCGTCATCTTGTCGGCGTTGGTCACGAAATAGGGCGAGACATAGCCCCGGTCGAACTGCATGCCCTCGACGATGTCCAACTCGGTGTCGAAGCTCTTGGCCTCCTCCACCGTGATCACGCCTTCGTGACCCACCTTCTCCATGGCCTTGGCGATCATCTCGCCAATCTCGGCCTCGCCGTTTGCGGAGATGGTGCCCACCTGGGCGATCTCGGCATCGGTGGTGATCTTCTTGGCCTTGCCCTTCAGCTCCGTCACCACCGCGTCTACGGCCAGGTCGATGCCACGCCGCAGGTCCATGGGGTTCATGCCGGCCGCCACAGCCTTGGCACCCTCGCGCACAATGGCCTGGGCCAGCACGGTGGCGGTGGTGGTGCCATCACCCGCCAGGTCGTTCTGCTTGGCCGCCACCTCGCGCAACATCTGCGCGCCCATGTTCTCGAACTTGTCGGCCAGCTCGATTTCCTTGGCGACGGTCACGCCGTCCTTGGTGATGCGGGGCGCGCCGAAGCTTTTCTCGATGACAACGTTGCGACCCTTGGGACCCAGCGTGACCTTGACAGCGTCCGCCAGGATGTCGACGCCCCGCAGCAGGCGCGCGCGGGCATCGGCCGAGAACTTCACGTCCTTGGCTGCCATTTCCTTACTCCCGTGATGATGTACTGCGTCAGGCGGCTTTCCGGGCCGCGCTGGTGTCGATGACGCCGAGGATGTCGCTCTCCTTCATGATCAGGAGATCCTCGCCGTCGATCTTGATCTCGGTGCCGGACCATTTGCCGAACAGCACCCGGTCGCCGACCCGGACGTTCAGGTCGATGACATGCCCCTTTTCATTGCGGGTGCCGGGACCAACCGCGAGCACCACGCCCTCCTGGGGCTTTTCCTTGGCGGTATCGGGAATGATGATGCCGCCGGCGGTCTTCTGCTCGCCGTCAACGCGGCGCACGACCACACGGTCGTGCAACGGGCGGAATCGCATGGGTGTCACTCCTCATTACAAGCGAATGCCATGGATCTCTATGAGACGGTCCTCCCTCCTGGGCCGAACCGCGGGGAAAAATTTATTCAGCGCGAAATTCCTGTCAAGAGGGGTGCGTCGTCGTTTAACGCGCCTACAGATTGCCCCGCGGCGAACGGTCAGCCACACTGCGCGAGCATCTGACGGAGTGGAGGAAAACAAGTCTGATGGCCATGTCCGGCAACCTGTTGACCGCCCTGCCCCCGGCGTTGGACCAGGAATGCTTCACCGACATCCTGCGACGGCCCGGCTGCCGCATTGAGCGTATCGTGTCCCAAGGGCAGATGACGCCGATCGACCGGCCTTACGTCCAGGCGCATGACGAATGGGTGCTGGTCCTGACCGGCGCCGCGCGGGTGGAGGTGGAGGGCACGGAAACGGCCCTGGCGCCCGGCGACCACCTGTTCATCCCAGCCAACGCCAGCCATCGGGTGACGTTCACCGACCCGGACCAGCCAACGGTCTGGCTGGCCGTCCACATCGGGGAGGCAGCCGCCTGAGCGTCATACCACCAGCGACGACAAGGCCGGCGGTTGCTCCAACAGATCGGCCACGATGCGCAGGCTTTGCGCCAATTCGGTCCGCGACGGCGAAGCGCCAAGGCCCAGGCGCACGGCCTCTGGCGCAGGGCCGAGGGCGAAGGCGTCGCTGGCCACCACGCCGATGCCCACGGTGCGCAAGCGGGCGGTAAATTCGCCCCGGGTCCATGGCGGCGACAGTCGCAACCAAAGGTGGAATCCCTCCGCATCGGCGTCGATGGCGTCACCCGGCAGGATCTCAGCGGCCAAGGCCTGGCGGGCCGCCGCCTCCTGCCGGATCGCCTCCAACACCCGGGCGGCGATCCCGCTTTCGATCCACCGCGTGGCCAGGGCCGCGGTCAATGGCGAGGCCATGGAGGCGGTGGCGCGCAAGGCTCCCGCCAAGCGCACCGCCGCCCGCGCATCCGGCGCCACCAGATAGGCGATGCGCAGGGCAGGCGCCAGACACTTGGCCAAGCCGGCCACATGGTAGGTGGCGTCGGGCGCCAGTGCGGCGAACGGGGGTACCGGCGCCCGAGGCAGGGCGCCATAGGCGTCATCCTCCACAATGGCCACGCCATGGGCGCGGGCGATGTCGGCCAGGGCCGCGCGCCGCGCGGCCGGTATGGTCAGGGTGGTGGGGTTCTGGATGGTGGGGCTGGTGTAGAAGGCGCGCGGCCGGTGGGCGGCGCACAGGGCCTCGAACGCATCGGGCAACGGCCCCTGCGCGTCCCCCGGCACGGGCACGGCGCGCAGACGCAGATGGGCCGCCAGCGACAGGAACCCCGGATAGCTCAGGGATTCCGCCAGCACCACCTCTCCCGGTGCCGCCAGAACCCCCAGGGTGGCCAGCAGAGCGCCCTGCGCCCCGGGACAGACCAGGGTGCGGTCCAAGGCGGCGGCCGGCAAACGGGGCGACAGCCAGGCGACGCCCGCAGCACGATCCCGCGCGCTGCCGCCCGGCTCCTGATAGCGCATCAGCAGGTCCAGCCCGCGCGCCTCCTGACCGTGTGCCTCCTCCAGCTCCGTCAGGGCCGACCACATGGCGGCGGCCAAGGCCGGATCATCGAAGCGGGGCGGCAGGTTCATGCTCATGTCCACCAGGCCGCCGGTGAGCGCGGCGCCGGCCGGACGCGCCGGCGCCGCGACTGGAACCGGCATGGTCGACGGACCACGGACATACGTGCCCTGGCCCACCCGCCCCTCCACCAGACCGCGGCGCCGCGCCTCGCTGTACGCGCGGCTGACGGTGGTGAAATCCAGCCCCAGCTGATCGGCCAGGGCGCGCTGGGGCGGCAGGCGCGTTCCCACGGGCAGCCGGCCGGCGGCGATATCGGTGGCGATGGCATCGGCGATGGCCAGGTAAACCGGCCCGGCCGCCTTGCTGACAACAGGCCTCCACTGAGCGCTCGTCATGTCTCCATCCCTTGCAGGCTTCTTGGTATCCATATATATGGATATTGCATGTTTCTGCCACCGGGCAGGCGCCTCTGTTCTCAGTTTATAGGGACGCCCGTCGAGAAATGGATGGAAAAATGGATCTGAACGCCAAATTCCAGGCGCTGCTGGCCGATATGAAGCTGGAGGGCCGCTATCGCACCTTCATTGAGCTTGAGCGTATCGCCGGCGCCTTCCCCACCGCCCTTTGGCATGCGCCGGATGGCGGTAAGCGCCGCGTGACCGTGTGGTGCAGCAACGACTATCTGGGTATGGGCCAGAACCCCGACGTCCTGGCGGCCATGCACCTGAGCCTGGATCTCTCGGGCGCCGGCAGCGGCGGCACACGCAACATTTCCGGCACCAACCGCCAGCATGTGGCCCTGGAGGCGGCGCTGGCCGACCTGCATGACAAGGAATTGGCGCTGATCTTCACCTCCGGCTGGATATCCAACCTGGCGGCGCTGGGAACGCTGGGTCGCGCCCTGCCCGGCTGCGCCATCTTTTCCGACGCGCTCAACCACAACTCCATGATCGAGGGCATCCGCCGCTCCGGCGCCGAGCGCTTCATCTTCCGTCACAACGACGTGGCGCACCTGGATGAATTAATGGGCCAAGTGGCAGCGGACCGGCCGAAGATCGTGGCCTTCGAAAGCGTCTACAGCATGGACGGCGACATCGCCCCCATCGCCGCGATCTGCGATGTGGCCGAAAAGCATGGCGCCATCACCTATCTGGATGAGGTGCACGCTGTCGGGCTGTACGGCGCGCGCGGCGGCGGCGTGGCGGAGCGGGATGGCGTCGCCCACCGGGTGACCTTGATCGAAGGCACGCTGGCCAAGGCCTTCGGCGTCATGGGCGGCTATGTCGCCGGCCCGGCGCTTATGATGGACGTCATCCGCAGCATGGCCGACAGCTTCATCTTCACCACCTCGCTCTGCCCCCACCTCGCCGCCGGCGCGCTGGCCGCAGTGAACCATGTCGCCACCCACCCGGAGGAGCGCGCGGCCCTGGCCCGCAATGTGGAGACGCTGCGCGGCATGCTGCTCGCGGCCGGCATCCCGGTGATGGACAGCGCCAGCCACATCCTGCCGGTGCTGGTGGGGGACGCGCATCTGTGCAAGCGCACCAGCGACCTGCTGTTGCAGGAGCACGAAATCTATGTCCAGCCCGTCAACTATCCCACCGTCCCCCGGGGAACGGAACGATTGCGCATCACCACCACCCCCTTCCACACGCAGGAGCACATGCGGGTGCTGGTCTACGCGCTGAGGACAGTCGGCCGCCAACTGGGCTGGGTCGAGCAACGCGCGGCCTGATTCTGCCGGAAAAGATAGGACGCTCTATACGAAATTGTATGGAATTGGCCATCCTTGACGGGGCCGAAGTCGCGGCCGTTTGTGCCCGGAACGACGCCCCCAGCCTGGAACAGGAACGGAAATCCGGGCGATGATGGGGCGGGCATGTTTTCCGTCAACACAGCCAACTGTTTTCGCGGCTTGCCAAGCTCGCCCCAGGAACCATACAAAGCATACATACAAATACCGCCTTCCCGGCACTTCTGTAGGTTGCGCAGGCCGGAAATTGTATGGAGAGGATTGCGGTGTGTTAACGAACCAGATCAAGACCGCCGTGCGCCATGCCGGCGGCATCGCGTCACGGGCTTGGCGCCGGCCGGCCCAGACACTCGCCCCCCTGGCCCTGCTAATGCTGTCGGGCTGTGGCGATATCGAGCTGCTGAACCCCAAGGGCGCCATCGGTGAACAGGAAAAAACCCTTATCCTGCTGGCACTTGGGCTGATGCTCCTGGTGGTCATCCCGGTGATGGTGCTGACCGTGGTGTTCGCCTGGCGGTATCGCGAGACGAACACCAAGGCCACCTACGCGCCGAAATGGTCCCATTCCAACCGGATCGAGGTTGTGGTGTGGTCCATTCCCTGCTGCATCATCATCTTCCTGGCGCTGCTGATCTGGCGCACGACGCACGAGCTGGATCCCTACCGCCCACTGGTGGCCAAAGTCGAACCGGTGCGGGTGGAGGTGGTCGCCCTGAACTGGAAGTGGCTGTTCATCTATCCCGACTACGGCATCGCCTCGGTCAACCGGCTGGAACTGCCGGTGGACACGCCCGTCAACTTCACGCTGACGGCGCAGTCGATGATGAACTCCTTCTTCATCCCGCAGTTGGGCAGCCAGAATCTACGCCATGGCCGGGATGCGCACCCAGCTGCACCTGATGGCCAACCAGCCGGGCACCTATGCCGGCCTGTCCTCCGCCTTCAGTGGCGAGGGTTTCTCCGACATGCATTTCGATGCCGTGGCCGTGGACCGCGCCGGCTTCGACGCCTGGGTCGCGGAGGCCAAGGCGGCCCCGGCCACCCTGGACGCCGACGTCTACAAGGCGCTGTCGGCCCCCAGCGTGAAGCATCCGGTGACCCTGTACGGCACCGTCGAATCCGGCCTGTTCGACCACATCGTCGACCAGTTCATGCCGGCCATGGCCTTCAACGACAAGCTGGCGCTGTGCACCGCCCCCCGGGCCCCCTCACCAGCCCAGGCTCAGGCCCAGTCCACGCCCAAACCTTCATCCGTCACGGAGTAACGCCGCGATGTTCGGTAAACTGACCCTGGCGGCCATCCCCTGGGATGAGCCCATCATTATGGGAACGGGCGCCGTCGTCGCCCTGGGCGGCCTGGCCCTGCTGGGCCTGATCACCTATTTCGGCAAGTGGCGCTATTTGTGGGATGAGTGGATCACCAGCGTCGATCACAAGAAGATCGGCGCCATGTACTTCATCTTGGGTCTGGTCATGCTGCTGCGCGGCTTCGCCGACGCCATCATGATGCGGGCGCAGCAGGCCATCGCCAACAATGACGCGGCGGGCTACCTGCCGCCGCACCATTACGACCAGATCTTCACCGCCCATGGCGTGATCATGATCTTCTTCGTGGCGACACCCTTCATCCTGGGACTGATGAACGTGGTGGTGCCGCTGCAGCTGGGGGCCCGCGACGTCGCCTTCCCCTTCGTCAATTCATTGGGCTTCTGGCTGTCGGTGGCCGGCGCGGTGCTGGTCATGCTGTCCATGTTCGTCGGCGATTTCGCCGCCACCGGCTGGGTGGCCTATCCACCCTTGTCGGAACTGGGCTACAGCCCCTCGGTCGGTGTCGACTATTACATCTGGTCACTGCAGATCTCAGGGTTGGGCACGACGCTGGCGGGGGTGAACTTCATCGTCACCATCCTGCGCATGCGCGCACCCGGCATGAACCTGATGAAGATGCCCGTCTTCGTCTGGACCTCGTTGATCACCAACATCCTGATCGTCGCCGTCTTCCCCGTGCTGACTGCCACGCTGGCCCTGCTGACGGCCGACCGCTACCTCGGCATGCACTTCTTCACCAATGAGCTGGGCGGCAACGCGATGATGTACATCAACCTCATCTGGGTGTGGGGCCACCCGGAGGTGTACATCCTGATCCTGCCGGCCTTCGGCGCCTTTTCCGAAATCATCGCCACATTCTCGCGCAAGCCGCTGTTCGGCTACACCTCGATGGTCTACGCCACCTCGTCCATCGGCATCCTGTCCTTCTTCGTCTGGCTGCACCACTTCTTCACCATGGGGTCGGGCGCCAACGTGAATGCCTTCTTCGGCATCATGACCTCCATCATCTCCATCCCCACAGGCGTGAAGCTGTTCAACTGGCTGTTCACCATGTACCGGGGGCGGGTGCGCTTTCATTCCGCCACGCTGTGGACCATCGGCTTCATGGTCACCTTCGCCGTGGGCGGCATGACCGGCGTGCTGCTGGCCGTGCCCGGCGCCGACTTCGTGCTGCATAACAGCCTGTTCCTGGTCGCCCACTTCCACAACGTCATCATCGGCGGCGTGGTCTTCGGCTGCCTGGCCGGCATGACCTTCTGGTTCCCCAAGGTCTTCGGCTTCACCCTGGATGAGTTCTGGGGGAAGGTGTCGTTCTGGTGCTGGCTCATCGGCTACTGGCTGGCCTTCACGCCCCTGTACATCCTGGGCTTCAAGGGTATGACCCGGCGCATGAACCACTATGACGTGCCCGGCTGGCACCCCTATCTGGTGGTGGCCCTGGTGGGGGCGTGCATCATCGGCGCCGGCATCCTGGCCCTGCTCATCCAACTGGTGGTCAGCATCCGCGACCGGGAGAAGAACCGTGACCTGACGGGCGACCCGTGGAACGCCCGCAGCCTGGAATGGTCCACCGCCTCCCCCGCGCCATTCTACAACTTCGCCCATGTGCCCACGATCACCTCGCTGGAACAGCATTGGACGGACAAGGAGACAGGCCGGGCCGGCGTGCAGGTCATGGGGTATGAGGACATCCACATGCCGCGCAACACCGCCGCCGGCGCCGTCATCGCCGCCTTCGGCCTGGTGATGTCCTTCGCGCTGATCTGGCACATGTGGGGCATCGCGCTCTTCGGCCTGGCCGCCATGGTGGCGACCTTCATCCAGCGCAGCTACGACCGCGACGTCGACTATTACGTCCCGGCATCCGAGGTCGCCCGCATTGAGAACGCGCGCTACGCGCTGCTGAAGCAATCGGAAAAGGTGGCTTGATCATGAGCACCGCCTTGGCAACCAACACCGCCAACCACCCCGGCGCCCACGCTGGCGCCCACGCCGGCACCCATCACGCCCATGACCATGGGCATGACGACGGCAGCAAGACCGTCCTGGGCTTCTGGCTGTACCTGATGAGCGATTGCCTCATCTTCTCCTGCCTGTTCGCCACCTTCGCCGTGCTGGCCGGCAACGTGGCCGACGCGCCCACGGGCAAGCAGCTGTTCGACCTGCCCTATGTGGCGGGGGAAACGGTGCTGCTGCTGGTCAGCAGCTTCACCTTCGGCCTCGCCATGCTGAACATGCACGCGGGCCGCCAGGCCAAGGTGATCGCCTGGCTGGGCGTCACCTTCCTGGTGGGCGCCGGCTTCATCGGCATGGAGGTGCATGAGTTCGCCAACTTGATTGGCGAGGGCGCCGGCCCGGGGCGCAGCGCCTTCCTGTCCGCCTACTTCACCCTGGTCGGCACGCACGGTCTGCATGTCACCGCCGGCCTGCTCTGGCTGGCGGTCATGATGCACCAGACGGCCAAGTTCGGGCTGGACGGCATCGTGCGCCGCCGCCTGTCTTGCCTCAGCCTGTTCTGGCATTTCCTGGACCTGATCTGGATCTGCGTCTTCACCTTCGTCTATCTGCGGGGGGCCCTCTGATGTCCGCGACCACGCATACCAACACCGCCAGCGCGGCCCACGGCACGCTGACCTCCTACATCACCGGCTTCATCCTCTGCCTCATCCTGACGGGCCTGTCCTTCGGCGCCGTCATGGGCGGCGTGCTGCCGCCGGAGAAGATTCTGGGCGCCATCAGCGGCCTGGCGGTGGTGCAGTTGCTGGTGCAGCTGATCGTCTTCCTGCACCTGGGCCTGGCGCCGGAGCAGCGCAACTACACCGTCATCGGGGCGTTGACCGTGCTGCTGATCGCCACCATCGTCATCGGATCGCTGTGGGTGATGCACAACGCCAACGTGAACATGATGCCGACCCAGATGTCCGTGGAACGGGCCCTGTCCAAAGACTGATGGCTCCCAGGACCGACCGCTGACGGGGCGGCCGTTCGCGGCCGCCCCAACCTCTGTTACGCTCCCCTCCCCCCGCCCCACCGGAAAGGCCCCCGTCCCATGGTCAATCCCATCGTGCGCGCCGCCGTGGTGCAGGCCGCCCCCGTGATGTTCGACACGCCCGCCACCATCGCCAAGCTGGTGGAGCTGGCGGAACACGCCGCGGTCCAGGGGGCGGAAATCGTGGTCTTTCCCGAGGCCTTTGTCGGCGGCTATCCCAAGGGCCTGAACTTCGGCGCCCACCTGGGCATGCGCAGCCCCGAGGGGCGGGAGGATTTCCGCCGCTATTACGAATCCGCCATCACCATCCCGGGACCGGAGTTCCAGGAAATCAGCGAGGTGGCGCGCCGCGACCGCTTGCACCTGGTGGTGGGCGTCATCGAGCGCGAGGGCGGCACCCTCTATTGCACCGCCCTGATGGTCGGACCCGATGGCCGCCTGCTGGGCAAGCACCGCAAGCTGATGCCCACGGCGCTGGAACGCCTGGTGTGGGGATTTGGCGACGGATCCACCATCACCGTGGTGGACAGCGCCATCGGCCGCTTCGGCAGCGTCATCTGCTGGGAAAACTACATGCCCCTGTTGCGCATGGCCATGTACGCCAAGGGCATCGAATTTTATTGCGCGCCCACCGTCGATGACCGCGAGACCTGGCTGCCCACCATGCGCACCATCGCGCTGGAGGGGCGCTGCTTCGTGCTGTCATCCTGCCAGTACCTGACCCGCGCCGATTGCCCCGCCGACTATGCCGCCGTGCAGGGCGACGACCCATCCACCGTGCTGATCCGCGGCGGATCCTGTATCATCGACCCGCTGGGCAACGTGCTGGTCCCACCCTGTTTCGATGGCGAAATGACCCACCTGGCGGACCTGGACCGCCGCCTGATCGCCCGTGGTAAGTACGACCTGGACGTGGCCGGCCACTACGCCCGCCCCGACGTCTTCAGCCTGACCGTGGACGTGCGCCCGAAAAACCCCGTCACCTTCATGGCACCCCCGCCCATGGGCATCGATCCCCTGGGCATCGATCAAATCGTGGGTGAGCCGGTGGTGATCGGGGGTAGGAGGGACTGAGGGACGAAATCCCGCCGGCCAGGTTAAGGGCAACGGGCCCTCGGCCACTGGATGCCGGACCTTGTGGAAAGACCGTGCGCCCGCGAGGTCCGTCCCACGGGCGCACTTGGCATCACTTTCCTGACCAAACGTCCGGATGGGCATCCATGTAATCACCCAGCGCCTGGGCGATCTTGGCGTCGTCCGCCAGGCTGGGATGGGCGTGGCAGCCGGTGAAGGCGATGTCATGCATGGGCAGGAAGGCCACGCGGCGCTCACCAGCCGCCTGCAGTTTCTCCGCCACCTTCGCCACCTCGTCCCTGATCTCGCCGTCGGCCATGTCGGTCGCCCACAGCAGGAAATAGGCCTGGGGGTTGCGGGCGCGCAGTCCCTGGACGAAGCGCACATACGTCGCCTCGTAATCCGCATGCAGGGCGTCGCGCGTCGCCCACTTCTCCCCCGCATGCAGCGGCGTGGTGAAGTCGTTGGTGCCCAGGGCGATGACGATGACCTGGGGATGCCAGGCCGCATCCTCATAACGGATGGCATGGTTGAACAGGGTGTAGGGGTAGGCTTCCGGCAGGGTATCGGCGGCGAAGCCATTGTAATTGCGCACGATGCCCCGACCGGAAATGGCGTTCACCTGATAGTCGGCGCCGTAGCGGCCGGCCAGGCGCGGCGCGATCCCCTGCGAGGTGTCGGTGGTGCTCCACACCTCCGCCACCGTGCACGTCGCCTGGAAGGCGGTCTGGTCCGCCGTGTTGCCATAGCCCACGGTGTGGCTGTCGCCGATGAACTCGATCTGCCGGGTGCGAGCCGGCAGGGGCAGCGCGGTGACACCCGCCGGGGCATAAAAGCCGCCGAAGGTGCTGGGGCCAGCCTGGGTTTCGCTGGCCGTGTCCACACGCAGGGTGTGTGCGCCGGCGCGCAGCCCGGCAACGCGGTAGACGCCCGGCGCGGGCTTCACCAACGCGACCGGCGCGCCGCCGTCGACGCTGACACGCAGGCTGACATCCCCGGGCCCGACGCGGAACAGCGCCGACGCGCCGCGAAACCGGGTTTCCACATAAGTGCCCGGCCACTGGCGGCGAAAGCCGCCGTCGGAACCGTCCGCCAGCACCCGGCCGCCAGTATGGCTCGCCAGCGGGGCGGCACCTGACGGCAGGTCGGCGACCGGCTCGACCTTCGGAACGGCTTCACCAGCCAGAACCGGTCCTGCCGCCAAGGCGACCGCCATCGTCAAAACGAACAGAGATTTCACCGCTGATCCTCCCAACCGCCCTTCCTTGGGCGCCCTCACCGGGCAAAGCCGCCGGAGAGTAACGATACCGCCGGCCGGCTTCCAGCCCGGAACGGCGGATGACACCACGCGGTCGTGGGGCCCTGCCGCGAGCCGGTCAAAAGCGCCTGAGTCCCGCTTCCGATGCTGCCGTACGGGCCAGGAAAGCGGCCGTGAAACCGCCGCCACCGACCCATTGGCGCCCGGAATGATGGTGCAAATGACACACTTACGCCCCCAAATTCGCAATGTTCAGATTTTTGTCGCCCCTACCCACACCCTGTGGTAGCGTTACCATTGCATAGGGTTGGGGGCTTGCCACGACAGTGGTGGCTTTAGAATTACTCTAGCGAACGGGAGGAGGAACGCAGGCCGGCAAATGATGCCGCCTGCCTGTATGACATAAGCCTTACGCGGTATTTTGCATATAAATATGATAGCGCTAACAGAAACTGTTGGCGTGTCCGTATTTATCTGCCCCGTTTCGGCATATCACAAACAAAACCGTCTTTTTAAGACTAGGGAGGGATAATATGGTGAAGCTACAAAGAAAAATGGGAGCGTCCAAGTCAACGGCGCTGACTGTTCGCAAGGCTGTTCTTGCCGGCGTCTCGCTGGCGGCCCTTGCTGGACTGACCGCGCCCGCGTTCGCGCAAACAACGCAAGCCAGCCCGGCACAGGGCGGCAGCAATTCCGACACGCTGGAAGACATCGTCGTCACCGGCATTATCGGCTCACTACAACGTAACCTTGACATCAAGCGTGAGGCCAACGGCATCGTCGACGCCATTTCGGCGGAGGATATCGGCAAGTTCCCCGATTCCAACGTCGCGGCCTCGATGCAGCGCATTCCCGGCGTGTCCATCAGCCGCGGCACCAGCAGCATGGGCGGCGTGCCCACCTCCACCGGTGACGCCACCGCCATCACGGTGCGCGGCTTCGGCCCCAGCTTCAACGAAACGCTGTTCGACGGCCGCGTTTCCGCCTCGGCCGCCAGTTCCGGCCGCGGTTTCGACTTCAGCTCCGTCAGTTCCGACTTCATCGGTCAGATCGATGTGCTGAAGTCGCCGGATGCCTCGCTGTCGGCCGGCGCCATCGGCGCCACGGTGAACATCAAGTTCCCCAAGCCCCTGGAACATTCCGGCTTCCGGGCCGCAGGCTCCGTTTCCGGTTCCTACGCCTCCGACGCGGACGGAGCCTCGCCCAACGGCGCCCTGCTGGTCAGCGACACCTTCGCCCACGACACCTTCGGCATCCTGGTGGCGGCCGGCTATAACGAAACCCAGACCCTGGGCAACCATGTGAACAACCAGGGCTGGATCGGTACCACCAGCGACAAGTTCGGCAGCCTGGCGTCGGGTACGAAGTCCGGGGTTCCGGCCTGGTTCATCCAGGATTACGGCATCTACCAGGAACACAGCGACACCACCCGCAAGTCCGCCCGCCTGGCCCTGCAGTGGCAGCCGTCCGATCAGATCGAAGTCACCCTGAACGACGACTTCCAGCGTGAGGACGCGCACCAGAACCAGTACGGCTACAGCATCTGGTTCAACTCGGGCAGCCTGCAGAATGTGAAGCTGAACAGCAACGGGTCGGTGACCGACTTCGTGCAGCCCAACACGCCCACCGACTTCCAGGCGCAGTACAACAGCCAGGTTCTGCAGAACAACCTGTACGGCCTGAACGTCAAGTGGACCCCGACCAACAACTGGACCGTCACGGTCGATGCCGCCCGGTCCGAATCCTGGCAGAACCCTGGCGATCAGCTGACCAGCATGGACGCCGACGTCGGCTATGGCTCGTGCGCCAGCGGCACCTGCATCAACACCAACAACGTGGGCATCACCGGCGTCGCCGCCGGCGCCCTGCCCTATCCCACCGTCTACGGGCCCGGTGGTAACACGTCGCAGTTCACCAATGGCTACATCGGGTCGCACGTCTTCCCGATGACGTCAACGCGCAACTACAACGTCATCGACCAGGGCAAGGTCGAAGGCCAGTGGAAAAGCGGCGACACCACCATCCGCTTCGGCATGCAGTACATCGACAACAAGGAAGACCTGGCCAGCTACGACACCTTCACCAACAGCGATTGGCAGGCGTACAGCGGTTATGGTCCGGCGTCGGGTTCGCCCACCGGCGTGGCGCTGCCGCAGAGCTGGTTCACCCAGACCTTCAGCACCGCCAACTTCATCCCCGGCTTCGCCAACAACGGCAATCTGCCCTCCCAGATCCTGATGGCCAACCCGGGCCAGATCCTGAACTACCTGCAATCGCTGGGCAATCCGCAGACCAAGAACATCCCGGGCTTCAACTACGGCTGCTGCACCCCGCCCTTCGACGGGACCTATCGCCTGATCCTGTCGCCGGGTTCCAAGCGCGATATCGAGGAAGAGACCTTCGCCCCCTATGTCGCGGCGACGTTCAAGACCGACGTGGCCAACATGCCGCTGAAGGTCAACATGGGTGTCCGCGAGGAAATCACCCATGTCACGTCTTCCGGCCTGGGCCAGACGCCCACCGCCTTCACCGTCACCCCGGGTGACAAGACGGCCTTCACGGTGGCATATGGCCCGGTCACCACGGTCAGCGGCACCAACAACTACCAGTACCTGCTGCCCAACCTGGACCTGACCTTGGGCGTCACCGACGACCTGCAGGTGCGCTTCAACGCGTCGCGCACCCTGACCCGGCCGCCGTTGAACAACATGACACCGGTGTACAGCATCAGCACCCAGCGCGTCGGCAC
Source organism: Nitrospirillum karajorum (assembly GCF_036348415.1). Taxonomy (NCBI): domain Bacteria; kingdom Pseudomonadati; phylum Pseudomonadota; class Alphaproteobacteria; order Rhodospirillales; family Azospirillaceae; genus Nitrospirillum; species Nitrospirillum karajorum. The sequence goes on from NZ_JAZBQB010000004.1 coordinate 264,061, forward strand.
GGTGTCGGCCTCGGGCGGCAACCCACAGCTGATGCCCTACCTGTCCGACAACGTCGACATCGGGGCGGAGTACTACTACCAGCGCAACTCCTACGTCGCCATCGACGGCTTCATGAAGAGCGTGACCAACTTCGTGGTCGGCGGCACGTCGCAGAAGAGCTTCAGCGGCGTCACCGACCCGACCACGGGCAAGGATGTCCAGTACAGCTACAGCACCTACCTCAACGGGCCATCGGCTCAGGTCTACGGTCTGGAAATGGCGATCCAGCACGTGTTCGGCGACACCGGCTTCGGCTTCCAGGCCAACGCCACAGTGGTCGGCACCGACAAGCCTTATGACCCCAACAACCTGTCGGTCAGCGGCTTCGCGGTCACGGGCCTGGCCAACTCCGCCAACTTCGTCGGCTTCTTCGACAAGTACGGCTTCCAGGCGCGCATCGCCGTCAACTGGCGTGATGAGTACCTGGATCACTTCGGTCAGGCGCAGGGCGGCTCCATCTTCGGGTCCGAGCCGACCTTCGTCGATCCGGCTTGGGAAGTGGATTTCAGCACCAGCTACGACATCAACCAGTATGTGAGCGTCTACTTCGAAGCCTTGAACCTGAGCAACGAGACCTACTCGACCCACGGTCGGTACAAGGAACAGCTGCTGGATGCCGTCGCCTATGGGCAGCGGTACACCATCGGCGCCCACTTCAAGTACTGAGTTTGTTTGTGAGCGTACCTTCCTCCTGAACTCCGGGGGCCGCCGTGGCACGTGGCGGCCCCTTTTTCCCTCTGGAGCGATAGGGGAAAGGCCCTACACTGGCGCAAAATCGGTTGCCGAGGACCCCGTCAGGGAGGCGGGACGGCACCTCAGACCCAGGATGCCTTCATGGACCGTCCCATCCAGCATATCGTCATCGTCGGCGGCGGCACCGCCGGCTGGCTGACCGCCGGCATCGTCGCCGCCCGGCACAAGGCGCGCATGGCCGCCGGCTTCAAGGTGACCTTGGTGGAATCACCCAACGTCGCCATCATCGGCGTGGGCGAGGGCACATGGCCCACCATGCGCACCACGCTGGAAAAGATGGGTGTGTCGGAGACGGAGTTCTTCCGCCATTGCGATACCGCCTTCAAGCAAGGCGGCAAATTCGTGGGCTGGACCACCGGCGCCGCGAACGACGCCTATTACCACCCGCTGATGCTGCCCCATGGCTGGTCGCAGGTGAACCTGGCACCTCATTGGCTGCAGGATGCGCGGGGCCGCACCTTTTCAGACGCCGTCTGCCCGCAAGAGGCCATCTGCGAGGAGGGCTTGGCGCCCAAGACCATCGCCACCCCCGAATATCGGGGCGTGGCCAACTACGCCTATCACCTGGACGCCGGCAAGTTCGCCAGCTTCATGCAGCGGCATTGCACGGAGAAGCTGGGGGTCCACCATATCCTGGCCGATGTGACCGAGGTCCGGCAGGATGAGAATGGCGACATCGCCAGCCTGGTGACCGCACAGGCGGGCGAGATCGCCGGCGACCTGTTCGTGGATTGCACCGGCTTCCACGCCCTGCTGATCGGCAAGACCCTGGGCGTGGGGTTCAAGGAATGCCGCGACGTGCTGTTCTGCGACACGGCCCTGGCCGTGCAGGTCCCGTACGAGAGCGCGGACGCCCCCATGGCGTCGCAGACCATCGCCACCGCCCAATCAGCGGGCTGGATCTGGGACATCGCCCTGCCTACCCGGCGTGGGCTGGGCTACGTCTATTCCAGCGACCATATTGATGAAGAGGCGGCGCGGGCCGAACTGGCGCGCTATGCCGGTACGCAGGCCGAGGCGCGCAAAATCCCCATCCGCGGCGGCCACCGCGAGACGTTCTGGAAAAACAATTGCGTGGCCGTGGGGCTGGCCGCCGGGTTCCTGGAACCGCTGGAGGCTTCCGCCATCATGCTGATCGAGCTGTCGGCCAAGATCATCGCCGAACAGCTGCCCGCCCGCCGCAGTGTCATGGACATCGTGGCCCGCCGCTTCAACGAGGTGACGCGCTATCGCTGGGGCCGCATCATCGACTTCCTGAAGCTGCATTACGTCCTGACCCAGCGGACGGACACGGCGTTCTGGCGGGACAATGTCGATCCCGCCTCCGTCCCTGAGCGCTTGCAGGACCTGCTGCGGCTGTGGAAATACCGTGCCCCGTGGTTCCTGGATGAGTTCGATCGGCTGGAGGAGGTGTTCCCCGCCGCCAGCTATCAATATGTGCTGTACGGCATGGGGTTCCGCACCGAGGTGGACTCGGCCGAGAACGGCGCCGACGCCACCCTCGCCAGCCGTATCTTGGAGGAGAACGCGGCCATGGTGCAAAAGATGCGCGCCAACCTGCCCAAGAACCGCGACCTGGTCCGCAAGATCCGCGACCACGGCATGCAATCGATCTGAGCCTGACGGGACCCATGACCAACATCGCCATCGTCAACGCCCACACCCACCGCGATCTGCATGTGAAGGCCAAGGCCAGCCCCGCCTTCGACGCCAAGCATTTCGTCGCCGTCATCGTGGCCGAGTTCCCGCTGCTGGCCGTCCAGTGCCCCATCCTGTTTTCCAAGGATGCGGAAACGGGCGCCTTCCTGTGCGGCGCCGTGCTGGGTTTCCAGCAGAACGAGAACCTGTTCCTGACCCAGGAGGGCTGGCAGGGCTATCGTCCCCTCAATCTTCAGCGCGGCCCCTTCTACACCGTGGGCGACGACCTGGGCATCGACCTGGACGACGCCAGGGTCGGCCGCGACGTGGGCGAACCGCTGTTCGGCGCCAATGGTGAGATGACGCCCTATCTGAAGGGCATCATCGCCGCGATGCAGGAACTGCGCCCAGGGTTGGAGCGGACCAAGCGCTTCATCGACACCCTGATCGGCCTGAAGCTGATCGAGCCCATCGATATCAGCCTCAGCTTCGATGACGGCAGCCAGTTGCAACTCGACGGCCTGTACACCATTGACCGCGACGCCTTGCGCGCCCTGCCCGACGCGGCGGTGCTGGACCTGTTCCGTCGGGGCTATATGCAACTGATCTATCTGATGATCGCGTCGCTGAAGCACATCCCCCTGATGGCGGAGCGCAAGAACAAGCGGCTGACGTCGGCGCCATGACGTCGGCCGTCGACGAACGCGACGGCCGCACGCTCACCTCCGCGGATCAGTTCCGGGAAGAGGTGGTGGCCGCCTGCCGGCCCCTGGTGCTGCGGGGTCTGGTGGACCACTGGCCAGCGGTGGACCAGGGGAGCCCTGGGGCCTTGCGCGATTACCTGGCCCGGTTTGGGGCCGGTGTCGCGATGGAGACCTTCGTCGGCCCGCCGCACATCCGGGGCCGGTATTTCTACGCCGATGGCCTCAAGGGCTTCAATTTCGAGCGTCGTACCCTGCGCCTGGCCGAGGCGCTGGACCAGATGGTGCAGGCGCTGGACGACCCGGACGCCCCGACGCTGTACGCCGGCTCCCTGGCGCTGGACGACCATTTGCCGGGCTTCATGACGGAAAACGTCATGCCCCTGTTGCCACCCGACGTGGCTGGGCGCATCTGGCTGGGCCATGCCTCCCGCGTCGCCACCCATTACGACGCCTTCGAGAACCTGGCGTGCGTCGTGGCCGGAACGCGGCGCTTCACGCTGTACCCGCCCTCGGCGATCGGCGATCTCTATGTCGGGCCGATCGACAACACCCTGTCCGGCCAGCCGGTCAGCCTGGCGGCGTCCGACCCCGACAACCCCGCCTATCCCCGGTTCCACGCCATTCGCGACCAGGCGCTGGTGGCGGACCTCAATCCAGGTGACGCCCTGTTCCTGCCCAAGCTGTGGTGGCACCAGGTGGAGGCTACGGCCCCGTTCAACGGCATGGTCAATTATTGGTGGGATGCCTTCGCCGCCGGGCCGGACGCGCCCTTCACCAGCCTGCTCCTGGCCATGATCACCCTGGCCGAACGGCCGGAAGTGGAGCGCCAAGCCTGGCGGGCCTTCTTCGACCATTACGTCTTCCGCCCCCAAGGCCATCCCCTGGCCCACCTGCCGGTGGAGCAGCACGGCGTGTTGGGTCCCCTGAAGGCGGGCAATTACGGCCGCCTTCGCGCCCGGGTGATGCAGCTGTTACGCGGGGGGTGAGGTTCAGGTCACCGCCGCGCAATGCCGGTCGATGAAGGCCTGATGGTGGGGCATGGTCTGGACCACGCGACCAATGACGTCGTGGATGTTGGCCAAGGCCCCCCGGATCTTGTCCGGGTCCAACAGGTCGGTCATGGGATCGGGGCGCCGGGGACGGATATCCTGGCCGGTGAAGACATAGAGCCAGCTTTGCTCCGGGAACAGCTCGGTATCCTCGCGCTGGATACGGCCGTAGCCCTGGAACAGCTCGATCTTGGCCCGCAGGCTGTCGGGCCATTCGATGCCGGCGCAATGGCGCCAGAAATCGCTGTCCCGCCGCTGGCCGGTGGCGTAGTGCAGCACCAGGAAATCCCGGATGCGCTCATACTCGAAGGCCAGCATGCGGTTATAGCGGGCGATATCCGCCGGCTCGCAATGCCGGTCCGGCAGCATCTGGATGAACAGGGCCAGCCCGCGATGGACCATGTGGATGCTGGTGGATTCCAGCGGCTCCAGGAAGCCGCTGGCCAGGCCCAGGGACAGGCAGTTGCGCTTCCAGCTTTCCCGCCGACGGCCGGTGACGAAGCGCAACACGCGCGGGTCGGCCAGGGGCTTGCCCGCCAGGTTGGACAACAGCGTCTCCCGCGCCGCCTCGTCGCTCAGGAAATCGCGGGCGTAGACCACGCCGTTGCCCTCGCGGTGCTGCAGGGGGATGCGCCACTGCCAGCCGGCCGGCCGCGCCGCCGCCAGGGTGTAGGAGGGCGGCGGGCCCGCCCGTTCGCTGGGGACGGCGACGGCGCTGTCGCAGGGCAGGAAGCGCTGCCAGTTCTCATAGCCGGCCTGCAGGGCCTCCTCGATCAGCAATCCACGGAAGCCGCTGCAATCGATGAAGAAATCACCGTCGATGCGGCGGCCATCCTCCAGGCCCAGGGCCTCGATGAAGCCGTCCTCGGGGCGCAGGTCCACCCGCACCACCTTACCCTCCACCCGGGTGACGCCGCGGGCCTCGGAATAGCCGCGCAGATAGCGCGCGAACAGCGCCGCGTCGAAATGCAGGGCGTACGTGATCCCCTCCAGAGGGGAGCCGGGAGCCTGCACCGGGCGCATGAAGCGGTTATGTGCCGCCGCCATGGCCTGCAGCGAATATTCCTCCAGCGGGGCGGCGTCACCTGTCAGGCGCTGGCGCATCCAATAGGCGGGGAAGCCTATCCCCTCCATCTCGAAGCCGGTGCGGCCGAAGGGATGGAAATAGGAATGGCCCACACGGGTCCAATCCTGGAAACGGATGCCGAGCTTGAAGGTGGCGTTGGTCTGGCGGATCAGGTCGTCCTCATCGATCCCCAGCACGCGGATGAAGTTCATGATGGGGGGGATGGTCGCCTCCCCCACGCCAATGGTGCCGATCTGTTCGGATTCCACCAGTTGGATATCGCACTTCAGGTTGCGCAGGAACCGGGCCAGGCTGGCGGCCGCCATCCACCCGGCGGTGCCGCCGCCCACGATGACGATGCGCCGCAATGGCGCGTTGGTAGCGGTATCATCCGAAGCGTGCGACGTGGCCATGCGTTGGGTCCCCGGCGGTTTCTCTCCCTGTCCCATTCTTTTATCGCGCCCGGCCCCGCCTCGTCACAACTTTCTGTGGCATCCCCTTGATCAAATTGGGGCTTGAAGCCGGCGGCCCTCATCGCCAGATTGGCGGCCATGCGCTGGTTGCTCGCCCTTCTGCTGCTGTTCACGGCGGTGTTCGACGGCCCGTCCCTGACCGAAATGTCAGGCGGCGCGCCGACGTGCGGCGTCACGCAGGAGCATGTGGCGGTGGAGGGCGCGCCCGACCCCACCGATGGCCTGCGCCACAGCGCGGTCCATTTCCATGCCGGCCAGGGCCCCTGCGGCCATGTCCATGTGGCGGATGCCGTCGGCCCCGCCTTCGTGCCGGGCCCGGGCGTCCGCATCCGGCCGGTGGCCCTGCCCCCGCTGGACCAACCCTACACCACCCGCGCCATCGCACCCCCGGACCGGCCCCCGGCCGCCTGATCGATTCCATCCCACGCCGCGGCACCTGATGCCCTTCCCGCCAGGAAGGGTCCGGGTCACCGCGTCATCGATCCTGCTTGTCCGGAGCCCTTAATGCGCATCCCGATCATCGGGCTGGCCGCGGCCTTGACCGCCGCCTGGCCCGCCTGGGCCGTGGCCGAACCGCCGCCGGCCCCGCCCCTGTCCGCCCCCTTTTCGTCCACCGCGCAGAGTGCCGACACGGCCCTTACCGCGCTGATCACCCAGGCGCTGGCCACCAACCCCCGCCTGAAGGCGGCCCAAGCCCGCGCCGCGGCCGCCCAGGGCGATGTCATGCAGGCGGGCGTCCTGCCCAACCCGCAACTGTCGCTGCAGACGGAGAACCTGGCCGGGTCCGGCCCCTATCGCGGCACCCGGGCCATGGAGACCACGGTCGGCCTGAACCAGCTGATCGAACTGGGCGGCAAGCGCGGCAGCCGCCAGGCCATGGCCACGGCGGCGGAAAGCCGCGCCCGCCTGGACGCCGACATCGTGCGCCTGGATCTGATCCGCGACGTGCGCGTGGCCCATGCCGCCCTGCTCGCCGCCACGGCCCGGCGCGCCATTGTCGAGGAACAGCGCGGCCTGGCGGCGGAGACGGCCCGCGCCGTGGCCGCGCGGGTCCAATCAGGCCATGACAGCGCCATTCAGGAAGACCGCGCCGCCACCGACCTGCGCCAAGCAGAGATCGAGGCCGCCCGCGCCGCGCGGGATGAAGCGGCGGCGCGCCGCAGCCTGGAACTGCTGGTGGGCGGGCCCGTCCCTGCCCTGGACCCCGCCGCGCTGCGGGATCTGGGCCCCTCCCTACCGGTCCCTGGTGCCGATGGCAGCCCCGACGTCGCCCGCTGGCGGGCGGAGGTGGGCCGCAGCCGCGCCGCCATCGCGGTGGAACGCGCCCGCGCCGTGCCCGATGTGACCGTCGGCGCCGGGGTGCGCCGTTTCAATGATGGGCGCGATACCGCCCTGGTGCTGGGCGTCACCATTCCCATCCCGGCCTTCGACACCAACCGGGGCGGCATCCACCGCGCCTATCAGGAAAGCGTGGAGGCGGAGATGGAACTGGACCGCGCCACCCGGGACCAGGACACCGCCTTGGCCATCGCCAGCGACCGTGTGGCCGTGGCGCGTCAGGAGGCGGACACCTTGGCCCGCCAGGTCGTGCCCGTGGCCGAACAGGCCGCCGCCGCCACGCGGGAGGGCTATCGCCAGGGCAAGTTCCCCTACCTCGACGTGCTGGACGCCCAGCGCACGCTGCTGGCCGCCCGCCTGACCCTGGTCGCGGCCTATCAAGACTATCACCAGAGCCGGGCCGATCTGGACCGGCTGACCGGCGCCGGGGAGGCCCAGCCATGACCACCATCAGCACCAAAGCCCTGTTGCGCCTGGGCGCCGGGGCCCTGACCCTGGGCGCCCTGGCCGCCTGGATCGCCACCGGCCAGGCGCCCAAGGGGGAACCGGCCGAGCATAAGACGGAGGCGCATGATGACAGCCTCGTGCGCCTGACGTCGGAACAGGCGCGGGCCGCCGGCATCACCACGGCGACGGCGGGTCCTGGGCGGCTGGTGCGCCGGGTGCGCGTCACCGCCACGGTGACGGCCGACCAGGACCACATCGTCCACATCGCCCCGCGCATCGCCGGCGTGGTGGCTGACGCGCGCAAGCGGCTGGGCGACGCGGTGACGGCCGGCGAGGTGCTGGCCCTGATCGACAGCACCGAGGTGGCCGACGCCCGCGCCGAATATCTGGCGGCGCGGGAAAATGAGCATCTGGCCCGCACCACCGCCGACCGGGAGGAGGCGCTGTGGCGCCAGCGCATTTCCCCGGAACGCGACTATCTCCAGGCCAAGGCGGCGGCGACGGAGGCCGCCATCCGCACCGGCCGTGCGCGCCACAGCCTGCAGGCGCTGGGATTGGATGAAGCCAGCGCCAAGTCCACGGGCGCCGGCCTGCAACGGCTGGAACTGCGCAGCCCCATCACCGGCCAGGTCATCGCCCGCACCGCCACGCGGGGCGACCGGCTGGCCGCCGATGCCGACGCCTATGTCGTCGCCGACCTGTCGCAACTGTCGCTGACCTTCCCCGTCTACGCCCGCGACCTGCCGTTCGTCGCCGTGGGCAAGGCGCTGCAGGTGAGCGGCGCCGACGGACGCACCACCACCGCCCGCGTGACCCATGTCGGCCCCGTGCTGGACCCGGCCACCGGCTCCGCCCCCGTGGTGGCGACACTGGAAAACCCGGACGGGTCATGGCGGCCCGGCGACTTCGCCACCGGCACGCTGGAAGCGGACGCACAGGAGGCGGCGTTGCTGGTGCCGGAAAGCGCCGTGGTGACCCTGGACGGCCAAACCCAGGTTTTCGCGCCCGTGCCCGGCGGCTATGCCCGCCGGCCGGTCACCCTGGGCCGTGGCGACGGCACCCAGGTCGAGGTGCTGGCCGGGCTGAATCCCGGCGACACCATCGCCGCCGGCAATGCCTTCATCCTGAAGGCGGAGGCCGGCAAGGGCGACGCCGGCCATGATGAGTGAGGAGACGAGCCATGCTTGAGCGCATCCTCACCCTGTCCGTGCGCCACCGCTGGATGGTGCTGGCGCTGGCCGTGCTGGCGGCCGCCGCCGGCGGCTGGGCGGCGCGGTACCTGCCCATCGACGCCGTGCCCGACATCACCAACAAACAGGTGCAGATCAACACCACCGCCCCGGCCCTGTCGCCGGTCGAGGTGGAAAAGCAGGTGACCTTCCCCATCGAGACGGCCTTGGCCGGCATTCCCGGACTGGAAGGCACCCGGTCGCTCTCGCGCAACGGCTTTTCCCAGGTCACCGCGCTGTTCGCGGAAACCGTCGACATCTATTTCGCCCGCCAGCAGGTGGCGGAGCGCCTGAACGAGGCCAAGGCCGCCCTGCCCGAGGGCACGGAACCGCACATGGGCGCCCTGTCCACCGGCCTGGGCGAGGTCGCCATGTGGACCGTGGCCCTGGCCCCGTTCGACGCGGCCCGCGTGAAGCCGGGGGCCGCCGGCTGGCAGGCCGATGGCAGCTATCGCACGCCGGAGGGCCAGGTGCTGACGATCGAGGCGCAGCGGGCGACATATCTGCGTACCGTGCAGGATTGGATCATCCGGCCGCAGCTGAAGTCCGTCCCCGGCATCGCCGGTGTGGATGCCATCGGCGGCTATGTGAAGCAGTACCAGGTGGCGCCGGACCCGCTGCGCCTGGCGGCGCGAGGCCTGACACTGGCCGATGTCATCCAGGCGCTGGAACGCAACAACACCAGCGCCGGGGCCGGATATTTGGAGCGCCGGGGCGAGGCCTATGTCGTGCGGGCCGACGGCCGGCTGCGCGACATGGGGGAGATCGGCGCCGTGCCCATCGCCAGCCGGGACGGCACCCCCGTCTTCCTGCGCGACGTGGCCACCGTGACCCTGGGCCATGAGCTGCGCACCGGCAGCGCCAGCGAGAATGGCCGGGAGGTGGTGGTGGGTACCGCGCTGATGCTGGTGGGCGGCAACAGCCGCACGGCCGCCGCCGCCGTGACCGCCAAACTGGCCGAGGTGACCCGCACCCTGCCGCCCGACGTGGTGGCCCAGGTGGTGCTGGACCGTACCAAGCTGGTGGACGCCACCATCCACACGGTGGGCAAAAACCTGGCGGAGGGCGCGCTGCTGGTGGTGGCGGTGCTGTTCGCCCTGCTGGGCAACATCCGCGCCGCGCTGATCACCGCCGCCGTCATTCCCGTGACCATGCTACTGACGGCCATGGGCATGGTGGAGGCGGGCGTCAGCGCCAACCTGATGAGCCTGGGCGCCCTGGACTTCGGTCTGATCGTCGACGGGGCCGTCATCATCGCCGAGAACTGCCTGCGCCGGCTGGGCCACCGGCAGCAGATGGCGGGCCGGCCATTGACGACATCCGAACGGATGGCGGAGGTGGTGGCCGCGACGAAGGAGATGATCCGCCCCTCCGTCTACGGCCAGGCCATCATCATCCTGGTCTATGTGCCGCTACTGACCTTCACCGGGGTGGAGGGCAAGATGTTCCGGCCCATGGCCCTGACCGTCATCACCGCCCTGGTCGCCGCCTTCGCCCTGTCCCTGACGCTGGTACCGGCGCTGATCGCCCTGGTCATCACGGGGCCGGTGAACGAGCGGGAGAACCGCGTGGTGGTGCTGGCCAAGGGGTGGTACGCCCCCCTTCTGGACCGGGCCCTGGCCACACCGACACCCTGGATCTTTGGGGCGGCCTGCCTGTTCCTGGCCAGCCTGGGCCTGCTCACCCGCATGGGGCAGGAGTTCATTCCCACGCTGGACGAGCAGGACATCGCCGTTCAGGCGGTGCGCATCCCCAGCACCTCGCTGACCCAATCCACCACCATGCAGAAGGACGTGGAACGCATCATCAGCGGCCTGCCGGAGGTGGCCTTCGTCTTCTCCAAGACCGGGACGGCGGAGATGGCGGCCGACCCCATGCCGCCCAACGCGTCCGACACCTTCATCATCCTCAAGCCGCGGTCGCAATGGCCGGACCCGGCCTTGCCCAAGACCGACCTGGTGGCAAGGGTCGAGACAGCGCTGGGTCAGTTGCCCGGCAACGCCTATGAATTCACCCAACCCATCCAGATGCGCTTCAACGAACTGATTTCTGGTGTGCGCAGCGACGTGGCGGTGAAGCTGTACGGTGACGACTTCGACACCCTGCAGGCTTCGGCCGCCCGCATCGCCGGCGTGCTGCAGGGCACCGCCGGCGCGGCGGACGTGCGGGTGGACCAGGCGGCCGGCCTGCCCACCCTGGACATCCGTGTCGACCGCCAGACCGCCGCCCGCTTCGGCCTCAGCGCGCAAGACGTGCAGGACGTCGTGGCCATGGCCGTAGGGGGCCGTGCCGCCGGCCAGGTGTTCGAGGGCGACCGCCGCTTCGACATCACCGTGCGGCTGGCGGATCCCCTGCGCAATGACCTGGACACCTTGCGCACCCTGCCGGTTCCCCTGCCCACCGGCAGCCAGACCGGCGGCGGCGCGGATGCCGCCCGCTTCGTGCCGCTGGGCACGGTCGCCAGCTTCACCCTGGCGGAAGGGCCCAACCAGATCGGGCGGGAGAATGGCAAGCGGCGTATCGTCATCCAGGCCAACGTGCGCGGCCGGGACATCGGCTCCTTCGTGGCGGAGGCCCAGGGGCGGCTGGCCGCCGTCCCCCTGCCTTCCGGCTACTGGGTGACATGGGGCGGGCAGTTCGAGAACCTAGCGGCGGCGCGGGCACGGCTGACGGTGGTGGTGCCGGCCTGCTTCATCGCCATCTTCCTGCTGCTCTACGGCGCCTTGGGCTCTCTCCGCGACGCGGCGCTGGTGTTCAGCGGCGTGCCCTTGGCACTGACCGGCGGCATCGCCGCCCTGTGGCTGCGCGGGATGCCCTTCTCCATCTCCGCCGCCGTGGGGTTCATCGCCCTGTCCGGCATCGCCGTGCTGAACGGCCTGGTCATGGTGTCCTTCATCCGCCAGGCCATCACCAACGGCGGCGATCCCCTGGCCGCCATCCGCGACGGGGCGCTGACCCGGCTGCGGCCGGTGTTGATGACGGCGCTGGTGGCCTCGCTGGGCTTCGTGCCCATGGCGCTGGCCACCGGCCCGGGGGCGGAGGTGCAGCGGCCGCTGGCCACCGTGGTCATCGGCGGCCTGATCAGCGCAACGGCGCTGACCCTGGTGGTCCTGCCGGCCCTGTACCGCCGCTTCGCGGCGCCGGGGACGGCGCGGGCGGGGGCGGCGGTACCCTCACTGGCCGAATAGCGCGGAACCGGTCCTCCGTTTCGGCGGTTTCCCCGGGGCACCACCCCTGGGGAGATCGCCGGAATGGCCGCGCGTTCGTTCTGGAAAGGCTATCTCAAGCTGTCCCTGGTCACCTGCCAGGTGGCCATGACACCCGCCACGTCGGAGAATGAGAAGGTCCGCTTCCATACCCTGAACCGCGCGACGGGCAACCGCGTGGTCAGCCATTATGTCGACGCCGTCAGCGGCGATCCGGTGGATGAGGAGGATGAGGCCAAGGCCTATCCCAGGGGCGAGGACGATTACCTGATCCTGGAGGATGACGAGTTGGACGCGGTGGCGCTGGAAAGCACCCGCACCATCGACATCGAGATGTTCGTGCCCCGCGATAGCATCGAGTGGATCTGGTACGACACCCCCCACTATCTGACGCCCAGCGACCCCGTGGGTGAGGAGGCGTTCTCCGTCATCCGCGAGGCCATGGCCGCCACCGGCAAGGTCGGCATCGCCCGCCTGGTGATGTACCGGCGGGAGCGGGCGGTGATGCTGGAACCCCAGGGTAAAGGCATCATCGTCTGGACCCTGCGCTACGGCGATGAGGTGCGCGACGCCGACGCCTACTTCGGCGACATTCGCGAGGAAAAGCCCGAGCCCAAGCTCCTGTCCCTGGTGAAGACGCTGATCGAGGAGCGCACGCGGCCCTGGGACCCCTCCCTGGTGGACGACCCGGTGCAGGACCGCCTGCTGGACCTGATCGCCGCCAAGAAGAAGGGCCACAAGCGTCCGGCCAAGACCAGGACTCCTGAGGCCGATACGCCCAGCAACGTCATCAACATCATGGACGCATTGAAGAAAAGCCTGGCCGCCGAGGGCAAGGGCGGGACCAGGCGGCGATAGGTCCCAATGGTACGAGAAAACTTTACGTCTTTTTAGGACGCGACCGCGTCCGCCGCAGCATTCCGGGAAGCGTCAGCGGACTGGAATGCGAGGAAGCCAAGCCCCGCGGAGGCGGGCGGCCGGCGCCTGAGGCATAAAGCTTAAGAATACGGCACGGCCTGGAATTCCGGCAGCGCCTCCGCACGAGCCGACAGGCGGACCAGGCCGGGATGCTTGGCCGGGTCGATCAGACCTGGGGCCATGTTCTGGGCGAAGTACCAGGCGACGGCGGTGGTGATATCGGCCTGGTTGGGACGGTCGCCGCCCATCCAGGCGCCGCCGTCCCCCACCTCGCGCTCGAGCAGGTCGAAGGCGGTGATGGCCTGGGCGCGCACCCGCTCCAGCCAGGGTTGGTGCTGCTTGTCCTCGGGGCGCAGCTCCAGCTCATAGACCACCTGCACGGTCTTCTCGCACGCCACCAATGCCAGGCCGATAAGGCGCTGGGCCTGGATGAAAGCGGCAGCGTCGGCGGGCATGAGGTGCCTGTCCGCTGGAACCAGGCGTTCCAGCGCGTCCAGGATCAAGGTGCTGTCCATGAGCACCGTGCCGTCGTCCAGCACCAGGGTCGGCGCCTTCACCACGGGATTGATGGCGGCGAAGGTGTCATAGTGGCGGAAGACGGATACGCGTTCATGCTCGAAGGGCAGGCCCATGGCCACCAGCGAGATCCCGACGCGGCGGACATAGGGTGAATCAGGCATTCCGATCAGACGCATGACGGGACCTCCTGAGCTGTTGGGAGGCGCATTCTGCCTGAAACGGGGCGCGGCGCCAGCCCTTTGACCCGCCCTCCCTAACCGGCCCGCTGGCGCGCCGGCCGTTTCGCCTCCTCCAAAGGCCGGGCCGCCGCCCGGAAATCCGCCCATTGGTCGGCGGAGAGGGCGGCCAGTCGCGTGGGCGCGGTCATGACGGTGAAATAGGCAGGGCCGACGGCGGGGCTCAATTCTTCCCAGGCCAGAGGCATGGAGACGGCCGCCCCGGGACGTGCCCGTGTGGAATAGGCCGCCACTGCCGTAGCCCCCCGCTGGTTGCGCAGGTAGTCCACCAGGATCTTGCCGCCCCGCTTGGCCTTGGTGATGGTGGCTACGAAACGCCCCGGGCTGTCGGCGGCCATGGCGTCGGCGATGCCCTTGGTGAAGGCCTTCACCGCCGCCCAGTCGGCCTTGGGGCGCAACGGTGCCACCACGTGCAGGCCCTTGCCGCCCGTGGTCTTGACGAAGGCCGCCAGGCCGGCCTGTTCCAGCCTGTCCTTCACCTCCCGCGCGGCGTCGATGACGGCCTGCCACGGCACGCCCTCCCCCGGGTCCAGGTCCAGGGTGAGGGTGTCGGGCCGTTCCCAATCCTTGAGGGTGGCCCCCCAGGGATGGATTTCCAACACCCCCGCCTGCACCAGCCCCAGCAGGCCATCCAGGTCGTTGACCGCGATCAGCGGCCCTTCCGCCGGCTCGGTCGGATCGGGCACCTGGATGATGGCCTTGCTAAGCCCCTTCCAGGCATGCTTCTGGAAGAAAGATTCGCCGGTGACGCCATTGGGGCAGCGCAGCAGGGCCAGCGGCCGCCCGACGATGAAGGGGGCGATGGAGCGCCAGACTTCCGTGTAGTAATCGGCCAGGCCGGCCTTGGTCACCCCCGCGTCCGGCCAATAGACGCGGTCGGGGTGGCTCAGCTTCACCAAGGGCTTGGACAGGGCGGCGCCCGCATCGCGCACCGCTCCCGCCGGCGCCTTGGCGGCCGGTTCGCGCACAACGTCCTTGGGGTCCTTGTCCTCCCGCAGGCCCCGGAAGGCGGCATGGCGGATGTTGCCGTCGCCCGTCCAGGTGCGGAAGTCCACCTCCGCCACCAGCTCCGGCCGAACATAGCGAACCTGGCGCCGCTCCTCGGCCGTCAGGGTGTCGTCGAAAGGACTGTTCTCAACCCGCATGCGTTCCAGGCGGCGGAACAATTCTTCCGCTACCGAAACGGTATAGCCGGTTCCCACACGGCCCACATGGCGCAGCTCGCCCTGGTCGTAGACGCCCAGGACCAGGGAGCCGATGGCGCCGCGCGCGGTGGTGGAGGGCACATAGCCCGCCACCACGAATTCCTGTCGGTTGCCGCATTTGGACTTGATCCAGCCCTTGCCCCGACCCGGCTTGTAGGGGGCATCGCGCACCTTGGAGACGATGCCCTCCAGGCTCAGGCGGCAGGCATGGTTCAGCACCAGGCCCCCGGACTCATCGAAATGCTCGCTGTAGCGCAGCGGGCCAGCGGCCCCCGCCAGCAGATCCTTGAGCGCTGCCTTGCGCTGCTCCAACCCCGCGCCGCGCAAATCCTGGTCCTCCAGGTGCAGCAGATCGAAGGCGTAGAAGACGAAGCGGTCGCTGCGCCCTTCGCTGAGATCGGCCTGCAAGGCGGAAAAGTCGGAGGCGCCGGCAGCGTTCTCGACCACCAGTTCACCGTCGATCAAGGCCTTGCCAATGGGCAGATCGGCCAGGGCCTCCGGTACCGCCTTGCCGAACCGCTTGGTCCAATCCAGGCCGCTCCGGGTCAAGAGTTTCACCCGCCCCGCCTCGATGCGCGCCTGCAGGCGATAGCCATCGAACTTGATCTCATGAATCCACCGCTGCCCCACTGGCGGCTTGGCTTGCAAGGTGGCCAGGGCGGGCTCCACGAAGTCCGGCAGCGGCGCGGTCTTGGCGCCTTTCAGCCCAGCTGTTCCGGCCGCCTTGGGACTGGCGGCACCGGCGGGGGGGCGCGCCTTCTTCTCGACCTTGCTTTTCTCGATCTTGCCCGTCTTGGACGACCAGCCGGGCTCCTCCCCCGCCACATCGTCGATGACCCGGCCCGTCTTCACCGATTCCGGCCGTTCCTCCAGGATATCGGGCTCGCCCTCGCCGCGCGCGGCTTCATCCTCACCCTTGATCAGCAGCCAATTCTCGCGCTTCTCGCCCGGCCGGCCGCGCATGCGCACCAGGTGCCAGTGGCCCCCCAGCTTTTCCCCGTGTAGCTCGAAATCCAGGTGCCCCTTGGCATAGCCTCTGTGCGCGTCACCCACGGGCGTCCATTCACCCCGGTCCCAGACGATGACCGTGCCGCCGCCGTATTCACCCTGGGGGATGGTGCCCTCGAAGTCGCCATAGTCCAGCGGGTGGTCCTCGACATGCACCGCCAGGCGCTTTTCCCCGGGGACAAGGCTGGGCCCGCGGGTGACGGCCCAGCTTTTCAGCACACCGTCCATCTCCAGCCGGAAATCATAGTGCAGGCGGGTGGCGTCATGTTTCTGGATGACGAAGCGATGACCTTCCGTCCGGCCCTTGCGCCCCCGCGGTTCCGGCGTCGCGGTGAAGTCGCGCTTCTTGTGATAGGTTTCCAGGGCCATGGTTCAGCCCGCCTTGCGCTGGGTGGGGCGCCGGGCGGCGGGGACAGCGCTTGGCTTGGCACGGCCAGGTTTGGAGGCCGCTTTTTGGGCTGGCGGTTTGGCGCCCAGTCCGGCGCTTTCCCTCAGCGCCGCCATCAGGTCGGTGGTCTTCCTCGGCGGCGCACGCTTGGCCGCCGGCAGGGCCTTGCCCTCCAGCTTGGCCTTCACCAGGTCGGCCAGCGCCGCCTCGTAGCGATCATCGAAGTCCTCCGGCTTGAAGGTCCCCTTCTTGGTCTCGATGATATGCTTGGCGAGGTCCAGCATCTCTCCCTCGATCTTGATGTCCGCGATCTCATCGAATGCCTGGGCGGCGGGGCGGACCTCGTAATCGAAATTGAGCGTGGTGGCGATCAGGCCGGCGCCGTGGGCCCGGACCAGGACGGTGCGGGCACGGCGGAACAACACCGTTTGGGCCAGTGCCGCCACCTTTTTGGCGCGCAACCCTTCCCGGATGAGGGCATAAGCCTCATCCGCATGACGGTCGCTGGGGGCCAGGTAATAGGGCTTGTCGAAATAGACGTCGTCGATCTCGCCACAGGGGATGAAGGCCAGGACAGACAGGGTCTTGTCGCTTTCCGGCACCGCCGCAGCCACCTCCTCCGGTTCCAGGATGACGTACTCGCCCCGCGCGACCTCATAGCCTTTCACTTGGTCCTCCCGCTCCACCGGCTTACCCGTTTCGCTGTCCACGAACTGGCGGTGCACCCGGTGACCGGTGGCCCGGTTCACGGTATGAAAGGCGATGCGCTCGGACGCCGAGGCGGCGGTGTAAAGCGCCACCGGGCAGCTGACCTCCCCGATCTTCAGGAACCCTTTCCAATTCGCCCTGGGTGCCATGGCAGCCGCCTTCGTGGGGAGAAACAGGATATAAACGCCGGCAGCGGCAAGGGGGTTCCGGGAACTGGCCAGGTCCTGCATCGTTTAGCGGACGCGCGTCACCGCTAGGGGGGACCGCCTGGGGGACCGCTTTGGGGGGAGAGCCCGCGTGAATCTGTTCAACTGCCAGGCCTGCGGCCAGATGCTGTATTTCGAGAACAGGCTGTGCGAACGCTGTTCCCACCGCCTGGGCTACCTGCCCGACGATGACCGGATGCACGCATTGGAAGCGGAGGGGGACGCCTGGCGAGCGTTGGGGACACCCGACGCCCTGTACAAGTTCTGCGCCAATGCCGGGCAGGACGCCTGCAACTGGCTGATACCCGCCGACGCGGCGGAGCCCCTGTGCGCCGCCTGCCGCCACAACCGCACCATCCCCGACGTGTCCCATCCGACCGCGCTGGCGCAATGGCGCAAGATCGAGCTGGCCAAACACCGCCTGTTCTACACCCTGATCAAGCTGGGCCTGCCCCTGGCCAACCGGGCAGACGATCCCGACGGCGGCTTGGCCTTCGACTTCCTGGATGACCCGCCGGAAGGCGCTGTCATGACAGGACATGACAACGGCTTGATAACATTGGCCTTGAAGGAGGCCGACGATGCGGAACGGGAGACGCGCCGCACCCAGCTGCACGAACCCTACCGTACCCTGCTGGGTCATTTCCGGCATGAGGTCGGCCATTATTACTGGGACCGGCTGGTGCGCGACGAAGGCCGACTGGAGGCCTGCCGCGCCCTGTTCGGTGATGAGCGCCAGGACTATGCCGCCGCCCTTCAGCGCCATTATGACCAAGGCGCGCCGGCCGACTGGCAGCAGGGCTTCATCAGCGCCTATGCCGCCAGTCACCCGTGGGAGGATTTCGCCGAAACCTGGGCGCACTATCTGCACATCGTCGACACGCTGGAAACGGCCCATGCCTTTGGCGTGAGGGTGCGCCCCATGGTCGATCACACCGGCGACCTGTCCGCCCGGGTGGACTTCAATCCCTATCGGCGCGGCACCATCGCGGACATGGTGGACGCCTGGCTGCCCATCGCGTTCGCCGTCAACAGCATCAACCGCAGCATGGGCCAGGCGGATTTCTATCCCTTCATCCTGACGCCGGCCGTCATCGCCAAGCTGGGTTTCATCCACAGCCTGATCATCGCCGACCGAAGGGCGAAAACCGCCTAGACGCCGTTTCTGTCCTGGCAGGACAGGAAAAACTTTTTCTGTGACTTATAGGCCATATCGGGCCAGACTGGAGCGTAACAGGATAACGATGTCATCAGCAGGACAAGGGCACGCCCATGCTCGACGGCCACAGCCATGTTGCGCCCCTCCACTCGCTGGCGGCCAGCTTGTCCGGCACCAACCTGGAGCGGGCCGGCGACCATAACCAGCGCGTGACCCTGCAGGCCATCCGCGTGGGTGGCCAGATCACCCGCGCGGAGCTGGTGGAACTGACCGGCCTGACCCTGCCGGCCATCGCCAACATCACCAAGCGCCTGTTGAACGAAGGGCTGATCGTGGAGGCGGGGCGCCAGCATGGCGGCCGGGGCCAGCCGGCCATCCTGTTGCAGATGAACCCGGACGGCTGCTTTTCCATCGGCGTCAACATCGACCGCGACCACATCACCGTGGTGGTGCTGGACCTGTTGGGCAAGGTGCGCGCCCGCGCCTCGCGGGAGATCGACTTCGCGCCGCCGGAAGTGGTGGCCCACTTCTTCCGGACGGAAATCACCGCCATCCTCCAACGCACGGGCCTCCCGCTGTCCCGCTTCATCGGCATCGGTGTCGCCATGCCGGACGACATCGGCCGCGTTCCCCTGCCACGCTGCCCGGACGTCTACGCCGCCTGGCATGACGTGGATGTGGCGGGCCTGTTCGCCGATATCTTGCCGCTGCCCGTGTTCGTGGAGAACGACGCCACGGCCGCGGCCCTGGGGGAACTGCAATTCGGCCACGGCCTGCGCCACCGCAGTTTCTTCTACATCCTGATCAGCGGCGGCCTGGGGGGTGGCATCGTCGTGGACGGCATCCAGTTCCGTGGCGCCCGGGGACGCAGCGGTGAGATCGGCTTCCTGCCCGTCCGGTCCGACCGCACCCGCGCCCGCACCCTGCAGGAGGCCGTGTCCCTGTCCGCCCTCTATGACCGCTTGGCAGCCGCCGGCTGCCCCATCGACCAGCCGGAGCAGCTGTGCCACCTGACCGGCAACCCCGGGGAAGCGGTGATCAATGAATGGATCGAACTGGCCGCCGACCTGATGACCGACCCGCTGGTGGCCACCAACTGCCTGGTCAACCCCGAGGCCATATTCCTGGGCGGCCGCCTGCCGGCCCCCCTGGTGGACAGGCTGGCCGCCGCCCTGAACCATCGCCTGAATGACCATCACATCCCCCAGGTGGCGCCCGTCCTGCGGGCCGCCATGGCCGCCGACGCCCCGGCGGTCGGCGCCGGCATGCTGCCCTTCACCGACCGCCTGCTGCCCAGCCGGGCCGCCCTGATGAAGACGGCGGAAAACTGATACCGGCTTCTGTCTTACCGGACAGAAAAACGCGCTTGATCAATTAAAACAATTTCCTTTAGTTGGATCTTAACAATGGCGCCAGGGAGGGCGGCCCCGGTGATCCAGCGGAAAATCCTTGCACTTCTGGCGCTGAGCCTATTGCTCATCGGCGCGACGCCGGCGTACGCCGCAACGGTGGACGTCGTCACCAGCATCGGCGCGCTGCGCGGTACGGACGATGGCAAAGGCGGCGCCCTGTTCCAGGGCATCCCTTTCGCGCAGCCGCCGGTTGGCCCGCTGCGCTGGCGACCGCCGCAGCCGGTCGGTTGGGCGCAGCAAACGCGCGATGCCACCCATCCCTCACCGCCCTGCCTGCAACGCGGCTATGGCTGGAACGATGCCCTGGCGGCCCGCAGCCAAGAGGATTGCCTGTACCTGGACATCCGCACCCCGGCCATGCTTCCCCGCGCCGCCTTGCCGGTCATGGTCTGGATTCACGGCGGCGCCAACCGGGCCGGCGGGGCGGACGGCACGGTTCTATCCAGCCTCGCCGATCCTGTCGGCCCGAATGGGGGAGTGGTGCTGGTGGCCATCCAGTACCGGCTGGGCACTTTCGGCTTCCTCTCGTTGCCGGAGCTGACGGCGGAATCCCCTCACCACGCCTCGGGCAATTACGGGCTCATGGACCAGATGGCCGCCCTGTCCTGGATACGGGCCAACATCGGCCTGTTCGGCGGCGATCCCAACAACATCACCATTTTCGGCGAGTCCGCCGGCGGCCAGGATGTGGGACAACTGATGTTGGCGCCACCAGCGCGCGGTTTGTTCGCCAAGGCCATCGAGCAAAGCGGGACCGCCGGCTTCGGCGTCCCACCCCGCACCCTGGCGGAGAATGAAGCGCTGGGCCGGCAATTGCTGGACAAGGCGGGGGTGAAGGACCTGGCGCAGCTGCGCGCCCTGTCCGGATCCGCCATTTTGGCGGCCACCGATACGCTGAAGCCAGCCACCATCGCCGATGACAGCTTCATCTGGCTACAGGCGGTCATTGACGGCTGGGTCCTGCCCAAGGCACCGGAAGCGCTGTTGGCGGACGCCGCCCCCGTCCCCTTGATGATCGGCAGCAACGCGCGTGAGCTGACCCTGTATGGCGGGCCGGATGCCGTGGTCCCGACGATCCATCAGGCCTTCGGTGCACATGCGGCAGCGGCGCTGGCCTTCTACGGCATCAAGGGCGGCATCCTGCCCGCGCCCGATCCGCGCCTGGGTGACGTGGCGACACAGCTGGCCGACGATTTGACCTTCCGCTGCCCCACCTTGCACGTCGCGGCGGCACATGCGGTCGCCGGCCATCCCACCTGGGTCTATCACTTCGACCACAGCCCGGCGCAGGGGCCGGTCACTCACGGCAGCGACCTGCCCTTCCTGTTCAGCGGACTGCCCGCGGGGGCGCCAGGCGACGACACCCCCACCCTGCAACGCTATTGGGTCAACTTCGCCCGCAACGGCGACCCGAACGGCCAAGGCCAAGCCCAGTGGCCCGCCCACACCGCGCAGGACAGGGCCTACCTGGCCTTCACCGACGCGGGGCCGGAAGCGAAGGCCGGGCTGCGCAGTCCCCTCTGCGGACTGCGCCCGCCGGCGCCCTGAGGCGATGGCGCCCCGCTACGCCGCCGCGCGTTCCGCCACCGGCCTGCGGCGCAGCTCCGCCCTAAGGATCGCTGGGGACTGGTAGGCAGCCTGAAGCGTGCCGATATCGGCACCGGGCGGCACGATGGCGTCGATCCGGTCCAGGATGTCATCCGTTAACCGCACCTCGGCCCCCGCCAGCAGGTCATCCAACTGCGCCAGGGTTCGGGGGCCCAGGATGGCAGCGGTCACGCCACGGTGGGCGATGGCGAAAGCCATGGCCAGGTGGGTCAGGGACAAGCCGGCCTCTTCCGCCACACCGATCAACTGCTCCACCGCGTCCAGCCGGCGTTCGTCCGCCATCTGCTTGGGAAAGCGGCGCGCGCGCAGGCTGTCGGGCAGGTCCTGGCCCTTGCGGTAGCGGCCGGTCAGCATGCCCATGGCCAGCGGGCTCCACACCATGGCGCCCATGCCGTAACGCTCGCATACCGGCAAAACCTCCCGTTCAATGCCACGGTTCAGGATCGAGTACGGCGGCTGTTCCATCCGAAAACGGGCCAGGCCGCGCCGCTCCGCCACCCATTGCGCCTCCACGATGTCGGACGCCGGAAAAGTGGAGGTGCCGATGGCCCGCACCTTACCCGCACGTATCAGATCGGTCAGGACGGATAGCGTCTCCTCGATGTCTGTGTCGGGGGCGGGCCGATGGATGAGGTAAAGATCGACGTGGTCCGTTCCCAGCCGGCGCAGCGAATCCTCCAGCGCGCGGGTAATCCAGCGGCGGGAATTGCCCTGCTGGTTGGGGTCCTCACCCATGGGCAAATGGGCCTTGGTGGTCAGCACCACACGATCACGCCGGCCCTTCAGAGCCTTGCCCACGATCTGCTCGGACTCGCCCTGGCTGTAGAAGTCAGCCGTGTCGATGAAGTTGATCCCGGCGTCCAGCGCCTTGTGGATGATGCGGATGGCCTCGTCATGGTCGGGGTTGGCCATGGCGCCGAACATCATGGCGCCCAGGCAATAGGGACTGACCTTCATGCCGGTGCGGCCCAGCGTGCGGTACTGCATCGCCCTCTCCTTCTCTCTCGCGTCGATGGATGCTATGAATAAACGGAACGGTGTTCCGATCACACATACGGAACAGCGTTCCGTTTTTCAAGTGAGGATGGCGTGAGCGGCAAAGCGGGAGAGATCCGTCTGGAAGAAGACGGCAAGCGGCGGGTTCGGGCCGACGCGCAACGCAACCTGGACGCCCTGTTGAGCGCAGCGTTGGCGGTGTTCACCACATCCGGCGTCGATGCGCCGGTGCGGGAAATCGCGGAGAAGGCGGGTGTTGGTGTCGGTACCCTCTACCGCCATTTTCCCCAGCGATCGGATCTGATTATCGCCGTTTTCCGGCAGGAGGTGGATGCGTGCGCCGATGCGGCCACCTCCCTGGCAGCCCGGCATGAACCAGGGGAGGCGCTGGCCCTCTGGATGCACCGTTATGCCGATTTCATCGCCGCAAAACGCGGCCTCGGGGCGGCCCTGCATTCGGGCGATCCCGCCTATGACGTCTTGCCTGGCTATTTCAAGGACCGGTTGGTGCCGGCGCTTCAAATGCTGCTGGAAACCGCTGCGGCGGCCGGGGCGATACGACAGGGCTTCGACGCCACCGACCTGCTGCGGGCCGCCGCGGTTCTGGCGTCACCGTCCCAAGACAGGGAACCGGACCATGGGCGGCGCATGGTGGGCCTGCTGGTGGATGGGTTGCGCTACGGCGCCAACCCATCCGCCTGATCCGCTTCAGCTTTCCAGCCGGTCGGCCATTTCCTCCAGCGACACGCGCTTGGTTTCCGGGAAGAACAGCAGCACCACCACGAACTGCACGGCCATCATGGCGGCGAACAGGTAGAAGGGCGCGCCCTTGGAGTATGTGGCCACCAGGGGGAAGACGCCGGACAGGAAGGCGTTGGCCAGCCAATGGGTGGCGCTGCCCAGGCTTTGCCCCCGCGCCCGCACCGCCGTGGGAAAAATCTCCGCGATATAAACCCAGATGACCGCCCCCTGGCTGAACGCGAAGGAGGCGATGAAGCCCAGAAGCGCCCAGATGAGATAAGCGGCGCTGCCCATGCCCGACAGGATGAGGGCGGCCGCCGCTAGGCTGAGGGCCATGCCCACGGCGCCCATTAGCAACAGCGTCCGGCGCCCCATTCGATCGATGACCGTCATGGCGATGCCGGTGAACGCCAGGTTGGTCGCCCCCACCGCCACGGATTGCAGGTCGGCCGACACCTTGCCGAAGCCGGCGGCGGCGAAAATGTCGTTCAGGTAATAGAGGATGGCGTTGATGCCGCTGAACTGGTTGAACAGCGCCAAGCCCACGGCCAGCAGGATGGGCCGGCGATGGTGGCGCCAGGACAGGCGCCCTGCACCCACGGCCCCCGCACCCGCTGCCAGCGCGCGGACGGCGGTGTCGCCGCCCGCGGGCGGCCCCATGCGGCGCAGCACCGTCGCGGCCTCCTCCACCCTGCCCTTCACCGCCAGCCAGCGCGGGCTGTTGGGGATGAAGGCCAGCAGGATGAGGAACACGGCGGACGGCACGGCGGTGACCGCCAGCTTCCACCGCCATTCGGCGTCGCCCAGGTCCAGGCCGCCGACCAGGTAGTTGCTGAGGTAGGCCACCAGGATGCCCAGGACGATGTTCATCTGGAACAGGCCCACCAGGGCGCCGCGCCGCTGTGGCGGCGCGATCTCCGCGATATAGACCGGGGCCAGGACGGATGACCCGCCGATGCCCAGGCCACCGATGAAGCGGAAGAAAACGAGGGAGGGCCAATCCCACGCCAGGGCTGAACCCACCCCGGAGACGAGGTAGAGCAGCGCCATGACGCGCAGGCAATCACGGCTGCCATACCGGTCGCCCGGCCCGCCGGCACCCAGGGCGCCGACGCAGGTGCCGACCAGGGCGCTGGACACAGTGACACCCACCGCCCCCGGCGACAGGTTCATGACCGTCCGCAGGTCGCCGGTCACGCCGGCGATCACCGCCGTGTCGAAACCGAACAGTAGGCCGGCCAACGCGGCGGTCGCGATGCTGAGGAACAAAAATGCCATAGGCAGGCCCCTCCCCCTTTTTTATTTAACTAAGTTGTTTTATTAAATTGCCAATGCTGCTTTGTCGATAGCCTGTACTAGGATCGGCAACCAGCCTGGTCGGGAAAGGGCGCCCTTCAGCACCTATGTCCGGCCTGAAGAATAATGGGTGGCCCACCGGGCCAACGAGGGAGGGTATCCTTGATGCACGGGATCGATAAGCCGAATGCCGTCCGGCGCCTGCTGTGGGCCTCGCTGATGGTGTCCACCGCCTGGGCCGCGCCTATGAACGCCCTTGCGTCTGACAACGCTGTCAGCGCTGGCCCGTACAATGCCGCCTTCCTGGCGGGCGGCGATGGGCTGACCAAGTCCCTGGGCGGCATCACGCTCCCCGCTGAAGGTCCCTGGACACTCTCCACCTGGTTCCAAGCCGATGAGGTCGGCACCGCGCTGCTGGCCGGCGTGGGCGACCCGGCCCAGGGCCGCTATTTGGGGCTGAAGGACGGCCGGCTGGCCCTGCGCACCGGCACCGGCGAGGGCATCAGTGGCGGGGCGGCCGTGAAGGCGGGCGCCTGGCACCACGCCCTGGCCAGTTCCGACGGCAAGACCGTCCACCTCTACCTGGATGGCGCCGAGGTGGCGCAGGGCGCGGCAGCAAGGAATGCCGTCACGCCGGTGGTTGGGCTGGCCCCGCGCCTGGGGGGCGCCTTCGCCGGCCGCATCGCCGGCTTCACCGTCAGCGCCCAAGCGCTGAGCGCGGCGGAGGCCAAGGCCGCGGCCCAGCGGACGCCCACCGCCGACCTGATCAATTTCGAGGCCGCCAGCCCGACCTGGCCGGTGCAGGTCAAGCAGATGATGGGCCAGGTGACGCCGCAGGATGCCTGGACCCTGCCCAAGAGCGCCGCCCCGTTCTCCCAACCCGTGGCCAAGCCGCTGCCCAACGGCCCGGCGCTGAAGGCCGACGGCGCCGGCAATTGGACCGTCGGCGGCTGGCGCCTGGCGGAGGCACCCAAGGTGCGGGGCGATGGCGCGCGCATCTCCCAGCCCGGCTTCGATACCGCGGCCTGGTACGTGGCGACGGTGCCCGGCACCGTGCTGACCACCCTGGTCGACCGCGGCGTATATCCTGATCCGGATTACGGCCTGGACAACCTGGCCATCCCGGAAAGCCTGAACAAGCAGGATTACTGGTACCGCACGGAATTCGACGCCCCGGCCGACCTGCGGGACCGCCACCCGCTGCTGACCTTCAAGGGGATCAACTACGCCGCCGAGGTGTGGCTGAATGGCGAGCGGCTGGGCGGCGTGCGCGGCGCCTTCATCCGGGGGCGGTTCGACGTCACCGGCCATCTGCGCCCCGGGCAGAAGAACGTGCTGGCGGTCAAGATCAGCCCGCCGCCCCACCCCGGCCTGCCGCATGAGCAGTCGATCGCCGCCGGCGTGGGCGAGAACGGCGGCATGCAGGCCCTGGACGGCCCCACCTTCATCGCCAGCGAAGGCTGGGACTGGATACCCGCCGTCCGTGACCGCAACACCGGCCTGTGGCAGGACGTGACCCTGACCGCCACCGGCCCGGTGCGCATCGGCGACAGCCAGGTGGTGACCAAGCTGCCCCTGCCCGACACGTCCAAGGCCGACATCACCATCACCGTGCCGGTGGAAAACCTGACAGGCCAGCCGGTGCAGGCCGAGATCCGCGCCGCCTTCGATACCGTGACGGTCACCAAGACCGTGACCCTGGCGCCGGGTGCGGGCAGCGTTATCCTGTCCCCCGCCGAGTTCCCGCAGCTAAGCGTGAAAAACCCGGCGCTGTGGTGGCCCAACGGCCTGGGCGAGCCCGCCCTGCACACCCTGACCCTGACAGCCGCCGCTGGCGGCACCCGGTCGGATGAGAAGCACACCCGCTTCGGCATCCGCGAGGTCAGCTATGAGCTGTCGCTGATGGATGCGACGGGGCATGTCCGGCGAGTGGAGGTCGACCCCACTTTGGCGCAGGGACAGCAGGTGGTGGACGGCAGCCACACCGGCATCCACAAGATCGCCGGCGGCTGGGTGTCGTCCCTGACGCCGGGGGCCGAAAAATCGCCGGCGGTGAAGCCGTTGCAGGACTCCAGCCTGGCCCCCTATCTGATCCTGAAGGTCAACGGCGTGCGCGTGCCGGCGCGCGGCGGCAGCTGGGGCACCGATGATTGGCGCAAGCGCGTGTCGCGCGACCGGCTGGAGCCGTTCTTCCGCCTGCACCGCGAGGCCCACGTCAACACCATCCGCAATTGGGTGGGTCAGAACACCGAGGATGTGTTCTTCGACTTGGCCGATGAATATGGCCTGATGGTGCTGAACGACTTCTGGGAAAGCACGCAGGACTACAACATCGAGGCCCAGGACGTGCCGCTGTTCCTGGACAACGCCGCCGATGTCATCCGCCGCTATCGCAACCACCCCTCCATCGTGCTGTGGTTCGGCCGCAACGAGGGCGTGCCGCAGCCGGTGCTGAACGAGGGGCTGGAAAAGCTGGTCACCAGCCTGGACGGCACCCGCTATTACAGCGGCAGCTCCAACCGCGTGAACCTGCAGGACAGCGGACCTTACGACTACCGCGACCCGTCGCAGTACTTCACCAAGCTGTCCCGCGGTTTCGCGGTGGAGGTGGGCACGCCCAGCTTCCCCACGCTGGAGGCGTTCGAGGCCGCGGTGCCGGAGGGCGACCGCTGGCCGGTCAGCGACACTTGGGCCTATCACGACTGGCATCAGTCCGGTAACGGCGACACCCACGGCTTCATGGCGGCCATGGACCGCAAGCTGGGGACAGCCACCAGCCTGGCCGACTTCGAGCGCAAGGCCCAGCTGATGAACTATGAAACCCACCGGGCCATCTTCGAGGGCATGAACGCCGGCCTGTGGACGGTGAACAGCGGCCGCCTGCTGTGGATGACCCAGCCGGCCTGGCCCAGCACCAACTGGCAGATCATGAGCCATGACTACGACACCCACGGCGCCTTCTACGGCGTGCAGAAGGCGGCGGAGCCCCTGCACGTGCAGCTGGATGCGCCGGACGACGGGATCACCGTGGTCAACAACACCCGTGAGGCCAAGAAGGGTCTGACCATCCGCGCCCGCGTCCTGACCGTGGCCGGCCAGGTCATTAGCGACCAGACCCAGAAGATCGATGCCCCGGCCGATGCCGTCGCCCACGCGCGGAAGCTGGACCTGGCGGCCGCCATCCAGGCCAATGGCCTGGTGCTGGTGGCGTTGGATCTGTCGGACGCCGCCGGCACGCTGTCGCAGAATGTCTACTGGCGCGTCGCCGACGAGGCCGCCACCCGCCACCTGAACGACCTGGCGCCGCAGCCCGTCGCCCTATCCACCCGCACGGAACGGGCCGGCGATGAGATCAAGGTGCATGTGACCCTGACCAACACCGGCGGCGCCGCGTCGTTGATGAACAAGCTGACCCTGCAGAACGCCGACGGCAGCCGCCTGCTGCCGGCCTATGCCAGCGACAATTATGTCTCCCTCCTGCCGGGTGACCGGCGTGAGGTGACCATCGCCTACCCCGCCGCCCTGGCGCAGGGCCAGCCCAAGGTGGCCTTGCGCGGCTGGAACACCCAGCCGGCCACGGCGGCGGTGACGGTCCCCTGAGCCGGATACGGAAAGCCCGTCCGAGCCGATCGCGATGACCCTGGCCCACTGCCCGGGTCATCGCCCCCTCTACGCCGGCTTGGGCGGTGTTCCGCCCGGTTCCCGCCCCTGCTCCATCAGCCAATCGCGGAAGACCGTGAGGGGGCGGTAGGTTTTGCGGTTGGCGGGATAGACCAGGTAATAGCTCGTCTCGGCCGGCGACGCTCGGCCCGGCAGGATGACCAACTCGCCGGACGCAAGTTCCTCCCGCACCAGGAAACGGGGCACCAGCGCGCAGCCCAGGCCGGCGACGGCGGCACGAATGACCAGAAGGAATTGCTCGAACACCAGGGCCGGCTGCCCCGGCGGGCGTTTCAGGCCCTGGGCCTCGAACCACAGCGTCCAGCTGTCGAGACGGGTTTCCTGCAACAGCAGGGGCAGCCGCGCCAGGTCGGCGGGGCGCGGCGGACCGTTCGGGCCAATCAGGGCCGGGGCGGCGACCGGCACCAGCTCCTCCCCCATGAAACGCTGGCGGATGAGGTCCGGCACCGGCGGCAGGGCACTCATGATGGCGGCGTCCAGCCCTTCCGCGCGCGGGTCGATGGGCCGCACGCGGGTGGAGAAATTGATGCTGATGTCGCGGTGGCGGGCGAAGAAATCGGGCATGCGCGGAATCAGCCAGCGGGCGCCGAAGGACGGCAGGATGGCCAAGCCCAGGCTGCCGCTGCCGCTTTCAAAGGCGATGGCCTGGGCGCCGGCCTGACCCAGCCGGGCCAGGATGTCGCGCACCTGCTCCGCATAGAACTGGCCGGCCAGCGTCGGCACCACCCGCTGGCGCACCCGCTGGAACAGCGGTACGCCCAACTGCGCCTCCAACTGGGCCACCTGCCGGCTGACCGCCCCTTGCGTCAGGTTCAATTCATCCGCCGCCAGGGTGAAGCTGGAATGGCGGGCCGCTGCCTCGAACGCGACCAAGGCCGCCGTGCTGGGAATAAGGCGACGGGAAAGCACGGGGGTACATCCTCATGATGTCCAATACGATATTGAACAGGAATAAGGTGTTGAGGTCCATAGATCATGAGTAATTCGCATCACCTCATGACGGGACATGACTTGCCCCACCCTGGTCCGGGCGCTTAAATCCAGGGGTGGCGCCCCCGTCGAACCGGCGCCGTCGAGAGGGATCGCACAAGATGGCCAAAGGTGACGCCGCCTCGTTCCAGTGGGACGACGCCTTCCTGCTGAACGCGCAACTGGGTGAGGAGGAGCGCCTGATCCGCGACACCGCCCGCGCCTACGCGCAGGACAAGCTGGCGCCCCGGGTGGTGGAGGCCTTCGCCACGGAGCATACCGACAGGGCCATCTTCCAGGAGATGGGCGCGCTGGGCCTGCTGGGCCTCACCCTGCCAGAGGAATACGGCGGCGCCAGCGCCAGCTATGTCTCCTACGGGCTGGTGGCCCGGGAGGTGGAGGGGGTGGACAGCGGCTATCGCTCGATGATGAGCGTGCAGTCCTCCCTGGTCATGCACCCGCTTTACGCCTACGGCAGTGAGGAGCAGCGCCGCCGCTACCTGCCCCGCCTGGCGTCCGGGGAATGGGTGGGCTGCTTCGGCCTGACGGAACCGGACTCCGGCTCCGACCCCGCCTCCATGCGGACCCGGGCGGAAAAGGTGGCCGACGGCTATCGCCTCACCGGCAGCAAGATGTGGATCACCAACGCGCCCTTGGCCGATGTCTTCGTCGTCTGGGCCAAATCCGACGCGCACGACGGGGCCATCCGCGGCTTCGTGCTGGAAAAGGGCATGGCCGGCCTGTCCGCACCCAAGATCGCCAACAAGCTGAGCCTGCGCACCTCCATCACCGGTGAGATCGTGATGGATGGCGTGGTGGTGGGGGAGGAGCACCTGCTGCCCGGCGTCTCGGGCTTGAAGGGTCCCTTCGGCTGCCTGAACCGGGCGCGCTACGGCATCGCCTGGGGCGCCATGGGGGCGGCGGAAACCTGCTTCCACGCTGCCCGGACCTACACCCTGGACCGCCAGCAATTCGGCCGGCCCCTGGCCGCCAACCAGCTGGTGCAGAAGAAGCTGGCGGACATGCAGACGGAAATCACGCTGGGCCTGCAGGCGGCGTTGCGCGTCGGCCGCCTGTTCGACGAGGGCACCGCGACACCGGAGATGATCAGCCTGATCAAGCGCAACAACTGCGGCAAGGCGCTGGACATCGCCCGCGCCGCCCGCGACATGCACGGCGGCAACGGCATTTCCGGCGAGTTCCCGGTGATGCGCCACATGATCAACCTGGAAACCGTGAACACGTACGAAGGCACCCACGATGTCCACGCCCTGATCCTGGGCCGCGCCATCACCGGCATCGCCGCGTTCTGATCGGCGGGCTTGAACGCATCATGACGGGCGCGCTGACGGGCATCCAGGTCCTGGACCTGAGCCGCATCCTTGCCGGCCCCTGGGCGACCCAGCTGCTGGGCGATTTCGGGGCCACCATCATCAAGGTGGAAAAGCCGGGGGAAGGCGACGATACCCGGCGCTGGGGGCCCCCTTTCGTCGGCGGGGTGGGGGCGGAGGAGGACGGAACCGCCGCCTATTTCCTGGCGGCCAACCGCAACAAGCGCTCCATCGCCGTGGACTTCACCACCGCCGAGGGCCGGGCGCTCCTGATCGACCTGGCCGCCCGCTCAGACGTGGTGGTGGAAAACTACAAGGTTGGCGGACTGGCCAAGTACGGCCTGGATTATCCCAGCCTGCGGACCGTCAACCCGCGCCTGATCTACTGTTCCATATCGGGCTTCGGCCAGGACGGGCCCTACGCCCATCGCCTTGGCTATGACTTCCTGGTCCAGGGCATGTCCGGGTTGATGAGCGTCACCGGCACGGCGGAGGGTGGGCCGCAGAAGGCGGGCGTGGCCCTTGCCGACATCATCACCGGACTCTACGCCGGCAACGCCATCCTGGCGGCCCTGCACCACCGGGAGAAGACCGGCGAGGGCCAGCATATCGACGTGGCGCTGCTGGACTGCATGGTGGCGGCCATGGCCAACCAGGCGCTGAACCACCTGGCCAGCGGCCGTGACCCGCAGCCCCTGGGCAACGGCCATCCCAGCATCGTCCCCTACGACACCTTCCCCACCGGCGATGGCCACATCAACCTGGCGGTGGGCAACGACGGCCAGTTCGCGCGGTTGTGCGCCGTGCTGGCGGTGCCGGAGCTGAGCACCGATCCCCGCTTCGCCACCAACAGCCAGCGCGTCGCCCATCGCGCGGCATTGACCGACCGGCTGACGGCCCGGCTGACGACGGCCCCGTCGGCGCATTGGCTGGCGCGGCTGGAGACGGCGGCGGTTCCCGCCGGGCCCATCAACACCCTGAGCCAAGTCTTCGCCGACCCGCAGGTCAAGCACCGCCGGCTGGCCCTGACCCTGCCCGATCCTGTACTGGGCTCGGCCCCCGGCGTCGCCTGTCCAGTGAAGCTGTCGGGAACACCGATCATGGATGGAAGGGCACCACCCGCCCTGGGCGCCGATACGGCTACGGTATTGCGCGACGTCCTGGGCCTGGACCAGGCGCGTCTGGCGGCGCTGGCGGCGGCCGGGGTGATTGGGGCGCCCTCGGGCTATTCCGCTGGCGACGGCGCGCGGAACACGTAACCCTGGCCGTACACCATGGCCACCGGCAGCTCAACGCCACACGCGTCCAGCACCTTGCGGCGCAAGCGGCTGATGACCGCGTCAAGATTGCGGTCGTTATGAACCATGGACGGCCGCTCCAGCGAGGCGATAAGCTCGGCCCGCGACACGATGGCCCCGCAGGTCTGCATTAGCCGCGCCAGGAAGGCGAATTCGGTGGCGGTCAGCATCGTCCTGTCCCCCGTCGGCGCGACCAGTCGCCAGTCCGCCGCCTCAAGCCACCAGTCGCCCGCTGCTGGCACGGAAACCTTATGCTCCACCGCGCGGGTGCGCAGCCCGCCCAGGCGGCGGATCAAGCCGCGCAGATTGGCTTCGACTTCCCGCATGCTGGTATGTTTGACCAGATAGATATCGGCGCCGCTGGCGAGGCCTTCGACCTTGTCATCGATGCTGCTGTGCCCGGTGAGCATGATGATGCCGCAAACCAGGCCATGGCGCCGGCGGAACTCGCGGGCCAGATCAAAGCCGAGGCAATCGGGTAGGCCAACGTCCAGGATGAAGACCGTGGGCTGACGGCTCTCCGCGATCCGCAGCGCCTCCGCCCCCGTGCCGGCGCCGGCGGCCTGGAACCCTTTCAGGATCAGGTAATCGACCAGGTCCGCACGGGGACCATCCGCGTCCTCGACAACCAGCACGTCCAGCATGCAGCCCCTCTCGCCCCCTGCCGTCCATCTACACCCGCCAGCGGACGGCATCTGTCGGTTTGGGTCTATGCCCCATAATCCGAAGAATCTGCAGGCGCTGTTCCAAGTCCATCCGTCTATCCATCAGGTAATATTTATGCGGATGTCGCTGGTGATTTCAAATTTTATTGGTTCTCAGCCGCCATTAACCGGTGAACTGGCTAGAATTGTGATAGAGCGGCAACCATATTTGATAGATTTTCACACATTCCACCAGAATTCATAGAATTAAACAGAATTGATCATTGTACTTCCCCCGCGCGACCGCATACCCAAGTAGCCCTACCTCTGTAGGATTAATCCCGAATACGACGCCCTGGTTGGCGCCGTAGGTGGGCGGCGGCAAAACGCTCCGAGGCAAGGAGCGGCGGTTAAACGTCAGGCATTGTTGGGGGATGTGATGGGGCTGAACGGTGGGTTGCGCCAGGCGCTGCTGACGGGGTCTTCGCTGGTCATTTTGGCTGCCGTGGCGGGCGCGTCCCGACCGGCGGCGGCCGATATCGTTATCGGCAGCAACCAGCATGACCTTGGGATAACCACCGACCAGGGTATGGTCAGCATACAAAGCGGCGTGCTCGCCACGGGCATTTATGGGGCCTCGATCTCAGCCATCATCGGCACGTTCATCAACAACGGAACCATCGGTGCCAGCGAAGGCTTCGGCCTTTACAGCAGCCTTTCCATCGGCACGCTGGTCAATACCGGCACCATCAGCGGATATACGGGCGCCTTCAACGCCGGCACTATCGGCACGCTGAGCAATAGCGGCACCATCAAGGGTACGGCACGGGGTATTCTGAACGATGGCACCATCGCCACGCTGAGCAACAGTGGATCGATAGTGGGAGCCACCTACGGCGTCCATAACCGCGATGGCACCATCGGCACATTGAGCAATAGCGGCACCATCAAGGGTGCGGCATGGGGTATTCTGAACGTTGGCACGATCGCCACGCTGATCAACAGCGGATCGATAGGGGGGGGCACCACCGGCATCTATAACAGCGGCAGCACCATCGGCGCGCTGATCAATAGCGGATCGATAGGGGGTGCCGCCTCCGGCGTCTATAACAGCTATGGCACCATCGGCACGCTGATCAACAGCGGCACCATCGGCGGTGGCCTTCATGGGGTGCTTTCCACCGGCACCATCGGCACGCTGGACAACAGCGGCACCCTGATCGGCGTCGGTGCCAGCAGCGGGGGCGGCACGGCGGCCGCCGTGTACAACATCGGTAGCGTCGCGACGCTGTCCAATAGTGGGGTCATGCTGGCCGATGGCACCAACCATTTCAGCCTCGGCATTTTGAACAGAGGCACCATCGACACGCTGATCAACAACGGCGGCACCATCGTCGCGCTTCAGAGCGGTGCCGCCGTCGGCAACTTGGGCTTGATCGGCAGCCTTAGGAACACCGGCATTGTCCTCGGCGTCAGCACCGGCGTGGATAACCGGGGCACCATCCTGGTGCTCAACACTGACGGCACCATCACCGGTGCCAGCGCCCTGGAAAACAGCGGCACCATCGGCGCCCTGATCAACAGCGGCAGCATTGGCGGCTATAATGGCCTCTATCAGCACGACGGCGGCACCATCGGCACGCTGGTCAACAGCGGCACCATATCCGGCAATGTGATCAACGAAGGTGCCGGCGATCTGACCATCGGCGGGGGCACCGGTGGGGTCGTAGGCACGTTCACCAGCGGTCAAATCCGCAGCTCCCAGAACGGTGTGGTGTTCACCTCGGGCGCGCTGGCCATCGGGGACAGCTTCGATGTCAGCGCCAACACGGTCACCAACACGGGCGCCAGCCTGACCCTGACCAACGCCATCAGCGTCACCGGCGCCTATAGCCAGTCGGCGGGCACGCTGGTGGTCAACCCCGATGCCGGCGGCCTGCTGATCGTCAGCGGCGTGGCCAATATCAGTGGTGGCACGGTCCTTTCCAGCCTGTCCAGCACCGGCAATTACCTCGCCGGGGACTACACCCTGGTGCAGGGCACCACCGGTTCCAGCTACGCCGGCGCCACCACCACCGTCGTCGGCGACGTCGCTGGCGTCAGCGCCCACAGCTCGACCGCCGCCACCGACAGCACCGCCGCCCTGCTGCTCACTTTCGACAACAATTACATCGGCGGTGCCCTGGCGTATCTCGACAATACGCTGACACTGGCCACGAATTACGCGGTGTACGTCGCCAGCACGGGCAGCCTGGACCTTCTGGAAAACCATGGCACCTTGGGTTCGACGGTTACCGGCCAGGTGTCGCGGGCGATCGTCGTTGGCGGCACCCTCGGAAGCCTCAGCAACTATGGAGTCATCAGCGCCGTAAGCGATAGGGGCGCGGCGATCCTTGTCGACGGCGGCATCGGCACGCTGAGCAACAGCGGTATCATCAGCGGTTCAGCGACGGCCATCAGGCTGCGCGACGCGGGCACCCTCAGCTTGCTGGACAACCAAGGAACCATCGCCGGCAATATCCGTAATGATGGCGCTGGGGCACTGACGATTTCCGGGGCGAATGGGTGGCCCTTCGGCACGCTCACAGGTTATGGCCTCGACAGCCAGGGCACCATCCTCAGTACTGATTCCAACGTGGTGTTCGCCGGCGGCAATCTGTGGCTGAACGACAGCATCAATGCCGGCGCCAACACGGTGCTGAACACCGGCGCCAATCTTGATCTGCCCAATACCGTCAGCATCACTGGCACCTACAGCCAGTCTGGCGGTAGCCTATACCTGGAGGCGGGTGCCCAGCTGGTGGTCAGCGGACCGGTCACCATCACCGGCGGCGGTGTGACGGGCGGGTTCTCACCGGCCGGCAACTATCTTCCCGGCAGCATCGTCGGCACGCTGATCACGGCGGGCGCACCCTCGGATTATTCCGGCGCCGTCGTGTCAGCCGACCTGACCGGGCTGGCGGTCGGCGGGACCGCCGGCAATGACGGCCGCGACCTGATCGCCGTGGCGCAAAACTACTACGTGGGCGGCACGCTGGCCGGCATCACCAACGCCGCGGCGATCACGGGCGTCACCTCGCCCGTCTTTGTCGCCGCCTCCGGGGTTCTGGGCAGCCTAGTCAATACCGGCCAATTGTTCGGCTTTGGGGCCATCGACAACAATGGCGCCATCGGCACGCTGACCAACAGCGGCTCCGCCACTGGCGTGTATGTCGGCATCGGCAACCAGGGCACCATCGGCACGCTGACCAACAGCGGCCGGATTTCAGGTGGTTCCACCGGCATCCGCAACTACGGCACCATCGCGACACTGATCAACAGCGGCACCATCAGTGGCCCGAACGCCGCCATCATGAACGGCGGCGGCCTTTCCAGTTCGTCCACCGGCGTTCACAACAGCGGCACCCTCGGCACGCTGGTCAACAGCGGCGTAATTGCCGGCGTCATCGCCAATTTCAGCAGCACCCCCCTGACCATCGTCGGTGGATCGGACGGAACGGTCGGCACCCTGACGGGCTATGACCTCATCAGCCAGGGCACGATCACCAGCCCCGGCGCCAATGTGGTGTTCGCGGGCGGCAGCCTGCTGCTGAACGACAGCATCGTCGCCGACGGCCAGACCGTGTTCAACACCGGCGCCACACTGACGCTGTCCAGCATCGTCAGCGTGACCGGCAACTACAGCCAGTCCGCCGGCGTCCTTGACGTGGGCACGGATGGGCGACTGGTGGTCAGTGGGGCGGCCAGCATCACCGGCGGCACCGTTCAGACCACGCTGTCCAGCACGGGGAACTATCTGGCCGGCGCCAGCGCCGGCACCCTGGTCCAGGGCGGCCTGGGGTCCAGCTACAATGGGGTCAGCATCGCCGCGGGCGTCACCGGCCTGACCGCAACCGCCGGATCGGTCGCCATGGGTGACCAGGTCGACCTGGTGGCGATGGCGGCCAACGACTATGTCGGCGGCACCTTGGACGCCCTGGGGAACGATACGACCATCAATGGCGTGGATTCCGCCGTCTACATCGCCGGTACCGGCTGGCTGGGCACGCTGGTCAATGGCGGCACCCTGAACGGCAGCATCAACGGCGTCCTCAACCTCTTCGGCACCATCGGTACGCTGGCCAACAACGCCATCATCGAGGGTGGCGCCCAAGGCATCCTCAATGACGGTGTCATCGGCACGCTGTCCAACGGCGGCACCATCAGCGGCGGCAACATCGGCGTCAGCAACGTTGGCAGCATTTCGACGCTGTCCAATACCGGCACGCTGAGCGGGGACCTTTACGGTCTGCTCAACCAGCGCCGCATCGACACTGTCATCAACCAGGGAACCATCTCCGGCACGGTGGCGCTGTACAACCGGGGCACCATCGGCACCGTCCTCAACTATGGCAGCCTGATCGATGCCGCCGCCCCCGTGGCGGCGGGCCTGGCGAATACCGGCTTGATCGGCCTGGTCGATACCCACGGGACCATGACGGGTGCCGTATTCGGCCTGAACAACACCGGGACCATCGGGACGGTGGACAACAGTGGCCTCGTCGCCGGCACCGGCGCGAACGGCGGCATCGGCGTCTACTCCTCCGGCACCATCGGCACGCTGGCGAACAGCGGCACGATTCGGGGCGTGACCACCGCCGTGCGCCTCGGTGGATCGGGCAGCATCGGCCTGTTGTCCAACAGCGGCGTGATCGCGGGCGATATCCGCAACGGCAGCGGCACCGCCCTGACCATCGCGGGCGGGACGCACACCACCGGCACGTTGACCGGCGCCAACCTGGTCAGCCAGGGCACCATCCGCAGCACCGACGCCGATCTTGTGTTCGCGTCCGGCAACCTGCTGCTGAACGACAGCATCAACGCCGGATCCAACACGGTGCTGAACGCCGGCGCCAGCCTGACGCTGCCCAGCACCGTGACCATCACCGGCAGCTATCGCCAGACGGACGGCACCCTGGCGCTGAACGCCGGCGCCAGTGCGCTGATCATCAGCGGAGCGGCCACCATCACCGGCGGCACCGTCGTGGGCAGCCTGGACGCCGGCGGCAATTACACCGTGGGGGCCACCCCCTACACCCTGGCGCAGGGCGGCGCCGGGTCCAACTATGCTGGTGCGACCGTCACCAGCGGCCTGGCCGGCCTGGCGACCGGCAGCACCTCCGACGGCCAGAACCTGCTGATGACCATCGCCAACGACTATGTCGGCGGCACGCTGGCCAACCTCAGCAACAGCGGCACGATCAGCGCCGCCACCGGCATCTTTGTGGCCGGCACGGGCAGCGTCGGAACCCTGTCCAACGACGGCACGCTCAACGGCACCTGGGGCGTCAACAACCAGGGCGGCGCGGGTACGCTGCTCAACAATATGTTGATCAGCGTGGCCGGCACTGGCGTCATCAACGGCGGCACCATCGGCCTGCTATCCAACAGCGGCACGCTGCTGGCCGATGGCACGAACGGCATCGTCAACATCGGCCGCATCGGCACCCTGGCCAACAGTGGCCGCCTGATCAACACGCAGATCAACGCCGGGTCCGGCACGGCGGCGGCCGTGCTGAACCAGGGCACCGTCGGCGTGCTGTCCAACAGCGGCCTGATCAGCGGGCCCGTCGCCCTGGAAAACAGAGGCACCATCGGCCTCGTTGCCAACAGCGGCACCATCGCCGGCGATATCCGGAATGACGGGGCCACCCCCCTCACCATCACCGGCGGCACCGATTTGTCGGTGGGCACGCTGACGGGCTACACCCTGGGCAATCAGGGCACCCTCACGAGCGGGTCCAGCGACCTGGTATTCGCGGGCGGCAAGCTGCTGCTGAACGATGTCATCGACATGGGCGACCACACGGTGTTCAACGCCGGCGCCTCGCTGTCGCTGCCCAACACCGTCAGCGTGACCGGCAACTACAGCCAATCCGCCGGCACGGTGGCGCTGGGCGTGGGCGCGCAACTGGCGGTCAGCGGTGCCGCCACCATCACCGGCGGCACGGTGGTGGCCACGCTGTCCAGCAGCGGCAACTATCTGGCCGGGGCCATCGCCGGCACGCTGATCACGGCGGGTGCCGTCTCTGATTACTCGGGCGCCACCGTGGCCAGCGGCTTGAGCCCATTGGCGCTCGGCGGGACCGTCAGTGGCGACGGACGCAACCTCTTGGCCCTGGCGCGCAATGATTATGTCGGCGGCGCGCTGGAAGCCATCGCCAATACCGGCACGATCCGGGGCGTCAACTCCGCGGTGTACGTGGCCGCCTCCGGCGTGCTGGGCAGCCTGAGCAACAGTGGGCTGCTGTCGGGCCGGTTCGTCGGTCTCAGCAATGATGGCGCCATCGGTACCCTGGACAATGGCGGCAGCATCAACGGCTATAGCGGCGTGACGTCCAGCAACAGCATCGGCCTGCTGATCAACCGCGGCACCATAACATCGACGTCCTCCGCCATCGGGAACAAGGGCACCATTGGCGAAATCCGCAACAGCGGCGTCATCCTGGCCCGGGGCAGCACCAGCGCCGCCGCCGTCGGCGTCTATTCCACGGGCGCCATCGGCACGCTGTCGAACAGCGGCGTCATCAGCGGCAAGACCTACGCGATCTGGATCAGCCAGGGTGGCAGCCTGGGCACGCTGGTCAACAGCGGCACCATCGCCGGCGATGTCCGTAACGACGGGCCGGCCGGCCTGACCATCGTCGGTGGCGCCGACGGGCAAATCGGCACGCTGACCGGCTTCAACGGCGGCAGCGGCACGCTGAGCAGCCCGCAGGCCGACGTCGTGTTCGCGGGCGGCAGCTTGGCGCTGAACGACGACATCACTGTCGACACCCATACGGTGGTGAACAGCGGGG
Source organism: Nitrospirillum karajorum (assembly GCF_036348415.1). NCBI lineage: Bacteria > Pseudomonadati > Pseudomonadota > Alphaproteobacteria > Rhodospirillales > Azospirillaceae > Nitrospirillum > Nitrospirillum karajorum. Next base: position 303,166 of record NZ_JAZBQB010000004.1, read on the forward strand.
CGGCCCTGTCGCTGCTGCGGACCGTCAGCATCACCGGCGGCTACAGCCAGAGCGGCGGCACGCTGGCGCTGGGCACCTACACCCTGGTGGTCAGCGGCGTGGCCGACATCAGCGGCGGCACGGTGACCACCACCCAGTTGGACGCCAGCGGGAATTACCTGGTGGGCGACAGCCACGGCACCCTGGTCCAGGGCGCCATCGGGTCCAGCTATACCGGGGTCAGCATCCTTTCCGGCATCACCGGCCTGACCCTGGCCGCGAACACCGCCACCATCGGCGGCACGGTCGACCTGCTGCTGACCGCGGCCAGCGACTATGTCGGCGGCACGCTGACCAACCTGGAGAACACCGGCACCATCACCGGCGTGCGGACGGCGGCCTACGTCGCGGACGGCGGCGCCATCGGTACCCTCAGCAACAGCGGCGTGCTGCACGGAACCCGCTACGGCCTATATAACAATGGCGGCATCGACACCGTCAGCAACGCCGGCACCATCAGCGGCACGGTAGGCCTGTACAATGTCGGCACCATCGGCACGGTGCTGAACGCCGGCAGCCTGGTGGACGATTTCGCCCCCAGGGCGGCGGGCCTGGTCAATTGGGGCCTGATCGGCGGTCTGGACAACCGGGGCACCATCACCGGCGAGTCTTATGGCCTGTACAACCTGGGGACCCTGGGCACGGTCAGCAACAGCGGCACCATCGCCGGCCGTATCGGCTTGATCAATGAGGGCACCATCGCGGTCTGGGCCAATGCCGGGGCCGGAACCATCGCCGGTGTCAACACCGGCGTGGAAAATGACGGTGTCCTGGGCACCCTGACCAACAGCGGCACCATCGCCGGCTTCTCCATGGCCCTATGGAACACCGGCAGTATCGTCACGGTGACGAACGGGGCGGTCATCGCCAGCAACCACACCGCGCTGCTCAACCAGGGCACCGTGGGCACCCTGGTCAACCAGGGCACGATCAGCGGCGGAACCTATGGCGTGAACAACGCCGGCACGGTGGGCGGCATCGCCAACAGCGGCGTCATCGCCGGCATCACCGCGCTGTACACCAGCGGCAGCCTGGGCACGATGGCCAACAGCGGCACCATCGCGGGCAACGTGGTGAACACCAGCGCCAACGCCCTGATCATCGTGGGCGGCGGCAACGGCACGGTGGGCAGCTTCACGGGCGGCACCATCACCAGCACGCTGGCGGGGGTGACCCTGGCATCCGGCACCCTGTTGCTTGGGGACGCGGTGAATGTGGGCACCGGCAGCCTGGTCAACAGCGGCGCGTCGGTGACGCTGGCGGGAGCCATCCAGGTCACGGGCTCCTACAGCCAGGCGGCCGGCAGCCTGTCCCTGGGCGGGCAGGCGCTGACGGTCAGTGGTGCGGCCAGCATCACCGGCGGCGGCGTGCTGGCCGGCCTGTCGAACGAGGGCAACTATGTGGCGGGCGGGGTGACCACCCTTGTTGCCGCCGGGGCGGGCTCCACCTACACCGGCGCCACCGTCAGCAGCGGGGTCACGGGCCTGATCGCCACGGCGGGGGCCAGCGGCGACAACCTGGTGCTGACGGCGATCAACGACTATGTCGGCGGCAGCTTGGCCAGCCTGACCAACAGCGGCACGGTGTCGGCGGCCACGGCGGTCCACATCGCCGCCAGCGGCAGCCTGGGTACCCTTGTGAACAGCGGCCTCATCGAGGGCGCCGTCGTCAACCTGTCGTCCCAGGTGTTGAGCATCGCCGGCGGTACGGGCGCCACCATCGGCACCCTGACCGGCTTGGCCGGGGCGCAGGGCACCATCACCAGCACCGGCGCCAACGTCGTGCTGGCCAGCGGCAACCTGGTCCTGAACGATGCGGTGACCGTCGGCACCGGCACCCTGGTCAACAGCGGCGCCAACGTGCTGCTGACCAGCATCGTCAGCGTCACCGGCAACTACAGCCAGACCAGCGGCACACTGGCCCTTGGGCTCAACACGCTGGTGGTCAGCGGCGTCGCCAGCCTCACGGGGGGCACCGTTTCCACCACACAGATGCTGTCCAGCCAGGCGAACCACCTGGTCACCGACAGCGCGACGCTGGTGCAGGGTGGCGCCGGCTCCGACTATGACGGGGTCCGCGTCGTGGCCGCCATCAGCGGGCTGGCGCTCACCAGCAGCACGGCCACCATCGGATCCACCGTCGACCTGCTGTTGGGGGTCGCCAACGACTACATCGGCGGCACCCTGGGCACGCTGAACAACACGGGCACCATCGCCGGCGTGGCGACGGCGGCCTACGTCGCCACCGGCGGCAGCCTGGGCACCCTGGTCAACACCGGCCTGCTGAGCGGCACGCTCTACGGCATCCAGAACCTGGGCACGATCAGCCTGGTCAGCAACAACGGCACCGCCACGGGCCTCGTCGGCCTGTACAACCAGGGGACCATTGGCACGGTGGTCAACACCGGCGCCCTGCTGGACGCCCCGGCGCCGGCCGCCGCCGGCCTGAACAACGCCGGCAGCATCGGCGTAGTGGCCAACAGCGGCACCATCGCCGGCGTGACCGCCCTGTACAACCAGGGCAGCATCGGCACCATCGCCAACAGCGGCGTCATCGCCGGCAACGTGGTCAACAGCGGCGCCAACGCCCTGGTCTTCACCGGCGGCAGCGGCACGGTGGTCGGCACCCTGACCGGGACCAACGGCATCGGCACCCTCACCAGCACGGGCGCCAATGTCACGCTGGCCAGCGGCAACCTGTTGCTGAACGACCAGGTCAACGTCGGCACCGGCACCCTGGTCAACAGCGGCGCCAACGTGCTGCTGACCAACGTCCTCAGCGTGACGGGCAACTACGCCCAAAGCGCCGGCACCCTGGCCATGGGCATCGGCAGTGGCACGGCAGGTGAGCTGCTGGTCAGCGGCGACGCCGCCTTCACCGGCGGCACCGTGGCGGTCACGGCGCTGTCGGGCAGCAACCTGATCGCCGGGCAGAGCTACACCATCGCCGAGGTCGGCGGTTCCCTGACCACCGGCGGACTGACCGCCGCGGCCACGGGCTTCAGCGCCACCCTGGGCACAGGCGCCAATGGTGCTGCCACCGACCTGCTGCTGACCCTGCTCAGCGACTATGTCGGCGGCACCCTGGGCACGCTCAGCAACACCGGCACCATCAACGCCGCCACGGCGGTGCTGATCACCAGCGCCGGCAGCCTGGGCACGCTGGCCAACAGCGGGGCCATCATAGGCAACGTGGTCAACGCCAGCGCCAACGACCTGGTCATCGTCGGGGGCTCTGGTGGTACCGTGGGTAGCTTCTCGGGCGGCACCATCCGCAACAGCCTGAGCAACCTGACCTTCGCGGCGGGTGCCGTCAGCCTGGCCGACGCCATCGACGTCACCGGCCACACCGTCAGCAACAGCGGGGCATCCCTGACCCTGGCCGGCGACGTCAGCATCACCGGCGCCTACAGCCAGACGGCCGGTACCCTGGCCGTGGCCGGCCACGTGCTGAGCGTCAGCGACGCCGCCAGCGTCAGCGGCGGCGTGGTCAACGCCGGCCTGGCGGGCACCGCCAACTACCTGGTGGGCGACAGCGTCACCCTGATCCAGGGTGGCACCGGCTCCAGCTACACCGGCGCCACCGTCACCAGCGGCCTGACCGGCCTGGACGCCGTGGCCGGCACCAGCGGCAGCACCCTGCTGGCGGTCGCGGGCAACGACTACATCGGTGCCAGCCTGGCCACGCTCAGTGTCACGGGGACCCTGGCCAACACGGCCGGGGGCGCCACGGCGCTGTACATCGCCAGCACCGGCACCCTGGGCAGCCTGGCCAACAGCGGCACCATCAGCGGCAACATCACCAACCTGTCGGCCAACGACCTGGTCATCCAGGGCGGGACCAACGGCACGGTGGGCCGCTTCAGCGGCGGCACCATCACCAACACCACCAGCAACGTGGTGTTCGCCAGCGGCGCCGTCAGCCTGGCCGACGCCATCGACGTCACCGGCCACACCGTCAGCAACAGCGGGGCATCCCTGACCCTGGCCAGCGACGTCGCCATCACCGGCGCCTACAGCCAGACGGCCGGCACCCTGGCCGTGGCCGGCCATGTGCTGACGGTCAGCGGCCCGGCGCTGGTGACGGGCGGCACGGTCAGCGCCGGCGTTAGCGGCGTGGGCAACTACTTCGTGGGCGACAACGTCACCCTGATCCAGGGCGGCACGGGCTCCAGCTACACCGGCGCCACGGTCACCAGTGGCCTGACCGGCCTGGGCGCCACCGGGGCCACCAGCGGCACCAGCCTGCTGGCGGTGGCCGGCAACGACTATATCGGCGCCAGCCTGGCCACCCTCTCCGTCACCGGCACGCTTGTTAACACCGCCGGCGGCGCCACGGCGCTGTACATCGCCTCGACCGGCACCCTGGGCAGCCTGGCCAACAGCGGCGTCCTCATCGGCAACGTGGTCAACACCAGCACCCGCGACCTCACCATCAACGGCGGGGCCAACGGCACGGCGGGCCGCTTCAGTGGCGGCACCATCACCAACACCGCCAGCAACGTGGTGTTCGCCAGCGGCGCCATCAGCCTGGCCGACGCCCTCAACGTGGCGACGCACACGGTCAGCAACACCGGCGCCAGCCTCACCCTGGCCAGCAATGTCGGCATCACGGGCAACTTCGCGCAGAGCGGCGGCACGCTGGCCACGGGCGGCCATGTGCTGACCGTCAGCAATGCGGCCAGCGTGACGGGCGGCGTGGTCAACGCCGGCCTGGCGGGCACCGCCAACTATCTGGTGGGCGACAGCGTCACCCTGATCCAGGGCGGCACCGGCTCCAGCTACACCGGCGCCACCGTCACCAGCGGCGTCACCGGCCTGTCGGCCAATGCGGTCACCAGCGGCGGCACCCTGCTGGCGGCGGCGGGCAATGACTATATCGGTGCCAGCCTGGCCACCCTGAATGTCACAGGCACGCTGGCCAACACCGCCGGCGGCGCCACGGCGCTGTACATCGCCAGCACCGGCACGCTCGGCACCTTGGCCAACAGCGGCACCATCAGCGGCAATGTGGTCAACCTCAGCGCCAACGACCTGGTGGTCAGCGGGGGCGCCACGACCAGCGCGCCGGGCGTGTTCACGGGCGGCACCATCGACAACCGCCTGTCCAACCTGCGCTTCACCAGTGGTGCCGTGCGGCTGGCCGACGCGGTGAACGTCACCGGCCACAGCGTGGTCAACAGCGGGGCCACCCTGCTGGTGACCAGTGCCGTGAACATCACCGGCGGCTACAGCCAGACGGCCGGCGGCCTGGTGATCGGGGCCACGTCGCAGACCAGCTACGGCAACCTGGTGATCAGCGGCAGCGCCAGCCTGACGGGCGGGTCGGTGACGCTGCAGGGGGCGGGCGGCAACGCCCTGCAGGCCGGCACCTACACCATCGCGGCGGCGGGCGGCGGGCTGAGCCTCAGCGGCGTCAGCTTCAGCGCCACCGGCTACACCGTGACCAGCGACGTGGTGACGGTGGGCGGCACCACCGACCTGGTGGTGAAGGTGGCGGGCACCGCCACCAACTACACGGCGGTGGGCAACGCCCAGGGTGGCGCGGCGGTGGGCACGGGCTCGGCCCTGGACCAGATCGCGGCGCTGGCCAGCAGCAGCATCACCACCAACACCCAGGTGGCGGCGTTCACGCAGCAGGTGCTGGCGCCGCTGGCGACCCTGACGCCGGCGGCCAAGCAGGTGGCGGTGGCGCAGCTGTCGCCCAGCCAGCTGACGCCGCAGCTGACGGCGACCTCGGTCACGCCCACCACCACGGCCATCAGCCAGCACCAGGAGACGGTGGCCAGCCTGATGGACGGCGGGGAGAAGGGTCTGGCCGCGGGCTCGGCCGGGCGCCAAGGCGTGCTGTGGGGCGAGGTCGTGGGCGCCGGCGTGCTGCGCGGCACCACGACGGAGGCCGCTGGCTACCGCGCCAGCAGCGCCGGCCTGGTGCTGGGCGCCGACTGGTTCGCCGATCCGGAAGTGATGGCCGGCATGGCCTTCAGCTGGATCAACAGCGCCTCGGTCGGCCAGGGGGTCATGGCGGGCAGCACCACCCGCGTGGGCAGCTACCAGCTCACCGCCTACAGCGTCTACCGCCCCGACTGGGCGGACCAGAAGCTGTCGGTCGAGGGCCAGCTGGGCTTCGGCTACAACCACTTCGACCAGCGCCGCGTCATCCAGTTCCTGGGCACCCGCGCCAACGCCAACTACGGCGGCGAGCAGTACCTGGGCAAGGTCACCGTCGGCTATGAACTGCCATCGGCGGCGGACTTCACCCTGACACCGCAGGTGAGCGTGCGGGCCGTGCGGCTGACCAACCATGGCTATGAGGAGCGGGATGCCGGGGCGGCCAACATGGCGGTGGACTCCCTGGTGACCAACGCCATCACCCAGGAACTGGGGATGAAGGTGGACACGACGTGGGACACGGGCATCGGCCGGCTGTTCCCGGACCTGCGGGTGTTCTGGGTGCACGACTACCTGAACGGCCCCATCGCCACCACGGGCGCGCTGGCGGGCGTCAGCTTCGCCAGCACCACCGGCCGCCCGCAGGCGGACGGCCTGGGCCTGGCGCTGGGCACCACCCTGGAGAAGTCGGACGGCTTCAAGCTGCGGCTGGAGTACACCGGCGAACTCCGCCGCGACTACCAGAGCCACGGCGGCATGCTACGCGCCAGTTGGGACTTCTGACCCGGCACCCCTGCAAAACGGGCCGGCACCGCAAGCAGACGGCGCCGGCCCTTCTTTCCGAGGATGGAACGCTTGGGGAGGACGATCAGGCTACCGCCACCCCTTTCAGTTCCAGGAATTCCCCCAGCCCGAACTCGGCATACTCCCGGCCATTGCCGGACTGCTTGTAGCCGCCGAACGGCACGGCCGGGCTCCAGGCCGGGTCATTGATATAGATGGTGCCGGCGCGCAGCTGCCGGGCCACCGCCTGGGCCTGGGCGGCATCGCCCGACTGGACATAGGCAGCCAGGCCGTAAACGGTATCGTTGGCCAGGGTCACCGCCTCCTCCACCGTCCGATAGGTCAGGATGGACAGGACGGGCCCGAAATCTCCTCCCGCGCCACCGTCATTGACGGGGTGACGCGGCCGAAAACCGTGGGCCGGACATAATAACCGCGCGTCAGCCCCGCCGGCCGGCCAGAGCCGCCCGCGATCAGCTCCGCCCCCTCGGCGACACCGACCTCGATCAACCGCTGCACCTTGGCGAACTGATTGGCGTTGGACACCGGTCCCATCGTCGTGGCGTCGTCCAGGGGATCGCCGACCACCACGGTTCCGGTCGCCTCGCGCGCGATCGCCGCGACCTCCGCATAGCGATCCTCGGGCACCAGCATGCGGGTCGGCGCGTTGCACGACTGGCCGGTATTGTTGAAGCAGCGCAGCACCCCCTGCCGGACGGCCCGCGGGATATCGGCATCCGGCAGGATGATGTTGGCCGACTTGCCGCCCAATTCCTGGCTGACCCGCTTGACCGTATCGGCCGCCAGTTTCGCCACCTGCACGCCCGCCCGGGTCGAGCCGGTGAAGGACACCACGTCGATGTCGGGATGGCCGGCGATGGCCTGTCCCACGCCAGCGCCATCGCCATGGACCAGGTTAAAGACGCCGGCGGGCACGCCCGCGGCGTGCATCACCTCCGCGAACAGGGTGGCGCTGAGCGGCGCCAGCTCACTGGGCTTCAGCACCATGCTGCAGCCGGCCGCCAGCGCCGGCGCCACCTTGCAGACGATCTGGTTCATGGGCCAGTTCCACGGGGTGATCATCCCGGCAACGCCGATGGGCTCCCGCCACAGGCGCAAGGGGCCCCGCTCCTCCTCGAACACGAAGTCGCGCAGCGTGTCGACCATCTGCGCCAGGTGAGCGGCGCCGATGCCGGCCTGAACCTGGCGGGCGAAGCCCAGCGGCGCCCCCATCTCCTGCCGGATGGCATCACCGATGTCCGCCATGCGGGCGCCATAGGCCGCCAGGATGGCGGACAACAGGTCCAGGCGCTGCTGTCGGCTGGTCCGGGAGAATGTTTCAAAAGCGCGCCGGGCCGCCGCTACGGCCAAATCCACCTCGGCCGGGCCGGCAAGGGCCACCTGGGCGCAAGCGGCCTCGGTCGCCGGATTGATGACATCCAGCAGGCGCCCCCCTTCAGGCTGACGCCATTGGCCATCGATGTAACAGGGGAGAAGCGGAAGCGAAGACATGGGGTTCGATCCAAGCAGTGAAACCGAAGGAAGTGGGAAGCCGGGCTGCGGGGAGGTCTAGGACCGACGGCGCGCGGCGATGAAGGCGGCGACCGATAGCGCCAGCAGCAGCGCCCCCTGCGCCGCCACGGCGACATAGGTCCCGGCATAGTCCAGGGTGTAGCCCGCCACCAGCGGACCCAGGGCGGCACCGCCGCCGATGATCATGTTGGACAGGATCACCAGCCCGCCGCCGTCATCCGTATCGGCCAGCGCCGCCAACAGCATGGGCACCAGGAAGGACCAGCAGACCTGCAGCAGCACCACCGCGCCGATGAAGGCGCCCCGGCCGGGCGGAAAGGCCAACACCAGCAGGCAGGCCAGCAAGAGACCGAAGACGCCCACCGTATAGGCGCCCCGCCGCCGGGAATGTCCGGAGACGGTGGCCAGGACGGACCCGAGGATAGCGGTGAACATCGCCGCCGCCGTCAAGGTGCCCACCCCGTCCTCCGTCAGGCCCAAGGCCAGACCCGGCACACCGACGAAGGCCCAGGCGCCGCTGATGGCCAGGTAATAGCAGAAGATCGCCAGCAAATTCAGGCGGGCCGCCCCCGAACCGCCGCCCCGCTCAAAACCCGACTGCTCCGGCCAAGCGGCGGGCAGGCCCGCCACCACGGCCAGGGCCAGCAACGCCGCCGCGGCGAGGAGGACGTAGAACCCGGCAAGGCCGACATGCCCGAACAGCCGCGGCAGGTAAAGCAGCCCCAGGGCGGCCGACACCGTCTGTCCGCCCGTCCAGCAAGCGAAGGCGCGATGAGGATCGGCGGATCTGCCCGCCGCCAACAGGCAGACGACCGACAGCACGCCACCCCCCGCCCCGCCGAGGAAGCGCAACGGCATGAGCCAGGCGGCATCGCCGCCGGCCCGGGCCACCAGGGCCGACCCCACCCCGGCGCCCACGAACACCAGGGTGGCCACCACGGTCAGCGGCCGCCAGGAGAAGCGCCGCAACAGAAAAACCGCCGGGAAGGAGACCAGGGCGGCCCCCCCAACTCCACCGACATGAGCAAGCCGATGTCGCCAGGGGACCAGTGCCACTCAAGCGCCAACTGGCCGGCGATGACGGGCGATACCAGGAAGACGAAGGGCCCGATGAGGCCAAAGGCGGTGATGGCCGCCAGCGAGAGCATCAGCGGGACCGGTTGGTCCGTGGACGTGGTAACGGATGCCATGAAGCCTCCCCAGGGGTAAGCGGCGGCGCGTGGCGGGCCACGGCGCCTTACCAGGTCTTCGTCAGGTTCAGGCCATAGCTGACGGGCCGGCCATACACCGAATAATAGCTGCCCAGGCCGTCATTGCTGCGATCGGTGAAGTAATGCCGGTTCAGCAGGTTCTTGCCCCACAGCGACACGCTCCAGCCATCCTGGTCCGATGCCAGGGTCAGCCGCCCGTTCAGCAGACCGTAACCGCCGATGTTGCGCATGGCGCCGTCGACCAGGGTGCTGCCGATCACCTGGGCGCTGCGCACATCGAAATCGAGCTGCGCCGTACCCACCAGATCCGCCGTGACCGCATGGTCGTACCGGGCGCTGAACGAACCGGTCCATCGCGGCGAGTAATCGATGCGCCGTCCCTGCCAGGGCAGGGCCCGGTTGTCGAAAGAGTAGAGCACGTCGTTGCTCTGCGTCACCTCGGCATCGACATAGGCGCCGGACGCCTGCAACGTCAGGCCCGGCAAGGGCTTCAACGTCGTTTCCAGTTCGATGCCGTCGTGGGTGGCCTTGCCCACATTGGTCAGGCGGAAGATGAACTGGCCGGGCGTCAGCACGCTGGGCAGGGTGGTCAATGCCTGCAAATTACTATGGTCGTAATGGAAGCCGGCCAGGTTGACCTGCAGCCTGTGGTCCAGCCAAGTGCTCTTCACCCCCGTCTCATAGGCCCAGACGATTTCCTCCTTATACGGGGTCACGTCGCCCGGTTCCTGGGGGAAGCCGCCGAAGACGCCGCCTGACTTGTACCCACGGGCCGCCGAGGCGTAGAGCAGGACGGTATCGGTCAGGTGGTAATCGGCTGACACCTTGCCCGACACATGGTCGTGCAGGCGGTAGGTGGAGTTCAGGTTGTTCAGCAGGGTGATGCCGGCCAGGGGAAAGAAGTCCTTACCGTTGCGGAAATCCGTCTCCTCCGTCGCGTAGCGCAGCGAGGCCGAGAGGTTCAGGCGGTCGGTCAAGGCGTAGTCGCCCTGGCCATAGATCGAGGCGTGGCGCGTCTGCTGCCGGTACTGCACCGCCAGCACGCCGTCCTGCTGCGGCACGCCCAGCGGGGTGAAGGAGGCGGAGACGACGGCCACGTTGTCGCGCATGTCGAAGGTGCGGTACTCCTGGAAGCCGGTCTGGGCATAGACCGCACCGGCCAGCCACTTGAACCGGCTGTCGCCGGTGGAGGTCAGGCGCAGTTCCTGGGACAGGTTGCGGATGGTGGCCCGTTCCGCCTGGTCACCCAGCCGCAGGTTGGTGGCGTCGTAGTCGTAGACCTGGCCGTAGTGGAAATAGTCCGCCGCGCTGATCGACGTGAGCCGGGCGGCGTCGAAGTCATAGTCCAGGGTCAGCGTGGCGCCCCATTCGTGATTATCCAGCCGGTTGATGGGGCTGGAAATGACGACGCGGCCATCGTTGGACTGGCTGGCCGAGGACAAGGCGCCGGTGGTGCCGGTGATGAGGTTGTTGAACTGGGCGAAGTTCAGGCAGGAGGCGTTGCCGTTGCCCCCACCGGCCACGGCGCCGCAGAAGCCGCCGGTGGCATCATAGGCGGCGTTGCTGGTGGCCAACGTCGTCTGTGACTGGTCCCGGCTGCCGAACAGCTTCAGCTGGGCGGTGAAGCGCTCCGACGGCTGCAACAGGGCCTGAAGGCGGGCCGAGGTCCGGTCGGGCGCCCCCCATCGGGTATTGCCGGCCAGGGTCTTCTGCCAGCCATCGCCCCCTTCCTGCACCGCGGCGAGGCGCAGCGCCAGGGTATCGGTGACAGGGATGGATTGCGCCCCCTCCACCCGGTATTCGTTCCATTTGCCGTAATCGACGGAGGCATAGCCATCCGTGGCGCCCAGCTTGGCCGGCTTGGACAGCACCTGGACGGCGCCGCCGGTGGTGTTGCGGCCGTACAGCCCGCCCTGCGGGCCCTTCAGCACCTCCACCCGCTCCAGGTCATAGAGCGCGCCGCCGCCCATGACGGCGGAGCTTTGGTAGACGTCGTCGATGTAGATGGCGGTGGCGGGGTTGTTGTTGGCGTTGAAGTCGAACAGCGCCACGCCGCGGATGACCCAGGTGGGGGCGCCGCCGCCCTTGTCGTTGTGGATCTGGACGTTGGGGATCATGCCGCCGATCTGGTCGATGGAGGTCACCCCCCGGCTTTTCAGGTCGTCGCCGGCGAAGGCGCTGACCGACACGGGCACATCCTGCAAACTTTGGGCGCGCCGTTGCGCCGTCACCACGATGTCCTGCAACACGTCGTCGGAGGCGCCGCTTGTGGGTGCGGCGGCCGGTTCCGCAGCGCGTGACGATACCCCCAAAATCAGGGAGCAAGACAGGCCAAGGGCCGCATAGGCATACCGTTTCCGCTTCATTTCCGTCTCCCGAATCTTCCCGTTCATCTGTGCGCGGCACGCCTTGGCGGCGGCCATTATCCGGCAAACCGTCCCCGTCCGGGGACGCTTTCGCACCCCGCCAAAAGGACCCGCGCCCCAAAGGGCCAGCCTGCATCGGAAATCACCGGACGGTCGTCCCGTACCGGAGCATCAAAGCCGTTCCCGGCCAGACCCGGCCGGATACCCTGTTCACGTCAATGTTTGATCATTTGACCAATTTATGCCCCAAGTGCGACGCATTTCGGAAAGGTTGTCAAGGATAAAGATTCAAGGTTCGACGAATTATCTGCGAAAGCCACACAGGGGTCGTTTCAAAATTATTCGTTCATAAACAATATGATATATGGATTTTCCCTAGTCGCCATACCGTGCATCCCCTGAGAGGCGCGACAAAAATCCGCCGATTGGCGCCCCATCCTCAGCCCGGACAGGGCCGAAGATAAATTGATCAATTGACTAAATATGATTGACAGCACCATGGACTGCCTGTAACCAGGAAACATGACGAACGTCGATCCGGCCCCCGGGCGCCCCATAAGGCACCCCTAAACCGGTCCGCGGCCTGGCAACGACCCGCCGCACGACGCTGACGCCTTCTTAAAAAATGTCTTTCAGGAACAGGGACAGGACATGGGCGGCACCGCGCTTTGGCAATGGGATGCCACGGATCTGGCATCCGCGATCCGGGAACGACGGGTCTCGGCACGGGAGGCGACGGCCGCCTGCCTGGACCGTATCGCCACCGTCAATCCGGCGGTGAACGCTCTCACCGAGATAAGCCGTGACCCCGCCCTGGCCGCCGCCGCCGAGGCCGACGCCCGGAGGGCGGCAGGCGCCCATCTGCCGCCGCTGCATGGTGTGCCTGTCACGACCAAGATCAATGTCGACCAAGCCGGCAGCGCCACCACCAACGGCGTCGCCGCCTTCACCAGCCCGGTGGCGGCGGAGGACAGCCCGCCGGTGGCCAATTGGCGCAAGGCCGGAGCCATCCTGCTGGGCCGCAGCAACGCCCCCGCCTTCTCCTGCCGCTGGTTCACCGACAACGCGCCGCACGGGCTGACCCTGAATCCCTGGAACGCCGCCCTGAACGTGGGCGGGTCCAGCGGCGGCGCGGCGGCCGCGGTGGCCACCGGCATGGTGCCGCTGGCCCACGGCAACGATCTGGCCGGGTCGGCCCGCCTGCCGGCCAGCGCCTGCGGCGTCTACGGCCTGCGCCCCACCACAGGCCGTGTTCCCGCCTACAACCCCACGGGCAAGGCCGAGCGGTCGCTGTGCCTGCAATTGGGATCGACCCAGGGCGTGCTTGCCCGCTCGGTCCGCGATATCCGCCTGGGATTGGAGACCATGGCGGTCCGGGATCCGCGTGACCCGGCCTGGGTCCCGGCTCCTCTGGACTTCCCCGACGACACGGCTCGGGTCCGGGTCGCCCTGTTCACCGGCACGGCGGACCACGCTGCCGACGCCCCCGTCCTGGCCGCCCTGCGCCGCGCCGCCGACTGCCTGGCCGACGCCGGCTATGAGGTGGTGGAGGCGGCACCGCCCCGCTTCGAGGAGGCGGCAGAGTTGTGGATGACCCTGCTGTCCAACGACTGCCGCAGCCCCGGCGCGCGCGCCACCTTCGCCCTGGGCGACGAGACGTTCCTGCGCTCCCTGGACCTGACGGCGGCCTGCGTCCCCACCCTGTCGGCGGAGGAGATGCTGGCCGGCCTGGCCAGCCGCACCACCTTCCAGCGCGCTTGGCAGATGTTCTTCGAGGATTTCCCGCTGCTGCTGATGCCCACCGCCTGGTCGGCGCCCTTCCCTGTCGGCTACGATGTGCGTGGCGTGGAGGAGGCCCGCCGGCTGCTGACCGCGCACAGCCCTTGCACGGCGACGGCCTTCCTGGGCGTGCCCGCCCTGTCGGTGCCGGTGCACCGGGGAACAAACGGCCCCCTGGGCGTCCAACTGGTGGCCGGCCGCTTCCGCGACGGCCTGGTGCTGGCCGCCGCGGCGGCGCTGGAGGAACGGCTTGGGCCTATCATCCCGATTGATCCCCAGCCGCCATCAACCGCCGCCGTTGACCCCCGCTAACACCCCGATCAGCATGCCGTCCCGCCCCACCGCCCGCGCCACCGCTCGCCCCAGGGGCCAGCCGCCCGCGAGACCAGAGGAAACGCCCGTGTCCAAGCCCCCCAAAACCAAAGGCGAGGAAAAGCGCGAGGAAAAGCGGGAAGCCATCATGGCCGCCGCCGTCACCGTCATCGCCCGCGAAGGCGTGCACGGGACCACCACGCGCAAGATCGCGGGCGAAGCCAGCGTGAACCTGGGCACCCTGCACTATTATTTCGACGGCAAGGACGCCGTGCTGATGAACGTGCTGACCCACCTGGTGGCGAAGTCACGTGAGAGCCTGGCCGCCTATTTCTCCACGCCCGAACGGCTGCACGACCGCATCGACCACCTGCTGACCTTCATCCGGGGAGAGGTGGAGCGCAGCCCCGATGAGCAACTGGCCCTGTTCAACCTGACCCTTTACGCGCTGAGCACGCCGGGGTCCGAATGGCTGGCCAAGCGCAAGTATGAGGAATATCTGGACCTGTACCGGTCCGTCCTGGCCGACGCCAGCGATGTCCGCGACGGCAGCATCAAGCCGGACATCGACGGGCTGGCCAATTTCATCTTCACCGGCTTCGTCGGCATCCTCCTGCAATGGCTGGCGACCGCCAACAGCTTCCGCTCGCGCCAAGCGGTGCAGTCCCTGATCATCGCCGCGCAGCGCACCTACCTCTAAGAACCGGAGAGCGTCATGGGCCAGCCCATCGAGTCCGCCTGCCGCCCGGAATCCGCCTGCGCGGAACCGGTCGATGTCGCCATCATCGGGGCCGGTTTCGCCGGCCTGACCGCCGCCCGCGCCCTGGTGAACGCCGGCCTGCGCGTCACGGTGCTGGAGGCGCGCGACCGCGTCGGCGGCCGCATCCATACCCGCCATGCCCAAGACGGCACCCCCATCGACGTTGGCGGACAATGGGTGGGGCCCGGCCAGGACAAGGTGCTGGCCCTGGCCGAGGAGCTGGGGGTGGAAACCTTCACCTCCTTCGAGGAGGGGGAGAACCTTTGTCTGCACAACGGGCGCCTGATGCGCTTCACCGGTCTGCTGCCGCCCCATGAGCCGGCGGCCCTGGCGGAGGTGGAGGCGACGTTCCAGGCACTGGACACCCTGGCGCAGACGGTGGATGCCGAGGCCCCCTGGACCAGCCCCGACGCCGCCGCCCTGGACAGCGAGAGCTTCGACGCCTGGATCATCCGCACGGCCACCAGCGATGAGGCGCGGTTCTGGATGCGCTTCCTGGCCCGCTCCGTCCTGGCGTCGGAGGCGCGGGAGCTGTCGCTGCTGCACGTCCTTTTCTATATCAAGGCCGCCGGCGGGCTGGCCGCCCTGATCAGCATGGGCGGCGGCGCGCAGGAACGGCGCTTCAGCCTGGGGGCGCAGCATCTGGCGGAACGGCTGGCGGACACGGTGCGGCCGCACCTGCGTCTCGATACCCCGGTGGCCGCCCTGGCCCAGGACGGGAACGGCGTGACCATCACCACCGCCACGGGCGACATGGTCCGCGCCCGCCACGCCATCGTGACCCTGCCCCCGGCGCTGGCGGCCCGCCTGCGCTACAGCCCGCCGCTGCCCGGGACGCGGGACCATCTGGCCCAGCGCATGCCCATGGGCGCCTGCATCAAGGTGCAGTGCCTTTATCCCACCCCCTTCTGGCGAGAGGAAGGGCTGTCGGGGATGGCGATCAGCGAGGACGGCCCGGTCAGCCTGATCTACGACAATTCCCCCGCCGGCGGCACGCCCGGCATCCTGGTCGCCTTCATCGAGGGGGACGAAGCCAAGGAATGGACCGCCCGCACGCCGGCCGAGCGCCAGACCGCCATCACCCGGTCCCTGGCGCGGCTGTTCGGGCCCCGGGCCGCCGATATGCGGGAGTATATCGAGCTGTCCTGGCTGGAGGAGGAATACGCCCGGGGCGGCTATGCCGGCGTTATGGTGCCGGGGGCCTGGACCAGCCTGGGCGCGACCTTGCGCCAGCCTACGGGACGCATCCATTGGGCCGGTACGGAAACGGCCAGCCGCTGGCCCGGCTATATGGACGGCGCCATCCGGTCCGGCGAGCGGGCCGCCGCCGAAATCCTGGCGGCACGCTGAGACACGGCACGCTGAGATAGGGGGACGACAGTGGATCAGACCAAGCTGGACCGCCTGCGGCAGCGCTACGGCGCCGCCTCGCCGGCCGATTTTTTCGACCCGCATTTCCGTGACGTGGCGGAGGCGGTGTTCCGGGGCGCGGAGGCGCCGCGCCAGCCCTTCGCCGACGCCGGCACTCTGCTGGACGCCCCCCTGCGTCCCGAGCTGGCGGCACTGGACGATTTCGGCGGCCTGGACATCGCCTTGGTCGGCGTGCCCATGGATTTGGGCGTCACCAACCGGGCGGGGTCGCGCTTCGGTCCCCGCGCCGTCCGTGGCATGGACCGCATCGGCCCGTATGAGCATGTGCTGCGCCTGGTTCCCTCCGCCCAGGCCAGTATCGCCGACATCGGCGACGTGCCCTTCAGCAACTATCTGAGCCTGGCGGCCTGCCACCACGACATCCAGGCCTTTTACGGCCGGCTGGCGGCGACGGGGGTGGTGCCGCTGAGCGTGGGCGGCGACCATTCCGTCAGCTATTCCATCCTGAAGGCGCTGGGCCGGGAGCGCCCCGTGGGCATGATCCATTTCGACGCCCATTGCGACACCAGCGGCAGCGACGACAGCGCCCGCTTCCACCACAGCGGCCCCTTCCGCCTGGCCGTGCTGGACGGGGTGCTGGACCCGGACCGCACCATCCAGATCGGCATCCGGGGCAGCGCGGAATTCTTCTGGGAATTCTCCTACGACGCCGGCATGACCGTGCTGCACGCCGAAGACGTGGCGGAGATGGGCGCCAAGGCGGTGATCGCCAAGGCGCGGGAAGTGGTCGGCGACGGCCCGGTCTATATCTCCTTCGACGTCGATTGCCTGGACCCGGTCTACGCCCCCGGCACCGGCACGCCCGAGGTGGGCGGCCTGACCTCGCGGGAGGCGCTGGCCATCCTGCGCGGACTGGCCGGCCTGGATGTGGTCGGCGCCGACGTGGTGGAAATCGCCCCGCAATACGACCCCACCAGCAACACGGCCCAGGTCGGCGCCCAAATCCTGTTCGAGCAGCTGTGCCTGGCCACCCTGGCCCTGGACCGGCGACGACAACGCGGCTGACGCCGCGACACTTTAGTCGGCCTGACTTTTCCCATCGACCCGCCGGTCCACCCCGCCCATGCGCCGACGGGATCGCCGCCCCCTACCCTCGCCGCGGAGGATGCCCCATCATGTCCCGTAACGCTGACCTTCTTGCCCGCCGCACCAAAGCCGTGCCGCGCGGCGTGGCCCATGCCACCGCCATCTATGCCGACCGCGCCGACAACTCCCTGCTATGGGATGTCGATGGACGGCGCTATATCGACTTCGCGGGCGGCATCGCCGTGCTGAACACTGGCCACCGTCATCCCCGGGTCATGGCCGCCGCCGCCGCGCAGATGGAGCGGTTCACCCACAGCGCCTTCCAGGTGGCGGCCTACGAGCCTTATGTCGCCTTGGCGGAGCGCCTGAACGCGCTGGCCCCGTTCAGCGGCCCTGCCAAGACCGTGTTCTTCACCACGGGCGCCGAGGCGGTGGAGAACGCCGTCAAGATCGCCCGCGTCGCCACCGGGCGCAGCGGCGTCATCGCCTTCACCGGCGCCTTCCACGGCCGCACGCTCATGACCTCCGCCCTGACCGGCAAGGTCAATCCCTACAAGAAGGACGCAGGCCCCATGCCGCCGGAGGTGTGGCACCTGCCCTTCCCGATACCGCACCATGGCACCACCGTCGCCGACAGTCTGAAGGCGCTGGACTTCCTGTTCCGGGCCGATGTGGAGCCGGAGCGCGTCGCCGCCTTCATCCTGGAACCGGTGCAGGGCGAGGGCGGCTTCAACCCCGCCCCGCCGGAACTGCTGCGCGAACTGCGCCGCCTGTGCGACGCCCATGGCATCCTGCTGATCGCCGATGAGGTGCAGGCGGGCTTTGGCCGCACCGGGCGCATGTTCGGCATCGAGCATACCGGCGTGGAGCCGGACCTGGTCACCATCGCCAAGTCGCTGGCCGGCGGCTTCCCCTGTCCGGCGTCATCGGCCGGGCCGCGATCATGGACACGGTGGCGCCCGGCGGCATGGGCGGCACCTATGGCGGCAACCCCGTGGCCTGCGCCGCCGCCCTGGCTGTGCTGGACGTCATCGAGGAGGAAGGGCTGCTGGCCCGCGCCGATGCCATCGGCGAACGCATCAAGACCAGGCTGGAAACGGTACGGGAGCGCAACGACACCCTGCCCATCGGCGCCATCCGCGGTCCCGGCGCCATGGTGGCCTTCGAGATCTTCAAGGAACGCGGCGGCGTGGACCCGGATACCGACGCCACCCGCCAGGTCACGGCGCGGGCGCTGGAACTGGGCCTGATCCTGCTGTCCTGCGGCGTCCATGGCAACGTCATCCGCATCCTGGCGCCCCTGACCATTCCCGACGCGCAGCTGGACGCCGGCCTGGATATCCTGGCCCAGGCCCTGACGGTGCCGCGATGAGCGCCGGCACGGACCTGAGCCACCTGGCGCTGGCGCGCCCGGACCTGCTGCGCCAGGCCAGCCATATCGGTGGACGGTGGCTGGCGGCCGATGCGGAGACGGTGGCGGTCACCAACCCCGCCACCGGCCAGATCCTGGCCCGCATCCCCCGCGCGGGCGGGGCCGAGGCGCGGGCCGCCGCCGATGCCGCCCACGCCGCCCTGCCGGGCTGGCGCAAGCGCGCGGCCAAGGACCGCGCGGCCATCCTGCGCCGGTGGTTCGACCTCATGGTCGCCCATACCGAGGACCTGGCCCGCCTGCTGACGGCGGAGCAAGGCAAGCCCCTGGCCGAGGCGAAGGGAGAGATCGCCTATGCCGCCAGCTTCCTTGAATGGTTCGGAGAGGAAGCCAAGCGCGTCTATGGCGAAACCATCCCCGGCCACCGTGCCGACGCCCGCATCCTGGTGACCCGCCAGCCGGTGGGGGTGGTGGCCGCCATCACCCCGTGGAACTTCCCCGCCGCCATGATCACCCGCAAGGTGGGCGCGGCGCTGGCGGCCGGCTGCACCGTGGTGCTGAAGCCATCGGAGCTGACGCCGCTGAGCGCGCTGGCCCTGGCCGTCCTGGCGGAGGAGGCCGGCGTTCCGGCCGGCGTTCTGAACATCCTGTGCGGCGACGCGCCCGCCATCGGCGATGCCTGGATGGCCGACGCCCGGGTGCGCAAGTTGACCTTCACCGGGTCCACCGCCGTGGGCAAGCGGCTGACGGCGGCGGCGGCCGGCACCATGAAGCGCGTGTCCATGGAACTGGGCGGCAACGCGCCCTTCATCGTCTTTGACGACGCCGACCTGGACGCCGCGGTCGACGGCGCCATCCTGGCCAAGTTCCGCAATACCGGCCAGACCTGCGTCTGCGCCAACCGCCTCTTGGTGCAGGACGGCATCCACGACGCCTTCGCCCAGCGCCTGGCGGCGCGCGTGGCCGGGATGGTGGTGGGCGACGGCTTGGCCGGCCCCACCGATCAGGGCCCCCTGATCAACGCCGAGGCGCTGGCCAAGGTGGCGGGCCATGTTGACGACGCCGTTTCACACGGGGCCACCGTCTTGACCGGCGGCCATCGCCTGGGGGACAGCGGCACCTTCTACAGCCCGACGGTGCTGACGGGCCTGACGCGGACGATGCGGATCATGCGGGAGGAGACGTTCGGACCGGTGGCGGCCCTGCACCGCTTCACCACTGAGGCGGAGGCGGTGGCCCTGGCCAACGACACGGCGGCGGGTCTGGCGGCCTATGCCTACACCCGCGACCTCAACCGTTTCGTCCGGGTGTCCGAGGCGCTGGACTTCGGCATGGTCGGCATCAACACCGCCGCCATCTCCACCGAAGTGGCCCCGTTCGGCGGCATGAAGGAGTCCGGCCTGGGCCGGGAGGGCTCCCGCCATGGCATCGAGGAGTACCTGGACCTGAAATATGTGTGCCTGGGCACGGAGCCCTGATCCCTGCCTTTCCCCAAGGATAGGCCGGCACCGTATGAGGCGGTGCCGGCCATGGCGGCGGTGCGGCCGCCCAGTCAGAAAGCGATTCTGCCGATCGAAGCGCCCCCATCGACGTGCAGCGTCTGCCCCGTGATGAATCCGGCCTCCTCAGACAGCAGGAAGGCGATGGCAGCGGCGATTTCGTCGGGTGCCGCGAACCGGCCCATAGGGACGCCGGCGAGATAGCGGCGCTCCCCCTCGCTGCCCGGGGATTGTTGGCGCGAAACAGCTCCGTCTCCGTGGGGCCGGGAGCGACCGCGTTCACCGTGATGCCGGTCGCCGCGAGTTCCAGCGCCCAGCCCCGGCTGAAACTGACCAGGGCGGCCTTGGCCGCGGCATAGGCCGTGCGCTCGACCGAACCGAGGACCGTCAAGCTGGAGATGTTGACGACACGCCCCCAGCCTCGCTCCCGCATCCCGGGCAGCAAGGCCTGCACTGTTTGCACCGCCGGGTGCAGGTTGACCCGCATGACCTCATCGAGGGTGGAAAGGTCGACCGCGCCGAGCCGTTGCGGGCGAACCAAGCCGACGTTGTTGACGACGCCATCAAAGCGAAGGCGGGCGGCAAGGTCGGCAAGCACTTCCCCGGTCGCGCGTTCATCCGCCAAGTCAACGGGAATAAGCGTACCCGGAAAGGCCGGTGCCGGGCCTCGCGCCAGGCCGACGACCGTGTGGCCATTCCGCGTCAGACGCTGGGCGAGCGCCAGCCCGATACCCTTGCTGGCGCCAGTGATGAGAAAAGTCCGGGACATGGGGCAAACCTCGTTAGCAGGACGGGGCCATCGGCGCGGCCGACGGGTATGATCAGATGGCCATGGCGCGGCGCAGCGCCGGCAGCATGTCCTCAGGCTCGGGCCGACGGGTGTAATCCGGATTCACCTCGGCGTAGAGGATCGTCCCGTCCGGCGCGATGACGTAGCGGGCCGGCATCGGCAGCGTCCAACTCGGGTCGCCGTTGAAGGCCGGAAGATCGTTCTTCAGGCCCTTGTAGAGATCGACAAGGTACCCAGGCAATTCAAACCGGAGACCAAAGGCGGCGGCCACGTCGTTGTGCGTATCGGACAGGATGGGAAAGCTGAGCGCGTTCTGGCGGACGGACTTGCGGCTGTTCACCGGCAGCTGCGGAGAGAGGGCGACGAGGCTGGCTCCCAGCGCCTCGAATTCCGGCAGGGTGGCCTGAAGCGCCTGCAGCTCCATGTTGCAATAGGGGCACCAGACGCCGCGATAGAAACTCATCACCAGTGGCCCTTGGGCCAGCAATGCCGCCGATGAGACGAGCCTGCCGTCGGCATCATTCAGCGTGAAACGAGGGGCCTGATCGCCGGCCTTCAAGGCACGGGTGGCGGCGCCGCTGGCAATCAGGTCGGCGGTCGCGCGGTGCATGGTTTCGATCACCGACGGTGGCACGTTGTAGGGCGGCTTGCCGGCCTCAAAGTTCGCCTTGAAGGCGTCGAGCTTCGATTGAAGGGACATGGGAATATCTCCGTGAGAGGGCGGGCTCTCTCCCGCCGCGAATTCGGGTCAGTCGGATGGCAGCAGGGCGTTCACGCGGGAAAGGGCGCGCTGGACGGCGGGTCGCGCCGCCACGTCGGCGTACCAGCGCGCGACGTGGGGCGTGTCCTCCAGCCCCACACCCGCAAACTCACGCCGCCACAGCCAGCCGAAATGGGCGATGTCGGCGATGGTGAAGCGGTCGCCAGCGGCGTAGCGATGCCGTGACAGCACGCCGTCCAGCACGGACACGGTGCGCATGGCTTCGCCCAGGAAGCGCTCTATCGCGATCGGCTGCGGCTCGGCCGCGAAGCGCTGGAAAAAGCCGGACTGGCCGAAGGCGGGGCTCAGCCCGGAGGCATGGAAGAAGAGCTGCTCGAACACTCGCGCCCGGCCTTCACCGGAGAGTGGCAGCAAGCGGCCGGTCTTTTCGGCGAGATGGACCAGGATGGCGGCGGATTCGGTCAGGACCAGGTCGCCATCGACCAGCACCGGCACCTTGGCGTTGGGGTTGAGGACGACGAAATCGGGTGCCTTCTGCTCGCCCTTGCGGACGTTGACGCCGTGCAGCTCATAATCGAGCCCCAGTTCCTCCAGGGCGATCGGCACCTTGATGCTGTTGGGCGTGGCGAAGGCGTAAACCTTAAGCATGGTGCGCTTCCTTGTAACGGAGCCCGGCCCGCAGGATCGGCGCTGCCAGCGCCAGAAGTGCCGAAACCGGGCTGCCGGTGATTTGAAAGGCGAGGATTCCCTGAAGGACGGATGGCCCGGCGGCGGTTCCCATCAGCCAGCGGACCATGATCTCGATCTCCTCGCCCCCTTCGGCCCATCCGAAGGCAGGCGATTCATGCCTCTCCGACGCTCGACGCGGCAGCAGGCTCTGGGCGATAATCGTCATTCCAAGGAGGAATGGCATGGACCGATATCAAGCGATGGCGGCCTTCGTGCGGGTGGTGGAGACCGGCTCCTTCTCGGCCGCCGCACGGCAGCTGAATGTCGGCCAGCCCGCGGTGTCGAAGACGATCGCCCAGTTGGAAGACCGGCTTCAGGTCAACCTCCTGATCCGCTCGACCCACGGTTTGAGCCCGACCGAGGCGGGGCACCGCTTTTATGAGCGGGCCAAGACCGCCATCCGGGAAGCCGATGAGGCCGATTTGGCCGCGCGCGGCGCGGGGGCGGGGCTGTCCGGCGTGTTGCGCGTTTCGGCCGCGACCACCTTCGCCCGCCTGCATATCGTGCCGCTGCTGCCACGCTTCCTCGACCAGCATCCCGAGATTGAAATCGATGTGATCCTCGACGACCGCGTCATCGACCTGGTCGCCGAAGGCGTCGACGTGTCGCTGCGTATGGGCACGCTGCCCGATTCATCCGCTGTCGCGCGCAAGCTGGCGACGGGGGCACGCTCCGTGTTGGCCACGCCCGCCTATCTGGCGCGCCGGGGGGAACCGCTCAGCCCCGCCGACCTCGCCGGGCACGAGGCCGTGATCCACAGCCATTTGCCCAGCGTGTGGTGTTTCACCCGCGATGGCACCGAAGCGTCGGTTTCCATGCGCGGGCGCGTCAAGGTGAGCGCCGCCGAGGGACAGCGGGCGGCGGTCCTCGCCGACATGGGGTTGACGGTCGCCTCGGACTGGATGTTCGCGCCCGAACTCGCCAGCGGCGCGGTGCGCCGGGTGCTGCGGGACTGGGCCCTGCCCGCCCTCGACCTGTGGGCGGTCTTTCCCGGGGGACGCATGGCCAGCGCCAAGGCGCGCGAATTCGCCCGCTTCGTGGAAGCGGCGATGGCTACACCCTATTCCGCATTGGAATAAGCCATATCGCCCCGCGCCATCGTCCCGTCCCGCCGTTGGATGGCCTAGCTAATCCGTCAAGCCGCCACTTCCGGACGGCTTGAGATGAAGGATCGGCATCATGGCCAAGTTCGAGACCTATCACGACGCTTTCCCCAACGCCCGCCTGACCCGCAAGGACAATGGCGTGCTGGAGGTCGCCCTGCATACCAATGGCGGCAAGCTCGTCTTCAATGGGCATACGCATGAGCAATTCGTGGAGCTGTTCCACCAGATCGGCGAGGACCGGGACAATCGGGCGGTGATCCTGACCGGCACGGGCGACGCCTTCATGGACATGATCAACCCCGAGGGCTTCGACTTCTTCACCCCCCAGGGTTACGACAAGATCCTGCGCGAGGGCCGCAAGGTGCTGTCCAACATCCTTGATATTGAGGTGCCCATGATCACGGCGCTGAACGGCCCGGTTCTGCTGCACAGTGAATACGCGCTGCTGACCGACATCATCCTGGCGACGCCGGATACCGTGTTCCAGGACAAGCCACACTTCGAGTTCGGCATCGTGCCCGGCGACGGCATGCACCTGTTGTGGCCGCATGTGATCGGCTCGGTCCGGGGGCGCTATTTCCTGCTCACCCGCCAGGTGCTGAACGCCCAGACGGCGAAGGACTGGGGCGTCGTCAACGAGATCGTGCCGGCCGACCGCCTGCTCGCCCGCGCCCATGAGATCGCCGACGGCATCGCCGCGCTGCCGCCGCTGACCGGCCGCTACACCCGCATCGCGCTGACCCAGCAGCTCCGCCGCCTGATCGATGAAGGCACCGCCTACGGTCTGGCCCTTGAGGGCATCAGCGCCGCCGACGTCGCCCGCCGCATGGCCGCCCAGGGCTGAGACAACGGCCGCCGCCCGGTCAGCGCCGGGCGGCGGGCTTCAACCAGGACTGCCATCCACCGACGCAGGGTCAATGTCGCCGGCGACACCACAATCTCTGGGCGGGAAGTTTGGTGGGTTTTGTTCGGATTACGATTAGCGGCTTCTCGCGCTCGCCAAATTCAGTTAATTTCCGGCGTCGTTAAAGGCCAAGGGGGCTCTCGGAATGACCACCGCGCCGATCGCCGCCCTTAGCCTAACCCATCCGGGGACTATTCCCAACCCGTTGAGGACCTGATGAAGAACGGTGTGGAGGCATGACCGCAGCCACGGACGCGAACACGACGCCCCCCGCCGCGAAGCCGGGCCTGCGGGCCCGCTTCAAGGCTTGGCGCCGCCGCCACCGCTTGAACATATTCCTGGCCGTCCTGGTTTTGGCTTTCCTGGTCGTGGCCCTGGCCGACCGGATCTTCATCAACATTCCCGCCGGTTCGGTGGGCGTGTTGTGGCTGCGCTTGGCCGGCGGCACCCAGTTGGGCTTCCACTTCAATCCCGGCCTGAAGATCATCGCGCCCTGGGACCGCATCTACATCTACGACGTCCGCCTGCGGCGGCTGGATGAGACGGTGCAGGCCCTGACCCGGGACGGCCTGTCGGTCGACGTGCAACTGACCATCTCCTATTTCATCGACCGCGACCTGGTCGCCAACCTGCATGAGACGCTGGGCCCGCAGTTCGAGACGACCCTGATCCTGCCGACCATGAGTTCCGAGATCCGCAACGCCATGGCGGAGCTGCGGCCGGACGATCTGTACAGCATCAATCGCTCCATCCTGGAACAGCGGGTGGCGGCCCTGGTCCGCAATGAACTGACCCGCAGCCATCTGGACATGGGCGGTAACCGCCAGATGCTGAACATCCAGGACATCTTCATCCGGAACATCGCCCTGCCGCCCACCGTGCAGGCCAGCATCGAGCAGAAGATCGCGGAAGAGCAGAACGCGCTCCGCTTCCAATTCGTGCTGGAGAAGGAACGGCTGGAAAGCGAGCGCAAGGCCATCGAGGCCCAGGGCGTGCGCCAGTTCCAGGAGATCGTGTCCAACGGCATCTCGGACCGCTACCTGCGCTGGAAAGGCATCGAGGCCACCCTGGCCCTGGCCAAATCGCCCAACGCCAAGGTGGTGGTCATTGGCTCACAGAACGGCTTGCCGCTGATCCTCGACACCACGGAGCGGGGAAGCGCCCTGCCGGTCGACCTGGCCGGATCGGGAACGGAAGCACCACCATCCAAAGGGCCGCGCGTCGGCACCGTGCCGGCGACACAGGGCAACGGCGGCGCGGCGTCGGGGAAAGCGCTTGGCGATCCCCAGGAGGGACGTTCGTGGCCGCCCCCCTGCCCGATGGTGTCGCCCCGCTGGACGCCCCGTCTCGTACGCCACCCTCCTCCAACCAAGGCCCGCCGCATCAGCCGGTATTCCCGGGCGGGGTCGCACCTGGGGGGGGCCAGGGCACGGCACCGCCACCCGCCGCCGCCCATCCCGCCGCCGCCGACACGGTGGCCCCGCAGCCGACGCCCCTGTCGCCGTCCCCCCGCGCGCCGTGATCCCGGTGGCCTTCCGTCCCATGACCATCCGCCGGCGCCTGGCATTCCTGGCGACTCTGTTCGCGGGCCTGGCCTTGATCGCTTGGCTGTTCCCCCAGGGGGTGGTGGCGCTGTACCGCCGAACGGTCGCCCCCGCCCCGGTGGTGGCCATTGCCGGCTTTCATGAGGCCTATGCCGGCTCCGAAACCCTGCATGGTGTTGCCCGGGCCCGCATCGGCGGTCGCGTCACGCTGGTGGCCGTCGGGGAAGGCGGCGTGGTCCTGACCAATTTCGGCGGCCGGGCATGGTCGCGCCAGTACACGCCCATCCGCAGCGAGTTGTATGGCATCGCCAGCGGGCCCGGCGGGCTGGTGGCGGTCGGCTCTGGCGGCACGGCCCTACTGTCCACGGACGCCATCACCTGGCACGTCGAACAGACCGGCGTCGCCGGCACCTTGACCGCCGTCGCCGCGTCACCCGACCGTTATGTCGCCTTGGGTGCGGCCGGCCTCGCGACCTCCACCGATGGCCGGACCTGGACAGCGGTCGAACTGTCCGCCGACGTCAACCTGAATGACGCCAACCTGAACGCCGTGACCTATGAGGCCGGCCGGTTCGTGGCGGTGGGCGAGGGCCTGTCCGCCACGTCCAGCGACGGCGTGGTTTGGACCCCCTGCCTCCTGGGCAACCGGGCGGTTCTGGACGCCGTCACCTATTCACCAACGCTGGGCTTCGTGGCGGGCGGCAGCAATGGCGAATTGCTGCGCTCCAGCGACGGCTGTCATTGGCGCCAGTTGACCCCTGTTCCCGACATCACCATCCATGCGGTGCTGGCGACGACGGAAGGGATCGCGGCGGCGGGCACGGGCGGGGTATTGGGTTTGGCCTGGCCGGGAAAAGCCTGGCAGGAATGGGCCTCGGACGCGCACTATGACGTGCGCGCCCTGGTCCGCACCGATGATCGGTTGGTCGCCGTCGGCACGGGCGGCGTCATCCTGTCATCGACCGACGGGCGGCGGTGGCGGGTGGAACGCCCCTCCATCGGCCAACCCGTCCTGGACGTTGTCTACAACGACGGCGCCGGTTTCACCGCCGTGGGGGGCGGTGGCGCCATCCTGTCCTCCATCGACGGCCAGAACTGGATCCGCCGTACCCCACCCACCCATCACGGCTTGTGGTCTGTCACCCAGTTCCAAGGTGGCCTGGCCGCCGTGGGCGACCGGGGCCTGGTGTTGATGTCGCGGGATGGCGTGCTGTGGTCATCCCGCTTCAGCGGTACCAAGGCCGACTTGATGGGCGTGGCCGCCTATCAGCGCCAATTGTTGGCGGTCGGCCGCAACGGCACGCTGCTGACCTCACCGGATGGTGATCTGTGGGAAGCGCGCGCGGTGTCGGACCCGCTCCAAGCCGGGCATTCCACCTCTTTGGCCCTGCTCGCGGTCGCCGCCGCCCGTAGCTACGCCGTCGCCGTGGGCGAGAACGGACTGATCGCCGTGTCGCGCGACGGTGTCGCGTGGCGCACGCTGCCCCCGCTTACCCACCAGGATCTGCTGGCGGTGGTGACCGATGGCGACAGCGCCGTGGCCGTCGGGTCCGACGGCGTCGCCTTGCGCACCCTGGACGGTCAGACGTGGGCCCGGGAAGAAACGGGCACGGACGAGAAACTGTGCGGTGTGACCCTCACCACCGCCGGCGTGCTGGCCACCGGCAGCGGCGGAACCATTGTCGCCTCACCCGGCCCGGGGCGCTGGATCGCCCGCCAATCAGGCACGCGCAGCACCCTCTGCGCGATCGCCCAGGGTCCGGGCCAAGTGGTCGCCATGGCATATAGCGGCACCAGTGCCCATTCCGAGGATGGCGGGGTCACGTGGCAGACCGTGACCCTGCCCATCAACGAGGGCTATTGGCTGGCCCAGGCCGACGGCCATGTCCTGGCGGCCAAGCCCGCCGTCAACCAGGGCCAGATCAGCGCCACGTCAGGCAGCCCGATCGTCGCCATGGCGGCACCGGTGATGGGTGACGGCTACTGGCTGCTGAGCCGCGACGGCCATGTCCATGCCATCGGCAACGTGAAGGAGTATGGCGAGGCCCGCGATCTGTTGCCTGGCCAGAAGGCGGTGGGGCTGACGTCCAGCCCCTCTGGCCTGGGCTACCGCATCGCCCTGTCGGATGGCACTGTCCAATGCCATGGCGACGCATCCTGCGATTTAGGCCCCGGCCCCGGATCGCCCACCACTCCCGTCGGCGCCCCCGTGGTCGCGATCGCCACCAGCCCCATCGGCGAGGGCTACGCCCTGCTGCATGCCGATGGCTCGGTCCGCACCTTCGGCACCATGGCCCACCTAGGGGACGCCGGCGCCGCCGCCGTCGCGCTGGCCATCCGGCCGGCCGGTGACGGCTATTGGGTTTTGGCCGCTGATGGCCGCGTCGCTGGCTTCGGTGCCGCCCCAAGCTTCTCCGCCGGTGAGATCCTGCCGGCGGCCGGCCAATCCAACGCGCAGAAACAGCGACCGGTGGCATTGGCCTCCCTGGCAGACGGGGCCGGCGTCTGGGTGGCGCTGGCCGGCGGGCGGGTGGTGGAGGTAAGGGCCGACCAGCGGACCAGCAATCCGTGAGGTGCGGCGGCCCGCCCAAGGGTCGCTGGAACGGAGCCGCGGAAGGGCCCCAGCGGAGAGGCCAAGAGGCCGCGCGTATCAGGCGGCCGGCTTGCTCTTGGCGGCCTTTTTGGCCTGCTTCGCCTTTTCCTTGGCCTGCTGCCGGGCTTCGTGGGCCAGTTTCTTGCCCGTCTCGAATTGCTCGGCGATGAAGTCCTTGAAGGTCAGCGTATCCAGGTCCAGCAACGACCCGCCATCTTCATAGTGGCGGACGAAAACCTTGCCCACGGCGTAGGTCATGGCGCCGGTGGCCACCGGCAGGCCGGCCAACGCGACCGCCTCCCCCACGCCCGGCACCAGTTTCAGCAGGCTGACGGCGGCCATGCCACCGGCCAATCCGCTGAAGGTGCCGGCCAACGAGGCCAACACCGACGTTCCCAGTTCCTTGCTGAACGGCTTGCCGTACAGTTGGGACAGCTTCTGCACCATGCGCAATTGAATGAGCGTGATGCCCGCCAGGTCCACTATCGGCAACGGCACCGTGGACAAGGCCATGGTGGCGACGACGTAATCCTTGATCTTGTTGTTGGCGAGCAGGGTCAGGGCCAGATCGCCGCGCACGGACTCGCCGGCGGCGTGGACCACCGCCGGCGTCGGGGCGACAGTCGTGCTTTCCACCATGCCACTCTCCCTCAGGTTCCATGAAAAAGTGCCCCCCGTCGAAGGACGGGGGGCACCGGACAACCAACCCGGCGCCGGACGGCGGCGCCGATCTGCCTTAAGCCGCGACCGCCTCGGGCGCTGGTGCCGCCAGCTCCTTGGCCGACTTGCCGCGCGCCTGGTTGAAGGTGCTGGTGAAGAAGTCGCGCACCTTTGCGACTTCGAAGCTCAGCAGGTCGCCGCCCGTGGCGAAATGATGCTGGAACACCTTGCCGACGGCATAAGTGAAGGCGGCACCGAACGCCGGCTGGGTGGCGATGCGCAAGGCCAAACCGGCGGCGGGCACGGCGTTGGACAGGGCGGTCACCAGACCGGAACGGACGACACCACCCGTCAACAGGGTGGGCGTGACACTGGCCAGCAGCGAGGAGACGGCAGCCTTCCCCACGTCAGCGCGGAAATCCTTGCCGTACACGCCGGCGAGGTCATGGACCAGCTTCAACTGCACGGCGATGAGCGCGGCGGTGTCCACGAAGGAGAACGGGATGACACCGGCGACGGCGGCCAGGTAAATATTGTGGCGGACCACGGTGTTGGCGTGGGCCTCCAGCGCCAGGGCGGTGGATTCCGGCGTGGTGGTCGCCGTCTCGGCAGCGGCGGCTTCGGCGTGGACAGCCTCGGCCTGAGTGGTGTCGGCTTGGGTGGTGTCGGCCGGGGCCGTCTCGGGGGTTTCGCTCATCGGTCGATACTCTCCAGGGGGGTGGTCGGGGATCGGGCCGGCCTCGCTGGCGGCCGGGGAAATCGGGGGAACGTCCAACGCGGCGACCGCCTCGGTCGGCGGCTCTGCGGGAGGGCTGGAGGCGTTTGCGGGGGAACCGGCATCACCACCGGCGCTGGCGGGGGCCGTAACACCGTTCGCCGGGCGCCGCCCGCGACCGCCGGAACCAGAGCGCTTGCCTGCCATCGTACCCTGTGCTCCCGTCAGCGCCCGCAGGCGCAGGCCGCAAATGGCCAGGGGGCGAAACCGTCAGTCACGACCCCACCCAAAACACGTCCACATACTACGTTTAACAATTCCTGATATCCAGGACTTTAACGTTAGAGTTGCTGGAATCTTTGGTTAGACCCAATTTTGGTATACCGCCCAGGCAATGCCAGCGGCGCCAACACGATCGGCATCCCAAGTCCTCCCTCTCAAGATTGCAGTTCCATGGCAGCGGTTACCGAGGACCGCTGTTCCATCACTTGGCCTTCGTTCATGTGATAGATGCGGTCGGCCATGCCGAACCAGCGATCATCATGGGTCACGCAGATGACGATCTTTCCCCGCGCCTTGAACGCCGGCAGAAGTTCCTCGTAGAACACATGGCGGAAATGGGGGTCCTGGTCCGCCGCCCATTCGTCGAAGACCAGGATGGGCTTGTCCTCCAACTCCGCCACCAGCAAGGCCAGCCGTTTGCGCTGACCGGTGGACAGATCGATGGTGCTGAAGGCGCCGTCGGCCACATGGACCTTGCCCGTCATCTCCAGCCGCTCCAGCAGAGCCTCCACCCGCAAGGGGTCGATGGCGCCGACGCCATAGAGGCGGCGGGACAGGTGGTGGTCGGCGAAAATGGCGGAGAAGTGGTCGCGATAGGCCTGCATCTGCCCAGGCGCCACCGGCACGCCATCGGCCAGCATCTGGCCACCGCTCAACGGCGCCAGGCCGGTCAGCAGGCGCAGCATGGTGGATTTGCCCGACCCGTTGCCCCCGGTGACGAAGGTGATCTCACCCGCCTGGAAGGATAGGGTCAGGGGCCCCACGGAAAAGAGGGGGCGGCCCTTGCTGTCAGCGTAGGAGAAAACGGCGTCCTGAAGCGCGATATGCCGCGGCGCCGACAGGGGCAGGGCGGATTCGCCCGCCCGCAATTCCACCGCCCGGCGCAATTGGCTGGTGATGTCGTCCATGTTGGCCAGGGCCATCTCCGTCTCCGTCACCATCGGGGTGACGTGGGCCAGGGTGCCGACGGGGCCAACGACGAACAGCGCGGTCATGGTGGCGGGCACGACCACGTCGGCGTAATCCTTGGCCACCAGCGGCACCAGGAAGACCATGAGGCCGATCAGGGTGTAGAACATAGCCTGCAGCAGGGCGAACTCCCAGCCCCATTGCGCCTTGGTCCGGCTTTTGATGCGCCGCGCCTCCGCCGAAGCCGCCCCCACGTCGGCCACCAGCCCTTTGGCGCGCGTCGTGCTCATGCGCACTTCCTTGAAACCGTCCAGCATGTCGGACAGGCCGTCGAACACCGCCATCTCCGCCGCCACCGCGTCGCGCATGGCCTGGCCCAAGGCCTTCATGCGGGCATAGCGCACCGCCACCGCCACGATGGCGAACCCGAAGGCCATGATGAAGGCGGCCACCGACAGCCAGGCGAGATAGACGCCCAGGAAAACGAGGACGATGGCCTGCTGCACGCCGATGACCAGGAAGGGCAGGCTGCGCGCCAGGGTCTGGGTATCCTGGGTCAGGGCGCTGTACAGCCGGGTACGCCCCAGCCGCTCCACGCTCACCAGGTCGGAGGCGCGAACGGCGTCGAACAGCCGGGTGCGCAGGCGGTGGATGATATTTTCCGCGTCCTGGGACGCGGTGACCAGCACGTAGTTGTCGCTGACGGCGAACAGGGTGATCGACAGGGCGAACAGCAGGACCAGCCGTTCGCTGACCGACCCCTTGGCCGCCTGCTGCGAGGCCTCGTCCACCAGCCACATCAGGGTGGTGGACGCCAGCGCCGACAGGGCCGCGGTCCACGCCAGCGACCGCAGGTTCTGTGGAATTTCCTCGACGACAAGGCGCCACATGCGCATCAGGCGCCCTCCCCCGGCTGGCCGGCGGCAGCCGCGATGGCATGGTCGGGGCGATCCTCGCGGACGATGCGCCCCATCTCCATCCGCAGGCAGCGATCGGCCGCGTCAAAATAACGGTCGTCATGGGTGACCGCGATGATGGTCAGCCCCCGCGCCTTCAGCGCCGGCAGGATTTCGCGATAGAATTTCTGCCGGAAGTGCGGGTCCTGGTCGGCGGCCCATTCATCCAGGATCAGGATGGGCTTGCGCTCCATCAGCGCCGTCACCAGGCCCAGGCGCTTCTTCTGCCCGGTGGACAGGTCCTGCCGGCCGAAATGGTCCCCCTCCAACGCCGTGATCTCCGCCATCTCCATCCAGCGCATCAGGGCCGGCGCCTCATCCTTGGCACCGGGGGCGCTGTCGTGCAGCCGCTTGAACAGATGGAAATCGGCGAAAACGGTGGCCATCAGCTGACGATAGCCGTCATAGCGCTCGGGACCGATCCGCACCCCATCCACGGCCAGGGTGCCGCGCAACGGATGGTACAGTCCCGTCAGCAGGCGGACGAAAGTGGATTTGCCCGAGCCATTGCCGCCGGTGACAAACACCGTCTCACCTCGGCGCAGGGTCAGGTCGATGGGGCCGACCACGAAGGGACGTTCCCCCGCCGGCGCCGGGAAGCTGAACTCGACCCCAGACAGCGTGATTTCCTGGAAATCCGCCGATACGGGCACGGGCGTCACCTCGGGCCCGCCCTCCTCCAGCGCCAGCAATTCCTCCCCCAGGGACAGCATGCGCCCGGCCGCCGCCTCCGACGCGCCCATGAGGGTGACGGTCTGCATCAGCGCGGAGAATGGCGAGGACATGAACAGCACGGCCGCCGCCACCTTCACCACCTGCTGGCTGAAGGCCGTGGAATAGGTGGGCACGATGAAAACCACGGCCCCCATGATCAGGTTGAACACGGTGGCGCCGAAGATGAACTGCTGCCAGCCATGCAGGTGGACCTCGCTCTGCGCGGTCATGACCCGGGCGGAGACACCGCTGAACGTGGCGCCCAGGTCATGGCTGCGGGCGCTGCTCAGCCGCTGTTCCTTGAAGCCGTCGAACAGGTCGGTGACGCCCTCGTGCAGGCCGGCGGTTTCAGCGGCCAGGATACCCTGGCGGTCCGTCAGGTCACGCCCGAGGCGCAGATAACCGACGGCGCAGAAGGCCAGCAAACCGGTCACGACCAGGAAGGCCAAACCGGAGATCCAGGCGATGTAGACCATGACGGCGATGGTCAGCAGGAAGGATCGCAGCGACAAGGCCAGGAAATGGGAATTGGCCGAGATCATTTGCGTGCTTTGGGTGATGCTGTCGTACAGGCGCGTGCGTCCGAAGCGTTCCAACTTCCACAGGTCGACCCGGCTTAGCCGCCGCATCAGCTCCATGCGCACGCCGTCGATCGCCTCCTCCAGGTCGGCGCCCATGCGGGCCACCATCCAGGTTTCCATCAGGGCGTAGACCACCACGCCCACGGCGAAGGCGGCGGCGAACCATAGGTTCACCTGGCTGGTCTTTTTCTCGGCGATCTCGGCGGCGGCGGCGTTCACCACCGCCAACACCAGAGTGCTGGACAGCGCCGACAGCGCGGCACCCGCCAACAGCCGTCGCAGGGGCCCCGGTCCCAGCCGGGCAAGCAAACGGATGAGATTCATCGCGACCCGGGCAAGGCGACGGAACCGGGAATGGGTATCGGATTGGTCGACATACGGACGGGGCCTGTTGATCGGCGGTTGACCGGGTCCAGCCACGATCTCACGTGGGTGGCAAGTTCGGCAAGCCAGGGCTGGACCAACATCTGTCCGTGGGTCCCCTCCATCCACCGCAGGTCCACGCCCTGGGTGGCCAGCGGCCCCCATCCGTTCAGGTCATCGCCGGGGATGCCCGGGGCTTGGCCGGTGACGACGCGCGGCCGCACCAGCAGCAGGCGCGTGTCCAGCGGCCGGGGGCGGTAGCGCACCGCCGCCAAGCCGTTGTTCTGGAACAGGGCCAACAGGCGGCGCATCCCCGCCCGGTCCATGCCGTCCGGCAGGAAATGGCCGCACTTGTTCTGCTCCAGGATGAAATCCAGCCGCTGCTCCGGCGTCATCGGCCGCAGCGTGTCCGCGTCGAACAGCCCCATCTCGTCGAACAGGGCCGCCAGGTATTCCGCTTCGTCCTTCTGCAGCAGCTCACGCACCGGGTCGGGGGCGGCGACGCCGTCCAGGACGATGACGGCACGCAGGTCGACGCCGGCGCGGTGTAGCTGGCATGCCGCCTCCCAGGCCAGCAAACCGCCGAAGCTCCAGCCCGCCACGGCCACCGGACCGTCACCCAGCACCGGCCGCAGCGCCTTCACATAGGCGTCGGCCTGGGCCTCCACCGTTGGCAGCAGGGGCTGCCCCTCCTCCAAGCCGTAGCTTTGCACCATGTAGACCGGCTGGGCCGGCCCCAGGGCCTGCGCCAACTCGCGGTAGCACAGCACGTTGCCGCCCACGGGGTGGAAACAGACCAGCGGCACCCGGTCGCCGGACGGGTTCACCGCCACCACCGGCTGCCAGTCGGCCGCTTGCTTACGGCCATCGATCAGCTGGGCCATGGCCGCCACGGTGGAACTCGCGAACAATTCCGCCAGCGGCAGGCGCACGGCGAACCCCGCCTCCACCGCCGACAGCAGCCGCACGGCCAGCACGCTGTGCCCTCCGCTCAGGAAGAAGTCCGCTTCGGCATCCGCCACCGGCTGGTCCAGCACCTGTTCCCAAATGGCGGCCAGGCGCCGCTCCGTCTCCGTTGCCAGCGGCCGTACCACCGGGGCCGCCTGGTCGGCCGGGTTGGGCAGGCGCGCCTCGTCCAGCTTACCGTTGCTGGTCATGGGCAAGGCGTCCACCGTCAGGATATGGGCGGGCACCATCCAGGCGGGCAGCGCCGCCTCCAGCGCCGACCGTACCTCGGCCGCGTCAAAGCCCGGGCGGGGCACGACATAGGCGACCAGGATCCTGTCGCCGGTGCCGCGCGGGTCCCGGGCCAACACGACGGCGTGGCGGATCAGCGGATGCTTGGTCAGGCGGGTTTCCAACTCGCCCAGCTCCACCCGGTGGCCCCGGATCTTCACTTGCCGATCCTCGCGCCCCAGGAACTGCAACTGGCCGTTGCCCAGGCGCCGTGCCAGATCGCCGGTGCGATACCAGCGCTGGCCGTCCGCGTCCGTCTCGAAATACGCGGCGGTCTGCACCGGGTTGCCCAGATAACCCCGTCCGACGGAGATGCCGCCGATGCGGATTTCACCGGGCACCCCGTCCGGCACCTCGCGCCCATGACCATCGGTCAGGCGTAGCTCAACGCCATCCAGGGGCAAGCCAATGGGTGGCGGCAGTTGCTCCCGCCACGTGGCGGCCGTCATCAGGTATTGGGTGGCGCAGACGCAGGCCTCGCTGGGGCCATACTGGTTCACCACCGAGGCGTCGCGATGGGCGGGCACGTCGAAGAACCGGCGCAACGCCGCTTCCGGAATGACCTCCCCCCAAGGATGAAGCGGCGGACCCGGGTGGATTGGCCACTGTCATGCCAGTAATCCGCCAGCATGCTGAACAGGCTGGGGGTGGCGTCGCACACGTCGATGCCATGGCGCTCCAGGAAGTCGTGCAGGGCCGCCGGGTCGCGCCGGGTGTCTTCGCCGCTGATGTGCAGGGCGTGACCATTCAACAGCGTGGTGTAGATGGCGTGCATCGAGCCATCGAACGCGAAGGTGAAGTTGCAGGTGGCGGCCAACTGCCGCCCCTGCGCCATGGGCTGATGTAGGCTGCGGTCGATGGCAGCGGCCATGTTGACGACGGAGCGGTGCTCGATGACCACACCCTTGGGCACGCCCGTGGTGCCGCTGGTGAACATGAGATAGGCGGCCCTGTCCGGCGTCACCTGGACGGCAGGCGCGGTCGTGGGCAGTGCCTCCAGCGCGCCGGCGCCGGCGATCCAACGGTGGCGGCGCGCGCCCTCGGCCCGGCCGTCCAGGCGGACCACGAGATCGAAATCATAAGGCGCCGGGTCGAAGCCCGGCGCCTCGATGGCGGAAAAATCCAGCGAAGGCGCCTCGGGCCGCCCGGCCGCCCAGTCGCGGAAGAAGGCCCGGGAAACGAAGAAGTTGTCCTCCAGATCCAGGCGGGGGTTATAGCCCTGCCCGGCATGGTCGCGGGCGAACGTGGCCAGATCGGCCAGGTAAGCCTCCTTCCGGTCCAGATCCCAGATGTTGCCCAGGAAGAGGGCGCCGCCGGGCCGCAGCAAGGCCATGGCCTTGTCCAGGACGGACGCCAGGTAACCGAAGCCGGGAAAGCTTTCGATCACACTGTTGAGGATAACCAGGTCGAAGGACCCGGCCGGCAGCAGGTCGATATCATGCGAGACCAGATGCCGGCCGACGACATGGTCCAGGCCCAGGCGGCGGGCCACCGCCTCCGCCCGCTCCGCGTTCAGGCGGGAAATATCGCTCGCTACGTAATGGCCGCACAGCGGTGCCACGCGCCGCATGGTGAAGCCCGAGGCGCAGCCGATCTCCAGCACCCGGGCGGTGGGGCTCAGCAATGGCGCCAGCTTGCGCCGGGCATTGTCACCGAACGCCGCCATGGCCTCGGGCGCCATGGGCCGGCCGGTGAAGGGGCTTTTCCAGCCGCCGGCGTTGACGTCGTCCACCTCCTCCGCCGCGATATGATCCCACAACTCGGTGGACATCATCACGCTGGGGGCCTCGACCATGGCGGCGGGGTCGGCGGCGTCCAGGCAGAGGCCATGCGCCAGGGAGGGGCATTGCCACTGCAGCGTCCGCAGGTCGCCCAGGTTCGCGGCGTCCACGATCATGGCTTCGGCCCCGGCGATACGGACCAGGTCGCGCCGGCGTGACAAGGGCTGGGTCGGATCCAACGGCACATAGACGCAGCCCGCCTTCTGCACCCCCAGCGCCGCCGCCAGATAGCCACGGCTGCGGCCCATCATGACGGCCACCCGGGTTTCCGGCGCCAGGGCCGCCTGGCCCAGCCAATGGGCGGTGCGGTTGGACCAGGCGTCCAGCGCGGCAAAGGTGACGCTCCCGGCCTCGTCCACCAGCGCCGGCGATTCCGGCCGGATGGCGACCCAGCGACTGAACCGGGTGAGGATGGTCTGGCCGGCCAAATCATCGGCAGCCCGGCGGATGCCGGCCTTGGCGGAGGCATCCTCCACCCTCCTGTCCTGTTGGCGCGCGCGATCCTCGTCCAACTCGAACATGAAATCGGCGATTCTCACTCCGCGGCCTCCTTGCCAGGTCGGTTCACGATCATGGTGGCGAATTGGCCCAGATAGGCCAGCCAGCGCTCGGCCGTCGGCCGGTCGATGACGTCGGTGTCGTATTCGAGCAGGAATTCCATGCGATCCGGCCGATCCGTAAGGAACAGCAACAAGTCATGCTTGGCGGTGGCGGGCCGGATGGCGGCCTCCACCTCCTGCATGAAGGCGGGATCAAGGGCCCCGGCGCCCTCCCCTCCCTCGATGCCGTCCCCGGCGGCGCCCAGGGCGGGACCGTCGCTCACCGCCATGTCAGCGCCCAGGTCCTGGAAATGCTGGTATTCGAAGACGACGTTCACCAAGGGCTGGCGATTGCCGCTGCGCTTGGGTGCCACCGCACGCACCAGCAGGTCGAAGGGATAGTCGCGATATTCCAGGGCGCCCATCAGGGCGGCATGGGTCTGGCCCACCAAGCCGTCGAATTCCGTCTCGTCGTCGAAGCTCAGGCGAATGGGCAGCACGTTGACGAAAAAGCCGATCAGCCCTTCAAGCACTGCCCGGTCCCGGCCCGCCACCCCCATGCCGACCACCAGGTCTGTCTGGCGGGCAAGGCGGTACAACAGGCTGGAGAACAGGGCCAAGCCCACCGTGGCCAGGGTCACCCCGCGTTCGCGGGCGTAATCCGCCAGGCCCTGGGCCACCGCCGGTGGCAGCACCCGGGCGACGGTGTCGCCCCGGTGGGACTGGATGGCCGGGGGCGGCCGGTCCATGGGCAACGCGATTGCGCCGGGTGCCCCGTCCAGGGTGCGCCGCCAATAGTCGGCGGCCGCCCGCCAGTCCCGACCCGCCTGCCAGACGGCGAAGTCGCGATAGGTGATGGCGCGTTCGGGTGCGGCGAAGGCCACGCCAGCCACCACGTCCCGGTAATGAGCCGTTAGTTCGCGCAACAGGATACGGGTCGACCAGCCATCGCCCACGACATGGTGCATGACCAACAGCACCAGCCAGCTCCGCTCATCCAGGCGCAGGGCGCGGGCGCGGGCCAAGGGAACCCGCGTCAGGTCGAAGGGCGTCGCCGCCTCCCGCCGGGCCCAGCGCAGGGCCTCGGCCAAGGGGTCGTCCGCCTCCCGCAGGTCGACCACGGCCACCGTCGGCACGGCCTCGGGCTCGATGCGCTGGCGGATCGCGCCATCCGCCTCGAACAATAGGGTGCGGAGCGGCTCATGATCGCGCACCAGGCGATCCAGCGCCCCGGCCAAGGCGTCCGGGTCCAGGTCGGTCGCCGGCAAGGTGAAAGTGATGTTGTAGGCGCCGCTGTCACTGTCCAGACGGTGGGCCAGGTAAAGGCGGGCCTGAGCGTGGCTGGCCGGATAGTCCGCCGCTTCCGCCGCGCGTGGAATGGGCGCCTCCGTCTCCGTGGTCCGGTCCGCCAGCGCCGCCAGTTCCGCTACCGTGTCGGCCGCGAAGAAGTCGCGCATGGCCAGGCGCACGCCTGTCGCCTCGGCGATGCGGTTGACCACGCGGATGGCCAGCAGCGAATGGCCCCCCAAGGCGAGGAAGCCCAGGCGGCGATCCTCCACCGGCCGATTGAACAGGTCCGCCAGGATGTCGGCCACCAACCGCTCCATGCCGGGGCGCGGCGGTTCGGCGGCGACGTCCAGGTCGGCGCCCAGGGCCGCCAGCAGGCGGGCCCGGTCAACCTTGCCATTGGGGGTCACCGGCACATCGGCCACGGCGACGAAGCGGTTTGGCACCATGTACGCCGGCAACCGATCGGCCAGCCAGGCGCGCAGGTCTTCCGCCCGCAGTCCGGTCCCCGCCCATGCGGCCCCCGCCGCCTCCTGGTGGAACGCCACCAGATCGCCGGGCTGCGGCCGGTGCAGGACCACGGCCCGGGCAACGCCGGGACAGGTCGCCAGAACCTGCTCGATCTCGTCCAATTCGATGCGATAGCCGCGAATCTTCACCTGTGAATCGCGCCGCCCGCCGAACTCCAGGGCGCCGTCCGCCCGCCAACGACCCAGGTCGCCCGTCCAGTAGAGTGTCTGGGCCGGATCCTTGGGGTCGGCGCGGAACCGTTCCGCCGTCAGGTCCGGGCGACCGTTATACCCATCGGCCAGGCCCAACCCGCCCACCGCGATCTCCCCCCACACGCCCGTCGGGACGGGGTGGCCCTGGGGTTCCAGGACCGCGACGCGGGTATGGGCGATGGGACGCCCGATGGGCACCGGCCCGGCCCCTGGTTTAAGGTCGTTCGCCGTGACGCGGTGCACGGCGGAGAAGGTGGTGTTTTCCGTAGGGCCGTAGGCATTCAACAGGACGAGATCCGGCGCCGCCTCCAGCACTCGGCGCAGATGGGCGGGGCTGGCAGCCTCCCCCCCGGTAAGAACGGCCCGCATCCCCCGGAAACAGGAGGGGTCGGCGTCCGCCTGCCGATTGAACAGGCCGGTGGTCATCCACCCCACCGTCGCCTGATAGTGGCGCAAGGCACCCGACAGCTGAGCGGGATCCAGCAACTGGTCCCGCGTCACCAGGCACAGGGTGGCGCCTCGTATCAAGGTGGCCCAGATCTCATAGGTCGAGGCGTCGAACGCCAGTGATCCCGTCTGGATCACGCGGTCATCCGGCCGGATGTCGGCATAGTCATCGCCTTGGGCCAGCCGCAACACGGCCCGCTGGGACACCAGAACCCCCTTGGGCCGGCCGGTGGAGCCCGAGGTGTAGAGCAGATAGGCCAGGCCATCCGTCGGCGGGGTCGGCACCGTGTCCGCCTCGGCCTCCCGCATCTCCTCCGCCGCCAGGACGGGCAGGCGGTCGGACAGCACGGCGCGGCCGGCGGCATCCGCCACCGCGACCGCGCACCCGCCATCCTCCAGCAACCAGGCGACGCGGTCGACGGGATAGGTCGGATCGAGGGGCATGTAGGCCGCGCCGGCGCCAACGATGCCCAGAACCAGGGCCACGGCGGCGGCATCCCGTTCGACATGCAGGGCGACCCGGTCCCCCGGACGCACGCCGGCGGCGGCAAGGCGGGCGGCTACGCCACTGGCCCGGCGCAACAGGGCGCCATAGGTGAGGTCACCATCCGGCCCGCGCAACGCCACCTTCGTGGGATTGGACATCGCCTGCCGGGCGACGGCGCCGAACAGGCCGATGTCCAGGTCCAGGGCAGGCATGGCCCCCAGCTCCCAGCCGGCAATACGGGCCGCTTCCACTGGCTGCATCAGGGGCAGGCTGGCCACCATCGTGTCCGGTCCCGCCGCCGACAGGCCGGCCAGCAGGGTTTGGAAATGGTCCGCCAAGCGGGCGATCCGGTCGGGGTCGAACAAATCGGCCGCATACTCGCAGGCGACCTGGACGGCATCCGGCAAGTCGCGCACGAAGATGGCCAGGTCGGCCTTGGCCTCGGTGCGGTTCAGGCCGAAACTGTCCACCGCCGCCCCATCGCCGGCGACCTTGAAATTCATGTAGGACAAGGTGACGTCGGCCAGGGGCGCCCGTCCCGGTTGGGCGGGAACGGCCAAATCGGCCAGCAGGCGGCCGAGGCCATAGGCGCGGTGGCGCAGGGCCTCCGTGCAGGTGGCTTGGGCACGGTCCACCAGATCGGCCACCCTGTCCCCCGCCATGACCGACAAGCGCAGGGGCAGCAGCGAGACCATCATGCCCACCATCCCGGCCAGGCCATCCTGGGCCCGGGAGTCGACCGGCACCGCGATCACCAAATCGTCCACTTGGGCATAACGCGCCAGCAGAACCGACCACGCCGCCGTGACCAAGGCGAAGGGCGTGGCCCGCCGGGCGGCGGCGGCGGCGCGCATCGCCGCCATCACCGCCGGCGGCAAGGTGAATTCCAGGGTTCCGGCGCGCCGGCTGGGCTGGGCCGGGCGGGCACGATCGGCCGGCAGGTCCAACACGGGCGGCAAGGTGGCGAAGCGCCGGCGCCAATAGGCAGCCGCCTCGGCGTCGTCCGATACCCCGGCACCCCGCCGCGACCACCAGGCGTAGTCCTTCAACTCTCGCGCCGGGACGGGGGGCAGTGCCCGCCCCCCCAGCAGCGCATCCAGCTCCGCCAACACCACCTCCACACTGAAGGCGTCGGCCAGGGCGTGGTGCACGTCGAGCAAGAGGCGGCGGGGCTGGCCGGCTACGGCCAGCAGGGCGAAGCGGGCCGGTGGCGGGCCATAAAGGTCGAACGGCCGCACCCAGCCGCGCATGGCGGCGTCCATCCCTTCCTCGTCCGCCACATCCAACCGTTCCAGGGTGATCGGTCCGGGCGGCAGAAGGGCCATGGTGGGCTCCGCCCCATCGGCCACGGCCGGCAGGAAGCGGGTGCGCAAAATCCCGTGGCGGGCGACCAGGGCCTCGACCGCCGCCGCGACCTGCGCCGCGGTCGTCCCGGGGGCAAGGTTCAGGCCCATGGGCAGGTTGTAGGCGGTGCCCATGTCGGCCACGGCCTCGGCATTCAGCACCGCCAGCTGTTCCCAGGCCACCGGATAGGCGCTGGCCTCTGGGGCCAAGGGCAGCGCCGGCGCCTCCGGCGCCTGGGCGGCGGAGGGCGCGGGAACGGCCGTGCCCTTTCGGGATTTGGCCCGCAGCCGGGCCGCGAGCGCCGCCACCGTGCCGGCATCCAGCAAATCGGCCAGGGTGACCGCATGGCCCAGGTCCCGCACCACCCGTTCCACGATCTGCATACCGGCGATGGAATCACCGCCCAGGCTGTAGAAGTCATCCTCCGGCGCCACGGCGTCGTACCCCAGCACCTGGGCCCAGACGGCGGCCAACGCCGCTTCCAACGCGCCGCCGCCAACCGCAGGCGCATCCACCTTGGGCGCGCTGCCCGGGGCGGCGGGCAACCCCGACAGGGGAGGGATGGCGCGCATCTCACCCCTCAAGGGCGGACCGGCATAGGGGTCCAGCATGGCCACCTGCGCCTCACCCGAGGCCAAGGCCCGCCGCCAGGCGACGGGAAGGTCGGCGGCGCCCAGGTGCGCCTCCGTCTTCAGCCGGGCGTGCTGGGTGCGGGCGGCCATGCCGACCTCGCCGATCATGCACCAGTCGACCGTCAGGGCCGGACGGCCCTGCGCACGGCGGTGGGCCGCGAAGCCGTCAAGAAAGGCATTACCGGCGGTGTACCCAGCTAAGCCGGCGGCCCCCAGCAATCCGGTCAGGGAACCCGCCATGACGAAGGCCCGCAGGGGGTCATCCCGCGTCAACTCATCCAAC
Source organism: Nitrospirillum karajorum (assembly GCF_036348415.1). Taxonomy (NCBI): domain Bacteria; kingdom Pseudomonadati; phylum Pseudomonadota; class Alphaproteobacteria; order Rhodospirillales; family Azospirillaceae; genus Nitrospirillum; species Nitrospirillum karajorum. Next base: position 345,490 of record NZ_JAZBQB010000004.1, read on the forward strand.
AGCCGGGTGCCCACCACCTTGGCCGCCAGTTCCCGCGCGATGTCATGGCCGGCGGTGACCAGGAAGCCCCCGTCCGACACGCCCGCGTTATGCACCACGGCCGTGATCGGGCCCACGGATTGGCGGATATGGTCCAGCGTGGCCGCCAGCGACGCCCGGTCGGTGACATCGCACGCATGCTGGCTGAGCCTCAGCCCGGACGCCCGCAGCCGCTCGACGACGGCCGCCCGCGCCTGGGCGTCCGGGTCCGCGCCGGCCACCCGGCCCTGACGCGACAACAGCGCCAGGGCGACATCGCCCCCAGCCGCCAGGGTGGGGGCCAACAGCAGCGACAAGCCGCCCAAGCCGCCGGTGACGACGCAAACGCCCTCCGACGGCCACGCGATGGCATGGGGCGCCCCATCCGGCAGGTCCCCGGCCAGGGGCGCGAAGCCCCGCAGCAGGCGCTTACCGTCCCGCCAGGCGACAGCGCGAAATGGCGCCTCCGGCGCGGTGAACTCGGCCAACAGGGCCGCCGCCGGCGTGGCCGGTCCGGCATCCACATACCGGGAGGACAGTAGGGCCTCCTCCATCCCCGCGCAGAGGACGGTGCCGAAGGTGATGGCCTGGGCGGGATCGCCCAGGGACTGGCCATCGACGGCGAAGGCACCGAACCCGACGCCCAACAGGCGGGTGGGACGGACCAGGGCGCCCAACACCACGCGCAAGGCCCCCGTCACGCGTTGGGCCAGGTCCGGGCCATCCCCCGGCACCAGCACCACGTCCACGGGGCCGGCCGCCAGAATCTCGGCCACGGCCGCCTGGTCCAGGGCGGCGCTGTCGCAATGGCCCGCCAACAGGCCGGTGGTGGTCAGGTGGCGCACCAAGCCATCGACCAGCGCCCCCTCACCCACGACCAGAACCGGCGTGTCACCCACCGGCGCCGTGAGCGGCGCCACCGTCCAGATCGGACGGGACGGGACGATATCGGCCGGGGCCGAGCGGGTGGCGGCACCGGTGGCCCGTCGCAGGAAGCGCAGGCCGTGGAAGGCGACCGCCACGCGGCCATCGGCCGGATCAGCCAGCACCACCTCGGCCTCCCGTCCGTCCGTCACGGCGCGCCAGCGCACATGGACCACGGGGACCGACGGCAGGGGGCCATGGATGACAATTTCATCGCACAGGGCGGGGATCAGGCCCGCTTGGTCCAGAGCCAAGCTGGTGGACACGTCCAACAAGGCGGGGTCGAGGGCCAAACCTCCCCCGTCGCCGGGCGCGGTCGCCGGGGAGGCCCAGGCCAAACACTCCCCCTCGCCTTCGACCAGACGCTCCAGCCGCCGCCAACGATCGCTGACCACGACGGGCCCCTCGGTCGGCAGGGGTAGCGCCGCCGTCGGCGCTGCGCAGCGGGCGACGATCTCGGCCACGGGCACGGGCGTCGGCGGCTGGGCCGCATCGTCCAGCCGGGCCTCCACGAAGGTCTGCCAGGCACCGCCACGGGCGCGGCCCTCCAGGCTGGCGCGGCCATCGGCGTAGAAGCGTAAGGTGACGGTCCCCGGCTCCACTTGCGACGCCCGGAGGGGACGCAGCCACCGCAGGTCCCGGAGACGCGATGGTCCCCGGGCGGTCGCCACCAGGGCGGGGAAGGCCATGCCAACCAAGGTGGGCTCGCCATCCAGCCGGTGTTCCGCCATGGGCCAGAAATGGGGGGCGTGCACGTCCAGGAGATGATAGGCGCCCTCCCGCGTCACCGCCGCCGGACCGAGCAGACCGGGCGCGGTCGACACCACGGGCGTCGCCGCCGGCAGATTGGGCGCCAGGCGGCGCCGGGCCAGGGGGCGGCCGGCAGATGGGCACGGCCTGTCGTCGCGTCCGTTGCATCCCAGGTCAGAACCGCGCCGGTGACAAAGGCCCGGGCGGCTGCCTCGGCCGCGGCCTGGTCCGGCCCAACGGCTGCCCATCGGGCGCCGGGCGGGCCGGCGGGCGCCACCCCGACCAGCACCAAATCACCCGCCGCAGCCGGCGCCGCAACGAAGACGGCCAAGCGGGCCATCAAGTCGCCGCGGTCGCGCACCGCCACAGCCAAGCGGGCGGGCAGCGTGTCGCGCCCCTCCGTCAGCGTGCGGGCGATCTCCTCCAGGCTCCAGTCGGGACGGGCGCGCAAGGCCGCGACCATGGCATCGGCGTAGCCGTGCAACGCCTCCGGCTCCGCCGCCGACAGGCCCACGGCCATCCACCGGCCGGTAGCGGGGGCCGCCACGCGCGCGGGGGCCGCCTCCACCACCGCGTGGACGTTCACGCCACTGAGGCCGAAGGCGCTGATCCCCGCCCGGCGGGGGCCGCCCCGATCGGCCAGGGCCATGGCCCGCCGAGGCACGGCAACCGGCGCCCGGTCGAAGGCGATCTTCGGATTGGGCGCGGTGAAATGGGGCTGCGGGGGGGCGTGATCGTGCGTCAGGGACAGGATGGCCCGCGCCAGGCCCAACACCCCGGCGGCGCCATCCAGGTGGCCGTAATTCCCTTTGGCGCTTCCCACCCAGGCGAAGCCCACCTCCGCCGTGTCCGCCGCGAAGGCCGTGGTCAATCCCTGGATCTCGATGGGATCGCCCAACGCCGTGCCGGTGCCGTGGGCCTCCACATAGGACAGGCTGGCCAGCGAGACGCCGGCATCGGCGGCGGCGGCCCGGATGACCTCGGCCTGCGCCGTGGGATTGGGCGCGGCCATCCCGCTGGAGGCGCCGTCCTGGTTGACGGCCGTGCCCAGGATGACGGCGTGGATGGGGTCGCGCGCGGCCAAGGCCGCCGCCAGGGGGCGCAGCAGCAACGCCACCGCGCCCTCGCCCATGCCGGTGCCATCGGCCCCCTCGGCGAAGGCCAGGGTGCGGCCGCTGGAACTGTCGATGGTCAGGCGTTGGTCCTCACCCGGGGGCAGCAGGATGGCCTTGGCCCCACCCACCAGGGCCCAATCGCAATCCCCCGACCGCAGCGCGCGCACCCCCTGGTGCAGCGCGCTCAGCGAGGCCGAGCACGCCGTGTCGACCAGGGCGGCGGGGCCCCGCCAGTTGTGCTGGAAGGACAGGCGCGTGGCGACATTGGACGGAACCGTCAGGGCGAAAGCCTGCTCCACCCGCTGCGGCTCGACGGCGCGCAGCAAGGCCGCCCGCCAGGGGCCGGGGCCGCTGGCGCCGACGAAGACGCCGACCTTGGCGTCGTCCAGGGCGGTACCGCCGCGCCCGGCGTCCTCCAGCGCGCGCAGGGCCACATCCAGGAACAAGCGCTGTTCCGGATCGATCAGGGCGGCGTCGGCGGGCGACAGGCGATAGCGCCGGCAGTCGAAGCCCAGCACCTCCTCCAGATAGGCGGCCTGCCGGAAGGTCGCGGGAACGGGCAACCCAAGGGCGGCGTAGAGTGCGTGGACATCAGCGACACGACCGGCCGGCAGCGGCCGGAACCGGTCGACCCCCGCGGCCACGTCGGTCCATAGGTCGGCCAGCGTCTCCGCCCCCGCCACGCGGACGGCCAAGCCCACCACGGCGATGGCGCCGGACGGAACGGCGGGAAGGGCGCCGACGGGCGCGGACACCGTAACCGGGGAGACACTACCCCCGGGCGGAACGGCGTTCGGGACAGACAAGTTGGGGGTGGCGGGTACGCCCGTGGCCGCCGCCACCCGCCGTGCCTGGTCGGCCACGGTGGCGGCGGCGAACAGGTCGGCGATGGCGAAGACACCGGGCCAGCGCGCGTCCAGCCGCTGGTGCAGGCGGATAACCAACAGGGAGTTGCCGCCCACGGTGAAGAAGCCGTCCCGGGGCCCGAACTCCGCCTCCGGCAAAAGCGCCCGCCAGAATCCCGCGATTTCGCTCTCGATGGCCATAAGGGCGGCCGGGTCCGCGTCCGCCGAGACGGTGATGGATGGGGCGATAGCCGGCACCGGCACGGCCGGAGCGGACCGCAGCGGCGTGCCCGCCAGGGCCTTGCGGTCCAGCTTGCCGCTGGAGGTCAGGGGCAAGTGCGTCATCTGGAAGAAGCGGGCAGGCACCATGGCCTCGGGCAGGCGGCCGGCCAGATGGGCGACCAAGTCGGCCGGGCCGACCGGGCGCCGCAACAACAGATAGGCATGCAGTTCGGTCAGCCCTTCGTTGGTGGCGGGCACCACGGCGGCACGTTCCACCGCCGGATGGGCCTCCAGGGCATGCTCGATCTCGCCCGGTTCAATGCGCTGGCCTCGCACCTTCACCTGGTGGTCGATGCGGCCCAGATAGTCGATGCTGCCGTCGGCCCGCCACCGGCCCAGGTCCCCGGTCCGGTACAGCCGGGCGTCTGGGTCGCCACCGGCGAAGGGGTCGGCGATGAAGCGCTCCGCCGTCAGGTCGGGACGGTTGCGATAGCCGCGCGCCACCTGCACGCCGCCGATGTGGATTTCCCCGGCGACGCCGATGGGCGTGGGCTGACCCCGCCCGTCCAGCACGTAAAGCCGGGTGTTGGCCACCGGCCGCCCTATGGGCACGCCGCCGCCCGTCCAGGGCGTGCAGGGATGCCAACTGACGTCCACCGTCGCTTCCGTCGGGCCATAGAGATTGTGCAGGCCCGTGCCGTGGACACGGTGCAGCAAGCGGTCGAAGCGGTCGGCCAGGCCGGGGTCCAACGCCTCGCCGCTGGCGAAGACGTAGCGCAGGGTCTTCAGGTCCGAGATCCGCACCCGGCCATCCTCCACGCAGGCCAGGAACGCGGCCAGCATGGACGGGACGAAATGCACCACCGTCACGCGGTGGCGGGCGATAAACGCGGCCAACCCCACCGGGTCGCGCTCCAGGCCCGGCGGCGGCAGCGCCAGCGCGGCCCCCGTCCACGACCACCAGAACAACTCCCAGACCGACACATCGAAGGTGACCGGGGTCTTCTGCAGCACCACGTCGCCTGCGCCGATGGGAAACTGCCCCTGCATCCACCACAGGCGGTTCAGCACCGCCCGATGGATGATCTCCACCCCCTTGGGCCGGCCGGTGGACCCCGAGGTGAACAGCACATAGGCCAAATCGTCCGGGCCGGCGGGACCGGGCCCCCAATCATCCGCCGCCGGAACGGTCGTCGCATCAACCCCGAGGATTTGGTCGATCTCCAACAGCCGGGCCGCCCCCGCCACCCGGTCCCGGGTGGCCGTGGTCGCCAGCACCAGGGGCCTGCCCAGGTCGTCCATCATGTCGGCCAAGCGGGCCGGCGGCTGATCCGCGCCCAGGGGCGCGTAGGCCGCCCCGGCCATCAGCACACCGAAGATGGCCGTCAGCAGACCGGGCCCGCGCGGCAGGCAGAGGCCGACGACATCGCCCGGCCCAACGCCCTCCTCGCGCAGCCGCGCGGCCAGACGGGCGGCCGTCCGGGCAAAACCCCGGTAATCCAGCGCGGGGAAATCATCCCCCACCAACGCCGGCGCGGCGGGCGCGGCGGCGACCCGGTCCAGGAAGGGGGCGGTGATTATGCGCTCCACCGGCAGATCCCGGACGGTGTCGTTGAAGCCGTGCACCACCAGCGCCCGTTCCGCCGCCGGCAGCAGGTCCAGCGCGTCCACCGTCTGGGCGGGGTCCGCCACCACCGCGCGGGCCAAGGTTTCCAGCCGGTTCGCCAGCCGCGTGATCGTGGCGGGCGCGAACAGCTCCGCGCTGTACTCGATCTCGCAGGCGATCCCGCTTTCGCGCCGGCAGAAGTGGAAGGCCAGGTCGAACTTCGCCATCGGGAAGTCCAGGTTCACGGCCGCCGTGCGCAAGCCAGGCAGGTTCGGCACCGCCGATGCCGCCTCCTGCCAAACCACCAGGACGTCGAACAAGGGGTTCCGGCCGAGGTCGCGGGGCGCGTCGACGGCCGCGACCAGCGCCTCGAACGGGCAATGCTGGTCGTCCATGGCCTGCAGGCAGACGTCCCGCGTCTCCGCCAAATGATCCCGGAAGGGCCTACTGCCCGCCACGGCCTGCCGCAACACCAGGGTGTTGACGAAGAAGCCCACGGTGTCGGCCAGTTCGGGCCGCTCACGCGGGGCGACAAGGGTTCCCAAGGCGAGGTCGGTTTGACCGGTCAGGCGATAAAGCAGGGCCTGCACCAGGGCGGTGGCCAGGGCGAACGGGGTCGCCCGATGGGTATGGGCCAGCGCCGTCAGGCGGTCGCTCAAGGCCCCGTCGAAGGCATGGACCAAGGTTCCGCCCTTGAAACCGCGCACCGCGGGGCGGCGGTGATCGGTGGGCAGGTCCAGGGGCGGGGGTGGGGGCGTCAGGCGGGCCACCTGCCGCGCCAACGTGGCCCTGCCCCGTGGGCTCGCCGCCAGGGCGCGCTGCCATACGGCATAATCCGACATCTGGCGCTGGGGGGCGCCGGCCACCGCCGCGTCCCCGACGGCACCCGTGCCAACGGCGTAAAAGGCGGCCAGGTCACGCACCAGCAAGGCCATGGACCAGCCGTCACAGAAGGCGTGGTGCACGACCAGCAGGACACGCCATCGCTCCGGCCCGAAGCGCACCACCTGGGCGCGAGCCGGCCCTTCACGCCCAAGGTCAAAGGGCCGCATCATTTCGGCCTCGACATAAGCCTGAGCCGCGGCCGCGTCCGCCACCTCGATCCATTGGGGCCGCAATCCACCGGGGGCGGCCAGACGCTGCCGCAGGCCCGCCTGCCCATCGTCCACGATCCGCAGGCGCAGGGCGTGATGCCGGGTTTCCAGGGCGACAAAGGCCGGTTCCAGCGCCGCCTGGTCCAGCGGCCCCTCGACATCGAACACCACCGGCACGTTATAGACGCCGCTGCCCGGGAACAGACGTTGCAGGACGATCAATCGCTCCTGGCCTGGGGACAAGGGATGGTCCATCCCTTCTGGCTGGCACGGAATCGTGGCGTCACCGTCCAACTCGGCCGCCGCGTCCCGGTGGCCTGTGCTCACCGGCGCCGTCCCGGCCGGCAGCAGGGCGGCGATGGCCGTCACGGTGCGGGCGGCGAACAGCGCGCGCATGGGCAGACGGCAACCCGTCTCGTCCGCCAGGCGCACGGCCAGCCGCATGACCAACAGCGAATGACCGCCCAGGCGCATGAAGTCGCTGGCGCCATCAATGGCCACGCCGGGGAAAAACTCGGTGAAGACGCGGGCCACCAGGCGTTGGCGCGGATCCGCCAGAATGGGCGCCACGACCGGCTCCGTGGTCAGCGTCGCCACGTGCCGGGCCAGCGCCCGACGATCCACCTTGCCGTTCCGGTTCACCGGCAGGGCGGGCACCAGGACAAAACGTGCCGGCATCATGTAGGAGGGCAGCCGTTCCCCCAGGCGCTGGCGCCAGCTCGGTTCAGCCGCCGCATCATCCGCCACCACGCAGGCGACCAGCAGGCGGTCGGCCCCCTGCCCCGTCACGACCACGGCGGCGGCCCGGATGTCCGCCCCTTCCTCCAGCACCGCCTCGATGGCGCCAGTCTCGATACGGTGGCCCCGGATCTTGACCTGGCCATCGCGCCGGCCGCCGAATTCCAGCACGCCGTCATGCCGCCAGCGGGCGTAGTCGCCGCTGCGATAAGCCCGCTCTTCACCCGCCCAGTCCAAATGGACGAAGGACGCCTCCGTCAAGTCGGCCCGGTTGGCATAGCCCAGGGCCAAGCCATCGCCGGCGCACAGCAACTCACCCCAAACGCCCACCGGGACCGGTCGCAGACGGTCATCAACCAGATAGACGCGCGTGTTGGCGATCGGCCGGCCGATGGGCACCGCCCCGGCCAGGTCGGCCAGGTCAGCTGGTGTGACGGCGTGGACGCTGGTGAAGGTGGTGTTCTCGGTGGGGCCGTAGGCATTGATCAGCCGCGTGCCGGGGCAGGCCGCAAGGACCCGGGCCATTTGCGCGGGGTTGGCGGTCTCGCCCCCGGTCAGGACCACGCGGGTGGTGGCGAAGGCGCCCGGCGCCTCATCCGCCACCCGGTTGAACAGGCCCGCGGTCAGCCACAGGACGCTCACACCCGTCTGGCGCAGGGTGGCGGCCAGCGCCGCCGGATCCATCAGGTCGTCATCGCTCAGGATCCGCAGATGCGCCCCGTTCAGCAACGTGCCCCAGATTTCCAGCGTGGCCGCGTCGAAGCCCAGCGGAGCCGCCTGGGGCACCACATCGTCCGCCGTGATCGGTACCGCCACCGGGTCCAGCGCCAGGCGCGCCACGCCGCGATGGGGCACGACCACGCCCTTGGGCTGACCGGTGGAACCCGAGGTGAACATGATATAGGCGGGTGACCCACCATCGACCGCGCGCATCGGCGCGATATCCCTGGCTTGGGTCGGGGCGGGTGGCACGTGATCCAGGCGCACGACGGCGGCGCCATCCTTTCCCTGGCCCCCTTCCGGGCCGCCCAAGTCCGCCAGGCGCTGGGCCGCGCCATCGTCGGCCAGCACCAGCCGCGCGCCGGCATCGGCCATCAGTCGCCGTACCGCGTCCACGGGCAGCTTGGCATCCAACGGCAGATAGGCGACCCCCAGCCGGGTCAACGCCAGGGTGGCAATCACCGCCGGGGCGCCCCGGTCCAAGGCCAATCCCACCGCCGCGTCGTCGCCCACCACGCCGGCCAAGGCGGCGGACAGGGCGCCGACGCGCTGTTCCAGCTCGGCATAGCTGAGGGTCACCCCATCCGTGCCGGTCAGGGCCGGACGGGTAGCGTGGCGAGCGGCGGCGGACCGCCACAGCGATCCCAGGTCGGCATCGCGCGGATAATCCAGGGCGGTCTGGTTGAACCTTCCGACTACGCGCTCGCGCTCCGCCGGCGGCAGGATCTCCAGGTCGCCCAAGGGGGCCTGTGGCCGGGCGCCGATATCGGCCATCAGCACCGCCAGACGGTCGATGAAGGCCCGCGCGTCGGCCTCGTCATACAGCCAGCTGTCGTATTCCACCGCCAACAACCCACCGCCATCGGGCAGGCGGCTGAGGATGAAGGCCAGGTCGTACTTGCCGGTGTTGAGGTCGGGGGCGAACCAGTCCTCCTGTCCCGGCCCCGCGTCGTCATACACGACGACGGCGTCGAACAGGCTGCCGGCGTCCCCGCCGCCGGACCGGGCGCGGTCGGCGATGATGCTGCTCAGCGGATAGTCCTGATGGGCGATGGCGACCGCGATACCCTGGCGGGCGGCGACCAGATGGTCCTGGAACGGCTGGTCCATCCCCGCCGACAGGCGGATGGGCAGGACCTCGGCATAGCAACCCACCACCCCCGCCATCTCCGGCGCCGTGCGGCAAGCGAAGGGCAGGCCCACCGCCACCTCGCGCCCATCCCCCTTCAAACGGGCCAGCAGGGTGGCCACGACGGCGGCGAAAGCCGCGGTGGGTGTGGTGCGCGCGCCCTGCGCGATGGTATCCAGAACGCGGCCTTGGCGCCCCTCCATGCGGACTTGGACCTTGCGTCCCCGCCGGGCGGCGGCGGGCGGCCGGCGGCCCAGCGCGCCCGGCGGATCGCCCAGCACCATCCCATCCAGGGCGGTGCGCCAATACTCCGCCAGGCGAGCCCCCTCCGGCCCGGCCAGCAGCGTCCGGTGGGCCTGCGCCTGGGCGATCGGGGTGATTTCCGGAGCCGGCGGATGCCCCCCCGCCAGCAGGGTATGCAGGTCGCGGGCGAGCAGTTCCTGGGACCAGCCATCGGTAACGATGTGGTCGGCCACGATGTACAGGCTGGCGCCCGTCGTCCCGCGCAGCAGATGGAAGCGGTAGAGCGGCCCCCGCGACAAATCGAAAGGACGGGCCAGCTCAGCCCGCAGGAAGGCGGCGGCGCGCTCCCCATCCATGCCATCCTGGACATCCAGCGCCACCGGGCCCGGTACGGCGACCCGCTGCCACACCTGCCCCTCGCGCTCCACCAGCGTGGTGCGCAACGCCGGATGCAGGGCCGCGAGACGGGCCAGGGCGGACCGAAGCTCCGCCTCCCCCACCCCGGCATCGAGGGGTATCAGGCTGGGGACCATCCAGTTGGCGGCGTCGGGATCATCCCGCCGGGCCAGCCACAGCCCCTCCTGCGCGGGCGACGCCGGCGCCTCCTCGGCGATCACGTCCGGCACCACAGGCGGGGAAGGCGCGGCCCGCGTCCGGCGGTCCAGCACCGCCGCCATGGCGGACAGGCGGGTATTGGCCAGGGCGTCGGCCAAGCTCAGCCGGCCCAGGCCCATCTCCGCCAGGCGGTGGACCATGCGCATCAACAGCAGGCTGTGCCCACCCAGCAGGAAGAAATCGTCGTCCCGGCCAATGCGGGCGGCCTCCAGGAATTCGGCCCAGACCCCCGCCAGGCGACGCTCCGTCCCGGTGGCGAAATCGCCCGCCGCCGGGACCACGGAATCAGGCGTTGACGGCCCAGCCGCGCCAGCCGCCGCCTGAAGGACCAAATCCAGCGGCCGGTTCCAGGCGGCGGGCACGTCCGCCAGCGTCGCCAGGAACTGGTCCCGCCATCTGGTGACGGTCGCCTGGTCCAACAGCGCGGTGGCGTGAATCAGCGACCCCTCAAGGCCACCATCGGCGGTGGGCAGGAGGTTCAGCATCAGCTCGTAACGCGCCGCGACGTTGCCGTCGGGCAGGACGGAAACCTCCAGCCCCACCAGCGCCGGGGCCGTCACCGGCGCCGGCTGCAGGGCGAAAACGGTCTGCACCAGGGGCGTGGTGGCGGCCGACCGGGGCGGGGCCAACGCCTCGACCAGGGCCTCGAACGGCACCGACTGGGTGTCCAGCCCGGCAAGGACCGCCTGGCGCACCCGCCCCACCAGCGTGGCGAAGTCGGCGGCTCCCTCCAGGTCGATGGGAAAAACGACGGTGTTGGACAGATAGCCGATGAGCGCCTCCGCCGCCGCGCTGTCACGCCCGGCCACGGGCGCCCCCACCAGCAGCCGGCGCTGTCCCGTCAGGCGCGCCAGGGTCAGGGCCCAGGCGGCCAGCAGGACCATATAGGACGTTGCCGACACCTGGCGCCCGGCCTGGTCCAGCGCCGCCAGCACCGGCGCGGACACACGCACCGGCAGGGCGGCCCCCCGGCCATCGGCGACCGCACCGCGAGGCCGGTCGGTGGGCAGGGACAGCACCGTTGGGAAGCCCTGGCAAGCCTGGGCCAGACGGGCGACCGTCGCCTGGGCGGCGGCGGTGCCCAGGCGCTCACGCTCCGCCCGCGCCAAGGTTGGGATATCGACGGCGATTTCCGGCAGTGAGGGCGGCCGCCCCTGTCGCCGGGCGGTATAAAGTTCGGCCAGTTCCGCCAGGAAGACGCCATTGGACCAGCCATCCCAGGCGGCATGGTGGGCCGCGACGGACAGGACATGGTGATCGTCCGCCATCCGCAGCAGGGTGAACCGCGCCGGCGCCTCTGTCGCCAAGTCGAAGGCGCAATGGGCCAGGATCGCCAGACGATCCGCCAGGCCACCGGCCGCGATCGGCACCACCTCCAGAGCCGGCGCCTGGGCGGCCGGCACTTGCGTCGCGCCGGACGGGCTATCCCGGAACAGGGTGCGGAGGGGGACATGCCGGGCCACGATGGCCTCGACGGCGGCGGTCAGGGCGGCCAGGTCCAACGGCCCGCGCAGATCCAACGCCAGATGCTCGGTATAGGCGCCGGCCCCCGCCTCCAGCCGATTCAGGAACCACATACGCTCCTGGCCGGACGACAAGGGCGCCGGGCCCGCCAAATGGCCCATCAACGCCGATCGGGCCGACCGCACCCGCGCCTTCAAGGCATCGCTGAACACGCCGGCCGGCGCGTCGTAGCGCAGGCGCCCGCCCTCAACCCGCAAATGGATATCCAGCGCGGCCAATTCAGCCAATAGGGCGGTCGCGTCCGTCACAGAAACCCCTCCTCCCGAAGGCCGGTCGGGCGGACCGCCTCCAACAACCGGGCCAAGCCGGCCACCGTGGCGCCGCGGAACACCGCCTCCGTCGACACCTCACACCCCAGGCGCTCCCGCAGGCGGGCGGCCACGCGCACGGCGATCAGCGAATCCCCGCCCAGCGCCAGGAAATCATCGTCCGGTCCGATGGCGGGGATACCCAGGACGTCACGCCACACGGACGTGACGACGCCTTCGATGGCGCCGCCCGCAACCGGGGCCGCATGCGGGCCCGGTTGCGGGCTGGCGGCCGGATAGGCGGCCGATGCCGTCAACGGGCCCCGCGACATGGCGCCCGCGGCCGCGCCGGGGATCGTGGCCGATGCGGCGCCATCGCCCACCGGCTCGATCCACAGTCGCTGGACGTCGAAGGGATAAAGGGGCAGGCGCGCACGCGGCCCAGCCGGCGTCCGCGCCAGGGGGGCGCCCGCCGTCCACAGCCGCCCGATGGCCGCCAGCAGGGCGGCCCGGCCATCCTCGGCCCCGGCCTGGCTGGCCTCGGGTTGCGTGGCGACAATTCGCGGGGCGGGGACGCCGCCGGCGCGGGCCATGCGGCCCAAGCCAACGCCGGGCCCCACCTCCACCAGCAGGCGCCGGGGCATCTCGGCCAAGCGGGCAATGCCGGCCGCGAAACGCACCGTGCCGCGCAGATGCCGCACCCAATAGGCCGGATCGATGGCGTCGGCGGGCGCCAGCCAATCGCCGCTGAGGTTGGAGACGATGGGAATGCGGGGCGGCGCCAGGGCCACGCGCGCCACCTCATCGGCGAAATCGGACAACACCGGTTCCATCAAGGCGGAATGGAAGGCGTGTGAAACGGTCAGGCGCCGCGCCGTCTTGCCCAGCGCTGCGACACGATCGGCCAGGGCGGCCATCTGGGCCTCGGTTCCCGCCGCCACGCACTGGTTGGGGCTGTTCACCGCCGCCAGGTCGGCCCCCACCTCGGCCACCAGCGGCGCCGCCACCGCCTCGGGCAGGGAAACGGCCAGCATGGCGCCCCGCGCCGCGGCCCCCATCAGGCGGCCACGCGCGACCACGAGGCGCAAGGCGTCCACGAAGGGCATGACGCCGGCCAGGCAGGCCGCCACGTATTCACCCACGCTGTGGCCCATCAACGCCTCTGGTCGCACCCCCTCCGCCATCAAGGCCTGGGCGATGGCGTATTCGGTGACGAACAGGGCCGGCTGGGTCATCGCCGTTTCTGCCAGGGCGCGGGCGGCGCCCGCGTCGCCGGGGTGGGCCATCAACAGGCCCGTCAGGGCCGCCACCGGCGTGCCCTGCAGGACCGCGGCCGCTTCCGCCAAGACGGCGCCGGCCGCGGGCGAAGCGCGATAGAGGTCGCGCCCCATGCCCGGATGCTGCGCGCCCTGGCCCGGAAACAGGAAGGCGACCTCCGCCCCACCCGCAGCCCCGGCGCCCGTTGGCGCCGCGCCGGCGTCGGGTGCCGGATCGACGATCCGCAGGGCCGCCGCCGCCTCGGCGGCTGACGTGGCCACGACGGCACGACGCAGCCGCAACGGCCGGCGCCGCGCCAGGGTGGCCGCCACCGCCGACAGGGGCGGTGCGTCCGGCTGGTCCAGCCGGTCGGCCATCGCCGCCGCCAGGCGGGCCAAGGCCCCGGGGGTGGCCGCCGACAGCGTCAACAGGTGGGGCGCGTCATCCCGGGGGATATCGGGGGCCCGGGGGATATCGGGGGCCCCGGGGAGATCAAGCAGCGCCGCCTCGGGCGGGGCCGCGACCACCAAATGGATGTTGGTGCCCCCCATGCCAAAGCTGCTGACACCGGCCAGGCGCTCCCCCGCCACGGGCCATGGCTCCGCCCCGGCGTTCACGCGGAACGGCCCCTGGGCGAAGGGGATGCGGGGATTGGCGGTGCTGAAATGGGCGGTGGGCGGCACGACGCCATGGCGCACCGCCAGCAGCGCCTTGACCAGGCCGGCCATGCCGGAGGCGGCGTCCAGGTGCCCAACGTTGCCCTTGACCGACCCCAGCGCAATGGCGCCGGCGGGGGCCCCGGCATAGGCCAGGTTCAAAGCGGCCACCTCGATCGGGTCGCCCAGGGCCGTGGCCGTACCATGCCCCTCGACAAACCCCACCTGGGTGGGCTCGACCCCCGCGTCGGCCAGGGCGGCGCGGATGGCGGCCGCCTGCCCCTGGACCGAGGGGGCGGCGAACGCGGCCTTCGCCGCGCCATCGTTGGCGACGCCCACCCCCCGGATGACGCCATGGATCAGGTCGCCATCGGCCAGGGCGTCATCCAGGCGCTTCAGGACCAGCACGGCGCCACCCGCCCCGCCCACGGTGCCATCGGCAGCGGCGTCGAACGGCCGGCAGCATCCGGTTGCCGAGGCGATGCCGCCTTCGGCATGGATGTAGCCCCAGGGTGAGAACATGCCCAGCGACGCGGCCCCGGCCAGCGCCACCCGGCAGCGACCCAGGCGCAGGGCGTCCACCGCCGCCGCCGTCACCGACAGGGCGGTGGAACAGGCGCTGTTCACCGTGGCGGCGGGGCCGGTCAGGTCCAGCTTGTAGGCCAGGCGGGTGGCGGCGAAGTCCTTGTCCGCGCCCACCACCACGGAATATCGGTCCGCACCCCCGGCGAACCCGGCGCGCCCCCGCAAGTTGTCCAGCAGATAGGCGTTGAAGCCCACCCCAGCATAGACGCCAACGGGGCCGTCCCGGGCGGGATCGCACCCCGCCTCCTCCAGCGCATGCCAGGCAAGGCCCAGCAACAGCCGCTGTTGCGGGTCGATCTCGGCCGCCTCGCCCGGGCCATAACCAAAGGGCACCGGATCGAACAGATCCAGGCCGTCGACGGCGGCGTTGGCCGCCACCAGGTCGGGGTGATCGGCCAACACCGCGGGCGCACCCGCCGCCCGCAGATCGGCGCGCTCAAAATGGCGCACGGCGTCGCGGCCGGCCAGCAGATTGTCCCAGAAGGTGGCGGCATCATCCGCCCCGGGAAAGCGGAACGCCCACCCGACGACGGCGATGGGCTGACCGGCGCCGGAGGAGTCGCCGCCCCTCGGGCTCCGACCCGACCGGACGCGGTCGGCATCCGGCGAGGGCACTTCGCCCGACAGGTGGCGCGCCAGGGCCATGACGCTGGGGAAGCGGAACAGGTCCACCGGCGTCAGGCGCCGTCCCGTCGCGGCCTCGATGCCGGCCAGGGCCGGCGGCACCAACAGGGAATGGGCCCCCATCTCGAACAGGTTGGCCGCCGGATCCACCGACCGGCCCAGCAGGCCGGCCCAAACCCCGGCGATGGCATCCTGCAGGCTGGCCACGCTGGGCGTCGGACCGAACGGGATGGGGCCAGACGGGATAGGGGACCGCGTCGGGTCTGCGTCCGGTGGCGGCAGGGCGCGCCGGTCCACCTTGCCGGAGGTGGTCAGCGGCAGGGCCGCCATGGGAATGACGCGCAAGGGCACGGCCGCCGCCGGCAGCTGGCGGGCCAGATCGATGCGCGCGGCCACAGGATCGACCACGCCGACCACATAGGCCACCAACGCCATGCCCCCCGGAGCGTCGGCCCAAGGCACCACGGCGGCGGCGGTGACCCCGTCCAGCGCCCGCACCGCCGCCTCGACCTCACCCAACTCGATACGCTGTCCCCGGATCTTGACCTGATCGTCCTGGCGGCCGCCAAACAGCAGGGTACCATCCGCCGCCCAACGGGCCCGGTCCCCCGTCCGGTACAGCCGGTCACCGGCCACGCCGTGGGGATCGACTATGAAACGCTGGGCTGTCGCGGCATCCAGGCCCCAATAGCCTTCCGCCAGGCCGGCGCCGCCGATGCACAACTCCCCCTCAACGCCCACGGCCACGCGGGCCAACGCTTCATCCAGGACACGGACGCGGCAGCCAGGCAAGGGGCGGCCGATGGGGATTTCCACCTCGTCACCCGCGACACGGTGGCCGGTGGCGTCCACCGTGGCCTCCGTCGGGCCGTACATGTTGTAGACCGGCACCGGCCCCAGCAGCGCGCGGATGCGCTCCACGTGCCGGGGCAGCAAGCGCTCGCCGCCCAACACCACGCGGCGCACCGTGGGCGGCGGCGACAGGGGCGGCCGTGCCAACAGCGCATCCAACTGGGAGGGCACCAAGTTCAAATGGGTGACGCCCCGCTCCACCACCTGCGTCCAGAAGGCCCCCGGATCCAGTAGGGTGGCGCGATCCGGCAGCCACAGCGTGCCGCCGGTGGTCAACGCGAAAAACAGCTGCTGCAGGAATGGATCGAAGCCGATACTCGAGGCGCCGCACACAACCTCATCCCCGCCTAGCCCGAACCAAGCGGTCATGGAGCGAACACGCCGGCTGAGCGTGCCGTGGGCCAGGGCCACCGGCTTGGGTTGGCCGGTGGACCCGGAGGTGTGGTACAAGCAGGCGGTCGCCGCCGGATCAAGGGCGGCAGTCGACGCGGCCGGCGCGTCCCCCTCGCGGGGAGTCGGCGGCCCCTGGTCTAGCCGCACCAAGTCGGCGGCGGCGGCCAGGTCGGCCGGCGCGCTCGCATCGGTCAGCATCAGGCGGCAGGCCACGCCGCCGGCCAAAAGCGCCAACCGATCCGTCGGCAGCGCCGGATCCAGCGGCACCAGCACGCCGCCCGCGCGCATGACCGCCAGGAAGCCGACCACCACCGCCGGGCTGGCGGCGGCGCAAAGCCCCACGGGTCGACCCGCCACCCCCAGGCCAGCCAGATGCGCGGCCCAGGCCGCCACCTGATGTTCCAAGGCCCCGTAGCTGAAGGCGGTGGGACCGACCACGACGGCGGGCCGGTCGGGGTGCCTGGCGGCCACGGCGGCCACCAGGGCGGGCAGGGCGGTCGCGCCCAGGTCAGGCGACAGCGTCCCCCCATCCTCCCAATCGGGAGGGGGGTGGGAACCCGCCGCCGAACCTTTTCCCTTGGACGCCACCACACCCCCCAATAGACCCGCATCGTGCCCGTCAGCCGTCTCTCACCACGCCCAGCCTTGTTGGCAACGCAGCGTAAAGCACATCCAAGAGACACGATGGAAGTGCAAATTTTGTTACGAGTGTTATTCAGGGTTGCAGTTGTAGGCGTTTGGTGCAAGATCAAATCGCGGATAACGGTCACGCGCGTCCGTGCCGAAACGCCCTGTCCCGCAATACGGACGGCTGTTCCCAAGGCTCAACCAGCCCGTTCGCGTTGCAAGGTATATCATTGCACTATTATGGATTGAAGTCGCCAGGATCCCGTTGCCACCGGGCCGTGTCGCCTAAGGAACAGCACCGCGCGAAGGATGCTGCGCCTCCGGGAATCCGCCGCGAACAAGGGAGTTGCCAGCATGTACGCGGACGATATCGCAGCGCCGTCGGCACCGTCGGCCGCCGTCCCCCATCCGCAGGGCGTACGCCTGTCGAGCGCGCAGCAACAGGCATGGTTCCTGGAGCGCCTGGTGCCCGATACCGTGGCCTACAACTTCCAGGCGCGATTCACCATCACCGGGCCTTTGGACGTGGCGGCGCTGACCGGGGCCCTCGCCGATCTGATCATCCGCCATGAAATCCTGCGCACCGTCTTTCTGGAGGGTGAGGACACGGACACGCCCTACCAGGTGGTGCAGGCGCCCTGGCTGCCGGAACTGCCTATGGTGGACCTGGCGGGCGTGCCGGAGGGCATGCGCAACAGCTATGCCGAATTGCTGATCGAGACGGAAATCCGCAAGCGGATCGATGTCGGCCGGCTGCCCCTGGTGCGCTGGCTTCTGGTACGCCAGGCACCCGATCGTCACCTGCTGCTGCATATCGAGCATCATCTGGTCCATGACGGCTGGTCTTACCGGCTGTTCATGCGGGAGCTGGCGGCGCTGTACAGCGCCCGGGTACGCGCCGGTGGGGTGGACGCCGCGCCCACCGGCGATCTGGACGCCACGTTGGGCGAGGTCACCCAATTCGCCGATTACTGCCGGTGGGAGGGGGCGTGGCTGGACTCGGCGGAGGGCCGGGGCCAGCGGACCTTCTGGCGCGACCGCCTGGCGGGCTGGCCGGCCTACGGCCACAGCCTGGTGGCCGGCGTGGCCGAGCGGCGCCAGGCCCTGACCTTCTCCGGCGCGTCGCAATCCTTCCCGATTCCCGGCGCCACGTTGGGCGCCCTGGCCGACTTGGCCACCGCCACCCGGACCACCCTGTTCGAGCTGATGTTGACCATCTTCGGCGCCCTGGTGCGGGAGCGGCGGGGCCTGGACCGGGTCATCATCGGCACCGCCATCGCCAACCGCGACCAGCCGGAAACGCAGACGGTGATCGGCATGCTGGTCAACATGCTGCCCCTGCGCCTGCAAGGTGATGGCAGCTTGAACGACCTGCTGGCCGCCACCCGGGAGGAAGTGCGCGGCGCCTTCCTCAACGGCCGCATTCCCGTCTCCACCATGGTGGAGGACCTGCAGCCGGCACGGGTGGCCAACGCCCTGCCCTACATCCAGACCAGTTTCAGCTTCCACAACTCCATGACGCGCGATCTCGTCTTCCACGGGCTGACCGTGGAGGTGACCGAGGGCGTGTCCAACGGATCAGCCAAATTCGACCTTAACGTCATCGTCGTCTTCGATGACGAGGCCAATCCCCGACGGGGCGGCCGCGTCCTGGCCGAATACGCCCATGACCTGGCGCCCGCCGCCGACATCCAGGCGTTCTTCGAGGATTTCCTGGCGATCGCGGCGCGCTGGGCCGCCGCCCCGCATCTCGATCTGGCCCGCCTGCGCGCCGGCGGCTCCTCCGCGGCCAGCGGACGGGATGTCGATCTGGCCTATTGGCGCCGGGCGCTGGCCGACCTGGGGGACGCCAGGCTGGCGGGACCGGCCTATCACACCGCCCGCGCCAGCGGGCGTCGGGCCCGGCTGAGCCAGTCCTTGCCCAAGACGCCCCACGCCCCGGACCTGCTGGCGGCCTACGCCCTGGTCCTGGCCCGCCACACGGGCGGCGACGACGTGCTGTTTGGTTATCGGCCCGAGGGTCGGGCGGAAGCCCTGCCCCTTCGATTGCGGGTCGACGAGGATCAGTCCTGGACCGCGTTGAAGGGGCACGCCGCCTCAACCGCGGCCTCGGGGTTGGCGCATGGCGACCTGCCCTTGGCCATCCTGGCCGAAGCGGTGGCGGAAGGACGCGACGGCGGCCTGTTCCAGACCGCGCTGGTCATGGGCGCCGGCGCCGCCCCATCGACCGCGCTGGAACTGTGCGTGGCGGGGGACCGCCTGACCCTGGACTATGACGACGGCCTGTTGACGGAGGCGCAGGTGGCACGCCTGGGCGCCAGCCTGGTGCGGGTGCTGGCCGCCGCCCAGCCGGAGGCGCCCCTCGCCGACATCCCCAGCATGGACCCGGCGGAACGGGACCGGGTCCTGGCCTGGTCCACCGGCGCCACACCGGCCTTTCCCGCCCGGACGGTGCACGGCCAGTTCGAATACTGGGCCGCGCGGCAGCCCGACGCCGTGGCCCTGCGCCACGGTGGCGTCCGGGAACCCGCCACCGTCAGCTACGGCGCCCTGGACCAGGCGGCGGCGCGGATCGCGGCCGGACTGCGGTCGCGGGGGGTGGCGCCGGGTGACACCGTGGGCATCGCCGCCAGCCGGAGCCCCGCGCTGATCGCCGCCTTGCTGGGGATTCTGAAGGCCGGCGCCGCCTACGTGCCGTTCGAGACCGACTTCCCGGCGGAACGCCAGCGCCTGATCCTGGTGGAAAGCCGGGCCCGCCTGGTGCTGACGGACGCGCCCGACGCCATCACCGCCGGGCTGGACCTGCCGGTGGTGGTCATCGACCCGCTGCTGTCAGAAGCGCAGCCTGCCCGAACGGACGGCGCGGCGAACACCTCACGAGCCCCAGAGGCAGGACCCACAGATCGCGCGTACATCATGTTCACGTCGGGGTCCACGGGGACGCCCAAGGGGGTGCACAGCACCCACGAGGCCGTCGTCAGCCTGGTATGCGACACCGACTACCTCACCGTCGCGCCCACCGACCGCCTGATGGCTTTCGCGCCGCTGTCCTTCGACGCCTCGACCTTCGAGATGTGGGCCGCGCTGTTGAACGGCGCGTCCCTGCTGCTGCCACCGGTACGGACCGGCCTGGACGAACTGGCGGAGCTTGTGGCGGCGGAGAAGGTCAGCATCCTGTGGATGACCACCGCGTTGTTCAAGGAACTGGTGGAGGCCCATCCCGCCACCGTCGCGGCCACGCGCTGGGCCATGACGGGCGGGGACATCGTGCCGCCGGACAGCGTGCGGGCCCTGTTCGCCGCACCGGGCGCCTGCCGCCTGATGGTGGCGTATGGCCCCACCGAGGCCACGACCTTCACCACCTGTCACGAAATCACGCGGGACGCGCCCCTTGGCGACCGCGTGTCCATCGGCCGCCCCATCGCCCACACCAACCTCTACCTGCTGGACCGGCGGGGCCGGCTGGTGCCTCCGGGCGTGCCCGGGGAGATCGCCATCGGCGGCCGCAGGGTTTCCGGCGCGTATATCGACAGGCCGGCCCTGACGGCGGAACGCTTCATCCCGAATCCGTTCATTCCCGGCGACACCCTGTTCCGCAGCGGCGACGTCGGCATATGGGCCGAGGACGGCACTCTGGATTTCCAGGGCCGCACCGACGACCAGGTGAAAATCCGGGGCTTCCGGGTGGAACCGGGCGAGGTGGAGGCGGTGCTGCGGCGGGTGGACGGTGTGCGGGACGCCACGGTCATCGCCCATCGCACCCCGCGCGACAAGCGCCTGGTGGGCTTCGTCGTGCCCCAGGCTGGCGCCGACCTGACGGAAGCGTCCCTGCGCGCCGCCCTGCGTGCCACCCTGCCGGACTACATGGTGCCGGCACGATTCCTGTTCGTGGAGGCGCTGCCGCTGCAAACCACGGGCAAGCTGGACAAGCGCCGCCTCAACCGGCTGGCGGACGAGGCGGCATCCGACGGCGGCACGCCCGACACCGCGCCGTCCAGCCTGGAGCCGATGGTGGCCGGGGTGTGGCGGGAAATCCTGGGCCTGACGGCGGTGGGACCGGAGGATGACTTCTTCGCCTTGGGGGGCATTCGCTGGCTGCCATGCGCATCATGTCGCGCCTGTCGCGTGAGGTGGGGCGCCGCTTGCCCCTGAGCCTGCTGTTCGAGGGACCGACCGTGCGGGCCCTGGCCGCCGCCATCGACGCCCGCCGGTCCGCATGACCCCGGCCCCGCGCCGCGCCACGGGGATGGCCTGCCATGGATGACGCTTTGGCCCGCGACTTGGCCCCCCGGCTGCCGCCGCCCTCAGCCGCCCAGCGGCGGTTGTGGTTCGTCAGCCAGTTCGAGGACCAGGGTCGCACCTACAACGTGCCGGTCGCCCTGCATCTCCGGGGGCGGCTGGACGTCGCCGCGCTGGAGCGGGCGCTGGCCCTCATGACCCAGCGCCACGACGCCTTGCGTTTCCGCTTCCCCGCCGTGGACGGCGAACCCGTCATCGACGAGGTGGAGGAGCCCTTCGCCCTGGCCCGGACGGAGGCCGCCGATGACGCGGCGTTCGACAGGTTAGCGGCCGCGGAGGCCGCCCGGCCTTTCAACCTGGAGCACGGCCCCCTGTTCCGCGCCACGCTGGTGGCCCGCGGACCAGAGGCGCACGCCCTGCTGCTCAACTGCCACCACATCATCATCGACGACTGGTCGGTGGCTGTGTTGTTGCGCGACCTGGGCCGGGCCTACGATGCCCTGGTGGCCGGCCTTACCCCGCCCCTGCCCCCCACCCAGTTCCGTTTCGCCGACCATCTGGCGCGGGAGGCCACGGAGGGCATTCCCTTCCTGGAGGAGCAATACGACCACTGGGTCCGCCGGCTGGCCGATGCCCCCGCCCTGATCCCCCTGCCCACCGACAACCCCCGCCCCCGGGTCCAAAGCTTCGTCGGCGACCGCGTGTCCTTCACCGTGCCGGCGCCGGCCGCCGCCGCCCTGCGGGGCCTGGGGCGCCAGCTGGGCGCCACCTTGTTCATGACCGGCCTGGCCGCCTTCGCCCTGGTGCTGGCGCGCTATACCCGGCAAGCCGATCTGGTCGTGGGCGCGCCCATGGCCCGGCGGACCACGCCAGAGGCCGAGGGCCTGGTCGGCTTCTTCGTCAATGTCGTGCCCCTGCGCCTGGACCTGGGCGGCGCCCCCACCTTCGCGGAGATGGTGCGGCGGGTGCGCGCGGAGCTGCTCGACGCCCTCGACAACGCCGACGTCCCGTTCGACGGCCTGGTGGAGCGGTTGCGCCCCCGCCGCGACCCCGGCCATACACCCCTGTTTCAGGTGATGTTCGACGCACTGGCCGACAGTTTCGGCACCCTGACCATAAGCGGGCTGGAGGTGGAAGCGAGTCCCCTGAATTCCGGCACGTCCAAATACGACCTGACGCTCAGCCTGAAGGATACGGGCAGCCACATCCTGGGGGCGGTGGAGTACAGCACCGACCTGTTCACCGCCGCCACCGCCGAGCGGCTGGCCCGCCACTACACCACCCTGCTGGCCGCCGCCGTGGCGGCGCCGGAAACGCCCATCGCCCAGTTGCCCCTGATGCCGGCGGACGAGTTGGCGACGCTGCTGGCCCTGGCCCAGCCGGCGAGCCCCTTGGCGCCCCCGCCTTGGCCCGCCTTCCCCCGCCTGTTCCAGGCCGCCGCCGCCCGCCGGGCGACGGCCGTTGCCATCGTCCACGGCGACCGCCAAATCCGCTATGGCGAGCTGGCGGCGCGGGTCGACGCCCTGGCGGCACGGCTGACGGCGGCCGGGGCCGCTCCCGGCCGGCCGGTGGCGGTAATGCTGGATTATGGCCCTGACGTGGTGATGGCGCTGCTGGCGATCCACCGGGCGGGCGCCGCCTTCCTTCCAGTGTCGCCGGAGGATGCCCGGGCCCCCGAGGTTCTGGCCGACGCCGCCCCCACCCTCATCCTCACCACGGCCGCCCGCCAGCCCTCCAACCCGCCAGCCCCCCTGCTGCTGGTCGAGGACGGGCCCGAGGGAGGGGCGATACCGCCGCCGGTGAGTTGGGCGCCGGTGAATTGGGCAGCAGAGGATCTGGCATATGTGCTGTACACCTCAGGGTCGACAGGGCGGCCCAAAGGTGTACGGGTGACGCATGGCGCCCTGGCCGCCGCCTGCCAGGCGTGGGCCCAGGTCTATGATCTGGCCGACCCCGACCTGGCCACCTTGCAGATGGCCAACTTCACGTTCGACGTTTTCATCGGCGATGTCGCCCGCACCCTGGGTTCCGGCGGGCGGCTGGTGATGGTGCCCCGCGACATCCTGCTGGACCCGCCCAGCCTGTATCGCCTGATGCTGGCCGAGACGGTGCGCTTCGCCGAGTTCGTGCCCGTGGTGCTGCGCGAGTTGCTGACCCATCTGGAAGCGGCGGGACAGCGCCTGGACGGCCTGCAGACCCTGGTTTGCGGATCGGACATCTGGTTCGTGCACGAATATCGCAGGGTCCAGGCCCTGTGCGCGGCCGGCGCCCGCGTCTACGGCTCCTACGGCGTGACCGAGGCCACCATCGACAGCGCCCTGATCGCGCTGGAGGCCCCGCAAGGCGTGGATGGGGGCGAGCGGGCCATGCCGATCGGCCGGCCCATTCCCAGCGCACAGTTGCATGTGCTGGACCCCGACCTGTGCCTGGTGCCCGTGGGCGTCCCCGGGGAACTGGTGATTGGCGGACCGGCCGTGGCGGACGGCTATCTGAACCGGCCGGACCTGACCGCCAGCCGCTTCCTGACCGGCGGCTTCGACATCCATGGCCGGCTGGTGACGGGGCTGGGCCCCGGCCGCTATTACCGAACGGGCGACCTTTGCCGGCAGTCGTCCGATGGCGTGATCGAATTCCTGGGGCGGTTGGACAACCAGGTGAAGATCCGGGGGTTCCGGATCGAGCCGGGTGAGGTCGAGACGGTGCTGTCGGAGCATCCAGGCGTGCGCGAATGCGCGGTCCTGGCCCACCCCGCCCCGGGGGGCGAGGCGGAGCTGGCGGCGTATGTCCGGGGGGAGGCGCCATTGGATGCGGTGCGCGCCTACCTGCGCCAGCGCCTGCCAGCCCACATGGTGCCCAGCCACCTGATGGCCATGGACGTGTTTCCCCTGACCAGCAGCGGCAAGATCAATCGCAAGGCCCTGCCGTCCCCGGCGCCGGTCATCGGGAACGGCGTCCAGGTGGCGCCCCGTGACGAGACCGAGCGTCAGGTGGCGGCCCTATGGGTGGAGCTGCTGCGGGTGCCCGCGGTGGGCGCGCACGACGATTTCTTCGCCCTGGGCGGCCATTCCCTGCTGGGCGCCCGCCTGATGTCCCGCCTGCGCGACCACTTCGGGGTGGCGCTGCCGCTGTCGGACCTGTTCGCCGGGCCGACCGTCGCCGACCTGGCCGAGCGGGTGGCCGCCGCCACGCGGGAATCGAACCCGGCGGCGCGGAGGGACGACGCCCCCCTGCCCCAGGCGCCGGCGGATGAGCGGCGGCGCCTGTCGCATGCCCAGCGCCGGCTGTGGCTGACCCAAAGGCTGGGCGGCATGACCGCCGCCTACAACATCCCGGACGCCCAGCGCCTGCGCGGGCCCCTGGACACGGGCGCCCTGGCCCTGGCCCTGGCGGACGTGGCGGCGCGGCACGAAGCCCTGCGCAGCCGCTTCAGCGCGACGGTGGAAAGCATCACCACCGCCGACGGCCACCGGGTGGAGGAACCCACGGTGGCGATCATGCCGCCCGGCCCCGTGGACCTGGTCCAGCGCCCAGCCACGGAGGACACGCTGCCGGGCTTGCTGGCGGAGCAGGCGTCCCGGGTGTTCGACCTGGCACGGGAGGCGCCCCTGCGCGCCCTGCTGCTGACCTTGGCGGCCGATGACCATGTGCTGTGCGTGACCACGCACCACATCGCGTCGGATGGCTGGTCGTCCGGCTTGTTCTGGCGTGAGCTGGCCGCGTGCTATGACGCGCGCCGCAATCACCGGCCCCCGGCCTTGCCGCCCCTGCCAGCCCAGTACGCCGACTACGCCACCTGGCAGCGCGGCCGCCTGGTGGAAATGGAATACGCCCACCTGGCCTATTGGCGCCGACAGTTGGCCAATCCGCCGGCCCCCCTGGCCTTGCCCGTCCGGTCGGGCGCGCCCACCCCGGCCTCGGACGCCGGCGCCACGCTGGACTTCACCCTGCCGCCTGCCCTGGCCCAGGGTCTGCGCCAACGGGCCCTGGCCTGGCGCTGCACGCCGTTCATGGTGCTGTACGCCGCCTTCACGCTGGTGCTGTGGCGCTATACCGGCCAGGACGACATCATGGTGGGTTGCCCGGTGGCCGGCCGCCGCCACCGTGACGCCGAGCCCCTGATCGGCTTCTTCGTCAACATGTTGTCCCTGCGCCTGACCATCGGGGGGACGACACCGTCGCCAGCCTGGCCGCGCGGGCGCGGCAAACCTGCCTGGAGGCCTTCGATCACCAGGACGTGCCCTTCGACCTGCTGGTGGAGCGGCTGAACCCGGAGCGGGGGCCGGGGCAACACCCGTATTTCCAGGTGGGCCTGGTCTGGCAGGACGGGGTGGAGGCGCCCACCACCCTGGGCGACCTGGCGATGACACCGGTGCCCGTGGCCCTGGATCACGCCAAGCTGGATCTGGTGTTGGCGCTGGGGGGGCCGGAGGCGCGCGCCGCCAGCCTGGCCTACCGCACGGACCTGTTCGATGACGCCACCATCGCCCGCCTGCGCGATCACCTGCTGGTCCTGCTGGCCGGCCTGGCCGAGGGGGATGACTCCCGTCGGGTGGCCGATCTGCCCTTGCTGACAGCGGCGGAACGCCGGAAGGCCCTGGTCGACTGGAACGACACCGCCACCCCCTGGGCCCATCCTGAGC
This sequence comes from Nitrospirillum karajorum, assembly GCF_036348415.1. Classification (NCBI taxonomy): domain Bacteria; kingdom Pseudomonadati; phylum Pseudomonadota; class Alphaproteobacteria; order Rhodospirillales; family Azospirillaceae; genus Nitrospirillum; species Nitrospirillum karajorum. The sequence goes on from NZ_JAZBQB010000004.1 coordinate 371,154, forward strand.
CAACCCTGGACGGGGTCATCGCCGCCCAGGCCCAGCGCACGCCGGACTCCGTCGCGCTGGAGCATAGCGGGCGCCGCTGGAGCTATCGGGCCCTGGATCAGTTGGCCGGACGTCTGGCCATGGCCCTGCGGGCCTGCGGGGTGGGACGCGGCGACACCGTCGGCCTGTACACCGGACGCCACCCCCATCTGGTCACGGGCATGCTGGGCATCCTGAAAGCCGGCGCCGCCTATGTGCCGCTGGACCCGGAGGCGCCGGCGGACGGTTGGAGCCGCCACGTCGTGGCCGACGCCGGCTTAGCGGCGGTGGTCACCCGGGCCGACATGACCTCGGCGGCGGCGGCGCTGGGCCCGCCGCTGGTGGTGGTGGACGACCTGATGGATGACACGCCAGCGGCCCCGGACATCGCCCTGGCCGGCGAGCACCAGCCCGGCGACCGCGCCTACATCCTCTACACCTCCGGCTCCACCGGCCGGCCGAAGGGCGTGGCCGTCAGCCATGGCGCCATCCGCAACACGGTCCTGGCCTTTGTCCGGCATATGGCCTTGGCCCCGGGCGCCCGGTTGCTTCAGTTCTTCTCCCCCGTCTTCGACGGTGTCGGCTGTGAAGTGTTCCCCACCCTGGCCGGGGGCGGCACCGTGGTCTTCGCCGACCGCGCCGACCTGCTGCCGGGCCCGCCCCTGGCGCGGACCCTGGCGCGAAACCGCATCAGCCATTTACTGATCACGCCGTCCGCCCTGCGGCTGGTGCCGGAGGATGACCTGCCGGACCTGCAGGTCATCATGGTGGCGGGGGAGGCTTGTCCCCCGGGCTTGGCCCAGCGCTGGGCCACCGGCCGTCGTTTCCTCAACGGATACGGCCCCACGGAAACGGCGGTCTGCGCCTCCGTCACCGACTATTGGGCGGAGCGGGGTCGCCTGGTGCTGCGCCCGTTGGAAAACGCCACGCTGGACGTGTTGGATGCCGCCGGCAACCTGATGCCGGTGGGCCTGGCGGGCGAACTGTGCGTGGGCGGGGCGGGCCTGGCCGATGGCTACCTGAACCTGCCCGACCGCACCGCGGCCGCCTTCGTGGCCGACCGCAACCGACCGGGCGGTCGCCTGTACCGCACGGGCGACCGTGTCCGTCGCCGGGCCGATGGCAGCATCGAATTCCTGGGCCGCGCCGACCGCCAAGTGAAGGTGCGGGGCTTCCGCATCGAGTTGGACGAGGTCGCGGTCGCCTTGGCCCGCCTGCCGGGGGTGCGTGAGGCCGCGGCCCTGGCCCCCGCCGATCGCGAGGGCCAGCGCCAGTTGGTGGCCTACGTCGTCGCCGACGGAACGTCCCAGCAGCTGCTGGCGGCCGCCCGGCGGGCCCTGCCGCCGGCCCTGGTACCGGACCGCATCATCCTCCTGGACGCCCTGCCCAAGACGAGCGCGGGCAAGATCGACCACCGCGCCCTGCCCGCGCCATCGGACCAGCCGGCCCTTCCCACCCCGGCTGGCACTCCGGTAGGCGACGGCACCCTGGCCATCGTCACCGCCATCTGGCGCGAGGTGCTTGACCGGGCGGACGTAGGACCGGATGAGGCCTTCTTCGACGCCGGGGGCCATTCCCTGCGCCTGGCGGTGCTGCATCAGCGGCTGACGGCGCGCTTCGGTCCGCGCCTGGCCCTGGCCGACCTGTTGCAGCATCCCACCATCCGCGCCCAAGCGCGCGCGCTGCAGGGTGCCCCGGAGGGCACCATCATGCCCACCCCCGCGACACCCGCCATGACGGACGCCGCCGCGATCGCCGTGATCGGCCTGGCCGGCCGCTTTCCCGGGGCCGGGGACGTCGCCGCGTTCTGGCGCAACCTGCGTGAGGGCATCGATGTCACCACCCATTTCACCGAGGCGGAATTGCGGGCCCGGGGCGCCGAGGCGGAGACCCTGGCCCACCCGGGCCTGGTCCGCACCGCGCTGCCTCTGGAAGACATAGATCGTTTCGACAGCGGTTTCTTTGGTTTTTCCCCAAGGAAGCGCAGGTGATGGACCCGCAGCACCGCCTGTTCCTGGAATGCGCCTGGACCGCGCTGGAGGATGGGGGTTATGGCGACACCGGCGGACCGGACCGCCAGATCGGCGTCTTCGCCGCATGCGGCATCAGCCACTACCTGCTGGACAACGTCCACCCGCGCCGAGGCGAGTTGCGCTTGCGCCCCGAGCAGTGGGTCCTGGGCAACGACAAGGACTTCCTGGCCACCCGCGTCGCCTACAAGCTGGATCTGCGCGGCCCGGCCCTGACGGTGGAGACCGCCTGCTCCTCCTCCCTCGTCGCCGTGCACATGGCTTGCGAAAGCCTGCGGCGGGGGGAATGCGCCATGGCCTTGGCCGGCGGCGTTTCCATCGACGCCGAACGGGTGGGCTATGTCAGCGCCGACGGCGGAATCCTGTCAGCCGGCGGACGATGCCGCCCGTTCGACGCCGCCGCCGACGGCACCACCAGCGGCAGCGGCTTGGCCGTCGTGCTGTTGAAGCCCTTGGCGGCAGCGCTGGCGGACGGGGACACGATCCATGCCGTCATCCGGGGATCCGCTGTGAACAACGACGGCACGGACAAGGTGAGCTACACCGCCCCCAGCGTGGCCGGGCAGGCGCGGGTGATCCGCCAGGCGCTGGCGGCGGCGGGCGTGGACGCCGGCACCGTCGGCTATGTGGAGGCGCACGGAACCGGCACGCGGCTGGGCGATCCGGTGGAGGTGCGGGCCTTGGCCCAGGCCCTTGGCGACGCGGCGGGAACGCGCGCCCATCCCTGCGTTCTCGGCGCGGTCAAGAGCAACATCGGCCATCTGGACACGGCGGCCGGCGTCGCGGGTCTGGTGAAGACGGTGCTGGCGCTGGAACAGGGGATCATCCCCCCACCCTGGGCTATGACCAGCCCAATCCCGAGATTGATTTCGCCGCCGGTCCCTTCACTGTCGCCGCCTCGGCCCTATCCTGGCCGGCGGGCGTCCAACGGCGGGCCGGCGTCAGCTCCTTCGGCGTGGGCGGCACCAACGCCCATGTGGTGCTGGACGCCGCGCCCGATACGCCCGCCCCCGTCCCTGACGCCCAGGCGGGCGGGCCGGCCATCATCCTGCCGCTGTCGGCCCGCACCCCCCAGGCCCTGGCCATCCTGGCCCGGCGGCTGGCGGACCATCTGCGCCGGCACCCGGAACAGGTGGCAGACGCCGCCTACACCTTGCAGGTGGGCCGCGCCCGCCTGAGCCACCGCGCCACGGTCGTCGCCCACAGCGCCGCCGAGGCCGCCGCCGGACTGGCGAACGCGGTGGCCACGGCGACGGTGGAAAAGCGGGCGGGCCGTCCGGTCGTCTTCCTTTTCCCGGGCCAAGGCAGCCAACATGTGGACATGGCGCGGGAACTCCACGCCGCCGACCCCGTCTTCCGCGCCACCTTCGACCGCTGCGCCGACATTCTGACCGGCCCGCTGGCCATGGATCTGCGCGACCTGGTCCACCCACCGGCGGAGGGTGACCGGGCGGCGGCGGTTGAGCGCCTGACCCAAACGCGGTACGCCCAGCCGGCGCTGTTCGCCATCGAATACGCCTTGGCCCAGTCGCTGATGGCCGCCGGCGTCCGCCCCAGCGCCCTGATGGGCCATAGCCTCGGGGAATACGTCGCCGCCTGCCTGTCCGGCCTGTTCACGCTGGACGAGGCGTTGGCGCTGGTGGCGCGGCGCGGCGCGCTGATGCAGGCGCAGCCCCCGGGCGCCATGCTGGCGGTGGAGGGTCCGGCCCAGGCCATCATCCCCTACCTGGCCCTGGGGGTGGAGATCGCGGCGGAAAACAGCCCCAACCATCGGGTGCTGGCCGGACCGCACGACGCCATCTCGGCCGTGGAAGCGGCGTGCGTGGCGGATGGGCGGCCCCATCGGCGGCTGCAGACCTCCCACGCCTTCCATAGCGTCCTGATGGCGGGCGCGGCCGACGGGCTGCTGCTTGCGGGGACCCCGCCGGCCGGCCGGCCGACCATTCCTTTCGTCTCCAACCTGACGGGAACCTGGTTCAACGCCACCGACGCGGCCGATCCCACCTATTGGGCCCGGCACCTGCGGCAGCCGGTGCGGTTCGCCGACGGCCTTGCCACCCTGACGGCGGAAGGTGACCCCATCCTGGTGGAGGTGGGACCGGGCCGGGCGCTGACCACCTTGCTGGCGGATCAGGACGTGATCCCCTGCCTGCCCCATGCCCGGGAGACGGCGGGCGACGCCGATACCTATGCCCAGGCCCTGGCCCTGCTGTGGCGCCGGGGCGCCGACCTGGACTGGCGCGCCCGACACCGTGACGCCGCAGGGCGCATTATCCGCCGCCGCGTTCCGTTGCCAACCTATCCCTTCCAGCGCGACCGCCACTGGATCGACCGGCCAGGGGCGCCACAGCCGCCGCTGGTGCGGTATTGGCGCCGGGACGGGGCCGATCGCATCATCGTCACCCTGGGCCTGTCGGCGGATCATTGGATGGTGGACGGCCACCGGCTGTTCGATGGCCGCCCAACCTTGCCCGGCACTGGTTGCCTGGAATTGGCACGGGCCGCCGTCGCGGCGGTGAGCGGCGAGCCTCTGCCGACGCTGAGCGAGGTTTACTTCCCGGTCCCGCTGGTGCTGGATCCGGAGGAGGCGCCACAGGTCCGCCTGGTGTTGACCGGAACGGGACCGGTCCGGGACTTCGTTCTGGAAAGCCGGGCAGCCGGGGATGAGGATTGGCGGCCCCACGCCCAAGGTCTGGCCGGGCCGGCCGCCGACCCGCCGCCGCCGTCAGCCATTCCCGAGCCACGGGGCGAGGCGGTGCCTCTGGCGCCCCTGGTCCAGGCGCTGGCCGCCTATGGTCCGGCGTGGCGATGCTTCGAACAGGTCTGGCGGGACGGGAGGGACGCAGGCTGGGCCTGGCTGTGCCAGCAGGACCAGGACATGGACGCCGACTTGGCGCTGCACCCAGCGCTCGCCGACATGGCGACGGCCTTCCTGTCCCTGGCCATCCGCCTGGACCAGGGCGATACCCGGGCATTGGTGCCCTTCCACTATGGCCGGGTCCAGCTATACCAGCCCCTGCCCCGCCGGCTGCTCAGCCACGCCCGCCGCGTGGGCCCGGACGCCTATGACGTTGACCTGTACGCGCCCCGGACGGAGGGTACGGATGGGTTGCGCCGCGTGGCGACCATCGAGCGTTTCACCCTGCGCGCCGCGATGTCGGCACCGGCCGCCGCCCGAACGCCGGCGGACTGGTGCCAAGTCCCGGTCACGCGCCCGGCCCCCGCGATCGGTCCCGCGCTGACGGCCGTGCGCTGGCTGGTGTTCGGCGACCTCCCCGTCGCGGCGCCCCCCGGCAGCGTCATGGTCGAGGCCGGCCCCCACTTCGAGCGCGTGGCGGACGACCGCTACCGCCTGCGCCCCGATCACGCCGCCGACCATGCCGCGCTGTTGGACGCCCTGCGGGCGGAGGGCGGGGTGCCGGGCCAGATGATCCACGCCTGGACGCTCACAGGAGGGACGGTGGCGGGCGGGACGGTGGCGGACGGGTTCGCCTCCCTGCTGGCGTTGGGCCGGGCGTTCGGCCCCGCCATCCACACGCCCACCATCCTGACCTTGCTGACCCGCCAGGCGGGGGGCCTTCCCGGCGAGACCGCCGCCCCCGCCGCTGCGGGAGCCGTGGGCCTGTCCCGCGCCCTGGGATGGGAATTCCCGGCGCTCCGGTGTCGCCAGATCGATCTGGACGCCGAGACGGACCCGGCGGCGCTGGCCCGCGAGCTGGCGGCGACCCCTCCGGACCCGGCCCCGCCCGGCGGCACCACGGTGGCCCTGCGCCAAGGACGACGCCTGACCCTGGACCTGCAGCCCCTGGCCCCCCGCCTGGACGGTGACGGGCCGACTTGGCGCGCCGGCGGCGTCTACCTCATCACCGGCGGCATGGGCGGCATGGGCCTCGCCCTTGCCCACCATATCGCCCGCTCCGCCCCGGGCGCCAAGCTGGCGCTGATCGCCCGGAACCAGCGCGACGAGCCGGCATTGGCCAGCATCGGCGCCTTGGGCGCGGAGGTGGCGGTGTTCACCGCCGACATGGGGGACGCGGCGGCGGTGCGCGCCGCGGTGGCGGCGGTTCGGCATCGGTTCGGCCCCGTGGCGGGCGTGATCCACGCCGCCGGCCGCGAGGCCAGCGGCCTGGTCGAGACCACCACCGAGGCCGCATGGCGCACGGTGTTGGCGCCCAAGGTGACGGGCACGGACGCCTTGATCGACGCCGTGTCGGGCGATGGCCCCGATTTCATCCTGCTGTGCGGCTCGCTGGCGGCCTGGGTCGGTGGCCTGGGCCAAGGCGACTACGCCGCGGCCAACACCTACCTGGAGGCCGCGGCCCGGCGGGCCCGCGCGGCGGGGCACCCTGTCACCGCCGTCGCCTGGGACACCTGGGCCGAGGTCGGCATGGCGGTGAATCATGCCCGCCGCCAGGGTCGCGGAAACGCCGCCCTGGCCGGCCTGACCACGGCGGAAGGGTGCCAGGTCTTCGACCGCGCCATCATATGCGGCCAGCCGGTGTTGGTCGTGGCCAAGGATCGGTCTTTGGCAGCGCTGGCCGACCCGGCGGGGTCCAGGGCCGGCGCCCCAACCACGGGCCGCACCGGGGCTGGCGGGCCGCCGCGCACAGCGACGGAACAGGCGCTGGCCGACCTGTGGGAAGACCTGCTGGGAGTCAAGCGCCCGGGGGTGGAGGACAACTTCTTCGATCTGGGCGGCCATTCCCTGCTGGGCACGCAGTTGATCGCCCGCCTGCGGGAGCGGTGGGGGCGGTGCCTGACCTTGGCGGAGTTCCTGGAGGAGCCAACCATCGCCCGCATCGCGCGGTCCCTGCCGGTCGATGACGCCAGCGGCGGTGGCGGAGTGGCCATCGGGGCCGGCGACGCGCTGGATCCTGACGTTCAATACTGCCTGGTGCCGGTGCAGGCGCGCGGCGCGGGGCTACCCTTCTTCTGCCTGCCGGGCATGGGCGGCAACGTCTCGCAGCTGTTGCCCCTGGCATCGGCCCTGGGGGACGACCGCCCGTTCTACGGCCTGCAATGCCTGGGCCTGGACGGCCAGCGGGAGCCGCATCAGTCGGTGGAGGAAATGGCGGACCACTATATCCGCTGCGTCAAGGCCGTGCAGCCGGAGGGCCCCTATCTGCTGGGCGGCCACTCGCTGGGGGGCAAGGTGGCGTTCGAGATGGCCTGGCGCCTGACCCAGGCGGGCGAGCGGGTGGCCCACCTGGCCCTGTTCGACAGCGCCGCCCCGCCCTATGCCCGCCTGCCTCAACCCGATGACAGCCAGGTGCTCTACACCGTGCTCAGCATCTTCGGTCATTATGTTGGCCGGCGCGTGGCCCCGGACGCGGCGGAGCGGCGGCACGTGGCGGCGCTGGACCTCAAGGGCAAGCTGGCCTTCCTGCAACGCCGGATGGAGGAATTCGGCCTGGTGAAACCCGGATCCGACCCCGGCCCCATCCGCGGCCTGTTCGCGGTCTATCAGGCGGCCGGTCGCTTCGGTGGCCATTACGACCCCGCCCATGCCCCCATCACCGTGCCGATGACCCTCTACCAGGCCAGCGCTCCCCTGCCACCCGGCGTCAGCCTGCCGGAAATCCGCCTCACCCCGGCCTGGGGCTGGGAACGGTTCTCCACCCTGCCCGTCGCCCTGCATGAGGTGTCCGGCGACCACTTCACCTGCCTGACCGCCGCCCATGTCCAGGCGTTGGCCGACACCCTGCGGCGGGAGTTGGCGGTGGCGGAGGGGATGGCGACGGGCAAGGCCGATGCGACCTGAGGTCGCCCGCCGGCCCGGTGTGGACGGTGGGTCATGGGTGGTACTTTGCCTTTCCACCCCATCTTAGGTATTAAAACTTCCTTCGCGCCGCTTGGCGAAGCCCAGCCGGCGAACCTTGACGATTGTATGGGCGACGCGCGGTAGCCGCATGAAAATTGCGATCGTGACTTCGGGCGGTGTCGGCCGAGATGGCGTGCACGGCGCCGTTCCCTGCCTCATGTGGCTCATCGAGCGTTTGGTCCAGGCGGGCGACGAGGTGCATGTCTTCATTTTTCAACAAGAACCGGATGCGTGCACTTGGCCGCTCCGGGGTGCCACTGTCCACAATGCCGGGAGCCGCTCCCCCCGTCGTGGCATGCTCCGGCAGATCATTGCGGAACATCGTCGCGGCCGTTTCGATATTATCCACAGCCTGTGGTCGCCGTGGGCAGAGGCCATTGCCGCGCTGACCGGCCGGCTGCTGCGGGTGCCGGTTCTGCTTTATTTCGCCAATTATGAGCTGGTGGGTTTTCCGGATGTGAAGTACGGAGACCAACTGTCCACCGTCGCCCGGATGCTTCTGCGGTGGGCCCTGGCCCACGCTGGGCGTGTCGCTGGTCAGAGTGAACCCGTGGTCCGCTTATTGGCGCAGAGAGGATACCCGGCGTTACGCCTGCCCTTGGGCGTGGCGCTGAATGAGTGGCCGCTGCGGGCGCCTCGCCGCCGTGATCCGGCGGTACCGGCTAAGCTGTTGCATGTGGCACACGTTACTCCGGCCAAGGATCATGCCATGCTGCTGGAGGCGGCTGCCCGGTTGAAGGCGGCTGGTGTCGCTTTCGAACTGGACCTCATCGGCATTGATATCCCGGGCGATGGCTCTTTAATGCGCCGCGTGTCGGAGTTGGGCCTGGACGGGCAGGTTCGCCATCACGGTTTTCTACGCCGTGAAGCTATCAGGGACTTTTTCGAGCGGGCGGACCTATTGGTGGTGACATCGCGTTTCGAAGCGGGCCCATTGGTTGTATTGGAGGCCGCGATCGCCGGCGTTCCAACGGTGGGGACCGCGGTGGGGCATCTAGCCGAATGGGCCCCTCGGGCGGCACGAGTGGTTCAACCAACCGATGCTGTGGCCTTGGCGGCTGAGCTAGAGGAAATCCTCGGCGATGAGGAGCAACGGTTGGACCTCGCCGTCCGGGCTCAAAGAGCGGCGGTGGAGGAAGACGCCGATATCACCAGTCGCCGTTTCCGGGATGTCTATCAGGAAATGGTTGGGCAATCAGCGACGTGACCCAGTCATGATCGCTGGTCCGGCCAAGGTCTCTTCGCAGGCGCCCTAATCCGCACAGCACGCCCAGGGGCGTGCATAAATTATCCCAGCACCCTCCCCGCGCGGCCGGAAATTCCCCAGCAATTTCAATGCTTGGCCACTTTATGTGATGGAAGTTTGGCCATTTGGTGCGTTGGATGGCCACTTTATGTGTTGGGGGACAGTTGCAATAAAAAAAGCAAAAAATAGAATCGAGTTGACAACGCTGTCAGCGCAACTATTAATAACATGGCTGGCGTTTGATGCGGGCACTACGGTCGCCAACGGTCTAGGTTGACGGCAATAAATTTCCGTACCCTACAGGCAATTCATGAGCCTGACGCCGGCAAAGGTGAGCCTGGTTATCAAGTAAAAATAACTACATCTTCGGGAGGAGAAAGACATGAACGCGCATGCATTCTGCCGATCCTGTCATGGACACACTCACAATAGTTAGCGCTGGTTGACCCCTTCCGGTAACGGGAGGGAAAGGGCCCAGCCGACCGTGAGATCGGCATGCCCTTATTCCAGTAGACGGTAGATTCATCGCGACCGGACAGCAGCGCTGTGCCGTTCCCCGATCTGCGCCCAAAAACCAGGGGTTGCAGGGGGAACCGTGGCCAGCGGCCGGGTTCGCGCACCCACGAATATCCCGCAGGGAGGGACCCCTCATGTACGGAGAGTTGAAGACGTTGCGGCGGCTGTTGATGGGAGCCGCCTCCGTCGCCATCCTGGCGGCACCGGCCGCCTTCGCGCAGAGCGCCCCGCAAGCCGCGGCCCCCGATCCCCAAGGTGCCGCCCCCCAGGCCGGGACCCCGGCCGACCAGGGCGGCGTCGAGGAGATCGTCGTCACCGGCTTTCGCAAGTCGCTGGCCGACGCGCTGGAGAACAAGCGCCAATCGAATCTGATCATCGAATCCATCACCGCCGAAGACATGGGCAAGATGCCCGACCAGGACATCGCGGAATCGCTGCAGCGCCTTTCCGGCGTGCAGATCGACCGCGACAATGGCCAGGGCACCCGCGTCCGCATCCGCGGCCTGAGCCAGAACGTCACGGTGCTGAACGACGAACCCTTCCTGTCCGGCCTGGAAGCCTACGCCTCGGGTGAAGGGTCCGGCGGCGGTGGCGGCACCGCCACCAATTCGCTGGAGGCCATCCCGTCCGACCTGATCGCCGGCGTGGACGTCTACAAGTCGCCCCAGGCCAGCCTGGTCGAGGGCGGCATGGGCGGCATCATCAACCTGAAGACCCGCTCCGCGCTGGACGCCCCACAGGGCTGGACCCTGGGCGGCAACTTCCGCATGACCACGGGCGAGCACGCCCGCATGGAGAATTGGACCCCCATCGGGGCCATCGTCGGCAGCTACAACTTCAACAACAAGATCGGCATCACGGCGGCGTTCTCCTATTCCGAGACGGACACCCACACCGACGTGATGCAGGGCCAGAACCGCGCCGGCTGGGCCATCGAGCCCGCCGCCGGCACGTCGACCAACCCGATGGCGACCATCCCGCGGACCTATATCTCGCCGGAACTGCTCTACTTCACCGACCGCGACACCGACCGCACCCGCATCAGCGGCCAGCTGGGCGTCGACTACGCCGTCACCGACAGCCTGACCCTGAACGCCGACTGGCTGCATTCCACCTACGACATCCTGACCCAGGAGGCGTCGAACAAGGTGTGGTTCAATTCCAACGGCCTGGGCCTGGGCATCGACCCCAGCCAGCCCTATGACATCGACAGCAACGGCGTCATCAAGTCCGCCACCATCCGCGCCCTGGGCGCCGAAGGCGACAGCGACGTGCAGAACGTCCATGTGACGGCGGACAACTTCCACCTGGGCGGCAAGTGGGACAATGGCGGGCCGTTCCGCGCCAAGTTCAAGGTCACCTACGCCACCTCGGAATACAATTCCGACAGCGCGCAGCAGGACGTGGAGTATTCCCAGTACAACGCCGCCCAGCCCTGCGCCACCAGCCCCAACGGCTATTGCAACGCCCCGCTGAACCCCCTGGCCCCGGGCGGCAGCAGCCCGATCAGCCACGGCCCGGCCTATTCCTTCAACTACGTCAACAACGGCACCCTGCCGTCGGTGTCGTACAACGCGCCCTATGCCGACCTGATCAGCAACCCGCGCAACGCCGTCTTCAAGTCGGCCTGGGCGTGGAACATCCACTCCAAGGATGATTTGTGGTCCGGCCACGCCGATGGCGAGTATGACGCCGACTTCATCAAGGCGGTCAAGACCACCTTCACCGTCGGCGTGCGCTACACCGATGACAAGATCAACTACGCCCTGTCGCACTACGAGCTGGACAAATCCTCGGCCGGCCAGACCGGATACTGCAGCAACGGCACCTGCTACGGCACCTACGGTTATTACATGGATCCGGCCATCCTGAACGAAGGCCTGACCAACCCCGCCACCGGCGCCACCGCCGGCGGCAACTTCGTGGGCGCGACCGGGGCGCCGTCGCAGACCCCGCCGGTCATCCCGGCCCAGACGGCGCTGACGGCGCCCAACCGGGCGCAGCTGATCAGCAACTTCTTCCCCACCGGCAACGCGGGCAGCAGCATCCTGGTGCAGAACCTGTCCCAGATGCAGAACCCGGTGCAATGGCTGCAGGGCAACTTCCCGCAGTTCCCGGGCAAGATGGTGCGCGACCCCATCAACTCCTTCGTCATCGAAAGCCAGCGCGCCTCCGGCTACGCCATGGCCGATATGGGCAGCAAGGAGGACCGCTTCCACCTGAACATCGGCGCCCGCATCGTCGACACGGTGCAGAAGGTGACGGCCGGCGCCCTGCCCGCCAACCCCATCTACATCTCCGACGAGTCCTGGGACGGCTCCAACGCCATCACCAACCCGGACGTCATCACCGCGGAACGGCACTACACCGACATCCTGCCCAGCATGAACCTGGTTCTGGACGTGGCGCCGGACCAGAAGGTGCGCTTCTCCGCCGCCCGCGTCATGTCCCCGCCCAGCCCGTACCAGCTGGGCACCGGCGCGCAGTACAACTTCACCCGTGAAACCAACAGCGCCGGCAAGCAGGGCTTCGCCTTCGTGGGCGGCAGCGGCGGCAACCCGAACCTGGACCCGTTCCGCGCCACCCAGATCGACATCGGCTACGAATGGTATTTCGGCACCCAGGGCGCCCTGACCTTCGGCGGCTTCTACAAGTCCATCGACACCTTCATCCAGACGCAGACCACCTCCATCACCGTGATGGACGACTTCGGCGGCAGCACCGCGGGCTTCACCGCCCCCAGCAACGGCGCCGGCGGCAGCATCAAGGGCTTCGAGGTCGGGGCGCAGTACGCCTTCGACTTCGGCGTGGGCTTCAACGCCAACTACACCTACTCGCTGTCCACCTCGTCGACGTCCACGTCCTTCGCCCAGGACCTGCCCATCCCCGGCGTGTCGCTGCACGCCCTGACGGCGCAGGCCTATTACCAGAAGAACGGCCTGGAAGCCCGGCTGTCCTATAGCTGGCGGTCCAGCGCGGTGAACGGCGACGCCATCGGCTCCACCTTCGCCATCCTGGACGCCACCACCAACAAGGCCGTGACCTACGGCGTGTTCAGCCGGCCCTACGGCCAGCTGGACGCCCAGCTCGCCTATCAGTTCACGCCTGAGTTCGGCATCACCTTCGAGGCCGTCAACCTGACCGGCGAGTCTCAGGAGACCTACCTGCAGTACAAGAACCAGCCCTTCACCTACATGAACTCGGGTCGCCGGTTCATGCTGGGCGGCCGGTTCAAGTTCGGCGGCTGATGCCTGTGACCTGCGGGGCCGGACTGGATAACCCAGACTGGGCATCCGGACCGGCCCCGTGGACCCTGGGAACCCTTGGCACCCGTTTCGCCGAAGGTTCCCGATGACGGGGCGGCGGCCCCAGCGGCCGCTTCCCGTTTCTTCTTCTTGATCTCCCTTCTGCGCATACCCTCTCCCCGGGGACTATGCGCCCACTCCGGGCGGCATGATTGCGATCGTGCCGCCCTTTCTTTTTATGCCATTACAAGGGTAGTGACCCTGATCTTCGGGGGTCTTGACGATGGGAGTTGAGTGCGCATGGAAAATGAGGCCCGGAAGCCGACGATCATCGACGTCGCCCGTGAATCCGGGGTTTCCATCAAGACCGTGTCCCGCGTGCTGAATGGCGAGCCCTACGTCAATCGCGCCACCCTGGACCGCGTTCTCAAGGCCATCCATGACCTGGGCTACCACCCCAACATGTCGGCGCGCACCCTGGCCGGCAAACGCTCCTACCTGCTGGGTCACCTCTACGGCGACCCGGCCGGCCCCTACACCATGGAAATCCAGGTCGGCCTGCTGAACCGCTGCCGCGCCCGCGGCTATCACTTGCTGATCGAGGAGATCGACTATCGCGGCCAGGACGTGGAACGCCGGGTGCGCGCCGTGCTGGACTGGCTGCGCCCCGACGGCGTCGTGCTCACCGCCCCCATCACCGATGAGCCGCGCGTCCTGTCGGTCCTGGCGGAAAGCGGCATACCCCTGGTGCGGGTGACGGCGCAGAGCGGCGGCGACACCTATTCCTCCGTCTGGATCGATGAGCGCCAGGCCGCCGCCGCCCTCACCCGCCACCTGCTGTGCCTGGGGCACCGGCGCATCGGCCTGATCAAGGGCGCGGCCCACCATGGCGCCACCGACCGCCGCTATCTGGGTTATCGCGACGCCCTGGCCGAGCTGGGCATTCCCGAAGACCCGGACCTGATCGAGCAGGGCGCCTTCACCTTCCCTTCCGCCCTGCCCTGCGCCGAACGGCTGCTGTCCCTGGCCGAGCCCCCCACCGCCATCTTCGCCTGCAATGACGAGATGGCGGCCGCCGTCATCGTCGTCGCCCAGGCGCGGGGCCTCAGCCTGCCGGGGGATCTGTCCGTGGCCGGGTATGACGACTGCCCCGTCGCCAGCATGACCTGGCCGCCGCTGACCACGGTGCGCCAGCCCATGCGCAGCCTGGGGGAGGAGGCGGCGGACCTGCTGATCTCCCGCTTGATGGAACGGCCACGCGGCGATGCCGGCGTACCCCACCGCCTGGTACCGCACGAGCTGGTGGTGCGGGCCTCCACCGCCCCGCCCAAAGCGCAGAGCCCGGCACGCCGCCGCGCGAAGAAGGTCGGCTAGAAGCCACCGCCGTGACAGGCCAAGCCTTGCGCGTGCGGTAATTTGGCCATACACTGAACCACATGGTTCAGTGTTCGGATCTTTCCCTCGATCTCTCGTTCGCAGCGCTGTCCGATGCGACCCGCCGCGGGATCATTGATCAGCTGGGCCGCGGGGATGCGTCGATCACCAGCCTCGCCGATCAGTTCCGGATGACGCTGACCGGCATGAAGAAGCACATCCAGGTTCTGGAACGGGCGGGGCTGGTCATCACGCGGAAGGTCGGGCGGGTGAGAACCTGCACGCTGGGGAAGCACGGCCTGAGGGCGGAGGCCGAATGGATCGAGGCGCATCGCAAGCACTTCGAGGCCCGCTTTGACGCATTGGACGAGATCATCAGCGAATTGAGACGGGAGGAAAGCGATGACTGAGCATATTGAGGGTGCTGGCGGCGCGCGGAACCCCACGTCCGTCGAGCGCAGGGGCGACCGCGAACTCGTCATAACACGGACATTCGATGCGCCGCCGAGCACGGTTTACCGGGCGTGGAGCCAGGCGGCGCTGTTCCAGCGCTGGTGGGTGCCCAAGTCGGTATCCGGTATGTCGCTGGTATCGTGCGATATGGATGTCCGCACCGGCGGAAAGTATCGGCTGGAATTCGCCTTCGGCGGTTCGGACACCATGGCCTTTTACGGCAAGTATCTGGAGGTGGTGCCGAACGAGCGCATCGTCTGGACCAACGATGAAGGCGAGGAAGGCGCGATCACCACCGTGACCTTCACGGACCAGGGCGGAAAGACGCTGCTGACCTTCCACGAAGCCTATCCGTCCAAGGAAGCGCTGGAGGAGGCGCTGCAGGGCTCGGCGGCGGCGTTGCCGGAGCAACTGGAGCAACTCAGCGAGCTGCTTTACGGCCTGGGCAACCTGTCCTAACGGGCCAGGTCGCGCAAGGCGGCCACGGTGGCTGCCGCCAGGGCGGGGTCGGTACGGACCCCGGGCGGCACCGCCTGGTCGAACAGCAGGCGGGCGGGGCCGGGGGACAGGACCAGCACCCGGTGGGCCAGGGCCACCGCCTCCGCCAGATCATGGGTCACCAGCAGGGTGGGCACCGGCCGTCGCACCAGATGTTCCGCCAGGACGGCGCGGGCCAGGCGCTGGTTGCCTTCATCCAGCGACGTGAACGGCTCATCCAACAGCAGGGCCTGGGCGTCCACCGCCAGGGCGCGGGCCAGCGCCAGGCGGCGGGCCATGCCCAGTGACAGCTGCGACGCCCACACATCCGCCTTGGCCGCCAGGCCCAGCCGCTCCAGCAGGCGCGTCGCCTCCGCGTCATCGGCTCCGGCAAGGTCCAGATTCTGCCGCACCGTGCGCCAGGGCAGCAGGCGCGGCTGCTGAAAGACAACGCCGAGGCGGGGCCTCTCCCCGCTCCACCGCACGGTGCCGGCCAGGTCCCGGTCCAAGCCGGCGATCAGGCGCAGCAGCGTACTCTTGCCACAGCCAGAGGGGCCGACCAGGGCCACCACCTCGCCGGCGTCCAGGCCGAAGGAAACGGGGCCGAGCACCGCGCGCCCGGCCAAACGCTTCTCGCGGATGTCGACGGTCAGCCGGGTCATGACGCCTTCCATCGGGTGGCCCAGCGTTCCAGGGGTTGGAAGACCGCCCATTCGATGATTTGGACGATCAGGATAAAGGCCAGGGAATAGGCCAGGATTTGGGCCACGTCGAACAGCTGGAAATAGACCTGAATCTGAAAGCCGACGCCATCGCTACGGCCCAGCAGTTCCACCACCAGCACGATCTTCCAGATGAGCGCCAGGCCCGACCGGGTGGCGGCGAACAGATAGGGCTGCAGCTGCGGCAGCACGACATGGCGCAGGGTGGCGGCGCGGCCGAAGCGGAAGGCGCCCCCCATCTCCAGCAGGTCCCGGTCCAGCGCGCGCACGCCCTCGCGCACGGTGACGGCGGTGGTGGGCAGCTTGTTCAGGGCCACCGCAGCGATGGCCGCGGCCTCCGTCAGGCCGAACCAGACATAAAGCAGGACGATCAGCACCAGGGCCGGCAAATTCAGCAGCAGCAGCAGCGCGCTGTCCAGCCACAAGTCCACCGTACGCCACCACCCCATGGCCAAACCCAGGGCCGTGCCTGCCACCATGGCCAACAGGAAGGACGCGGCCACCCGCGCCAGGGTGATGCCGACATGATGGGGCAAGGCGCCTGACGCCACCTCGCGCGCCAGGGTGGCCAGCACGGTCGAGGCCGGCGGCGCCAGGGGGCTGGCGGCCAGGCGGCCCGCCCCTTCCCATAAGAGCAGCAGGACCAGGATGGAAAGCGCGCGGACCAGCCAAGCCCGCCCCCGACCTACCAAGATGACGCCCGCCAAAAGGTGCCGGCCGGCAACGTGTCGCCGCCATCGCCCACCAGCGCCGGGCCGCCCACGGCCGCCAGCACCTGGTACAGCCGGGCGGCCGCGTCCCATTCGGCGGGGCCCCAGTGGGGGGAATGCCGCGCCGGTACCAGTCGCGCAAGGTGTGGAACTCCGCGTCGCTGCCGGCGTCGGCCAGGGGACGCAGCAACGGCCACTCCGCCTCATTTTCCGTCAGCAGCGCGCGGGCCTGGCGGCTGGCGGCGATGAAGCCATCCAGCACCGCGCTGTTGGCCTTGGCCCAGCGTTCGGAGAAGACATAGCCCACGATGGGTGGCGTGCCCTGGATGCCCAGGCCGGCCACCGCGTCCCCCACCGTCAGCAGGGTGCGCTGGCCCGCCGCCTGGCCCTTGGCGGCGAACGGCCAATAGGTCAGCAGGGCATCCAGCCGCCCGGCCGCCAGCGCGTTGGCCAACAGCGGTGGCGCCCCGAAGGTCTTTTCCGTCGTCCGATCCAGGTCGATGCCCGCCTGCCGCCGGGCATAGGCGCGCAGGATCAGCCAGCTCTTGTCCAAGGGCCCGCCGGCAATGCCCAGGCGGCGGCCGGCCAGGTCGGCCAGCGTGGCCACCGGGGAACCGGCCGGCACCATCACGGCGCCGGCGACGTTGGAGAAGGGGATGAAGGTCCAGTCGGCGCCGCCCCCTGGTCCTTGGGCCGCGCGCTGCCGCGCCACCCACAGCCAATCCACCGCGATGGTGTCGACCTGGCCCGCCTGCAAAGCGACCTGAGTCGCCTGGCCCGTGGCGAACTCCTGCGAAACGAGGGCGATGCCGTGGGCCGTGTCCAGCCCATGGCGGCGGATCACGTCCAGTTCCCACGACACGGTGCCATAGCGCAGCACCCCCACGCGCAACGGCACCGCCGCCGCCCGCGCGCCGCGGGACGCCACCCCCGCCACCACGCCCGCCATCGCGCCCATGGCCAGCAGGCGGCCCAACAGGCGACGGCGCGTCATGCTCATGATCTGATCCGGAATCGGGGGCATCCTCCACGCCCGGTCCAAGGGACCGGGCCCAGGTTGTTCCTGGTTTCGCAATCCATTATCGGGCCGCCGGCTTCACCCCTGTCAACCCGCCCCCTCTACGACTATAGAATGAGACAGCGCCCTGATTTCCGGCCCTGATTTCCTATGGCGGCCCAGGATGCCAGGGGCCATTATCGGGCCATGGTCCCTGGTCTGACACCAGTCTCTGGTCTGACACTCAAGGAGACGGCGGAGATGTCCAACCGCCGCCATGGTTTGATAGGCGTCCTTCTCGCCGGCCTGCTAATGGCCGGACCTGTGGCCTATGCCGGGCCGCCGGCGAAGGCGCCGGACACCAAACCCGGCCCAACCAAGCCCGAAGCCGCCAAGCCCGACC
The DNA here is from genome assembly GCF_036348415.1 of Nitrospirillum karajorum. Taxonomy (NCBI): domain Bacteria; kingdom Pseudomonadati; phylum Pseudomonadota; class Alphaproteobacteria; order Rhodospirillales; family Azospirillaceae; genus Nitrospirillum; species Nitrospirillum karajorum. Next base: position 389,166 of record NZ_JAZBQB010000004.1, read on the forward strand.
CCGCCAAAGCCGACCCGGTGGCCAACATCGCCTATCTGGCGCTGACGCAGAAGCGGGTGCTGCCCCAGAGCTTCCTGGACCAGCCGCCGGACGACGACGGGGTGCAGGGCGCACGGCTGGCGCTGGCCGACAACACCACCACCGGCCGCTTCATCCACCAGGCCTATCACCTGGAAGAGGCGCTGGAGCCCGATGCGGACGCGGTGGTCGCCGCCTTCAAGCGGCTGGTGGCCCAGGGCTACCGAGCCTTCGTCACCGACGTGCCGGCGGACCTGCTGCTGCGCCTGGCCGACTTGGCCGAAGCCAAGGACGCCACCCTGCTGGACGCCACCACCACCGACGACGCCCTGCGCGGCGACAAATGCCGGCGCAACGTCCTGCACCTGCTGCCCAGCCGCGCCATGCTGGCCGACGCGCTGATGCAGTACCTGGCGGTGAAGAACTGGCGCGACATCCTGCTGGTGGCGGGCCCCAACCCGGAGGACAAGCTGTACGCCGACGCGCTGCGCAAGTCGGCGCGCAAGTTCCGCCTGAAGATCGTGGCGGACAAGCCGTGGACCTATGACCCCGGCGCCCGCCGCACCGACACCGGTCATTACGCCATCGGGGCGGAGGTGGCGCGCTTCACGCAAGGCATCAAGTACGATGTGCTGGTGGTGGCGGACGAGGGCGACAATTTCGGCGATGAACTGGGCTATCGCGCCACCGACCCGCGGCCGGTGGCCGGCACGCAGGGCCTGGTGCCCGCCGCCTGGGCCCGCCCCTTCGAGCAATGGGGCGCCACGCAACTGCAGGCGCGCTTCCTGAAGCAGGCGGGCCGCTGGATGACGGAGCGGGACTACGGCGCCTGGATGGCGGTACGCGCCCTGGGCGAGGCCGCGACCCGGGGCGGCAGCGTGGAGGGGGCGGCCATGACCGCCTACCTGCGCAAGCCGGAGTTCGAGCTGGCGGCCTTCAAGGGCGCGCGGCTCAGCTTCCGCGCCTGGGACGGGCAGTTGCGCCAGCCGGTGCTGCTGGCCGACGCGCGGTCGCTGGTGTCCGTCTCGCCGCAGCCGGGCTTCCTGCACGAGACATCGGAACTGGACACGCTGGGCCCTGACCAGCCGGAGACGACATGCCATCCAAGCTGATGATGAAAGCCACCCTGGCGGTGGTCGCCCTGCTGTCCGCCACCCCCGCGCTGGCGGAGCGGCTGCTGGTGTCCAATGAGAAGGACAACACGATCACCGTGGTGGACGCCGACACCCTGGCCGTCATCAAGACGGTGAAGGTGGGCGCGCGGCCCCGGGGCATCACCCTGTCCAAGGATGGCAAGGCGCTTTACATCTGCACCAGCGACGCCGACCACATTGAAGTGCTGGATCTGGCCAGCCTGACCGTCACCCGCACCCTGCCCAGCGGGCCGGACCCCGAGCTGTTCACCCTGAGCCCGGACGGCAAGACGCTGTACGTGTCCAACGAGAACGACAACATGGTGTCGGTGCTGGACATCGCGTCCGGCCGCATCGCCACCGAGATCCCGGTGGGGGTGGAGCCGGAGGGCATGGGCATCAGCCCGGACGGCAAGATCCTGGTGAACACCTCCGAAACCACCAGCATGGCCCATTTCATCGACACCCAAACCCACGCGGTGCTGGCCAACGTGCTGGTGGGCAGCCGGCCACGCGTGGCGCAATGGACCAAGGACGGGTCGCTGGTGTGGGTGTCGGCGGAGGTGGGCGGCACCGTCAGCATCATCGACGCCGCCCAGCGCAAGGTCATCCAGACCATCCGCTTCGAGATCCCCGGGGTGCCGAAGGAATCCATCCAGCCGGTGGGCATCCAGTTGACCGCCGACGGCAACACCGCCTTCGTGGCGCTGGGCCCCGCCAACCGCGTGGCGGTCATCGACACCCACAGCTATCAGGTCAAGAAGTACCTGCTGGTGGGCCAGCGGGTGTGGAACCTGGCCTTTTCCGGTGACGGCAAGCGGCTGTACACCACCAACGGCGTCAGCAACGACCTGTCGGTTATCGACGTGGACGCACTCAAGGTGGTGAAATCGGTGCCGGTGGGCCGCCTGCCCTGGGGCGTGGTGGTGGCGCCTTGAACGACTCCTCGGCCGCCGCCCTGGAGGTTTCCGGCCTCAGCCATTCCTTCGGCGCGCGTCCGGCGCTGCGCGATGTCGGCTTCCGCATCGCGCCCGGCGATTTCACGGCGCTGCTGGGCCTGAACGGCGCCGGCAAGACCACCCTGTTCGCCCTGGTCACCCGCCTCTATCACAGCCGGCAGGGGCGCGTCGCCGTCTTCGGCCACGACATCCGGCGCCAGCCCTCCGCCGCCCTGGCGGCCATGGGCGTGGTGTTCCAGCAGTCCACGCTGGACCTGGATCTGACGGTGCGGCAGAACTTGGCCTATCACGCCAGCCTGCACGGCATGGCCGGATCGCGCGCGCGCCTCCGCATCGAGGAAGAGCTGGAGCGGGTGGGCCTGGCCGACCGGCGCGACGCCCGGGTGCGCCAGTTGTCCGGCGGCCAGCGCCGGCGGGTGGAACTGGCCCGCGCCCTGGTACATGACCCCGCCCTGCTGCTGCTGGATGAGCCCACCGTTGGCCTGGACATCGAAAGCCGCCGCTTCCTGATCGAGCATGTCCGCCATCTGTGCCGGCAGCGCGGCCTGGCGGTGCTGTGGGCCACCCACCTGATCGATGAGGCCGACGACACGGCCAAGGTCATCGTCCTGCACCAGGGCCAGGTGCTGGACCAGGGCCCCGTGCCCGAGGTGACCGCGCGGGCCGGCGTGACCACGCTGCGCGCCACCTTCGACACCCTGACGGGCCAGCGGCGGGAAGGGGGCGGGCGATGACCCCGGTCCAATACCTGCGCTGCCTGGGCGGCATCGTGAAACGCGAGGCGCTGCGCTGGACGCAACAGCGCGGCCGCTTCCTGTCCGCCCTGGTGCGGCCGCTGGTGTGGCTGGCCATCTTCGCGGCGGGCTTTCACTTCGTCCTGGGCGTTTCCATCATCCCGCCCTATGACACCTATATCCCGTACGAGGTCTATATCGCCCCGGGATTGCTGGCCATGATCCAGCTGTTCAACGGCATGCAAAGCTCGCTTTCCATGGTGTACGACCGGGAAATGGGCAGCATGAAGACCCTGCTGGTCAGCCCCTTCCCCCGCTGGTTCCTGCTGACGGCCAAGCTGCTGGCCAGCGTCGTGGTGTCGGTGGTTCAGGCCTACATCTTCCTCGGCATCGCCTGGTTCTGGGAGATCGAGCCGCCGCCGCTGGGCTATCTGACGGTGCTGCCGGCGCTGATCCTGTCGGGCCTGATGCTGGGGGCGCTGGGCCTGGTGCTGTCGTCCTTCATCCGCCAGCTGGAGAACTTCGCCGGGGTGATGAACTTCGTCATCTTCCCCATGTTCTTCGCCTCGTCCGCCCTCTATCCGCTATGGCGGGTGAAGGAGAGCAGCCTGACGCTCTATTGGATATGCCAGGCCAATCCCTTCAGCCACGCGGTGGAGCTGATCCGCTTCGCCCTGTACGGCCAGGCGGACCCGCTGGCGGCGGGGGTGGTGGCCGGCTGCACCCTGCTGTTCATGATCATGGCGGTCTGGGGCTACGATCCCGGCCGCGGCCTGTTGGCCCGCCGGGGCGGCGGCGACTAACCCGCCAGGGAGGACAAGGATGCGCGTCACGGTTCCGGTGGCCCTTCTGCTTACCGCCCTCATCGGCGGGGCGTCCCTGACGGCGCGCGCCGCCCCGCCCCAGGCGGACCCGGACTGGCCGTGCCACCAGCGCCTGGTGCCGGAATTGACCGGCGCCACCTACTGGAACGGCCCCGCCCTGCCCGATCAGCCGGACTGGCGGCGCGACAAGGCCGTGGCCGCCGTGGTGCTGGCCGTGTCGCCCCGCGACGTGCCGACCGAGGAGGGGGAGAAAACCCTGGCCGCCTTCGCCGACAAGGTGCCCAAGGCCCGGCGGGCCGCCGTGTACCCCAAGGCCTTCGCCGGCATCGTGGAGGAGGTGAACCGCCAGCGCGGCGATGTCATCGCTCGGCTGAAAAGCCTGGCCCATCGCCAGCGGGAGGTGGGCGACCTGGTATCCCAGGCCACCAACGAACTCCAGGCCATCCCGGCCGACGTCACCGATCCCGACAAGCGCCAGCAGCGGGCGGAGATCGTGCAGCGCCGCGATTACCTGATCCGCAGCTTCGAGGAGGTGGAGCGCACGCTGCGCTACACCTGCGAGGTGCCTGTGGACCTGGAGGCCCGCCTGGGCACCTATGCCCGCGTCCTGGGGGATCGCTTGGCGCCCTGAACAGCCAGCCACCCTTACGATGGCAATCGTTTGCTTTTGCAACCATAGCATCGCATGATGGTGACGCGATGGCGCCCCTCATCCAAGAAATGTCATGCCTATGCTCGAGCCTGTGGAATCCGCTTTCGCCGCCGCCCTGGCTCGTCACGCCCCGGATTTGGCGCACCGTGACGCCGGCGCGCAAGACCAGGTCTGGGTCGAGACGTTGATGGCGCAGGACATACAGGCGATCCTGGGCCCCTTGCCGGCCGAGATCGCCGGCCCCCTGGTGGCCATGCAGGTGCGGGGCCGTCTGGCGGGCCATGCCGCGCAATTCCCCGAAAGCCGCCTGCAAATCATCGAGCACCGGGGCAAGGCCATCGGCTATTGGCGGATGGCGTGGGCCCAGGGCCGCTTGGTCGACATCGTGATCGATGCCGGCTTGCGGGGTCAGGGGCATGGTGGACGCCTGCTGGCGGCGCTGGCGGCCGCCGCCGACGCGGTCAACGTGGCCCTGACGCTGGCGGTGCGCCTCGATAATCCCGCCATCCGCCTTTACCACCGCCTCGGCTTCCAGCCCTCAGGCTCCACGGGGCCATTGCAAGATCTTCGGCGCGCACCACTCGCCCCCTGATAGCAGGGACATGGGGCTCCTACGATAATCCACGCATTACGCCACATCCCTCATTTTATGGTTGTGGTCCAGCCTCGTATCCCGTAAAGCTTGCGCATAATAAACATAAATACCCGTTCGGCGGGCATTTCGTATTGCCCCGGCACGTGCCGGGCCAACGCCATAAAAGCGAGGAAAAACCATGGATTCCTTTATCGGCACCGTCATGCTGTGGTCCGCACCGTGGATCCCCAGCAACTGGGCGGTTTGCGACGGTCGGCTTTTGCAGATCAGCCAATATCAGGCCTTGTTCGCGATCATCGGCACCTATTATGGCGGCGACGGCATCCGCACCTTCGCCCTGCCCGATCTGCGGCAGCGTGTTCCCGTCGGCGCGCCGCAAATCAACAATGTCGGCCTGCAAAGCGGGGCCCCCAGCACCACCCCCGGCCAGTTGGGCAACCCGGTGACCCTCACCGCCGGCAACCTGCCGGCCCACACCCACACGGCCACGTTCACCGGCACCGGTGGTGCCAGTGGCGGCAGCGCCGTCGCATCCGGCCCGGTCAGCCTGACCTTCAGCGACGGCAGCGGCACCATCAGCGGCACGGGCAGCGCCAAGATCGGCACCACCGCGCCCGGCGCGAAATCGCAGACCCTGACCGAAGGCGCCTTGCTGACCCATGGCGGTGCCGGATCGCAGATCTACACTACCAGCGGCACGCCCGTCCGCGTTGGCGCCGCCGACGCCGTCAGCGTGACCGGAACCTGCAGCGGGGTTTCCGGAACCGTTTCCGGAACAATCAGCCTGCCTGTCACTGGTTCGACGGGCGGCATCACCGGCGGCACCGTTGCCATCGGTATTACCGGCAGCAACGCCCCCGTGGATCTGAAACTGCCCACCCTGCTGATGAACTACATCATCTGCCTCAACGGCATCTTCCCCTCCCGCGACTAAGCCTTCTCCGGCCCCCTCCCCTGAGGGGGCCGTTTTATCGAAGGGGTATCTACGCGGAGTCGCGGCGACAACATTGTGCGAACGCGGTAATACGTTCGCAGTAATCCACGCAAACTCACAAGATGTGACGGGTTCTTATATTTTATTTCTCAAGATAGAAATATCATTTTTAGTCATTTTTGAGTTGTTGTCTCTCGTCTTTTTGCGTAAAAATTGTGCGCGCGGCGTAAATTACCCGCAACAATCGCGCCACCTCCGGCGCCGTCATTTCCCTGCATAAATTTTCAACTGAGACGAGGCCGAATCATGGCAGATTCTTATATCGGTACGGTCATGTTGTGGGCCGTGCCTTGGGTGCCGCAGGACTGGCTGCCCTGCGATGGCCGGACGCTCCAGATTTCCCAGTACCAGGCCCTGTTTTCCCTGATCGGCAACATTTACGGCGGCAGCCAAGCCCAAGGCACCTTCGGCCTGCCCGACCTGCGCAACCGGGCGGCCATCGGCGCGGTAAGCACCAACGGCCCGTTCACGCCGCAGGGCACGGTCAACCCCGCCCCCGGACTGTTTGGCAACCCGGTGTTTATCAGCGTCAACAATATGCCGACGCACACCCACGCCGCCGTCTTCACCCCCACGGGCGGCGGCGGGTCGGGCGGCGCCATGACGGCCAGCGGCACGATCAGCGTTCCGGTCACCGCCTCGGGCAGCATCACCGGCACCGGCAGCGTCACCGGCACCGGCACCGCCAATATCGGGACGAGCAACACCGCTGGACGCGGTCCGACGCCCAGCGCAAACGCGTTAATCACTACGGGCGGGGTCAGCACAGCGATTTTCGCGCCGTCGGCCAACACCCCGGCCATTCCTCTGGGTCCGAACGGTTCCGTAACCATTACCGGCACCACCACCGTCACCGGCACCGCCACCGTCACCGGCACGGCTGCGGGCACCATCAGCGTCCCTGTCACGGGAGGCGGCGGCGGCATCACCGGCGGCACGGTCACGATCGGCAATACGGGTGGCGGGGTGGCCCTTAACCTGGGTCTGCCCGTCCAACCCATCAACTACATCATCTGCGTCAACGGGCTTTATCCCACCCGTCCGTAAACCAGGCGACGGGACGCCCGTTACGAAGCGGGCGCCCCGTCACCGGCGGTCGCGATGGCGCCGTCCACCGCATCCGACGGGGAAATGGCGCCCTCCCGCCGCGCCTGCGGCTTGGTTGCCAGGGGCTGCACGCCCTGGCTATAGGGATGGGGAAAGCGGGAATCCAAGGGCAGGTGCACGCGCTGCTGATGCAATGCCGGTTCGCGGAACCCCGGCGAATACGGATGGCGGACGCCGGGATTGAAGGCCACGTCGTAAAGCTCCGTCACCGGCCCCGTTATGGTCAGCCAATGGGCGTTGCGGCCGGTACGCAAATCCACGATCTGCAGGCCACATCGCTGCTTCACCTGGCTTTGCTGCAACTTATCGGTCAAGGCCATGCCGGCCCCGAAGCTGTTGGCCCGCAATTGCGACAGGCCGATCACCGCGTAATCGCCGACGAAGGTCAGGCCGCGGGCGAAGCCAGGGCAATCCACCACGGCCACGAAGCCCCCCCGGTCGCCATCGACGTAGCCGAACTGGCCCGCTGCGGAGTTCAGGACCCACAGCCGGTCCCGATACCACCGGGGCGAATGGGGCATACCCATGCCAGTGGCCACCGGCTCGTTCGCCGCTAGATCCCAGACCATGCCACCAGCATTGCGATTCTGGCGCCAGCCCCCCGGCTCCACGGTCCGGCCGCACAAGGTGGCATAGGCGATGGCGCCGTCGCGGGCGGCGAAGCCGTTCAGGTGACAGAAATCGGCCGTCACCAGCATGGGCACGAAATCCGGCTTCCATAGCGGCCGGAAATTATAGCGTTCATCCAGGGCAGCGATACAGCTGAACGCCGTGCTGATGAACGCCAGCTCATGCGTCTCCCCACCGAAGCGGACATCCGCCAGGACGTCATGGGTGTCGCACGGCCCGACAAAATAGCCTTTGCGCGGCATGTAGACGGCGTCCTTCAATTTGCCATCGACGGTGGCGACGCCCGTATTCGCGAACTTCCACACCTGCTCGCGCGTGCCCACCCACAAATGCCGGCTGCTGAGGGCCAAGCCCATCGCCGTGCCCACCACGCGATCCAGCACCTGCAACTGCCCGTCCTCGACATACAGGAAGATCAGCCGGCCCGATTGATAGGTAGACAGGACAAGGCTGCCGGCGGTCTGGGCCAGCCAATTGGCGAAGTCGGGCGATGGCAGAAAACGGGGTACGGCCTCACCATCCTGGGTGGGCATAAGGGTGGGATCGACGGTGTCCGCCCCGGCCAACCTTGTCGAGGCCCCATGAAGCGCTTGTTCCTGATCGGACATTCGGTACCCCCCTCTAAACCAGCGTCCAAACCCGGCGCCAATGGCACCACGCCGACACCACCTTAAATCGATAAGCCTATGCGCTCAGTCGTACGCTCTCTAACAAATCCCACCCGGCGGCGCCAGGGACCTGGTCGAGGGGTAGGCGTTATTTGTTAATTCCCTGTTAATTGCGGAACCGGTCCACAGTGAAGAAAGCCCAGGGCAAACCGTGAACCGGAAAAGAAGGGGGTCGTTACTGGGTAATCATTTCTTAGGACCTATCCCTCAGAATAGGGGCGACCGAGGGAATCGACTGACCCATCAACTCCGTGAACCACTTATCATAATCTATCACAATCTATCACAATCGCTGCTTTCTTGGCGGAGTTGGGCTCGCCCTCCGTTTTTGACTGGCAGCATCGGGAAAGTTGTGGTTTAAGCGACATGGGGGCGAATTTGCAGTTCTTGATGGCATTACTCACACAGAGGTTGCCGTTGGGGTTTCCGTCCCCCGATGACGCCTATTCCATTTTGGTGAGTTGAACGCCATGCCCGACGGTACGCGCCCCACGGTCCGCAAGAACGCCCCCCGCGCCCTGCGACTGGCCCTTGAACCGCGCATGATGTTCGACGCCGCCGCCGCCGCCACGGTGGCGACGGTCTCCAAGGCCGCCGCGGCCGATACGGCCGACACCCATCACGACGCGGTCGCTACCCAGGCGCTGCTGGATGCGGCCGCCAAGGCCGCCGCCGCGACCGCCACAGACACGGCGAAGACCGGCACCACGAATACCACGACCGCGACCGACACCAAGGATGCCGGCAAGACCTCCGCGGAAACCGTGCAGGCCGCCGCCACCACGTCCACCGCCACCACCCCGGCCGCGACCACCACCAACAGTTCGGTGCATGAGGTGGTGATCGTCGACACCAGCGTCGCCGACTACCAGACCCTGATCGCCGGCATGGACCCCTCCGTGCCCGTCATCCTGCTGGGCCCGGGACAACGCACCATCCATGGCATCGCCGAGGCGCTGTCCCAATACAGCAACCTGGACCAGGTCGTCCTGGTGTCCGAGGGTGGCGACGGCGGCATCATCCTGGGCGGCAACAAGGTGGTCACCGATGCCGATCTGGCCAGCCGCGCCACGGATCTGGCGGCCATCGGTGCATCATTGAAGACGGGCGGCGATTTCGTGCTGCTGGGCTGCTCCATCGCCGAGGACGCCACCGGCCAAAAGTTCGTGGACGATTTCGCCCGCTACCTCGGCAATGACGTGGACGTGGCGGCATCGACCAATCGCACCGGCCCGGCGGCGCTGGGTGGCGATTGGGTCATGGAATACGCCAGCGGCAAGCCGGTGGATGTGGTGCTGCCCTTCACCGTCGCCGGCATGCAGGGCATTGACCATTGCTTGGGCTGCACCACTGTGGACAACACAGACGTAGGCAAGATAAATGGCAACCCACCCGGCAAGATATACCATTTCTTCAACGGTCTATATGAGCGCGGCAATAGCCAAAACGACAATGGCGATTTTTACGACATATTCGCTACAAAATATATAACTATTTATAATAACACCGCACCCAATGGCCTGAAGGCTGTTGGGGTATTTCTTAATTATGCGGCAGGACATCAAGGGGATGCCCATTATAACTACGGCTACAAATTTCAGTCGAATGGGCAATGGGATCCATATAGCAAGTATTCTGGAAGCCTGAGCAAGTTTTTATTTAATCTGCAGGTCAATGGCCTATGCGGCACGCCAACGCAGCCGACGCTGGATGCGACGAAGAGCCCCACGCTCACGTCTGAAAGCCAGGCTGACACCGCCGCGCCCACCGGCGCGGTCGGCACCCTGGTTTCCAGCCTGGTCAACACCACGGGCATCGGCAATTTCACCGACAGCGGCAGCGGGACGCCCGGCCTGGCCCTGACCGGCCTGAACACCACCAACGGTTCCTGGTGGTACACCACCGACGGCGGGTCGAATTGGCATGCCGTGGGCACCGTCAGCAGCACGTCGGCGCTGCTGCTGTCCGCCGACACCAATACCCGGCTTTACTTCCAGGTCACCAACAGCAGCTTCTCCGGCACCATCAGCGACGCCATCACCTTCCGCGCCTGGGACGGGTTCGTGGGAGCCAACGGCATCAATTTAGATCCCACCGACTACGTCAACGGCAGCGTCGCCTTCTCCACGGCCGACGTTGGGGCCAGCCTGACGATCACAGCGCCGCCGCCTTCGGTGGGTGCCACCCATACCAGCACCGCCAACGACAACGCCACGGCCACGCCCTTCAGCAGCGTGACCTTCGTCGATGGCACGAACGGCGCCACCAGCTATCACGTCGACATCACCCTGGACGCCGCCAACGGCGTGCTGTCGGGCACCGGGCTGACCCACACGGACAGCACCCACTACACCCTGACGGCCAGCACCGCGTCCGCCCTGCAGACGGCCCTGCGGGCCCTGGTCTTCACCCCCACCAAGGACCAGGTGGCGGTGGGCCAGACCAAGACCACTACCTTCACCCTGACCCCCGGCGACGATGTCTACAACGGCTCGGTCACGGCCGACAGCACCAGCGTCATCACCGTCACCTCGATCAACGACGCCCCTGCCTTCGTGCAGGCGGGCGCCGCCAGCCTGACCGTCGCGCACAACAGCACGGCCATCGACCTCACCTCCTACCTGCATGTCAACGACCCTGACATCAGCCAGACGGAAACCTGGACCGTTTCCAGCGGGGCCGGCCACGGCACCCTCACACTGACCAGCGCCACCGCCAATTCGGGCAGCAGCGACATCACCCCCGGCGGCACCCTGACCTACGCGCCCACCGGCGGCTATATCGGCAGCGACAGCTTCACCATACAGGTGAGCGACGGCACGTCCACCGTCACGCGCACCTTCAACGTGACGGTCACGGGCCCGGTGATCAGCGGCACCCACACCAGCACCGCCAACGACACCGGCACGGCCACGCCGTTCAGCAGCGTGACCTTCACCGACAACAACGTCGGCGCCACCAGCTACAGCGTCGCCATCACGCTGAGCGCCAACAACGGCGCGCTGAGCCAGAGCAGCGGCACGGGCCTGACCAGCACGGACAGCACCCACTACACCCTGACGGCCAGCACCGCGTCCGCCCTGCAGACCGCGCTGCAGGCCCTGGTCTTCACCCCCACCGCCAACCAGGTGGCCGCCGGGTCGACCCAGCAGACCACGTTCACGCTGACGCCCAACGACAACCTGGGTGTCGCCGGCACCGCCGACAGCACCAGCGTCATCACCGTCACCTCCATCAACGACGCGCCGGTTCTGGACGCCAACAAGTCCCCGACCCTGATCAGCGAGCCCTACACCACAACGGCGGCCCCCACAGGTTTGGGCGCCGTGGGCACCCTGGTCTCATCCCTGGTCGCCAACGGCACGGGCATCGCCAACGTCACCGACGCGGACGCCAGCGCCCAGGTGGGCATGGCCATCACCGCCACGGACACGGCCAATGGCACTTGGTGGTACAGCACGAATGGCGGCAGTACCTGGACCAGCGTGGGCAGCGTCGCCGATAACAGCGCCTTGCTGCTGAAGGCGGATGCCAACACGCGCCTGTATTTCCAGGTCACCACCAGCAACTATACCGGGACGGCGACCGTCACTTTCCGCGCCTGGGACCAGACTGGAGGGACGACAGCCGGCACCAAGGTTTCCACCGCCAGCAACGGCAACACCACCGCCTTCTCCTCCGCCACCGAAACGGCCAGCATCACCATCACCGGCCCCAACGCCGCCCCGGTCATCACCAACCTGGGCGGCGACACCGTCGCCTGGGTGGACGCCAGCACCGCCGTCCGGCTGGATTCGGGCACGGCCGCGTCCGTCAGCGACACGGAGAACAACTCCGCCGGCTGGGCGGGCGGCAGCCTGGTGGTGCAGCGCGTGACGTCCGGGTCCGCCGACGCCACCGCCAATGACGTGTTCAGCTTTGACAGCAGCGTCAGCGTCAGCGGCAGCACGGTCACCGTGAACGGGCATGCGCTGAGCTTCACCAACACCGGCGGCGTGCTGACCATCAACCTGACCGCCAGCGCCACCAGTGGCGATGTGGCGACGCTGATGCATGCCATCCAGTACAGCAACGCCACCCCCTACGGCAATGCCACCATCCGCTATGCCCTGAACGACGGGTCCGGCAACACCACCAACGCCGACGTGACGGTGACCAGTTCCACCATCTACGTCACCACCGCCAGCGACCAGAGCAGCGGCACCGCCGCCGATGGCTTCAGCCTGCGGGAGGCGCTGGCCCAGTCCGTCAGCCAGACGGGCGCCGACACCGTCGTCATCGGCGACAGCGTCACCGGCACCATCACCTTGGCCAGCGGCGTCACGCTGGGCGCCGGCGACACCCTGAAATACGCGCCCAGCACGGCGGGCAGCCTGACCATCGCCGCCACCACCGGCGGCCTGACCCTGGGCGGCGCCGGCACTATTTCGGTGGGCAGCGGCGACGCGCTGACCATTTCTGCCGGCCTTTCCGGCACCGGCAGCGCCCTGACCAAGACCGGGGCCGGCACCCTGACCCTGTCGGGCACCAACACCTACACCGGCGCCACCACGGTGTCGGGCGGCACGCTGGCGCTGGGCAGCCTTGGCCAGACATCCGGGCTGACCCTGGATGGCGGCACGCTGCAAGCCACCGCGGGCTTCACCAGTTCCACCGCCATCACCGTCAACGCCGCCGGCGGCACGGTGGATTCGACCGGGCTGCTGTCCTTGAGCGGCACCGTCTCCGGCACGGGTGCGCTGACCGCGAAGAGCACGGCCGGCAATGGTGTCCTGAAGCTGTTGGGCAACAACACATTCAGCGGCGGCGTCACGCTGACCAACGGCATCCTTGACATTTCCAGCAACACCGCCCTCGGTACCGGCACCCTGACCATCAACGGCGGCAAGATCCGCAGCACCACGAACCTTACCTACAACCTGGCCAACAATCTGGTGCTGAACACCGATCTGTTGATGGCCGGCAGCTATGCCCTCGCCTTTTCCGGCACGGTCGATTTGGGCGGCGCCACCCGCACCATCAATGACCAGTTGGGCCACGGCTTCGATCTGACCTTCTCCGGCGTGGTCAGCAACGGCAGCTTGAACATCGCCTCACAGAGCAACGGCAGCCCGGCCACCTACGCCTCGGTGATCCTGAGCAACACCGGCAACACCTACACCAACGCCACCGTCACCTCCGGCACCCTCAGCATCGCCGGCGCCGGCAGCCTGGGCAGCGGCAGCGTCACCCTGGCCGGCGGCACCCTGCTGGTCAACGGCGCCGCCACCATCGCCAGTAACATCGCCGTCACCGCCAGTTCCACCCTCCAGGTGGCCAGCGGCAACGCCGCCACCCTGTCCGGGAACATCACCGGCAGTACCGGAACCCTGACGCTGACCACCGGCACCGGCGCCGGCGACGGCCTGACCCTATCCGGCGCCAACAGCTACAGCGGCGCCGTCAGCATCAGCGCCGGCAAGGTGACCGCCAGCGGCGGCAGCGCCATCGGCGACAGCAGCGCCGTCACCGTCGCCAGCGGCGCCACGCTGGCCCTGGCCGCCAGTGAGACCATCGGCTCCCTGGCGGGTGCCGGCACCGTCAGTCTCGGCAGCTTCAACACCCTGACGGCGGGCAACAACACCAGCACCACCTTCTCCGGTGGCATCACCGGCACCGGCGGCCTGACCAAGACCGGCACCGGCACCCTGACCCTGTCGGGGGTCAACACCTACACCGGCGCCACCACCATCAGCGCCGGCCAGATCACGGTGTCCGGCGGCAGCGCCATCAGCGACAGCAGCGCCGTGTCCGTCGCCCAGAATGCGACGCTGGTGGTGAGCGCCAGTGAGACGGTGGGTTCGTTGAGCGGCGCCGGCACGGTGACCATCAACGGGGCGACCCTGACGGCGGGTGGCGACGCCACCAGCACCACCTTCTCCGGCGCCATCACCGGCACCGGCGGCCTGACCAAGGCCGGCACCGGCACCCTGACCCTCTCGGGCAACAACAGCTACAGCGGCACCACCACCATCAGCGCCGGCACGGTGGAGGCCGCCAGCAACACCGCCCTGGGCAGCAGCACCGGCGGAACGACCATTGCCTCCGCCGGCACCCTGTTGATCGACGACGGCGTGACCATTGCGGACGCGGTGAGCACCGCCGGCAACGGCTCGCTGACCCTGAACACCTCGACCGGCAGCGCCACGGTGTCGGGCAACGTGACCCTGACGGCCGACGCGCGGGTCAACGTCAGCGGCACGGGCACCCTGACCCTGAGCGGCGCCGTGGATGGCGCCTACACGCTGTACAAGAATGTCGGCACAGGCACCTTGGTCCTGAGTGGCGGCAACGGCACCGGCGCCACCAACCTGAACATCGCCAGCGGCACCCTGTCCATCACCGACAACACCAACCTGACCGCCGGCACGCTGACCCTGAACGGCGGCGCCTTGGCGGTGACCGGGTCCGCCGTGACCGTGAGCAAGGCCATCACCCTGGGCAGCGGCGGCGGCACGATCAGCGACGCCAACACGGTGACCCTGTCGGGCGTCATCAGCGGCACCGGCAACCTGACCAAGAGGGGCGCCGGCACCCTGACCCTGTCGAACACCAACACCTACACCGGCTCGACAACGATTTCGGCCGGCACGCTGGCCGTGGCCGGCCTAGGCAGCACCTCGTCCCTGATCTTCAACGGCGGCACCTTGCTGTCCACCGGCGCGTTCACCAGTTCCACCGCCATCACCGTCAACGCCGCCGGCGGCACGGTGGATTCGACCGGGCTGCTGTCCTTGAGCGGCACCGTCTCCGGCACGGGTGCGCTGACCGCGAAGAGCACGGCCGGCAATGGTGTCCTGAAGCTGTTGGGCAACAACACATTCAGCGGCGGCGTCACGCTAACCAGCGGCATCCTCGACATCTCCAGCAACACCGCCCTCGGTACGGGCACCCTGACCATCAACGGCGGCAAGATCCGCAGCACCACGAACCTTACCTACAACCTGGCCAACAATCTGGTGCTGAACACCGATCTGTTGATGGCCGGCAGCTATGCCCTCGCCTTTTCCGGCACGGTCGATTTGGGCGGCGCCACCCGCACCATCAATGACCAGTTGGGCTCCGGCAACGACCTGACCTTCTCCGGCGTGGTCAGCAACGGCAGCTTGAACATCGCCTCACAGAGCAACGGCAGCCCGGCCACCTACGCCTCGGTGATCCTGAGCAACACCGGCAACACCTACACCAACGCCACCGTCACCTCCGGCACCCTCAGCATCGCCGGCGCCGGCAGCCTGGGCAGCGGCAGCGTCACCCTGGCCGGCGGCACCCTGCTGGTCAACGGCGCCGCCACCATCGCCAAGACCATCGCCGTCACCGCCAGTTCCACCCTCCAGGTGGCCAGCGGCAACGCCGCCACCCTGTCCGGGAACATCACCGGCAGCACCGGGACCCTGACGCTGACCACCGGCACCGGCGCCGGCGACGGCCTGACCCTATCCGGCGCCAACACCTACAGCGGCGCTATCAGCATCAGCGCCGGCAAGGTGACCGCCAGCGGCGGCAGCGCCATCGGCGACAGCAGCGCCGTCACCGTCGCCAGCGGCGCCACGCTGGCCCTGGCCGCCAGTGAGACCATCGGCTCCCTGGCGGGTGCCGGCACCGTCAGTCTCGGCAGCTTCAACACCCTGACAGCGGGTGGTGACAACACCAGCACCACCTTCTCCGGCGCCATCACCGGCACCGGCGGCCTGACCAAGACCGGCACCGGCACCCTGACCCTGTCGGGCACCAACACCTATACCGGCGCCACCACCATCAGCGCCGGCCAGATCACGGTGTCCGGCGGCAGCGCCATCAGCGACACCAGCGCCGTGTCCGTTGCCTCGGGCGCCACCTTCCTGGTGAGCGCCAGCGAGACGGTGGGTTCGTTGAGCGGCGCCGGCACGGTGACCATCAACGGGGCGACCCTGACAGCGGGCGGTGACAATACCAGCACCACCTTCTCCGGCGTCATCCAGAACGGCGCCAGCGCCGGCGCGTTGAGCAAGGCCGGCAGCGGCACCTTCACCCTGTCGGGCGCCAACACCTACACCGGCGTCACCACCATCAGCGCCGGCACGCTGGAGGCCGCCAGCAACGGCGCCCTGGGCAGCAGCACGGGCGCCACCACCGTGGTCAGCGGCGCCACCTTGCAGGTGGACGACGGCGTCACCATCGCCGACGCCCTGACCATCGCCGGCAGCGGCACGTCCAGCTCCGGCGCCATCAACCTGTCCTCCGGCAGCGCGACGGTGTCGGGCAATGTCACCCTGAGCGCCGCCAGCAGCATCTATGTCGCCGACACCGCCACCCTGACCCTGGGCGGAACGCTGGCCGGCGCCTTCACCCTCACCCGCAACTTCGGCAACGGCGCGGTGGTGCTGACCGCCAACAACAGCGCCGGGACCACCAACCTGAATATCCAGGTTGGCACGCTGTCGATCACCGACCAGACCAACCTGACCACCGGCACGCTGACCCTGAACATGGGCAACACCGGCGTCGGCGGCCTGCTGGTCACCGGCAACAATGTCACCATCAGCAAGGCCATCACCCTGGGCGCCAGCGGCGGCATCATCAGCAACGCCAACGCCCTGACCCTGACCGGCAACATCACCGGCGGCGTCAGCAGCAACTTCAGCAGCAACGTCAGCCTGACCAAGGTCGGCGTCGGCACGCTGACCCTGTCCGGCACCAACACCTACACCAGTTCCACCGGCGCGCTGGGCGCCACCATGGTGTCCGCCGGCACCCTCAGCGTCACCAACGCCACCAACCTGGGCAGCACCACCATCAAGGGCGCCGTCATCCTGAACGGCGGCGCCCTTGAGGTGACCGGCAGCGCCGTCACCCTCGCCAACAACATCCTCCTCAACGCCGACAGCGCGATCACCGTCGACAATAGCGCCATCCTGTCCGGCGTCATCTCCGGGGCCCGCAACCTGACCCTGGATGGCGTCGGCACGCTGACCCTGTCCGGCACCAACACCTACACCGGCACCACCACCGTCATTGACGGCACCCTCAGCATCGCCGCCGCAACCAACCTGGGCAGCGGCGCCCTGACCCTGAACGGCGGCACCCTGACGGTCACCGGGTCCAGCGTCAGCCTGAGCCAGGCCGTGGCCCTGGGCAGCAATGGCGGCACCGTAAGCACGGTCAACGCCCTGACCCTGTCCGGTAACATCACCGGATCGGGCGATTTGGTGTTGAATGGCGGCGGCACCTTCACCCTGTCCGGCACCAACACCTACACCGGCGATACGGTGGTGCGTGACAGCGCGTTGAGCATCGCCGCCGCCACCAACCTGGGCGGCAGCGCCCTGACCTTGAACGGCGGCACGCTGACCGTCACCGGGTCCAGCGTCAGCCTGGGCCAGAATATCAACCTGTCCGTCAACAACGGCACCATCAACACCGACAACAGCCTGACCCTGTCGGGTATCGTCGGTGGCTTCGGCGACCTGCTGACCGGCGGCGCCGGGTCCGTGACCCTGTCGGGCAACAGCGGCACCTACACCCAAGCCGCTCACGTTGTGTCCGGCACCCTGGTCCTGACCGGCGCCCTGGGCGGCGATGTCAACGTCCAGGATGGCGCCACCCTGGGCGGCACCGGCACGGTCGGCGGCAATCTGGTGGTCTATGGTGGCGGCACCCTGGCCCCCGGCGTCAGCGGCGTGAACAACGGCATCGGCACGCTAACCGTCACCGGCAATGTCAACCTGGGTGGCGCCCTGCAAATCCAGATCGCCGGCGCCTCGGCCAACAATGACGTGTTGAGCGTGGGTGGCAACGTCGTGCTGAACGACGGCGTCGGCAACACCGGCACCCTGACGCTGAGCACCGTTGGCGGCTATACCGTCAGCCTGGGCGACAGCTTCACCGTCGTCAACAACACCGGCAGCGGCACCACCGACACCACCGCCTTCGGCAACCTGGACAGCAATGGCCGGGCGGACGTGGGCAGCAGCGGCAAGGCGCTGATCACCAACAGCGGCGGCACTGGCAACGACATCGTGGCCAGCATCCTGAACGCCGCACCGACCCTGACCACCACCCCGGCCACGGCCCCCAACTTCACCGAGGGCGGCAGTGCCGTGTCGCTGTTCAGCGGCACCACCATCAGCACCGTGGAAGCCGGGCAGAGCATCCACGCCCTGACGCTGACCGTCGGTGGCGTGGTCAACGGCACGTCGGAGGTGCTGACCGTCGACGGCAGCGCCGTCACCCTGACCAACGGCACCACGGTCACCACCAGCACCAACAGCTATGCCGTCAGCGTCTCGGTCACCGGCACCACCGCCACCGTCACCATCACCAAGGGCGGCGACTTCTCCGCCACCGACGCCCAGACCCTGGTCAACGGCCTCACCTACCAGAACAACAGCCAGGACCCCACCGCCGGCACCGGCCGCACGGTGACCCTGACCAGCATCCAGGACAATGGCGGCACCGCCAACGGCGGCACCGACACCACCACCCTGACCGCCAGCACCACCGTCACCATCACCCCGGTCAACAACAGCCCGACCCTGCCCAGCAGCGGCGCCACCTCCACCATCCCGGCCACACCGCTGAACGCCGCCAGCGACGCCGTCAGCGTGTCCAGCGTCCTCACCGACGCCGGCTATGTCGACCCCGACGCCCACGGCCATTCCGGCATCGCCGTCACCGGCCTGACCGGGTCCGGCACCTGGCAGTATTCCACCGACGGCGGCACCAACTGGATCGACGTCGGCACCGTTTCCACCACCGGCGCCCTGCTGCTCGACAGCACCGCCAAGCTGCGCTACGTCCCCAACGGCGCCACCGTGGAAACCGCCACCGTCACCTTCAAGGCCTGGGACGAGACCACCGGCACCGCCACCAGCGGCGCCACCCGCCAGACCGCCGACACCACCACCAGCGGCGCCGCCACCGCCTTCTCCGGCAACAACGGCACGCTCAGCGTCACCGCCCAGGGCGCCACGGCCACGGCCGGCGGCACCAGCGGCTACACCGACGGCGGCGGCGCCGGCGTCATCGACAGCGGCATCACCCTGGCCGACAGCGCCAGCACCACCCTGACCAGCGCCACCGTCACCATCGGCAGCGTCGTGGCCGGCGACGTCCTGGCCTTCGTCAACCAGAACGGCATCACCGGCAGCTACGACGCCACCACCGGCGTCCTGACGCTGACCGGCACCGCCAGCATCGCCGACTACCAGGCGGCCCTGCGCTCCGTCACCTTCAACTCCACCAGCCGGGACCCCACCCTGGGCGACACCCGCACCAGCCGCACCATCAGCTGGTCCGTCAACGACGGCATCGCCCCGTCCGCCCCCGTCACCAGCACGGTCACCATCACCGCTGTCAACGACGCACCGACCCTGACCGTGCCCGGCGCCCAGACCATCACCGACACCCTGGCGCATAGCCTGAGCGTCAGCGTGGCCGACCCCGACGCCTGGACAGGCACGGAGACGGTGACGGTGAGCGCGGGCAAGGGCAATCTGGCCGTCACCGCCTCGGGCGGCGTCAGCGTCAGCGGTACCGGCACGGGCAGCCTGACCATCGCCGGCACCCTGGCCGATGTAAACGCCACTCTGGCCAGCCTGACCTACACCACCACGGTGACGGGCAGCGACAGCGACACCGTGACCGTCACGGTCAACGACGGCGGCAACACCGGCACCGGCGGCGCGCTGTCGGACAGCAAGACCATCGCCGTCACCCTGACTGGCAACGCCGCCCCCACCATCAGCGTTGCCGGCACGCAAAGCTTCACCGATACCAACAGCCACGCCATCACCGGCGTCGGCGTAAGCGACAGCCTGGCCGGCGGCACCGTGACGGCCACCGTCTCGGACTTGCATGGCAACCTGGGCTTCACCGCCGCGGGGTCGGCCAGCGTCAGCGGCACCGGCACGGGCAGCGTCACCATCACCGGCACCCTGGCCGATGTGAACGCCACCCTGGGCACCCTGACCTATGCCACCACGGCGACGGCCACGGGAACGGACACCATCACCGTCACCGTCAACGATGGCGGCGGCAGTCTGATCGGCGGGGCGAAATCCGCGACGCAGACCATCGCCGTCACCCTGACCGGCAACGATGTGCCGTCCCTGGCGCTGGCAGGCGCGCAGAGCTATGTCGACCAGGCCGGCCATGCCATCACCGGCGTCGCCATCACCGACACCCTGCCGGGCAGCACCGTCACGGCAACCGTGTCCGACCTGCACGGCAATCTCAGCTTCACCGCCGCGGGGGCGGCCACCGTCACGGGCGGCGGCACGGGCAGCGTCACCATCACCGGCAGCCTGGCCGATGTGAACGCCACCCTGGCCACCCTGACCTACGCCACCACCCTGTCGACCGCGGGCAGCGACACCATCACCGTCGCCGTCAACGATGGCGGCACCGCGCGCATCGGCGGGGCCAAGTCCACCAGCGGCACCATCGCGGTGGCCATCGCCACCAACGACACGCCGGTCCTGAGCGTGGCGGGGGCGCAGAGCTATACCGACACCAACGCCCACGCCATCTCCGGCGTCAGCATCAGCGACACCTACAACGGCACCGTGACGGCCACCGTCTCCGACCTGCGCGGCAACCTGGGCTTCACCGCCGCCGGGGCCGCCAGCGTTACGGGCGCCGGCACGGGCAGCGTCACCATCACCGGCAGCCTGGTCGATGTGAACGCCACCCTGGCCACCCTGACCTACGCCACCACGGCGACCACCACGGGCACCGACACCATCACCGTCACCGTCAACGATGGCGGCGGCAGCCTGATCGGCGGGGCGAAAGCCGCCGCCCAAACCATCGCCATCAACCTGGCCGGCAACGACACGCCGGTCCTGAGCGTGGCGGGGGCACAGAGCTATAACGACACCACCGTGCATGCCATCACCGGCGTCAGCGTCAGCGACACCCTGACGGGCAACACGGTCACCGCGGCGCTGATCGCCACCCAAGGCACCATCACCGTCAGCGCGGCCGGATCGGCAACCGTGTCGGGCAGCGGCAGCGGCGTGGTGTCCATCACCGGCAGCCTGGCCGACGTCAACGCCACCCTGGCCACCCTCGGCTACGCCACCACCGCCACCACCACCGGCACCGACACCCTGACCATCGCGGTCAGCGACGGCGGCAGCGCGCGCATCGGCGGGGCCAAGTCCACCACCCAGACCATCGCCATCAGCCTGACCGGCAACGACACGCCGATCCTGACCGTAGCCGGGGCGCAGAGCTACACCGACACCAATGCCCACGCCATCACCGGCGTCAGCATCAGTGACAGCCTGACGGGCACCGCGGTCACCGCCACGGTGTCCGCCACCCAGGGCAACGTCGCGGTGACGGCGTCGGGCGGCGCCACCCTGGCCGGCAACGGCACGGGCAGCCTGACCATCACCGGCACCCTGGCGGATGTGAACGCCACCCTGGCCAGCCTGACCTACGCCACCACCGCGACCACCACGGGCAGCGACACCATCACCGTCAGCGCCAACGACGGCGGCACCAGCCGCATCGGCGGGGCCAAGTCCACGACGCAGACCATCGCCGTCAGCCTGACCGGCAACGACACCCCCGTGGTGACCGTGCCGTCCGCCCAGAGCTACAACGACACCAACGCCCACGCCATCACGGGCATCAGCGTCAGCGACACCCTGTCGGGCAACGCCATCACGGTGGCGCTGCTGGCCGGGAAGGGCAATGTCACGGTCACCGCCACCGGCGGGGCGACGGTGTCCGGCAACGGCAGCGGCGTGGTGTCCGTCAGCGGCAGCGTGGCCGACGTCAACGCCACCCTGGCCACCCTGACCTACGCCACCACCGCCACCGGAACCGACAGCGACACCATCACCGTGGCGGTCAGCGACGGCGGCACCAGCCGCATCGGCGGCGTCAAGTCGGCCGTGCGCTCCGTCGCCATCAGCCTGACAGGCAACGACACGCCCGTGCTGACCCTGCCGGGCGCCCAGAACCTGTCGGCCACGGGCAACCAGGCCATCACCGGCATCCGCGTCAGCGACACCCTGAACGGCGGCGCCATCAGCGTGACGGTGAGGGACGGCTTCGGCGGTCAGTTGGTCATGGCGGCGTCCGGTTCCGCGACGCTGTCGGGCAACGGTACGGGCACGGTCACCGTGACCGGCAGCGTGGCTGACGTGAACGCCACCCTGGCGAGCTTGAGCTTGACGCCGGCCACCACCGGCAACGACATCATCACCGTGACCGTCAATGACGGCGGCACGACACGGGTTGGCGGCGCCAAGACGGCCACCGGCACCGTGGGTGTGACCATCAACCCGGTGGTGGTGCCGCAGCCCGCCACCCAGACGACGACCACGACGACGACGACCACCACCACGCCGGTCACGACCACCACCAGCAGCCTGATCGTGACACCGACGGTGGCCGCGACCAGCACGGCGGCGACGACGGTGTCCCTGACCCAGACGGTGGGCACGGGCAACGCCGGTGTCAGCGGCACGTCCAGCGCCGGCCTCAGCGGCAACAGTGTCATCAGCACCAGCGCGGCAACGGCCACAACGAGTACGACGACGACCAGTACCGTCACCTCGCTGACCACCGACACGACCACCAGCAGCCGGACGACAACCACCGGGACCGCCAGCACGACGACGGGGACGACCACCTCTACGGGGACGACCTCGACGGGAACCACGACGGGTACCGTGGCGACGGTCACCACGTCGACGGCGACCAGTGCGAGCACCACCGTCGTCAGCGCCAGCACAGGCGTGGTGTCCATCACCAGCGCCGCCACCGGTACCACCACGCTGACCCTGGCCACCCCGGTCAGTAATCAGGTGCTGGCCACCGGTCAGCAGACAACGTTCCAGCTGCCCCAGGGCACGTTCCAGAGCAGCGACCCCCAGGTTTCGCTGGAGGCGCGGCAATCAAATGGCGAGCCGCTGCCCGCCTGGCTGACCTTCAACCCGGCCACCGGCACCTTCACGGGCCAGCCGCCCGCCGGGGAGAGCGGCACCATCGCCATCACCGTCACGGCGCGCGACAGCAACGGCAACGTCGCCGAGGCGAAGTTCAACATGGCGGTGGGCCAGGACCAGCAGACCGGCACGGGCGCCAGCGGCGGCGGCCAGGCGCCGGGCAACCGCACCCCACAACAGCATGCCGCCAACGACCCGGCGACGGCTGTTCCCGCCGACCTGGAGCCCATCCAGCTGGCCGCCTACACCGGCCAGAGCGGCACGGCCGATGATTTGGCCGCCAAGACGGCCAACGGCCCAGGCCGGATGCCCGCCGGCAAGCTGTCGCTGACGGCCCAACTGCAAGCCGCCGCCCAGGCGCAGAAGGTGTCCAGCCTTCACGCCGGCGGTTTCGGTACCGGCACCTTCGGTGGTGCCGCCCACCACGGCATCGTCGATGACGCCGTGTCCCTTCTCGCCAGCTTGCTGGACGTGTTCGGGGGCGATGCCCCGCGGCACGCGCCGGCCCATCCCACCGTTCACGCTTCGACCACCACTACGACCGCCTGAGGCTCCATGACGTCCCTGCCTTACTCCGCGCCTGTGCGGCGCCCCTCTCTGCGTACCGCGGCGACGCCTCTTGTTGCCGGCGCCTTGGTGGCTTTGCTCGCGGGCTGTTCCGTCACACCCCGTCCGTTGACCACGGACGAAAACCAGACGCGCGCCGCCGATACGATGAAGCTGGTCCGCGACCGCATCGATCCGGTGACCACCACGGTGTCGCTGGACGAAGCCATCGCGCGCGCCATCAAATACAACCTGGACCACCGGCTGGCGCTGATGGACCAGGCCATCGCCAACCGCCAGATCGACGTGTCGCGCTGGGACCTGTTGCCCAAGCTGGTGGTGGACGGCGGCCTGACGGCGCGCAGCAACGAGCTGGCATCGTCCTCCTACTCCATCCTGACCGGCCGGCAGTCGCTGGAACCCTCGATCTCCACCGACCGTCGGTCGGGCACCGCCGACCTGCAGCTCAGCTGGAGCGTCCTGGACTTCGGCATCAGCTATTACCAGGCGCGGCAGAACGGCGACCGGGCCCTGGCCACGGCGGAAAAGCGCCGGTCGGCGGTCAACAGCATCGTGCAGCAGGTCCGCGCCGCCTATTGGCAGGCGGTGGCGGCGGAAAAGATCGGCGACCGCATCAACCCCATCCTGGCCGACGCCCGCCAGGCGCTGGAGGATACCCGGCAGGTGGAAAAGCAGCGGCTGAAGCCCCTGCTGGACGTCCTGCGGGATGAGAAGACGACCATCGACATCATCCGCCAACTGGAGAACCTGCAGGCCGACCTGGCGCTGGCCAAGACCCAGCTGGCGGCGCTGATGGGCCTGCCGCCGGGAACCCCGTACCAGTTGGTGTTGCCGGAGAATCCGACGGCCTTGCCGGAGATGAAGACCGCGATCGCCGAGCTGGAACACACCGCCCTGATCAACCGTCCGGAGCTGCGGGAGCAGGCGTACAACCGCCGCATCGCCACGGATGAGGTGCACAAGGCCTTCCTGAAGCTGTTCCCCAACCTGTCCATCCAGGGCGGCCTGGATTACGACAGCAACTCCTTCCTGGTGAACCAGCGCTGGGCGGAAGGCGGCTTGCGCCTTTCCTGGGGGCTGTTGAACCTGCTGTCCGGCAACGACTTCATGGGCCTGGCGGAAACCCAGCGCGACCAGGCGGAGGTGCGCAACCTGGCCCTGTCGATGGCGGTGCTGACCCAGGTGAACGTCGCCTGGCAGCAACTGGGCCGCGCCCGCACCCAGTACCTGGAAGCGTCCGAGCTGGACGGCATCGAAGGCCGCATTTACGACCAGATCCTGGCCCAGCAGGAGAACAGCGCCGCCGGCAAGGTCGATCGCGTGCGCGCGTCCGCCTCGCGCATCGTGGCCGAGCTGACGCGGGCCCGGGCCTATGCCGACATGCAGAACGCGCTCGCGTCGCTGTACGTCTCCGTTGGCATCGATCCGTTGCCCCAGTCTGTGCCCGACTACTCGCTGAAGACGCTGACCACGGCGGTATCCGCCGTGAACCGACGCATCGAAAGCGGCATGTTCGGGGCGGAGGAGTCGGTTTCCGCCCAGACGCCGACACTGGACGAAATCCCCGCGAAGCAATGACGCGGGTACCCCAAGGGGCCATGGCCAAAACGGCGCCGGGCGGGAATCCTTCCCCCGGCGTCTTGTTTTGGCGGATGGCGCCGGCCACCTTTGATTGCAATGATAGTGAGCGCTGCCTTGTCCCGTTCCTGGTTCCGCCTGATCCTGCCTGCGGCCGTCACCCTTGGCCTGGCCATCCCTGCCCAGAGCGCCGACACGGTGCCCGAGATCCGGGCCCAACTGGTGCCGAAGCGCAGCACGGTGCTGTCGTCGCAGATCGCCGCGCAGATTTCGGAACTTCCCTTGCGGGAGGGGGACAGCTTCAGCGAGGGGCAAAAGCTGGTGGCCTTCGATTGCGGCATCCAGCGGGCGCGCCTGGCAAAGGCCAACGCCCAGGAGACGGCCACCCGCAAGACCTATGAGGTCAAGAGCAAGCTGAACACACTCAACTCCATCGGCGTGCTGGAAGTGGAAACCGCAGCGGCGGAGCATGCGATGGCGGAGGCCGAGCAGCAGATGGCGCGGGAGATCGCGTCCCATTGCGTCGTCACCGCTCCCTTCGCCGGCCGGGTCGGCCCGGTGGAGGTCAAGCGCTTCCAATCTGTGGCCGAAGGGCAGAAACTGCTGGAGATACTGGACCCGACGGAGTTGGAGGCTGAAATGCTGGTGCCGTCGTCCTGGCTGAAGTGGCTGAAGCCTGGCTTCGCGCTGGAAATCGGGATCGAGGAGACCGGCCGCAAGTATCCGGCCAAGGTCTCGCGCCTGTCGCCGCGCATCGACCCCGTGTCGCAGAGCATCCGCGTGTTCGCCGTGATCGACGGCAAATTCCCGGACCTGCTGCCGGGAATGAGCGGCCGCGCCCTGGTCGCCGCCCCTAACTGAGGACCCGGTGATGCGCGTCGTGCCCCCGGCATCTGAAGACATCCCCCAGCGTCCCGATGCGGCCGAGCTGGCCAACCGGCAGCTGTTCGGCCTGACCGCTCTGCTGCAATTGCAGAAGCGGGCGCGCCATGCCCGCAGCGAACAGGAACTGGCCTTCCTGATGGTGAACGACACCTTCGGCCTGGTGCGTTACCGCCAGGCGCTGGCCTGGCAGCGGGCGGAGCGCGGGGGCGGCGCGGTGCTGGCGGTGTCGGGCCTGTCGTCCGCCGACGCCGACAGCCCCTATGCGCGCTATGCCTGCCGGCTGCTGAGCGCCCATGGCGATCCGGCCGGCATCAAGACGCTGACCACCGCCGACCTGCCGGAGGACCTGGCGGCGGAATGGCCGGACTATCTGCCGGCGCACGGCCTATGGCTGCCCTTGACGGCCCCGGACGACCGCCCGTTGGGCGGCCTGTTGCTGGCCCGGGAGGAGCCGTGGGCGGACGGGGAGCGCGTGCTGCTGGAAAACCTGGGCGACGCCTATGCCCACGCCTGGGGCGGGTTGGTCAAGCAGCAGCGGCGATGGCACCGTGACGCCGCCCGGCTTAAATCCCTGCGGACGCTGGGCTATGTGGCGGCGGGCCTGATCGCCCTGTCGCTGTTCCCCGTGCGGCTGTCGGCCCTGGCCCCGGCGGAGGTGATACCGCGTGACCCGACCGTGGTGCGGGCCCCGTTCGACGGCGTGGTCGACAAGTTCCTGGTGACGCCCAATCAGCCGGTGACCCTGGACCAGCCGCTGTTCCAACTGGACCCCGTGCGCCTGCAAAACCGGCTGGACGTGGCCCAGGCCACGATGGAGGCGGCGGAGGCGGAATACCGACAGACGGCGCAGCAGGCCGTGTTCGATGAAAAGGCCAAGGGCCAGCTGGTGGTGCTTCAGGGCAAGCGCGACCAGGCGATGGCCGAGGTCACCTATGTCCAGGATTTGTTGAAGCGCATCGTCGTCCATGCCCCCCGCGCCGGACTGGCCGTGTTCGCCGACGTCAATGACTGGATTGGCCGGCCGGTCACGCAGGGCGAACGCATCCTGATGGTGGCGGAACCCAAGGATGTGGAGCTGGAGATCAAGCTGCCGGTGGCGGACGCCATCGCCATGGACGCGGGCGATCCCGTCTCACTGTTCCTGAACATCGATCCGCAGCATCCGCTGGACGCCACGGTGCGCTTGACCACCTACCAGCCCGAGGTGGGTACGGATGGCGTCGCCGCCTATCGCCTGAAGGCCCGGTTCAATGATGGCCAGGCCCCCGTGCGCATCGGCCTGCAAGGCACCGCCAAGATTTATGGCGAGCGCACCACCCTGTTCTACTACCTGTTCCGGCGGCCGTTGGCGGCGCTGCGCCAGCGGCTGGGCGTCTGAACCATGGACGGCGAAACGGCCATGACCCCGGCGGATCCCCAGGCGCAAATCCTGCGGCTGGCCCCGTTGCGCGAGGAGTTGACGCTGCTGGCCGGGCCGGCCCTGGCCGACGGCTCCCCCACCTGGACCCTTCATGACCAAGTGGCGGGCCGCTTTTACCGCCTGGGCTGGCTGGAGTTCGAGATTCTGCGGCGCTGGCAGCTGGAGGTGCCGGAAGTGATCGCCGCCGACGTGGCGTCCAACACCACCCTGCGCGCCACGGTGGACGACGTCATGGCGGTGTCCCAGTTCCTGGCCATGAACAACCTGCTGCAGCGCCATGGACCGCAGGCGGTGGCGACGCTGATGCGCCAGGCGGAGATGCGCAAGCCGGGCCTATGGCAATGGCTGCTGAAGAATTATCTGTTCTTCCGCATACCGCTGGTGAAGCCGGATCGCTTCCTGGCCCAGGCCATGCCCTATGTGTCCTGGATATTCACCCGCGGCTTCTTCCTGGCGACCCTGGCCGCCGCGCTGGTCGGCATCTACCTGGTGACGCGGCAGTGGGATCAGTTCCGCACCACCTTCGTCAGCTTCCTGTCGCCTTCGGGCCTGATCACCGCCGCCCTCGGCCTGGCGGTGGCCAAGGTGGTGCATGAACTGGGGCACGCGCTGACGGCCAAGCGGTACGGCTGCCGGGTGCAAACCATGGGCATCGCCTTCATGGTCATGTACCCCCTGTTGTACACCGACGTCAGCGACGCCTGGCGCCTGCCCAACCGGCGCCAGCGCCTGGCGATCGGCGTGGCCGGCATGGGGGCCGAGCTGATATTGGCGGCCTATGCCACGCTGGCCTGGTCCTTCCTGCCGGAAGGGCCGGTGAAGGCCGCCGCCTTCCTGTTGGCCACCACCAGCTGGATCATGACCGTGCTGGTCAACACCAGCCCGTTCATGCGCTTCGATGGCTATTTCCTGCTGTCCGACCTGCTGGACGTGCCCAACCTGCATGAGCGCGCCTTCGCCCTGGGTCGCTGGTGGCTGCGCGAGCGGCTGTTCCACCTGGGTGAACCGGTGCCGGAGGACCTGCCAGCCAAGCGCCGCACCCTGCTGATCACACTGGCCATCGCCACCTGGATCTACCGCTTCACCCTGTTCGTCGGCATCGCCGCCCTGGTCTATCACCTGTTCTTCAAGGTGCTGGGCATCCTCCTGTTCCTGGTGGAGGTGTGGTGGTTCATCCTGCGCCCCCCTCTGAATGAGGTGTTGGAGTGGGTGCGGCGGCGGGAATCCATGACCTGGAACCGTCGGTCCGCCACCACCGCCGCCATCGGTTTGGTCCTGGTGGCGCTGGCCGTGATTCCCTGGCGC
The DNA here is from genome assembly GCF_036348415.1 of Nitrospirillum karajorum. Lineage (NCBI taxonomy): Bacteria > Pseudomonadati > Pseudomonadota > Alphaproteobacteria > Rhodospirillales > Azospirillaceae > Nitrospirillum > Nitrospirillum karajorum. The sequence goes on from NZ_JAZBQB010000004.1 coordinate 418,219, forward strand.
AGCACGGTGACGGCGCCGGCGGTGCTGCGGGCCGCGCAGGAAATGGAAATTTTCCTGGAGCAGCCGGGACGGGTGGACGCGGTGCTGGTCAAGGCGGGGCAGACGGTCACGGCCGGACAAGTGCTGTTCCGCCTGAGTTCACCGGACCTGGATTACAAGCTGGTCCGACAGCGCCAGAAAATCGAGACGCTGCAATGGGAAGCGGCCTATCGCGGCGGTGTGGACCCCAAGCGCCAGCGCATCGCGGCGCAGGAGCTTGAAACCGCCCAGGCCGAATTGCGGGGCCTTGAGGCGGAGCAGGCCAAGCTGACCGTCACCGCCCCGTTCGCCGGAGTGATGGCCGAAGTGGCGGAGCCGCTGTCGCAAGGCGAATGGCTGCCGGCGCGGGAGCGGCTGGGCCTGCTGCTGGACCCTGGCCATCCCATGATCGAAGCCTATGTCCGCGAGGCCGACCTGCACCGGGTGGCCGTGGGTGGTGAAGGACGCTTCCGGCCCGATCAAAGCGTGACCGGCGCGGTGGACGGCCGCATCCAGGACATCGATGACACCAGCACACGGGTACTGACCCGCCGCTATCTCGCCAGCCCCTATGGCGGGGACATTCCCGCGCGCGAGGACAAGCAGCACCAGATGGTGCCCGAGGAGTCGCTGTACAGGGTGCTGATCACGCCCGTCCGGGACGCCACGCCCGCCACGCTGGAACGGGGCCGCGTGACGCTGGAAGGGGCGCGGGAAAGCCTGCTGGGCAGCCTATGGCGTCGCACGGCGGCCGTCCTGCTGCGCGAGGCGGGTTTCTGAGACCGTACTACCATTCGGGCATGGAGCGGGGCGGTCGCCTGCGCTAGGCTTTTCCGACAATAAGAGATTGGGAGGAGTCCATGGTGCGCCTGTCGCGGATTCGCGTGTTGCGGCGCCTGTTGGTGATGACGGCGGTGGCAGGGTTGGCGATCATGCCGATGGCCACCGGTGCGGCGGAATCCAAGGCGAAAGGGGACCATCATCCCCGTTATGACTATCCCACCGCGGTGCGGGCTGATTACGTCATCGGCTGCCTCGCCTCCAACGGGTTCAAGCACGAACTGCTGGGCAAGTGCGCCTGCGGCATCGACACCATCGCCGACATGATGCCGTACGACGACTATGAGAAGGCGGACACCATCCTGCGCATGCAACAGGGCGGCCTGGGTGATCGGGGCGCCATGTTCCGCGACACGCCCATCGCCAAGGATGAGGTGGAAAAGCTGCGGCGGGCCCAGGCCGAGGTCAACCTGCGCTGCACCTGAGGCTCCCTATCGGCTTGCGTGTCTTGGGCCGAAACGCCACAATCGGTGATCGGTGACACTCAAGGACTTTTTCCGATGTACCATCCCGAGGCGCTGGCGCCCATCATCACCTTCCTGCACGATATCGGTATCGGGGTGGAGGTGGGCGACGGCGGCCGCGGCGGCTTCCTATCCGGGGTGAACATCCATGCCGGCGTGATTCACGTGCATCCGGAAACTCTGGCCGGTTCGGGTGACCTGCTGCATGAGGCCGGGCACATCGCCATCGTGCCCCAGCGTTTCCGCACCCAGTTAGGTTCGGACCTGCAGGTCGATACCGACGCCGCCATCGCGGCGGAGACGGGGTCCCCGCAGCCCGAGGACCCCGTCCTGGCAATGCCCATCCTGCAAGGGGAATTCATGGCGCAGGCTTGGTCCTACGCCGCGGCCCTGCATCTGGGCCTGCCCCCCGCGTGCATCTTCTTTCCCGGATCCTACAAGCATACGGACTACGCGGGCGCCCACCCCATGCAGCAATGGCTGGAGTCCGGCACCCATTACGGCCCGAACGCGCTGGCCCGGGTGGGCATGACCGGCTTCTCCGGCCTGTTCGCGTTCATGGGTGAGAACGGCCTACCGCCCTTTCCCCAGATGACGCGCTGGGTACAGGCATAGCGCCCTTATCCTTTGTCATCCCCCTGGAAGACATGGCTGAAGGTCGCGTCGGTGCTGTCGTGCACGGTGACCGACAGGGGGCCCTTCGGCTGATAGCTGAAGGTGATGGCCGGGTCCTCGCTCAAAGAAATGTCCGCCTCCAGCTGGAAGACCAGGGTATCGCCGCTTTTGACCGTGACGTCGCGGACGAAGCGGGCGGGGGTATAGTTGCGGGTCACCTGGTCCATCTGCATGCCGTTGTAATTGGGGTGGCTGATCAGCAGCTGGGCGGTGATCGCCCCCCTGGGCAGGCCGATCGGCCCTTCGGGCACGGTCTTCAGGCGCATCTGACCCAGGCGTTCCATGGCCAGGGCCGCGTCCTTGGTGGCGGGGGCGGAACAGCCGCCGGCGGCCTTGACATAGCGGTCGGTCACGAACCAGCGGCCATCCGTCGTTTCCGCCACCGCATGCATGTGGGTATAGGCATCGACACGAACGCGGGTCTTCACCTGCACCGGCACGGCGGCGGGGCCGAAATGGAAGGTGCCGACCAAGGGTGCCGGGTTGTTGTCCACCACCAGATACAGAGCCTTGAGCGGCAAACCAGGGTCCAAGGTCACCGTGACCGGCACCAAGGCCGCGTCCATGGCCCTGTCCGGAGCCTCCAGCGCGATCTGGCCCTTGGCGGGGGTCAGGGTGTGGTTGGCGAACAGAATCTGGCGCAAATCCTGCCAGCGGGCGGCATCGGCGGCCGGATCTTCCGCCCGGCCTTGGAGCGGTAGGGCGAGAACCAGGAGCAAGGCCAGGGCGAACAGGCGGGACGTCATGGCGGGTCCTCCCACTCCAGTTGCTTGAAGGCGGTGATGGCGTTGCGGCCGTTGTAGGCTTCAAACAGTTCCCAGCGGCCCTTTTCCGACTGTGCCACCGTGGCGGCGGCGGCATCGATATCCCCGCCCTTTTTCAGCAGGACGCGGACATCGCGAGCCAGCGTGGTGAGATAGCGTTCCTCATCCGCCACCCCGGCCGGCCAGGGCAATTGGGCCGGCCCATGGCCGGGGACGACGCGCACCGCCGGCAAGGCCTTCAATTGGCCCAGCACCTTAAGCCAGCCGATCAGGCTACCATCCAGCGCCGGGATACGGTCCTGGAACAGCAGGTCGCCCGCCCATAGGGTGCGCGTCTGGCCATCATAGACCGTCAGGTCGCTGTCGGTATGGGCGGCGCCATACGCCACCACATGCAGCACGCGGCCGCCCAGGTCGATGTCGGCGGTGGTGTCCACGACTTGGGTGGGCGGCAGCGCGTCCCCAGCCTGGGCCGGATCGCCGCCTAGGATGCGGGCCAGGCCCTGGCGGTAGTAGGCGCCCCGTTCGCCCCAGGCGGCGGCGAAGCGGGCATGGGCCACCACCACCGGATGGTCCGCCGCGAACGCCACGGCACCCAGCACATGGTCAGGGTGGACATGGGTATAGATCAGATAACGGATGGGCAGCGCGGTAATGGCCGTGATGCGCGCCCGCAGCCGCGCGCCGTCAGCAGCCCCGCCGCCCGGATCGATCACCGCCACTGCGTCACGGCCGACAATGAACCCGATATTGGCGATGGCATCATCGTTGGCGGCGGTGGCGTCCGCCACCGCGCCGGGCCGGACGTAAATGCCAGAGGCCACCTGGACCAGGGACATATCCGCCGCCCACGACGACACCGGCGGCAGCGCGGCGGCCACCACGCCCATAAATAGGACAGCGCGGGTCAGGGTTCGGCGGGCCATGCCTCCCCCACGGGTGCCTTGGCGGGCAGAGCCGGCATCGGCCCGTATTGGCGGTAGATGAAGTCCGGCACGGCTTCGCCCCGCGCCTCGATGGCCGCCAGCATGACGCCATGGTCCGGCGACCGGGCGCAGGCCGGATCGGTGCGCCCGGCGTCACCGGTGAGGGCGAAGGCCTGGCAACGGCAGCCACCCCAATCGATCTCCTTCCGGTCGCAGCCCTGGCAGGGCTGCGGCATCCAGGCGGTACCGCGATAGCGGTTGAACGCCTCGCTCTCATACCAGGCCGCCGCCAGGGAGCCGGTGGCGACCGAGGGCCAATCGAAGCCGGGCAACGTCTCGGCCGCATGGCAGGGCAAGGCTAGGCCGGCGGGGGAGATGTTCATGAACCGCCGGGCCCAGCCGCCCATGCAGGCCTTGGGGCGGGCGGCATAGTAGTCCGGTGGCACATAGTCGATCACCATGCGACCCTTCAGCCGCCCGCGCGCCGCCTCCACCACCGCCGTGGCCTGGTCCAGTTGCGACCGGCTGGGCAGCAGGGCGTCGCGGTTCATCAGGCTCCAGCCGTAATACTGCACATGGGCCACCTCGATGCGACCCGCCCCCAGTTCCAGCCCCAGCGCGATCATCTGTGGCAGACGGTCCAAGTTCTGCCGGTGGACGACGAAATTGAGGGTCAGGGGCAGACCGGCGGCGGTGACCAGTCCGGCCACCGCCAGCTTGCGGGCCTGGGCGCCCGGCATGCCGCCGATTCGCTCGGCACTCTCCCCCTCCACATCCTGGAAGCTCAACTGCACATGGTCGAGGCCGGCATCGGCCAGCACGGCCAATGACGCCGTATCCAGCAGCACGCCGGACGTGATGAGGTTGGTGTACAGGCCCAGGGTGGCCGCATGGTGCACCAAATCCGGCAGATCCTTGCGGGCGGTGGGCTCGCCGCCGGAAAAATGCACCTGCAGGATACCCAGCGCCGCCGCCTCGCCTAACAGGCGTTTCCAGGTGTCGGTGTCCATCTCCTCCCCCGCCCGCTGCAGGGCCACAGGGTTGGAGCAGTAGGGACAGCGCAGGGGGCAACGGTGGGTCAGCTCCATGAGCAAGCCCATGGGCGCCTCCACGGCGGGTGCGGCTGGCGATATCACAGCAGCACCACCCCTTTCTCGGCCAGGTCACGCAACATGCCGACCACGTCCGCCGCCATGTCGGCCCGGGGCACGTCGAAGCGGGTGGCGAGGTCGTCCACGATGGCGCCCAGGCTACGATCGCCATCCACCAGCTTCAGGATCTCGGTCGCGGCCTCGTCCGGCAGGAACAATCGTTCCGGTGCCAGAACCATCCAGCTTTTCCGGGTTTCATCAAAACGGAATTTCACGCCCCGGGCAAAGCGGGGCACGACCGCCTCATCCAGCGCTTTCGGGGCGGCGGTCATGACTTGCCACCCTTGGCGATATGGCCTTCCGGCACGAAGGCGCCGGGCGGAATATAGCCGGGATCGACATAGGCGAAATGCAGGGCGTCCAACTGCGCCCACAGGATGTTGCACTTCTCCGTCAGGGCGGCGATGGCGGCGCGCTGCTGTTCCGGTGTGCGCGCATGCTGTTTCACATAGGCCAGGGCGAAATCCACATCCCGCGGCGCCTGGGTCAGGCGCGGGGCGAAATAGGCCAGCGTTTCCTGGGTGATGAAATCATAATTGGCCAGCATGCCGGACACGCGCTCGGCGATGATGGTCGGGGAAAACATTTCGGTGAGGGAGGAGGCCACGGCTTCCAGCACGCTGCGATCCCGCACCAGGGCGACATAGGCGTCGACGGCGAAGCGGGTGGCCGGCAAGATGCCGACGGTGGATTCGACATAGTCGCGATCCAACCCAACGCCGGTGGCCAGGCGCAACCAGCGCTCGATACCGCCATTGGCCGTGCCGGGGGCGCCCCCTCCGCGCCGGGGAAACCGTCATGGTCCTCCAGCCGGCTGCGCCACAGCCGGCGCAAATCCGGCGTGGGGAGACGCGACAGCAACACCCCATCCTTCGCTGGAATACGGCTTTGATAATAATAGCGATTCAGCGCCCATGCCTGGATCTGCCCGCGGTTCAGCTTCCCGCCGTGCAGCAGTTTATGGAAGGGGTGCAGATTGTGGTACCGCTCCGCCCCCACGGCGCGCAACGCCGCCTCCAGCTCTTCCGGTGATAGGACGCGATCCTGCGGTTCAGAAGTCATAGGGTGATTTCCATTCCGTCGAAGGCCACCTCCCATCCCGCCTGGTCCACCACCCGCCGCTGCGGGCTGTCATCCATCAGGATGGGGTTGGAATTGTTGATGTGGATGAAGACACGGCGGCGCACACCGAGGTCGGCAAAGGCGGCAAGGGTGGCATCCACACTCATGTGTCCCATGCGCAGGCCGGTCTTCTGGCCAAGGCCTGCGCGGATCATTTCGTTATCGGTATAAAGTGTGCCGTCGAAAAATACCAAGTCCGCCCCGCGCAAGCGCGCCGCTAGGCCGGGCGTCATGGCGGCACAGCCGGGGATGAAGAAAAAGCGGCGCGCGCCGTCATCCACCGCCACGCCCACGGTATCCTCCCCCTCCACAATCGGGGGGGGCCGTCCTGGCCCTCCAGGTACAGAGGTACCTTGCCCGGGACCGGAAACAGTTCGGCCCACAGGCCGCTATGCCCCGCATCGCTGCCGGCGGCGGCAAGCCCCCCGCCGGTCAGCGGCACCCGTTCGCCCAGGGGCAAAGGGTTGCGGACCACCACGTCACGGGCCAGCACCTCGAAGATAGGGTTGGCATCCAGGATGCCCAGCGTGCGGGCGGTGCCGTGCAGGGTGAAGGGCTGGCGTTCCCGCAGGTTCAGCAGCCCGGCGATGACATCGACGTCCCCGCCGCTAAGCACGACACCGGCGATGGGGGTTGACCGCAACCCTTCCTGCGGATGCAGCGCCGGCGTCCGGGCGATCTGCTGACGCAGGTCCGGCGAGGCGTTCAGCAAAAACCAGTGGCGCCCGTCGTGGCTGACGGCCAGCGAAGCTTGGGTGCGGGCCCGGACGGCGGGATCACCGGCGCGCGCCCGCCGGCAGCCCTCGGCATGGGAGTTCCATTGCGGGAACCCTCCGCCGGCCGCCGCACCGAGGACGAGGATATGCATGGGTCCTGGGACAAATCCTTAGGCCCTGAGCCGAAACACAGGGGAGCCAAAGCACAGGGGGCCAGCACGGGACAGCGGACACGCATCCGCAAGCCCCACGCCGGCCCCAAGGCGTCGAATGGTTATTTCACGTCCGCGCAGGCATAGCAGTTGATTTCCATGCCCAAAGCGATTTCGACGATCTTCGGAGTCTTCCAGCTCATACCATTTCCTCCGGTTTCGGGAGGGGCGGAAGGCCCATCCCTATTTTTAGAATAGTTCTAAAACGTAGCGCCGTCAAGAATGGCGGCATGACGATGATGGCATCATCACGGGCAAGCGATTAAGCCAGAACCGTCAGAAGAAGGCGATGGCGCCGGCGGCGATTGTATCCTCTTGCGCTTTGTTCCCACCGTGCGCCGTGGCGGTCGTATGGGCGTATTCACAGATCAGATTAACCCAACTGGTCAGCTTGTACTTGCACCCGGCCGCCCAGGATTCGTTGGTTTTCACCAGCAAGGGGTTGCTCTCTCCCGTGGCCAGGCCCAGGCGGCTCAACCCATAGCTGCCGGACAAAGTGAACTTCTTGAAGAAGGTGTAGCTGCCCTGGACGTAGTAACCGTCCGAGCTGCGCCGTTGGCCCGACGCGCTGACGGCATCAAAGAACAGGCCGGTGGTGCCCAGCCCGTCGCCGGTGTAGCCATAGGCCACCAGTTCCGCCGCCGCCACGTCCACCTTGGCGCCGAAGTCCCAGCCCGTGCCGCGCACGCTGCGCCCCTGGGCCAGCGCCTGGGACGCCGAAACGCTTTTCAGGTCCTGGGTAACGACGTTGGCCCACAACTGGGCCTTCACCAGGCTGCTGGCGTCGGCCGGCAGTTCATAGTTCACCCCCGCCTGGATCTGCGGCTGGTCATGGGCGGAGAGCGTCCCGGACTGGCCGGAGAAGTTGAAGGCGTCCAAGGGCTGGAAGATGCCGACCGAGGCGGTGAAGCCGCTGAACTTGGGCGTGGTGTAGGTGATCTGGGGCATGAAGTCGGTGTAGACGTAGCCGATGCCGATGCGTCCCAGGGACGTGTTGGAGGGCGCGACGTTGCCCCCGGTGGATCCCACGCCGAACAGCGTGAAATCGTTCAGGATCGCCTGCTGGCCGAACAGGCCGATGTCGCGGCCCACCTTGACCGTGCCCATGGTGGGTGTGCCCACCGTCAGGTATTGTTGGCGAAAGTCGATGCCGGATGTGGCCAGCGCCCGACTGTCGCCGGCCGAATTGGCGCCGCCCGTGCCCGTCACGCTGTTCAGGCCAGGATAGAGGCCGAAGTGCGCGACGATGTCGAAGCCCTCTTGCTGGGTCTTCAGCTCAACGGCGAAGTTGCCGGGCAGCAGGCCGTTGCGGATGGAGGAGTTTTCGCTGCTGCCCACCGCCGCCAGGCCGCCCGCAACCACATGGTTGGGGGCCACGCTATCCGGGCTGTCATGGACATAGAAGCCGTTGATTTCCCCCGACAGGGTGACGTCGACAGGGCCGACGTGCACGCCGATGCCCTTTTCCGTCATGCGCACGGCGAAGGGATCGGGAGGCGGGGCGGCGGCGACCGCCGCGGCGCTGGCGCTGGCCACCGCCGCCGGTGGGGGGGCGGCGGGGTCTCAACCGCCTTGCGCTGCTTCAGCTGATCGTATTCCTGCTGGGACAGGATACCCTTGGCCAACAGCTTGGCCAAAAGATCATCTGTGGTGTCGGCTTTCGCCATGGATCCTGGCAGACACGCCAGGCCGCTGATCGCGGTCACGCCCAGAAACAATGCCATCCGCTTGGATTTCATTCTTGTTTCCTCCCGGCTTATATTCGCAGGGTGTCGTGCCGGTCGCCGGGGCAATAAATAGCCTTACGGCGAAGATATCCGCGCGCCGATCATTTTCCCTGCTGTTTGGCAGGGTCATTCTGGGCCCTACCTTAATTTGACACTTGAAGTCCTTTGCCTTATGGACGCAATAGAACTAAAGAACCGTTGCGGGTCGGCAGGCAGTTGCGCACGCTAAGGCAAGCCTATGAAATCATGGGCGTGGTTCGTACGCGGCCCCTTCCCGACCGCCGGACGGCATCCGGATGGATCCATGAAAACCAAGCCCGGCGACAGCGGCCGCTCCCAACAGGGACAGCGGTTCCCCGCCCAGAAAAGCCCCCCGACAGCCTGCCCCCCGTTGGCCCGCCCGGTGACAGCTGTGTCATTTCCGATGTGAGGCCCAAGGCGTCCCCGCGCGCGTCTGGGCGGCCGCCGGCCGCGCCGGGGGCGCCGTTCCCCCCGCTGCCGCCCTTGCCCCTGATCGCGGCCCGCCCGCGGCCCACGCCCCGGGCCGATGCCATCCCTGCCCCGCCGCTGCGCCGGGGCGGGTCGAACAAGACCGATGCCCGCGCGGCGGTGGCGGAACTGCGCCAGCAGATTGACGGGGCCGGGGCGGCCTGCGTGCTGGTCTTCTTCTCCCCCGCCTATGACCGTGGGGACATGTTGGCGGCATTGAAGGAGGCGTTCGGGTCAACGCCGGTCTTCGGCTGCACCACGGCGGGGGAGATCACCCCCTTCGGTTACATCAGCGGTGGGCTGAGCGGCATCAGCTTTCCGGCCAAGGATTTCGCGGTCCATTCCGCCCTGTTCGAGAACCTCAGCGAATTCCAGATCGCGGACACCATCGATCGCACGCACCAGCTGGTGTCCCGACGGCACGCCGAGGCCCTGGGCCGCCCGGGGTTCGGACTGCTGCTGGTCGATGGCTTGTCGACGCGGGAAGAGCAGTTGGTGAGCGCCATCGGCAACGCGATGGCGGGCTTGCCGCTGATCGGCGGGTCAGCCGGTGATGGCCTGGATTTCAAGTCCACCGTGGTGCTGCACGGGGGGCGCCTCGTCAATGACGCCGCCATCCTGTTGCTGATCACCACCCGCCGCACCTTTTCCGTGTTCAAGACGGAGCACTTCGTCCCCACGGAGCACAAGATGGTGGTCACGGGCGCCGACCTGGAAACCCGCCGGGTGTTCGAGATCAACGCCGAGCCCGCGGCCTTGGAATACGCCCGCCTGGTGGGCCTGTCGCATGAGGCCCTGACGCCCAAGATCTTCGCCGCCCACCCGGTGGTTGTGCGGGTGGCCGGGCAGTACCATGTGCGCGCCATCCAGAAGGTCAACCCGGACAACAGCCTGACCTTTCATTGCGCCATCGACGAGGGACTGGTGCTGACAGTGGCGCGCGGCATCGATATCGTGGAAAATCTGCATGAATTGTTCCGCCGCCTGGAACGGGAGATCGGCCCCTTGGACGCCATCGTCGGGTTCGACTGCGTGCTGCGCAACCTGGAAACCGAACAGCGCAACCTGAAGGCCGCCGTATCCGACCTGTTCGTGGCCAACCGCGTCACCGGGTTCTGCACCTATGGCGAACAGTACATGTCCATGCACGTGAACCAGACCTTCACCGGCGTCGCCATCGGGAGGACATGATCGCGCCCACACCCCAGCCGGCCAACCCCTTGCCCGCCAATCAGGACGCCGAACCAGGCCAGGCCGACGCGGACGCCGCCCGTCGCATCGCCGACCTGGAACAGCAGGTGGCGAAGCTGACGCGCATCAACCAGACGCTGATGGACCGGGTCGAGCGCAATGTGGACGGCCAGGGGTCCGCCTTCTCGCTGTTTCAGACGGCCATCGGGCTGGAAGACCAGGTACGGTCGCGCACCCGGTCGCTGGAAGAGGCGCTGGCCAACCTGGAACGGTCGTATCAGGAGGCGGCCACGGCGCGAGAGCAGGCGGAAACAGCCCGCCTGCGCCTGTTCACCGCCATCGAAGCGGTCAGCGGTGGCTTCGCCCTGTTCGACGCCGAGGACCGGTTGGTGCTGTTCAATCAGGACTACCTCAGCTTCTGGCCGGGCATGGCCGGCGATGTCCACCCCGGCATGTCGTTCCGGGAGATGGTGCTGCTGGCGGTTCAGCGGAAAAGCGTGCTGGACGCCTACCGCGACCCCGATGGCTGGGTGCGCCGACGCCTGCGCCAGCATGCCGACTGCCAAGGCCCCACCGTCCATGCGCTGAGCGACGGCCGCTGGATGCAGATCAACGAGAAGCGCACCAACGACGGCGGCGTGGTCGCCATCTATACCGACATCACGGCGCTGAAGCGCCGGGAGACGCAGCAATGGAAGGCGGCGGTGGCCAAGAAGACCACCCTGCTGCAGGCCACCCTGGACAACATCTTCCAGGGTGTGGCGGTGTATGACGCGGAACTGGCCCTGGTGGCGTGGAACAATGAGTTCGTGCGCCTGCTGGATCTGTCCCCCCGCTGCGTGCGGCGGGGCGCCGTGTTCGGCGACTTCCAGCGTTTCAATGACGGCCTTCAATCCCACGGGATCAGCGAACCCCGCTTTCTCGACCCGCAGAACAATCCGCTGCCCTTGCGGCTGGAACAGACATGGTTCAACGGCCGGGTGCTGGACATCGAGCGCAACCCCATGCCGGACGGCGGCTTCGTCCTGACCTTCACCGACATCACCGAACGCAAGCGCAACGAGGAAGCGCTGCGCGACAGCGAACGACGCATCCGCCTGGTGACGGACGCGATGCCGGCGCTGATCGCCTATGCCGACGCGGATGAGCGCTACCAGTTCGTGAACGCCCCCTATCGGCAATGGCTGAAACGGCCGGAGACCGCCATCCTGGGGAGGCGCATGCGCACCGTCCTGCCCCCCGAGTTCTATGGCCGCAGCCGGGCACACATCCGTCAGGCCCTGGCCGGGGAAACGGTATCGTTCGAGGTGGAATTGCCCCCCACCGATGGTCCCGACACCGGAACCGAACCGCGATACGCCCACGTCACCTTCGTGCCCCATATCGGCCTACCCAACGCGGACCAGAGCCGGGTGATCCTTGGCCTGTTCACCCTGATGCAGGACGTGACGGAACGGCGGCGGGCCGATGCCGCCATCAAGGAGGCGAACGAGACGCTGGAACGGAGGGTGACGGAACGCACCGCCGCCTTGACCGACCTGAACCGCCAGCTGAAGCAGGAGATCGCGGAGCGCCGGGAAATGGAACGCGCCCTGCAGTCCGCCAAGGTGGAAGCGGAGCAGGCGAACCTGTCCAAGACCAAATTCCTGGCCGCCGCCAGCCACGACCTGCTGCAGCCCCTGAATTCCGCCCGTCTGTTCGTGTCCGCCCTGGCGGAACTGGAGCACACCCACAAGAACCGGTCGCTGATCGACAACATCGACGTGTCGCTGGAGGCGGTGGAGGGCTTGCTGGACGCCCTGCTGGACATCTCGAAGCTGGATGCTGGGGCCGTCTCGGCGGAGATTGTCGATTTCCCCATCGGCAGCCTGCTGGGGCCGCTCTATACCGAACATCAGGTGCTGGCCCAGGACCGGGGCCTGGACCTGCGCTATGCGCCATCGCGCGCCGTGGTGCGCAGCGACATCCGCCTGCTGCGCAGCATCGTGCAGAACTTCCTGTCCAACGCCGTCCGCTACACCCAGCGCGGGGGGGTGCTGCTGGGCTGCCGCCGGCGCGGGGACTTCCTGCGGATCGAGGTGTGGGACAGCGGCCCCGGCATCCCGTCGGACCAGCTGGAGGAAATCTTCAAGGAGTTCCACCAATTGCATCGCGGGCCCGTGCTGGGCGCCCCCGTTCCGGGCGGCCGCTCATCGCGTGAGGGACGCGGGCGGTCCGGCACCCGAGGCATGGGCCTGGGCTTGGCCATCGTGCGCCGGGTGGCCAAGGTGTTGGACGTGACGGTGGAAACCCGGTCGGTGGTGGGGCGGGGGTCCGTCTTTTCGGTGGTGGTGCCGCTGGGCGCCACCACGGCCGCCGCCTTCACCCGCCGTCTCGCCGGTGAGGGTGCCGGCCAGGCCATGACTGGAACCATGGTACTGGTCCTGGATGACGAGCCAAGCGCCCTGATGGGCATGCAGGCCTTGCTGTCCACCTGGGGCTGCGAAGCGGCCGTGGCGTCGACGGGGGAGGAGGCGCTGGAGGTGTTGGACCATTTGCCCCGCCCCCCCGATGTCCTGATCGCCGATTTCCACTTGGGCGAGGGCCACATCGGCCCCGATGAGGTGGGCCGCCTGCGCCTGGCCATCGACCGCGCCACCGGCAAAGCGCCACCGGCCATCATCATCACCGCCGACCACACGCCGGAGGTCGAGGCCCAGGTGAAGCAGAACGGCTATTGGATGCTGAAGAAGCCGGTGAACCCGGCTCAATTGCGATCGCTGCTGTCCTGCATCCTGGCAGGATGACCTAACGCCATCGACGTTGACAGGAATTACAACTCCCGGTATGCGGAGTTCCAGGAATTCCTGCTTCACAGAGACTCGGCGGCACATGCGTTCCCTATTGGCCGGGCTGAGCCCCGCCGACATCCGCACCGACCCCTTCCCCCATATCGTGGCGGACACACCCATGGAGGCGGGGTTGTATGAGGCGCTCAGCGCCAGCTTCCCGGACTTCCAGCGCCTAGGCTGGCCGTGCCCGCCAGAACGCATGCCCAACAACCGCCGTTATGAACTGTCGGCCCAGATGATCCTGGATGCGGACGACATGCCGGACTGCTGGAAGGAGTTCGTGGCCTTTCACAGCGGGCCGGCCTTCCTGGCCGAGGTGGAGGCGTTGTTCGAGGGATATTGGGATCCCGCCCTGCTGGCGGCCCTGGACGGGCGCCTGACCGGACACCGCACTGGCCGGCGGAACCTGGTCCAACCAGGGGCCCACCGTATCCATCAGGACGCCCGGATGGAGATCAACACCCCGGTACGGGATCGGCCGTCGTCATGCAGGGGCCCTCACCTGGATACCCTGAACCGGCTGTTTTCCTGCCTGTTCTACATGCGCGCACCGGACGACGACGCACAGGGCGGCGACCTGGAGTTGTATCGCTGGCGCGATGGCCCCACGGGACGGATCAATGCCTACGATTTGCCCGCCGACGCGGTGGATGTCGTGGCCACGGTGCCGTACCGCGCCAATCGCCTGGTGATCTTTCCCCAATCCGTGAACGCCCTGCATGGCGTCACCGTCCGTCATCCCACACCGCACACCCGTCGCTATGTCTTCATCACGGCGGAACTGGGCGAAGATTGGCTGCAATCCGCCGTCCGCGAGGCGAACTGACAGGCGCGTTGTGGGCCAGGGCACGCGATCCACATGATGCGGCCCCCCTGATGCGGCGTTACCGCCAGCGGAACGGCGAAGCGGCCTTAGCGTTCCCTACATCTGGTAGCCGGGTGTCGGGGTCCACAGTTTGATCAGCGGCCCCTCCCCACCCATCACCGGATCGACAGGAGGGAAAGGCACGCGCGCGATACGATCCAACACCGCCGGCGTGGGTGCGTCCCGGCAAACGTCCCACTCCTGACCCTGAGGATAGCCCCCCACCACCAGCAGGTCATCACTGCCATCGAATCGGCAATGGCCAGTGCCGGCGGGCAACACGGCCGCGTCGCCGGCCTGCAGGCGGGCCACGCGCCCCTCGGGGCCGCCCAGCATCACCTCCGCCCACCCCCGGGCGAAGCCCAGCACCTCATGGGCTGTCGAATGATAATGGTGATAGTCATAAATCCCGTCGCGCCAGCGGGCAGGCCAGCCGTTGCGGTCGAACAATCCCTCGAACATCGCGGCCAGATCGCTGTTCCCTTGGCCATCAAGGGCGACCATGCTGCGATACAACAGGACAGGTAGCCGGGCGTTATTGGGCACCCAGCCAAGGCTGTGCAGGATGAAATTCTCTGGCCAGCGGCCCGGCTCGCCCGCCATGCCACCGTAGGCGGCGGATTCCGTGTGATGATCGGCCATGGCGCATCTCCTCAAGGGCAGGCATCCCCGCCTCTCAAGTCGGCCACGGCGTTCTCGGTTCCGCTATCCCTCCGCCACGTCGGCGAAACTGTCCAGGTGCAGGCGGCCCGCCATCACCACGGCCTGCGTACGGCTGTAGACGCGCAGTTTGTGAAGGATGCTGGAGACGTGGGCCTTCACCGTGGTTTCGGCGATATCGAGATCATAGGCGATTTCCTTGTTCAGCTTGCCCGTGCCCAGCAGTTGCAGCACGCGACGCTGCTGCGGCGTCAGGGTCAGAACCCGCTGCAGGAAATCATCATCCGTGGCCTGCCCCTTGGGGTCCGGCGGCGGTGCGGACATGGCCAGATCGTCGGGCCGGTACGTGCCGCCCCCCGCCACCAGCGACAAGGCCGCCACGATCTCGGCCCGCGGGGTGGATTTGGGGATGAAGCCCATGGCGCCCAGGGCCAAAGCCTCCCGCACCAGGCGCGGGTCCTCCAAAGCGGAGATGACCACGACCGGGGTGGCGGGGAATTGGCTGCGGACACGGACCAACCCCTCGAACCCATCCACGCCGGGCATGCGCAGATCCAGCAGCAGGAGATCGGCGGCGCCGATGGACTCCAGCAACTGCATCACCGCCCCCAGATGGGCGCATTCAAGGATTTCCGGCTGGTCAAAAGCAGCCTCCACGGCAAGGGTCAGCGCGCCCCGCACCATGGGATGATCGTCGGCAATGATTATTTGCGGCATGCGTCGCCTCGTTTGCGGGCGATTGTCATTCGGCGTTTCCTCAATATTGACGATAGTCGATCCGCCCCGGCGGGGCTAGTGCCGAAGAAGGTTAGGTCGCACAACCAACCACCGGATTAGGCCGGCCTCCCGCCAATACAGAACAAGATTTTGATTAAGAAAGAGTTTATGGTCAAAATGGCGCCGAGATCGCTTACCGGGGGTTGGTACGACGCAGGGGTTAAACCACCCTTGTACCAAAGTACAATTGGCACCCGCGACGGGCTTCTCGAAGATGGGCATCAAGCTGATCAGCGGTCATCGCCCTTGGGATTTCCCTCTTGGGATTTCAAGGCGAAGGCCGAAAGAACAGCGCCCAGGAGAGGATTAGGCCCCCGGCGAAGGTCCGGTGGGTCAGCGAAGACGCAAAACTGGCAAAGTTCAAGTTCCCGCGTGATCGTGCGCCTGCGGTGTGACCGATGATCGTCACCCCGACTGCCGTTGGCGGACGCCTGCTTGGCAATCAAGCGTGAGCGGCACAACCGGCGGCACCAGGTCCAGGGGTTGCGGAGGCGTCCAAGGCCCAGCGCGGGAGAAAACCAGTCTGAACGGACCTGTCCTTCACCCTTGAGGAGATCCCCATGCGTTGGAAAAAGCCTGTCGTCACCGAGATCGCGCTCGGCATGGAAATCAACTGCTACGCCTGCGCGGACGTCTGACGCCGCCATCACCGGGCGGGCCCGGCGGGGTCCGCCCGGCCTGTTTGTTTTTGGGGCGTTTCGCTGGCTTGCCCAAGCCCCCGCAACCACCCACCTGTTCTTAAAATGCGTCGCCCATCCGCCGGCCAGGCGGACACCAATCGGACCGGACCTACCGGCCAATCCCCAGGGAGGGAAATGATGAATCAGCGGAAGAAGGTGTTGTTGTCCTGGACCGCCTTAGTGGCGGCCAGTCTGCTGTCCAGCCAACCGTCGCTGGCCAACGACGAACTGTCCAAGATGTCCAAGGACCCCAAACAGTGGGTCATGCAATCCGGCGATTATGCCAACCAGCGCTACAGCCCCCTGAAGCAGATCACCACCGCCAACGTCAAGGAACTGCGCCCCGTGTGGACCTTCTCCACCGGCGTGCTGCGCGGCCATGAGGGCGGCCCGTTGATCGTGGGCGATGTCATGTACGTCCACACCCCCTTCCCCAACGTGGTGTACGCGCTGGACCTGAACAACCAGGGCCGCATCCTGTGGAAGTATGAGCCCAAGCAGGACCCCAGCGTCATTCCCGTCATGTGCTGCGACACCGTCAACCGCGGCGTGGCCTATGGTGACGGCAAGATCATCCTAAACCAGGCGGACGCCAACGTCGTGGCGCTGGACGCCAAGACCGGCAAGGAGCTGTGGAAGGTCGCCAACGGCGATCCCAAGAAGGGCGAAACCATGACCGGGGCGCCGGTGGTGGTGAAGGACAAGGTGCTGGTCGGCATCAGCGGCGGCGAGTTCGGCGTGCAGGGCCGTATGACCGCCTACAACCTGAAGGACGGCTCCGTCGCGTGGAAGGCCTACTCCGTCGGGCCTGACGACCAGATCCTGTTCGACCCGCAGAAGACCACCAGCCTGGGCAAGCCGGTCGGCGCCAACTCGTCCCTGTCGACCTGGCAGGGCGACCAGTGGAAGACGGGCGGCGGCGCCACCTGGGGCTGGACCGCTTATGATCCGCAGCTGAACCTGATTTATTACGGCTCGGGCAACCCCTCGACCTGGAACCCCAAGCAGCGCCCCGGCGACAACAAATGGTCCATGACCATCTTCGCCCGCGACGCCGACACGGGCATCGCCAAGTGGGTCTATCAGATGACGCCCCATGACGAATGGGACTATGACGGCGTCAACGAGATGATCCTGGCCGACATCAAGGTGAAGGGCACGCCCGTCAAGGCGCTGGTCCACTTCGACCGCAATGGCTTCGCCTACACCATGAACCGGGAGACCGGCGAACTGCTGGTGGCGGAGAAGTATGATCCGGCGGTCAACTGGGCCACGCATGTCGACATGAAGACCGGCCGGCCCGAAGTGGTGGCGCAGTACAGCACCGACCACAACGGCGAAGACCACAACACCAAGGGCGTGTGCCCGGCCGCGCTGGGCAGCAAGGACCAGCAGCCGGCGGCCTACTCGCCGGAAACCGGCCTGTTCTACGTGCCGACCAACCACGTCTGCATGGACTATGAGCCGTTCAAGGTGTCCTACACCGCCGGCCAGCCCTATGTGGGCGCCACCCTGTCGATGTTCCCGCCCAAGGGTGAGACCCACCTCGGCAACTTCATCGCCTGGGACGCCAGCAGCGGCAAAATCGTCTGGTCCAACAAAGAAACCTTCTCCGTCTGGTCGGGCGCCCTGGCCACGGCGGGCGGCGTCGCCTTCTACGGCACGCTGGAAGGCTACCTGAAGGCGGTCGACATGAAGACCGGCAAGGAACTGTACAAGTTCAAGACGCCGTCGGGGATCATCGGCAACGTCACAAGCTATGAGCATGGCGGCAAGCAGTACATCGCCGTGCTGTCCGGTGTCGGCGGCTGGGCCGGCATCGGCATGGCTGCCGGCTTGGGTGGCGACTCCGAGGGCCTGGGTGCCGTCGGCGCCTACAAGCAGCTGGCCAACTACACCCAGCTGGGCGGTGTGCTCACCGTCTTTGCCCTACCGTAACCCTCTCTATTCCACTCATCCCCCGCCTGGGGCGATCCCCCAGGCGGGGTTTCTTTACCCCCAACCGGGCCACTCAGCCTGAACTGCGCACGCGAAAAACAGTACGCAAAACCACATTCTGTGAAAGAGGTTCGATTGATGCCGAAACGCTTGGCGCTGACCGCTGCCATCACCCTCATGGCCCTGCCGCTCTGTGTTGCCGCCGGCGCCGCCGGTGCCGCGGACGGCAGCGCGCCCACCGCCGCCAAGGCGGCCGAGGCGAAGCCCTACAAGGTGGAAGGCGGCAAGGTCGATCCCGGCACCTACAACGGCTATCGCCGTTATGGCGAATCCTGCATGCGGTGCCACGGGCCCGACGGGGCCGGCAGTTCCTATGCCCCAGACCTGACGGACAGCCTGAAGCACATGGACTATGACGCCTTCGCCGAGACGGTGATCAATGGCCGCAAGAACGTGAACACCGCCAACAACAACGTCATGCCGTCCTTCGGCACGACGGAGGACGTGGCCAATTACCTGGATGACATCTACGGCTACCTCAAGGCGCGGTCCGACGGCGCCCTGGGCCGCGGCCGCCCGCAACGCATCGGGGATTGAGAGCGGCGCCCTCATGAAAACGGCCTTCCGCCTGGCGATGGCGGCCTTGCTGCCGCTATCCCTGACCGGAACACAAGCCCAGGCCCAAACGGCCGAGCTGGTGTCCCGCACCGAATTGCGCATCTGCGCCGACCCCAACGACCTGCCCTATTCCAACCAGAAGGAGGAGGGGTTTGAGAACAAGGTCGCGGCCATCATCGGCCAGGACCTGAAGCTGCCCGTCAGCTATGTCTGGTTCCCGCAGGTGATGGGGTTCGTCCGCAATACCCTGCGCGCCCGCCAATGCGATCTCGTCATGGGCACGGTGGCGGGTGACCCGCTGATGGACAACACCAGCGCCTATTACCACAGCGGCTATATGATCGTGACGCGGGCAGATGCCGGCCTCACCGCGACCTCGCTGGGCGACCCCAGCCTGGCCGACAAGCGTTTCGGCCTGGTGGCGGCGACGCCCCCCACCGATTTGCTGCTGCGCCACAACCTGATGTCCAAGACGACCTCCTACGCGCTGACGGTGGACACCCGTTACGAGTCGCCCTCGCGGGCGATGCTGCAGGACCTGGTGGATCGCAAGATCGACGTGGCCCTGCTGTGGGGGCCCATCGCCGGCTATTACATCAAGAAGGAAAAGCTGCCCCTGAGGGCCGCCTTCCTGGACCCGGAGGGTGACGGCAACCGCCTGGATTTCCGTATCACCATGGGCGTGCGCGCCAACGAACCGGAATGGCGGCGCACTGTGGACCAGGCCCTGCGCCGTCATCGGGCCGAGGTGGACACGCTCTTGGCGGATTATGGCATCCCCTTGCTGGATGAGGAGAACAAGCCCATTCCCGGCACCCTGCCCGGCGCCGGCGCCAAACCATGAGGTTGGGCGCGGCGGCGCGCGCCGCCGGCCTGGCATCGGGCGTGCTGGCATCGGGTGTGCTAGCTGTGGGCCTGCTGGCGGCCAATGCGCTGGCGCAGTCGGCCACCCCGGTGCCTGAACCACCGGGCTATCGTCTGGACGACTATCGGGCGCCGGTGCCCGCGACGGTATCGGGTGGCAAGGTGCTGACCACCGATGCGCTGCGGGACCTGCTGGCCCGGCAGAGCGACCGCGTGATCCTGGTGGACGTGGTGCCGGCCCCCCGCCGTCCGGCGGGGATGGCGCCAGAGTCCCCTGGATGCCCCTGTCCCACGCCGACCTTCCGGGCAGCGTCTGGTTGCCCGACGTGGGCCGGGGGGCGTTAAGCCCCGGTCTGGAAAAGTGGTTCCAGCAACAACTTGCGACTTTAAGTGGGGGCGACAAGAGCCGCCCGCTGGTGTTCTATTGTCTGCCCGATTGCTGGATGAGCTGGAATGCAACCAAACGCGCCGCCAGTTATGGTTACACCAATGTCGCCTGGTACCCAGATGGCGTTGACGGCTGGCGCGCCGCCGGATTGCCCCTGGCCACGGCCACGGCGCTGACCCCCCCGGAGGCCCCGGGGGTTCCCTGAGTTCACGACGACCAGAGAACAGGCAAAGGAGAGTTGAAGTGCGACGTATCGGATTTTGGGCGGCGGTGACCGCCACGATCATCGCGGGTGGATCGGCCGGCACGGCCCTGGCTGCGGGCGACGCGGCCGCCGGCCAGGTGGTGTTCAAGAAGTGCGCCGTCTGCCATTCCATCGACGCCGGCGTGAACAAGGTGGGCCCCAGCCTGCACGGCGTCGTCGGCCGCAAGTCCGCCACCGCCCCCGGCTACGACTATTCCGCGGCGATGAAGGGCGCCAACAAGGAATGGACAGCCAAGGAGCTGGACACCTATCTGACCGATCCGCGCGCCGTTGTGCCGGGCACCAAGATGGTGTTCGTCGGCCTGAAGGATCAGAAGGACCGCGACAACGTCATCGCCTATCTCGAGACGCTGAAGTAAGCGGATACCGCTCCGGAGGCACCCCCGCCTGGAATCACCGGGCGGGGGTGTTTTTGTTTGGACCCGCGGACGCACTGTGGAATGGGGGTTATGGTCGGGCGTATGACGTCGTTTCGCGCTTTACGCCCCGTGATGGACACCGACCTGCCGGTTTTCTTCGCGCAGCAGGCCGACCCTATTGCCGCCGACCAAGCGGTATTTGGCACGGCACGATCGGATGATGAGGGGGCGTTCCTGGCCAAGTGGGCCGTCATCCGGGCCAACCCGGACCTGCTGACACGGACCGTGGAGGCGGACGGTGGCGTGGCGGGCTATGTCGCGCATTTCATTCAAGAGGGCCAGCCCTCCATCAGCTACTGGCTGGGCCGCGCCTATTGGGGCCGGGGCATCGCCACCGCCGCCGTCGCGGCCTTCGTCGCCGGCATCGCCATCCGTCCGCTCTACGCCCGCGTAGCCGTCAGCAACACGGCATCGGCCGGGGTGCTGATCCGCAACGGCTTCCGTCTCGTCGGGTCCGGCCAAGCCCATTCCGCGCGCCTGGACCAATGGGTGGACGAGGGTGTGTTCCGCCTGGACGCGGGCGTTGTGCACAATCAATGACCGCGACCCGGTGGCCCTGGCCCTTGGCAAGCCCCCGCTGCTAGTCTGCGCGCTCATCGGCAAATTCCCCCGTGATGGATGGTCATGCAGCTGATCAGTACCCTGGCCACGATCGGCTTCGTCCTCCCCCTGTTCCTCGCCCTGGTGGGCGTGCTGCTGGCCCGGCGGGATTATGGGGTCGCGGTGGCGTGGGGCGGCGGCGTGATGATGGCGCTGCTGGTCGCGCTGGCGATCCGTGGGGTGCTGCGCGATGACCCGGACCTGCCCCATTTCCCAAGCGGGCATGTCACCCTGGCCGTGGCCTTCTATGGCGGGTTGCTGGCCATCTATCTGCGTGGCGGCCTGAACCGAGATCGCACGGCCGTGCCCGTGATCCTGGCCACCCTGGCCGCGATCGCCCTGCTGGAAGGGGTGTCGCGCATCCTGCTGACGGAGCACACCTGGGTGGATGTCCTGGGTGGCTTCGCCGTCGGGTCGCTGGGGCTGCTGGCCACCGGCTGCCCCTGGGCGGTGGGCCGCATCCGGACAGGCTCGCGCCTATGGCTGGCCGCGACCCTGGCCGTGGCCGCCCCCATCGCCTTCATGACCGTCGGCTGGCTGGACGGGCTGATCCGCCACTGGGTGACGTTGTAACACCGTAGGGTAACACCGTAGGGCGGAGCCCCGGACGAGGCGAGCCGGTCCCCCTATCCGTCCCGCCCGGATGCCCGGGTGCGACACACCGGCACAGGCCCCGGCGTGGCCAACCCCGTCGGTGACTGAACCGTCTCGAACTTCAAATCCCCAATCCTTTCGACAAGATCCCCGAAGGCCATTGGCGCCATTTATGGGCCGCGCCGGCAATCACGACCGGCAGCGATTTTCGAAACCCCGCCAGCCTTCGCAAGGAAAACATCATGTCCATCACGGCCACGCCCACCCCCGGCGCCAAGCTGCTGACCCCCACCGATCACACCCTGATCATGATCGACTTCCAGTCGCAGATGTCCTTCGCGACCAATTCGATCGACGCCATCATGCTGCGCAACAACGCGGCCCTGGTGGCCAACGCCGCCGCCGGCTTCAAGGTGTCGACCATCCTGACCACCGTGGCGGTGAAGAGCTTCTCCGGCCCGATGTACGCCGAGATCACCGACGCCTTCCCGGGCCAGGATCTGCTGGACCGCACGTCCATGAACACCTGGGAAGACGCCGCAGTGATCCGCCAGATCAACGCCATCGGCAAGTCGCGCATCGTGCTGGCCGGCCTGTGGACCAGCGTCTGCATCGTCGGCCCGGCCCTGTCGGCCATCGACCAGGGCTTTGAGGTCTATGTCATCACCGACGCCTGCGGCGACGTGTCGACCGAGGCGCATGAGCGCGCGGTGGAGCGTATGGTCCAGGCCGGCGCCCGCCCGATCACCGCCCTGCAGTACATGCTGGAACTGCAGCGCGACTGGGCCCGGACCGAGACCTACGACATGACCACCGGCATCGCCAAGAAGTTCGGCGGCGCCTATGGCCTGGGCATCACCTACGCCAAGACCATGTTCAACGCCCACGAGGGCTGAGCCGTCGGCGCGGCCGGGCCTGCGTCCGGCCGCGCCCTTCTTCTGGCGGCAGGGAGAACGCCCCCATGAAAGTCTACCTCTTGTCACTGGGCGCCGGGTTGCTGGTGGGCGTGATCTACGCCCTGATCAACGTCCGGTCCCCCGCCCCGCCCGTGGTTGCCCTGGTGGGCCTGCTGGGCATCCTGGTGGGTGAGCAGATCCCGCCCCTGCTGAAAACCCTGTGGGCCAAGGAACCGGCCGCCCTGTCCTGGATGCAGGAACAGGTGCGCCCGCACATGTTCGGCCATTTGCCGCAAGGCGCGCCCAAAGCCGCCGCCGCGGATGCCGCCGCACCCGATACCGCTAAAGGGACCTGAGAAATGACCACCGCTGCTGATGTCCAGACGGCCGACCTGATCCTGCATCACGGGCTGTTCACCACGCTGGATCGCGCCAACCCCACCGCCACCGCCGTGGCCGTCAAGGACGGCCGCTTCCTGAAGGTGGGCGGCGAGCGTGAGGTGATGACCCACGCCGGCCCCGGCACCAAGGTGATCGACCTGAAGGGCCGCCGCGTCCTGCCCGGCCTGATCGACAACCACCTGCACATCATCCGCGGCGGCCTGAATTTCAATATGGAGCTGCGCTGGGACGGCGTGCGCAGCCTGGCCGACGCCATGGCCATGCTGAAGCGCCAAGTGGCGGTCACCCCCGCCCCGCAGTGGGTGCGCGTGGTCGGTGGCTTTACCGAACACCAGTTCGTGGAAAAGCGGCTGCCCACCATCGAGGAACTGAACGCCGTGGCGCCGGATACGCCGGTGTTCATCCTGCACCTCTATGACCGCGCGCTGCTGAATGGCGCCGCCCTGCGCGCCGTGGGCTACACCAAGGACACGCCGGAGCCGCCGGGCGGGCAAATCCTGCGCGACGCCAGCGGCAACCCCACCGGCCTGCTGCTGGCCAAGCCCAACGCCGCCATCCTCTACGCCACCCTGGCCAAGGGCCCCAAGCTGCCCTTCGAATACCAGGTGAACTCCACCCGTCATTTCATGCGGGAGCTGAACCGGCTGGGCGTCACCGGCGCCATCGACGCCGGCGGCGGCTTCCAGAACTACCCCGATGACTATGAGGTCATCCAGAAGCTGGCGGATGAGAACCAGCTGACCATCCGCCTCGCCTATAATTTGTTCACGCAGAAGCCCAAGGGCGAGAAGGACGACTTCCTGAACTGGACGCGGACCTCGACCTACAAGCAGGGCACCGACTATTTCCGCCACAACGGCGCCGGCGAAATGCTGGTGTTCTCCGCCGCGGACTTCGAGGATTTCCGCCAGCCCCGCCCCGACATGGCGCCGGAGATGGAAGGTGACCTGGAAGAGGTGGTGCGCATCCTGGCGCAGAACCGCTGGCCCTGGCGCATGCACGCCACCTATGACGAGACCATCAGCCGCGCGTTGGACGTGTTCGAGAAGGTGAACCAGGACGTGCCGCTGGAGGGCCTGAACTGGTTCTTCGACCACGCCGAGACCATCTCCGACGAATCCATCGACCGCATCGCGGCCTTGGGCGGCGGCATCGCCGTGCAGCACCGCATGGCCTACCAGGGCGAATATTTCGTGGAGCGGTATGGCCTGGGGGCAGCCGCGGCAACGCCGCCGGTGGCGCGCATCCTGGAAAAGGGTGTCAAGGTCTCCGCCGGCACCGACGCCACCCGCGTCGCCAGCTATAACCCCTGGGTTTCGCTGGCCTGGCTGATCACCGGCAAGACGGTGGGCGGCCTGCACCTCTACCCCCGCGCCAACTGCCTGGATCGCGAGACGGCGCTGCGCATGTGGACGGAGAACACCACCTGGTTCTCCAACGAGGAGGGCAAGAAGGGCCGCATCCAGGAAGGCCAGCTGGCCGACCTGATCGTGCCGGACCGCGATTTCTTCGCCTGTGCCGAGGATGAGATCGCCGACACCACCGCCCTACTGACCGTGGTGGGCGGCAAGGTGGTTTACGGCGCCGGCGACTTCGCCAGCCACGACGCCGCCCCCGTGCCGCCGGCCATGCCCGACTGGTCGCCGGTGCGGACCTTCGGCGGCTATGGCGCCTGGAACCTGCTGGAACCGACGAACACCAAGCTGCAGCGCCAGGCGGCCCAGTCCTGCGGCTGTGACAGCGCCTGCGGCGTGCATGGCCACAGCCACGCCACCGCCTGGTCGGCCAAGCTGCCCATCCGCGACCTGAAGTCCTTTTGGGGCGCCCTGGGCTGCGCCTGCTGGGCCGTCTGATCATGGAAGGCTTGGCCGCCCGCGTGTTGACGCCCCCCATCGTGCGATGGGTGGCGCTGCTGGGCCTCTGCGCCGCCTATCTCCAGGGCGGGATCAACAAGGCCCTGGATTTCGGCGGGGCCGTGGCCGAACTGGCGCACTTCGGCATGCCGCCCCTTCCCGCCTTGGCGGCGGCGGTCATCGCGCTGGAGCTGGGGGCCTCGCTGCTGATTCTGGCCGGCCGCCTGCGCTGGTTGGGCGCCCTGGCCCTGGCGGGCTTCACACTGTTCGCCACCTTCGTCGCCAACCGCTACTGGACCATGGCGGGGCCTGAGCGCGCCATGACCGCGAACGCCTTTTACGAACATCTGGGACTGGTCGGCGGCTTCCTGCTGGTGGCCTGGCATGACCTGAAGTCCCAGCATCCTTCACCGTCCGCATCCTGATGGGAGCCTTTCCGATGCGTATCCGTTCTTATGCCGCCGCCCTGCTGATGGGCGCCTGCCTGGCCCTGCCCCTGGCGGCACATGCCGCCGCCCCCGCCAGCCCGGCCATCGCCGTGGCGCCACAGTACGACACCACCCACGTCTATGTGGCGGTGGAGGATGTCGACAAGTTCGTCGCCAGCTTCCTCGCCACCTTCGGCGGGCAGAGCACCAAGCAGGTGGTGGCCACCGTCACGCCCACACCCAGCAGCACCACGTCGCAGCTGTTGCAGACCCCGGTGGGCACCGTCTCCCTGTTCGGGTTCAAGACCCCCGTCCCCTATCCCTTCGGGGCGGAGCGCACGGGCTATCTGGTGACCGACATGGACGTGGCGACCAAGGCCGCCGTCGCCGCCGGCGCTGACGTGCTGGTGGAGCCCTTCCCCGACCCCATCGGCCGCGACACCGTCATCCAGTGGCCGGGTGGCGTGAACATGCAGCTGTACTGGCACACCACGACGCCCAACTACACCGCCTTCGAAACCGTGCCGGAGAACCGCGTCTACGTCTCCGCCCACAAGGTGAAGGAGTTCGTGAAGGACTGGGTGGCCTTCAGCCATGGCAAGGTGGTGTCCGACGACGCCAAGGCCCCGGGCGTGGAAATCGGCCATCCCAACGACACCTACCGCCGTGTCCGCATCGAGAGCGCCTTCGGCAAGATGACCGTGCTGGTCACCGATGGCCATCTGCCCTGGCCCTATGGCCGGGAGATGACGGGCTATGAGGTCAAAAACCTGGATGAGACCCTGGCCAAGGCCAAGGCCGCCGGCGTGACCGTGGTGGTGGAGCCCTACACCGCCGACCACCGCAAGGCCGTGGTGGTGCAGTTCCCCGGCGGCTACATCGCCGAAATCCACAGCACCGCGTCCTAAGTCCCGTCATGATCTGCCGACGGCACCCAGCATCGCCCCCGTGCCGTCGGCACCTGATGGCGTCCATACTCACTCTCGGCACCCTGGCCTGCGCCCTTCCCGGCGGGGCCAGGGCGCAGGAGGATGATACGATAGAGACGCCCGCGGCCCCGGCCGCGACCCGCCCGGCCATCAAGTCCAACCGGTGGCAGGAGGATTGGTCGGCCCTGGCCGATCCGGCGTTGCGCACCGAACCTCTGGACGGGCTGAAGTACATCCCGCTGGACGACACCAACGCCCAGACCTACCTGTCGCTGGGCCTGACCCTGCGCGAGCGGTTCGAGGACAACGAGGCGCCCCTGTTCGGCGTCGGGGGACGCAAGGGCGACAGCTATGTCATCCAGCGCCTGCAGACCCACCTGGACCTGCGCATCGACGGCCATTGGCAGTTGTTCGGCCAGTTCGAGGATGCGCGCGCCTTCGACAAGGCCACCCTGACACCGGCCGACCAGAACCAGGCTGATCTGCGTCAGGCCTTCGTCGCCTACAGCGGCGACCTTGACGATGGCATCACGCTGAAGGTCCGCGCCGGCCGGCAGGAGATGGGCTTCGACCGCCAGCGCTTCGTTTCCACCCGCGACGGCCCCAACGTGCGCCAGGCCTTTGACGCCGTATGGGTCAACGTGGAAAGCGCGCCCTGGCGCGTCATCAGTTTCTGGAGCCACCCGGTGCAGTACCGCACGGGGGAACCGTTCGACGACTATTCCAACACCCACCTGCAATATGGCGGCATCCGCGTGGAACATTCAGGCGTGGGGCCTGGGGAATTGTCCGCTTACTATTCCCGCTACCAGAACGACACCGCCAAATACCTGGACGCCAGCGGGCTGGAGCGGCGCGACATCTTCGACGTGCGCTATGCCGGGGCGGCGGCGGGCTTCGACTGGGACGTGGAGGGCATGGCCCAGTGGGGATCAGTCGGGCCCAAGGCGGTGGGGTCCTGGGCGGTCGGCGCCCTGACCGGCTACACCTTGAATGACGTCCTCTGGACGCCGCGCCTGGGCCTGCAGGCGGATGCCGCCTCGGGCGACGACCGGCCGGGCGACGGGCGGCTGGGCACCTTCAACCCGTTGTTCCCCAATGGCTATTATTTCGCGCTGGCGGGCTACACCGGTTATGCCAACCTGATCCACCTGAAGCCCTCGCTGACGGTGAAGCCGTTGCCGAAGCTCAGCCTGATGACGGCGGCGGGCCTGTTGTGGCGGCAGACGACGGCGGATGCCGTCTATGCCCAGCCCACCATCGCCGTTCCCGGCACCGCCGGCAAGGGCACGCCCTGGACCGGCGTTTACGGCCAGCTACGCGCAGACTATGCCGTCACGGGCAACCTGACAACGGCGGTGGAGGCGGTGCATTACGCCATCGGCGACACCCTGCGGCGCGCCGGCGGGCACGACAGCGATTATCTGGGCATCGAAGTCAAACTGGGATGGTAGGGTCATGAAACAGGGTTTGCCCGTGTTGTTGAGCGTCAACGGCGGCTATGTCGATACCGCCGGCTTCCTGGCCTTGCAGGGGCTGTTCACCGCCCATGTCACCGGCAACTTCGTCACCTTCGGCGCCTCCCTGGTGCTGGGAACGTCGGGGGCGGGGGCCAAGCTGCTGGCCCTGCCGGTGTTCTGCGTGGTGGTGATCCTGTCGCGCTTCCTCTGCGCGGGGCTGGAGCGGCGCCAGGTGCCCATCCTGCGCACCCTGCTGGTTCTGAAGATGCTGCTGCTGGCCGCCGGTGCCGCCCTGGCCATCCATTTCGGCCCCTTCCACGATGGCGACGCCCTGCCCGCCATCGTCACCGGCATGGTACTGGTGACCGCCATGGCCCTGCAGAACGGCATGCACCGCGCCCATATGAGCACCACTCCGCCCACCACCCTGATGACCGGCACCACCACCCAGATCATGATCGACCTGGCCGACCTGATGCGCGGCGTTGGGCCGGAGGCGCGGGCCGCCGCCAAGGGCCGGCTGGGCAAGATGTCGGCCAGCGTCATCGGCTTCGCGCTCGGCTGCGCCGCCGCCGCCGGCCTGTTCCTGGTGGTGCGCGAATGGGCCTTCGTCGTGCCGCCGGTCATCGCCTTCATCGGCGTGCTGGTCGTGGGGAATGAGCCCGCGAAGACGTGAGACGCGCCCCCTCGCGCCCGGCCCCGAGGACCGCTATAGTTAGCGGTAACATGCCGGGCGGCGATAAAGGGGGAATATGAGTGGGACCAAGCGGACGCTGGGTCGATGTGCGGCGGTGGTCGCGTGCGTGATCCCGCTGGCCGGCGGGCCGATGGCGGGAAGTCCCGCCCTGGCGGCCACCGTTGAACGGGCCCCCTGGGGCATGACGCCGGAGGGGGACCGGGCGGAAACGCTGACCCTGTCCACCGGCAACGCCCGGCTGACGCTATCCACGTACGGCGCGCGCATGGTGTCGCTGCAACTGCCCGACCGCAAGGGCCATAGCTCGGACGTGCTGGTCTTCCCCAAGGACCCGGCGACGCTGGCGGGGTTCTGGGTCATGGCCGGCGCCTCCGTCGGGCGGTTCGCCAACCGCATCGCCAATGGCGCCTTCCCCTTGGACGGCCACGTCTATCAGTTGGACCGCAACCTGGGGCCCAACACGCTGCACGGCGGGGTTAAGGGTTTCGACAACCGGATGTGGCAGGCCAAGGCCGTGGCCGACGGGGTGGAATTCCAGTACGCGTCAGCGGATGGGGAAATGGGCTTCCCCGGCACGATGGACGTGCGTGTGACCTATCGCCTGCTGCAACAGGATGGGCAGACCGTCGTGGCCATCGACTATGCCGCCACGACGGACAAACCGACGGTGGTCAACCTGACCAACCACGCCTTCTTCAATCTGGCGGGTGCCGGACAGCCCCTGGACGGCCAGGCCATCACCCTCGCCGCCGACCGCTACACCCCCACCAGCCCCGACGCCATTCCCGATGGCAGCATCGCGCCCGTGGACGGCACCCGCTTCGACCTGCGCCACGCCACCGGGCTCAACGCGATCCTGAAGACCGGCGGCATGGACCAGAACTTCGTCCTGGCCACACCCGGCTCGGTCGCCGCCAGCCTGGCGGCGACCGTGGCGACGGTGACCGACAGCGCGTCGGGCCGTGTGATGCGGGTCTACACCACCGAACCCGGCCTGCAATTCTACCTGCCCGCCAAGCCGCCCGCCCTGAACGGCACGCCCGCCCCCGGATTCTCCCTGGAAACCCAGCACTTCCCGGATTCCCCTAATCATCCGGCCTTCCCCAGCACGATCTTGCGCCCCGGGCAGACCTTCCAATCCACCACCCGCTATGTGTTCACCATCGGGCGGTAAGGGGCACCGACCTCGGAGCCACGGCAAACCGTCACGGGCCCTTCTCACGATCGACGTAAGCAAGCCGCTTTTCGGTGAGAGCCGTCAGAACGGCCTCCCGCAAAGCGGTGACCATCCTTAACGGCAGCAGACCGTATTCAAAACGCCCAGGGATTTCTGGAATGGGACGCATATCGGGCGAAGGCCAGGCATCGATGTTCGCCTCGCTCAAGATGATCCAGGAAGACCGGTCGGCATCCAAGCCCAAGTGACGCTTGACCGGCAGCGGGATTTCCAAGGCCGCAGTGTCCGCACCAGGCGCCTGCGTTGTTATCGGGACGATCAAGACGCGCCGGCTTCCGGCAACCCCATCAACCGACAACACAACGCAAGCGGGGCGTTCCTTTTCAGCGATGTCCTTGCCCGCCAGCGTCTGGCGTTTCCAGACATACTCATAACGAAACACCAAGCCAGGCTTGGCATCCGGCAACGGCATGTCAGTCAGCCATCAAATGGTCGAGCGCGGCCTGTTCGGCGTCGTAATAGGCTTCTTGCAAGGAGCGGAGAAATTCCTCCGGCATCTCTTCGATGGCAATCACCATCTTGTCACGCTGCTTCAAGCGCTCAAACTCATCAACGGACAGAATCACCAGGCGATCCCGACCATGGTAGGTTACGCTTACGGGCTCCCGCAATGCGGCCTCCTGGACCTTGGCCCCATTGCGCTGAAGGTCGAGGGAACTGAACTGTCGCATTCCACCCCTCCATAATATACATAATTTATGATTTTATTCTGATGTGGAGTCAAGATCCCGCCCTGCGGTGATTGGCGGGACTATCCTTCAAATTCGCGCGCATTCCGACAAGAACGGCCGGTCGCCGCTGCCTACCGTGGCCCGCTGTTCGCGCCGATAAACATTTTGTCGACAAACCATCGGAGAATCATGGGCAGCGTTGGGCAGTTCGAATTCATCCTGCTGCTGCTGGTGGCCATCCTGGGCCTGCGGCTGCTGGCCGGGCGCCTGGGTCTGCCGCCAGCGGCGGCGCTGATCATCGGCGGCATGGGCCTGGCCTTCGTGCCGGGCGTGCCGGCCTTCGACCTGGACCCCGACCTGGTGCTGGTGCTGTTCCTGCCCCCGCTGCTGATGGACGGCGCCTATTACACCGTCTGGCGGGAGTTCCGGCGCAACCTGGCCGCCATCCTGCAACTGGCCATCGGCGCGGTGCTGTTCACCACCCTGGCCGTGGGTGTCGTCACCCACCTGCTAGTGCCGGACCTGCCCTGGGCGGTGTGCTTCGCGCTGGGGGCGGTGGTGTCGCCCCCCGACGCGGTGGCGGCCAAGGCGGTGCTGGAGCATGTAACCCTGCCCCGCCGCCTGACCGTGCTGTTGGAGGGGGAAAGCCTGCTGAACGACGCCGCCGGCCTGGTGCTGTTCCGCTTCGCCATCGCGGCCGCCCTCACGGGCACCTTCAGCCTGGGCCAGGCCACCCTGGCCTTCACCGGCCTGGCCGTGGGCGGGGTCATCATTGGCGGGGCGCTGGGCTATCTGTGGGTCCGCGCCCTACATCTGCTGAAGCATGAGCATCTGACCATCACCGCCATCTTCCTGCTGCCCTGGGCCGCTTATATCAGCGGCGAAGCGGCGGGCGTCTCCGGCGTCATCGCCACGGTGGCCGCCGGCCTGGTCCTGGGCTGGCACCAGCATGAGGTGTTCACCGCCAGCGTGCGCCTGATGAGCACCGCCGCCTGGCAGGTCATGGTCTTCGTGCTGGAGGCCCTGGTCTTCATCCTGATCGGCCTGTCGCTGCGCGGCGTGATGAGCCGCCTGGGCGGTGTGGAACACGCGCTGGGCACCCTGGCCGTGCCGGTTTTAGCCGTGCTGGGCACCGTCGTGGCCGCCCGCTTCCTCTGGGTCTTCGCGGCGGAAGGGGCGGGCCAGATCCTGGGCCTGCTGGTGAAGCGACGGCCGCTATGGTCCCCCGCAAGCGCCCTGTTGCTGAGTTGGGCCGGCATGCGCGGTGTGGTCACCCTGGCCGTGGCCCTGTCCATCCCCACCGGGGTGCCGGGGCGCGACCTGATCCTGGCCGCCGCCTTCGCCGTCATCCTGGGCACCGTACTGATCCAGGGCAGCAGCCTGGGCCCGCTGATCCGCTGGCTGGGCCTGGACAAGTCCGCCGGGCACCAGGGCGCGGTGCTGACGGCGCCCCAGGCCATGGCCGCGGTTACCGCCGCGCAGTTGGAAGCGGTGCGCACCCGCGCCCACAATGCCGACGGCAGCGTGCGCCACCCCCGCCTGTTGGAGCAGTACACCCACCGCGCCCGGGTGGCCGAGCGCTATTCCAAGGAGCGGGACGTCCTGAGCGCCGACCGCAGCGAGCATTACGACGTGGTGCTGGCCACCATTGCCGCCGGCCGGGCGGAAATCCTGCGCCTGCACCGCGCCGGCCGCATCCACGACGACGTGCTGCACGTCCTGGAATATGAGCTGGACTTGCAGGAGATGGCGGCCACCACTTCACGGATGAGGTTGGGTTAAATCGCGCGATGGACGGCCGCGCCAGCGATACCCGCCTGAAAAGCGGATTTATTGATCATCCCGATCAAGAAAATTATCCATGCAATTGTTAAAATTTGACTTCAGAGCCCTGAATCTCAAGATCGCCGCCTGCTGATAACTCCACTGATCTTCAGCCTGATCAGCAAGCTGCTCAAGAAATTCAGCAGGAGGTTCGGGAGCCCTGTGCATGGGACATCTGCCCATCGCCCCTAAGCCTCTCAAAAGCTCTCGGCCAGCCTCGCGATAATTGTTGGCTTTCATCCAGCCTTGAGCCAACGCCCAAGAGTTCAGCACCCGATTGAAACGATCCGCATCAATCGTGGGACCAAGAGCGTGTCGAACCTGGCGCTGGTCGGGATCGGCCGAGCAGGCCCCTCGTTCCTCAGCCATAGCCGGTCCCGCCAGGAGCGTCGCGATAAGCGACGCTCCGATGACGGCCTTACGGCCAAATGCGATAGAGTATTCCATTGCGTCCCTTATAAAGAACGAGGTTATACATGAGCGCTGCTTCCATGTTCGCTATCTCAGCAGCATCCGGCATGGGAATATTCATCCTTGACGGATCTTTGCTATAGCTCATTTGTGATACTCTATTATCCTGATATCCCTCAACAAAACCGGATCCACCGCGCTCATAATCTTTTGAATGTCCCGTCTGTTTGGTCTTAAGAAAAAGGTATTGATCTTCCCCACTTTGAACCAGCGAAAAATTAATTCTTTCATCCATCAGGTATTTGATATCCGAACCGCTGAATGATACTCCAGTCGTCCCATCATCATAAGGATGGGTGTGCTGAGTACCTATGACCGTACCACTATCCGGGTCTTTCAATTGTAGGTCTGGATGAAATTCCGCACTCTTTTCTGATTCCGTCCGCGGCAGTCCACCAATGTTCTGAAACTCCAGTGTCCCATCCCGCCGTGCGACGATGGTAGCCCCCTGCTCCACAACCCATTCCTTCCGGCCTTCGGGTAGTGGCCACCTCGGGTTTGCATTCAGCAGAGGCGCCAGACTTTCCCGCCAAAGGGATTGGCTTTCTTGGTTGATCGTCGGCGAGAAGACGAACATAGGCGGCGCATCGAATATCGTTTCTGGAAGAGCAAAATCGGCAGCAGTCGAAACGCGATAAGCCGGTGGCGCTTTCGGGGTATCCGCCGTCTTTTCCCCAAACTGGGCAACCGGCTTGACGGTTGTACGTTGGCTATCAGGCGCGTTCGGCTTCGCTTCAACCGCCCTACCCATCGCTCCCGTGCCATCTTCATTCGTCCAGCGTCCGTGCCCGTCACGCGGCTGGTCGGGGCTGTACTT
This sequence comes from Nitrospirillum karajorum, assembly GCF_036348415.1. Taxonomy (NCBI): domain Bacteria; kingdom Pseudomonadati; phylum Pseudomonadota; class Alphaproteobacteria; order Rhodospirillales; family Azospirillaceae; genus Nitrospirillum; species Nitrospirillum karajorum. The sequence goes on from NZ_JAZBQB010000004.1 coordinate 451,698, forward strand.
CGCCAGGTTGTCGTTGGCCTGAGCCAAGCGGACGGCGGCATCCCAGTCCAGTTCGGGTAGACGCAAGTGTACAGCGCGGATCATCGCCTGAGTCAGGTCGCCCCGATTGAGCGCTTCGGCGATCTTGACGAGACCGGCGTGAACATGGGCGCCCGGTTCCCTGCTTTTATAAGCGCGCTTGAGCAGTGTTCCCACTTCGGCCATGGGGCGTGCTTGGAAGCCGCCAGCGCCCTTTATCAACAAGGGCACGCCAGCCAGAGTCAGCTCGTCCGCCGTGCAACGGACACCCAGACTACCCGGTCCGTTGCTCAGACGGTACCGCCGTTGCCAACCATCCATGTTTGCTCTCCCTCTTGATGGAAGAGCAACATATGTTCCTATTTTGTTCTTGTCAATCAGGGGGCGAAGCCGACCCTACATCCTCATCCTCCGCCAGCACCGTGATGGCCTTGCGGCAGAAATCCACCCACAGTGTCTCTACCATCACGCCGGCCTGCAGCACCAGATGCCGCAGTTCCTGCTGGCGGCTGTCGGCGCCGTCGCTGAAGTCGCGCCGTTCGATCTCCTGATACAGCGCCAGCTTTTCCAGGTGCTGGGCCAGGCGGCTTTCGATGTCGCGCACCAGGTCGGTGGGGCCGATCACCGCCTCCGCCCGCAGGCGCACCATCAGCTCATCGCGCAGGGGTTTGGGCTCCCGCGCCTCCCCCGTCCAGCGGCGCAGTTCTTCCCGCCCCGCCGGCAGCACCTGATAGGCGCGCTTGCGGCCCCGGCCGGCCTCCGGCTCCAGGGCCGTGATCCAGCCCAATTCCTCCAGCCGCTTTAGCTCGCGGTAAATCTGCTGGTGCGTTGCCTGCCAGAAGAAGCCGATGGAGCGGTCGAAGCGGCCGGCCAGCTCGGAACCGGAGCAGGGACGTTCCAGCAGGGCGGTCAGCAGGGCGTGGGGCAGGGACATGAAGGCTCGATCCAGGAACGCGGCCCCTGACGGTACCCGGCCAGCCTGGCTTTATGCAACCAGTTGCACAAACGGTCCGCCTGCCCCATTATGCAACAAGTTGCATAATAAGAATGACGGGCGCCGCCATGACCACCCCCTACCCTCACCTGCTGCAGCCGCTGGACCTGGGTTTCACCCAATTGCGCAACCGTGTGCTGATGGGGTCCATGCACACCGGGCTGGAGGACAGCCGCCACACCCTGCCCCGGCTGGCCGCGTACCTGGGGGAGCGGGCGGCGGGCGGGGTGGGCCTGATCGTGACCGGCGGCTTCGCGCCCAATATCGCCGGCTGGACCAAGCCCATGGGCGGCACCCTGGCGCTAACCTCCACCGCGCGGCGCCACCGCCCCATTCCCGAAGCCGTGCATGCGGAGGGGGGCAAGATCGCGCTGCAGATCCTGCACACCGGCCGCTACGGCTATCACCCCTTCGCCGTCGCGCCGTCCCGCATCAAATCCCCCATCAGCCCCTTCACCCCGCATGCGCTGAGCGCCCGGGGGATAGAGCGGCAGATCCGCGCCTTCGTCCGCTGCGCCCTGCTGGCGCGGGAGGCGGGGTATGACGGCGTGGAGATCATGGGGTCCGAGGGCTATTTCATTAACCAATTCCTGGTGACCCATACCAACAAGCGCACCGACGCCTGGGGCGGGCCTTACGAGAACCGCATGCGCCTGCCCGTCGAGATCGTGCGCCGCACGCGCGAGGCGGTGGGCCCGGATTTCATCATCATCTACCGCCTGTCCATGCTGGACCTGATCCCTGACGGCAGCACCTGGGAGGAGGTGGTGCAGCTGGCCAAGGCGGTGGAGGCGGCGGGCGCCACCCTGATCAACACCGGCATCGGCTGGCATGAGGCGCGCATCCCCACCATCGCCACCTCGGTCCCCCGCGGGGCCTTCGCCTGGGTGACCAAGAAGATGAAGGGCGAGGTCGGCATCCCGCTGGTCACCACCAACCGCATCAACACGCCGGAGGTGGCGGAGCACATCCTGGCCGAGGGGTGCGCCGACATGGTGTCCATGGCCCGGCCCCTGCTGGCGGACCCGGCGTTCGTGAACAAGGCCGCCGCCGGCAAGGCGGATGAGATCAACACCTGCATCGGCTGCAACCAGGCCTGCCTGGACCATACCTTCAAGGCCCAGATCTCCACCTGCTTGGTGAACCCCCGCGCCTGCCATGAGACGGAGCTGACCTACGCCCCCGCCGCCGTACGCAGGCGTATCGCTGTAGTGGGCGCCGGCCCCGCCGGCCTGGCCGCCGCCACCGTGGCCGCCCAGCGCGGCCATCACGTCGACCTGTTCGAGGCGGCGGGCGAGATCGGCGGCCAGTTCAACATGGCCAAGCGCATCCCCGGCAAGGAGGAGTTCCATGAAACGCTGCGCTATTTCCGCCGGCAGATCGACCTGACGGGCGTCAGCCTGCACCTGAACCGCAAGGTCACGGCTGAAGACCTGATCGGCGGCGGCTTTGACGCCGTGATCCTGGCCACGGGCGTCACGCCGCGGAACCCGCGCATCCCGGGGCAGGACGCCGCCATGGCCAGCGGCCGGGTGCTCACCTACCTGGACGTGCTGCGCCACAACAAGCCGGTGGGCCGGCGCGTGGCGGTCATCGGTGCCGGTGGCATCGGTTTCGACATCAGCGAATACCTGGTGCAGGACGGCCCCTCCCCCACCCTGGACCTGGTGGCCTGGCAGGCGGAATGGGGCGTGACCGACCCGGCCACAACGCGCGGTGGCATCACGCGACCGGAGATCGCGGCGCCGACGCGCGACGTGACTCTGTTGCAGCGCAAGCCGGGCGGCCTGGGCAAGGGGCTGGGCAAGACCACCGGCTGGATCCACCGCCGGCTGCTGAAGATGAAGAACGTCCAGATGCTGGCCGGCGTGAATTACGAGCGCATCGACGATGCCGGCCTGGTCATCACCTTTGGCGAGAAGCGGGAGAACCCGACGGTGATCGCGGCCGACACCATCGTGCTCTGCACCGGACAGGAGCCACTGCGCGAGCTGCACGAACCGCTGACAGCGGCGGGCGTCGCGGTCCACCTGATCGGCGGCGCCGACGTGGCGGCGGAACTGGACGCCAAGCGCGCGATCAACCAGGGCAGCCGCTTGGCCGCCACCCTCTGACGGAGACCATCATGACCGACCTGCCGCTGCATCCCGCCGTCGCCGCCAGCCTGGAGAAATGGCACGATGGCGTCGCCCGCCGCGACCTGTCCTTCCTGCCCACCATCGTGCATCCGGAGGCGGTGTTCCGTTCCCCCATGGCGTTCACGCCCTATGGCCCGGCGCCGGCCTTGGTCCTCATCCTGGGCACCGTCATCCAGGTGTTTCAGGATTTCGCCTATCACCGCCAGTTCGTCGACGCCGACGGCCTGAACGTGGTGCTGGAGTTCAGCGCCAAGGTGGGCGAGCGCGAATTGAAGGGCATCGACATGATCCGCTTCGACGCGCAGGGTCGCATCGTGGAGTTCGAGGTGATGGTCCGCCCCCTGAGCGGCCTGCAGGCCCTGGGCGAGGAAATGAGCCGCCGCCTGGCCCATGCCCTTCCCGCGCATAAGCAGCAGATCTGACCAAGCCCGGCGCCCGAGGGAGCGGAAAACCATGACACATGCGGTGCCCCAGAGGGTCGGCCTGGACATTCAGGGCGCCATTGCCCATGTCCGCCTGACCCGGCCGGAGAAGCTGAACGCTTTGGATTTGGACACGCTGCGCCAACTGGTGCGCACGGCCGCCACCATCCGGCGCCAGCCGCAAATCCGCGCCGTCATCCTCAGCGGCGAAGGGCCGGCCTTCAGCGCCGGGCTGGACTTCGGCGCCGTCACCAAGCGACCGTGGGAGGTCGTGAAGGCCTTCGTCACCCTGGGCCGCAGCACCAACCTGTTCCAGCGCGCCTGCTGGTGCTGGCGCGAGCTGCCGGTCCCGGTCGTCGCCGTGCTGCACGGCCGCTGCTACGGCGGTGCCCTGCAGGTGGCGCTGGCGGCGGACTTCCGCATCGCCACGCCGGACTGCGAGCTATCGGTGATGGAGGGCAAGTGGGGCCTGATCCCCGACATGAGCGGCAGCGTGTCCTTGCGCGAGCTGGTACCCATCGACGTGGCCAAGCGCCTGACCATGACGGCCCAGGTGATCCGTGGGACGGAGGCCAAGGCCCTGAACCTGGTGACCGAGCTGGCGGACGACCCCATGGCGGCGGCGGAAGCGTTGGCGGCCGAGCTGTGCGCCCGCTCCCCCGACGCGGTGGCCGGCGCCAAGGCCCTGTTCCAGCGCGCCTGGAGCGCCAGCATGCGCGGCGCCTTCGCGGCGGAACGGCGCATCCAGTTCCAGATCATGCGCGGCGCCAACTGGCGCATCGCCCTGCGCGCCGGCCTGGAGAAGAAGCCGCCGCAGTTCAAGGAGCGGAGTTTCCGGCGATAATTTCACCAGCCGTTGAACCGGTCCCAGCGTCGCAGGTCACCACCATCCTTGGGCAGGACGGTATAGGCGTCGAACTGGGCGGCGGTGGCGCAGGCGTGGTTGGGCAGGATGCGCAGTTGGGTGCCTATGGGAAACAGGGCTTCCAGGTCGGCGCCGGCCGCCCCGGTCCAGTGCAGCACGCCATGTTCCTGGTTGGCATCGCGGAAGGCCAGGTCGGCAATAGGGGTGCCGTCGACGGCGGCGACCAGGCCGTAGCCATGGTCCTTGGCCTGGCGCTGGGTCCCCCGGTCCCTGCTCAGGGCCATCCAGCCGCCATCGGTGATGACCCAGCCCGTGTCGGCACGGTGGCCGATGACGGTGCACAGCACCGACAGGGCGATGTCGTCCACGGAACAGACACCCACCCCGGCCATGACCAGGTCGAAGAAGACATAGACACCGGCACGTACCTCCGTCACCCCGTCCAGGTGCCGGGCGCTGAGGGCCGTGGGGGTCGACCCGACGCTGACCACCGGGCAGGCATGGCCGGCGACGCGCAGGCGCTCAGCCGCGCGCACGCAACCCGCCCGCTCCTGCTCCGCCATGGCCGTCAGCGCCTCGGGCGTGTTCAGGCCGTAGGAACTGCCGGCATGAGTCATCACGCCGTTGAGGCGGGCACCGCCGCCCCTCTCCACCGTCAGGGCCGCCGCAACGTCCAGCAACACCGGCGCCTCCGGATGGATTCCGGAACGGTGGCCGTCGGTATCGACCTCGATCAGCACAGTGTGGACATGGCCGTTCTCCCGCCCATGGCGGGATAGGCGCTCGGCCGCCGCCACCGATTCCACCACTAAGGTCAGGCGCACGCCGGCCTTGGCCAGGCGCAGGGCGTGGTCGAACTTGGGCGGCGCGATGGCCACGGCGTAGAGAATGTCGCCATAGCCGGCGGCGAAAAAGCACTCCGCCTCCTTCAAGGTTGAGACCGTCAGGCCCCGGGCACCGGCGGCCACCTGGCGCCGCGCCACCTCCAGGCACTTGGCCGTCTTCACATGGGGCCGGAAGCGCACCCCCAGCGCGTCCAGGCGCCCCTGCATGCGGGCGATGTTGGCGTCCATCTGCCCCTCATCCAGCAGCAGCACGGGGGTTTCAAGATCGGGGGGAAGGACGGAATGGGTCACCAGGGCACTCCCTGCCGGCAATCGACGGCGTGAAAGATAGCGCGGGGACAGGGCGTTCCCAAAAGAAAAGCCCGGTTCGGTCAGCGAACGAACCGGGCGTAAAAGGTGGGTAGGAAGGAAGATGAAGCCCGCGCAGGCTGGAGGGCCACGCGGAGATGTGACAACCCACCCACCCGCTGCGGGTTCCGCGTCCAAGGGTGGTTCTGACGTCCGAACCGTGAGCCCCGCCCCTCGCTCTACCGGTACGAGGCGAAGCTGGGTTCGATGGGGGCCAGCAGCAGATGCTGGCGCATCTCATAGGTCAGAGGGTGGAAAATCTCGCCCAGCAGCTCCGCCCAGCGCAGGGGGTAGGGCGAGGGCTGCCCGTCCGGGCGCAGCACCCCGGTCTGGTCCAGGGGATGGATGGCGGGATGGCGGCGCAACGCGTCCAGCTTCTGGTCCAGCAGGGCCTCCGTCCGCGCCAGCCAGGCGGCGGTTAGGGGCGTGCCCTTCTTGAAGATGAAGGCGCAAAGGCCGATCAGTTCCTTGTGCGACCGGCGCAACAGATCACCGAAATCCCCCGTGACGTGCGGAATGCCGTGGGCCAGTTCCTGATAGCCCAGGGCCATCTTCTCCGGCCCCTCGGCCGTTGGCTGGGCCAGCAGGTCGAAGAACGGGCCCCACCTCTTGGACGTGCTTTTGATGTCGGTATAGCCGCCGCCGTAATGGTGCATCAGGTAACAGCGCAGGTAGTCCGCCTTGTGCGTGGAACTGAGGTAGGGCCAGGCGGGGTGCAGGGGGGCATCCGGCTTGACCCATTCCACCACCGTTTCCTGGGTGATAAAGGCGACGCCGCAGCCGGTGTTGCGGAAGATGGTCCACAGCGCCCGCATGCGGGCGTCGGACATGATCTCCGGCCCGGTCCATAGGCAAAAGACGATGCGGCCGGCGAAGGCGTTCAGGTCGTGCGACGGTGGGATCATTGGGGTGCGATCATAGGAATGCCATGGGAGCAGGCTCAGAGCATGGAGGGGGTGACCGGAATACCCAGGCCGGTCATGAGGGCGACGCGGCGCTCGGCGATCTCAGGCGTGGGGGCGGGGTGACGGCGATAGACGTATAGGTAATCGATGACGACGTTGTAGTCGTTGGCCTGGCGGCTGTCGCCCCGGCGGTCCGTGGTCGCGTCCTTGACCTCGAAGATGCGGGACGCCAGCACCGGCACATGCACCGGAATCTGACGGTTGATGACGGCCAGCATGAAATCCCAATCCTCATACGCGCGCATGAAAACGTCGAACTCCAGCCCCGTCAGCAGGGCGCGCGGAAAGGCGAAGCAGGACATGTGGACCTGGTTCTTGATGTAGACCCCCGGCGTCAGGCGGCCGGCCATGTCCACCCGGTCCTCGCTCAGGAATTCCGGTCCCTCGGGGCGCCGCCGTTCAGTCACCACGCTGCCGTTGGCATAGACGGCCAGGCCCTGCTGAACCGCGGGTTGGGCCAACAGGGCGGGAATGAAATCTGGATGCCAGGCATCGTCATCATCCAGGAACAGGATATAGCGCCCGCGCGCCAGCATCAGGCCCAGGTTGCGGCTGGCGGAGGGGCCAGGGTCGCCATTGCGGCGGATGTAGATATCGTCGGCGGACAGCAGCTCGGCGCAAGCGCGGTCCGTCTCCGCATCCGTGGCGTCGGAAATGACGATCACCTCCACCGCCGCCGGCTGCTGCTTCACGGACACCAGGGCGCGGCGTAACAAGAGCGCCCGCCTGTGGGTGGGAATGATGACGGTGACCTCGGGCTCTGCCATGGCACGGGCGCCCCTGGTTCAGGGACTGCCCGGCGCTTGCGGGGCGCCCTGGGCCGCCACCGCGTCCGCCAGCCTAGCCGTGACCGCCGCCATGACCGAGGCCCAGTCGCCCGGCACCGTCTGCCGGAACTGCGTCAGCGTCGGATACCAGGGGCTGGTCTCCACCCCCGCCTCCAGCCAGCGCCAGCAGCTGTCGAAGCGGTTCAGCAGCCAGACCGGCCGGCCCAGCGCGCCGGCAAGATGGGCCACGGCGGAGTCCACGCTGATGACCAGGTCCAGCCCCTGCACCAGGGCGGCGGTGTTGGCCATGTCGGTGAAATCCGCCGTCCAGTCGACCAGGCCCAAGGCCGGGCCATCCGCCCCCTTCTGCAGGGAGAAGAAGCGGGCGCCGGCCTGCCCCAGCAAGGGGAACAGCAGCTCCGGCGCCACCGACCGGCTGCCGTTGCGCGGATGGCTGGGATTGCCCGCCCAGCACAGACCGACGCGCAGGCCCGGCCGCTCCGCCAGCCGCGCCTCATAGGTTGCCACCTCCGCCGCCGGGGCGGCCAGATACGGCACCTCCGCCGGAATGGTGGCCAGGGTGGTGCGGAAGGCGCCGATGAGATTGTGCAGGGGCAGGCGCACATCGAAGCCGGGGGACAGGTCGCCAATGGCGACGGCCTCATCGACCTCCGGCATCGCTGCCACCAGGCGCAGCAGCTCCGGCTGGCATTCCACGATGACGCGCGCGCCCAGGGCCTTCAGCGGCCGGGCATACCGCACGAACTGCAGCGTATCGCCCAGTCCACTGTCGGCGGACAGCACGATGGTGCGCCCCGTCTGGGGGATGGGCTGGCCAGCCTCGTCCACGAACAGGCCGACCTGGCTTTCCGTGATGCGGCCATGCCAGATCCAGGCGATGCCCTCGGCCCCCTTGGCGTAGTCGCCCTTCCGCAGGTGCTGGCGGCCGGTATAGATGTTGGCCTCGACATGGGACGGGTTGATCTGCAGCGCCTTGGCCAGATAGGCCAGGGCCTCGTCGGTACGCCCCAGATGTTCGCAATATTTGCCGATGCGGCAATAAACGTCGTCCAGGTTGTTGAGCAGGGCGCCCTTTTCCAGCAACAGCGCCACCGCGTCCTCATACGCCTCCAGCGTGTCGTAAACCTGGGCCAGCGCGTCGATGACGCGGGCGTCGGTGGGGGCCGCGGCCAGGGCGCGCAGCAGCACGTCCCGCCCCTCCTCCACCCGCTGGTGGGCCACCAGCTGGTTGCCCAGGTTCAGCAGGGCGTCGACATAGGTGGGGTTGATCTCCAGCGCCCGGCGCAGCAGCGGCTCCGCCTCCGCGAACGGGGCGATCAGGGCCAGGTTGTTCATGACCGCCAGGTTGTCCGGGTCGGCGCCCAGGATGGCGGTGTAGGCGGCGTGGGCCTCCGCCACCCGGCCCTGCTGGTGCAGGCCGATGGCCTCGGCGAACTTGGCGTCGATCTCATGCCGGCGGGCGACCTGGGCGAAGCGCGCGGCGCCGTAGTCCGCCGCCGTGGCCAAGCCCCAGCCCTTGGTCCGCTTGCGCAGCACGAACTCGATAGCGGACTCCGAGGTGCCCTTCAGCGTCTGGTCTCGCAAGGGCGCGTCATACTGGAAGCCGCTGTCCAGCTTCTCCAGCTTCAGCACCTCCACCTCTTCCTTGAACAGGTCCAGCAGCTGCACGATGCTGATCGACTTGGGCGACCAGCTCTGCGGCTTCAGGATGGTGAAGGTCCATTTGTGGTCCTGGTTGAAGATCGAGGGCCAGACGCCCTGCTCATACATATCCTCGTCCGGGATGGTGATGATCAGGTGACCGCCCGGCTTGCAGATACGGATCCAGTTGCTGAGCGCCCGCACGGGGTCGACCAGATGTTCCAGGCAGTGGCTGGAATGGACGAAGTCGTAACTGCCGTCCGCCACCCCCTCCATCAGCATGGCGTCGCCGTCCGGCAAATCCCAGGGACGGGTGGACGTCATCAGGGGGAAATAGTCCTTGAGCTTGCCCAGCGGATCGGGGCCGCAGCCGATGTCTATCCCCTCCCCCACGATCCAACGGCGGGCGAAGCGCCCATCCGCGGCGCGGCGCAGCATCTGCTTGGTCGTTTCATCCGCCATCACATTACTCCGCTCACCGCGCGGCACCCTGATACCGGCGTGCCTTCAAGGGGAAAGATGACGCCGCGCCCTGTCAGCGCGGCGTGATGACCAGATAGCCCTCGTCACCATAATCGCGGGCGATGGTGTGGGTGTGCCGGAACAGGCGGAAGGCGAAGTCGATATTGCGATCGTAGAAGGCCAGGGTTTGCGCATGGTCCGGCATGTTGCCGCCGGCGAAGGGCCCATCCTCATAGATGCGCAGGTCGTCCACCAGGATGACGTCGCGGCTACGCGGTCGCAGCTCGCGGATCAGGCTCATCTCCCGTTCCAAGGGCAGGCGGATGTTGTAGTCCGCATGGTCACCATACTTGGCCAAATGATAATCGGCACCGGGGAAGTGCGCGTCCAGCCAGTACATGACCGGCACCTCCGCCGGGATCAGCGGCAGCACGGTCTTCAGCACGTCCTCACTGGTGGCCGTCAGGATCTGGGCCTGATGCACGCTGGCCAGCCGCCCCCGCGCATGGTCCGCGATCTCGGGGAATATTTCGGAGGAGAACAGCCGCTCAAACCCGAAGGAGGCCGCGTGCAGCAGGCTGTCGCCCGCCCCGGTGCCGGTTTCGATGAAGACGCGGCAGTGGTAGGTGTCCAGCATGCCCCTGAGATCGAAATGATGCAGTTTTCCCATGGCTACCCACCGTTATTGCGACCGGAGCCCGGTGACCGGGGCATCCGTCTGATCAGGCACCCCGCCGAAGGCGGGGTGGAACGCGGTGTCGGATCCGGCGCGGACGTCAGCCGACCTGGCCCGGCTTGACCCGGATGGCCAGCAGCCGTTCCTCCAGGTCCTGGACGAACCGGTCGGTATCACCCAGGGTGCGCCGCCAAGCGTCGCCGCCGCCCAAGGCGTCGCGGAACACCCTGTACGCCTCCGGCTCCGTGCCCAGTTTGACCGCCAGGGCCACGTAATCGTCGACGCTGGTGGTGATGCCGGCGGACAGGCCCACGGTGCGCAACAGGCTACCCGCCATGCGCGATGAGAAGGTCTTGCCCGACAGGGTGACCATCGGCAGCCCCATGCGCAGGGCGTCGCTGGCCGTGGTGCCGGAATTGTATGGATAGGTATCCAGGAACACATCGGCCAGCGGCAGGCGGGCCAGATACTGGGCGGGGCTGGCCGGGCCGGCGAAGATCAGCCGCTCGGCCGCGATGCCGTGGGCCTGGGCCCGGTTCAGCATGTTCTGGCGTGCCCAGGGCGTACGCGCCAACAACCACAGGACGGAATTCTCCACCCCGCCCAGGATGCGCATCCAGGCGTCGAAGATCTCGTCCGTGATCTTGTAGGTGTTGGAGAAGCAGGTATAGACGAACTTGTCCGTTGGCAGGCCCACGCTTTCCCGCGTGGGCGACGGGTCCACCGGCGCCTTGCTGTCGTTCACCTGATAGCAGATGGGCATGTACAGCGGCTTGGGATGGAAGTCGGTAGCCAGTTCCTGCGGCACCACGAAGTCGTCCACGATGGCGTAGTCCAGCTCGGGGATGGGCTGGGAGCCGACGAAGCCGAGATAGGAAATCTGCACGGGCGCAGGCTTGCGGCGAATAATGCCGGGGCGGGACCCATCGGTCAGGCCATTGAGGTCGACAAGGATATCCAGTTCATGCTGTCGCATGAGATCCGCCACCTGGTCGTCGCTCATCTCGGCGACGCGGAACCACTGGTCGAAGGCGCCCAGGATGCGATGGCGCAGGTAGCTGCCGTCATCCAGGCCCATGTCATAGCCATAGACCTGGAACCGCGACCGGTCGTGCTTCTCGATCAACTCCACCATCAGCATGCTGACAGGGTGAAGGTTATAGTCGGAGGAGAGATACCCGATGCGGACCTTCTCATGGTCGTAGCCATCGGCGGGCGCCCAGCGCTGAAGATCGCCGAAACGGGAAATCCACCGCTCCACCCACCGGTTGACGACCGCGTTCTCATCGAACAGGGACATGAGGGTGAGGCCGCCGGAACTGGCGACCAGATCGTCCTTGGTCAGCCCGGGAATATGTTCGTAAACCGGCCAGGCACACATCTTCAGGCGCAGGTGCACCCAGTGGCTGATGGCGTCGGACTGGTTGGGCACGGTCAGCAGGCTGCGGTGCAATTCCCGCTCCGCCTCTTCGAATCGACCCATACGCTCGAGCAAACGGCCACGCTGATTCAGCAGGGTGGTACGCATGTCGTCGGGCTGGACGGCCCGGCGCCAAATCTCCAGCGCCTCGTCCGTCTTGCCCTGGTTTTCGGACATGAGCCCCAGGTTGATGGCGGCGACGAGGAAGTCAGATTTGAGCGCCAGGGCGGCGTTGTAGGCGGCCCCCGCCTCAACCACATCGCCGATGTTGGCGAGTTCCACACCCAGATTGAAATAGGCCGCGTGCCGCAGGGGGACATCGGCCGGCGTCTCATCCAGCCACAGCCGGTACAGCGACGCGGGCCGCATCCAGGGCGCCGAACCGCGCGCCACATCGATCAGGCCCAACAGGTTGTTGAAGTCCAGGCGCCCCAACAGGAAGCGGAAAGCCCGCTCCTCCACCCCCGGGGGGATTTTCCAATCTCTGGCGGTCAGGTATTTGACGATGTCGGCGGTTTGCAGCGGTGCCTGGTTTGTAGCGGAAGCGGCAGAGGGCACGATCGATGTTCCATAATAAAGTACCCTCAGGCCTTATCAATTCCTGAAGATATCGCCAATATCGCAAGGAATCATAACACGATGTTTATGGTGGAGCGATCTGCAACTTTACCCTGATCATCGGCAACTTGCGATGAATCCGCGGCGGGGGCGGACGACGCCGTGCCGGTGACTGGGGCCGCGGGGGATTGGGCGGCACCGCCCTGGGCATTGGGTGCCTGGGATACGGCGGTCTGGGTTTGCAGAACCTTGGCATAGGCCGTGCGCCCCTGAAGCTCACGCGAAGGGGACAGCCGGAAGGCGCCTTTATCGGACTTTTCGTTCTTCGTCGTCACGTTGTCACCAACCCGAACCACGGGCCGCTGGTATCCCGGCGTCGCCGGCAGGGCCTGAGCCGCCATATTATACGCCGCCACGCCCGAGAGCATACTCTGCTGTGATATCCGGACGGCATCGGCCGGGGTGCTGCTGGTCTGGCTGGCCCTGGACGGGTCGGCCCCGGCGGACCTGGCCAGGGCTTTCTGGAAATCGCCATCGCTCCGGCCGGCGGGCGCGGTCTTGGTGAAGGTGGTCTTGGTGACCCCTCCGCCTATCGGCCGCGATGATACCGGATCGTTACCCATAAACCCCAACCCGCACGCCTTCCCATACAGCGGAAGTTGTGCCTGAACCAGGAACCGGAGCCCTTAAAAGCGTCGAGGATTGGGGGAAGGATGACACCCCCAATCCTAGCGACGCCGCCCCTGATCGGGCCGAAGTGCTGCCCCGCACCCCGGCCCGAACCGTCATGCTACCTTATCACCCGGACAGGCCGGTCAGCCAGGCATTGACCTGATCAGTGCTGAACGCGTGGACCTGGGCCGAGGTGAACACGCTGGCCTGGGCCGTCGTCATGTGTGACAGCTGGTCAGTGGTCAACCCGGAAATTTGGTCCGTAGTCAGGTTGGTCACCTGGCTGGTCGTGAACTCCCGGATATCGGCCGTCGTCAGCGAGCTGATCTGGGCCGTGGTCAAGGACTGGACCTGGGCGCTACTGAGAACCGCGACCTGGTTGCTGGCCAGAGCTGACAGGTTGTCGGTCGTCAGACCCGCCACTTGGCTGGTGGTGAGCGCCTGCACCTGGCTTGTGTTCAGCGCCCGGACATCCGTGGTGGTCAACGCCCCCAGTTGCGCGGTGGAGAGCGCCTTGACCTGGGCACTGTTCAGGCCGGAGACCTGGGTGGTCGCCAAGGCGGAGACCTGATCCGTGGTCAGCGCCTGAACCTGCGCCGTCGTCAGCCTGGTCACCTGGGCACTGCTGAGCGCCGTGAGGTTATCCGTGCTGAGTGTCGACACCTGCGCCGTCGTCAGGGAGGAGACCTGGGCCGTCGTCAGCGCCCGGACATCCGAGGTGCTGAGCGCGTTCAGCTGGCTGGAGGTCAGGGACTGGACCAGGGCACTGGTCAGGCTGGCCACCTGGGCGGTGCTGAGGGCCGTCACCGTGTCGGTGCTCAGGTTCGACACCTGCGCCGTCGTCAGCTGGCCGACCTGGGCGGTGGTCAACTCACGCACATCCGCCGTCGTCAGGCTGTTCAGCTGCGCCGTCGTCAGCGACTGGACCTGCGCGCTGCTCAGCGACTGGACCTGGCTGCTGCTCAAGGCGTTCAGGTTATCGCTGCTCAGGCCCGACAGCTGGGCCGTCGTCAGCGACTGGACCTGCGTATTGGTCAGCTTCTGCACCGTCGCCGTGGACAGCGCGTTCAGCTGATCCGTCGTCAGCGCCTTCACCTGGGCCGTCGACAGGCCGGTCACCTGGGCCGTGCCCAGTGCGGCCACCTGGTCGGTGGTCAGCGACTGGACCTGCGCCGTTGTCAGCCCGGCCTCCTGCGTCGTCGTCAACACCGACAGGTTGGCGGTGCTGAGCGCCGACAATTGCGCCGTCGTCAGTTGCCCAACCTGTGCCGAGTTCAGTTCCCGGACGTCGGACGTGGTCAGGCTGTTCAGCTGATCCGTCGTCAGCGCCTGGACCTGGTTGCTGGACAGGCGGGCCACCTGGACGCTGGTCAGCGCGTTCAGGTTGGTTGACGCCAAGCCCGACACTTGGCTGGTCGTCAGTGCCGACACCTGCGACGAGGTCAGCGCCGTCGTGGTCGATGTGCTCAGCGCGTTCAGCTGATCCGTCGACAGGGCCTGGACATCGGCCGTCGTCAGGCTGGTCACCTGGCCCGTGCTCAGCGCCGATACCGTGCTGGTGCTGAGTGTCGACACCTGCGCCGTCGTCAGCTGGCCGATCTGGGCGTTCGTCAGCTCACGAACGTCAGAGGAGGCTAGGCTGTTCAGCTGGTCGGAAGTCAAGGCCCGGACCTGCGTGCTGCTCAGCGCCGCCGTCTGGCTGCTGCTCAGCGCGTTCAAGTTGTCGCTGCTCAGGGTCGACACCTGCGCCGTCGTCAGCTGGCTGATCTGGGGGCTGGTGAACTCCCGGATGTCGGACGTCGACAGCGCGTTCAACTGGGAGCTGGTGAGCGACTGGACCAGCGCGCTGGTCAAGGATGCCACCTGGGCACTGTTCAGGGCCGACAGGTTATCGCTACTCAGGTTCGACAGCTGGGCCGTCGTCAGCGACTGGACCTGCGTGGTGGTCAGCTTCTGCACCGTCGCCGTGGACAGCGCGTTCAGCTGATCCGTCGTCAGCGCCCGAACCTGCGCGGTGGACAGACCGGCCACCTGGGCCGTGCCCAGCGCCGCCACCTGGTCGGTGGTCAGCGACTGGACCTGCGTCGTCGTCAGGCCCGCTTCCTGCGCCGTCGTCAACGCCGCCAGGTTGGCGGTGCTCAGCGTCGACAGCTGCGCCGTCGTCAACTGGCCGACCTGGGCCGAGTTCAGCTCACGGACGTCAGACGTCGTCAGACTGTTCAGCTGATCCGTCGTCAGAGACTGAAGCTGGCTGCTGGACAGGCGCGACACCTGGCTGCTGGTCAGGGCATTCAGGTTGGTGGACGCCAAGCCCGACAGCTGACTGGTCGACAGCGCCGACACCTGCGTAGCAGTCAAAGCCACCGTGTCCGCCGTGCTCAGCGCGTTCAGCTGATCGGTCGACAGCGACTGAACCTCCGCCGTGGTCAGGCTGGCCACCTGGGCCGTCGACAGAGCGTTCACGTTGGTGGTGCTGAGGTTCGACACCTGCGCCGTCGTCAGCTGGCCGACCTGGGCCGTCGTCAGTTCCTGGACATCCGCAGTCGTCAGGCTGTTCAGCTGCGCCGTCGTCAGCGACTGAACCTGCGCGCTGGTCAGCTTGGACACCTGAGCGCTGCTCAGCGCGTTCAGGTTGTCGCTGCTGAGGTTCGACACCTGCGTCGTCGTCAGCTGGCCGACCTGGGCGGTCGTCAGCTCACGCACATCCGCGGTCGTCAGGCTGTTCAGCTGCGCCGTCGTCAGCGACTGAACCTGGCTGCTGCTCAGGCTGGCCACCTGGCTGCTGGTCAGGGCGTTCAGGTTATCGCTGCTCAGGTTCGATAGCTGGGCTGTCGTCAGCGACTGCACCTGCGTGTTGGTCAGCTTCTGCACCGTCGCCGTGGACAGCGCGTTCAGCTGATCGGTCGTCAGAGCCTGAACCTGCGCCGTGGACAGGCCCGCAACCTGGGCCGTGCCCAGCGCCGACACCTGGTCCGTGGTCAGCGACCGAACCTGCGCCGTCGTCAGGCCCGATTCCTGCGCCGTGCTCAACGCCGACAGGTTGGCGGTGCTCAGCGTCGACAGCTGCGCCGTCGTCAGCTGGCCAACCTGGGCCGCACTCAGCTCACGCACGTCGGACGTCGTCAGGCTGTTCAGCTGATCCGTCGTCAGCGCCTGCAGCTGGCTGCTGGACAGGCGCGACACCTGCGCGCTGGTCAGCGCGTTCAGGTTGGTCGACGCCAAGCCCGCGATCTGGCTGGTCGTCAGCGCCGACACCTGGGACGAGGTCAACGCCGTCGTGGTCGACGTGCTCAGCGCGTTCAGCTGATCCGTCGACAGGGCTTGGACATCGGCCGTCGTCAGACTGGTCACCTGGCCCGTGCTCAACGCCGACACCGTGCTGGTGCTCAGGGTCGACACCTGCGCCGTTGTCAGCTGGCCAACCTGGGCGTTCGTCAGTTCACGTACGTCGGACGAGGTCAGGCTGTTCAGTTGGTCGGACGTCAGGGCCCGCACCTGCGTGCTGGTCAGCGCCGCCGTCTGGCTGCTGCTCAGCGCGTTCAGATTGTCGCTACCCAGGGTCGACACCTGCGCCGTCGTCAGCTGGCCAACCTGGGCCGTCGTCAGCTCACGCACGTCCGCCGTCGTCAGGCTGTTCAACTGCGCCGTCGTCAGAGACTGGACCTGCGCGCTGCTCAGGCTGGCCACCTGGCTGCTGCTCAGCGCGTTCAGGTTGTCGCTGCTGAGGTTCGACACCTGCGCCGTCGTCAGCTGACCCACCTGGGTGTTCGTCAGTTCACGCACATCCGCCGTCGTCAGGCTGTTCAGCTGCGCCGTCGTCAGAGACTGGACCTGCGCGCTGCTCAGGCTGGCCACCTGGCTGCTGCTCAGCGCGTTCAGGTTGTCACTGCTCAGGTTCGACAGCTGGGCCGTCGTCAGCGACTGCACCTGCGTGTTGGTCAGCTTCTGCACCGTCGCCGTGGACAGCGCGTTCAGCTGAGCCGTCGTCAGCGCCTTCACCTGCGCCGTGGACAGGCCGGCCACCTGGGCCGTGCCCAAGGCCGCCACCTGGTCGGTGGTCAGCGACTGAACCTGCGCCGTCGTCAGGCCCGATTCCTGGGCCGTTGTCAGCGCCGACAGGTTGGCGGTGTTCAGCGTCGACAGCTGCGCCGTCGTCAGCTGACCGACCTGGGCGGCACTCAACTCACGCACGTCGGACGTCGTCAGGCTGTTCAACTGATCCGTCGTCAGCGCCTGCAGCTGGCTGCTGGACAGGCGGGACACCTGCGCGCTGGTCAGCGCGTTCAGGTTGGTCGACGCCAGGCCCGCGATCTGGCTGGTCGTCAGCGCCGACACCTGCGACGAGGTCAGCGCCACCGTGTCCGACGTGCTCAGCGCGTTCAGCTGATCGGTCGACAGGGCCTGCACCTCCGCCGTGGTCAGGCTGGCCACCTGGGCCGTCGACAGGGCGTTCACGTTGGTGGTGCTGAGGTTCGACACCTGCGCCGTCGTCAGCTGACCGATCTGGGCAGCCGTCAGCTCCTGGACATCCGCGGTCGTCAGGCTGTTCAGCTGCGCCGTCGTCAGAGACTGAACCTGCGCGCTGGTCAGCTTGGACACCTGAGCGCTGCTCAGCGCGTTCAGGTTGTCGCTGCTGAGGTTCGACACCTGCGTCGTCGTCAGCTGGCCGACCTGGGCGGTCGTCAGCTCACGCACATCCGCCGTCGTCAGGCTGTTCAGCTGCGCCGTCGTCAGCGACTGAACCTGGCTGCTGCTCAGGCTGGCCACCTGGCTGCTGGTCAGGGCGTTCAGGTTATCGCTGCTCAGGTTCGACAGCTGGGCTGTCGTCAGCGACTGCACCTGCGTGTTGGTCAGCTTCTGCACCGTCGCCGTGGACAGCGCGTTCAGCTGATCGGTCGTCAGAGCCTGAACCTGCGCCGTGGACAGGCCCGCAACCTGGGCCGTGCCCAGCGCCGACACCTGGTCCGTGGTCAGCGACCGAACCTGCGCCGTCGTCAGGCCCGATTCCTGCGCCGTGCTCAACGCCGACAGGTTGGCGGTGCTCAGCGTCGACAGCTGCGCCGTCGTCAGCTGGCCAACCTGGGCCGCACTCAGCTCACGCACGTCGGACGTCGTCAGGCTGTTCAGCTGATCCGTCGTCAGCGCCTGCAGCTGGCTGCTGGACAGGCGCGCCACCTGCGCGCTGGTCAGCGCGTTCAGGTTGGTCGACGCCAAGCCCGACACTTGGCTGGTCGTCAGCGCCGACACCTGGGAGGAGGTCAGCGCCACCGTGTCCGACGTGCTCAACGCGTTCAGCTGATCGGTTGACAGCGACTGGACGTTCGCCGTCGTCAGGCTGGCCACTTGGGCGGTGCTCAGCGCCGATACCGTGCTGGTGCTGAGGTTCGACACCTGAGCCGTCGTCAGCTGACCGATCTGAGCGTTCGTCAGTTCACGCACGTCGGACGAGGTCAGGCTGTTCAGCTGGGCCGTCGTCAGAGACTGGACCTGCGCGCTGCTCAGGCTGGCCACCTGGCTGCTGTTCAGCGCGTTCAGGTTGTCACTGCTCAGGTTCGACAGCTGGGCCGTCGTCAGCGACTGCACCTGCGTGGTGGTCAGCTTCTGCACCGTCGCCGTGGACAGCGCGTTCAGCTGATCGGTCGTCAGCGCCTTCACCTGCGCCGTGGACAGGCCGGCCACCTGGGCCGTGCCCAACGCCGCCACCTGGTCGGTGGTCAGCGACTGGACCTGAGCCGTCGTCAGGCCCGATTCCTGGGCCGTTGTCAGCGCCGCCAGGTTGGCGGTGCTCAGCGTCGACAGCTGCGCCGTCGTCAACTGGCCGACCTGGGCGGCACTCAGCTCACGGACATCAGACGTCGTCAGGCTGTTCAGCTGATCCGTCGTCAGCGCCTGCAACTGGCTGCTGGACAGGCGCGATACCTGCGCGCTGGTCAGGGCGTTCAGGTTGGTGGACGCCAGACCGGCGATCTGACCGGTCGTCAGCGCCGACACCTGCGCGGAGGTCAGCGCCACCGTGTCCGACGTGCTCAGCGCATTCAGCTGATCGGTCGACAGGGCCTGCACATCCGCCGTGGTCAAGTTTGCGACCTGAGCCGTGCTGAGGGCCGCCACGTTGCTGGTGCTCAGGTTCGATACCTGCGCCGTCGTCAGCTGACCGATCTGGGCATTCGTCAGTTCACGAACGTCGGATGAAGTCAGGCTATTCAGCTGGTCGGACGTCAAGGCCCGCACCTGCGCGCTGGTCAGCGACGCTGTCTGGCTGCTGCTCAGCGCGTTCAGGTTGTCGCTGCTGAGGTTCGACACCTGCGTCGTCGTCAGCTGGCCGACCTGGGCGGTCGTCAGCTCACGCACATCCGCGGTCGTCAGGCTGTTCAGCTGCGCCGTCGTCAGCGACTGAACCTGGCTGCTGCTCAGGCTGGCCACCTGGCTGCTGGTCAGGGCGTTCAGGTTATCGCTGCTCAGGTTCGATAGCTGGGCTGTCGTCAGCGACTGCACCTGCGTGTTGGTCAGCTTCTGCACCGTCGCCGTGGACAGCGCGTTCAGCTGATCGGTCGTCAGAGCCTGAACCTGCGCCGTGGACAGGCCCGCAACCTGGGCCGTGCCCAGCGCCGACACCTGGTCCGTGGTCAGCGACCGAACCTGCGCCGTCGTCAGGCCCGATTCCTGCGCCGTGCTCAACGCCGACAGGTTGGCGGTGCTCAGCGTCGACAGCTGCGCCGTCGTCAGCTGGCCAACCTGGGCCGCACTCAGCTCACGCACGTCGGACGTCGTCAGGCTGTTCAGCTGATCCGTCGTCAGCGCCTGCAGCTGGCTGCTGGACAGGCGCGACACCTGCGCGCTGGTCAGCGCGTTCAGGTTGGTCGACGCCAAGCCCGCGATCTGGCTGGTCGTCAGCGCCGACACCTGGGACGAGGTCAACGCCGTCGTGGTCGACGTGCTCAGCGCGTTCAGCTGATCCGTCGACAGGGCTTGGACATCGGCCGTCGTCAGACTGGTCACCTGGCCCGTGCTCAACGCCGACACCGTGCTGGTGCTCAGGGTCGACACCTGCGACGTCGTCAGCTGGCCGATCTGGGCGTTCGTCAGTTCACGTACGTCGGACGAGGTCAGGCTGTTCAGTTGGTCGGACGTCAGGGCCCGCACCTGCGTGCTGGTCAGCGCCGCCGTCTGGCTGCTGCTCAGCGCGTTCAGATTGTCGCTACCCAGGGTCGACACCTGCGACGTCGTCAGCTGGCCAACCTGGGCCGTCGTCAGCTCACGCACGTCCGCCGTCGTCAGGCTGTTCAACTGCGCCGTCGTCAGAGACTGGACCTGCGCGCTGTTCAGCGACGCGGTCTGGCTGCTGCTCAACGCGTTCAGGTTATCGCTGCTGAGGTTCGACACCTGCGCCGTCGTCAGCTGACCCACCTGGATGTTCGTCAGCTCACGCACATCCGCGGTCGTCAGGCTGTTCAGCTGCGCCGTCGTCAGCGACTGCACCTGCGCGCTGCTCAGGCCCGCCACCTGACTGCTGGTCAGGGCGTTCAGGTTGTCACTGCTCAGGTTCGACAGCTGGGCTGTCGTCAGCGACTGCACCTGCGTGTTGGTCAGCTTCTGCACCGTCGCCGTGGACAGCGCGTTCAGCTGAGCCGTCGTCAGCACCTTCACCTGCGCGGTGGACAGGCCGGCCACCTGGGCCGTGCCCAAGGCCGCCACCTGGTCGGTGGTCAGCGACTGAACCTGCGCCGTCGTCAGGCCCGATTCCTGGGCCGTTGTCAGCGCCGACAGGTTGGCGGTGTTCAGCGTCGACAGCTGCGCCGTCGTCAGCTGACCGACCTGGGCGGCACTCAACTCACGCACGTCGGACGTCGTCAGGCTGTTCAACTGATCCGTCGTCAGCGCCTGCAACTGGCTGCTGGACAGGCGGGACACCTGCGCGCTGGTCAGCGCGTTCAGGTTGGTCGACGCCAGGCCCGCGATCTGGCTGGTCGTCAGCGCCGACACCTGCGACGAGGTCAGCGCCACCGTGTCCGACGTGCTCAGCGCGTTCAGCTGATCGGTATTGAGGGCGGCCACCTGCGCGGTCGTGAGTCCGGCCACCTGCGCGGTCGTTAGATTCGCAACGGTGGCGGTGCCAAGTGAGGCGATCTGGGCGGTAGTGAGCTGGCTGATCTGCGCGGCGCTCAGTTCGCGCAGATCAGAAGACGACAGGCTGTTCAGCTGATCAGTGGTCAGCGACTGCACCTGGCTGCTGGACAGGCGCGCTACTTGCGCGCTGTTAAGCGCCGAGAGGTTGTCGGTACTGAGACCGGAAATCTGGGCAGTGTTCAAGCCGCCGATCTGGGTGGCGCTGAACTCACCGATGTCGGAGGTGCTGAGCGCGTTCAGCTGGCTGGTGGTCAAGCCCTGGATTTGCACGGTGCTGAGCGCCTGCACCTGGGCGCTGTTGAGCGCCGACAGGTTGTCGCTGCTGATGCCCGCGATCTGTTTGGAGGTCAGGCCGCCCACCTGGGCCGTCGTCAGCGCCCGGGCGTCCGCCGTGTTAAAGGCGTTCAGCTGGTCGGTGGTCAGGAAGCCGACCTGCGTCTTGCTGAATTCCTGCACGGAACCGGTGGTCAGCGCGCTCAGCTGATCGGTGGTCAGCGCCTGGATCTGATCGGAAGATAGAGCCTGGACCTGGTTGGATTTCAGCGCTTCAAAATCTGCCGTCGACAGGACGGAGATGTCGGCGTCGCTGAACGCCTGAAGCTGCGAAACACTGAAAACCATTTGGCTGGCCTGGAAGGCCGCCACCTGGGTCGTGGTTAACGCCTGAATCTGGGCCGTTGAAAGCGCAGCGACGTCAGCTGTGCTGAGGGCCTGGATATTCGCCGTGGATAGGGCGGCAATCTGGGTCGGCCCCAGGAAAGTAATAGGCGAGACCATTTACAACCTCCGATCGCACCTCGTTTGAGGCGCCTCATGGACGGCGATGAACAACACCCATTTTTTGGGCGCAACCACAGCCATGTGGTTGATATGGCAAAAACAAACCCGCTTCGCGCTTCCCTTATGGCTACGCTGGCGAAACCCTCAGGCAACCCTGACGACGTCCCTTGTGGACCTAAGCCGTCCGACTGACCCCTATACCCAAAGCGCAAATGCACCTCTGGCACACGGATAGCCTGAGGGGCACGATAATAAGATGCGAGGGTAACTTCAAGGCGTATTTTAAGCGCATTGCTAATGAAGGCCCTGAATCCGCCTACCCCAAAGTGTTAACGAGACGTTAGCGGCCGAGTGTCCCGGTCAGTATGGGATAAACAGAAAGGACGGGACATCAATATATGGAGGGATAAGGTTGTTTCTTATTCCTTGAAATTTCCCAATCCGCCGCGGCGTTGACTCTGTTTCAGTGTGTCAGAAACATGATAACGCTGTCCCAACGATGGTTAATCGTGTCCCTATCTCATGTGATGACATGAGCAATTTTCGTCCTATGGCCTGTGTGCGATGCGTTACCGCTGTAGACAAAGACCTGTAATCTGCTGCTCTCAAGAAGTGCATGACAAATTTGCTGATGAAATCAGGTGCGGCTACTGGGGAAGGGACGGCCGTTTCCCCAGACGCGTCGCCCGGACGGGAACGCCCGTATAAATTTCGAGCGGCATCAATTCATGCCACAGGGCGACCGCCGCGGCGAATGCTTAAGTTATCAGAGGAGGTATAGCAGCCCCGGCCAATACAGGCCCCGGTTGCGCGAGGCCCGGGGAAAGGCGTCACACCCACCAGATATAGACACCGCGATGGTGGACTCGGACCCATGGCGACCAGCGGGTCAAGGGACGCCCCCATACCGCAACGCCTCCACCACGATCTGAAAAGCGGGGAGATTCTGTCGCCGGCTGGGATAATAAATGAAGTAACCTGGGAACGGCGGCGACCAGTCGTCGAGCACCAGGAGCAATTCCCCTGCCTCGACGTGCCGGCGAACGATATCCTCGGGAAGATAGGCGATACCGTAACCACTCATTGCCGCATCCACCATGGCGTATGAGGTGTTGAACGTCAGCTGTCCCTGCACGCGGACCCGCAACTCTTTGCCATCCTTGGAAAATTCCCAGGCATAAAGGCCACCTTGGGTGGCCTGGCGCCTATTGATGCACATGTGGGCGATCAGATCGTCGGGGTGGCGGGGTACCGGCCTGTTGGCGAAATAGCCGGGCGAGGCGACAGCGACCAAGCGCCAGTCAGGGCCGATTCGCACAGCGACCATATCCTTTTCGACATTCTCACCCAACCGCACGCCGGCATCGAATCCATCCTCAACGATGTTGCGCAGGCCGTTATCGATGCTGAATTCGATCTGGATGTCCGGATATCGGCCCATCACAGAGCGAAGCCTGGGCCAGACGACACTTTCCAGCGCATGGTCGGACAACGTTATGCGGACCGTGCCCGCCGGCTTTTCACGGAATTCCATGAGGGCGGCGATCGCCCCCTCGATCTCGGAAATGCGCGGGGCCAACGTCTGGCGCAACCGCTCGCCCGCCACAGTCGTCGCCACACTGCGGGTGGTGCGCGTCAGCAGACGGATGCCCATGCGCGTCTCCAACTGCTTGATGGTATGGCTGAGGGTGGATTGCGAAACGCCAAGCCTGGCAGCCGCCCTGGTGAAACTGCGCTCCTCCGCCACCGCAAGGAACCAGAGCAGCTTGTTGAAGTCCTCTCTCGCCATCCCCGCCCCCTCATCCGCCGCCGCGTCACCCATCGCCCGTAAGCGAGGGCAGATTATTTATGGCCTGTATCGATAAATCCAAGCGGATTACTTAGTCTAATCCCAATACGGCCAATGCCTTACACTCCCCCTCAAGCAGTGGCCCTAAAGCGGTGGAGCGCCACTGTCCGCCAACATCCCACGCCTTCTTCCTGGGTCGCTGCGTCACCCACGTGGCAGCCCTTCGAATTGGTAAGGAAGCAAGCTGATGATTCAGCACCACCCCCTCCCAGTCATCGCCTCCCGGCGGGGATTCATCACCGGCCTGGCGGCCGGCATCACCTGTCCGCAGCTGGCGGCCGGATCAGAGGGGGTGACGGGCAGAAAGGAGCGCGGCATGAAAATCAGGATAGCCTTCAGCAGCCACAGCTTTACCGCCAGCCTTGAGGACAATCCCTCGGCATGGGACTTCGCCAGCCTGCTGCCGCTGGCGCTGTCGATATCGGATTATTCGACCAACGAGAAGATCGCCTATCTGCCGCGCAAGCTCTCGGAAGAGGGCGACCGGCCCTTCGGGAACGAGGCGCCGGGCGATCTTTGCTATTACGCGCCCTGGGGCAACCTGGCCTTCTTCCATGCTGGATATCGCTATTCGGCGGGATTGATTCGGCTGGGTCGGCTTGAGGATGGCATCGCCCCCCTGCTGACGCGCGGCACATTCCCCCTGCATATCGACCGACTGTCTTGAGTCAGTCGGCGATCTGCCCCCCAAAGCCCTGACAAGCCCAAACCGAGGAGTTCCGAGATGCTGGCCACCATTCTGCATGGCGCTGGTGACGTGCGCTATGAGCCCGTCGCCGACCCGCAAATCCTCAAGCCGACCGACGCCATCATCAAACTGGCGGCCACCTGCATCTGCGGGTCGGACCTTTGGCCATACCGCGGACTGCAGCCGACCAGCGGCCCCGCCGCCATGGGCCACGAATATTGCGGCGTGGTGGTGGACGTCGGTGCCGACGTCCGCACCGTTCGCCCTGGGCAGTTCGTTGTCGGGTCCTTCTGCATCTCTGACAACACTTGCCCACACTGCCGCTTCGGCTTCCCCTCCTCGTGCGAGCAGCGGGAGTTCATGAGCGGTGCCCAGGCCCCGTTTGCCCGGGTGCCCCTGGCGGACGGCACCCTCGTGCCGCTGGCGGAAATGCCGCCCGACGACCTGATCCCCAGCCTGCTGGCCGCGTCGGACGTGCTGGGCACGGGGTGGTACGCCGCCTATGCCGCCAATGTCAGGCCGGGCGCCACGGTGGCGGTGGTGGGCGATGGTGCGGTGGGCCTGATGGGGGTCCTGGCCGCCAAGCAGATGGGCGCTGAGCGGATCATCATCATGAGCCGTCACAAGGCCCGCCAGGACCTGGCCTTGGACTACGGCGCCACCGATATCGTGTCGGAACGGGCCGAGGCCGGCGTGGCCCGCATCAAGGAACTGACCGGGGGTATCGGCGTGGACGGCGTGCTGGAATGCGTGGGCACGCAGGAATCCATGCGCCAAGCCATCCAATGCGCCCGTCCCGGTGCCATGATCGGCTATGTCGGCGTGCCGCATGGCGTGGAACTGGACGGCCAGTCCCTGTTCTTCTCGCAGACCGGCATGCTGGGTGGGCCGGCCCCCGTCCGGCGTTTCCTGCCCCAGCTGATCGAACTGGTGCTTCAGCGCAAGATCAATCCCGGCAAAGTCTTCGACCAGGAATTGCCCATCGCGGACGTCGCGGAAGGCTATCGGGCCATGGACGAACGACGCGCCATCAAAACCCTGCTGCGGGTTTAAGTCCGTCTTTTGAAGGACTGCGCCATGAGGGGTCGGCGGCCGCCGATCCCCTTCCCCGGCTCCGGGCCCACGGGCGCGAACCGGCGCGCAGCGCCCTCCCGGAAACCGCATCAAGCAGGGGGCCACCAAACCCGCTGGCCTCTATTAGACCAGTCCGATTGATGAGCCGCCCTCATCATCTCAAGCAAGTGAGGGCGTCTAATGCATGGCGGCGGCGGAAGCCACATTTGCCCGGACCACAGGGGAGTATCGAAGATGGCCACGCATATCGATACCGCGGAGCGCGGTGACAACCAGAAGAGCAAGACCGGCCTGGCGCGGCGGAATGTGCTGAAGCTGGCAGGCGCAGCCGCGATGGGATTCATGGCCGACATCGACCGGCAGCCCGCCAAGGCGCAAGACATGTCGAACGGCGCCGACAACTTCTACACCAGCGACCTGGTGACGGTTCGGCCCGTCACCTTCAAAAACCAATATGCCATGAGGGTGGCGGGAAATCTGTTCACGCCCAAGACCCTGAATACGACGGTGCGGGCGCCAGCCATCGTGGTGGGTCACCCCATGGGCGCGGTCAAGGAACAGAGCGCCAATCTTTACGCCACCAAGATGGCGGAACGCGGCTTCGTGACCCTATCCCTGGATCTGTCGTTCTGGGGCGCGAGCGAGGGCTGGCCGCGCAACGCCGTCTCCCCCGACATCTACGCCGAGGATTTCAGCGCTGCGGTGGACTTCCTTGGCACCCATCCCTTCATTGACCGGAAGCGCATCGGCGCCATCGGAATTTGCGGCAGCGGCAGCTTTGTCATCAGCGCCGCCAAAATCGATCCGCGCCTCAAAGCCATCGCGACGGTCAGCATGTACGACATGGGGGCTGCCAACCGGAACGGCCTGCGCCACGGGCTGAGCCTGGAGCAACGCAAGCAGATCATCGCGGCGGCGGCCGAGCAGCGCCATGTCGAATTCACTGGTGGTGAAATCCAATACACCAGCGGCACGGTCCATGCGCTGACCGCGACCTCGACACCGGTTGAGCGCGAGTTCTACGATTTTTATCGCACGCGTCGGGGAGAATTCACCCCCGACGGGCAGTCACCGTTGCTGACAACGCATCCCACGCTGACCAGCAACGTCAAGTTCATGAATTTCTACCCCTTCAACGACATCGAGACGATTTCCCCCCGCCCATTGTTGTTCATCACCGGGGAGATCGCGCATTCTCGCGAGTTCAGCGAAGACGCCTATCAACGCGCGGCGGAACCCAAGGAACTGCTGATCATCCCAAGGGCGGGGCATGTCGACCTTTACGACCGCGTGAACCTCATCCCCTTCGACAAACTTCAGTCGTTCTTCAGCCAACACTTGGCGACCTGACGCCCTATCAAGGCGGCGTTGCGTCCTCCCTTACCAGAGTCACCATAATCGCCCCCATCGGCATGCCGGTGGGGGCGCGTGCGTTGTGTCCAACGTAAGCCACGCGGCTATAGTCAACCCATGACAGAAGGATGCCGGGCGATGCCGCGCGAGAACGTCAATGACCTGATGGTCTTCGTGGCCGTCGCGCGGGAGCGCAGTTTCACGCGCGCCGCGGCGCAGCTGGGCGTCAGCCAGTCAGCCCTCAGCCATACCATTCGGCACCTGGAGGCCAGGCTGGGGGTGCGGCTGCTGTCGCGTACCACCCGGGCGGTCGTCCCGACGGAAGCGGGCGAACGACTGTTGGAGGGTATCGGTCCCCATTTCGAGGCGATCGAGGCGCAGGTCGACGCGCTGAACGCGTTGCGGGACAAGCCGGCTGGCAACATTCGCATCGTTGCGTCGGACCACGCCATCAAGCATGTCCTCTGGCCCAAATTACGCCAGTTCCTGCCCCGCTATCCCGACATCAAGATCGAACTGGTTCTCGACAACGGTCTCAGCGACATCGTCACCGAACAATTCGACGCCGGCGTACGCATGGGCGGGGATGTGGCGAAGGACATGATCGCCGCCCGGATCGGCCCGGACTTCTGCCTGGCCGTGGTGGGGGCGCCGTCGTACTTCGTCGCCCATCCGGAACCGCGGCATCCCAAAGATCTGGTGGGCCACGCCTGCATCAATTTCAGGCTCCAAGGGTCGGGGACCCTGTATGCCTGGGAATTCCAGGAAGACGGACAGGGAATGCGGGTTCGTGTCGACGGGACCTTGATTTTCAATAACATATTTAACTGCCTGGAAGCGGCCCTGGACGGCTTCGGCTTGGCCTACATCCCGGAGGAAATCATCCTGCCCCACGTCGCGGATGGGCGGCTGGTTCGCGTCTTGCAAAAATGGTCACCCTACTGGGAAGGGTATCATCTCTATTATCCCAGCCGCCGGCAGTCCTCGCCCGCCTTCGTGGCCCTGGTGGACGCCCTGCGGCACCGCGGGTGAGCCATCGGCTATGTCGGCCGGCCACGGTCGGCGCGCGCTGTCAGAAGAGCCACGCAGACGGCGAAG
Organism: Nitrospirillum karajorum; assembly: GCF_036348415.1. Classification (NCBI taxonomy): domain Bacteria; kingdom Pseudomonadati; phylum Pseudomonadota; class Alphaproteobacteria; order Rhodospirillales; family Azospirillaceae; genus Nitrospirillum; species Nitrospirillum karajorum. The sequence continues at coordinate 479,479 of NZ_JAZBQB010000004.1, forward strand.
ACCAGCAAGGCCGCGCTGGCACTGAACGTCGGCCGGTAGCCCCCCGCATCGAACAACGCGCCGCCAACCGTGGCGCCCAAGGTGATCGCCAGTTGCACCACCGCAACCATGAGACCGCCGCCGGCCTCAGCGTTTTCCGGCATGGTACGGGATATCCAGGTCCACCAGCCCACCGGCGCCGCGGTGGCCACCAGCCCCCAGACGCTGAGAAGCAAGACGGTAACGGGGACGTTCCCGTGGGCAATGACGAGGGCCAGGGCGATGGCCGCCATCGCCGCCGGAATGACGACCAGCGTCCGGTAGAGCCCCCTCTTGAGAAAGGCCCCAATGAGGATGGTTCCGACGAAGCCGCTGATCCCCATGACCAGCAGCATGAGCGACAGGCCGGATACATCAACATGCCCAGTCGTTTCGAGGAAGGGCCGCAGGTAGGTGAACAGGGAAAACTGCCCCATGAAGAACAGGCTGACAGCCGCCATGCCCAGCGCCACCACGGGCCGGCGCAACAGGACGAAGGGGTTGCGGTGACTCAACGATTCCGTCGCCCGCATGGACGGCAGGCTCACGAGCTTCCAGACCAGGACGACGGCCGCGACCGGCACGACGCAGAAGAAGGCGCCCCGCCAACCGATCAGGCCGCCCAGGAAACTGCCCAGCGGGGCCGCGACAACCGTGGCCAGGGCATTGCCTCCATTGAAGATGGCCAGGGCCCGGGGCACGAGCCCATCCGGCACCAGGCGCATGGCCGTCGCGGCCGACATGGACCAGAATCCGCCGATGGTCACGCCGATCAACGCCCGGCCGACCATGAAAATCAAATAATTGGGGGCCAATGCCACGATGGCGCCGGACACGATCATGAGGCCTGTCAGCGCCAGCAGCAGCGGCCGGCGGTCATGTCCACCGGCCAACCGGGAAATGGACAGGCTGGTCAGGACGGCGAAGGCGCCGGAAACGGAGATGGCCTGCCCCGCCTGCCCTTCGGTGATACCCAGATCCGCCGCGATCGGCGTCAACAAGCTGACAGGCATGAATTCGGACGCGACAAGCGCGAAAGCGGCGAGTGACATTGCGAAAACCGCCCCCCATGACGCTGGGCGGGCGTTCAAACCATGGACGTCAACGGGGGCTTGGGCCAGCATTCCTGATCGACCTCGACAGTGTACCGATATGAAACGACCAGGGCGCCACCGGTCTCCCGCTGACGCGGGGTTGGGAGGCGCCGTGGTCAGGCGCTACACTTAATCTAGGGCGGGCTAGGGCATTACCCGTGATGGCCTGCTTGCCATCATGATGTCTGTTCATAAATCCAGGGGCGGCGCGTCCAAGTCGCGAACACACGCAAGCCATCGCCTTTTTCACTTGCGTCCTGACAAATCTTGAGGCGCTGATTTGGGCACATTCACGTTCGGGAAAGCGCCGGATCATTAAGAGGGTTCTGACGTCAGAACCCGGGGGATGGCCTCACCGCAGGGTAAGGGCCGCCTCTTCCGCAACCCATTCCACCCACTTGTGGATATTGCTGGCGGCGGCGGCGGCGCGTACCTCGGGGGCTCCCAATTCTCGGGCCCTTTTGTAAAGGCGGGTGCGAACGTCCAACGGCTCGGCGGCCAGCCGGTCGATCAACCCCTGGTTTGGAACGCGCGGCGCCAACGCCGGAGGCGGGGCGGCCACCACGATGGGGGCGGCCTCTCCCGCCAGTTTGCGCACGAAGCCGGCGAAGGCCAGATCGGCATTGCGAATCTTGCCCGTCTGACCCGATGCCCAGCCGGCCCAACGGTCCAGCGCCATGTCAATATCGACGCCCGGATACTCGGCGCGCAGCTGTTCCACCGCCGTGTCGCTGACGCGGCGCTTCAACCCCAGGACGGAAACGGGCCGGTCACGATCCGTCTTGCCATCCTCCAAATCCACAGTGTCGGCGTCCCGGGCACCCGCGGCGAAGCCACCCTTGCCCACGGACCCCACAGGATCGATGGCGAACTCGGTGGCCCGGGCGGCAGAGGTCAACGCCGCCCGCTCCTTCTTCCGGATGGTGAAGAGTAACGCCACCACCGGGCGACCGCGCGAGGGCGATCGGATGGGGGTATAGCTGCACTCGATGGCCGAGAGTTCGTTGACCTCGCGCACCGCCCGTTCCAGCACCTCGCGCTGCAGGATGCCGAAGTTCTTGTTGGCTGAGGTGTTCTTGACGCTCAACAGTTGACGGAAGGTATCGATATCCACCTCCCAGTCCGGTTCGCGCAGATTGACCCGCACACTCAGCAACTCGTACAGAGCCAAGGCGTATTTGGAACTGAAGCTGGTGCATACCGCCAGGTGGATCCGCGCCCAGGCGGACGGCTCCGCCAAGGCGGGGCGAAGTTCCGCCGGGAAAGACCATTCCGCATACCCTTTGCCCTTGGGCAGGGCACGGAAACTCAACAAGGGGGCGCCACCCTCCTTCAGTTCCCCATCCGCGCTGAGGTAGGGGAACTCCACCCGCACGGACATGAGCCGGTCGAAACAGCTTTTCAGGCGGGCGTTGCTATGCTCCGTCTCTTCCCCGATGGCCCGCTTCAGGTCGGCGGTGGAAGCGCGGAAAGGCGGCAGAGCCGCAGTGGCATCCGCCAGCTTGTCCCAACTGTGTGCCAGGATGACATTGAACAGCTTCTTGTCGGACAGGGTCAGGCCGCCACCGGTCTCGATGATCTCGATGGTGCCACGGGGCTTGGGCACGGTGGGATCCGTGTCCAGGCGAAAGGGGTCACCTGTCGCCTCCGGGCGCCTCGCGGGCGGTTTTGCTGCGATCCTGCTCATGCTGTGCAGTCGACCAGCACCACCACACAGAGTCAACCACGCCCCGGAAGGTGGCGACAGAACACATAGAAAGGCGGCGACGGCCCCGTCAAACTGGCGAGAAAACACATAAGGAAGGGCACGTCGCTGATCTGGGTGGCGAGAAAACACATAGAGACAGCCCCCGTTCCCCTGGAATCGGCCCCCCGGCACCGACGACTCCGCCCCCGCCGGTCGCTGGCGAGAAAACACATTGAAACGACCTTTAGGCCCTGGCGAGAAAACACACAGAGATCTGTCGTCCGGTCCGGGAAGCGACCGCTTAATGCATTGATATTGAATGAATATTTTTGCACCCCCGTGAACCCTTACGGCGTGACGAGAAAACACATGGGAACGACTCGGCAGGCATGGCGAGAAAACGCATGGAAAGGGTTTGTCGCCCCGTGGACATTCCCCCCTCCACGTCCATCGCGGCCCATGGCGAAAAAACGCATGGAAACAAGCCGATGACGAGAACCCGCACAAGGACGCCGGATAAAACGCATGGAGAGCGGCGACAAAGCACATCGAGACTCGGGAGAAAGCGCATGGAAATGTTCCTTAACCCCGTGAACTAAAACACTTTCTCGGACGCGAACAAGAACAAGAGGAATCTGGAAAGAGTCTGACGAGGTCCCCTTCTTGAATAAGGCGAAGGCGAACCATCAACTATCAACCATCAACGTTGGCGTTGACACTTGATGGTGGTGCTGGCAGGTTCTGACGTCAGAACCGGCTGGAACGTGAAGGATGGGGCGATGAACGGCGACCGGATGCGCGAGTTGCGCCAAATGCTGCGGCAAAGCCAAGGCGACCTGAAGGATATGCTGAACCAGCGCCTGTCCCGCTCCTACGACAAGCCCAAGATCAGCCGCTGGGAAAACGGCAAGGAGCCCATCCCCGACGACGTGGCAGCGGAGCTGGAACAGATCGCCTCACACAAGCCGCGCAACGCCAAGGTCTTTGTCCTTGCCAATCAGAAGGGCGGCGTAGGTAAGACCACAAGCGCCCTGAACCTGGCCTATGCCCTGGGCCAGTCCGGCAGCCGGGTGCTGTTGATCGACATGGACCCGCAGGCCACCGCCACCGTGGCGCTGCTGGCTGACGCGGCGGTAGAGGTTTACCGCCAGGGTCGCACCATGGCCCACGTCATCCTGCAGAATCGGGCCATGGCCGATTCCATCCTGAAGCCGGGCATGGTCGAAACGGCGGTACCCCTGCCCTTCGACCTGGCCGCCAGCCACATCGAGCTGTCGGAAACCGATGGCCGGCGCGAACCCGGTTTCGATGCCGCCCTGCGTGAGGCGGTGGATACGGTGCGCGCCGGCTATGACTTCATCGTCATCGATGCGCCACCCAACCTGGGCATGCTGACCTGGATGGCCTTGGCCGCGGCGCAGGAGGTGCTGATCCCCGTCCGAACCGAGCCCTATGACACCATGGGCGTGGGCCTGATCCTGAACACCATCCATAAGGTGCAACGGCGCCTGAACCCAGGCTTGCGCCTAGCCGGTATCCTCCCCACGCAGTTCGGCCGCCGGAAGTCGGTGGATCGGGAGGTGCTGGCCCATCTGGTGACGGCGCTGGGGGAAAAGGTGCCGGTGCTGGAGGCCGTGCCCGACAGCGCCGTGTTCGGCCACGCCGCCCGCAACGGCCGCATCGCGCTGGAGGCATCGCCCACCTCGTCCGCCACGGCGGTTTATCGTAAGCTGGCGGACTGCATCATCGCCGGCCGGCCGTTGGCCCGCGCGGATATCGACTTGATTCCTGTTGAGAGCGAGGCCTGAGCGCCATGACGGTGAAGAAACGACCCTCCCCCATCCTGGGCGCGGCATCCGCCATGATCGGCGAGGCCTCGGGCGAGTTGGTGATGTCGCGCGACAGCCGCTTTCACCATAGCATCGAATTGCCGGTCGACCACATCGCCCCCGATCCGGAACAGCCGCGCAAGTTGTTCTCGGAGGAAGGACTGGACGGCTTGGCCGCCAGCATGGCGGAGCAGGGGCAGTTGCAGCCCATCCTGGTCCGCCGCAACCCCGATGACCGTGGGCACTGGATCGTGGTGGCGGGTGAACGCCGCTGGCGGGCCGCCCAGCGTTTGGGCTGGGGCGTTATCCTGGCCATCGAGCACACTGGTGACCCCGAAGTGCTGGCGCTGATCGAGAACCTGCAGCGCGTTGACCTGACGCCGGTGGAAGAGGCGCGCGGCCTGAAGCGCCTGATTGACGGCAAGGGCTGGAGCCAGAACCAGGCGGCGGAAGCCTTGGGCAAGACCAAGGGCGAGATCAGCGCCACACTGCGCATTCTCAGCCTGCCCGATGATATCCTGGAAGGGGTTCTGACGTCAGAACTGGGCCTGTCGCGCAATGTGCTGGTGGAACTGTCGCGGGTGGATGAACCGGCGGTGCGGGAGCGGCTGATTCAGTCGGCCCGCAGCGGCACGCTCAGCATCCGCACCATCCGTGCCGCCAAGGCGCAGGACGCCGTGCCGGAGGTGCTGGAGGGCAAGCCATCCACCGGCATCACCGCGCCGGGCGTGAATCTGGCCTCCGTGGAACGGCTGGTCAGCAATCTGCGCTCCTTGCGGCCGGCGGCCCTGAAGGATAAGGACCGGGAGCGTCTGCGGGCCCTGCGGGCCGCCATCGACGCGCTACTGGGGTAATTCACCGGCACCGAATCATTGCGCCAGCGCAAAGACGCAGCAAATCAGCCGTCGTAGGGAAGGGGCGGGGCTGGATGATGGATCCGGCACCGCCTCATCTCATGATGGAGAGTATAGATGCGTTCCCTTCCCCTGGCGCTGGTGGCCCTGATGACCTTGGCCGGCCCGGCCTTCGGCGCCGAGCATGTCGTCAAGATGTTGAACAAGGGTGCCGACGGCATGTTTGTGTTCGAGCCGGCGCTGGTGAAGATCGCGCCGGGCGACAAGGTGACCTTCCAGTCCGTCGATGCCGGACACAATGTGGAAAGCATCCCCGGGATGTTGCCCGATGGCGCTCCGGCCTTCACCGGCAAACCCAATGAGACGCTTACCGTCACCTTCGACAAGCCGGGCGTCTATGGGTATCGCTGCAAGCCGCATTACGGCATGGGCATGGTCGGTGTGGTTGTGGTCGGCACGCCCACCAACCTGGACGCCGCCAAGGCGGTGCCGCAAACCGGCAAGGCCAAGGCCGCGTTCGAGAAGCTGCTGGCTGCGGCCAAGTAAGATTCTTCATAAGCGTTTGGAAACGCGGGGAGAACGGCTTCGGGGGTGTTCCTCAGCCTCTCCCCGTTCCCTGGTTCAATCCCTCAAAGTTGACCCCCTCCCGTATATAGTCATATGATAATATTATGGCGGGGACGCGCCTGGGTGGTCGCCAACATTGGTGACCAAGCCCACAGGCCCGGAGGGAAAGAACAACATGAGCAGCACGCGCGGCCGGATACTGGCTTCGATCCACAGCGGCCAATCCAATCCTGCGGAGGAAACGCCGGCACCTGCGACCGGGCCTTTCAACGGCACGGTCGACCGGCGGCGCTTCCTCGCTACCACAGGGGGGGCGTCCCTGGCGGCAGGGCTGGTCAGCCGCACGGTGTTGGCGGCCAATCCACCGTCGCCCGCCAATCTAGCGGTCATGGCCCGGACCAGCTGGTCCAATCGGTCCAGCGGCACGCGACTGGCGGCCATCAACACCAACGCCGCGCCCACCAACTCCAAGGATGATACCGAGGGCGCCTTCGCCACGGAGCCGGAGTCCGGTCCGGCCTGGGTGGAGTATGCCTGGGACGTGCCGGTCCGCACCGACGCGGTGGATGTCTATTGGTGGCTGGGCGGATGGAAGGGGGCCTTGCCCACGGGGTGGCGGGTGTCCGCCTGGGATGGCAAGCGCTTCGTGCCCGTACGGAACGCGCGGGGGCTGGGCCTGGCGCCTAACGCCCACAACCGCACCACCTTCGACCCCGTCACCACCACGCGGCTGCGCCTGGATATCGACCCGGCGGCCAAGGCCTCCGTCGGCGTGCTGCAGTGGCGGGTGTGGAGCCATGGCGCCGTGCCGGTGTTCCCGCCCTTGGTCACTGCCGGTCAGGACCGCGCCGTCGTGCTGGGCGGGCAAACCTATCTGGGCGGCAGGGTGCGCACGCTCGATGCCACCCCGGCCGCCGCGGCCCTGTGGCACAAGGTCAGCGGGCCCGGTGCTGTCAGCTTCGCCGATGCCACCCGCGTCGACACCACCGCCCGTTTCTCCGCCCCCGGCGAGTACGTGCTGCAACTGAGCGCCAAGGCGGATGGCAAGTCGGCCCAGTCCACCTTGAAGGTACGGGCGGAAACGCCGCCGCCGGACGAGCGGCTGGATGTCGTCTACACCACGCCCTATGCCATCGACAGCCCTCTGTGGTCGGCGCGGGCCAAGGCGCTGATCACCACCTGGATCCCCCATTGCGTCGACTATTGCGAGCGGACGGACCTGAAGATCGGGCAGGGGGGCCTGGACAATTTCATCGAGGCGGGCAAGGCCCTGCGCGGGGAGCCGCACGGCGTCCACAAGGGCTATGTCTTCTCCAACGCCTGGGTGCACCAGACGGTGGAATCCATGTGCATCGCCCTGATGGTCGACCCGCAGGGCGATCCGGAGATTATCGCCGCCCATGACCTGATGCGGCGCAAGCTGGGGGAATGGATACCCATCATCCTGGCGGCGCAGGAGCCCGATGGCTATCTCCAGACCGCCTATACCCTGGCCGACCGGGCCAAATGGCCGGCGCGCTGGTCGCCGGAGCAGCGCGGCAACCATGAGGGCTATGTCGCTGGCTATTTCATCGAGTCCGCCATCAACCACTACACCCTGACCGGCGGCAAGGATCTGCGCCTGTACAACGCCGCCAAGAAGCTGGCCGATTGCTGGGTGGCCAACATCGGCCCTGGCAAGAAGGAGTGGTTCGACGGCCACCAGGAGATGGAGCAGGCGCTGGTGCGTTTCGGGCGCTTCGTCAACGATATGGAGGGGCGGGGTCACGGCGACGCCTACATCCGGTTGGCGCGCTTCCTGCTGGACAGCCGGCGGGGCGGTTCGGAATACGACCAGAGCCACCTGCCGCCGGGCCGGCAGTATGAGGCGGTGGGCCATGCCGTCCGCGCCGTCTATTTCTATTCCGGCATGGCGGACATCGCGGCCGAAACCCGCGACATCGATTACCAGAGCGCCGTGCTGTCCCTGTGGGACAACATGGTGAACAAGAAATATTACGTCACCGGCGGCGTTGGCAGCGGTGACACGGCGGAGGGCTTTGGCGAGAACTATGCCCTGCGCAACGACGCCTATTGCGAATCCTGCTCCAGCTGCGGGCTGATCTTTTTCCAATACAAGCTGAACCTGGCTTATCACGACGCCAAGTACGCCGACCTCTATGAGGAGACGATGTACAACGCCCTGCTGGGCTCCACGGCGCTGGATGGCAAGACCTTCTGCTACACCAACCCGCTGGTGGATACCGAGCGCACGGCCTGGCACGTTTGCCCCTGCTGTGTGGGCAACATCCCGCGCACCCTGCTGATGGTTCCGACCTGGGCCTATGCCAAGGACAAGGCCGGGGTGAACGTCAACCTCTTCATCGGCAGCCGGGTGAATGTGGGCGATGTCGCCGGCACCCGGGTGGAGATGGTGCAGAAGACCAACTACCCGTGGGACGGGGCGGTGTCCCTGACCGTCAACCCGGCCCAAACCACCCCCTTCGCCGTGCGTATCCGGGTGCCTGATCGCGCCACCAGCGCACTTTACACCGCCGTGCCGCCGGTGCGCGGCCTGGTCAGCCTGACGGTGAACGGCCAGCCGGTCCAATACCGCCTGGAGAAAGGCTACGCGGTGGTGGAGCGGGAGTGGGCGGCGGGCGACCGCGTGGATTTCGTGCTGCCCCTGGCGGTGCAGCGCGTGACCGGCGATGACAAGGTGGAGGCCACGCGGGGCAAGGTCGCCCTGCGCTACGGTCCGCTGGTCTACAACGTGGAGAAGGCGGACCAGCCCACCATCGACGCGCCCTTATCGACCGCACCGCTCACCGCCGAATGGCGGCCGGATCTGCTGGGCGGTGTGGTCGCCATCAAGGGCCGCTGGCAGGATGGCACGCCCTTGCTGGCCATCCCCAACTATGCCCGCATGAACCGTCTGCCGGTGCGGGCCGATGCCGTCGGCGGCACCAATTCCGGGATCAACTACGCGCTGGGCGCGCAAGGGCAGGTGATCGCCGACGCCGGCGCGCCGGGGGACGAGGATTTCGGCCGGGCCCGGCATTCGCAGGTGTGGATTTCCATGGTGTGACGGATGGGCGATTTGGCGGGCAGGGGGGCGTGACGGCGGCCTTGCGCGGGGCGTAACGTCGCCACCCCCAAAAATCACCTCCGTCCAAATTCCCAACCGGACAGGAAGGCACTAGATTAAGGGGAGGATCTTCCTGGAACCTGTGCCCGATGCCGTCCTCCGAAACCATTGCCCACCTCCATCTGGTTGAAGATGAGCCCGACATGGCGCGGGAGATTGTGACCAGCCTGGAGGCCCGCGGCTATTCCGTCAGCCATTCCGTCACCGCCGCCGCCGCGCTGGAGATGCTGCGCGCCGACCGGGGCGTGGCGGTGATCATCGTCGACCGCATGCTGCCCGGCGGCATGGACGGGTTGGACCTGGTGCAGGACCTGCGGGACGAGGGTATCGCTACCCCCATCCTGGTGTTGAGCGCGCTGGGCTCGGTCGATGACCGCGTGCGGGGCCTGGATGCCGGTGGCGACGATTACCTGACCAAGCCCTTCGCCGTGGCGGAACTGGTGGCCCGCGTGGAGGCCCTGCGCCGCCGCCCGCCGGATACCCGCGCCACCACCCTGCGCGTGGGGTCGCTGGAGATGGACCTGTTGAACCGCACCGTGCGCCGGGGGGAGCGGGAGGTGCCGCTGCTGCCCCGGGAATTCAAGCTGCTGGAATATCTGATGCGCCGGCCGGACCAGGTGATCACGCCGGCCATGCTGTTGACCGACGTCTGGCATTATCGCTTCGTGCCGCAGACCAACGTGGTCGACGTGCATATGGGCAAGCTGCGCCACAAGATCGACGATGTCGGGGAACTGCCCATGATCCATCGTGTCCGTGGCGCCGGGTTCATGCTCCGTGCCGCGGATTGATCTCTTCCGGGCCGGTCCGTTCCGGCTGGCGCTTGGCTTCGCCACGGCGCTGTCGGTGGGCATGCTGCTCATCTTCGGCTTCATCTACTGGCAGACCAGCGAGGTCGAAACCCGGCGCATGCGGCGGGACCTGGTGCAGGAGGCGGCGCTGGCGGCGCAGACGCGCGACGACGTGCTGCTGTACCAACTGCAGGTCCGCATCATGGCGGACTATCATCGGGTCACCGTGGCCGCCTGGTTCGATGCTGATGGAAAGCCGCGCTACGGCAACCTGGACGCCTTGCCACCGGATTTGCCCATAGACGACAGCGGGCATCGCCTGGATATCCAGACCAACAACACCGATCGGCCCGAGCCCGCCATCGTGGCGGCCGCCCGGCGGCCGGACGGCGGTGTGGTGGTATTGGGCCGCGCCATGGATGAGCTGCTGGCCTTGCAGCGGGTGGTGGCCCAGACGCTCATCATGGGCCTGCTGCCGGCCGTGGCCCTGGTTCTGGCCTCCGGCATCGTGGTGGGCGCGCGGGCGCGTCGGCGGGTGGAAATCATGCAGCAGACCATAGGCCGCATCATGGGCGGCGACTTGCGCGAACGATTGCCCCTGTCCGGCAATCGTGATGCCCTGGACCAGCTGTCGGCCCGCGTGAACCAGATGCTGGACCGCATCGTCCATCTGTTGGATGAGATACGGGCGGTGGGCGACAACATCGCCCATGACCTGCGCACCCCGCTGTCGGTCATGCGCGCCAAGCTGGAACGGGGGCTGGCGTCCCCCGGCCCCGGTGAGCTGCGGCGGGGGGCCGAGGCGGCGCTGGCCGACCTGGACAAGGCCTTCGCCATGATCACCGCCCTGTTGCGCATCGCGGAACTGGAGGACAGCCGCCGCCAGGCCGGGTTCACCACCGTGGACCTGACGGAGGTGGCGATGGAGGCCTTCGACCTATACGAACCTTTGGCCGAGGCCAAGGGCGTGACCCTGGAGCGGGAGGAGGCCGAGCCCCTGTTCGTCGTGGGGGACCGGGATCTGCTGATCGAGGCGGCGGCCAATCTGGTGGACAACGCCGTGAAGTTCACGCCCGAAGGCGGCCGCATCGTCATCCGGACCCACATGGCGGCGACGGAGGAGGGCGGCGGCCAGGGCCCGGTGCTGGAGGTGTCGGACACCGGACCCGGCATTCCCGTGGCGGAGCGGGCGGCCGTCATCCGCCGCCTGTACCGCTTGGACAAAAGCCGCCATGTCCAGGGCAACGGCTTGGGCCTGTCCCTGGTGCAGGCCATCGCCACCCTGCATGGGTTTCGCCTGGTGATCGGCGGTGGCGAGACCGGTGCCGTCATCGCCCTGGCCTGCGGCACGCCGCAGGCGCAGGGCGATTAAGGAAACCGGCGCTCGGGACCGCCGTCGCGGCTTACGCCCGCACCGAGGTGAGGAAGACCTGCACTTCCTGGCGCAGATTTTCCGAGTTGTCCGACAGCTCTCCGGCGGAGGTCAGCACCTGTTGCGCCATCGTGCCCGTGGTGGTGGAGCTTTCGGTGACGCCGGCGATGGCCTCGCTCACCTGATGGGTGCCCTGGGCCGCCTGCTGGACGTTGCGGGCGATCTCCATCGTGGCGGCGCCCTGCTCCTCCACCGCGGAGGAGATGGCGGTGGAAATGCCCCTGATCTGCTCGATGATCAGGGAAATGTCCTTGATGGCCGTCACGGTGCTGTGGGTCTCCTCCTGCATCGACGTGATTTGCTGGCCGATTTCACCGGTGGCCTTCGCCGTCTGGTCGGCCAGCATCTTCACTTCGCTGGCGACGACGGCGAAGCCCTTGCCCGCCTCGCCGGCGCGGGCGGCTTCGATGGTGGCGTTGAGCGCCAGAAGGTTGGTCTGGCTGGCGATATCGTCGATCAACCTGACCACGCCGCCGATCCGCTCCGCGGCGCCCATCAGGTTCTGCACCAGGGCGTTGGTGGCGGTGGCCTTGTCGAACGCCTCGCCGGCGATGGCGGCGGACTGCGTCACCTGCCGGGCGATTTCCTTGATGGAGGAGGACAGCTCCTCCGTGGCGGTGGCGACGGTCTGCACATTGGCCGAGGTCTGCGTGGACGCGGTCGCCACGGTGACGGCCTGGTTGGAGGATTGCTCCGCCGCCGACGCCATGGTCAACGACGCCTTCTTCAGCGCTGCGGAGGAGGTGGAAACGGTCTGGACCATGCCCATGACCTTGGCCTCGAAATCGTCGGCCATGCGGTTCATCGCCCGCTTCTGATCTTCCGCCGCCTGCGCGCGTTGCGCCTCCTGCTCCGCCCGCAGGTGGGCGTTGTCGATGGCGTTGCTCTTGAACACGCCAACGGCGCGCGCCATCCCCCCGATCTCGTCCTTGCGCTCCGTTCCCGGAATATCGACGGCGGTGTCGTTCCTGGCAAGCCGGTCCATGGCCGCCTGCAAGGCGCGGATGGGGTTGACGATCCCCCGTCCGATCAGCCACGCCATCACCAGCCCGGCCACTATTCCCGCTGTACCGGCGGTGATCGACAGGCTTATGGCCTGGTCGATCACGTCCTTCACTTCCTGGGCGTTCTGGTTATTCAGGTTCTCGAAGTAATGAGAAACGGCGTCGTTGGCATCTGCGTAACGCTTGGCCGAGTCATCGATCATCTTTACTGCCGCGCGGAACTCCTCTGAATTGGCGGCGACGCCGCGCGCCCGCAAGGCATCAAAGGATTTCGCATCCGCAGCAAACGTGGTCACGGTGTCCGCGAAGGCCTGCGTCAGCTTTTTGCCCTCATCGGTGCGGATTTTCCGGCTCACGGTATCGATATCCGATATCGCATCCCCAAAGGCTTTGTCGCGTTTAGCGATATAGGACTCCTCACCCGTTGCCACGTAGCTCCAAGTCATGACGCGCCCTTGGCGGACATTGAGATAGGCATTCTTCAGTCCGATGACCGCCTCCGAACGGCGATGGGCCGTCTCATATTCCCGCTTGATACTCTCAAAACGGATAACGGAGACTGTAATCAAGGTAATGATCAGGACTATTAGTATTCCGAATGCGCCAAAAAGGCGCGTTGGAATCTTAAGATTGGACATCAAAGTCGCCACCATGGACTGGAATGTAGATCATCGCCAAAATATGCAGGATATTCTCGCGGAGAAAAGGGCGTCTTTTGCACCAGGGTCATGCTCTCGCTGCGTCTCCTGGCAGCGACCACCCTTCTATCCTTTCCCGTTCGATTCGGAATGGCCTGGTTCTGGGGATGGCGTGGATTATCTACTTTAAATTGTCTTTTTCTGAAATCCTGCTCCACCTTTGGCCGCGCCTGGCATCCATGGCGGCCTGATGAGACAGATATTTTAGCCTGCCGAGGGCCATCGGCTTCTGTGTCATTTCGCACTGCAACCAAAAAAATTATTTAATCCCAATTAACCGGAACGTCCCCTATTTCCCAGGGTGTTGGGTTTTCCGAACCCGTTCTCGAGGGATCACGAGACGTGTCGCACCACATCCTGAATGACCGCCACCGGCCCCGCGCCGACCGTTCCCGTTTAAGCGCGGGGGCGCCGTCATGATCGAAATCGTCAAGATCGCCCTGCGGCGGCCCTACACCTTCATCGTGATGGCCATCCTGATCCTCATCTTCGGCGTGTCGTCGGCGGTGAAGACGCCGACCGATATTTTCCCCGACATCGGCATTCCCGTCATCGCCGTGGTGTGGACCTACAACGGCCTGCAGCCCGACGACATGGCGGGGCGCATCATCGGCTATTACGAGCGGTCGCTCACCGCCACCGTTAACGATGTCGAGCACATCGAATCCCAGTCGATGCAGGGCTTCGGCGTGGTGAAGGTCTTCTTCCAGCCCAACGTCAACATCAACGCCGCCCAGGCGCAGGTCGTGGCCGTTTCGCAGACGGTGCTTAAGCAGATGCCGCCGGGCATCAACCCGCCGCAGATCTTGACCTTCAACGCCGCCAGCGTCCCCATCCTGCAATTGGCGCTGTCCAGCGACCATCTGTCGGAAACAAGGCTGAACGATATCGCGCAGAACTCCATCCGGCCGCAGTTGGTGACCGTGCCGGGCGCCGTGCTGCCCTCGGTCTATGGCGGCAAGGTCCGCCAGGTTCAGATCGACCTGAACCAGCAGGCCCTGCACGCTTACGGCCTGTCCGCCACCGACGTCGCCGCCGCCTTGTCGGTGCAGAACCTGATCACCCCGGCCGGCACGCAGAAGATCGGCAAGCTGGAATACCCGGTGGACCTTAACGACTCCCCAGTGAATATAAATACTTTCAATGACTTGCCAATCAAGACGGTGAACGGCGCCGTCGTCTATATGCGGGATGTCGCCAATGTCCACGACGGCAGCCCGCCCCAGACCAACGTTGTGCATGTGGATGGCAAGAAGGCGGTGCTGATGTCGGTGCTGAAGGCCGGCTCCGCCTCCACCCTCGACATCATCGCCGGCGTCTATCAGCGCCTGCCCGACGTGAAAAAGACGCTGCCCGATGGCGTCACCCTGACCCCCATCGGTGACCAGTCCATCTTCGTGAAGGACGCCGTCAGCGGCGTGATCCGCGAGGGTGTCATCGCCGCCGGCCTGACCGGCCTGCTGATCCTGCTGTTCCTGGGCAGCTGGCGGTCCACCCTCATCATCACCGTGTCCATTCCGCTGGCCATCCTGGCCTCCATCACCACCCTGTCCGTCCTGGGTGAGACCATCAACGTCATGACCCTGGGTGGCCTTGCGCTGGCCGTGGGCATCCTGGTGGACGACGCCACGGTGACCATCGAGAACATCAACTGGCACCTGGAACACGGCAAGCCCATCGAAACCGCCATCCTGGACGGTGCCAAGCAGATCGTGGTGCCAGCCACCGTTTCGCTCCTGTGCATCTGCATCGCCTTCGTGCCCATGTTCGGCCTGGGCGGCGTGGCCGGCTTTCTGTTCCGCCCGATGGCGGAGGCGGTGGTGTTCGCGCTGATGGCCTCCTACGTGCTGTCGCGCACCCTGGTGCCGACCCTGGCCAACTACCTGCTGCGCAATCAGACGCATGCCGGCCATGGCCTGCACACCGACGTCCACGGCGCCCCGACGCGCAACCCCTTCGTCAAGTTCCAGCGGGTGTTCGAACGCGGGTTCGAGGCGGTGCGGTCGACGTACCAGGGGCTGCTGCTTCTGGGCTTGCACAACCGTCGTTGGCTGATCGGCGGCTTCCTGGTGGTGTCGCTGGGATCCTTCGGCCTGGCGCCCTTCCTGGGGCAGAACTTTTTCCCCGCGATCGACGGCGGGCAGATCAAGATCCACGTGCGGGGCCGCACCGGCCTGCGTATCGAGGAAATGAGCCGCCTGTGCGACCGCGTGGGTGACGCCATCCGCCATGTCATCCCGCCCAAGGATCTGGCCGGGACCGTGGACAACATTGGCCTGCCGGTCAGCGGCATCAACATGGCCTATGGCAACAGCGGCACCATCGGCGTGGAAGATGCGGACATCCTGATCGCGCTGAAGAAGGACCACGCGCCGACCGACAGCTATGTCGATACCTTGCGCCATGACCTGCCGCGGCTGTTCCCCGGCACGACCTTCGCCTTCCTGCCGGCGGACATCACCACCCAGGTGCTGAACTTCGGCCTGCCGGCCCCGCTGGACGTGAAGGTCGTCGGCAGCGACCTGGAGGCCAACCGCGCCTATACCAACAAACTGCTGGCCAAGATCGCCCGCATTCCCGGCGTGGCCGACGCCCGCATCGAACAGGCCTTCCAACTGCCGTCGCTGAAGGTGGCGGTCAACCGTTCGCTGGCCGGGCTGGTGGGGCTGACCGAGAAGGACGCCGCCACCACCATGCTGGATACCCTGGCGGGCAGCACCCAGACGGCGCCGACCTTCTGGCTGAACCACAAGAACGGCATCTCCTACCCCGTGTCCATCCAGACGCCGCAGCGGGACATTGACACCATGGCCGGCCTGCAGACCCTGCCGCTGACGCCCGCCAGCACTGGCCGCGCCAGCCAGCTTCTGGGTGGCTTGGCACAGATCAGCCGGGGCCGGCAGGACGCGGTGGTGACCCACTACAACGTCCGTCCCACCATCGACATCTATGCCACGCCCAAGGATCGTGACCTGGGCGCCATCGCCAGCGACGTGCAGAAGGCCATCGACAGCATGGCGGCGGAGTTGCCGCGTGGCAGCCACGTCGACATCCAGGGCCAGGTCACCACCATGACCAGCGCCTATCACCAGCTGTTCGTCGGCCTGGCCTTCGCCATCGTGCTGATCTACCTGCTGATCGTCGTGAACTTCCAATCCTGGCTGGACCCCTTCGTCATCGTCATGGCCCTGCCCAGCGCGCTGGCCGGCATCGTCTGGATGCTATTCGGCACCGGCACCACCCTGTCGGTGCCGGCCTTGACCGGTGCCATCATGTGCATGGGGGTCGCCACGGCCAACAGCATCCTGGTCATCAGCTTTGCCCGGGAACGGCTGGCCGCCGGTGTCGACGCCCTGACCGCGGCGATGGAGGCGGGTCACACCCGCTTCCGCCCGGTCCTGATGACGGCCCTGGCCATGGTCATCGGTATGGCGCCCATGGCCATCGAGCCGGGGCAGAACGCTCCTCTTGGGCGCGCCGTCATCGGCGGCCTGGTCTTCGCCACCCTGGCCACGCTGTTCCTGGTGCCGGCGCTGTTCAGCCTGGTGCATGCCCGTGACCATGAGCGCGCCCATGCCCCGGGGGACACGCTCATGACGGACACGCCCCGGATGGCCACGCCACCCCGGCGCCCATCTGATCCCATCCCCTTCGACCCGATCTTCCCCTAAGCCGCAGCCGCCGACCCGGATAGGAGCGCCCCGACAATGTCCACCGCCCAGATCACCACCCCCAATCCCCGCCGCCTGGCCCTGTTGGGCGGGGTGGCCCTGCTTGCCGCCGGCGCCATCGTCGCCGTTGGCCTCACCGACCGCGCCCGGGCGACGCGCGAGCTGGTCCAGTGGAACGCCGACCAGGCCATCCCCACCGTGGCCCTGGCGCCCCTGACCCGCGGCGCGGCGCAGCAGGCGCTGACCCTGCCGGGCACGCTGCAGGCCTATACCCAGGCGCCCATTTACGCCCGGGTCAGCGGTTATCTGAAAAGCTGGGACAAGGATATCGGCGCCAAGGTGAAGGCCGGTGACCTGCTGGGCACCATCGACACCCCCGACCTGGACCAGCAGCTGGAACAGGCCAAGGCTGACCTGACCAAGGCCGAGGCGACCGCCCGTCTGGCCGACCTGACGGCCAAGCGCTGGGCGGCGCTGGTGGCCTCGCAGTCGGTGTCGCAGCAGGCCGCGGACGAGAAGGTGGGTGACAGCGCCGCCAAGCGCGCCGCAGTGGAAAGTGCTGCCGCCAACGTCCGCCGGCTAGAGGCGCTGACGGCGTTCAAGCGCATCGTGGCGCCCTTCGATGGGGTGGTCACCGCCCGCACCACCGACGTCGGCGCCTTGATTAACGCCGGCGGCGGCGTGGGGCAGGAACTGTTCCAGGTGTCGGACCTGCACCGCATGCGCCTGTACGTCCAGATCCCGCAGGCTTTCGCCAGCCTGCTGACCCAGGGTGTCAAGGCCACCTTCGACCTGCCGCAATATCCCGGCCGGCATTTCGACGCCACGCTGGTGACGACGGCCAACGCCGTCAGCCAGGCGTCGCGCACCATGCTGGTGGAGTTGCAGGCCGACAACCCGGACGGTGTGCTGACCCCCGGCACGTTCGCCGAGGTGCATTTCCAGGTGCCCAGCAGCCCCGACATGGTCAAGGTGCCGGCGACCACCCTGATCCCCAGCGACAAGGGGGCCGAGGTGGCCGTCGTCGGGCCCGATGGTAAGGCGCTGCTGAAGACGGTCACCATAGGCCGCGACATGGGTGACAGCGTGGAGATCGTGGCCGGCCTGACGCCGGCGGACAAGGTGATCGACAACCCGCCCGAGACGCTGGCGTCGGGCGACCCGGTGCGCCTGGCCGGGGCGGGTGGGGTGACGGACAAGATGGCGGATGCGGCGTCCCCCGCCGCGCCCAAGGCGGAACGGTAACAGCCATGTCTCTCGGCAAAACCCTTCTGGCCGGCGGCGCGCTGCTGGCGCTGTCGGCTTGCAATCTGGCGCCGGATTACCAGCCGCCCCACCTTGACCTGCCACCGGCTTTCAAGGAGGCCGGCGGTGCCCCGTGGCAGCCGGCCCAGCCGGCTGACCAAGTTGCACGCGGCCCGTGGTGGACCGCCTTCAACGACCCTGTGCTGAACGGCCTTGAGGATAGGATAGAGGCGGCCAATCCCACCTTGGCGGTGGCGCTGGCCCGGTATGACGAGTCCCGCGCGGATGCCGCCGCCGTCTCCGCCGGCCTGTTGCCGCGTGTGGATGGCACCGCCAGCCTGACCAACAATCGGCAGTCCAAGGACCGGCCGCTGCGCGGTGCCGGCCAGCGGGATGTCTATGGCTCCAACACCGTCGGCGCCTCGGCCTCCTATGAAATCGACCTGTGGGGCAAGGTGCGTAACCAGGTGGCGGCCGGCAGGGCGACGGCCCAGGCCAGCGCCGCCGACCTGGCCTCGGTGCGGCTTGGCCTGCAGGCGGAACTGGCCAGCGACTACTTCGCCCTGCGCGGCCTGGATGAACGGGCGCATATCCTGGCCGACACGGTGACGGCCTATGAGAAGCAGCTCAGCCTGACCCAGACGATGTTCCAGGGCAACATCGTCGCCGGCATGGATGTGTCGCGCGCGGAAACGCAGCTGGACAGCGCCCGGTCCCAGGTTTCGCAGGTTGCCTCGCAGCGGGCGCAGATGGAACATGCCATCGCCGCCCTGGTGGGTGCGGCCCCGGCCCAGTTCTCACTGGCGCCCGTGCGCTGGACGCCAGCCTTGCCGGCGGTGCCGACCGGCCTGCCGTCCACGCTGCTGCAGCGCCGGCCCGACGTGGCGGCGGCGGAGCGCGACGTGCTGGCGGCCAACGCCGGCATCGGCGTGGCCCGCGCCGCCTATTACCCGGACCTGTCCCTGCAGGCGGTGGGCGGCTTCCAGGACACGGGCTTCAACCTGCTCAAGCTGCCCATGGCCTTCTGGTCGGTGGGACCGGGCATCACCCTGCCGCTGTTCGAGGGGGGCGGCTGGATGCCGGCCTGGCCAAGGCGGTGGCCCAGCATGACGAAGCCTCCGCCAAGTACCGCGAGACGGTGCTGAACGCCTTCCGCGAGGTGGAGGACAATCTGGCCGCCATCCGCTGGCTGGGGGCCGCCGCCAAAGACGAGGACGCCGGCACCCTGGCGGCCCAGCGCACCCTGGACATGGCCATGAACCTGTATCGGGATGGCGCCGACAGCTATCTGGAAGTGGTGACGGCGCAAACGGCCCTGTTGGAAGCGCAGCAGAGCAGCCTGGACCTCCACACCCGCCAGGTGCAGGCCGATGTGGCCCTGATCCGCGCCCTGGGCGGGGGGTGGAGCGTGGAGGCGCTGCCGTCGGACAATGAGGCGACGCGCTTGCCGGACCAGGCGACCAAGGCGCCCTGAAGGAAGGGTGGCGCCCCTGCCAGGAACGCCGCCCTTCCTTCCCCCGTGACCGTCGTCAGATGGCGCGCAGGCGGGCGAAGAAGCCGGTGATCTCCGCGTTCAGGGTGTCGGCGTCCAGGCGCAGCGCTTCGGAGGCGGAGCGCAAGGCGTTGGCCGACTGGCTGGTCTGTTCGGCGGCCCCGGCGACGCCGACGATGTTGGAGGTCACCTGCTGGGTGCCGATGGCCGCCTGGTTGATGTTGCGGGCGATCTCAGAGGTGGTCGCCCCCTGCTGTTCCATGGCGGAGGCGATGGCGGTGGCGATGGCCCGCATGTCGCCCACGACATGGGCGATGTTGCCGATGGCGTCCACCGCGCGGGTGGTTTCCTGCTGGATGCCGGTGATGTAGCCCTGAATCTCGTCCGTGGCCTTGGTGGTCTGGCTGGCCAGGGTCTTGACCTCGCTGGCGACGACGGCGAAGCCCTTGCCCGCCTCACCCGCCCGGGCGGCCTCGATGGTGGCGTTCAGGGCCAGCAAGTTGGTCTGGCTGGCGATTTCCTGGATCACCTGGATGATGTTGCCGATGCTCTGGGCGGCGTCCGCCAGGCCCTGCATGGTGACGCCGGTCCGCTCGGCTTGGGCCACGGCGCGCTCGGCGATGTCGGTGGAGCGGGTGACCTGGCTGTTGACCTCGCCCACGGCGGCGGCCAGTTCCTCGGCGGCGCTGGCGATCATCTGCACATTGCCCGTCGTTTCGGCCGAGGCGTTATTGGCCATTTCCACCATGCCGCGGCTCTGCGTCGCCATGTCCGCCAGGCCCGATGAATGGTTGCGCACGTCTTGCGAGGCGCTGACCACGTTGTCCAGAACCTGTGCCGTGCGCTGCTGGAAGTCGGCCAGCGAGTCCTCCACCGCTTGCTGTCGGCGCAGCTTCTCCTGCTGCTCGGCCTGTTGGGCCTGGGTCAGTTCGGCATTGCGCAGGCCGTTGCGCTTGAACACCTCCAGCGCGCGGGCCAACCGCCCGATCTCATGCTTGTCGTTCAGCAGGGGGATGTCGACGCCGAGGTCGCCATCGGCCAGTTGGCCCATGCGTTCGGTGATCAGCTTCAATGGCTTGGCGATGCTGCGCGCCAGCAGATAGGCGACCAGCCCCCCGGCGAGGACCACGAGGGCCGTCAGCAGCAACATATCAGTCAATATATCATGATATATCATGTCCACGTCATCGACGTAGATGCCGGCCCCCAATGCCCACTGCCACGGCTCGAAGCCCAGGCTGTAGGTCATCTTGGGGAAGCTTTCGGCCGGGCCGCCCTTGTTGCCGGGCCGCGGGTAGGTATAGGTGAAGGAACCGCCGCCCTGCCTGGCGGCCTCGATACCCAGGCGCACGGTTTCCACCCCGTCCGCGGTTTTGAAGTCCATGCGGTTCTTGCCCTCGAACTCCCGCTTGATGTGGACAACGGTCACGCCATCGTACTGGTTGACGTAGACGTATTCGCCATTGCCGAAGCGCAGCTTGCGAATGTCGTCCTGGGCGCCCTTCTGCGCCTGGGCGCGGGTCATCTCACCGGCTTGTTCACGGTCGTACCAATTTTGCGCGATCCCACGGGTGACCGTGAGGATCTGCTTCAGCTCTTCCTTGCGGTCGTCCATGAGCGTGGTGCGCAGGGTGGACAAGGCGAAGCTGACCGCCAGGGCCAGGGCCAGCACCAGCATGGGCATGAACAGCGCCAGCCGGTGGGAAATCTTCAGTTTGTTCAACATGAGGGGGGTCTTTCGCGGACGAATGGGGTCAGGCGGTGGCGACGGCGCACGGGTTGCCGTCCGCGCGGAAAAGGGCGTGGGGCAGGTCCAGATCGCGGGCGCAGGCCTCGGCGTGGCGCTGGTACACCTCCTCCACCCCGAAGCGGTGCAGCAGGTCCAGGTCGGCGTCGGTGACAGAGCCCCTGTCCCGGTCCTGGTAGCCGTAGCTGGCCACACCGCCTGCCTGGTGGTGCAGGCCGGGCGCGGCATAGGCATCCGGTTCATCGGGGAAAATGACGCTGGACCCGGCGCCGTCCAGGCTGTCCATGCGCTGCCAATGGGTCACCATCTCCGGCGTGAAGCGGTCACCCAGGCCCACGCGGCTGAACAGGGCCTTGGCCGCCGGTACCGGCTGGCGGGTCGCCTCGTACACATAGTGGGTGACGGGAACGCCCTGGCGGCGGGCATAGGCCGCCACCCGCACGGCATTCAGCGAGGCGATGACGAAGTTTTCCATCAACTGCTCACGCCCCATGCGATGGGACCATTTGCGCAGCCATGAGGCCAAGCCGTGCAGCGGCTGGCGATCCAGCACCACCAGGTGCAGCCGGCTGGCGGGATAGCCCGCCTCGATCAGCATGCGCAGGGGAACGTACAGGCATTCCGCTGTCAGGTAGGGGCCGGCCACGTCCTTGCAGAAGATGTGGGGCGCCTGGTCGGCCAGGGGAACGACCCAGGGGCCAGGCGTGCCGGCGGCCAGCACATGGCGCATGATCGCCTTGGTCGGCTGGTAATAGGACGGCAGGCCGGCCACACCGAACAGATTGGCCAGGGCGGTGGACCCCACGCGCGCCCGGCCCCAGGCGCAGGTCAGCTGGGGGAAGTCCTGCTCAGCCCTATCGCGGAAGCCCGCCCGCAGGTGGGTGGCCACCTGATCGTTCAATCCGGCAAAAGGAAATTCGCGTGTTTGATACCGTCCATCGGATGAAAGGCAGATGCCATCCAGCGCCGCGTCATCCTGTTCCACCAGTTCGGCAAGCGCCGCCAGGTCGATGATTTTCTTGTAGAATGCGACCATGAGTCTTCCTATCCCAAGAATTCCTTGGGCCTATTGCGGGGGTGCCTTGGGGATGGGTGGGGTTGCTTTCCTACACCAAGGTATAGGGTAGAGACTCTTAAGACAATATTAATAAGAAAAGATTCACAAACGGTACCACTAAAGTCCATATTACATTTCTGTGAACGCGTTTACATAGCAATTTATAAATAGTTGTTCAGTTTAGTTGACTAAAATTTTCCCGATTTATTATCGATTTTTCAGGACTAGAGCGGATCGAGGAGAAGCGGTATCGCTTTTGAACGCAAGCCAGCATGCTGAACAAGGCCTTGGGCGCCGCCTTCGGAGTGTCGCTCGGGTCCCCGCTGCGTCTTGTAAAAGCGCAGGAGGCTTGTTGAGCTTCGCTCAAGCATGTCAGCGCCAATCCCATTTCGAGGCGCGCAAAAAAACGGCCCAGCCGGGAAGGCTGGGCCGCAATGAAGGGAATTTGAAAACGTGAGGGTGATCAGTGATGGGCGTGGGCCAAGCCGCCGTCGCCGTCGCTGATGCCGATTTGCACGTTCTCCATCATGCCGCTGTCCTCATGGTCCAGGATGTGGCAGTGCAGGACGAATTCGCCGATATAGCGCTCATACCGGGTGCGGACGATCAGGCGGTAGTAATGCACCGGCGGGTTGGGTGACGGCTTGACGCCGGGCGGGGCGAAGGCGCTGAGGTTGGTCTTGACCCACAGTGTGTCCTTCCAGGCGCCTTGCAGGCCGGCGAACTGGGTGTCGCCATCGTCATCCACCGCGCCGGGCAGACTGACGTCCCGGCCCTTCTCATTATAGATGTGAACGATCTGGAAAGGGTTCACATGGATGTGGAAGGGGTGGCTTATGCTGTAGGAACGCAGTTCCCATTGCTGTGCCCTGCCCAGCACCAGCTTACGGTCGATACGGGCCGGGTCATAGGGGGCGGTTCCCTTGGGCACCCAGTTCGTGCCGTCGTACTGCACCATCTCGAAGCTCTTGCCCACGGTGAACTTGGTGTCGGTCAGGCCGGTATAGGGCTGCTTGTTGGGATCGTCGGGCACGCCCGGCCCAAGGTAGAACACCATGTCCTCCTGGGGCATGTCCTTCACCATGCCATCCTTGGTTACGTACTTCAGTTCGTCATCGGTGATGGTGGGGTGGGGCACGAAGCGGGTCAGCTTGATGGCTGGCTTGCCGTCGCGGTCCTTCGCCGTCAGGTCGCCGATGATCTGGTCGCGGACGTCGGGCCGCATGTTGCTGCGGGCAGAGGCCACCAGCGTTTCCACCAGGGTCTGGGTCGGGTTGGCGGTCGGGGTGCCGCCGCGCACCGTCACCACGCCCAGCAGGTTGCGCGGCGTGGCCGAACGGCTGACCGTGGAGGAGGCGTCTTGCGGCCGCTCGGTCACGCAATAATTGCCGGCTTCGGGAAAGACCACCAGCAGGTCATAGCGATATCCCGGCTGCAGGGTGGTGCTGGTGTTGGTCAGGGTGTTGCCCATGGTCAGGCCGTCGGCCGCCACCACCTGATAGGGTATAGCCGGGCCGGTGCACACCGTGTCCAGGAATGGGGTCATGCCGGCCTTGGTGGGGCGGGCGGCGGCCTGGGTCGTGTCCGCCATCTTGTGGAATTCCACGCTGATGGTTTCGCGGATGCCGGCATGGATCAGGCGCCAGCGCTCCACGGTGCCTGCCTGGGCGTCGGTGAAGGTGGGCATGACCACGCCGTTGATGCTGGTCCAGCGGCCGGATTGCTGCCAGCTGTTGGGGCCGAAATTGTCGATGTTGTCGATGATGCCGGTCTGGTTGGCCGTACAGTTCCAAGTCTGCTGGCCCTTGTCGTCCAGGCAATAATATTGGATCTGCTGGAAAACCAGCGTGCGCTCCTTGAACGATTGTCCGCCGGGGGTCACCAGCAAGGTGTCCAGGTCGCCGTTGACCTCGGGCGTCGGCTTGCGGTCGCCGCGGATGATCAGGGCGCCGGCCATGCCGCTGGCCACCTGCAGCGCCGTCGAGCCGTGGCGGTGCGGATGGTACCAGAAGGTCCCGGCCGGATGGTCCGCCGGTATGTTGTACTCATACTGGAAGCTGACACCCGGGTTGATGGAGATCAGCACGTTGTCGCTGTTGCCGGTCGGGCTGACCCACAGGCCGTGGGAATGCAGGTTCGTGCCGTTGAAGCAGTGCGGCTGGTCCACCGGCTTGCTGCCGTTGGTGCAGTCCGGATCCGGCGGCAGGTCGTTGTGCAGGGTGATACGCACAGTGTCACCGGGCGTCACGTCGATTTCAGGCGCCACGTACGGCGTTCCCGGCGATACGCCGGTGCCGATGTAACTGCGCAGGTGCAGGCGCTGGTAGCGCTGCTCGCCAGGATCGTACAGCGCTCCGTCGGTGAAGTTGATGTGCAGGTCGAAGGCGCGCTCCTTGCCCGCATGCGGCTGCGGCGCCGTCGCCAGGCTGACGGCTGAGGGGGCCTTGGGCAGCCCCAGCACGTTGGCCGATCCTTGCGCCGGTGCCGTCTGCGGCAGGACGGGCGGATTGGCGAACGTGCTTTGCGCCGCCACGGGCTGCGCGGTCGCCGCCCCCAAAGCCAGGCTCAGGGCCGCGGCCCCCGCCCAGCGCCAAGTGATTGACGCGCCATGCGTCGAATGTCGGTGCATGCTTACCCCCTTTTTGCGGCCCTAGGCCGCCCTATGGTTGAGTTGTTGGGGGCAATTTAACAGATGCCACGCGGCGATACACCCGTTTAGCGAGTGTAATTTTGATTTATGCTCCCTTCAGATGTAATCCGCTTGTTAATGGTTCCGTGGGAAAGGCTGTCGTCGATGGGCGGCCTGGCGCTACACTGACTTTTTCCGCGACCAGAAAAGGCAGCCTGATGACCGACCCTCTCTCCGATTTCATCCGCAGCCTGCCCAAGGTGGAACTGCACCTGCACATCGAAGGCAGCCTGGAGCCGGAGCAGATGTTCGCGTTCGCCCGCCGTAACCGCGTGGCGCTGCCCTTCCGCACGGTGGAGGAGGTGCGGGCCGCATACGCCTTCACCAATCTGCAGGACTTCCTGGACATCTATTACCAGGGCGCCCAGGTCCTGCGCACGGAAGAGGATTTCCGCGACCTGGCGCTGGCCTATTTCCGCCGGCTGGCCGCCGACGGCGGCGTGCATGCCGAGATCTTCTTCGACCCCCAGACCCACACCGACCGGGGCATCCCCTTCCCGGTCGTGGCCGACGGCCTGCTGGCCGGCATGGCGGCGGCGGAGAGGGAGTTGGGCATCACCGCCCACCTCATCCTCTGCTATCTGCGCCACCTGGATGAGGAGTCGGCCTTCGCCACGCTAAGGGCGGCGGAGCCCTATCTGGACCGCATCGCGGGCGTGGGGCTGGATTCGTCGGAGGTGGGCAACCCCCCGTCGAAGTTCGCCCGGGTGTTCCAGGCCTCGCGGGAACGGGGGCTGAAGCTGGTGGCCCACGCGGGGGAGGAGGGGCCGCCCGACTATGTCTGGCAGGCGCTGGACATCCTGGGCGTGGAGCGCCTGGACCATGGCAACCGCGCGCTGGAGGATGAGGCGCTCACCCGCCGCCTGGTGGACCAGGGTACGACGCTGACGGTGTGCCCGCTGTCCAACCTCAAGCTCTGCGTCGTGCCCAGCCTGGAGGCGCATCCCCTGCGGCGCATGCTGGACCTGGGCCTGAGGGCCACGGTCAATGCCGACGATCCGGCCTATTTCGGCGGCTATCTGCTGGACAACTACGTGCGGGTGGCGACGGCCTTGGGCCTGGACCGGGGGCAATTGGCGCAACTGGCCCGCAACAGCATCACCGGGTCCTTCCTGGATGCCACCGCCCAGGCGCCCCACCTGGCGCGGTTGGACGCCCTGGCGTGACGCCCTCGCCGGGATGGCTTGGTGGGACTGGTCAGCCGCCGAAGCCGCCTAAGGTGTGGTCATACAGCACCTTGGCCCCGATGCCGATCAGGCCGATGCCGCCCGCCACTTCCGCCCAGCGGCCCAGCACAGGGCCGGCCGCCCGGCCCAGCATGACGCCGCCAAAGGCCATGGTGAATGTCACCAAGCCGATCAGGGCGATGGTGGTCGGTATGTCCACATTCATATAGCCCAGTGTGATGCCCACGGCGGTGGCGTCGATGCTGGTGGCGATGGCGGTCATGGCCAGGGCCAGGGGCGAGTGCCGTTCGGCCTTGGGCTTGTCTTCATCGTCGTTCTTCCACGCCAGCCAAGCCATGCGGCCGCCCACGATCAACAGCAGGCCGAAAGCGATCCAGTGGTCGTACGCCTCGATGTAATGGGCGAAGGACAGGCCCAGGCCCCAGCCCAAAATGGGGGCGGCCAATTCGAACAGACCGAAATAGGCGCCCACGCGCGCGGCCTCGCGCACACCTGGGCGGTTCAGGCTGGCGCCCTTGCCCAGAGAGGCGGCGAAGGCGTCCATGGACAGGCTGAACGCCAGGGCGAAAGAGGTGGTGATGGGCATGGGAACCTTCGGGGCGGCAAACGCGACAGGCCAGGCAAGCGACAGCAGCACCACGCGTCCGGCCTGGCCCGGTCGAACACGACATGCCACTGGTCTCGCCAGCGGTCCCCGGCAAGCGGTGGACCGGTCGCACGCGCCACGGGCCGTACCGGCAAGGCCGGCTTACACCGGTCACGCCAGGGGCCCAAGTCTGTTGACGCGGCGCCCGCTCAGTATCGGCGGGCGGCTACTCCCCAATGATGGGCGCTGCTTAGCGGCTCATGGGGGGCGCTGTCAACCCTTCGTGGGCACCGCACCATGGCCGCTTTCTTAACCACCCCACCCCTTACGCCTATGGATCAAAGCCCGTTGGCGTGGCGCAGGCGTTCGACGGGATAGGCGTCCGCTAGAACGAAGAAGCTGCGCTGGGTATCAAGCACGGGTGAAAGGCGGTCCAGGGTCGGCAAGACGGCGGTTCCAACGGCGGACAGGGCTGTTGCTTGGTCCGGGAACCAGAACTCCAGCACATGATCGGCATAGGGCTCCGCGCCCCCCGGACCGGGCAGGGCGACGTTGACCAAGCCGGCGACAGGTTGTGACAGGGTTCGCAGGTCGTTCACGGCGCTGTCTCGGGCGGCATCGAACGCAGTGATGTCGGTCGAGGGTGACCGCTTCAGGAAAATGAACAGCTTGGCGGCGTCGGGCGTCGTAACGCCCCATTTCCCTTCTTCACGGACCACGGATTTCAGGACGGTGTCCTGATCGACGAAATTGTCTTCATCGGGACGCAGGCGGCTCAGATAATAGGGGGTGGAGACGGATGCGGCCAGATGACCGAAATCGTTGAACCAGACCTCGGTGACGAAGTCCCTGTCCGCCAGCCAAGGTCCGGAAGAGTCCGCTTGCGGATAAAAGACGTGATTTTGCTCATAGCGACTGGGCATGGCGCCGGCGTCGGCCGGCGGCGCAAACACCATCGGCCCGTGGACCGTCCGCAGATGCGTCAAGGCCTGGTCGCGGCTCTTGGTCAGACAGCGGCGACCCGCGATCAATAATTTTATGTCATTCATGGCGTTCCCCCTGGTTTGTGAGGGGACTCTCTCATCCGGAAACTGAGAACCAAAATCACTTATATCGAATAAATGTATCGATGATCGTGATTGGCGGCGGCCGATTAGGCGTCGATGTCTCCAGCTTTTTCTTAAGCGTTCCACCTTATGTTGTTTCCAGTCGTATTCAGCATGGCGAGAAAACAGCCACGTTCACATGGCGATGGCGTCTCGTTGCTTGATGTTACCGGTAACTTAGGCGACAGTGACTGCCGAAAACGATTACAAAACGGGGTTGGGAACGCTGTCATGACAGGAAGCTCGTCTTTCGGGCGGGGGTGCCGTCGGCTGCCCGCCACCTTCGCCGCCACGGTTGCCCTTTCGGTGCTGGCCGCTTGCCAGGCCGATCCTGGTCTCAGGGCGCCTCCCACCGCCACGGCGCCGTCGCTGTCCCAGGGGCCGGCATTGGTGGGGCAGGTCGCTTATCACTGGAAGAATGTGCAGATCGTCGGTGGTGGTTTTGTCGACGGCATCATCTTCCACCCCACCGAGCCCGGCTTGCGCTATGCCCGCACCGACATGGGGGGCGCCTACCGCTGGGATGGGGTGGCCGGACGTTGGGTGCCGTTGCTGGATTGGGTGTCCTACGCCGACACCAATCTGATGGGCGTGGAAAGCATCGCGCTGGATCCGCGCAACCCTGACCGGGTCTATCTGGCGCTGGGCACCTACACCAGTCCGGATGCGCCCAACGGCGCCATCCTGCGGTCCGATGACCGCGGGCGGACCTTCCGCCGCGTGGATGTGCCCATCAAGTTCGGCGGCAACGAGAACGGACGGGGCAATGGCGAGCGTCTGGCCGTCGACCCCAACGACCCGGACACCCTCTACCTTGGCACCCGTCATGATGGCCTGTGGGTCAGCCACGATGGCGCCGCCACCTGGTCGCGCGCCTCCTCCTTTCCCGATGTGACGGAGGATGCGTCGACGCAAGCCGTGGCTGGCGTGCCACCCTGGGTGCGGGGCGGCGCCGGCCTGGTGTTCGTGATCTTCGACCCCCGCAGCGTGGGAAAGGATGCCCGGGGCAGCCGCACGATCTATGTCGGCGCTTCGCTCAAGGGCCGCGACAATCTGTTCCGCAGCACGGACGGCGGCAAGACATGGGCGCCCGTGGCGGGCCAGCCCACGGCCAACCGGCCAACGCGCGCGGCGCTCGCCGCCGACGGCACGCTTTACATCGCCTATGGCAGCAGCCCCGGCCCCACGCGGATGACCGACGGCGCCGTGTGGAAACTGGACACCCGGCGGGGCAAGTGGACCGACATCACGCCGGAGAAGCCGGACGCCGCCCACGGCAGGGCCTTCGGCTATGCCGCCGTGGCGGTGGACGCGCACAACCCCCGGGTGGTCATCGCCAGTTCCTTCGACCGGCACCGCCGGCCGGGAACCTCACCCGGGTTGGGTGAGGATATCTTCCGCAGCGTGGATGGCGGCAAGACCTGGCACGGCGTGTTTGGCGGCCCCCAGGGCGATGGCAAGAACGGCGGCGTCTATGACTACAGCCTGGCGCCCTATGTGAAGCCCACGCCCATCCATTGGCTGTTCGATGTCGAGATCGACCCCACCAACCCCGATCACGCCCTGTTCACCACCGGCTATGGTGGGTGGGAGACGGTCGACCTCCGCGCCGTGGACAAGGGCCAACCCACCCACTGGCAGGTGATGAGCACGGGCATCGAGGAAACGGTGGCCATGGCCTTCACCAGCCCCACCCAGGGCGCGCCCCTCATCTCCGCCATCGGCGACTATGGCGGGTTCGTGCATTGGGATCTGGACAAGCCGGCGGCGGAGGGGGCGGCGGCCCCGCCGCTGTTCGGCAACACCGACAGTGTGGTGTCGGCGCCGCTGAAGCCGGAGGTGGTGGTGCGCGTCGGCATCCGCGACGAACGCTATCCCGGTGCCAATATCGGCTACTCGCTGGATGGGGGCCACAGCTGGCAGCCGGCCGGGATGCCCACGCCCGAGGCCAAGCGGGGCAAGGTCGCCGTCTCCGCCGATGGTGCCACCTGGGTGTGGACGCCGCAGGGGGCCAAGGAAGGGCTGGTGTCCGGCGCCTTCGTCACCACCGACCGCGGCGCCACCTGGACCAGCGCCCAGGGCTTGCCGGAGGGCGTGCGGGTGATCGGCGACGCCATCGATCCCGACACCTTCTACGCCCTGTCGCTGTTCGACGGGAAACTGTACGTCAGCACCGACCGGGCGGCGCATTTCCAGGCCCGGCCCTTCACCCTGCCCAACGGGCTGCCCACGCCGGCGGTGGTGCGGAACGGCCGGGGCGACCCCCGAGGCGGCCAGGATGCACTGTACGCTATGCCGGGCGCGCGGGGGGACTTGTGGATCGCCGCCTTCGACGGCCTTTACCATGGCACGGCCGCCGGCGGCGCCTACTCGCGGATGCCGGGCGTGGAACAACTGCACGCCTTCGGCTTTGGCCGGGCGGCGGCGGGTGCCGCCACGCCGGCCCTGTACCTGGTGGGCACCATCGACCGGCAGCGGGGCATTTTTCGCTCTGACGACGCCGGCCAGCACTGGGTGCGGGTGAATGACGACCAGCACCAATGGGGCCTGATCCTGCAGGTGTCCGGTGATCCCAAGCGCTATGGCCGCGTCTATGTGGGCACCCATGGCCGCGGCATCGTCTATGGTGATCCCGCTTAAGGGAATTACCATATAAGCCAAAGGGTTAGTGCCTTCCGGCTAATAGGGGGTGGGCACTAACCCGATACCCTTTGCAGCTTTGCCACTATAGGATGGTGTCCGCGATACAGGATGCCATCCATGCCCACACTACCGCCCGTCCCGCCCACGCCGTCCCCCGTCCCCCAGCAGGGGTTGTGGCATCGCCTGGGTGCCGCCCTGCGGCGGCGTCGCCTGGCGGAACCCCGCCTGTGGTGGGATTTCCGGCGCAAGCGCTTCTGGGCCCTGGCCATACTGCTGACCTATACCGCGGCCGGCTTCCTGGTGGCGCCTCTGCTGATCCGTCGCCAGGTGGTGGATCTGGGGCAGGCCACCTTCCAGCGGCCGCCCACCCTCGATGGGGTGAGTGTGAACCCCTACGCCCTCAGCGTGGAACTGCGCGGTTTCCGCCTTACGGAGGCTGACGGCGGTCCGCTGCTGGGCTTCGACCGGCTCTATGTCCGCCTGGCGCCGGCGGGCCTGCTGCGTTGGGCCTGGGGCATCGCCGATATCCAGGTGCAGGGGCTCCGGGCCACCCTGGTGCGCTATGGCGAAACCGATACCAATATCGGGCGCCTGATCCAGGCCGCCGCCAGGGACGACGGGCCGGCCAACGGCCCGGCCAAGGCGGATGGGCAGTCCGGTGATCAGTCCGGGGGGCTGCCCCGGCTGCTAATCCGTCATGTGACCATCGTGGACGCGGCGGCGGACCTTACCGACCAGGTACCCGGCACGCCGTTCAAGACCAAGGTCGGTCCCGTCAGCATGGAATTCAACGACCTTAGCACCCTGCCCGAACGCCAGGGGCGCCAGCATGTGCAGGTCGGCCTGGAAGGCGGCGCCACGCTGGAATGGACGGGCACGTCCAGCCTGAACCCCATCGTTTCCGCCGGCCATGTGGCGGCACGCGGACCCTATATCCCCTTGCTGGCCCGGTATTTCGGCGATGCGCTGCCCGTCAAGGTCCCCACGGGAACCGTCGCTGCCGACCTGGACTATCAGCTCAGCCGGGGAAAGGGCGCCGGTTACGCCCTCGCCATCGATCATCTCAGCCTGGCGGTGCGCGGCCTGACGGTTCATGAGGCGGGCGTGAAGACGCCTTTCCTGACCCTGCCGGAATTGCATCTGGCGGGCGGCCGCTTGACTTGGCCGGCAAAGACAGTCGGTGCCGACACGCTGACCGTGGACGGGTTGAGCCTGGACGTGCGGCGGGGCGAAGATGGCCGCCTTGGTCCCATGCCCTGGTCCCCGGGTAACGCCGGGCCTGACCCTGACACCCAACAGGCCCCCCCGGCGGCGGGGACGGCGCCCTGGTCCGCCGTTCTGGGCAAGGTGCTGCTGCGCAAGGCCAAGATCCAGGTGGAGGATCGCGCGACCCGTGAGCCGGCGCGGCTGGAATTGACACCCATCGACCTGACCGTGGAGGGCGTGTCCAGCCAGGCGGGCGCGTCCTTCCCCTTCACCCTGGCGGCGGCGCTGTCCGCCGGCGGGCAGATCAAGGCGGCGGGCAAGGTGACGGCCCTGCCGACCCTGGGGCTGGAGGCCAAGCTGGCGGCGTCCGACCTGCCGGTCGCGGCCGCCCAGCCCTATGTGCACGATTGGGCACGGGTTGATATCCGCGATGGCCGGCTGGCGGCGGACGGCGATCTCACCTACAGCGCGGCGGACGGTCTCGCCTTGGCGGGCAAGGGCGATGTGCTGGCGCTGGCGGTGGCGGAGCAGGGGGGCGACACGCCGCTCGTCTCCTGGGACAGCCTGGGCGTGGATCACTATGAATACCGCCAGTCGGCCAATGACCTGCGCATTTCCCAGATCACCGTCGCGGCGCCGTACGTGCGTCTTCAGGTGGCCGCCAACCAGACCACCAATTTCAACCACCTGATGGTTGTGCGGGCCGCGCCCACCGCCTTGGCCTCCGCTCCAGCGTCCCCGCCGGTGGTCAGCGTGGGCCGCGTGGTGGTCACGGGCGGCAAGGCCGATTACGGCGATGCCTCCCTGCCATTGCCGTTCTCGGCGCACATCACCAACCTGCAGGGGGAGGTGGCGGCCCTGACCACCGCCGCCACCTCGTCCTCGCGCTTGGCGCTGCGGGGTCAGGTGGGCGACTTCGGCCAGGTGACCGTGCAAGGCCGCCTCGTGCCGTTCGACCCCGGCCGCAACACCCACGTCAACCTGCTGTTCCGCAACGTCGAATTTCCCGAGCTGTCGCCTTACACGGTCAAGTTCGCCGGTCGCCGCATCGCGCAGGGGCGGTTGGATGTCGACCTGCATTACGAAGTGGATGGTGGCCGCCTGAACGGCACCAACCGAGTGGTCATTCGCGATATCAAGCTGGGCGACCGGGTGGATGTCCCCGGCGCCCTGGACTTGCCCCTGGATCTCGCCATCGCCCTGCTGAAGGATGACGAGGGCAAGATCAACGTCGATCTGCCGGTCAGCGGCAACATCAACGACCCGCGCTTCGACATCGGCAGCGTCATCCGCGCCGCGGCCGCCGACCTGCTGACCAACCTGGTCACCGCCCCCTTCCGCGCGCTGGCCGCCCTGTTCGACGGGGGGACGCGGACAAGCTGGACCATATCGACTTCGCCCCCGGTCGCGCCGACCTCGCCCCGCCGGAACAGGAGAAGATCGTGCATCTGGCCCAGGCGCTGAGCGCCCGGCCGCACTTGGCCCTCCGGGTTCCGGGGGTGGTCGCCCCTGATGCGGACAGGGGACGACTGCAACGCGACGCGCTGGATGCCCGCATGGCCCAGGCCCTGGGGGACCATTACACCCTGGAGGGGCAGCGCCAGTTCCTGGAGGCGCTGTTCAGAGAGCGTCTGGGGGCGGACCAACTGCCGCCCCTGCGCCAGTCCTTCACCCGCGCGCCGGAGGTGCCGCCCGCGTCGACCGCCAAGATGCCGCCAGCCTCCGCCCCGGGCTTGGCCCCGGTCCTGGACGAACCGGGCTACATAGCGGCCTTGCGCCGCCGCGTCGCCAAGACCGAACCGGTGGATGACCAGGCATTGGCCGCCCTGGCGCAGGCCCGTGCCGCGGCGGTGGTGACCGCCCTGAAACAACGTCTGCCCACCTTGGATGACAAGCGTATCGCCGTGCGGCCCGTCGTCACCGCCCAGGTGGGAGAGGACCGCCTGATCCCCCTGAAGCTGGATGCCGCCAGCGTTGGGGAGTAGGGGCGTCTGGGGTGGATCAAGGGCTGGTGGATTGACCGTCATCCCCAGGCGCCATAACATCGACCAAATAAATCGACCAACTTGAGCAAGTGAGGGTGTCTATGAAGGAGATTCAATCATCTGACGCCAAGACCCATCTGCCCCAGTTGCTGGATGAGGTGGAGCGGGGGGAGACCATTGTCATCACCCGCCATGGCCGTCCCGTTGCCCGTATCATTCCGGAACCTCAAGGCCGTGAGGCGGAAACACGGCGGGCACAGGCCCTGATCCGTGAATTTCGCCAATCCATGCCCAAGCTGACGGTGGAGGAGATACTGACCGCTCGGCACGAGGGCCATAAGTACTGATGCCCTTCGTCGTGGATGTCTCGGTCGCCGCCTGTTGGCTGATGCCCGATGAGGACAGCAACGCCGCGACCGTCGCCTTTGAGCGTCTGACCACCGATCCGGCGGTGGTTCCGAGCCTTTGGTGGTTCGAGATCAGGAACATGCTGTTGGTCAATGAACGCCGGCGGCGTCTGGACGAAACACAGACGACGCGTGCCTTGGCATTGTTGGCTCAGCTTCCTTTCCGGATCGACACCTCCCCGGACAGTACGTCCGTCATGCGGTTGGCCCGGCAACACCGATTGACGGCCTATGACGCCGCCTACTTGGAATTGGCGCAGCGGTTGGTTTTGCCCTTGGCGACATTGGATGACGCCTTGGCCAGCGCGGCCCGACGTGAAGGCGTTGCTTTGGTGGGGTGATGGAAGGCGTTAACCTCTACCCGATCAACAGTCAGGATATGATCATGCACCGGCATGTCGCCTGGCTCATGATCCTCATCCCGTTCCTATTGGGTCTCGTGCTTTACGGCCGCTATGGTCGCCACGCGCTTTGGGGAATAGCGGCCATCGCCCTGTTGGTGCCTGGGGGGATCGTGCAGCTTTTCGGTGGCGGCCGATCCATCGAGTTCGTGACGGAGGGGATGCTGCCCTTGGCCCTGGTTTTCGGCGCACCGTCCACTCTATTGGCCGTGGCCATCGCCACCTTGTTCAGACGGCTGCGGCGCCGGCCACCGGCGCCCTGACCGCCGTCGCGCCTTCCGCCACCAGTTCGATCACGCAGCCGGGGTTGTTGTCCCCCACCCGGGGCGCCAGGCCGTGCAGGCGGGCGATGGCGGCCACCAGGCTCAGGCCCAGGCCGGTGCCCTCCAGGTGGCGGGTGCGGTCGGAGCGGTAGAAGCGGGAGAAGACCAGGTCGCGTTCGTGCGCCGCGATGCCGGGCCCGCTGTCGGCGACGCGAATGACGGTGGCGCCGTCGCCCTCGCGCGGGCCCAGCGACAGCGTGACCTTTCCGCCGGGTGGTGTGAACTTCAGGGCGTTGTCCACCAAGTTCCCCACCGCCTCCATCAGCAGGTCGCGGTCGGCGAACATGGGCGCCACCGGCGTGATGTCGACGGTGAAGGCGATGTCCTTGGTTTCGGCGATGGGCTCGTACAGTTCCTCGATCAGCAGGATGATCTCGGTCGGGTCCAGCATGCTGAAGCCACGCCGGCGCTTGCTGTTCTCCAACTCGCGGATGCGCAGCAGGGCGGTGATGACGGCCAGGGCCTGGTCCAGGCCGCCGATGGCCTTGCCCACCGTTTCCCGGGTTTCCTCCAGCCCCATGTCGCCCTTCATGGTGCGCTCCAGGCGGGCGCGCACCCGGGTCAGGGGGGTGCGCAGGTCGTGCGCGATCTCGTCGCCCGTGGCCTTGATCTCGCCCAGCAGGCGTTCGGTTTCATCCAGGATGCCGTTGAACAGCTGCGACAGCCGGTCCAACTCATCCCCCGGGCCGGCGCCAGCGACGGGCAGGCGTTCCTGCACCTGGCCGCTCATGATGCGCTCGGCGGCGCGGTGCACATCCTTCAGGCGCTGCTGCGTGCGCCAAGCCAGGAAGATGCCGGCCGCGAGGGCCAGGCCCATGGCCGGAATGGCGCCCATGGTCAGGGCGTGCACCACCACCTCGCGCAGGACGACCATGTATTGGCCGTTGCGGCCGATGACCAGGATGTTGCCATTGGGGATGCGCAGGGCGGCCAGTCGAACCTCGACGGCGCCCATGGCCGGAAGATCGGTGCGCACGGCCTGCACCACATGCACCTTGCCATCGATGGGCATGTCCGCAGGCACCGCTTCCAGGTTGCCGTCAATGCGGCGGCCGCCCGGCGTGAACAGGGCGGCATAGCCAACGCGGTGGAAATCGCCGGTTACGTGCGTGTTGATCAGGGCCAGGATCGCGTCCTGATCCTCGCTGGCCAGGGTGCGCGCATCCTCGGTGATCAGGGCGTCGATGCGGTTGGTTTCGAAGACCGTGGCCCGCCAATAGATAAAGGCGAACAACAGCAGCGACGATCCGGCGAAAAAGCAGGCGAACACCATGGCCAGCCGGAAGCTGGTGGTGCGCGCGATCTCACTGAGGTTCACGAAGGACGAACCCCACGTTGCGGATATTGTAGATCATGGGGAAATCGCCAGGCGCGTCCACCTTGCGCCGCAGCTTGCCGATATGGACGTCCACCAGGTTGGTCTGGGGTGAGAAGCGATAGTTCCACACGTCTTCCAGCAACATGGCCCGGGTGATGACCTGGGCGGGATGGCGCATCAGGTATTCCAGCAACTTGAACTCGCGGGGCAGCAGTTCCACGGGCCGGCCATCGCGGTTGGCCTCCCGGCTGATCAGATCCAGCTCCAGCGGCCCCACGCGCAGGCGGGTCGTCCGTGGCTCCGCCGGACGGCGCAGCAAGGCCTCCACGCGGGCGGACAGTTCCGACAGCACAAAGGGCTTGGTCAGGTAATCGTCGCCGCCGGCCTTCAGGCCGCGCACACGCTCATCCACATCGTTCAGCGCGCTGAGGAACAGCACCGGCACCCGCACCTCCTCCGCCCGCAGCAGGCCGATGATGGACAGTCCGTCCACCTCCGGCAGCATGCGGTCCAGGATCAGCAGGTCGTAACGGCCCTCGCGGGCGCGCTCCAGGCCAACGCGGCCATTATCGGCGTGGCTGATCATATAGCCGCGGTCGGTCATGTCGCGGATGATCTCGTCAGCGGTCTCTCGATCATCCTCAATCAACAGGATGTGAGCTTTGGAGGTCACCGGGGTCCATCCCTGATCGTCGAACGTTTCACTGTCCATCCGTTGGGTCCGTCGTCATCCATGGCACGGGGGTGGCCCGAACCGTGATCCGGGCGATCCCGTGACCATCCGCCAAGGCACTACCTCTGGCAACCGCCAAACAAGGGGAAACCGCGGCACTACCGCTGGGGCGGAGATGGATGGCGAAGGTCCACGATGGGGACGCTGCCGGCGTCACCGTCGCCTATTGAACCGGGGTGGCCAATTAAAATGGACGCGTCGTTTTTAAAAAAAATTATAATTTGGCCTTCCCATACCCCGTGATACGCACATCCCATGTATGGTCTTCCTTTACGACCAGAGGTCGCAAAATATCATGCTATATAGACGGCATATCATTAAGATAAGTTGGAATTGGATATTAAGACCGTGAATCATAATAATTAGTTTGCTGAATATAATGTTCATGGAATTTGTGATATTTAAGGAATGATTGCGCTTGTCTCAAACAAGAACCTAAAATTAGTTTTAATAAATAAACTAAGCTTTAGTTGTGGTGAGACTCAGCGCCGGTAACATTGGGTCCATCAGTCATTCACTTGACGGTTGGAGTGAGAGATGCAGCGTATACTGAAGAATAAGAGGGTTCAGCAGGCCGGTCTGGTCTTGCTGGTATGGGCTGGTGTTGCGGCCTGCGCCCAGGCCGGCACCATTCCGGCGGCCCAGGCGGACAC
This sequence comes from Nitrospirillum karajorum, assembly GCF_036348415.1. Classification (NCBI taxonomy): domain Bacteria; kingdom Pseudomonadati; phylum Pseudomonadota; class Alphaproteobacteria; order Rhodospirillales; family Azospirillaceae; genus Nitrospirillum; species Nitrospirillum karajorum. Next base: position 517,029 of record NZ_JAZBQB010000004.1, read on the forward strand.
GGTCAAGCGCGTCTGCCGCGACACCATGGGCCTGACGGCGCCCAATACCGACTACGTGGCCTGCGTGGACAGCCTCACCGGTTCCTTGGCCGAGGCCGCCGCGAACCGGTCCGAGGCCGCCGCCAGCGTGGCCGGCCAATCGGCCTGCAGCCAGAAGGGGCTGACGCCGGATACGCCGGAATTCGCCATGTGCGTGCTGAACTACCGCGACAAGGTGCTGGGCGCCCGTCCCACCCATGTCGCTGCCAACCAGAACCCGATCGACATCACCGGTGGGAACTAAACCCATGACCCGCGCCACGACCCGTATCGCCATCAGCCCCCGTCTGGCTGCCATCCTCGCCGCCGCGACCCTGGTTGCCGGCATCGGCGGCAGCCTGGCCGCCTGCGCCGGTCCGTCCTTCGCCACCCAGCGCCTGGCGCAGGAGAACCGGGCTTGCGCTGAAGTCGGCTTCACCCCCGGCACGGGGGAGCACGCCCGCTGCGTCGACAACCTCGATGCCGCCATGACCCAGACCATGCTGCCCATCAACTAAGGCAGCCCGCCTTCGACAGCCCCTGTCCCGCCTGTCTTGGGGCTGTCGAACGGCCCGGTTGGTGCCCCCGACAAAACCACCGGGCCTTCCTGGCCCGCCCCGTCGCCGGTCGTATCCCCCAGAAAAATCCGGCGGCGGGGCGTGGTCTTTGCTGAGTAATATAGCAATATATCCTGCTATGGTGGTGCATGGAATGCAGATTGGCGGTACATGTGGTCTTCTAATTATTAAAAACGAATTTAATTACCTAAAAGATCCTTTAATTGGTCGCCACATTTGTTCAATAGACAACTGCTTTAAAGGGCCGACGTGCCCGCACGGGCGCGGAATAAGAAGCTAATTCACTTGATGGGAGTGGACAGCAATGTCTATTGAAGCGCGGCACGGAGAAACGTCTCCGCCGCAGAACCGATTTGAGCACCGATTTGGCCGCACCGTCCTGCGCGCCGCCCTGATGACCTCCGCCTGTGTCGCGCTCATGGGCGTGGCGACGGCGGCCCGCGCCGATGACACCGCCGGCACGACGAAGCACCGGAAGGCTTCCAGCGTCGCCACCGCCGCCACCCCGACGCAGGTTGTGGCGACCCAGGCGCAAATCGATGCCCTGAACAAGCAGATCCAGGCGCTGCAGTCCCAGCTGCAGGCGCTGGCCACCCAGCAGGACACCAACGCCAAGGCCGTGGTGAACTCGCGCGCCGCCGCCGAAAAGGCCGCCGCCGCCGCGACCCAGGTCGCCCAGCAGCAGAAGGTGACCGATCCCAACGACAACAGCCTGCGCCTGGGCAAGGGCGTGAAGCTGACCTTCGGCGGCTTCATCGAAGCGGCCAGCGTCTATCGCTCGCGCAACATGACCGCGGATGTGGCCACCCCCTACGCCGCCATCCCGCTGAAGAACTCCTCCAACTATGACCGGGGTGAGTTCCGCGGCACGGCGCGTCAGAGCCGCGTGACCATGCTGGCCGAAAGCGACGTCGGCCCCGATACCCACCTGGGTGCCTACATCGAGACGGATTTCCTCGGCGTCGGCACCTCCTCCAACAGCGGACAGAGCAACAGCTACGTCCCGCGTCTACGCCAGGGTTACCTGACCGCTGACTGGAAGGACACCGGCTGGCACCTGCTGGCGGGCCAGTCCTTCAGCCTGGTCACCACCAACAAGTCCGGCATCGATCCCCGCACCGAAGCGCTGCCGATGGGCCCGGACGCCCAGTACGCCGCCGGCTTCGACTGGACCCGCAACTGGGGCCTGCGCGTGGTCAAGGACTGGAACCGCCATTATTGGCTGGGCGTGGCGTTGGAAAGCCCGCAGGCGTCCATCAGCGGTTCGACCGCCTTGGTGCCCAACAGCAACACCAACCCCGGCGGTTCGCTGCTGAACAGCACGGCCAACTACTCCACCGACATCGCCCCCGACCTGATCGTGAAGGCGGTGGCCGAGCCCGGCTGGGGCCATTACGAGGTGTTCGGCCTGGCGCGTGAGTTCCAGAGCCGCGCCGCCGGCCAGAACTACACCGAGACCGGCTTCGGCTTCGGTGCCGCCGCCATCCTGCCGGTCGTGCCCAAGTATGTGGACATCCAGCTGAGCACGATGGCTGGCCAGGGCATCGGCCGTTACGGCTCCTCCAGCCTGCCGGACGTGACGGTCAACCCCTACGGCCGCCTGTCGCCCATCACCGAGGTCACGGCCATGGCCGGCGTCATCGGCCATCCCACGTCCGATTGGGATCTGTACGCCTACTACGGCCTGGAACAGGACGACAGCAAGGCGTTCACGGTCGCCGGCAAGGCTTACGGCTATGGCAACGGCCTGGCCGTCAACACCGGTTGCTACACCGAGAGCTCGCCCCTCGCCTGCGCGGGCAACACCCGTTCGGTGCGTGAGGCGACGGCCGGCTTCTGGTGGAAGTTCTACCACGGCAACATGGGCACCATGCAGTTCGGCATGCAGGGCGAATACATCCGCCGCGACCTGTTCCAGGGCGTGGGCGGCAGCCCCAGCACCGACGACACGGTCGTCTACACCGCGTTCCGTTACTACCCGTTCTAAGTCCATCGCCGGGCCCGGCTCCTTCGGGGGCCGGGCCTTTTCCCCAGGGGTCTTGCCATCATGAAAGCTTGATGGACGGACCCAGTCCCCCGAAGAGGAGCACGACGTCATGCCGGACAAGACCACCGCCAAGCCCAAGGAACGCCCAGCGGATCAGCGGGTCATGACCACCTTCCGCCTGGAGCCCGACCTGCTGCGGCAGATCAAGATCCGCGCGGCGCTGGACGGCACCAGCATCAACGCGCTGATGGAGCAGGGCATCCGCCACATCCTGCGCATCAACCGCGAGAATGACGAGTCCGTGCGCCGCTTCATCATCTTCGTGGCCGAACTGAGCCCGGCGGAAATGCAGCGCCTGGGGGCCGGCCTGGACGACATCGTACTGGAGGCCGCCACCGGCGACTTCTACCTGTGGGCCCATGGCCTGCGACGCGCCCATGACGACCGCACCGTGTTCAACAGCCACACCCTGGCGGACACTGGCCTGAGCGCCCGCCAGATCCGCCAGCATCTGCTGGACCATGCCGACGCCCTGGTGAACGCGCCGCAGGACGTGCCGGTCAAGGCGGGCCGGGCCTGAGGGCCGGCCGGGGGGCCCTTCCCTGCGGGGGCGGGAAGGGCCTTGTGCGACCGGGTGGAGGAGGCAGGCCATCACGGCTATTTCGACGCCTGCGGGCCCTATGCGTGCCGGAGGTAGTGTATGCAGGAATGGGTATAACGGGCGATATTCGAGCCATTGAAAGCGGAGTTGCATGCAACTCCGCTTTCAGGTACATATGCTCCATAACAAATGCGGAGGAGCGGTGCCATGGGTCGGGATGATCGCGCGCAGGCTGATGGTCCGTCCTGGGTGACGGGGCGTTCTTTGGTTTCCGGGGCGTCGGGGACGGACAAGCCTGCGAAGGCGTGGCCGGATAATGCCTGGTATGCTGCCGCTTGGGACCATGAGGTGGGGCGGGCGCTGTTCCCGCGCACCATCTGCGGCACGCAACTGGTGTTCTACCGCCAACTGGACCGCACTCCCGTGGCCCTGGCCGATGCCTGCTGGCATCGCCTGGTGCCCCTGTCCAAGGGCCGGCTGTTGGGGGATACCGTGCGTTGCGGCTATCACGGCCTGGAATACGCCGCCAACGGCCGCTGCACGCATATGCCCAGCCAGGAAACGCTGAACCCGGCGGCCTGCGTGCGGTCCTATCCGGTGGTGGAACGTCACCGCTTCATCTGGGTGTGGATGGGCGATCCGGCCCTGGCCGATCCCGCGCTGGTGCCCGACCTGCATTGGAACCACGACCCCGAGTGGGCGGGCGACGGCCGCCTGATCACGGTGAAATGCGATTATCGCCTGGTGCTGGACAACCTCATGGACCTGACGCACGAGACCTTCGTGCATGGGTCCAGCATCGGCAACGACGCGGTGGCGGAGGCGCCGTTCCAGGTGACCCACACCGACAAGACGGCCACGGTCACCCGCTGGATGCACAACATCGACCCGCCACCCTTCTGGGCCGGCCAGCTGGGCAAGCCGGGCAAGGTCGATCGCTGGCAGATCATCAAGTTCGAGGCGCCCTGCACCATCGCCATCGATGTGGGTGTGGCCCCCGCCGGCACCGGCGCGCCGGAAGGCGACCGCAGCCAGGGTGTCAACGGCTATGTCCTGAACACCATCACGCCCGAGGCGGACGGCAGCTGTCATTACTTCTGGGCCTTCTGCCGCAACTACCGCCTGGGCGAACAGCGCCTGACCCATGAACTGCGCGAGGGCGTGCGTCGCATCTTCGGTGAGGATGAAGAGGTTCTCGAGGCGCAGCAGCGGGCGATCGAGAGCCATCCCGACCGCCGCTTCTATAATCTGAACATCGACGCTGGCGGCATGTGGGCCCGCCGCCTGATCGACCGCATGATCGCGGCCGAGGCGCCCCGGGCCGTGGCGGCGGAATGACCGCCCGGACGGCGGCGGCCGAGGAGGACGGCCGGGGCATGCAGGTCGGGCGGGCCCAGCAGGGCCTGCGGGAGCTGATCCTGGCGGGGGACCTGCCGCCGGGCAAGCGGGTGTCGGAACCGGCCATGGTGGACAGGCTGGGCGTATCGCGCACGCCGGTGCGCCTGGCGCTGGAACGGCTGGCGCGGGAGGGGCTGGTGACGCCCGGCGCCAGTGGCGGCTTCGTCGTGCGCGCCTTCACTGCCGCCGACTTGGCGGACGGCATCGAAGTGCGCGGCACGCTGGAAGGCTTGGCCGCCCGGCTGGCGGCGGAACGGCGGCCCACGGCGGCTGACCTCGCCCCCTTGCGCGCCTGCGTGGCCGATCTGGACCGGGTGGTGGCCCCGCCGACGCTCAGCGAGGCCGATTTCGACGCCTATGTCCGGCTGAACGCCTTTTTCCATGAGGAATTGGTGCGCCTGGCAGGCAGCGGTGTGGTGGCCCGCGCCATCGAGCAGGCATCGGCCCAGCCCTTCGCCGGCCCCTCCGCCTTCGTGCGCCTGCACGCCACGGAGCCGGCGGGACGCGACACCCTGGTGGTGGCCCAGGAACAGCATCGCCTGCTGCTGGACGCCATCACCCGGGGGCAGGGTGCCCGGGCGGAAGCGCTGGCCGCGGAGCATGCCCGCGTGGCCCAGCGCCGCCTGGGGGCGGCCCTGGCCGATCGTGACCGATTGGATGGCTTGCCGGGCGGTTCGTTGCTGCGCTTGGCCGCCGGTAAGCGCGCTTAATACCAAGTAGCGATGATCCTGACCTATGGTCAGGCCCATCGCCCTCAATCGCCGGCGCCGCCATCCGGCGGCTTGGCTTCCGCGCCTTACGGCGCGCGGCGGCAGTCGCCGCCGATACCCAGGAGCGATGAATGGAAATCATCGCTCCTGGGTATAAGACAATACGGGAGGAAATGAGCCATGGGGTTCAAGGTCGAGTGGGGACTGGCGCGGCTGGTGGCCATCCGCGACGTGGCGGACGGCATCCGCCAATTCGATATCCAGCCTGATTTTCCCGTGCCGGCCTACGGCCCCGGGTCGCACATCCAGGTTCAGGTGCTGATCAACGGCCAGCCGGACGTGCGCCACTATTCCCTGGTGGGGGAACCGGCGGACGGCCTGCTGCGCATCGCCGTGAAGCGTCTGCCCGACAGCCGGGGCGGGTCCGCCTATATGTGGGGCTTGGCGCCCGGCGCCCGGCTGACCATCAGCGCCCCCTTGAACCATTTTGACCTGTCGGCCGGCCGGCCGGATTACCTGCTGATCGCTGGCGGCATCGGCATCACCCCCTTGTACGCCATGGCGCGGGCGCTGGCCCGCCGGGGCGCCCCGGTGCGTCTGCTGTACGGCGTCCGCCGGGCTGCCGACCTGGCGTTCGCGGAGGAACTGCGGGCTCTATTGGGGGACCGGCTGCGGGTGTTCGTGGATGCCGAGGGGCAAACCATGGACTTCGCCGCCGAATTGGCCAGCGTGGCACCGGGCGGGGAGGTCTACAGCTGCGGTCCCGCCCCCATGATGGCGGCGGCGCGCCAGGCGTGGCAGGCGCTGGGTCGCCCGGCGTCGGACTTCCGGCTGGAAACCTTCGGCGCCGGCGGCGGCACCGTGGCACAGCCCTTTGTCGCCCGGGTGCCCCGCCTGGATTTGGAGGTGACGGTACGCCCGGACCAGACCCTGCTGTCCGCCTTGCAGGAGGCTGGCGCCGACCTGATGTACGACTGCCGGCGGGGCGAGTGCGGCCTGTGCGCCCTGGATGTCCTGGACGTTTCCGGCGGCCGCCTGGACCATCGGGATGTCTTCCTCAGCGACCACCAGAAGGCGGAGGGGCACCAGATGTGCGTCTGCGTCTCCCGCGCCACTGGTGGCACGGTGACGCTGGACACGGGCCACCGGACCTCATAACGGCGCTGGCGCTACAGCGCCGTTGAGCGGTGTGCGTCCAGGACGCGGATGTCGGTGCCGTGCAGGGCCACCGCCGACAGCCGTCCGCTGCGATAGGCGCCGGTGTCGACAGCGATGCGATTGGGCAGGATGTCCACCTCGGGCACGATGGTATGACCGTGGACGATGACCTTCTCATGCGGCCCTTCCGCCAGCATGAACGGCGCCCGGATCCACAGCATATCTTCCGGTGTCTGTTCGGCCAGGGGACGGCCGGGGCGGATGCCGGCGTGGACGAAGGCGTAGTCGCCATACACGACCTGGTAGCTCAGGGAGTCCAGGAAACGGCGATGCGACGGTGGCAATTGGGCCGCCAGCGCCTCGCTCAGGGCCACGGCCTGCAACACCGAGGGCCCTTCCATCACCGCGGGCAGGCCATAGCTGCGCAAGGTGGCCGGGCCGCCGAAGTCCAGCCAGCGCAAGGCCGCCAGGGGATCGGCCAGGAAGTCCATCATCGATTGTTCGTGGTTGCCGCGCAGGCAGTGCACCGTGAAGCCCGGCACCCTGTCGGCCAAGGTGCGGCCCGTGACGTCGGTGCCGCCGCGCAGCAGATCGATCACCCCCCGGCTATCCGGGCCCCGGTCGACGTAATCGCCCAGCATCACCAGAACGGGCGTCAGGGGCCCGTGCCGCGCCACCAGGCGGGCGTGGTCCTGCGTGATGATGTCCAGCAACTGGCGCAGCAGCCCCAATTCGCCATGAACGTCGCCGACGGCGTAGACGGCATGGCCATCCGGTACCCGGGGCGCCATCCGGGTGGGACGGGGCCGGGTCGGCATCAGGACCTCACGCAGTCGTTTCAGCATCGCGCAATGACATCCAAGGGGGATGTGGGTTCACCACTGCCAACGGTACGGGCAGGGGCGGCCCTTGTCACCATTCCTTGATTTCAGGGCGCGGTTGCAGATCAGGCGCACCACACGCGTTCCGATAGGTTAGGCGGGACCAGACGTCCCGGGCAGCGGCAGATCCAGCAACCGGGTCAATGTGCGGCGTGGCTTCACCAAGTCCGCCAGCGTGTAATCGTCCAGCACCGCCAGGAAGGCCTGCAGCGCCTCCTTCAAGGCCGACTTCAGCACGCAGGTGGGGTTCAGGCGGCACAGTGCGGGGGAACTGTCGGAAAAGCACTCCAGGATATCCAGTTCCTGTTCCGTGGCGCGGATCACCTCGCCCAGGCGAATATCCTCCGCCTTGCGGCCCAGGCGCAGGCCACCGCCCCGGCCGCGCACGGTTTCAACGTAGCCAAGCAAGCTCAACTGGTGAACCACCTTCATCAGGTGGTTCTTGGAGATGTCGTAGGTCTGGGCGACATCGTTGATGGTGGCCAGGCCGTCGGACTTCAGCGCCAGGAACACCAGCGTGCGCAGCGCATAATCCGTATAGCTCGACAGCCTCATGGGCACCCTCGAAAATAAATCTACGTCACATCTATATCCCATTTGGTGTGTGAGGTAACGCGATGCATTCAATCGCTATCCGTTTGCCAAGCCTCCATCGCTGTCGGTCCGGCCCAATCCTTCAATAGGGATGGTGAAATTTACAGCCAGAGTTTGGCGGATCGCTGTGGCATTGCCCGCAAGCCCACAATCAAAGAATTATCGCGGGCGTTTAGTTTGAAACTGAGCGTTGAGACGGGTGTGGCCCGCTTTTGGCACGCGCGGACGGTCTCGCCCATTCCGCTTTGCCTTCCGTCGGGCCGATCAGTCTTTTGTAACTATGTGACTATTTCTTCCGTGTCGGTTGAGGCGGCGCTCGGCAGCCCCTCGATTCCTGGCCTTTGGCTGAATGCCTTCGACTCCGGCCCACACAATTCCGCCAATCGGTTGCAAATTTGAACTTGTATGACAAATGGCCTTGGTATATTAATCATACAAAATAAGATATCCGGGCGAACAGGTGTCCCGGAGAACAGGGCATAAAACGGGAGGATCAAAAATGAAGCGTGCCAAGGTGCACCGGATGGCAGCCCCATCCGTTGCCGTCGTCGCCCTCATGGCTTTTTCAAATCCGGCTTGGGCGCAGCAGTCCATGGCTCAGACGGCGGAAAACCCGCCTCAGGGAAAGCCGTCGACCGACACCGGGGAATTGGAAGAAATCATTGTCACGGGCGCCCGCGCCGCTTTGGGGTCGGCCCAGGCCATCAAGCGCAACGCTGATCAAATCGTCGATTCCGTTCAGGCGGAAGATATCGGCAAGCTACCTGACGCGAACACCATCGAGGCTTTGCAGCGCATCACCGGCGTGCAGATCCAGCGCCGATATGGCGAGGGGGCGACGGACTTCGACCACCGCACGCAGCCGGCCGTCACGGTGCGCGGCCTGACCCAGACCCTGAACCTGATGGACGGGCGGGCCGTGTTCTCCGCGGCGGGAAGCCGGTCCTTCGACCTCGAGGGCATCCCGCCGGAGCTGTTGGCCGGGATCGACGTCTACAAGAACCCGCCCGCCTCCATGATCGAGGGGGGCGTGGGCGGCGCCATCAACCTGCGCACCCGGTTGCCGTTCGACGCGCCCGACCAGATCGTCAGCGCCACCGTGAAAGGGAATTATTACGACCGCGCCGACAAGTTCGGCGGCTCCGCGTCAGCCCTCTACAGTGACCGCGAGCAAACCGGCGTCGGCGAAATGGGCTTTCTGCTCAATGCCGTCTACGGCAAGAGCGATTACCGCCAGGACGCGATCCTGGTGGGACAGCAGGCGGCCGTACCCGCGGGCGTCATCGCCAACGCACCCAGCAATGCCAAGGTGCCGCTGGGCTTGCAGATTTATGATGACAATGGCGACCGCGAGCGCATCGGCGTGGCCGGCGCCTATCAGTGGCGGATCAATTCCGACCTGATGGTGACGTCGCAGGTGCAGTACACCAAGTATAAGTTCGACCGCACGGGCGCCTACTACTATCCAATCGACAACTCGTCGACCCCCGCCCCCACGCCGGGCGCCGCCCTCACCTTCGGTAGCGACGGTTACGCGACCAGCGGGTCGATCTCGAACCAGATTTTCGAGGCCGGTCGGTTTGACCAGGCCCTGGACACCGACTCCACCAACGCGACCTTCAACGTTTCATGGGCGACCACGTCCCACCTGACCATGAAGTTCGATGCGCAGTACATGAAGTCGCGCTACGACGCGGACCGGAATGGCCTGGTCCTCTCGCTGCATCAAAAGACGGGGGAAACCGGGTTCACCGGACCCAACCAATCCATCATCGACTTTGATCTGCGGGGCGACACTCCCGTGTGGAATGTCCGCAATCCGGCGCTGCTGACCAATGTCAGCAACTACACGGTGCCGTTCATCGCCAACTCCCTGACCCGCAACGACGCCGATCAGACCGCGCTGGCCTATGACGTCGACTATGACAATTCGGGCAGCTTCTTCAATCGCTTGCGGGCGGGCGCGCGGTATACCGACAGCAACATCACCCTGCGCGGCACCTGGAATGGCGTCTGCCTGTACCGCAATGCCGCCGACCCGAGTTGCAGCGCCCCGGACGGCACGCCTCTACCGCCCCTCAGCCAGTATCCGCAGCTGTTCAAATCCGGTCCCTCGGCGAATTTCTTCGACGGGCGCACGCTGCCGGGCGGGGTGCTGTATCCGGAATTCCTGCCAGGCTCCGGCCTCTGGAACAGCCTCGGTTCCACCTACGCCCTGCTGGGCGCCCAGCGTAAGTTGAGCTTCTCGCCGGCCGACATCACCACCCTGAACGAAAAGACCGTGGCCGGTTACGTGACCGCCGATTATGAGACGGAACTGATCGGGATGCCCGTCGATGGCAATGTCGGCGTCCGTCTCGCCCAAACCAAGCTCACCTCGACCGGCACCCAGTTCAACGCCAACGGCACGACCCAGCAGATCGCAACCGACAAGTCCTATTTGTCGCCACTGCCCAGTTTCAACATCCGCTTCCGCCCCACCGACGAATTCCAGATCCGGGGCGCCTATTCGAAAGCGATCACGCGGCCGAATTTCGATCAGCTTTCAACCAACCTGACCCTGAACGCCGCCAACCAGATCAACCCGCTGACAGGACGCCCCAGCGCCAGTCAGGGCAACCCCAACCTCGATCCGATCAAGTCGGATAACTATGATCTGACGGCGGAGTGGTATTTCTCCTCCACAGGGTCGTTGACGGCCGGCTTGTTCTACAAGGAGACGAACGGCTTCATCTTCGGGGACAACGTCGTCAGGACCTATGACGGCCGGGCCTATGACACCGCCACGTCCGCCAACGCGGGCGGCGGTTCGATCAAGGGCTTCGAGGTGGCCTACCAGCAGTTCTTCGATTTCCTTCCCGGTTTGTTCAGCGGTCTGGGCTTCCAGGCGAACTACACCTATGCGTATAGCGCCGTGGATTTCACCACCCACGACGCGTCGGGCAATCCGATCACGACGCTGCGGCCGTTGGAGAAGCTGTCCAGGCACAGCTACAATCTTGTCGGGCTTTATGAGAAGGGGCCGGTTTCGGCCCGGCTCGCCTGGAATTGGCGCGGTCCTTATTTCGATACCACGACCGGCAGCGGCGCCAACGGCACGATGCAGTACCAGAAGGCCTACTCCACCCTCGACGCCTCGGTCAGCGTGGACCTGTCGCGCCATGTCGCTGTGACGGTGGACGCCGTCAATCTAACCAACAGCATGAGCGTCACCTACATCGATACCCCAAGCCAGCCGCTGCAATACACGCTGAATGACCGCCGGTTCGGCATTTCCGTCCGCGCGACTTACTGAGTCCCTTCCTTGCCGGTGTGGCCATCGGGACCACACCGGCACCTTTTCCTGGAAGAGTGTTGCATCGTGAGCCAGAACGGACCGCTTGGACATATCGCGATCATCGGGGGCGGCACCGCCGGTTGGATGGCGGCCGCGGCGCTGGCCCGTGTCCTGGGTCGCCACGGCCCGGCCATAACCTTGGTGGAGTCGGAGGAGATCGGCACCATCGGGGTGGGGGAGGCGACCATCCCACCCATCCAGGCCTTCAACGCGATGCTGGGCATCAACGAGGATGATTTCCTGCGCGCCACCCAGGGCACCTTCAAGCTGGGCATCGACTTCATTGATTGGTTGAGGCCGGGGCACCGGTACTTCCACCCCTTCGGCGACCATGGGGTCGATTTCGGCCCCGTTCCGTTTGATGGTTTGTGGCACAAGCTGCGGCCGCGCGGGCTGGCGGAGCCGCTGGAGGCCTATTCCATTTGCGCCGCCGCCGCCGCGGCTGGCCGGTTCGCGCGGCCCACGCAGGGTGATAACACCCCGCTGTCCCGCATCAGCTACGCCTTCCATTTCGACGCGGCGCTTTACGCCCAGCTGTTGCGCACCCATGCCGAGGCCGCCGGCGTCACGCGGCGTGAGGGGCGTGTGACGGCGGTGGACTTGCGGCCCGATGGGTTCATCGAGGCGGTGACGCTGTCCTGCGGCACGCGCGTGACCGCCGACTTCTTCATCGACTGTTCCGGCTTCCGGGGATTGTTGATCGCCGATGCCCTGGGGGCGGGATTCCAGGATTGGGGACACTGGCTGCCCAATGACCGGGCGGTGGCCGTTCCGTGCGCGTCGGGCGGTTCGTTCACGCCCTACACCCGGTCGACGGCCCGCGCCGCCGGCTGGCAATGGCGCATTCCCCTGCGCAACCGCATCGGGAATGGCTATGTCTACGCCAGCGCCCATCTGTCCGATGAGGGGGCCATGGCGACGCTGATGGCCAATCTCGATGGCGCGGCCTTGGCGGAGCCGCGCCTGCTGCGCTTCCGCACCGGCCGCCGGGACGCCTTCTGGGTCAAGAACTGTGTGGCCTTGGGATTGGCCGCCGGCTTCCTGGAACCCTTGGAATCCACCAGCATCCACCTGATCCAGGCGGGCATCGCCCGGCTTTTGGAAATGTTCCCCACCCGCGCGTTCGAGCCGGCGGACATTCGCCGCTACAATCGCCTGATGGCCGCCGAGTTCGACAGCGTGCGCGACTTCGTGATCCTGCATTTCCATGCCACGGAACGGGCCGACACCCCGTATTGGACCCATGTTCGGACCATGGATGTGCCGGAAACCCTGGCCGAACGTCTGCGCATCTACCGCGCCACCGGCCGTGTCTTCCGCGAGGCGGACGACCTGTTCACCAAGACCAGTTGGCTGGCGGTCATGCAGGGCCAGGGGCTGACGGCCAAGGGCTACGATCCCCTGGCCGACGGCATGCCGGAGACGGAGGCGCAGGCCAGGCTGGAAAGGATTGCCGCGGTGACCGCCGCCTCGGTTCAGCGGCTGCCCAGCCATGGGGAGTTCATCCGCACCCGGGTGGACGCTGGTTTTCAGCCTTGGGGGGAGTCCTTATGAGGGGGTGGACATCGAAGGGCGGCTTTGGCCTTCCACGGATAGGAGGGTGGGCCCGCCATGCGCTGATGGCGCTGGTCCTGTCGGCCATGCCCGTTGTTCCCGCCGCGCACGGTGCGGAATCACCATGGGACGCGCCTGGGCAAGGCAATCCCTTGCTGCCCGGTTATGCCGCCGACCCGTCCATCGTGCACTGGCAGGGCCGATGGTACGTCTTCACCACCCTGGATCCCTGGGGGGACGACCGGTTGGGGTTGTGGCAGTCCGACAACGGCCGGGACTGGACCTTTTCCACTCCGGATTGGCCCACCAAGGCCGCGGCGACCAGCCCAACCTCCGGTGACGCCAAGGTCTGGGCGCCCTCGGTGGTCCAGGGCCGGGATGGGCGGTGGTGGATGTACGTCTCGGTGGGCAGTGAGGTATGGGTCGGCACCGCCCCCACCCCTGCCGGTCCCTGGCGGGATGCCAACGGCGGCAAGCCCTTGATCCCGGCCAATTTCATTCCCGGCTACCATATGATCGACGCCGAGGCCTTCATCGACGATGACGGCCAGGCGTATCTCTATTGGGGATCGGGACTGAACTGGGTCAACGGACACTGCTTCGTGGTCCGGCTGAACCCCGACATGATTTCCTTCGACGGGCAACCGCGGGACGTCACGCCGGGGCATTACTTCGAGGCGCCGTTCATGATGAAGACCGGCGGCCGCTATTTCCTGATGTACAGCGACGGCAACACCATCGCCGGCACCTATCAGGTCCGGTACGCCGTGGGGGAATCCCCGCTGGGGCCGTTCACCGAGGCGCCCGATAATCCCTTGCTGGCGACCAACGCCGACAAACAGATCATCAGCCCAGGGCATCACGCCGTTTTCCGGTCCGGTGGGCAGACCTACATCCTGTATCACCGCCAGGGGCTGCCCTTTCCCCCGGCCGATGCCGCGGTGTTGCGCCAGGTCGTGGTGGACCGTCTGGACGTGGACGCCAATGGCCTGTTGCGGCGGGTCATCCCCAGCCATGACGCGCCGGTGGCCGGGTTCGCCCCCCATCGCACCGTCGGGTTGACCTGGCGCGCGGTGGGTGGTGGCGATGGTCTTCATGGTCCGGCGCGGGCCGGTGACGACAATTACGCCACCTTGTGGAAGCCCGCCCCGGGTGAAGCCGCGGTTTTGACGGCGGATTTGGGGGCGGTGCGGCCCATCAAGGAAAGCCGCCTTCTGCCGGAGTATCCGACCCACGTTTATCATTTCCGCGTCGAGGCGTCGGATGACGGGCGCACCTGGAAACGGATCACCCCCGATCAGACGGGGCACGGCTCCCCCATCATCGTTTCGCATCCGGTGCGTGCCCGCTACCTCCGCCTGGTGTTCACGGGCGAGGCGGCCCTGTGGGAATGGTCCCTATTCTGACGGCCGCCGTTATTTTTCAATTCAATCCTACAATCCTTCAAAGCCCGCAGGCCTTAGACAATTCGACCGATGGACGGTTCGCCCGCCTAAGCGGATCCTGTCCGCCTGTGAGCGCCGGGGGTCTTTGCAACCGGATGGCCGTCTCCAGCGGCACCGGAGCCCGGCGGCATCCGAGAAGGAGACAGTCCCATGTCTACCGACAGTTTGCTGGATCCGTTGATTCTGTCCCGGTTGCAATTCGTCTGGGTGGTGGCCTGGCATATCCTGCTGCCCGCCTTCACCGTGGGCATCGCCTCCTACATCGCCATGTTGGAAGGCTTGCACGCCTGGACCGCCAAGCCCGTTTACCTGCGGATTTCCAAATTCTGGATCCGCGTCTTCGCCGTCACCTTCGGCATGGGCGTGGTCAGCGGCATCGTCATGCCCTTCCAGTTCGGCACGAACTGGAGCCGTTTCACCGATGCCGTGTCCAACGTGGTGGGGCCGCTGTTCGCCTATGAGGGGCTGACGGCCTTTTTCCTGGAGGCCGCCTTCCTGGGCGTGCTGCTGTTCGGGCGCAAGCTGGTGCCGCCCTGGGCCCATTTCGTGGCCGCCAGCATGGTGGCCCTGGGCACGCTGCTCTCCACCTTCTGGATCCTGGCGGTGAACAGCTGGATGCAGACCCCCCAGGGCTACACTGTCATCGACGGGCGCTTCTTCCCGGCCAGCTGGGTGGACATCATTTTCAGCCCCAGCTTCCCCTATCGCCTGGCCCATGTGGTCAGCGGCTTCTACGTCACCACCGCCTTCGTCGTCCTGGCGGTGGGCGCCTACACCCTGCGCCAGGGTCGCTTCCCGGAGGAAGGTCGGGTGATGATGCGCATGGCGCTGGGCTTCCTCACCCTTTTCGTGCCGTTGCAGATCGTGCTGGGCGACATGCACGGCCTGAACACCCTGGAACACCAGCCGGCCAAGCTGGCCGCCATGGAAGGGTTGTGGGAGGGCGGGCAGGGCGTTCCCGCCTCCCTCTTCGGCTTTCCCGACCAGAAGGCGGAAACCAACCATTGGGAAATCACCGTGCCCAAGCTGGGCAGCCTCTACCTCACCCATCACTGGGACGGTGCCGTGAAGGGGCTGAAGGATTTCCCGGCGGATGAGCGGCCGCCGGTGCTGGTGGTCTATTGGGCCTTCCGCGTCATGGTCGGCGCCGGGCTGCTGATGCTGGCCATCGTCGGCGTGGGGTGGCTGCTGCGCTGGGGTGGGCGGCTGTACAGCGCGGGTTGGTACCTGCGCGGCGTGCAATGGGCCGGCCCCCTGGGCTTCGTCGCCGTCCTGGCCGGCTGGACGACGACGGAGGTGGGGCGCCAGCCCTGGACCGTCTATGGCCTGATGCGCACGGCGGACTCGGTCACCCCGTCGCTGACCGGTGGGGACGTGGTGCTGTCCCTGCTGATGTACCTGGCCGTCTATCTGCTGATCTATCCCACCGGCCTGCTGTTCCTGCGGCGCATCGTGCGCAACGGCCCGCTGGACCATGACGCGCAGAACGACACGCCGGTGGAAAGCGGCCGCCCCGCCCAGCCGGTAGCGGCCCTGCCGCTGGCCCAGCTTCCCGACGGCTCCGCCACTCCCTCCCTGGCTACCCCCAACCTGGAAGGACACGCGCCATGAACGGCCCCATTCTCGACCTTGTCGGCGTCTGGACGGTGATCCTGGGCGCCGGTGTCTTCTTCTACGTGCTGCTGGACGGGTTCGATTTGGGCGTGGGCATGCTCTACGGCCTGAACCCGGACAGCACCTCGCGCGCCATCATCATGAATTCCATCGCGCCCATCTGGGACGGCAATGAGACCTGGCTGATCCTGGGAGGTGTCGCCTTGCTGGCGGCTTTCCCGCTGGCCTTCGCCATCATCATTCCGGCCCTGTACTTCCCCGTCCTGCTCATGCTGCTGGCCCTTATCTTCCGGGGCGTGGCCTTCGAGTTCCGCTTCAAGGACAAGGAGCACCGCGGCTTTTGGGACAACGGTTTCGCCTATGGCTCCGCCGTCGCCACCTTCGCGCAGGGGACGGTGCTGGGCGCCTTCATCCAGGGCTTCCAGGTCGAGGGGCGCCAGTTCACCGGCGGCTCCTTCGATTGGCTGACGCCCTTTTCCGTCATGACGGGCGTGGCCTTGATGGCGGGCTACACCTTGCTGGGTGCCGGCTGGCTGATCCTGAAGACCGAGGGCGGCTTGCAGGATTGGGCGCGCATGCAGGGGCGGCGCGCCCTGCTGCTGGTGTTGGCCGGCATCGGCATCGTCAGCCTGTGGACGCCCTATGCCGAGCCCGACATCGCCCAGCGCTGGTTCACCTGGCCCAACACCGCCTTCCTGGCGCCCGTACCCCTCGCCAGCGCGCTGCTGGCCTGGGCGACATGGCGCAGCCTGGGCCGGAACCATGACGCCTGGCCCTTCGTCTATGGCATCGGCCTGTTCCTCACCGCCTATCTGGGCCTGGCCATCAGCCTGTGGCCCAACATCGTGCCCCACAAATATTCCCTGTGGGAGGCCGCCAGCTCGCAAAGCACCCAGGCCTTCCTGCTGGTGGGCACGCTGTTCCTGCTGCCCATCATCCTGCTGTACAGCGGATGGTCCTACTGGGTCTTCCGCGGCAAGGTGAAGGCCGACGCCGGCTATCATTGATCGGCATGGGGCTGCGGGGCCCGGTTCGCGCCGGCCCCCGTCCCCTCTCAAGCGGCCAGTCGGGGACGGCACCAGTACGGGGCGTAACGGCCGGCGAACAGCAGGAAGGCGGCAACCCACGCCAGTGCCGACAGGGCCAGCAGCGACAGCGGCAGGCCGCCCATGACGCTGGCGACGATGCGGGACAGCGCCGCGCCGTTGACCAGGACGTAGACCCAGACCGTCACCCGGTCGGCCGTGAGGATCCGGCCGGTATGGCCCAGCGACGCCCGGCTCATGACCGCCAGCATCATGGTGCCGATGGACCCGGCGGTCAGGGCGTGGATGGCGGCGGCGGTGGGGACGGCGCCGGTCAGCAGGCTGGCGCCCAGCAGGGCGGCACCCACCACCAGCCACAGATAGCCCAGGTGCAGGACGCTCAGCAGCGGCTCGGCCAGGGTAGCCCATCCCCGCCAGCGGCCCAGCCGCGCCAGGTTGAGGGCGCTGGCCGTCAGCAGCAGGCCGCCAGCCGCCAGCGTGCCCATGCCGTGGCCGTTGGCCAGGAAGGCCCAGGCCAGCAGGCCGACGTGCAGGCTGGCCAGCGCCAGCCGGTCGACCACGCCGGCCTTGGCCGGGGGCAGGGCCGTGGCCCCGCGCTTCACCAGCCAGTTGCGGGTGAAGGCCGGGATGATGCGCCCGCCGATGGCGGAAATCAGGATGACGATGGCGGCCAGCCCCAGGCGCCAGCCCAGACCGGCGGGCACGGCGGCACCGGCCCCTTCCGCCACCATCAACAGGTCGGCCGCCGTCAGCACCAGCAGCGGCACGGCCATCATCAGGTTGCGCCAGTTGCGTGCGGCCACCACCTGACGCGCGGCATAGGCGGCCAGCGCCAGGGGCAAGCCCGCGTCGACCGCACCCACCAGGAGGGCCGGCGGTGTGGAGACCAGGGCGGCGAGCGCCAGCAGCCGCCCCGCCAGCCACAGGGTGACCAGGGCCCCCAAGGGCACGCCGCGCAAGGGCGGCCGGCCGGTCCAGTTGGGAATGGCGGTCAGGATGAAGCCCGCGACCCCCGCCATGACGAAGCCGAACAGCATCTCATGGATATGCCAGGCCAGCGGATCCAGCCCGCGCGGCCCAGCGATGCCGCCGCTCAGCAGCGCCACCCAGATCGGCAAGGCGATGGCGGCCCACGCCGCCGACGCCAGGAAGAAGGGACGGAAGCCCTCCGCCAGCAGCGGGGGACCAGCATAGGGGCGCGACACGGGGACCATGGGGAGAACCTCCAGACAGGCACGCCGGAACCGGCGCGATCCTGTCCAGGGTGATCCTTTCCCCAACCGCCATCGTTGTGCTGGCGCAAACTCCCAGGCCCGGATGGGGCCGCCCGCAGGGCAAACGTTAAAGCGGCCAGTCGCTGCCGGCCACGAACAGCGCCGCCAGGGCCTCGACACCGGCCTGGTCTTCCGCGTCGAAACGCGCCGGGTTGGGGCTGTCCAGGTCGATGACGCCCAGGACTTGGCCGTCCAGCATCAGCGGCACCACCAGTTCCGAGCGTGACGCCGCGTCACAGGCGATGTGACCGGGGAAGGCATGCACATCCTCCACCAGCACCGACTGGCGCCGCTCCACGGCGGTGCCGCAGACGCCCCGGCCCACGGCGATGCGCACGCAGGCCGGCTTGCCCTGGAACGGGCCCAGCACCAGTTCGCGGGTGCCGCCCAGATTGCCTTTCGCGGCGTTGCGCATGAAGTAGAAGCCGGCCCAGTTCAGGTCCGGCAGGGTGGTGAACAGCAGGGCCGACAGGTTGGCGGCGTTGGCGATGGCATCGCGCTCATCGGTCAGCAGGCCGGTCAGATCCAGCGCCAGGTCGCTGTACAGCGTGGCCTTGTCGCGCGGGGTGTCGCTGGTGCGGGCTTGGAACATGGGTAGGCGTCCTTGAAAAGCACTGACGGAGGAAAAGGCGCTAACGGAATTGGTGGTGGTCAGTCCAGCCGCGCCAGCCAGGGGGCGATGATACGCTCCGCCTGGTTGGCGGCGCGGGTGGCCATCACATGGCCGGCGGCCCGCAGGTTGGGGATGGACAGGCCGGCGGCGGACAGTTCCGCCGCGTGGCCGACATACCACAGGTCCAGGCGCGCCGGATCGGCCTCGATATGGAACTGCAGGGCCAGGGCGTTTGTGCCATGGCCGTACGCTTGGTTGGCATAATGGTCGTTGCTGGCCAGGCGCACGGCGCCAGCCGGCAGGTCGAAGGTGTCGCCATGCCAATGCAGCACCTGCGCGCCTTCCTCCGCCAGCGGCGCCAGGCAGGAGGCGAGTCCGGCCTCCGTCAGGGTCAGCGCCCCCCAGCCGATCTCCTTCACGGGTCCGGCATAGACCCTGGCGCCCAAGGCCCGGGCCATCAGTTGCGCGCCCAGGCAGATGCCCAGCACCGGCCGTCCGGCCGCCAGCCGCCGTTCCAGCAGGGTGATTTCCCGCGACAGGAAGGGGTGGGCATCCTCCTCGTACACCCCGATGGGCCCGCCCAGCACCACCAGCAGGTCGGCGTCGGCGAGGACGGGGTCAGCCAGGTCGTCCACCGGCGCCTCGCGGTATTCCACCGTCCAACCCTGCGCGGCCAGCACGGGCGCCAGCAGGCCCAAATCCTCGAACGCCACATGGCGCAGCGCGACGGCTTTCCTGGTACGCGGCATGAGAGACCTCCGGCACGGGGGTGGGTGGCCCGTTATAGGGGGTGGGAAAGGACGGAGGGTAGGGGATTTTGGGCCCTACTCCCGCCCTTCCTCCGCCATGGCCGTCAGCGCCGCCAGATCATGCACGGTGATGCGGGAGCGCCCTTGAGGACCGCCGCTGGACAGCCAGCCGCGTTTTTCCCACGCGGCCAGCGTGCGGCTGGCGGTGTGCAGGGTGGTGCCGGACAGTTCGGCCAGGTCCTTGCGGGTCAGGGGGAAGGCCAGGGCCGTGCCGGCGTCCGACGCCTTGCTGCGGGCCGCCAGGCGCAGCAGGGCGCGGGCCAGGCGTTGCTCCACCCTGCCGGTGGTGACCTCGCGCAGGCGGTCCTGCACCTCCATCAGGCGGCGGCCGATGACCGTCACCAGGTTCAGGGCGATGGCCGGGTGGCGGCTGATCAGCTGGCGCAGCGCGGCCTCCGTCCAGCGGATCTCCACGCTGTCGGCCACCGTTTCGGCATCGGCGGGGTAAAGGCGGTCGGTGAACAGCGGCACGCTGCCGAACATCTCGCCGGCGCCGATGAAGCGCAGGGCCACCTGGGCGCCGGCGGCATTGGTCTGGCTGATGCGGACCCCGCCGCTCAGCAGGGCGTGGCAGTGCTGGGCCGGGTCGCCCTGATGGAACAGCGGCGTGTGGCGGGGCACGGTGCGGATGAGGGCCGCCGCCATCACCTCCGCCAGGGCGCCGGTGTCCAGGTCGCGGAATAGCTCCATGCCCGCCAATGCCTGGGGCGGCCAGGCGTTGGGCGACGGGGCGTTGGGGGGCAAGGCAGGCGGCATGCCCAGGAAGATAGATCGCTGGGGCATGCCGGTGAAGGGGCGGCGCCGTCCCGCCGGATGCGCCGGCGGCGGGGGAGGGATGACCGATCGGGCGTTGCGCCTCCCGCCCCGCCCCCGCACCTTAACCGCAACGCCGCGTAGCGAAAGACGCGCCACCACGGGAGATACGCAGGATGAACATCGGTGTCATGGGGGCCGGCGCGGTCGGCTGCTTCTTCGGCGGGCTGCTGGCCCGTGCCGGCCATGCCGTCACCCTGGTGGGCCGGCCGGCCCTGGTGGAGGCGGTGCGCGCGCAGGGCTTGCGGCTGCAGATGAAGGATGGGTTCGACGGCCCGGTCGCCATTGGCGCTGCCACCGGGCCAGAGGCGCTGGCCGATGCCGACCTGGTGCTGTTCTGTGTGAAGTCCGCGGATACCGAGGCGACAGGGCGCGCCATGCTGCCGCATTTGAAGCCGGGTGCGGTGGTGCTGGCGATGCAGAACGGCGTCGACAACGTCGAACGGCTGGCCGCCGTGCTGGGCCGGCCGGTGGTGCCGGTGGTGGTGTATGTCGCGACCGATATGGCGGGGCCCGCCCATGTGCGCCACCATGGCCGGGGCGACCTGATCCTGGGCACGGGGCCGGATAGCGAGAGGGTGGCCGAGGTGCTGCGGACGGCCGGCATTCCCGCCAGCGTGTCGCCGGGCGTCACCGCCGCCTTGTGGGACAAGCTGATCATCAATTGCGCCTATAACGCCGTGTCGGCGGTGGCCCAGGTGCCCTATGGCGCTATGGTCGCGGTGCCCGAGGTGCGGGCGCTCATGGCCGACGTGGTGGCGGAGGCCGTGGCCGTCGCGCGTGGCCAGGGCATCGCCGTCGCCGACGACATCCTGGACCGGGTCATGGCGCTGGCCTCGGCCATGCCCGGCCAATTCTCCTCCACCGCCCAGGATCTGGCGCGCGGCAAGCGCACTGAGATCGACTATCTGAACGGCCATGTCGTACGCCGGGGCGCCGCCCTGGGCATTGCCACGCCCGCCAACGGTGCCCTGCTCGCCCTGGTCAAGCTGCTGGAGGCGAAAGCCGGCTGACGGGTGCCGCGATGCCGTTCACCAGGATGCCGATGACGCCGTCCATCCAGGCGTCGTCGGTGGGGATGTGCAGCAGCAACTGGTGAAAGATGGCGCCGAAGGTCATGTCCAGGATGGTGTGCGGCGTCACGTCCGCGCGGATGGACCCATCGGCGATGCCCCGTTCCAGCAGGGGGATCACCTCCGCCCGGCGCGGTGCCACCAGCTTTTCCTTGAACAGGCGCAGGGTCTCGGGGTCGCGCTGGCATTCCGCCAGGATACCGGCCAGGATGCGGCCCGTGCTGCCGCGCATGGCCTTGGCCACCGATTTCAATAGCCGGCGATATTCCGCCAGGGCGTTGTCGCTCATGGGTTCCAGCGACATTTCGCGGTTGATGGTGTCCAGCGTCGCCTCCATGGCGATGGCGCCGCGGCTGGGCCACCAGCGGTACAGCGTGCTGCGCGACGCGCCGGACCGGCTGGCCACCTTGTCCAGCGTCAGCCGCGCCAGACCTTCCTCCTGCAATAGCTCATAGGTCGCCTTCAGGATGGCGGCGTGACTGGCGTCGCTGCGGGGGCGACCGACGGGGGCCATGGAACTCTCCTCGACGTGCGTGCCGGACTGGCGCGGGTCCCAACGACGCCCACCATAGGTCCCCTCGATAACCAGGGCGAGGGGGGTAACCGCCCAAGCGCGCGACATGATCCCGCATTGCCCGATCTGCGCCCTGGCACCGTTGGCCCTTGACCGCCTGGTGGTCCGTCGCTGGGGCCCTGGCTTGGATAAGGGTACTTGACGCCGTTCCCCTCCTGCCCGCATGCTGTCGCCTATGAACGCCATTTTCGCCCTGACCGTCAAAACCACCGTCACCACCACCGCCATCGGCGGGCGGTGCGGGACGGGCTTGTCGGCGTAAGGCCAGGTCGTTCCGCAACCCCCGCCCTAACGGGACGGGGGAGATGGCCAGCGGCGCCTCCGTTCCAACCCTGAACGGAGATCGTCATGAGCCCCCAACCTTCCCGTCGTTCCTCTTCCGCCCTCATCGTGCTCGACATGCAGGTGGGCTTGCTGCATGGCCCCGTGCCGCCGCATGGCGGTGCCGGTGTCGTGGTTCGCATTCAGGATATGGCCGACCGCGCCCGGCGGGCCGGTGGCATGGTCGTGCTGGTCCAGCATGACGGGCCCGATGGATCGCGGGCGGCACCGGGCTCGGCCGACTGGCAACTGGTGGAACAACTGGCGCCCCAGGCCGGCGACCTGGTGGTGCGCAAGTCGCGGCCCAGCGTCTTCGCCGGCACGGACCTGGCCGCCCTGCTGCGCGACCATGGCATCGGCCGGGTGGTGCTGTCGGGCATGAAGACGGAATATTGCGTCGACGCCTCCTGCCGCGCCGCGCGCGACCTGGGGTTCGAGGCGGTGCTGGCCGGCGATGCCCATACCACGATCGACACGCCGGCGCTGGCGGCGGGTGCCATCATCCAGCACCACAACCTGACGCTGGGCGGCCCCTTCGCCCAGGTGATGTCGGCCGCGGCGGTGGGGTTCTGACCCAGATGCTGCGGTGTCCCGCCTGCCCAAAATACTTACCGGGATGCAAGTGATGGAAAAGGCGCAAGTTTGTTGAAAATGCCACCTATGTCCGCTGGCCAGCCACGGTTTGGTCACAGGCCAAGGCACCTCCGGCGCGCTTGAAAGGGACGGCCGCCCGTAATGAGGGCGCGCCACGATCCAAGCGGGGAGGGGACGACATGGGGCGGGAGACGGCTGCGTCGGGGGGGCTGCTCAGGGGGGCGCCGTCCCTGCTGGCATTGGGTGTCGCGCTGGTGGCGGGTCCGGCCCGGCCGCAGGACGTGACCCTGACCGGCACCACCCCGGGCTATGCCAACGCCGGCACGCTGGGCGCCGTGTCCATCACCGCTGCGGCCACCGTGGCGGGTGGCACCGTCGCCGGCCTCGCCAACACCGGCGCTATCGCCCTGGTGACCATCGCCGGCACCCTCACTGGCACGGCTGGCGTGCTGAACCAGGGCAGCATTGGCGCCCTGGTCGACAGCGGCACGATACAGGGGGCGGCCGTCGCGCTGCGGAACGACGGCACCATCGCCAGCCTCGCCATCGCCGCCGCTGGCGGCCTCAGCGCCGGGTCCACGGCCTTCTACAACGGCGGCAGCATCGGCACGCTGGTGAATCAGGGGCGCATTGGCGACGGCATCGGCTTCGGCCGGCACGCCCTGTTCAATGCTGGCAGCATTGGCACCTTCCTCAACGGCGGCCTCATCACGGGCTTTTCCGGCGGGGTGGTCAATATCGGCTCCATTGGCGGCTTGGCCAACACCGGTACCATCGAGGGGCCGGTCATCGCCCTGCTGAACCAAGGCACGATCGGCCGCCTGGACAATGGCGGCATCGTCAACGCCGCCAGCACCGCCCTTTACGTCCACACGCTGGGCGGAGTCGGCATTCTCAGCAACAGCGGGCTGATCGCCGGCCGCGCCGGCCTCTGGAACGACGGCAGCATCGCCACCCTGGTCAACACCGGCACCTTGAGCGGTGGCACGCAGGCTGGCCTGCTGAATCGGGGATGGATCGGCCAGGCGCGTAACCTGGCCACCATCAACGCGCAACTCACCGGCGTGGACAATTCCGGGACCATCGACACCCTGGCCAACAGCGGCACCATCAGCGGCCGCAGCGATGGTCTGGTCAATGCCGGCACCGTGGGGACGCTGAGCAACAGCGGCACCCTGATCAGCCGGGGGAGGGCCTTTACAACGGTCAGGGTACCCTGGGTTTGGTGGACAACACCGGCACGATCAGCGGTTACAAGGCCATCGCCAACGCCGCCACCCTGGGCCGGTTGGCCAATGCCGGGCTGATCAGCGGCACCGGCTTCGCGTTGGACCTGTCGGGCACCACCGGCACCGTCAGCAACAGCGGTACCATCGTCGGCCCCACGGCCCTGCGCCTCAACAGTGGCGCCACCCTGGCTGGGCTGGTCAATCAGGGCACCATCATTGGCAACATCCTGAACCTGTCGGCGACTGTCCTGACGCTGTCCGGCGGTGTCGGCCTGGGCACCTACACCGGCGCCCATGGTGGGCAGGCGACCGTTTCCAGCACCCTCGCCAATGTGGCGCTGGGCGGCGGCCAACTGCTGCTGAACGACAGGGTCGATGTCAGCGGCCACACGCTGGTTAATACCGGCGCCGCCGTGGTGCTGGACACTGTGGTGAGTGTCACGGGCGCCTACGCCCAGGCGGGGGGTAGTTTGAACCTGACCTCCTCCAGCGCGCGGTTGGTGGTCGATGGTACCGCCCTGGTCACCGGCGGCACGGTGATGGCGTCGCCTGACGGGGCGGCCAACTATCTTGTGGGTGCCCTGGTGGGCACCTTGGTCCAAGGCGGCGCCGGGTCCAGCTATGCCGGTGTCACCGTGGCCAGCGGCGTGACCGGGTTGGCCGTGGCGGGGCGGACTGATGGCACCGCCCTGCTGGCGACGGCGGTCAATGACTATGTCGGCGGCACGCTGTCCACGCTGGACAACAGCGGCGTCATCGCCGCCCCCACCGCCGTCCACGTCGCCAGTGGCGGGCAGGTCGGCACGCTGAACAACAGCGGCACCCTGGGGGGATCACGCGCGGCCTTTCCAACGCCGGCACCATCGGCACGTTCGCCAACAGCGGGCTGATCACCGGTGCCACCGCGCTGTACACCAGCGGCAGCATCGGCGGCCTGGCCAACAGCGGCGTGATCGCGGGGCGGATCATCAACGCCTCGGCCAACACGTTCAGCATCATTGGGGGTTCTGGCGCCGCCATGGGCACGCTGACGGGGCTGGCCGGCGCGCAGGGCACGCTCGTCAGCGGCGGGGCGGATGTGGTGCTGTCCTCCGGCGCTTTGCTGTTGAACGACGCGGTGGATGTGGGCGCCCATACGCTGGTGAACAGCGGGGCGTCGGTGCTGCTGTCCAGCATCGTCAGCGTGACTGGCAACTACGCCCAGACGGGCGGTACGCTGATGGCGGGCATCGGCGGGGCGTCGGCCGGCCAGTTGGCGGTCAGCGGTACAGCCAGCCTGACCGGCGGCACGATGGCGGTGGCGGCGCTGGCGGGGGCCAACCTGCTGGCGGGCGATCGTTACACCCTCATCGCGGCGGGCGCCTTGTCCGCCAGCGGCCTGACGGCCGCGGCCACCGGCTTCACGGCCACCCTGGGTACCGCCACCAATGGCACCGCGACCGACCTGATCCTGACCCTGGTCAGCGACTATGTCGGCGGCACCCTGGGCACGTTGACCAACAGTGGCATGCTCTCCGCCGCGACGGCGGTGATGATCACCGCCGCTGGCTCCCTGGGCACGCTGGCGAACACCGGCACCATCATCGGCGATGTGGTCAACGCCAGCGGCAACGACCTGGCGGTGACCGGCGGCAGCGGCGGCACGGTTGGCACGCTTGCCGGCGGCACCATCCGCAACACCCTCAGCAATTTGGCGTTCGTGGCCGGTGACATCAGCCTGGGCGACGCCATCGACGCGACTGGCCACACGGTGGCGAACACGGGCGCCACCCTCATCCTGTCCCGGGACGTAGCCCTTACCGGCGCCTTCAACCAGACGGCAGGGACGCTGGTTGCCGGTGGCCATGTGCTGAGCGTCAGCGGCGCGGCCACGGTTTCCGGTGGCGTGGTATCGGCGGGTGTCGACGCTGGTGGCACCTACCGCGTGGGCGATAGCGTCACCCTGATCCACGCCGGGGCGGGCTCGCGCTACGGGGGCGCCGCCGTGACCAGCGGGGTCGAAGGACTGTCCGCCACCGGCGTCACCCAGGGTGGCGACCTGTTGGCCGTGGCCGGCAACGACTATGTCGGCGGCGGCCTCGACAGGCTTGATGTCACCGGCACCCTGGCCAACACCGCCGGTGGTGCCACGGCGCTGTACATCGCGGCCGGCGGCGCCCTGGGCACCCTGGCCAACAGTGGGATCATCGCCGGTGACATCGTGAACCGATCCGCCATCGCCCTGGCCATCAGCGGCGGCACCGACGATGCGCCGGGTACGCTGACGGGCGCCGCCAGCCGGCTGGGCAGCATCACCAGCCGCCTGGCCGATGTGCGCTTCATCGCCGGCACGCTGCTGCTGAACGACCATCTGGACGTCGGCGCCCATGGCGTGGTCAACAGCGGCGCCACCCTGTTGGTCAATACGGCCATCAACATCACCGGCAGCTACAGCCAGACGGGGGGTGGCCTGGTGATCGGCGTCGCCTCCGCCAGCGGATACGGCAGCTTGGTGATCAGCGGCAGCGCCAGCCTGACGGGCGGGGCGGTCACGCTCAGGCCCACTGGTGGCGGCGCGCTGACGCCCGGCAGCTATACCATCGTCTCCGCCGGCGGTGGCGTCACGGCATCGAACCTGGTGCTGACGGCGGCTGGCTACACGGTGACCAGTTCCACCATCACCACCGGCGGCCACACCCAACTGGTCTTGATGCTGAACACCGCCGGTTCCGGCACCACAGGGGGCACGACAGGGGGTACCCAGGGGGCGGCACGGGGGAAACGATTGGTGGGACCCCAGGGGGCGGCACGGGTGCTGGTTCGGGCCCCGGCTCAGGCGGGAATGGCACCGGCGGGACGGATAGCGGCACGGGCAACGGTGGCACCACCGGGGGCGGCACGACGACGCCCACCGGTCCGTCAACCCCCACCCCGCCGGCCACCGCCCGTTATGCTGCGGTGGGGCGGGCCCAAGGGGGGCGGCCATGGGCACTGGGGCCGCTCTGGACATGATCGCGGCCGGCGGCGGCCCCGCTGCCACGGCTTTCCAGGCGGCGGTGCTGACGTCCTTGGCCGGCCTGTCGGGCGCCGACCAGCAAAGGGCGGTGGCGCAACTGGCGCCCAACCAGACGACGCCGCAGATGGCCCTGACCATGACCACCCCCACGACCACGGCCATCAGTCAGCGCCAGCAGACCGTGGCGGCGGTGATGGGCAGCGGTGCTGCGGCGGGATCCGAGGGCCAGCGGGGCGTCCTCTGGGGAGAGGTTCTGGGCGGCGGCGCCTTGCGCGCCACCACCGCGGACGTGGCGGGCTATCGCGCCTCCAGCGCCGGTCTGGTCATCGGCGTCGACGGCTACGCCGATGACCAGGTGATGGCCGGCCTAGCCTTCAGTTGGCTGAACAGCGCCGCCGTCGGCCAGGGGATGGCCGCCCAAAGCCTGACGCGCGTGGGCAGCTACCAACTGACGGCCTACGGTGTCTGGCGGCCGGACGCCATCGGGGGGCGCTTGTCCGTCCAGGGTCAGGTCAGCGTCGGTTACAACCAGTTCGACCAACGCCGCTGGATCGGTTTCCTGGGCGCGCGGGCGAATGCCGATTACGGGGGGAGCAATATCTGGGCAAGGTGGCGGTGGGCTACGACCTGCCCATGGCGGGGGCGCTGACCCTGACGCCGCAATACAGCCTGCGGGCCGTCCGGCTGACCAACCACGGCTACCAGGAACACGATGCCGGAATCGCCGGCCTGTCCATCGATGCGCTGGTCACCAGCAACCTCACGCAGGAGGTGGGCGCGGTCCTGGCCACCCGTATCGATACCGGGCTGGGTACGCTGGCGCCGGAGGTGCGGCTGGCCTGGGTGCACGACTACCTGAACGGCCCCGTCGCCACGACGGGCGTGCTGGCCGGTGTCGCCTTCGCCAGCACCACCGCCCAAGTTGACGCCGATGGCGTGGCCATCGGTGTTGGCGCCACCCTCCGCCAAGGCGATGGCGTCAGCCTGCGGCTGGAATATACGGGCGACCTGCGCCGCGATTACCAGAGCCACGCCGGCGTGTTACGCGCCACCTGGGCCTTTTGACCGCCGCAGGGCGCGAATCAAACAGCGGTTCGCCGTCCCCCGGCCGTATGAAGAGCCGCCATATCTTGGTTGATACTTGCCATAATTATCAGAATTGATCAGATGCGGCTCGTGATTTCGCTGGGTACATCGGCCGCCATGTGCCCGATCAGGCAAATGCTGGCGGAAAAGCGTTTGAGCACTTGACGTTGTTATCGCCCTGCTGGTTAGTCCCTTAATGCCCATTCATGCGGGGCAAGGGTCCCGCAGGACCAGGGCCGTGTTCGGGCGTGGCGGTATGCCGCCATTTCATTCTATAAGCGGATGTACCGCATACTTGCAGGGGCCGGAGTACCGAGATGAGCATGATGGCGAGGGCAGTGGCGGCTGTCGTGGCGGCCGGCACCGTGATGGCGCACATGGGGGGCGCCGCGGCGGCGGCTGAACCGGTCAAGGCGCCTCCCGCGGGCCCCCCCGCCGCCAAGGGGCCGGAGGTCAAGCAGGCGCCGGGGCCGCTATGGTCCAAGAGCTGCGCCAAGACCGATGCCGGGGCCGACATCTGCTACGTCGAGCAGTTCGCCATCGTCACCCCGCAGAATGTCATGATGCTGCATGTCCAGATCGGCTACCTGGGGCCGGAGGGCAAGCCGCGCCTGATCCTGACCACGCCGCTGGGCGTGCTGCTGCAACCGGGCATCACCCTGACCGTCGACCAGGACAAGCCGCTGGCCCTGCCCTTCGACGCCTGCCAGCAGGGCGGTTGCGTCGCCGCGGCGGACCTTGAAGACGGCAAGGTTCTGGACCACTTCACCGGCGGTAAGGTTCTTGCCGTCCGCTACATCAATGGCGACAAGGCCGCCATGGACATCCCGGTGCAGTTGAATGGCCTGGCGGCGGCGTTGAAGGCCCTGCCGGTGCCGCCCAAACGCACGCCCTGAACCAATACCCGCCCCGACCCCTTCCTGACGAAGCGCGCGAAGCCATGAGCACCCAACCGCAGAACACCATGACCGTTGAGCAGGCGCTGGGCCAGGCCCATGCCCATTGGAACGCCGGCCAGGCCGACCAGGCCGAACGGTTGTGCCAACACGTGCTGGCGCTGTGGCCCGGGCAGTCGGACGCCCTGCACCTGATGGGCCTGATGGCGCACGCCTACGGCAATCTGGATCTGGCCATCGACCATCTGCGGCGTGCCTGCCAGGCGCCTCGCGTCCCCTCCGTCTACCTCAGCAACCTGGGTGAGATGCTGCGCCAGCGCGGCCTGTTGGCGGAGGCCGAGGTCGCCGCCCGCCGCGCCGTCACGATGGACAACACCCTGGTGGCGGGTTGGAACAACCTGGGCATCATCCTGCAGGAGGCGGGCAAGCTGGATGACAGCCTGTCTTGCCTGGAGCGGGTGGTGGCCCTGCAGCCCAACTACGCCGAGGCCCACAACAACCTGGGTAACACGCTGAAGCGCATGGGCCGGCTGGACCAGGCCCGCCAGCGCTATGAATACGCCCTGAACTTGGCGCCCGCCTACGCCGAGGCGCAGAGCAACCTGGCCAATCTGCTGAACGATCTGGGCCGCCCGGACGAGGCGCTGGCCGCGGCGCGCAAGGCCATCGACCTGAACCCGCGCCTCTCGGACGCGTACATCAACGCGGCGGCGGTGGAACTGGGCCGTAACCGGAATGAGGAGGCGCTGCGCTGGATCGATGCGCTGCTGAGCTACGCCCCCCTGCATGCCGGCGCCCTGACCGTGCGCGCCACGGCGCTGCGCCACCTGGAACGTCTGGAGGAAGCGCTGGGCGATGCCCGCCGCGCCGTTTCCATCCAGGCCGAGAATGGCGAGGCGCAGAACGTCCTGGGTGAGGTGCTGCAGGCCGTCGGCCTTCATGAAGAGGCGCTGGCCGCCTTCGACAAGGCGTCGAAGACGCTGGGCTTCGCCCCGGAAAAGGCCCTGATCAACCGGGGCGTCGTGTTGATGGAGCGCGGCGACAAGGGTGAGGCCAAGGTCGCCTTCGAACAGGTGCTGGCGCAGTATCCGCGCTCCGCCTCCGCCTGGTTCAACCTGTCCGACCTGCACCGCTTCCAGGCGGGCGATCCCGCCGTCACCCGAATGGAATCCCTGCTGTACGGGCCCGACCCCCTGCAGTCGCAGACGGATCGCACTGCCTTGAATTTCGCCCTGGGCAAGGCCTGGATGGACATCGGCGACGCCGACCGGGCCTTCGGCTACCTGAACGAGGGCAATCGCCAGAAGCGCGCCACCTTCAGCTATGATTCCGCTGCGACCGAACGCTGGATGGCCGACATTGCCGCTGCCTTCCCGGCCGGCATCTTCGGGAAGGCCAAGGCCACCCTGGCGGGAAGCGATCAGGCGGTGTTCGTGCTGGGCATGCCCCGGTCGGGCACCACCCTGATCGAACAGATCCTGGCCAGCCACCCGCAGGTGGCCGCCGCCGGAGAACTCTCGACCTTCAACGCCCTGGTGAATCAGCTGGGGCCCTATCCGCAGACCGCTCCCCACCTGACGCCGGAAATCTGTGGCGGCTTGGGCCAGCGCTACCTGGACTTTGTGCGTCCGCTGGCCGGCAGCCGCCGCAAGGTCGTGGACAAGATGCCGTCCAACTTCCTGTTCGCCGGCCTGATCAACCTGGCGCTGCCGGACGCCCGCATCATCCATGTGCGCCGCGATCCGGTGGACACCTGCTTGTCCTGCTACACCAAGCTGTTCACCCGCGAACAGCTGTTCACCTACGATCTGGCGGAACTGGGCCAGTTCTATCGGGCCTACGAACGGCTGATGGACCATTGGCGCGCCGTGCTGCCGGCCGACCGCTTCATCGAGGTGCAGTATGAGGAGGTGGTGGACGACCTGGAAGGTCAGGCCCGCCGCCTGATCGAGTTCTGCGGCCTGGCCTGGGACCCCGCCTGCCTGGACTTCCACAAGACCCAGCGCACCATCCGCACCGCCAGCCTGAACCAGGTGCGCCAGCCCATCTTCCGCAGCAGCGTCGGCCGCTGGCGCCCTTTCGCGGCCCAGCTCACGCCGCTGTTGGCCGCCTTGGGCATCGACCCCAACGCCCCGGACGCGCCCGCCCCGACGGTGGCGGAGCCGGCCAAGAAGCCGGCCGCCCGGAAGGCCACGCCCAAGGCCGCCGCCAAGGCGCCCGCGCCCGAGCCAGCGGCTGAGTCGGTGGAGGCGGCCAAGCCGGTCGGCCGCCGCCGCAAGCCGGCCGCCACCTGACGGGGCCCGCCGCCATGGACATGAAGGAATTGGAGCAGCAGGTCCGTCCCATGCTGATCGCGGGGCGGGGTGTCGAGGTCGAGGCCATGATCCGCCCGCTGCTGGCCAGCGGTACCGGGCCGGTGACGCTGTGGGCCCTGTTGGCTCAGGCCCTGCGCGTGCAGGGCCGGGTGCTTGAGGCCAAGCCCATCCAGGAAATGCTGGTGGACGCCCTGCCGGGGCATCTCTCCACCCGTTTCGACCTGGCGGAAACCCTGCTGCTGCTGGGGGAGTTCGACCGCGGCTGGCGCGAATACGCCTACCGCTACAGCCTGGCGCATACCACGCGTATCGAACGCAAGGTTCAGCGCCCGCGCTGGGATGGCCGCCCCATTCCGGGCAAGACGCTGCTGATCCATGATGAGCAGGGCTACGGCGACACCTTCCAGTTCATGCGCATGGTCGCCTGGGCCAAGGAAAAGAGCCAGGCCAACGTCATCCTGGAAATCAACCATGAGACCGCTAGCCTGGCCCGGCGGATGAAGGGCTTCGATGCCCTGACCCTGCGCGGTGAGCTGCCGCCGTACTTCGATGTCCATGCGGAGAT
This sequence comes from Nitrospirillum karajorum, assembly GCF_036348415.1. Lineage (NCBI taxonomy): Bacteria > Pseudomonadati > Pseudomonadota > Alphaproteobacteria > Rhodospirillales > Azospirillaceae > Nitrospirillum > Nitrospirillum karajorum. Next base: position 549,107 of record NZ_JAZBQB010000004.1, read on the forward strand.
GATGAGCCTGCCCATGATCATGGGCCTGCAGCTCAGCCAGTTGCCGGGCGAGCCCATGCCCTACCTGTCGGCGCTGCCCGACCGGCGGGAGCATTGGCGCAAGCGCCTGGCGCCGTACAAGGGTCTGAAGGTGGCCTTCCTCTGGGCCGGCCGCCCCACCCATTTCAACGACGCCAACCGCTCCATGGAACTGGAGATGCTGGCGCCGCTGGCCCAGGACGGTATCACCCTGTTCTCGGTGCAAAAAGGGCCGAAGGAAGAGCAGGCGTTGAACCCGCCCGCCGCCATGGCCAAGCACGTCGTCAGCCTCAGCCCCGAGATTTGGGATTTCGAAGACACGGCCGCCATCCTGTCGGAGGTCGACCTGCTGGTCTCCATCGACAGTTCCCCGGTGCATCTGGCTGGCGCGCTGGGCCGCCCGGCCTGGGTCATGCTGCCCCTGCTGCCGGATTGGCGCTGGCTGCAGAACCGCGACGACACGCCGTGGTATCCCTCCGTCCGGCTGTTCCGGCAGACGGAATGGGGCCAGTGGGGAGCGGTGATCGGCCGCGTGGCCCAGGCGCTGGCAGACCTCAAGGCGAAGAAGGTCTAAGGCGCCATGCGGCTGCGGGTCCTGGTGGCGCTGGTGCTGGCGGGCGGCCTGGCCGCCTGTTCCGGCATTCACGGCCGGCAGGAACGCGGGCCCGCGCTGGCCCAGGCCGGCGGCTGGCGCTGGGATTACCTGTCGGCGGGCAGCTTTGACCTGGCGACGGCGGTCAAACCCTACGTCCCTGGCGCCGGCGGCGACGTGCTGACCGTCTATATCGAGGGCGACGGCCTGGCCTATCTGACGCCGACCCAGCCGGCGCAGGACCCGACCCCCACCGACCCCTTGGCCCTGCGCTTGGCCATGGCCCATCCCGGCCCCGGCCCCGTGGCCTATCTGGCCCGGCCCTGCCAATATGTGATGGAATCCCGCCTGCGGAACTGCCAGGTGGGCTACTGGACCAAGGCCCGCCTGGCGCCGGAGGTGGTGGACAGCGCCGGCCTGGCGCTGGACCGGCTGAAGGCCGATGCCCGCGTGCAGCGCCTGGTGCTGGTGGGCTATTCCGGCGGCGGCGGCCTGGCGGCGGTGCTGGCGGAGCGGCGGGCCGACGTGGCCGGCCTGGTCACCGTGTCGGGTAACCTGGACTTCGGCCTGTGGACCAAGATGCTGGATCTGACGCCGCTGTCGCAGTCGGTCGACCCCGTCGCCGACGCCGCCAAGCTGGCGGGCCGGCCCCAGGTTCATTTCGTCGGTGCCGATGACAAGGTGGTGAACGTCGCCATCGCCCAGTCTTTCGTGGCGCACCAGCCTGGCGCCCAGGCCAGCGTCATCACCGTGCCCGGCCAGGACCACGGCTGCTGCTGGGCCGATGCCTGGGCCACCCTTTCGCGTCGGTCGGAAATGAAGGCCATTCCCGGCTGGCTGCCGTAAGGAAGCTCAGCCTGCCGTCCAATACCCCGCCACGACCGGCCGGCCGCCCAGGGCGCCGGTGTGCTCAACCTCGGGGCCCAGGGGAATGCGGGTGCCGGCGCGGGCGAACACCGCCATCTCGTCGAGATCCAGGGTCAGGGTGTGGACGCGCCCACCTTCCAGCACCGCGCCGTCCGGGAACTGGTGCCACTGTCCGGCCGGCAGATAGACGGTGACGGTGCCCGCCGGGTTCAGGCAGGGCGCCACCAGCAGGTCGGGGCCGCAGAAGAACTGATCCTCGAAGGCCCAGGCGGCGCGGTCGTCCGGGCAGGCCAGGGCCATGGCGCGCTGCACTGGCAGGCCGGTGGCGGTGGCTGCCTCCATCGCGGCGTGCAGATACGGGATCAGGCGATAGCGCAGCTTCAGGGCGGCCAGGGTCGCGGCCTCCGCCTCCGGCCCATAGGACCACGGCTCACGCGGGCCGATGCCATGCAGGCGCATGTGGGCGGAGAAGACGGCCGCCTGTGCCCAGCGGACATACAGGATGGGGTCGCGCTGGTCGCGGTAGAAGCCGCCGACGTCGGTGGCGTAGTAAGGCGCGCCGCTCAGGCCCCAGGACAGGCCGCCACGCAGGTTGGCGGCCATGCCCTCCCAATCCGCCTGCGGATCGCCGCCCCATTGGGCGGGATAGCGTTGCGCCCCGATCCAGCTGGCGCGGGAGAACAGGAAGGGCCCGCTGGCGCAGTAGGTCTCTGCCGCCTCATAGACGCAGCGGTTATAAAGGTGGGCGTAGACATTGTGCAGGGCGTGCCCGGTCTCGCCATTGCTGGCCAGCATGTCGGGTTCCACCTGCTCGCCAAAATCCGCCTTGATCATGTCCACGCCAGCCTCGAACAGCGGCTTGTGGCAATCGCGCCAGTAGGCGTAGGCGTCGGGGTGGGTGAAGTCGATCAGACCGCTATCGGGCAGGGGGGTCAGGACAGGGCCGAATGGCTCCAGGTCCCATTGATAGCGATAGGCCCCGCCCGTGCGCCGGTCCTTGAGCAGCCAGCCCTTGGCCGCCAGCTCATCGAATAGGGGGTTGTTGACCGACACCAGCGGGTATTCCCAGGCGCAGATCTTGAAGTCCATGGCCTTCAGGGTCGCCAGCGTGGCGGCCGGGTCGTGAAAGCGCTTGGGGTCCCATTCGAAGGCGAAACGGGTGTCAGTGTCCTGCCAGGCGCGGCCGTCGAAGGTGATGGTGTCGCAGGGCATGCCCTTGGCCCGCACCTCCGTCGCCACGGCGATGACCTCCTCCGGTGTACGGTAATAGGCCTTGGACAGGATGACACCCAGGCTCCACAACGGCGGCACCGGCGCCCGGCCGGTCAGGCCGGTGTATTGTTTCAGCAGGGCCGCGCCGTTGTCGCCGGTGAACAGGAACAGGTCCAGGTGGTCATCCTCCACCACCAGGGCATAGGCCCGCTGCGACCAGGGGGCGTAGCCAACGCCGTGGGTCACCGGGGCGGGCGTGTGGGCCAGCAGGCCCCAGCCCTCCGGCGACCAGGCGAAGGGCGTGTTCTTGTAGGACCACTGCCCATTGACGCCCAGCGCGTCTTCATTGCGCGACCGCAGCAACTGTCCCCGATGGTCCAGTTGCCCCCACTTCTCCCCCAGGCCGTAGACAGGCTCGCCCGATTTCAGGTCCAGGCTGACGAACCAGGCGCCGTCCAGTTTGGCGAAGGGCGGCAGGCGGAAGCGGCGGACGAAATGCCCATCGGTGGGGGAGGATTGCACCACCCGTTCGCCGTGCCTGAGGGTGAAGGACAGGGGCGCATGGTCCAGCGTCAGGGTCAGGTCGCCGGCCGTGACCACGGTGCGGCCTTCCTCGGCCGTCAGGACCGGCGCCAGGGCCTCCGGCTCCACCGCCAGCAGGCCATAGCCGCCGATGGCGCGCTCCCCCGTCCGCAGGCGGACGCCGAAATTGTGCAGCGTCAGCCATAGCGGGCCGGCGTCGGTCTCCAGCAGGACGGTGGTGCCGGCCAGGCGGGCATTGGCCGTCACGGTCACGGCGGGAATGCGGCCCCAGTTGGGGGACGCGGACGCGCCGACCATATCCTGCACCACGCTCATGCTCCGTTCCTCGCCAGCCATCGGACCCGGCATAAGCCCATACCCCAATCGGCCCTGGCCCCGCCAGGGTTTCCCTGCAGGGCCGGAACGCCTGGAGCGGCTGTTCTGACGTCAGAACAAGGGTTTCAGCCCGGATGACCGATGGTGGCGAGAGCCCGGTCCAGTTCCTGGATGGCGCAGACGATGTGGTAGAAGCTGCTGGCCGGCGCCGCCTCCTCGACGAAGCTGCCGTCCGGGTTCAGGCGGTCGCGCCACAGGCCCTTCACTGGCGTGTCGAAGTATTTCATCAGGCCGCGCCCGCCGTTGGCCGCCATGGTCCAGTAGCCGTCGCTGCGGTCGGCGTCGTCGCGGGTGGCCAGGGCCGCCAGCACGGCGGCCTTGATGCGCTCCGTCTGCGGCCACAGGCGGGCGACGGGGTCGTGCGGGGTCAGGTCGTCCAGCAGGGCGTTCATGGCGACACCGCGCGCCGGGTCCACGCCCGGCCCCTCGCCGATGGCCATCATGCGCCAGGCGGCGTCGGCCGCCGCCTTGCTGCCGCTCAGGGCGGACCAGCGCAGCATCAGCCACGACCATTCGAACTGGTGGCCGGGTTCCACGATGCGGCCGGGGGTGCCGGCCTGGGGCCGCCAGTCGCCGTCGAAGAACTCCTTCAGCCCGCCCATGTCGTCGTCGATGAAGCGGGTGAGCGCCAGGCCCACGATCTCCTCCGCCAAGTCACGCCAGCCGGCGTCGCCGCCCTGCTCCATCCAGGCCAGGCAGGCCTCCAGCATGTGCATGTGCGGGTTGGACAGCAGGGGCAGGGTGCGGGGATGGCTCTCCTCGAACCCGCCCTGGGCATGGTGCAGGGTGTCCAGCAGGCGCTGGCGCATGGCCACCGCCATCTCCTCCGCCAGCCGGTTCTCCGGCGTGGCGCTCTGCGCGGCGGCCAGGGCGAACAGGGCGAAGGCCTGGTCGTACAGCACCACGGTATCGTCCAGCGCGGTGCCGTCCGGCGCCACCTTGGTGCGGAACAGGCCGTCGGGCCGGCGGTAATGGTTCAGGAAGAAGGTCAGGCCATGCTCGGCCGCCTCGCGCACCGGGCCATTCCAGCCCGACCGGGCGGCGACGGAATAGGAATAGACCTGGCGGGCCTGCACGCGGGCGCGGCGGGCGTCGTTGGTGGGCTTGCCGTCCAGCCCCAGCTTCTCATGAAAGCCGCCATGCACACGGTCCGCCCCCACCTCCCACCACAGGGGATAGGCATGCTCCACCAGCCAGGCCTTCAGTTGGCCGCGAACGGCGGCGGCGTCCGCCACCGCGCCGGTGGGGGTGGAGTTGGGGGTGGTGGAGGAAGGCACAGCCGCCTGCATCATGGGTCACCGTCCGGTCGGGCATCTCGGGAAAGGGTGCCGAGACGATAGAAGGCGGGTGCCTGGCGGGCCAGGGGCAAGGCGGTAATAATTCGGTGACTGGTTGGGCTTGCATCGGGGCACGAGCGATCTAATTGCCATGGAGGCTTGCCTCTCTGGGGCTTCTATCTATAGCTGGGCTTTATTATTCTGCCGAAATTTCAACTCCTGGAGGTTATTCAATGGATGAAAGAGAGAAATATCTGATACCAAGAGCACTGGCCGTGCTAATTGCAAGCATAGGATTCCTTGTCTATGCCTTGGAATCGGACAGTATTCTTAAGTCAATTTTCGTTACTGGCTCCATATTCTGCATAGTTATTTCAATTTTAGTGATTGTTGCGGCGCTTGTTAAAAAAGTGCGGGCAGGGAGACACTCGATTGCTAATCAGGACACTGGATCAGGCCAATAGCAGCGGAGACAGGCCGGGCTGCCTGATGCTCTTTGCCTCACAGGGTGTCGATCGACATCCCATGCAGGTGGTGCCATCTTCAGGATATGCGCGAACCGCCACCCATGATGCCATTGCGCGGTGACGCCGCCGCCCACAATTTCGATAGGTTGGTCATCGTGAACAGGAAACCGGGAATGATCTTGTCGGGGGCGATAGCGGCTATGGCTGGAAGCGCTCCCGCCTTACGCGTTTGTCTCAAATCGCATGATCCGGTTCATCAGTTCCTGTTGGTCATGCTCGTCTGCGCCCAACTGCTGTTCTTGACCGCGATTATCCTTACGCTCTTCCGAATGCGCGCGAACAGGTCCAAGGCCTAGCGGTCGCCAGTCACGGCCAATAGCCGGCGCAATAAAAAACGGCCCGAGCTCCCTTACGGAGCCCGGGCCGCATCGTAACCGCCGCCTGTAGGGGGGAGAGGAAGGCGGCGGGTGCGATCACTCGGCGGCGTGTTGGGCCGCGTGGGTGCCGATGGCGGGCTGCTCCAACTTCTCATGGGTGATCAGCTTGCCACCCGCCAGCTTGCGCAGCAGGACGTAGAACACCGGCGTCAGGCCCAGGCCGAAGACGGTCACGCCCAGCATGCCGAAGAACACGGCGACACCCATGGCGTGGCGCATTTCGGCACCCGGCCCCGTCGACATCACCAGGGGCACGACACCCATGATGAAGGCGATGGAGGTCATCAGGATGGGGCGCAGCCGCAGGCGGCTGGCCTCGATCGCGGCCTGGACGGGGGTCTTGCCGTGGATTTCCAGCTCACGGGCGAACTCCACGATCAGGATGGCGTTCTTGGCCGATAGGCCCACCAGCACCATGAAGCCGATCTGGGTGAAGATGTTGTTGTCCCCGCCCGTCAGCCACAGACCCGCCAGGGCCGACATCAGGCTCATGGGCACGATCAGCAGGATGGCCAGCGGCAGGGTCAGGCTTTCGTACTGCGCGGCCAGCACCAGGAAGACCAGCAGCACGCTGATGGGGAAGACCCACAGGGCGGAGTTGCCGGCCAGGATCTGCTGATAGGTCAGGTCCGTCCATTCCAGCTTGATGCCCCGGGGCAGGACCTCATGCGCGATCCGCTCCGCCGCCGCCTGGGCCTGGTTGGTGGAATAGCCGGGGGCCGGGCCACTGTTGATGTCGGCGGCGGTGTAGCCGTTGTAGCGCACCACCATTTCCGGGCCATAGGTCGGGCTGACGCTGACCAGCGACGACAGCGGCACCATCATGCCCTGGGCGTTGCGGGTCTTCAGCAGGCCGATGTCCTCGGCATGGGCGCGGAACGGGGCGTCCGCCTGCACCCGCACCTGGTAGACGCGGCCGAAGCTGTTGAAGTCGTTGACATACAGCGACCCCAGATAAATCTGCATGGTGTCGAAGACGTCGTTGACCGACACGCCCAGCTGCTTGGCCTTCACCCGGTCCAGGTCCACGTTCAGCTGCGGCACGTTGATCTGGTAGCTGGAGAACGTCGGCCCCAGCTCCGGTGTCTTCATAGCCTTGGCGATGAAGTCGTTGGAGGCCTTGGCCATGGCCTCGTACCCCAGGGCGCCGGTATCCTCCAGCTGCAGCTTGAAACCGCCCAGGGTGCCCAGGCCCATGACGGGCGGGGGCGGGAAGACGGCGATGTAGGCGTCCTTGATGCCGGCATACTGCTGGCGCAGGTTGGCGGCGATCTGGGCGGCCGAGATATGGCCCGGCCGGTTGTCGTAATGGTCCAGCGGGACGAAGACGATGCCGGCGCTGGAGCTGTTGGTGAAGCCGTTGACCGACAGGCCGGGGAAGGCGACGGCGTTGGTCACGCCCGGTTGCTTCAGGGCGATCTCCGACATCTTGCGGATGACCTCCTCCGTCCGGTCCAGCGAGGCGCCGTTGGGCAGCTGGGCGAAGGTCACCAAATATTCCTTGTCCTGGGCGGGGACGAAGCCGCCGGGCACGGTGTTGCCCAGGAAGACGGTGAACGCCAGCAGGCCGAGGTACAGGCCGACCATGATGCCCTTGTGGCGGATGACGCCGCCCACACTGTTGCCATAGGCCTGGGAACCCCGGTGGAACACGGCGTTGAAGCCGCGGAAGAAGGGGCCCAGCACGGTGTTCATGCCGCGCGTCAGCCAATCCTGGCCATCATGGTGCCCCTTCAACAGCAGGGCGGCCAGGGCGGGGGACAGGGTCAGCGAATTGAAGGCGGAGATGACGGTGGAGATCGCGATGGTCATCGCGAACTGCTTGTAGAACTGCCCCGTGAGGCCGGTCATGGCCGCCAGCGGCACGAACACGGCCACCAGGGTCAGGGCGATGGCGATGATGGGACCGCTGACCTCACGCATGGCCTGATAGGTGGCCTCTTTGGGCGACAGCCCGGCCTCGATGTTGCGCTCGACGTTTTCCACCACGACGATGGCGTCGTCGACCACGATGCCGATGGCCAGCACCATGCCGAACAGCGACAGCGCGTTGATGGAATAGCCGAAGGCCAGCAGCAGGGCGAAGGTGCCGACGATGGACACGGGCACGGCCAGCAGGGGGATGATGGACGCCCGCCAGGTCTGCAGGAAGACGATGACCACGATCACCACCAGGGTGATGGCTTCCAGCAGGGTGTGGATCACGGCGTTGATGCTGGCGCGGACGAACTGCGTCGGGTCATAGACGATGCGGTATTCCACGCCCGGCGGCATGTCGGCCGCCAGTTCCGTCATGGTCTGGCGCACCTGGTCGGAAATGGCCAGAGAGTTGGCGCCCGGCGACTGGTTGATGGCCATGGCCACGGCCGGCTTGTTGTCCAGCAGGGCGCGCAGGCCGTACTCCGAGGCCGCCAGCTCGATGCGGGCCACGTCGCGCAGATAGGTGACACCGCCGTCGGCTGTGGTCTGCAGGATGATGTCGCCGAACTCGGCTTCCGTCCGCAGACGGCCGCGGGCATTGACCGACAGCTGCAGGGGCACGCCCTTCACCGACGGGGAAGAGCCGATGACGCCGGCCGCCACCTGGACGTTCTGGTCACGGATGGCCGCCACCACGTCCTCGGCCGTCAGGTTGTGCTGAGCCACCTTCTGCGGGTCCAGCCAGACGCGCATGGAATAGTCGCCCGAGCCCCAGACCTGCACCTGGCCCACGCCCTGGATGCGTTCCAGCCGGTCCTTCACGTTCAGGACGGCATAGTTGCGCAGATAGGTCATGTCATAGCGGTCATTGGGCGAGATCAGGTGCACCACCATGGTCAGGGTGGGGGAGCTCTTGATCGTTGTCACACCCAGGCGCTGCACATCCTCCGGCAGGCGGGGCAGCGCCTGCGAGACGCGGTTCTGCACCATCTGCTGGGCCAGGTCGGGGTTGGTGCCCAGCTTGAAGGTCACCGTCACCGCCAGGTTGCCGTCGCTGTTGGCCTGCGACTGCATGTACAGCATGTTCTCGACGCCGTTGATCTGCTCTTCCAGCGGCGCCGCGACGGTCTCGGCGATGACCTTGGGGTTGGCGCCCGGATATTGGGCGTGCACCACCACGGTGGCGGGCACCACCTCGGGATATTCCGAGATAGGTAGTTGGAACACGGATATCAGGCCGGCCACGAAAATGGCCACCGACAGCACGCCGGCGAAGATCGGCCGGTCGATGAAGAAGCGTGAGATGTTCATGGCAGGTCTCTAAGGAAACGGGTGGGCGCCGGTGGCGACATGGGCCTTGGCCTCATGAGGGGCCTCATAGGGCGGCGCCGGCGTGCCGGGTCTCGGGAAGGGCGGTCTCACCCGCCATGGCGACGTTCTTGGGCTTCACGGTGTCGCCGGGGCGGGCGAACTGCACGCCGTTGACGACGATGCGCTCACCGGCCTTCAGGCCCTTGGTGATGACGCGCAGGCCGTCCTGCATGCCGCCCAGGGCGACCTCGCGGTAGGCGACCTTGTTGTCGTCACCCACCACCAGCACGTACTTTTTGTCCTGGTCGGTGCCGATGGCGCGGTCGTCCACCAGCAGGGCGTCGTGCGGGCTGCTGCCGCCCACCTTGATGCGGGCGTACAGGCCGGGAACCAGCATGCCGTCCGGGTTGTCGAACTTGGCGCGCACGCGGATGGTGCCGGACACCGTGTCCAGGTGGTTGTCCACATGCTCCACCACGCCGGTGCGGGAATAGCCGTCCTCGGTGGCGAGGCCCAGCTGCACCGGGGCGTTGCCGTCCTTCACGCTGGCGATGTGGCGCAGGTAGGTCTGCTCATCCACGTCGAAGGAGGCATAGATGGGCGAGACGGAGACCAGCGTGGTCAGCGGCACCGAGGCGGCACCGGCCGCCACGATGTTGCCCACGGTGATCTCCGCCCGGCTGACGCGGCCGTCCACCGGTGCCACCACGCGGGTGTAGCTCAGGTTCAGGCGCGCCACCTCCAGCGCCGCCTCGGCCGCCTTGACGTCGGCGGCGGCGGTGCGGGCGGTGTTCTCCCGGTCATCCAGGTCACGCTGGGGGATGGCGTTGCTGCTGATCAGCTTGCGGGCGCGTTCCAGGTCGGTGGTGGCGAAGCGCAGGCGTGACTGGGCGGACGACAGCGCCGCCTCCGCCTGGTCCACCGCCGCCTGGAAGGGGCGGGGGTCGATGGTGAACAGCAGGTCGCCCTTCTTCACCAGGGCGCCGTTCTTGAAGTTGACGGCCACGATGGGGCCGGAGATCTGCGGACGGATGTCCACATGCTCCACGGCTTCCAGCCGGCCGGAATAGCTCTGCCAGTCGACGACGGTGCGGCTCAGCACGGGGGCGACCTCCACCTCCGCCAGCGGGGCGGCGGTGGCTGGGGCGGACGCCTGGGCATCACCATGCCCGTGGGCGAAAAAGCCGCCGATGGCGGCCAGGGCGACGCCAGAGGCCAGCGCCAGCACCAGCTTGGTTCGTGCGGGCTTTGTGCGGGGGTCGGTCATGGGATGTACTCCTTCAAAACAACTTGGTGGGGCGTTACAGGCGGCGCCCGAGGAAATTGGCGATGGCCGCCAGGGCGCCGGGGTCGGCCGCCAGGTCGGCATGGGAAACGCGGGGGAAACGGGTCACTTCGGTGGACACGCCGGCCGCGATCAGCTGGCCCGCGTACTTCTCGGCCTCGACATGCAGCACGTCGTTTTGGGCCGTGACGATCAAGGCTGGGGGCAGGCCGGCCAGCCGCCGGGATTCCAGGGGTGCGGCATAGGGGTGCAGGCGCTGCGCCGCCTCCGGCAGGTAGGCGCGGTAGCATTTGGCGCAGTCGGCGACGGTGATGTCCGAGCCCAGCGCCGCCTCATCCCCCACCCGGGTCAGGCTGGGGTCCAACATGGGTCCGACCAGAACCTGGGCCTTCAGCGGCACGTCGCCCTGGTCGCGGGTGATGAAGGTGAGCGAGGCGACGATGTGGCCGCCGGCGTCATAGCCCGCGACGCCCAAGCGATTGGCGGCCCCGCCGAAATCCTTGGCGTGCTCGGTGGCCCACAGCGCGGCGCGATAGGCGTCGCCGGGGGCTGCCGGAAAGGGGTGGGCGGGGGCCAGGGAATACCCGACGGAAATGACGAAGGCGGGGGTATGAGTTGCGATGAAGCGGGCCGCCGGGTCGGCGTCGTCCAACCCGCCCTTGGTGAAGCCGCCGCCGTGGAAAACCAGCACGACGGGCAGTGACGGCCGCAGCGTCTTGCGCGCCACGGCCGGACGGTACAGGCGCAAGGTCACATCCTGGGCATAGCCCGGGATGCGCGTCTCGCACACCGTCACCTCATCCGGCCCAGCGGCAAGCCCACTGGCCGTTTTTTCACACAGATTATGGCGCGATGGCCTGGACATTTCACATGGACGCCGAAGCGCCCCTCCTGGTTTTGACAGGGTGGACTGTATGCCGGTGCTTGCGCCGAATAAATCAGCGCTTCACGGCAACACAATTCGTATCGGGCGAACAATCCCGGGGGCCGGGGACATGGAGACGCGCCGTGGCCTGCCTGCCGCGGCGACGTTCCAAGGTGGGGACGTGAGCAGGCTTCGGTTAGAAGCCCCGCACCATGACACCAATGAAGGGCAGCAGGTCGCACAGCGCCAGGCCGGCGAACAGCGACAGACCCATGCCCAGGGTCGCAAGGACCGTCAGCGTGACGCGGGTATCGGACGTCAGCAGGCGGGCGGGGATGGGCCTGTCGCCGGCCAGGGGATTGGACACGGGGCGGGCTACAGCGTCGCCCATGGGATGGACGAGCGTCAGGGGGTTCCGGGCGTCAGCAATCGGGGTAGCCATCGAACGAACTCCTTACGGGCGGGCGGCGCCAGGCATAAGCCGGGAAGGGCGGCGGTCGCGTCCCGTTTCCCGCCGTCAAATCGGCGCGGAGGCGGGCGGCGGTATCGCCGCGCTCCCGGCAACAGGGTGCCGGCGTCAGGCATGGGGCGGCGCGGCCGGCGGTGACAGAGCACCACGGACACGCCAGGGACAACGCGTCCACGCCCTTCCCAGTGGAAAGGACGATCAGGCCGCGAGACAGGGTTGAGGCCCCGAGTGGGGCGTTTCACGAAAGGCGGACCACGAACCGGGTCCTGGACTAGGGCCGCTGCCCAGCACGTGCTCGGCACCGCAGCGACCGTTCCATCATAGCGAACGGTGCCCTAGGCGGAATACGCGATAATGCGAATACTCTGTTTAGGAAAAACCGCATAATCGCGGCATTGGGCCGTCTATCGTCGATGGATAGCGAGCTGGCGGACCTACTTCAGCACAAGGATCGCGCCAGCTTCATAAAACAGATACGCCTTCTGCGGATCAACAAAGGCGAAGGCACCGACGTTGCTGCCGTCACAACGGACCCAGCCATAAGTGACCTGCGTCCCTGAGAACGACGGCCATGTCCAGTTGGCGCCAAAATGCTGATTGAGATCCGCGATTGGCCTGGATTTGATGTCGTCATAGCTCAAGGCGCGTGTGCAGTCCTCAGCCAGGGGATCCGTCAGCGCGTCGGCCTTCATGACAATCTGCAAACCGATCGTGGACGATAGCGACGCGCGATCTATCGAGGTTGCCCCCTCGATTGCGGTGACTGTCCATGTCTTTTGCCAAAACGGCGGCCCAGATTGGGCGTCGGGTGAAGAGCCCAGCACCATGGGTAGAGCAACAGCCAGTGCGTGGATCGGTTTCATGGAAGGCAACCTCAACTGATAGCCTTCAACAACCTGATGAAGAAATGTGGCTTCTTTGACCAGAAAAAGTCATTGAGCGACACGAGTGCCACGCCAGTCGATGATTGGGAACCAATCCAGTGCGTGGTGTCATAGACTATACCGACATGATCGTGCGGTACATCCGGCCCCTGGGGGAAGCAAATGAGATCGCCAATTTCCGGATTTCCCTTTACGGCCGTGAAACTAGGGCTGCTGAAAATGCTTGCAGCCGTCATGAAGGTGAAGCCTCCTGACGGATACGCCTGCTGCAGCACATAGATTGTAAACCCAGAGCAATCAAATCCGTTCGTTGTGTGGCCGCCCCAGGTGTATGGCTTCCCCTTGGCTTGGTTCCAGACGCTTTTAGCCGCGCCTACGATCTTGGTGTCGCCGGGCCCAATGGCCAAGGTGGTAACCATGCACAATCCCCATGCTGACGTCCTCTTGGATATTAGAGTAGGTCGGGGCAGCTAATCGACAACCATCACTCAAAAGGTGTATCTCAAGAGGAAGTTACGCGCAAATAAGGCACTTCTCCTCTTCCTCCACGTTGGCAGGCACTGGCGCGGGGGGCTTGTCGGGGCAATGGCTGGTGGCCTGGCCGTTGAACAGGGGGCAGGCGTCGAACAGGTCGGCCACCCAATCCACGAACACCCGCACCTTGGGTGACAGGTGGCGGTTGTGGGGATAGACGGCGGAGATGGGCATGGGCTCCGGCTTCCAGCGCGGCAACAATTCCACCAGCTGTCCGGACAGCAGGTGGGGCTTGGCCATGAAGTAGGGCGGCTGGATGATGCCCAGGCCTTCCAGCCCACAGGTCAGGTAGGCGTCGGAATCGTTGACGGCCACGGGGCCGGCGGTCTTCACCTCCTGCACCTCGCCATTCACGATGAAGGACAGGTCCAGGACCTTGCCGGTGCGGCTGTGGAAATAGTTCACGGCCTGGTGACGTTCCAAATCCTCCAGCGTTTCCGGCATGCCGTGGGCGGCGACATAGGCCGGGCTGGCGCAGGTGACGCCCTGGAATACACCCACGCGGCGGGCGATCAGGCTGCTGTCCTGCAAATGCCCGACACGCACCACGCAGTCCACGCCGTCCTGCACCAGGTCGACCGGCCGGTCACCCATGCCGATCATCAGGTCGATGTCGGGATATTGGCGGCGGAACTCATGGATGCGGGGAATGACCAGCAGCCGGCCGATGGCGCCCGGCATGTCGACGCGCAGCTTCCCGCGCGGGTTCTTTTTCATGTTGGCGAACGAGGACTCCGCCTCGTCGATGTCGGACAGGATGCGGACAGCGCGTTCATAATAGGCGGCCCCATCCGGCGTCAGGCTCAGGCGCCGGGTCGTCCGTTGCAGCAGGCGCACGCCCAGGAAGCCTTCCAGGTTCTGGATGATGGTGGTGACGGACGCGCGGGGCAGGCCCAGCGTGTCCGCCGCCTTGGAAAAACTGTTCACCTCCACGATGCGGGTGAACACCTGCATCGCCTGCAACTTGTCCATGGAACTCACCGGATTTCACACGACCCGGAACAATGTAGGGAATTGGCGGTCCAGGTTCCAGGTCGCGGTTGTGGGCTACACCATCAGCGGAACCGGTCCGCCGCTCGCGCGATGGCCGCCAGCTTGTCCTGGGCCGTGCCGCCGGCGCAGATGGGGTTGTCGGCGAAGGTGGCGAAACCGCAATCGGGGTGCAGCAGCACCCGCTCCCGCCCGAACAGGTCGATGGCCTGCGCGATGCGGGCCGCTACCGCGTCCGTCTCCTCCACCGCCGCGTGCTTTTGGTTGACCACGCCCACGCCCAGCCGCGCGTCGTCCGGCAACGCGCGCAGCACCTCCATCTCGCCGGCGCGCGGTGTGCACATTTCCAACAAATAGGCGCCGACCCTGACCTGGGACAGCGTGCTGATCAGGGGGGCGTAGCTGCCGGACAGGGCCACGCTCTCATCCGGCGTCCAGTTGCCCCGGCAGACATGCAGGGCGGTGCGTTCACGGGGAAAGCCCGCCAACACGGCGTTCAGCAGGTCCCGGGCGAAGCCCAGTTCATGGTCGGGGCCCAAGGACTCCGACAAGGCGCCACACATGAAACTGCGCTTGTTCTTGGCCCCGGCGAAGACCACCTCCGACAGCACCGGCTCATCGAATTGGATCAGCGCCGCCCCGGCGTCCAGCAGGTCGGCCAGCTCTTCCCGCAGCACCCGCACGATGTCTTGGGCCAGGGCCTCCCGGCTGTCATAGGCCTGGTCGGAAATGCATTCCATCCACATGGTGCGGGTGAGCAGATAGGGGCCCGGCAGGGCCACCTTCACCGGCTTTTCCGTGACCGTCCGGGCGAAATCCACCTCATGCGCCACCAGGGGCCGCGACCGGACCAGGGGGCCGAAGACGGCGGGGTGGCGTACCTCGCCCGCCGGAATGTCCAGGGCCCGCAGTTCCGCCGCGAACTCCTCGGGGTCGTCCACCAGGGGCAGCAGGTCCGTCAGGGGAATGAGCTGGCAGTTATCCAGCCGGCTGGCGACGAAGCTGGCATAGCTGTCGCGCCGCTGTTCCCCATCCGTCACGACATCCACGCCGGCCCGTTCCTGTGCCGCCATGGCCAGGCGGACGGCATCGTCCGCCGTTTCATGGAAAGCCTGTTCCGCCAGGCGACCCTCCACATGGGCGTGCATCGCCTCCACCATCCAGCGCGGGCGTGGCCACGAGCCGATGCCCATCACCGCCAGCGGCGGTACGGCCGGGGCGGGGACTGGTTGCCGCCGATTGGCTGTAACGGCGGGCGCGGCCTGGGCGGGTGCGACCGTCTGGGGCGCGGCAGCCCGCTCCGCCAGGGTGCCCTTGCACACCAGGAAACTGCGTTGGCGCCCGACCTTGGTCCAGGACACCAGCTCATTGCGGGTCAGGCGGCACCAGGCGGGCAGGTCCTCATCAACCGACACTTCCGAGGACAGGATTTCCAGCAGGCCGCCGCGCGGCAGCGGGTCGATGTGCCGGCGGATCAGCAAGAGCAGGCCGTTGCCGCAGTCCAGGTCGCCCCCGTCAAAGGAAACGTCGGGGGTGTGAGCGTGGTCGGCGATGGGGTCCATGGGGAATCCCTCCAATCAGGGCGTGCCGTACAGCCGGGCGGCCGCGGCGGTATCGAATGACGCGGCCGGCAGGTCCACCACCACCCGCCCGTCGGCCAGACCGACGATGCGGTCCGCGGCGGCGCGGGCCAGATCCACCTGGTGCAGGCTGCACACCACGCCCACACCATCGGTGCGGGCAATGCCGCGCAGCAGGTCCAGCACCCCGGCCGCCGTGGCCGGGTCCAGGCTGGCCACCGGTTCGTCGGCCAGGATCAGGCGGGGACGTTGGGCCAGGGCGCGGGCGATGGCCACCCGTTGCTGCTGCCCGCCGGACAGGCTGTCGGCGCGCTGTCCCGCCTTGGCCAGCAGATCGACACGGTCCAGGCACTCTAGGGCCAGCAGGCGGTCGGCCCGGCTGAACCGGCGCAACCAGCCGCGCCAGGCCGGAACATGGCCCAGGCGGCCCGCCAGCACATTGTCCAGGGCCGTCAGCCGGCCGACCAGGTTGAACTGTTGAAACACCAGGGCGATGCCCCGGGCCATGCGCCGCCGGTTCCGGCCGGTGGCCCGCGTGATGTCTTGACCATCCACCCGCACGCATCCTCTGTCCGGTCGCGCCAGGCCGGCCAGACAGCGGAACAGGGTCGTCTTACCGGCGCCGCTGGGGCCCAGCACGGCCACCAGTTCGCCGGCATGTACTTGGAGATGGACATCGGCCAGGGCCGCGTGCCCGTGAAAGGCCATGCCGATGCCCTCCGCGCGCATCAGAGGCTCCCCCTGATCCATACCGATGGCGGGAAGGGGGGCGTCCATCAGGCCAGCCTCCGCCGCAGCCAGCCGGAAAACTGGTCCAGGGCCGTCACCACCACCAGGATCACGGCGATGATGGTGACCAGGCGCGGGAAATCCAGCAGATCCATGCTGTTCTTCAATTCCTGGCCTATGCCGCCGGCGCCGACCACGCCCAGGACGGTGGAGGCGCGGACATTGAACTCCCACCAGAACAGGGCGGTGGACAGCATGATGGGGGCCACGTCCGGCATCAGGGCATAGAGGATGGCGGTCAGGCGGCCGGCGCCGGTGGCCCGCACGGCCTCGAAGGGGCCCAGATGGGCGCTTTCCAGATAATCCGCGAACTGCTTGGCGGCGCTGCCCCAGGTGTGCAGGGCGATGCCCAGCACACCGGCGAAGGGGCCGAGACCGACGGCGGCCACGAACAGCAGGGCGAAGACAAAGCTGTCGATGCCGCGCAGGGCGTTCAGGAACCAGCGCGCCGGATGGTACAGCGCCGGCCACGGCGTGATGGTACGGCTGGCCAGGATGGCCATGGGCAGGGCCAGCAGCACCGCCAGTGTGGTGCCAATGGCGGCCATGGCCACGGTTTCCGCCGTGCGCAACGCGAACAGGGGCAGTTCATGCAGGTCCGGCGGCCAGGCGGTCGCCAGCCAACGGCCCAGCTTGGGCAGGCCCACCGCCAGCTTATGCAGGTCGATGCCCGCCAGTCGCCAGGAGACGGCGTAGAAGGCCAGGAGCGCGGCGCAGATCAGCCACAGCCGCAGGCGGCGGCCCGTGAAGCCCCGGTCCGCCGCCTCCATGCGCCGCAACGCCTGTTCCGCGCCACTGGTCATCCGTTCCCGCGCCCGCCTCAGGCCTTGGCCTTGATCTTGCCCAACGCCAGCCCCGCCTTCTCGATCATGTCGTAGGAGGCGTGGGTGGCGGTGACGAAGCCGGTATACCGGTTGGGCAGCAGGGTCTTGGCCTGGTCCAGCGTGATGGCCGTCAGGATTTTGCGCACCTGGTCCGCCATGCCGGCCGGTGCCGTCGCCGGCAGGACGATGGCGTCGTTGGGCAGGGGATCGGAGGTCCAGACGATCTTGTTGGCATCCTCCTTCACCTTGCCGCTGGCGATCATGGCGTTGCGGTTGCGGTCAAAGTCGGTCGCGAGGTCCACCTGGCCCGAACTGACGGAGATCTCGTTGGCGGCGTGGGTGGCCCCCTCCGTATAGGTCCAGAAGGTCTTGGGATCGATCTTCCAGACCTCCTTGGCATAATAGCTGGGGATCAGCCAGCCGGAGGTGGACCCCACGTCGGCGAAGGAGATGGTCATGCCCTTGGTGTCGTCCGGGAACTTGGCGACCTTCAGCTCCGGCCGGGCGATGATCACCCCCAGATAGGTGGGCTTCTCATCATACTTCACCGTGGCCACGGCCTGGCAGCCGGTGGCGTTGTTGGCGATGATGTAGCCCCAGGGCCCCATCCAGGCCAGGTCCAGCTGGCCGGACCCCATGGCAACGGCCATGCCGGCCCAATCGGTGGTGGCCACCAGCTCGAAATCCACCCCCAGCTCCTTGGCCAGATGGGCGAACAGCGGCATGTAGGCCTTCTTGGTGTCCTCCGGCGACGGCAGCAGCGGCCCGATGCCGAAGCGCAGCGTCTTGCGGCCCTGCGCCAGCGCCGGCGTGACCATGGCGGCGGCCATGCCGGTGCCGGCGGCCACGCCCGTGGCGATGAACGTCCTGCGACGCATTCCCCCATCCCTCCTGTGTCAGTAGCTGACGCTGGGCGCGCCGTCGCTCATGAACTCCACCAGCTTGGCGCCGCCCACGATCTTGGCGCCGTCGACCAGCTTGTCCTCGTCCAGGCCGCGCTTCTTGAAGCAGGGGGAGCAGACATAGATGGTGCCGCCGGCGGCGGCGAAGTTGGCGATCAGTTCCTTCAGCGGGGCGAAGCCCTCTTCATGGATGTCGTCGGCGTAGCCTTTCTGCGACAGGCGGGTGCCCTCGATGGACAGGAACACCACCGTTTCCTTGTCCGACGCGACGGCGGCATTGGCGATGACGAAGGCGACGGTGGCCTTGTCGGTGTCGTTCTTGGCGCAGCTGAGCGAGACGACGAATTTTCCGGGCATGGGTTCTCTCCGTTGAGGGGGCTCAGGACCAGTGCGGCCGTGAGCGGATCCAGAAGCTGTGGGTGGCGGGGTCATGGGCCAGGAGGTCGTTGCCGGTCATGCGGCACCAGGCCGGCAAGTCCTCCGGCGCGCCGCTGTCATGGGCGATGACGCGCAGCACCGCGCCGGGCATTGCCTTCAGCCGGACGCGCAACAGCATCACCAGTTCGCCGCAGCCCATGCCGCCGGCATCCCAGGTGTCACTCTCCGTCCGCTGTCCGTCCACCATGCCAGCCGCTTTCCGGCCGCGGGCCAAACGCGGCCGCGACCCGCTGAGCGCGCGCCGGGGGGCGCACGCCATTCATGACAATGCTTAAAGGGTAAGGAGCGGCAACGGCCTGGGACGTCCCCGTGACACACGGGCAGCAAGTCAGCCCGCACCGGGCATGACGTAGGGCCGAAACGCTCAGCGGCCACCATAGGTTCGCGCTATTGGCGGCGTCAAGGCGCTGGGCGGGCTCACGGGATGGCGGCGGCGTTTCCACGGCCGATTTTATAAAGCGCCGCTCAAGGGTTCAAAATCATCAAAGGAAAAGGGGCCGGCACGGGTTGTGCCAGCCCCTCCTGTCAAGAAGACATTTGGTCGAAGAAGGCGGGCTTAGAACCCGGCCTTCAGCGTCACGAAGAACTGGCGCGGGGCCAGCGGGTAGATGGCGTAGGTGCCGGAGGCCGAACCCACGGTGATGGTGCTGGCCGCCTTCTTGTCCATCAGGTTGGTGACGTTCAGCGCGATGGAGGACGACTTCACACCCGGGGCGATGGCGCCCAGGTCGTAGCTGGCCTCCAGGTTGAACTGCCAGTAGGACGGGACCCACAGGTCGTTGGTGTAGGTGGCGTAGCGCTTGCCGTAATACTCGCCGCTGACCTTGGCGCCGAAGGCGCCGTAGGTGCTGCTGACGATGAAGCGGTTCATCCACTCCGGATCGCCGGGGATCAGCTTGCCCGCGGTCTGCACCGTGCTGGCACCGCTGACGTAGTTCTGGTCGTACTGGGAGTGATTGTAGGACAGGGCGTCGTAGACCGAGAAGTGGTCGCCCAGGTGCACGGTGGCGGCCACGTCGACGCCGTCGGTGGTGACGCTGCCCACGTTCTGCAGGATGCCGACACCACCCACGAAGGTGGTGAGGGTGGAGTTCGGGCTGATCAGCAGCTGACGGTTGCTGAAGTCGACGTGGTAGTAGTTGATCTGGCCGCCGATGCCGGTGATGAAGCCCAGGTCCACCGGGTGGTCGCCACGCCAGCCGGCCTCATAGGTCCAGGAGGTTTCCGGGTTGCCGGTCCGCTTGAACAGGTCGAAGGCCGCCTGGCTGCCCAGGCTCCACGGCGAGGCGCCGCCCAGGCCATAGGTGATGTACTGGCGCAGGTTCTTCTGGATGTTGAAGAACAGCTGGTCGTTGCTGGTGATGTCCCACAGAGCGCCCACCTGCGGCAGGAAGCCCTCCTTGGTGTCGATCTGGCCCTGCGGCAAGTTCACGGTGGTGCCGCTGTAGGAACCGGACAGCGGCTGCACCGGCATCTTGCCATCGGCGAACTGCAGGCTGGCCTTGAAGCCGGCTTGCAGCTTTACGGTCGGCAGCACCTGCCACTGGTCCTGCAGGTAGGGCTGGATCACGTCGTTGGTGATCTTGCTTTCCACCTGGGTGAACAGCGCGTTGTCCGGAACGTCATAGGGCGTCAGCGGGTTGGTCAGCGACAGCTGGTACCAGCGCCGGGCGGTGGTGGTCTCGTTATGCTCCCACCACACGCCGCCTTCGATCTGGTGATCGCCCAGGGTGTAGGTGGCGTTGGAACGCACGCCCTCGCGGTCGATGGTGTATTCCGTGGTGCGGACGCCATAGCCGGTGTTGCCCAGCACGGTCTTCAGGTCCTGGGTCGGATAGTAGATCTTGAACACCGAGGCGGCGCCGCTGATGGGCAGGGCCACGATGCCGCGGCCGTCGTCATGGTGATAGTAGACCTGGTTGTGCCAGACCAGGTTGTCGCTGAACTGATAGTCGTAGCTGAGGTAGCCGAGGTAGTCGGTACGCTGCGCCGCGCTGAAGTAGTTGGAATAGTTGGCGCCCAGGGCCGCCGGGGTGTTGCCCTTGGCGTCCACGTAGGTCAGCGCCTTGGCCAGGTCCGGGTACAGGAAGGGGCGGGTGTAGGGCTGGTAGGCCTGGTTGGCGGCGATCGAGGTCGCGTCCTCGTTGGGCTCGATCTTGTCCGACCAGTCGAAGAAGGCCTTCAGCGTGCCCTTGTCACCGGCGTGCACGAACTTGCCGTTGACCTGGTAACCGCCCTGCTGGCCGTTGAAATCCCAGGCGCGGGAGTCCTGGCGCACGAAGGAGACGTAGCCGCTGTTGCCGCCGCCCAGGTCGCCGGTGTCGATGCGGGCGAAGGTGCGGAAGGTGTCGTAGCTGCCGAACACCTGTTCCACCTGCGCGCCGGCATCCGCCTTGGGATCGTCGGAGAACACGGCCAGCGTGCCGCCCAGGTTGCTGGTGGAGGCGGTGCCCAGGTCACCGGCGCCCGACGCCAGGCTGATGCGGCCGATATTCTCGCTGATGATGGCGCGCTGCGGCGACAGGCCGTTGTAGTTGCCATAGGACTGGTCGCCCAGCGGCACGCCGTCCAGGGTGTAGCCCAGCTGCTGGGCGTTGAAGCCGTGGATGTAGAGCGAGGAGTTCTGCTCGTTGTTGCCCCACGGATCGGCGTTCTGGAAGATGACGCCCGGCAGCATGTTGATGGCCTTCACGGCGTTCACGCCGGGCATGATGGCCTGGATTTCGCGGGTGGGCAGCTCGATTTCCGACGCGGAGCGGCGGGACGAGGTGACGATGATTTCCTGCACCTGATCGGCATCGGCGGCGGCCGTGTCCGGCGCCTGCTGGGCGGCGGCGGGTAAGGCGATCCCGGCCATCAGCGCCAGGGCGGCGGCCGAAGCCAGTAGGTGACGGATATGCATTCTTTCCCCCAGGGTTATGAAATTGCTGGGGTAATAGCCACGCTACCGCAGTGCGGCAAATTAAGATTTGATTTCTGGAATGGTGCGGAAATATTGCTAAATTATGTAATTTATACTTACAACGAATGGTTTATATCTGCTGTGCTTATGTCAAAAGGCCATTATATTACCTCACTCGCGGCGGGGGCGTAGGGGCTGAACGCCAGGGCGCGCCTGCTTCCCGGGCTGACGCCTGTTCCATTTGCGGCGGCTTGCCCCGATGACCGGGGTGACCTAAAAACCTCATCCATAGATAAGGTTTCCGGGGTTCCCGCCATGCCCGCTCCCGCCAAACTGAAACGTGAACTTTCCGTGGGAGAGGTGGCGAAACGCGCTGGCGTCGCCGTCTCCACCTTGCATTTCTATGAGGCCAAGGGCCTGATTGCCGCCAGCCGCAGCGGTGGCAACCAGCGCCGCTATCCACGCGACGTCCTGCGGCGTATCGCCATCATCCGGGTGGCGCAGCGGGCTGGCATCGCCCTGGCCGATATCCATGCCGCGCTGGCGACCCTACCCAACGGCCGCACCCCGACGCTGGAAGACTGGCGCCGACTGTCCAACGGGTGGAGGAACATGCTGCAACAGCGCATCGACAGCCTGACCCAACTCCGCGACCAACTGGAAACCTGCATCGGGTGCGGCTGCCTGTCGATGGGCGACTGCCCCTTGCGCAATCCCCAGGACCATCTGGCGGCTGAGGCCATGGGCCCGGTGCTGTTGCAGCGGGCTGGGGTGGGCCCCTCAGGGGAATAAGGCGTCCCTGGTCTTTAGGGGAGCAGCAGGGGAACATTGTTTGAGACGGCGGCGTGCCGGATCGTCGACGGCCTTCCGCGCGGTATTCATCCAACGTCCCCTGGTGCGTGAGGATGCGCCCGCCCCGGCCCAGCCGCAGGACGCCTACCGCTGGCCCTGGACGCATCCGCGCAACCCTCGCCAGGGCGAGGGCCAGCCCTGATCAGCGGGCCACGGGCACGACCTTTTGGTCGATGGCGCCGAAGACGCTGCCGCCATCGGCCAGCTTCACCTCCATGCGCACCCGGTCGCCATAGCGCATGAAGGGGGTCTTGGGCTCCCCCTCGTCCAGGATCTCGATGCCCCGCCGCTCGGCGATGCAACTGGACCCGATGGTGCGATAGCTCTCGTTGGACACGGTGCCGGAGCCGATGATGGTGCCGGCGCACAGGTCCCGCGTGCGGGCGGCGTGGGCGATCAGCTCATGGAAGCCGAAGGCCATGGCCCCACCCTCCGCCGCGCCGAAGCGGGCACCGTTGAACCACACGTCCAGCGGGCGATGCACGCGGCCCTCCCGCCAGGCGTCCCCCAGCTCATCGGGTGTCACCGCCACCGGGGCCACGCTGCAGGGCGGCTTGGCCTGCACCCAGCCGAAGCCGGTCTTCATCTCACGCGGCGCCAGCACCCGTAGGGACCAGTCGTTGATCTGCACCACCAGGCGCACGTGGGCCAACGCCTGCTCCGCCGTCACGCCCAACGGCACGGGGCCGGTGATGACGCCGAATTCCCCCTCGAAATCGATGCCGTCCGCTTCCGACGGCAGGGCCACATCCTCGGTCGCGGCCAGGAAGCGGTCGGAAACGCCCTGGTACATCAGGGGCTCCGCCCCCTGGACGTTGTCGATCTTGAACACTTTGGACATCAGCTCGCCATGGCTGAGATAGGCGGAGCCGTCCAGCCATTGCCAGGCGCGGGGCAGGGGCGCCAGGGCCTCGCTGGCGTCGAAGGGAAATGTGTCACGGCCGATGTTGACAGCATCGTACAGGGCCTGGAGCGCCGGGGCGACCTCGTCCCAGCGCTCGATGGCGTCCTGCAGGGTGGCGGCGATGCCATCGGCATAGGCGGCGCGGCGCAGGTCGCGGGAGACGACGACCAGGCGGCCGTCACGGCCGCTGTTGGTCGAGGCATGGCCGTCGCGCGTGCCGTTGGGCAGGGTGGCGAGTTTCATCGACTGTTCCCTCAGCCCACCTGCTCGCCGAACGTCTCGGCGATCCAATCGGCGATGTAGTCGCGGCCGTAGGACATGTTGTCCACGCCGACATGCTCGATGCCGCCCTCGCGCGGGGTGAAGATTTTCAGCTCCCGCTTGGGGCTGTTGACCAGCTGGTCATAGGTCTGGTGGGCGTAGTCCAGGCTGATCTGGCGGTCGTTCTGGCCGTGGGTGACCAGGAAGGGCACCTTGATGCGCTCCACCACGCCGTTCAGGGTCATGCCTTCCGCCTTGGCGAAGAAGTCGTCCATGTCCTTGGCGCCGAACACCCAGCTGACATGGGCCCAGTAATGGGGCACGGGGTTCTCACCCTCGCGCGCCAGGCGCTTGTGCTGCACCTCGGCCCAGTTGTGATTGGCGCCCCAGACGACGCCCAGGGCGAAGCGCGGCTCGAACGCCACGGCGCGCGGGGTGTAATAACCGCCCAGGGAGATGCCGGTGATGCCGATGCGCTTGGCATCGACGTCGTCCTGCGTCTCCAGCCAATCCACCACCTTGGACGCCCACTCCTCCGACTTATGGGTAGCGGGCAGGTTGTGCAGGCGCAGGGCCTCGCCGCTGCCCGGCTGGTCGATGCACAGGGTGGAAACGCCCCGGCGCAGCAGCGCGTGCGGCAGGCGGGACCAGTACAGCAGCTCCTTGCAGCTATCCAGGCCGTTGACATAAACGACCACCGGCTTCGGCCCCGGGCCCGGGGCGCGAGTGTACAGGCCGGCGATGACGCCCCCCTGATAGGGGATCTCGATACGCTCCGCGTTCTCCTTGCCCAGCGCCATGGCGCGGCGGAAACTGTCCTGCGCCTTGGCATAGGTGGCGCCGCGGCCGGGATGTCCGTGACCCTGCATGCGCTCCGCCGTGGTGTAGTAGAGCGAGGCGCGCTGCAGCTTGGTCCCGGCGGAGAAGTTGCGGCCCCGGGCCTCATCCTCGGCGGCCAGATCCACCAGCTTGTCGGCCATGGCCACCCAGTGCTTCAGGAACTCGCCCGTGCCCGCGTCCTCGCCCCGCGCGGCGGCGTCGCGCAGCGGCCGGCACATCTCGTCGATCTCGCCGATCTGGGCGCCGGACTCGATGGCGATGTCCACCGACAGGTTCCAGACGTAATTCTTGGGGAAGTATTCGAACATGGGTTCCGGCCTCTGGTCGCGAAAGGGACGCTGGGCCTGGGGTGTCCGGCTGGACCACGGGGGACGGTATGGGTGCCGTGGCACCCGGTCAGGGGACCATTCGGCCCCTATTCTCGATTTTCCTCCCGCCGTCCACCGCCGCCGCAGGCGTCAGCGATACGCACGGCAAGCACCCTGACGCGGGGGAAGCTATTTGGGAAATCGAACGATGCGATGGAACGCTAACGGTTTGGGTGATGATGCGGTGTCGTCCGCAAGAGGTGGCGCGTCCGGTCCAGGGGCTGCTCGCTGGCGGGCCGGGACCGGACGCGCGGCCCTGTTATGCGGCGCGGACCTTGGCTAAAAAGCCATCGACGGCCTGACCCAAGCGCCCGGTTTCGTGAGAGATTTCGCCAGAGACTTTCATGACCTGGCTTGCCGCCTCCCGCGTGTCGGCGGCGGCCTGGGTGACGCCCTGGATGGTGACGGTGACCTCCTGCGTCCCGCTGGCCGCTTGCTGGACGTTGCGGGCGATCTCGGCGGTGGCGGCGTTCTGTTCCTCCACCGCCGAGGCGATGCCCGTGGTGATGCTGCGCATTTCCTCGATCACGCGGCCCACGCCCTGGATGGTGGTCGCGGATTCCCGCGCCACCTGCTGCATGTTGGCGATTTGCTGGGCGATCTCATCGGTCGCCTTGGCCGTCTGGTTGGCCAGGCTTTTGACCTCCGACGCCACGACGGCGAAGCCCTTACCGGCGTCGCCGGCCCGCGCCGCCTCGATGGTGGCGTTCAGCGCCAGCAGGTTGGTCTGCCCGGCGATGGAGGAGATCAGCTCCACCACGTTGCCGATCTTCTCGGCCGCCGTGGTCAGGCCCATGATCTGGACGTTGGCCGCGTCCGCCGTGCGCACCGCGTCCGTGGCGATGGTCGTGGACTTGGCCACCTGGCTGGCGATCTCCTTGATCGAGACCGACAGTTCCTCCGTGGCGGCGGCGACCGTCTGCACGTTGGTGCTGGCCTCCTGCGAGCCTTCGGCCACCAGATTGGCCTGGCTGTTGGTCTGGTCCGCGGTGGCCGTCATGCTGGTGGCGGCACCGCCCATCTGATCGGCAGCGCCACTCAGGGTGGCCACCACCGCTTTCACGCTGGCCTCCAGCTCATTCGCCATGCGGCCCAGGGTCTCCCGCCGTTCCGCCTCGGCGGCGGCCTGCATGGCCCCGCGTTCCGCCTCGGCACGCTTCAGGTCGGCCGCCATCTTGTTCAGGGCCTGCGCCAGGGTTCCGGTCTCGTCCAATTGATCGACCACCAGGTCCTTGTCGGCCCGGCCGGCGGCCACATCCTCGGCGAAGTGGGCGCTGGCACGGATGGGGCGGGCGATGCCGCGGGCCACGAACCACATGCCGCCGACCGCGCCCGCCGCGATGGCCAGGGCCACGACCAGTTGCAGCGCTGTGTCGCGGTTGCCGCGCTGCTGCAGCGCGCCGTCCAGGGCTGTCGCCTCCGCCATCGCCACGGACCGGGGCACGTCCACCAGCACGGACCAGGGCGTCTTGGTCCGCCCCAGGGTGATGGGGGCGAACGCCTTGATGGAATCGGACGCCGTGTCCACCGTCACCTGCTGCTTGCCGGCCTGGATCACCGCCAAGTCGGCCTGCCAGTTGTGGTCGAAGCGCTCGAAAGAGCTGCCGATGGCGTCGGGATGTTCGCTGGACGCGACGATCAGGCCCTTGTGGCTGATGATGGTGATCGATGCCTTGCCGCCGAAGACCGACGCCTTCACCTGCTCGGCCAATTGCTGCACGAACGCCAGGTCGAAGTCGGCACCGGCGACGCCGCGGAACTTGCCGTCGATCGTGATCGGCACGGACATGGTGGCCAGATAGACGTTCTTGCCCTGCACGATGTAGGGCAGGGGGTCCAGGATGCTTTCACCGCCGCCGCCCTGCGGCCCGATATACCATCCGCCCTTCATGACGCCGTTGGGGTGCAGCGCATGGCTGTCATATTCCACCAATGGCTGGATGGCGATGTGGCCCGAGGCGTCGCGCGTCCAATAGGGCAGGAAGCGGCCGGTGGCATCGGAGCCCACTTCATGCTTGTCCTTGAAAGCGGCGTCCTGGCCATCCAGGGCGTCGGGCTCCCAGGCGCTGTAGGTTCCGTTGAACCGGGGGTTGGCCTTCAGCACGTTCAGCAGCACGGCGTTGAACTGCGCGCGGCGCAGTGCCGGCGCGGTGCTCACCTTGTCCTGGGCGTCGGCCAGCACCTCGAACGTGCGCGCCATATCGCGGGCGCTGTCGAACGCCCCATCCAGGGTGGACCGGACGATACCGGCCTGGGTGGAGGCCAGGGTCTGCAGGCTTTCCCGCGTCTTGTTGTCGGTCAGTTGCCCGACCTGATCGCCCACGAAGGTCTTGGTGTTGCTGGACGCGATCAGTCCATAGCCAACCAGGGCGCCCGTCGCCCCCAAGACGCACAGCGCGGAAAGCAAACTAATCTTGGTCTGTAAGGATTTAAAGCGCACGGCAGTCTCCCGGATAGTGTTGGACTTAGAGTCGCGTGTTATCCAGGGCAGCATACATAGGTAGCTCTGCAGCCAGGTGATCCACATCAATTGGGAATGGTTAATTGCTCTAATCACATACCAATGGATATGTTCTCGTCCTGCTCGTGTTTTATATTCAAATTCTATCTCAATGATGTTGTCTTGGTCTTATTTGGTTTCTACTTTATTAATATGGCCGTCGATCTTGATGGTCTAGCTGTGGAGTGTCATCAGGTTGTCCCGATCGAGGCCGATGCGGCTGATGGGCGGCAATGATTTTAGGCTGCTGTGTGGTCGATGCCAGTTGTATCGGTGCAGCCAGGCGGGCAATTCGGCGGCGCGCCCGTCTGAGGAGGGATACGCCTTTGCGTAGGCCCACTCCCGCAGGGCGGTTTGAATGAAGCGCTCGGCCTTGCCGTTGGTTTTCGGGGTGTAGGGTTTTGTCCTGATGTGTTTCAGGCCCAACTCGGCACAGGCGTCGCGGAAGGCGAAGGCCCTGTAGCAGGAACCGTTATCGGTCATGACGCGGGTGACCTTTATGCCCAGGCTGGCGTAGTAGGCGACCGCGGCCTTGAGGAACGGGACGGAGCTTTGGGTTGTCTCGTCTTTCATGATCTGGCTGAACGCCAAGCGTGAGGCGTCATCGATGCAGACGTGGACGAACTCCCAGCCGACGCCTCGGCTGTTGCTCTGGCCAGTACGGTCGCCGGTGATGCGATGGCCGACTTTCTCGAAGCGGCCCAGCTTCTTGATGTCCAGATGGATCAGTTCGCCTGGTGCCTTGCGCTCATAGCGGATGACCGGTTCCTGCGGTTGAAGGTCTTTGGCGCGGCTGAGTTTCGCAGCCCGGAGGACACGGCTGACCGTTGAGCAGGAGACCCCAGCTTCCTGGGCGATTTGCTTCCCGACCAAGCGCTGCCGGCGCGAAGCGATGATCTGTTCCACCACGGCCGGCGGTGTGGGCTTGCGCAGTCGGTGCGGCCTGGAGGACCGGTCCTCCAGGCCGGGCAGGCCCATGGCCTGGTACCGTTCAACCCATTTCCTGACGGTCTTCGCCGTCGTGCCGAAGGCTGTCGCCACGGCCTGAACGCCGTCGCCGGCGAGCACTCGCCGAACCAACTCGGCTCGACCCCTTGGCGTCAATCGGGCATTCTTGTGCACGTTCACTCGATCCTCCCGAGGATTGCTGAAGCTTCGCAACCTCAGCTTCCTCCGGCAGGATCGAGTGGACAACCTATTGGCAACTCACATCTAGCCCGCCGTCTGTCCGCATCACTGGCACAATACGGCCGTTTCTTTCTGATAGGCGGCCATCGGCTTCAGTCCAGCCGCGTGCCGACGGTCGTCCAGATGGCTGGGGTCCCGGGTCGGCAGCAGGACCCATCGCCTTTCGTCGCACCGGCCCTGGGTGCCGTAGACCTGTTCCCGCTGGAACGCGGTGGCCAGCCGGTCGATGAGGTAGGCGGCGTGGCGGCGCTCGTCGGGCGGCAGGGTCGCCTGGCTCAGCAATATCCCCAATTCCCGCTGTTGGTAGGCGGGGTCGGCGTCCGCATGTTGCACCAGCAGCCAGGCGCCATTGCTGGCGGCGGGGCCCCAGGTCGTGCTCAGGGGCCAAGGCATCAGGGTCAGGATGCGCCGTTTCGGTGCGTCCAGCCGCTGGTCGGTTTGGCGCATGAGGGTGAGGCGGGCCGCCTGGCAGTCAGCGCCTTCCTTGCAGGGTGGGCCGCTGCGGGCCGCTTGATCCGCTTGGGTCAGAAGCCAGAGTTGTCCCAGGACGCAAAGCCGCCGCCCCAGGCCGCAGTCGCCCTGGCCGGCGGAGATCCAGCTGTCCAGGGTGGCGCTGAAGCCGGCGGCATCCGTACCGCTGTCCGCCAGGGCATCGGCGGTGAGCGGCATCCGCGCGTCACGCGACCGGGCCTTCACGGCCGTATAAACAGCCGTGGCCTGGTCGCGCAGGCCGATTTCCGCAGGGCCGCAACTTCCCGCGTCGGTGCAGGGCAGGCCCATGAACACAGCCATGGCGGAATTGAGCAGGGAGAACCGGGCGCCCAGGCAAACGGGTCCGTCGCCGCAGTCCGTCGACGCCTCCTCCACCCAGGCGCTTGCCGCCGCGATGGTGGGGCCTGGACCGGCTGGTGGCATGGTTTGCGCGATGGCGGCCCAGGGTGTCAGAAGGCAGACGGCGGTCAGCCACGGGGCAAGGCGCATGATTTCTCCGGGAAGCGGGCTCCACTCTCCTCGATGATGCCGCCTCCATTTCAGGCCAAGCACTAAAAAAGGGCCGCCGGCGGGAAGTCCGGCGGCCCTCAGGAACCTTCCAGGGGGCCAACCCGAGGAAGGAGGCCTGTGGCGCCAGCGGCGCCGCAGGCTTAGAAGTCGTACTTCAGGCGCACATAATAATAGCCGCCGTCGTAGCCGTAGGGGCTGCTGAAGGAATATTGCTGGCCCACGCCATAGGTGCCGAACTCCGGCCGGATTTTGGCGGGGTACTTGTCGCCCACGTTCTGGCCGCCGATGCTGGCGGTCAGGTCTTCCAGCACCTTGTAGGAGACCTCGGCGTCGAAGATCCAGGCGGGATCGAAGTTCTGGCCCAGGCAGGTGGTGCCGCAGATGCTGACGTTGTCCTCCCAGGCGCCGAAATAGCTGGCACGGCCCAGGATGCTGAACTTGCCGATGTCCCACACGCCCGTCAGCGTGGCGCGGTAGTGGGGGCTTTCGTTCTGCAGATCCTGCACCTGGCCCAGGCCAATGACCGTGGGGTTGTACTTGGTGACGACCGTGTGGTTGATGTTCATGGCCGCCGTGGCGTGCAGTTCGCCCGCCGTGTCCAGGTCGAAGGTCTTGTTGGCGACGATGTCGACGCCCTGGGTACGGGTGTCGAAGCCGTTGGCGAAATAGTTCACCTGGCCGCCGACGCCCACCGCCGCCAAGGCCGGCTGGGCCAGGATGTCGGCCGCCGTCACCGAATAGGTGCTGGTGATGCCGATGCGGTCCTCGACCTTGATGTTGTAGTAGTCGACGGTCAGGTTGACCTTGTAGGGCAGGTCGAAGACCAGGCCGCCGGCGATGTTGAACGATGTCTCGGGCTTGAGCGGCTGTGAGCCGTAATAGCGGGCGATGGCGCTCCCCACCGGATAGGTGCCCTGCTCCACTGGGTTGCCATTCTGGAAGATGGTGGTGACCTTCGAGACGTTCTCCTGGCCTGGTGTGGGCGCGCGGAAGCCGGTGTTGACGGAAGAGCGCACGGCGACCCAGTCGGTCAGCTGGTAACGGCCGGTGACCTTCCAGTTGGTGGTGCTGCCGAAGTCGCTGAAATCCTCATAGCGCAGGGCGAAGCCCAGGCTCAGATCCTTGATCACGTCCGCTTCGGCGTCGGCGTAGAAGGCGTAGTTGCTGCGCGGGAACTGGCCGGCATCGGTGGGCGTGAAGCCCGGCATGCCGTTGGACCCCACTGGCACATAGGCGGCATAGGCGCCGGAGGTGTAGGAGGCGGCGTCGCCCGGGGTGATGGTGTAGGTCTCGCGCCTGTATTCGGCGCCGCCGGCCAGGGTCAGCGGGCTGGCCAGCCAATCGATATGGACCGGGTAGGTCAGGTCCAGATTGAGGTCCGTTTCCTCCTGCGTCTGAGTGCCCACGTAGAACTGCGTGGGGCTGCTTGGGCCCAGCGAGGGGTTGACGGTGTTGGTCATGTTGTACCGCACCTCATCCCGGCCATAGCTGGCGCTGGCGTCGATGATCAGGCCGGATTTGAGGGTGGTCTTGTAGCCGCCGGTGATGCTGCTATCCAGGATATCGCCGTAGAACCAGGGATGGTAGCCGCCGGGATAGACCTGGTTCCAGGCGAAGCTGGACCCATTGGCCAGGGTGAAGCTGGTGCTCAGCCAACTGCTCAGCGGATCGCGGTAATAGAAGCTTTCCTTCTCGTTGCTGTGGCCGAAGTTGCCGAACAGATAGATCTTGGAATTGTCGGTCAGGTCGATGCCGCTGTTGATGAACAGGCGTTCGGCCTCCACCGCGTTGTCGCCCCAGCGCTGGTTGGGCGTGGGGTAGCCATTGGGGCCCGGGTTGTAACCCGACGCCTTCAGGGCGGTGACGTCCGAGCGCTCCACCCCGCGGTCGGTGGGGTCGTTCTTCTGGTATTCGGCGCTGATGTTGACGAAGCCCTTGTCGCCCAGGGGCAGGCCGGAATTCACCTGGATATGGCCGGTGGCGCCATCGCCGGCATAATCCTGGCCCCATTGCACGATGACGCTGCCGCCGTGATCGGCATCCTTCAGGGTGAAGTTCATGACGCCGGCGATGGCGTCGGACCCGTATTGGGCGGAGGCGCCGTCGCGCAGCACCTCCAGCTGTTTGATGGCGATGGCGGGGATCTGGTTCAGGTCGGCGCCCTGCGAGCCCGAGGTCTGGGCGTCGCCGGCGATCTGCACCAGGGCCGAGCGGTGGAAGCGCTTGCCGTTGATCAGCACCAGGGTCTCGTCGGGCGGAAGACCGCGCAGCGTCGGCGGCCGCACGATGCCCGAGCCATCGTCACTCGAGAAATGGCCAACGTTGAAGGATGGGACCAGGGTGCGGATCAGGTCCTGGGTGTCGCTGCCCGCCTGCCGTTCAAGGTCTTCCGGCGTGAAGACGTCGACGGGCGAGGGGCTATCGGCGACCGACCGGTCGATGCGGCGGGTGCCCGTGACGACGATGTCGGTGATGTCCGTATTGTCCGCGGGCGCCGTCGCCGCCCAGGCGGTGGATACCAAGGAGGTCGAGGCCAGAAGCGTCAGGGCGGTAAAGGCGCGCAGACGACGCCGTTCATGCGCGGTGGCCCGCGCATTGCCGCAAAATCCCATATGAAGTCTCCCAGATTATCGTTGCGATACGTTTCTGGGTCGCTTCGTGGTGATTTTCCCCATGCCCGTCTTTTCTTTCCAGAAAGCCTACGGGACGCGACTTAGGGTTGGGGATGCGACATTTCGCCTTCGGCTGAATGTTCTATGACAGGGACGTGACGACGCCCGTGCCGAGGTCAGCGCAGCAGTGGACTGTCCGGCGGTACCGCCAATGTCAGCCAGCCGTCGTCCACGAACGCCGGCAGCGCCAGCAGGGACTCGCCCCGGCAGGGGCCCTCGATGCACAGGCCGGTGTCGGCGTCGAAATGGGCGCCATGGGCGTAGCACAGGATGCGCTGGCCGTCGCCGGACAGGAAGCGGTCCTTGCGGTATTCCAGGGGCACGCCCTGGTGGGGGCAGTGGTTGCGGTAGACCAGCACCTGGTCGCCCCGGCGCAAGGCGAAGACGGTGTCGCGGCCGGCCCCGGCGGGGTCGAAACCCCGCGCCTGCCCGGCGGGCGGCAGCGCGTCCACCGGGCACAGCACAACCTTGCCCCGGGGGGCGGAGGCGCCCCCGGGGTTTTCGGTGGCGGCGGTCACCTCAGTGCGCGCCGCCCTTGGGCGGCGGGCCGCTGGGGTACCACTTTTCCCGCGCCGTGAACAGGAACAGCTGCGAGGTGTCCGCGCCCGCGGGACGGTGACGCGCTTCCCAGTTATCGTCGTGCAGGTCCATGTCGGCGTCGTACTCCACGTGACAGCCTAAGGGGCTGTTGAAGTACCAGAACCAGTTCGATCCAAAGAAATGGCGGCCCGGACCCCAGAAGGTGGTGTAGCCCTTGGCCTCGAACCGGGTGCCGGCCAGCAGCACCTCCGTCCCGCTGCCCATATGGAAGGTGAAGTGCTCCACCCCCTTCATGAAGGGCGGCGTCTGGATCAGGAACAGGGTGTGATGATCGTCCGTCCCCGCCGGGCGCAGGAAGGGGCCCACGCCGGTGAACTTGTCCGTCACGCGGAAGCCCAGGCGGTTGACGTAGAAGGCCTCCGCCTGCTCCATGTTGGGCACGAACAGCACCACGTGCGACAGGGTGCGCGGCTCCGCCTTCATGTCGATGTCGATGCCCACCAGGTTGGGCCCGCGCTGCGGCGGGTGGCCGGGGGCGTTGGTCAAGTCGGCCGGCGCGGTGAACGGCCGGCGGATGGTCAGGGCGAAACTGAGGTGGAACCCGGAATCGTCGTCGGCATGCACGCTGCCGCCCTCGCCCCGGCGCACTTCACGGTCCTTGGATAGTTCGGCGGCGATGGCCTCCAGCGTCTCCGCGTCGCCCACACCGTAGACGATCTCGCGGATGGACGGGGCGGGACCGATGGCGGGTGGCAGGCGGGGATCGTCGGCGGCCCGAACGATGACGCAGGTGCCGTCCAGCGCCTCGAACCGGCCGTCGCCGGCGGGCGTCAGGCCATAGTCCGTCAGGTATTGGCTGCAGGCGTCGACATCGTCGACACCGAACACCAGGGCGTCCGGTCCGATGATATTCATGAGGCGTTCGTCTCCCGAGTTGGGGCCGCCCTCTCCTCCGGGGCGATCCAGGCTGAACCTTACGGGGGCAGTCGCCTTTGATAAAAACCGTTCCTTTCCATGCTCATGTATGGACGAAACCGATGGGTCGGGAACGCCCCGGCCCTCGCGCCTATGCGCCGCGGCGATAAATTCTCAACGGAAATATCCATTTCTCAACGGCTCGCCCGGCCGCCTAGCGTTCCGTCAACAAGAACCGAGGGGTGGAGTCCAAGCCATGCCGCGCACCTTTGTCCGCTGCCGCCGCCTGTTCACCGGGCTGGAGGATGGCACCCGCGCCGATCAGACCCTGGTGATCGAGGATGGCCTGTTCATTCATGTCGGCCCCACCGCAGACGCCCCCGCGTCGGCCACCACCGACACCGTGATCGACGCCGGCGACCGCTTCGTCATGCCTGGCCTGGTCGATGCCCACACGCACATCGTCTTCGGCAACGCCCGGGGCGAGGAGGACATTGATTTCTGGGGCACGCCGGAGTTCCGGGCCCTGCGCGGCCTGTTCTTCGCGCAGCGCGTGCTGGCGGCGGGCTACACCTCCATCGTCGTGCCGGGCGACGCCGGCAATTGCAGCATCTCCGTCCGTGACGCCATCAATGCCGGCCTGTTCACCGGCCCCCGCATCGCCGCCAGCAGCTGCGTCATCGCCAATCGCCACAGCCTGAACGACTGGTTTCCCGAGCATGTCGGAACCCCCGACTATGTGACGGGCCGCCTGTGCACCACACGCGACGCCCAGATCGAGGAGGTGCGGCGTCAGGCCAAGGCGGGGGTGGACGTCATCAAGATCGCCATGGATGGCACCCATTTCCGCGAGGATGGCACTCACATCGCCGCCTTCACGCAGGAGGAGATCGGCGCCATGGTGGCGGAGGCCCACCGCCTGGGCAAAAAGGTGGTGACGCATGCCTATGGTAAAGAGGCGGTGCTGTATGCCGCGCGGGCCGGGGTTGATGTCATCAACCATGCCTTCTTCGCCGATGATGAATGCATCGAGGCCATGCTGAAATCCGGCAGCCATGTCAGCCCCACCCTGACCTTCCTGCGCAACAACGTGGAATTCGGGCAACCGCATGAGCCCACCGCCGGCTCCGGCTACCAGGGGGCGCAGCGCCGCATCATCGAGGTGGCGAAGCGCACCTTGACCCGCATGCGCCAGGCCGGCGTGCCCTTCATGACCGGCAGCGACAGCGGCTTCGCCGTCACCCCCTATGGTGAATGGCACGCGCGCGAGATCGAGATCCTGGTGGACTGGCTGGGCTTCTCGCCCGCCCAGGCCCTGCGCGCCGCCACCAGCGTCTCTTCCCGGGCCATGCCGCGCGGGCACACCCTGGGCGCCATCGATCCCGGCCGGCGGGCGGACTTCATCTTCGTGGACGGTGATCCGCTGGCCGATGTCGCCGTGCTGCAGCGACCGGGCGTCGTCACGGCCGTCCATATCGGTGGCGTGCCGGTTGCCGTGGAGGCGCGGCGCTATGACCCGTACAAGGTCACCCATCTCAGCAGCCTGAAATGGACGGACGTCTACACCCGCGACCGTGCGGTGGAGCTGGGCCTGTGGCACAGTGCGGCCCAATAAGTCGCTCGAAGGGAGAACGCGATGACCGTCCTGACCTGCGCCGTGGCGCTGAAACTGGTGGAGGCCATCCTGGCCGAGGGCAAGGTGCGCGGTTTCGCGCCGCTGACCGCCGCCGTGCTGGACGCCGGCGGCCATGTGGTGGCGCTGGCCCGCGACGACGGCTCCAGCCTGCTGCGGCCGCAGATCGCCACCGGCAAGGCCTGGGGCGTGCTGGGCATGGGGTTCGGCGGGCGCGAGTTGGCGCAGCGCGCCGCCAAGATGCCGGCCTTCTTCACCGCCGCCATCGAACTGGCCGATGGCAAGATGGTGCCGGTGCCGGGCGGTGTGCTGATCCGCGATGCCGGGGGCCGCATCGTGGGATCGGTCGGCGTGTCCGGCGACACCTCCGACAATGACGAGATCTGCGCCGTGGCGGCGCTGCAGGCTGTGGGTGGCCCGCTGGGGCTCAAGGCCGACACCGGCGCCGCCTGACGTCCCTCTGCCCGCTCAGTGATGGTGGTGCCCGCCGCCGCCGGTGGCGAAGGGATGACGCTCGGCTTCTTCCGCCTTGGCGGTCAGCATGGCGACGGCGGCCGGCGTGGCCGGGAAGGGACCTTGCCAGACCGTTCGCAGGGCGCCCCGGCTGTCCACCAGCACCAGCAGCGGCCCCTCCGGCGCGCCGCCGATGGTGCGATAGGCCACGGCCGCCTCCGGGCTGGTGCTGCCACAGGCGGTTTCGGGTGGCGGCCGGTCGGGATCGGTGCTGACGATGACGGGCACCACCGGTGTCGCCTGCACCGCCGTCACCGCTTGCGGGGATACCTCGGCATAGCCGATGGCCAGCAGCAGGGGATGGCCGGCCAGGTCGGCCAAGCTGCCGGCCCTGGCCAGGGCGCCACCGGCCGGACAGCTCAGGTCCAGTTCCGGCGCCGGCATGCCCCAGGTCCACACGCCCTTGGCCTCCGCCACCGTCGTGCCGCTGTTCAGGGTGTGGATGTAATCGATCAGGGCCCAGCGCTCATCCTCCGACAATTGGTCGGCGAAGGCCGGCATGACCAGCTTGCCATCGGGGTCGGGCATGCCGTGGGTCAGCCACCAGAAGATGTCGCCCTCGCTATGGTCCAGCAGGTGGTGGGCGGTCAGGTCGGCCGGCGGGATGCTCAGCTTGGCCGCGTCCGGCCCATCGCCGGCGCCCCCGGTGCCATGGCAGCGGGCGCAGTGGCCGGGGAACAGGGCGGCACCCTGCGCCACCGAGGCGGCGGTGAACCCGGTGGGGGAGGACCAATAGCTGGTGGGGAAGGCCTCCACCGTCAGCAGGTCCAGGTCGGGGACGCCGAACCATAGAAAGCCGGCGGCGAGCACCGCCTCAACGGCCCTGCGCTTTAACGATGGCCGCCGCCAAGCTCCTTTGCCTGGCGGGAAGGCGACACCGATGAGGGAAATGACCCCTAGGGCTGTGAGGCCCAAGGCCTTCCAGGCCATGCCGCCGTAATCAGGATCGGACAGGATTTCGCCGCTCAGCTTGCGGGCGAAGGGCCACAGCGGCTGGTCATGCACACCCGGGACGACACTAGCCAGCCAGGCGGCCAGCGCCACCACGGCAGTGCCCAGGCCCAATTCCACCAGCACGCAGGCCCGCAGCGCCCCCAGGGAGACCGTGCCCCGCGCCAAGCCTGGGGCGATGCGCCAGCGGTTCAGCGCCGCGCAACCCAGCATCAGGGCGAACAGGCCGGCCTTGGCGATGGCGATGTGGCCGTAGGTGGTGCCGATCAGGCCGGCCAGAGTGCCGATCAGCGCCACGCCATTCAGCAGGGCGGTGGCCGCCAGCAGGGTGACGCAGGTGACGCCCAACGGCGAGAAGCGCACGGCCAGGTCGGCCGCCAATCTCCGGTTCGATAGGGCCATCAACAGGCCCGCCATGCCGCCCAGCCAGGCGCCGGCCGCCAGCAGGTGCAGCACCTCCGCCACCAGGCCGGGCAGGCTGGCGGCATCCAGGGTGACGGCGACATGGCCGACACCGGCATGCAGGGCCAACGACAGGCCCAGCAGGGTCGCCAGCGTCCGGGTGGACGCCTGGCGGCCCACGGCCAGCGCCGCGACCAGCAGCGCCAGCCGCAGCAACATGACATGGCCATAGCGGGTGCCCGCCGTGGGGGCGAGGGCGCCCATCACGGCGGCGGGGTCGGCGTTCCCCACGAACACGGCGGCCTGCGCCGCGAACCAGACCAGACCGGCCGCCAAGGCCGCCGCCGCCGCTCGCCCAGCCCAGCGGCGCAAGGTGGCGGTCAGCCCGTCGCGGGCAGGGCCGGGCGGGGCTTTGCCCACCACCAGTAGGGCGAAGGCGGGCAGGCCCCAGGCGGCCAGGGCCAGGGCGATGTGTAGCGCCCGGGCGATGGCCAGGCCGGTTTCCAACGTGCTCATGGGAACTGTTTAGGCGCCTTACTTCTGAACCTCAAACGTGAAGGTGCCCTGGGACTTGTGCGTGTCGACCGAAGTGACGGCCCAGTTCACGGTGTAGGTGCCGGGGGCGGCGCCGTCGATGCTGACGATCAGGTGCTTGGCGTCGGCCGGGTCGGTGTGGGTGTCGCCCTTGTCCACCTTGGCCCCGTTGGGGCCGGGGCCCGTAACGGTGATGGTGCTGAACTTCGGTTCCAGATCCTCGGTGAACCAGGCTTCCACCTGCGTCGGCGCGGCGGTGGTGCCGCTGGCGGTGGGGACGGAGCGCTTCAGGTGGGCATGGGCGGCGGCGGTGCCGGCCAGGCCCAGGGCGATGACGAAGGCGGCGGCGGAGGCCGCGACGGTGCGGTAGGTCATGGGCGTATCCTTGAGATGAAAGGGGAAACGGGTGACGTGACCGGGCGTCAGAGCGACACTTTCAGGCCGCCGAAGAAAGTCCGCCCCGGGAAGGGGTGGTACAGGAAGTACTTCTCATCATTGAGATTGTCGACGCCCAGGTCCAGCGTCAAATTGTCCAGCATCTTGTAGTTGATGTGGACATCGGCGACCAGGAAGCTGTCGAAGGCGCCGAATACCTTGGCGACGCTGTCGGTGTTGTCCAGCGTCGAATACTGCTTTCCACTATAGCGGCCGGCGATGGTGAAGGCCCATTGCTCATCCGGCCGGTATGTCGCCGCCAGCGTGACGCGCCAGTCGGGAACATAGGGCACATGCTTGCCCGTGGCCGTGGTGCCGGCGCTGCTGGCGAAGTTGGGATCGGACAGGATGGTGCTGTCGACATAGGTGACGCTGCCCGACAGCTCCAGCCCCTTGACCAGAACGTCGCGCTGGTTGGCCGCCAGTTCCACACCGCGGTTGCGCACCTCATCCAC
This sequence comes from Nitrospirillum karajorum, assembly GCF_036348415.1. Classification (NCBI taxonomy): domain Bacteria; kingdom Pseudomonadati; phylum Pseudomonadota; class Alphaproteobacteria; order Rhodospirillales; family Azospirillaceae; genus Nitrospirillum; species Nitrospirillum karajorum. The sequence goes on from NZ_JAZBQB010000004.1 coordinate 587,553, forward strand.
GTTCACGGTGTAGCTGACCGGCGTGGCGCCCGTCAGGAAGGTCGTTTGCGCGATCAGGGCGTCGTGCGTGTTCTCCTGGAACAGCGACAGCCGCACGCGCCCATCCGTGAACGTGCGTTCCACCGCCAGCTCGCCGCTCAACACCCGCTCCGGCCTCAGGTTCGCGTTGGGTGCCGTGTAGGTCGTGCCCGTCTGAACCAGCTGGTACAGTTCGCTGACCGTGGGGAAGCGGTAGGCTTCGCCGAATGAGGCGGTGACGTGCCAGTCGGCGGCGGGTGTCCAGGTCAGGGTGGCCTTGGGCGAGAAGGCGCCCGTCTCCGTGTCCGGCTGCTCCACCCCCTTGCCGCCGCTGTAGTTATAGCCGTCGAAGGCCTGCCAGCGCTCCAGCCGGCCCCCCAGCGTCGCGGTCCAATCGGGCAGGAAGGTCCATTCGTCCTGCGCCCACAGGGCCAGGGTCTGGGTCTTGCCCCGGCCGCTGCTGTACAGGCCCTGCCCCTGATCGCTGCCGCCCTGCCAGGTGGCGGTGCTGTAGGTGGGGTTGACCAGCTCGTACTGATCCGCGTGCAGACCGACGCTGACGGTGTTGGACGGCGTGGTGCGCCACAGGGCCTTGGCGTCCACGTTGGTCCAGTTGGTGCCGTCCATGCGGGCGATGCGGCCGGCGGTGCTGAAGCCGGTGCCGCTGGCGGTCACGCCGGTGGGGGTGCGCTGGATGTCGTCCAGCATCTCGTAATGGCTGGCCGTCACCTCCGCGTCCCAGGGGCCCTTGCTGTCGCTGCGCAGGGTGACGCTCTGCGCCAGATGGCTCTGCCACAGGCTGTACTTGCCGCTGGCGAAGCCGGACAGGCCGGCGAAGGTGGCGGCGCCCGTGCTGTCGCGCAGATAGGTCTGCACGTCGGACGTCGCGTCGTTCTGCCAGTATCCCAGCGTGTAGTTCAGGCGCCAGACCGGCGTCAGGTCATACCCCAGCTTCAGCTTGGCGTTGGTCATCTGTGTGTGCAGCAGGCCGCTGGCGCCCACGACGTCGGCCACGGCCCCGGTCTTGTTCTGCGCCAGGAAGGTGCCGCTGGTGCCCGTCGGCACCTTGCCGTTGGTGACGAAGCTCAGCGGCTGGCTGTCGCTGTCCTGGTAGTTGGCGCTCAGCGACCAGGTGAAGCGTCCCATCCGGTCGCCGACATGGGCGCTGGTCTGCGAGGTCACCAGGTCCTTGTGCGTGCCGTACAGGCCAAAGCTCTGCACCGCTTCCGACTGGCGGGCGTCGGCCTCCAGCCTCTCCGGCGTGCGGGTGGTGATCTGCACCACGCCGCCCATGGAGTTGCCGGCATAGGCGGCGGAATAGGGGCCGTACAGCACGTCTACCCGCTCGATCTCTTCCGGCGCTACCAAGCCCCACCGCGGGGCGCCGATGGTGTTGTTGTTGGCGATCAGGGCCGAGATCAGCACGTCATCGGCATAGACCAGGGTGCGCGCGCTGGAGTTCACACCCCACGTCCGGGTGGCCAGCACCGCCTGGGTGTCGCCGTTGTTGCGTTTGCGCAGGAACAGACTGGGCAGGTATTTCAGCGCGTCCTCGCTGTCCAGGACGTTCTGCGTTTCCATCACCGCGACGCCGGTGACACCCACCACCGTCTGCGGCGCCGCGTACCGCTCCATGGAGGGGCGGTCGGCGGTGATGATGATGGGGTTGGCGGCCAAGTCCAGGTCGATATCGGCCTCAGGCGCGGCGAGGGACGGACCCGCGGCCAGGCCGGCGCCCAGGGCGACGGCGGCGGTGAACAGGCGGCGCGACAGGCGCCGGGATGGGCGAACCCAGGATGGGCGAACCATGAAAGGCGATCCTTCGGGGAACGGCCGGCGGCGGCCCGGATGATCCGGGCGGCATGACCGTTCTGGACAGGGGGCCGTCGCCCATCCCGTGGAGGGGACGGAACGGCGGGCTATGGCTGGGATGCCCGGAGGCCGCGACGGGTCGCGGTATCGCACTGTGGATGGGTGAAGGACCCCGGGCGTTCAGGCGGCCAGGGGTGGGGCGCGGGCGCCCGGTGTGCCCGGCAGGCGTGACCGGGGGCGGCGTGACCGCGTGACGGGGCGCCAGCTTTGGCCAACGCGCCGGGTGGGTAGGGCCAGGACCAGCAACAGCAGCGGGATGGCCAGCGCCGCCAGGGTGGCGAAGGCGCAGGGGCCCATATGGTCCTGGTCGCTGCCCGTCCGATGATCGTGGGGAACGGCCTGGCCCGGTATCGGTAAACCGCCGGCTTCCGCATCGGGGTGATGGTGGTGGGCGTGCGCGGACGGGGTGACGGCCAAGCCGTTATCCGCGGGGGCAGCCCCCATCACACTGTCCATCAGGTCGTGCACACCGGGGCACAACATGAAGGGGGCCGGTCCGCCAGCGGTGTTGACCATGTAGCCGACAGGAATCAATCCGCGCAGCAGCACCGCCGCCAGAACCACCCAGGCCCATGCCCTCGGCGCCCGCCGGACGCGCCCGAGGTCCAGGGACCTCAGCACGGCGGCCAGCGCAGCCGACAGGGGAAGCAGGAGGAAAGGCGTCATGGTGCTACTTATATGGGTTATTCGACTGTTGGTTGGCAACCGAAACGATGTGCTGGCCAGCATCCTATTCCGACCGCCATTTGTCCACCCTGAGATGGATCAAGCCGGCCATCTCCCCCCGATGGTGTCTGCCGAGGGGTGAAGGGGTGCCGCGTGCCTCAAACGGCCGCACATATTAGAATAATAATTCTGCGGAACCTATCCCTGGCCCATTTGCTCGACAGGCCCCCCGCACGGGATTTCGGCTTGCGCCGCTAAAAGCGAGAATCCAGAAAAATGGCGGGCCGACGACGGCCTTCGGTGAGAGGAGGACAGTTAATCTCCGGCTGGGATGACGTTCAGTTCACTGATAGGTGGGTATCGGTGAAGCCGCATTGACAGTTCGGCAAGGGAGTGGTTATCCAAGAACTCGAACAATAATTCTAGTTCCGGGAGGGAACGCGCATGCGGAAGATGTGGGGGCCGTGCGCCCTGATGCTGGGCACGGCGATGGTGGCGTTGACGGCGTCATCGTCGAACGCGCAGGAGGCGGGCGCGGCAGAGGAAACCACCTTGCAGGATATCGTCGTGACCGCGACCAAGCGCGCGACCGACGTGCAGAAGACCCCCATCGCCATGGACGTGGTCACCGGGGACGCCCTGGCCAATCTGGGTGTGAACAGCGTGGACGCGCTCAGCAACGCGGCGCCTGATGTCAACTTCGCCGGGGGCGGGCTCAACAGCACGGTCATCACCATCCGGGGCATCTCCAGCCAGGACGTGACGGAACTGGGCGATCCGGCTGTGTCCCTGAACTTCGACGGTGAATACCTGACGCGGCCCCTGGGGCTGAACGGCGCCATGTTCGATATCGCCCGGGTCGAGGTGCTGCGCGGGCCGCAGGGGACGCTGTATGGCCGCAACGCCACCGCCGGCGCCATCAACATCATCACCAACCGCCCGTCCGATAAATATGAGGCTTCGGGTTCCCTGGACGTCGGCAACTACGGTTCCATCATCACCCAGGGCATGGTGAACGTCCCGGTCAGTGAGACGCTGGCGCTGCGCGCGTCCTTCATGACCAATGACCGTGACGGCTATCGCGACCATGGGGATAACGGCAAGTCGGACGACGCCCAGATGCGCGCCGTTCGCCTCCGGGCCCTATACACGCCTACGGACCGGTTCTCCGCCCTGATCACCGGGGAATACATGCGGGCCGGCGGCGTTGGCAGCCAGCCCAGCGGCTTCCTGCTGCCCAGCACCCCGGCGACGTTGGGCAAGGTACCCTCCACCTATGTGCCGGATCTGGGCAACACCTCCAACTGGCCGCTGGACATGAAGGGCTTCTTTCACCTGGCTCAGTCCGATCTGCGGTGGGAGCTGAACTATGACTTCGACTGGGCCCGGCTGACCTATGTCGGCGGTTATCGCCGCGTCACCAGCCATCAGTTGAACGACATCAGTGGCACGGCCACCCAGGTGGTCGACTATGACAGCCGTAGCGACTACACGACCCAGGGCCATGAATTCCGCCTGTCCAGCGTGGCGGGCAGCCCCTTCAATTGGCAGACCGGCGTCTATTACTCCAATGAGGACCAGCTGACCGACAGCGGCCTGTTCACGCCGGCGACCGTGTTCAACGGCGCGCGCGACGTCTACACGGTCAAGTTCAACTATCCCAACGTGAACGCCACCTCCACCGCCCTGTTCGCCCAGGTGTCGGAGCCGCTGACCGACAGCTTGACCTTCACCCAGGGCGTGCGGTGGACGCATGACGAAAAGTCCCGCGTCGGCACCCAGAACACGCTGAATTTCGGCCAGTACTTCGGTAGCGGCGGCCACACCATCGCCTACACGCCGCTGGACGTGGGCGGCCAGGGCTCCTGGTATCGCACCAACTGGCATGTGGGGCTGGATTGGCAGGTGGCGCCGGACAGCATGGTCTATGTGAAGGCCAGCAGCGGCTACAAGTCCGGCGGCTTCACCACGGTGAACACCTACGGGCCGGAAGATTTGCGGGCCTATGAGATCGGCACCAAGAACCGATTCTGGAACAACCGGCTGGAGGTGAACGGCGACCTGTTCCACTACGATTACACCGGCCAGCAGGTGGCCACCTTCGTCCCCACGAACGACGGCACGGGCCTCAGCGTCCTATCCACACAGAACGCCGGCGCCTCCACCATGGATGGGGTCGAGGCCGAGGTGACGGTGATGCCCACCAAGGCCGACAAGGTGCATTTCTCCGCAAACTATCTCTTCGCCGAGTTCACCAAGTTCACGGGCGCCCAGGCGGTCATCGTCAGCAGCGTCTCGGACCCCGGCAGCGTGTCGGTGAACCTGAAGGGCAACACCCCGCCGCAGTCGCCCAAGTGGACCCTGGGGATGAGCTGGGAGCACACCTTTAATTTCAGTTGGGGCGATCTGGTCGCCACGGCGCAGGGGCGCTATCTGTCCGCCTACTACCTGACGCCCTACAATTTGCTGGCGGACCGGCAGCCGGGCTATCACCAGACCGACCTCAGCCTGGCCTAGTCGTCCGTGCATGATCGCTAACGCTTTGGCACAGTGAGTGTTTCAGCGCCCGATCAGTAATCGGATTTGCAGGAAAGCGGGGGCTCGACCTCCGCTTTCTTGCGATTTGGGGATCCCCTTTTGGGCCGTTTCGTGATTCGATTCCCCCTGTGAACAGCGGTGGGAACAGGCCATGTCACGACCACGGGATACCCGACAGAAAGACCTTCTGCGTCCAGCCCTGGACCAGATCATCGACCTGAAGCATCCACTGGTGGTGCTGGCGGGGAAGATCGACTGGGGCTTCCTGGAACAGCGTCTGGGCGGTGTCTACAAGGGCGGCCCTGGCCAGCCGCCGCTGCCGGTCCGGCTGATGGCGGGCCTGCTGATCCTGAAGCACATGCACAATCTGTCCGACGAGGTGCTGACCGCCCGCTGGGCGGAGAACCCCTATTTCCAGTTCTTCTGCGGCGAGGAGGTCTTCCGCCACGACCTGCCTTTCGACCGGTCGTCGATGTCCCGCTGGCGCCAGCGTCTGGGCGAGGAACGGCTGGCGGCACTGATCCAGGAGAGCCTGCGGGTGGCCCAGGCCACCGGCGCCCTCAGCACCAAGGACTTGGCGCGGGTGGCGGTGGACACCACCGTCCAGCCCAAGGCCATCGCCCACCCCACCGACGCCCGCCTGACCCACAAGGCCATCGAGAAGTTGGTCGCCTTCGCCAAGGACAACGGCATCACGCTGCGCCAGAGCTATCTGCGCGTGGCCAAGAAGGCCGCCATCATGGTCGGCCGCTACACCCACGCCCACCAGCACAAGCGGGCCAATCGCCAACTGAAGTTCCTGCGTACCCGCCTGGGCCGCCTCATCCGCGACATCAACCGCAAGATCGCCGCCAAGGGGGACGCCGAGGCCCCGGAACTCCTGGCCCACTATGGCCCCTTACGTGACCTGGCCATCAAGATCAGCATGCAGACCCAGCGCCAGCGCGGGCAGAAGGTCTATTCCCTCCACGCCCCCGAGGTCGAATGCATCGGCAAGGGCAAGGCCCGCGCCCCCTACGAGTTCGGTTGCAAGGTCAGCGTCGCCGTCCCCATCACCAAGCCCAAGGGAGGGCTTTTTGTCCTCCATGCCCAGGCCATCCACGGCAACCCCTTCGACGGACACACCCTCGCCAAGGCCGTCGCCGACATCAAGGCCAACACCGGGCGCGATCCAGACCGGGTCCACGTCGACAGGGGCTATCGCGGGCACGACCATCCCAACAAGTTCAAGGTCTGGATCACTGGCCAGGTCCGCAGAACCACCGCCGCCATCAAGCGGGAGATGAAACGCAGGGCCGCCATCGAACCCATCATCGGACACCTCAAGGCCGAGCACCGCATGGGACGAAACTACCTCAAGGGACGCAGCGGCGACCGCATCAACGCCGTCCTCGCCGCCGCCGGCTTCAACTTCCACCTCCTCGTCAGGTGGCTCAAATACCTTTGGCGTGCCCTCTTCCTGGCTCTCCAAGTCCAAAGCAAAATGGCCCTGATCAGCTCCAATTGAGCCAATCAGCACCATTCTTCACAGGCGACTGGCCTATTACGCGCCCAGCGGGCACTGGGACCTCATGGCCTATGTCCGCAACCTGGAGGACAATCGGGTGCTTACCTATTCGTCCTTCACCTCTCAGGGCGGCAGCAACGTCTATTCCTTCACCTTCGCCCCGCCCTTGACTTACGGTGCGCGGCTGGCCGTGCACTGGTAGGCCTCTTCCTCCCTACCTGTGACGGATATTGGCCCGCCCCCGGGATGAACCGGAGGCGGGCCATTTTTTTATCCGCTCGACCTAACAGCAGATCAGAACTTGTAACCGGCCGTCAGGCGATAGTAGCGGCCCAGGATGGAACTGAAGTACCGGCTGGTGCTGTATCCCGCCTGCGGGAAGGGGACATGGGAGTTCAGCACGTTGTCCACGATGAAGCGGAGGCGATAGCCGCCCTCGAATTCATACCCCGCCGAGGCGTTGTACATCACATACGGGTCCATGACCGGGTACTGGTAGTTGGACAGCGGCGTATTCACGCTGATGCGGGTTTCGCTGTAATACTGGGTCTGCCACAGGAAATCGAAGCCGCCATTTTTGTAGTTGATATTGGCGGTGAAGTTGTTGCGAGGCTCCTGCACCCCACCCACAGTGTACTGCTTGTCGCCTGTGCCCACCTTGTAATAATGGCTGAAGGTGTGCAGGTAATTGACGCTGAAGTCGATGGCGCCATAAGTGTCCGGCAGACCGACGTCGCTGAGGTTGAAGGCGTAGTCCAACTCCGCCTGCAGGGCCTTGAAGCTTTCGATGGCCGCGTTGTAGTAGCCCTCCGACACCGACGTCACCTGGCCCGTGCTGTCGCGGGTGAAGGTGTTGCAGAAGGAATTGCCGGGGGCGCCGTCATAGCAGGCGTCCAGCAGGTCCGTTGCACCCAGCTGCGAGATCTCGTTGCTGATATCGATGCTGATGTAGTCGGCGGACAGCGTCAGGCCGGGAGCGTAGCGTGGACGCAGCACGGTGCCCACCGTCCAGCTGTCGGCGATCTCGTTCTGCAGATGCGGGTTGCCGGAGCTGGTGCCCGGGATGGTGAAATCGACGATGTTGGAGGTGAAGGGCTGGGTGATGCCGGCGGCGGCGCAGTTGGCTGCGCGATTGGCCGGGTTGGGGCCGCCGTTGATGTAGCGGGCGTCGCAGGGATCGTTGGCGGTGTCGAAAATCTGGCCCGTGGGGCTGAAGGCTTCCGTCACGGCCGGGGCGCGGAACGACCGGGTATAGTTGCCGCGCAGAGTTATGTCGCGGATGGGCTGATAGGTGCCGCCGCCGGTGTAGGACCAGAAGGTGCCTGTCAGGTTGTTGTCGACCAAGCGGGCGGAACCGTTCAGCTCCAGGCTGTGGATCAGCGGCACGCTCATGTCCGGCGACACCACGGGGATGTTCACTTCGGCGAAGCCCTCGTTGGTGTGGTACTCGCCGGCCACCGGGTCGATGGGAATGCTGTTGCCGAACTGGGTGCGGGTACCGTCGCCGTTGGGCTGACCATAGTAGAAGGCGCCGGGGTCGAAGGCTGTCGTTTCGCGGCGGTACTCATAGCCGGCGGAGAACTTGGCATCGCCGGCCGGCAGGTTGATGATGGTACCGCCAATGTCGGCCAGCACGTCGTACTGGGCATTGCTCTGCTTGGGATGGGCGATGGCGGTGATGTAGTCCGTCGCCGCCTTGCTGGCATGGTTGATGCCGAAGATGTTCAGCGGCGCGCAGGTGCTGCTCAGCGTGGCGATGGCCGCGTTGGTATAGCCGGGGGCGCAGACGATGTTGCCGCTGCTGTCCCGCACTGCGTCTATGGCGTTGAAGAAGTTCTGGGTGACCAGCTGACGGTCGTCATTCGACGTGTCCGACTTGCCGTAGGTGCCCGTCACTTCCCAGTTGAAGGTGCGGTTGAGGGCGGAGAAGTCGCCCTCCAAGCCCGATACCACGCGGTAGATGTCGGTCGTGGTGCGGAAGGCGCCGGTGGCCAGGTCCGTGTTGGCCCGCGCCATGTAGAAGGTGCTGGGATCGCGGTTCTTGGCGGTCAGGTTGTTGATGATGGTCTGCTGGTCGGCAGCGCTTAGATAGGGGTTATCCGTGCTGAGGATAAGGTTGCCGTTGACGTCGCCCGCACCGCCGAACAGGGCGGTGTTGTAATAGGGCTGGGCCCGGAGGTTGGCGGCGCGCAGGTGGCCGTACCACAGTTCGGTGTTGAAGCGGATATGGTCAGTCAGGTCGTAATGGCTGAGCAACGTAGCCTGGGTCCGGTTGCTCTCCGTCAGCAAGTTTCCAAAGTCCGCGATGGGGAAACCACTGCCACCGGCCTGATACAGGGAGCTGCCGGTCGACTGACCATTGATGAATGGGGTCAACTGGCCATCAGGACCGAAGTACAGGGCCTGGCCCGCCGCATTGGTGATGGCGGAGGAGACCTTTCCGCGGGATATGGGCGTCCCATCCTTCACCATGGGCATACCGGTGTTGGTGAAGACATTATAGTGCAGGCCGCCGGTGTACAGCTGCTGGGTATAGGTGTGGCCCGAGGTGGCGCTGCCAAAGAACGTGTCCACGCCGCCGGTGGTGCCCCGGCGGTCTTCCGTCGTCAGGCCGTTCTGCTTGTCGTACTGGACAGCGACGGTGATGTTCCCGCGGCCATTGTTGAAGTTCTGGCCCAGCACGGCTGACGCGTTGTAATCAGCGGCGTCACCATATTCCGACAGGCCGCTGGAGACGCTGACGTCGGCGCCCTGGAAATCCTTTTTCAGGATGATGTTGACGGTACCGGCGATGGCATCGGAGCCATACGTGGGGGCGCCACCCACCGCAACCACCTCGGTGCGATCAACCAGAGCCGTGGGAATGGCGGACAAATCCACCGGGCTGCCGGCGACGGCACCGAAGATGGACGAACTGGCGGAGGAGACGAAACGGCGACCGTTGACCAGAGTCAGGGTGCGCTGGGAGCCCAGATTATACAGGTTGACGAAGGTCTGGCCGGCGCCAAAGGAACCTTGGCTGCCCACCGGGCTGTTGCCTGGCACACTGAAGGCCGGCAGCTCTTGCAGCGCCTGACCCAGGTTGGTGAAGCCACGCTTGGCGATCTCGTCCGAGCCCATCACCTCGGCGGGCTGCATGGTGTCGAAGTTGGCGCGCTTGATGCGCGACCCGGTCACGACGATTTCGTTGAGCGAGCTGGACTGCTGCGACCCGCTGGTCGTGCTCGTATCGGCCGACGAGGCGGCCTGGGCCACTTGCGTCTGCGGCGCTGGCGTCGGGGTTGCCTCCCCACCCTGCTGCTGCGCCCAGGCGCCCGATGCGGCACCCACCGTGCCGATGGCCGCACCCACCATCAAAGAAAGGCGCAGGCGGTTAAGCTTCTGGAAAAAAAGCGAAGATTGGGTAGACCGACCCATCATTTGCCCCCGTTGTTCTTTAGACCCGTTTGTAGGTCCATCAAAATTTAAGCGGCGGGCCAGGGTCAATGCGGTTTTGTTGCTCATTGGTTAACGTTTTTGGTTTGCGTCGCAAGAATGCAACACAACCGGGGCATTTATATAACTTTTTGGTGCGACAATTTTTCATACCCCCGCCGATTTGGGTAGTGCATGCGTCGCGTCCCGGCAGGCCATGCCCGTTACCTGGCACAGCCATTGGTCGCCGCCGCCTTTGAGCCGTAACTAGCGATAGAAACGGGGCGACTCAGGCGCTTCGGCCTGCAGCCGCGTCCCACCCCAGGGCCAGGGCGCCAGCCAGACCCGACTCGCCGTCCAGGCCCGGTGGGACGATGAAGGCGGTAAGGTCGCCGGTGACGGCGGGGTGGTCGATATAGCCGCCGACGTGACGGCGGGCATGGTGGCGGACGCGCTCCAGCAGGCCGGGCCGGGCGCCGACCCCGCCACCGATGACGATGCGCTGGGGCGACAGGGTGAACAGCAGGTTGGCGGCCATCTGTCCCAGGTAATCGCCGACCAGGTCCCAGACGGGGTGATCGTCGGCCAACTCGGTGGCCGGTCGGCCGACGCGCGCCTCGATGGCGGGGCCGCAGGCCAGGCCCTCCAGGCAGTCGCCGTGGTAGGGGCAGTGGCCGGTATAGGGGTCGCGGGCGGGGTCGCGGCGTACCAGCAAATGGCCGCCCTCGGGATGGACCAGGCCGTGCTGCGGCCGTCCGCCGACCACCACGCCCACGCCGATGCCGGTGCCGACGGTGACGTAGACATGGCTGTCCAAACCTTGGGCCGCGCCCCAGCGGCCTTCGCCCATGGCGGCGCCGTTGACGTCGGTGTCGATGGCGACAGGCACGCCAGGCCCTAGGTCATTTAGGGCGGTGGCCAGGGCATCGCGCACGGCGGCACCGGCCCAGCCGGGCTTGGGCGTGCGGGTGATGGCGCCATAGCCGGGGCGCTTGGGATCGAGCTGCAGGGGCCCGAAGCTGGCGATGCCGACGGCGTCCAGCCCGCCCATGTGGTCGGCCAGGTTGCGCAGGGTGTCGGCGCAGCGCGCCAGCGTTTCCTCCGGGCTGGTGGTGGGGATGCGGATGGTCTCAATGGTCTGCGGCCGCGTGGTGCCGTCCATGACGGCCGCCCCCACGATAGCCTTGGTCCCGCCCAGCTCGATGGCGCCGATACGCTTCATGGTGCAACCTCGGACGTTGGCCCCGCCGCCACGATCCATCGCGTCTGCCACGGCCCCAGCGGCAGCGCCGTCAGGTCGATGGCCGTCTCCGCCACCGCGTCCCGCCAGGCATCGGTAGTGGCAGGCAGCGACACGGTCACGGCTTGGCCGGTCAGGTTGGCCAGGCATAGGACCGCCCGCGCCCCCACCCGCTCAAATCCCAGGATGCCGGGCGCAAGGCCGGCGAGGGGGCGGGCGGGCTCAATGCCATTTAGGGCGTCCAGCGTCGCCCGCACCCGGATCAGGCGGCGCAAAGCTGTGCGAAAGGTCCCCGCGGCGGTGGCGCTGTCATCGCGTTCGGCGGCACGGTCCCAATCCATGTCCGGCCGGTGCAGCCAGCGGCCTTCGCCCGCTGGCAGGCCGGCAAGCGGGGCGTTGGTCAAGGCGATCTCATCCCCCATGTACAGCACCGGCAGGCCATCCAGGGCCAGGGTCACCTGGTACAGTTGCAGCAGGCGCGCCAATGCCGCGTCCGTGTCGGCCTCGCCGGGGCGTCCCTCGGGCCGCAGCCCCACCAGCGACGCCGCCATACCGTTGGTGCTGGGCGCGCCATCGCCGTCCGCCTGGAAGGCGGCACCCAGGGCGTAGCTGCCAGGCGTGGCGCCAGCGTAGAAGGCGGACACCCGGTGCAGCGTCTCCTGCGGGATCAGGGCCGCCAGGGCATCCCAGATGATGTCGTCATGACAGCGCACATAGGTGATCCAGGCCGCCTGACGGGGGCGGACCGCCAGGCGGTCCAGCAGGGCGTGGGCGGGGGCCGCGTCCCCGGTCGCCTGGGCCAACCACAGGGCGGTCATCATGCCGTTGTTGTAGGCCAGGTGGCATTCATTGGCGGCCGGCAGGCCGGTGGCGTCGTCCCGCCCGAAAAAGGACACGACGTCATCGGGATCGACGATGGCCTCGCCCTTCAGCAGCACGGCGGGGGCCGCGATGGTCAGCAGCGCCCGCCAGGCCCGCACCACCCAATGGGTTTGCGGCAGCCCGCGACAGGCCGTACCCGGAGCCTTCCACAGGAAGGGGGTGCTGTCCAGGCGGAAGACGTCCACCCCCTGGTTGGCCAGGTGCAGCAAAACCTCCAGCATCTCCTGGAAAACCGCCGGGTTGGCGTAGTTCAGGTCCCATTGATAGGGATAGAAGGTGGTCCATACCCAGGCCTGGCCGCCATCGCGGGCCAGCGCCGGCTCCGGTGTGAAATTGCCCGGCGCCGTCTTGGGGAAGACCTGGCCCAGCGTGGCCTCATACGCGGCCACGGACTCCGCACTCTCCAGCACGTGGTAGTAGGCGCGATAGCGCGGGTCGCCCGCCCGTGCCGCCTGCGCCCAGGCATGGTCGCGGGCGGTATGGTTGCATACCACGTCCAGGCACAGCACCATCCCGGCGCCATGCGCGGCCTGGGCCAGCGCTGCCAGATCCTCCGTCCGGCCCAGCCGGGGCTCGACGGCGCGGTAATCGGCCACGGCGAAGCCGCCGTCGTTGTCGCCCGCCTGCATGGCCAGCAGGGGCAGGGCGTGCAAGTAGGTGACGCCCAGATCCGCCAGATAGCCCAGCCGCGCCTGGACGCCGGCCAGCGTGCCGGCGAAACGATCCACGTAGAAGCAATAGCCCAGCTGGTTGGAACGCTGGAACCAGTCGGATTCCGCCAGCCGGCGGGCGTCCCGCTCCGCCAAAGGGGCCGGTCGGTTCAGCGCGGCGGTGGAAACGACGTTGCGCACCCGGCCCAGCCAATCCTCCACATCCGGAACCCCGGCATAAAGGCGGCGCAGCAGCGCCTCGGCCGTCGGCCAGTGGCGGTCCAGGCGCTGGCGCAGGGACTCGGCCCGGCTTGGGGCTCGGCTGGGGGGGAAGAGGTCATGCCGTTAAATCCCAGGATGATCGATAAAAAGACCGGCTGGCGGGCGTGTTTCCACGAGAGAGAGCCCAAGGGCGGGCGCCCACCTGGGGAGAGACCCACCTGGGGAGAGAAAGGTGGGACCCGCCAGCCGGTGCCAAGATCAGAAGCTGTACTTGACTCCGGTTTTGAAGGTGCGGCCGTTGATGGACCGCGCCAGCAGGATGCCGTTGCTGGGCACGGCATCGGTGGTGCCGTCCACCTCCGTCAGGCCCAGCGTGTTGAACAGGTTGTTGGCGGAGAAGGACCAGACGATGTCGTTGGTCAGGTTGTAGGTCGCGAACAGGTTGACTTGGGCATAACCGGGCATCACCAGCTTGTTGGTGGTGTCGGCGTAGCTGTCGGTAGTGCCGATGATGTTCACGCCCACGCTGTAGTCGTTACCCACATAGGACGGGGTGATCTGGTAGACGAAATCGGCCTGGCGCTGGGGCACGTTGCCCACGTCGCTGGGGGTGATCTCATCCTTGGTGATGCGGGAATGGGTGTAGGTGACGCCCGCATCCAGCTGGAAGGCGCCATAGCGGTAGCTGGCCTCCAGCTCCGCACCCTCCGCGTCATAGACGCGGGAGATGAAGCGCTGGGTCAGCGAGGTCACGTCCTGGTTGGCTTCCTCGGTATTGGCGTAGAAGCCGGTCAGGAAGACGCTGAGGCCGATGTCCGACCGCCATTTCACGCCACCCTCGGCCTGCTTCACCTTGTTCACCGCGTTCTGGTAGGCGGTGGAGCCGTCGGCGTTGATGGAGCCGAAGGCCAGGCGGTCGGCGTTGGCGCGTCCACCCTCGCTATAGCGCACGAACAGCGCCAGGTCGCGGTCGATGGCGTAGTTGGCACCGATGGAATAGGAGATGTAGTGCCAGTCGTAGTTGACCGGGTTGGCCACCGACTGGTTGACCACCGGCACCGTCAGTTCCGGTACCTGCAGCACGCCGTCCTGGTTCACGTCCAAAGCGGTGGTACCGGTGGGCCCGGCGTAGCTGCCCGAGGCATGGCCGTAATCGTAACGCAGGCTGGCGTCCACCGTCAGCTTGTCCCAGGCCCAGTTCACCGCGGCATAGGGCGCGTCGATGTCATAGTGCATGTCATAGCTGCGCACGCAGCAATTGCCCCAATAGGGCTCGCCATAAGCGACCAGGCCGTTGGAGGTGACGGTCTTGCCGCTGGCATTCAGCACGTTGAGCAGCACGGCGTCCTTGCCGTTGACCGTTTCCAGATAGGTGTTCCAGTGCCAGTCCATGTCGATGTTCTGGCGGGCCTTATAATAGCCGAAGGAGACGGCGCCCTTGCCCAGGGGCAGGGTGTCCAGCGTCTTGGTGACCTTCAGGTCGTTGGTGTAGGTGCCCAGGTCGTTGAGCTTGACGTTGAACAGGGCGATGCGGGAGGCCAGCCCGTTGCCGCCCACGCTGGCGGCGCTGACCGTCTGGCCGGCGTTGGGGCCGCTGGCGTATTGCAAGGTGGCGCCGGTGCCACCGATCTCCGTCGCCAGGACGGAGGCGCGGTCGACCTCCTGCGGGTAGGGGCCGACGAAGTCGCCGGTGTTGTCGGCCACGCGGAACTTGTCGTCCAGCGTCCAGCCGGGCGCCACCTCGAATGAGGCCTCGCCGCCGAACGCGGTGCTGACGGGGTGATAGCCGTCGCCGATATTGGTGGTCAGGCGGTTACCGTTGGCGTCTATCGCCAGGTCCTTGCGGAAGTAGGGTGACTGGAAGGCGCCACTCAGCGCATCGAACCCGGCCAAGGAGGAGATGTGCGGGTTGCTGCCGCTGCCGGAAATGGCCAACGGGACGGGCAGGTAAACGGGTGACCGGTCGTTCAGGTACTTGAAGTCCAGGCGGATGAAGCCCTTTTCCATGTCGTGGGTGACATTGGCCTTCACCTGGCCGCCGTTCATGGCGTCGTCATAGCCGACGGACCGCGGGCCCTCGCCAGTGTGGTAATAACCGCCGACATGGAAGCGCCAGCCGGGGGCGATGGGGCCGCCATAGGCGAAGTCGGCCCGCGTCTCGTTGTAATCGAGGCCGCGGGTCAGGCCAATGGCGCCGCCCTCCTTCTCGCCCGTGTCGCTGACGAAATTGATTACGCCGCCCGGCGCGTTGCTGGCGAAGGTGGAGGCGGAGCCGCCGCGGATGGCCTCCACCCGCGCGACATTGTAGTCGGCGCGCAGATAGGTGTCGGCGGTGCCGAAGGCGATGTCCCCGAACTGCATGATGGGCAGGCCGTCTTCCTGCAATTGCAGGAACTTGGCGCCACCGGAGGCGACCGGCAGGCCGCGCACGGCGATGTTGGCGTTGCCTTCGCCGCCCGACGCCTCGGCCCGGAAGCCCGGAATGTTGCGCAGGATGTCGGCGGCGCTGCTGGGGGACGACTGGGCGATCTGGTCGGGGTTCAGGGTGCTGACCGAGACGCTGGTGTTGAACTTGCTCTGCGGCAGGGCCGTGGCGGTGATGACGATCTCATCCAGGTCCAGGCCCTGCTGGGCTTGGTTCTTGGCGGCGTCCTGGGCGGGATCCTCGTCGGCCAGGGCGGGGGTGAACAGGGCAGGCGTGACGGTGACGGCGGCGCCCAACAGCAGGGCGCGGGCCAAACGGCGCTTCATGGCGATCTCCCTAGTTTGTCTTTTTTTGATTGTCGATTGCGGGCGGCCTCCCCGGCCGCCTCTGGACACCTTTACCCAAACATACGTTACAACCGATTGCAATAGTCTTTTGGAGTTTTGCTGAACGCCTCCGGCAGGTGGGTGGTGGAGTGCAGAGAACACTTATTAATCTTTGTTAACCAATGAGTTGCCGGCATGGCCCTGCCCGATGCGATGTGGGGCATTGGGCGCCCAGGCATTTATTTTTATACAACCGATTGCAATTTTCTGCCGGGACGATCAAGGTGCGTTCGCCGGGGCCTGCTTCTGTGCCGCCCTGGCGCCAAGGATAAGCAAAAGTTTAAGGGAGGACGGGATGAACGGCGGCAGTCCGCTGGGGTCCTGGGATGTGGCGATCATCCTGGTGTATGTCGTGGTCATCATCGCCATCGGCCTGGCCGTCAGCCGGCGGCAAAGCACGGCGTCGGATTATTTCCTGGCCCACAAATCCAAGACCTGGCCCGTCATCGGGCTGGCCCTCCTGGCCTCCAACATCTCCAGCACCACGCTGATCGGGTTGGCGGGGGCGGCCTATGACCATGGCATTGCCGTTTTCGACTATGAATGGATGGCGGGCGTCGTCCTGGTCTTCTTCTGCATCTTCCTGCTGCCCTTCCTGCTGAAAACCGGGGTCTACACCACGCCGGAATTCCTGGAACGGCGCTATGACCGGCGGTCACGCCTGCTGTTTTCCGGCCTGACGCTGTTCCTGAACATCGCGGTGGACACGGCTGGTACGTTGTATGGCGGGGCGTTGATGTTCCAACTGGCCTTTCCGGCCGTGCCCATGGGCGTCATCGTCCTACTGCTGGCGCTGGGCGCCGGCATCTACACCACGGCTGGCGGCCTGGCCGCGGTCATGGTGACGGAAACCATCCAGGCGGTGCTGCTACTGACCGCCGCCGCCGTCATCGCCGTCATGGCTTTCAACCAGGCGGGTGGCTGGGACGTGGTCATGGCCGCGACCAAGCCGGAGATGCTGAGCCTGATCCGCCCGGCCAGCGACCCGGTGCTGCCCTGGACGGGACTGATCACCGGGGTGCCGCTCATCGGCTTCTATTTCTGGTGCACCAACCAGTTCATGGTGCAGCGCGTGCTGTCGGCCAAGAGCATCGACCATGGCCGCTGGGGCTGCCTGTTCGCCGGCCTGCTGAAGCTGCCGGTGCTGTTCCTGATGGTGCTGCCCGGCACCGCCGCCCTGCTGCTGTTCCCCGGCCTGCCGCGGGGGACCTGGTCTATCCCTCGCTGGTGTTCAAGCTGCTGCCCACCGGTGTGGTTGGCCTGGTGGTGGCCGGCTTCCTCGCGGCCATCATGTCGGCCACGGCCTCCACCTTCAATTCCGCCTCGACCCTGGTGACCATGGACTTCGTGCGCCTGCGCTGGCCCCACCTGGGGGAAAAGCGCCTGGTCGCCACGGGGCGGCTGGCCACCCTGGCCTTCATGGGCTTGGCCGTGCTGTGGGCTCCGCAGATCGCCCGCTTCGGCTCGCTATGGCAGTACTTGCAGGCCATCCTGGCCTATGCCGTGCCGCCGGTGGTGGCCTTGTTCCTGGTGGGCCTGTTCTGGGCCCGGGCCAACGCCACTGGTGCCTTCGCCGCCTTCGCCGGCGGGTTGGCCCTGGGCCTGGGGCTGTTCGTCTACTGCGTGGTGCTGGGCCATGGCGGGCCGCATTTCCTGCTGATGGCGCCCCTGCTGGTCCTGGCCTCCGCCGTCATCCTGGTCGTGGTCAGCCTGCTCACCGGCGATGGCACGCCGAAAGCGGCTGGGGCGACAGACGGGGCGGCGCTGGTGTGGACTCCCGCCGTCTTCCGGGCCGAGACCGCGACCCTCGCGGGACAGCCGTTGTGGATGAACTACCGCGTCCTGTCCCTGGGCCTGCTGGTCCTCACCGCGCTCCTGGTGTGGTGGTTCCGCTGACCACGCCGCTGCTGGCCCGCACCACCAGCTCGGTCGGCAGCATGACCGAGCGGGTGGGGCGGCCGGCGATCTGGGCGAACAGCAGGTCCACCAGCAGGCGGCCGCCGGTGGCGGTGTCCTGGCGCACGGTGGTCAGTGCCGGATTGTAGAACGCCGCCATCTGGACGTCGTCATAGCCCACCACGGCCACATCCTCCGGCACCTTCAGGCCCTGGTCCTGAAGCGCCCGGATGGCGCTGATGGCGATGACGTCGGAACAGGCGAACACCGCGTCGAAGGTGGCGCCGCCGCAGATCAGGCTGCGCATGGCGGTCAGCGCGGCGGCGCTGGCGAAGCGCGTCGGCACATCCAGGGCCGGGTCAGGCTCGATGCCCGCCGCCGCCAGCGCTGCGACGTAGCCGTCGTGGCGCAGGCGCATTTCCGGCACCGTCCGCTGTCCCAGGAAGACGATGCGCCGCCGTCCCTGGGCGATCAGGTGGGCCACCGCCCGCTCCGCCCCCGCCTTGTTGTCGGAGCCGACGGTGACGTAATGCTGTTCCGGTAGCTGGGCGCCCCACACCACCAGGGGCAGGTTGCGATCCGCCAGCCGCTCCAGGCCCAGATGGGCGGTGCTTTGGCCGATGGCGATCAGTCCGTCCACCCGTCCCGTATCCACCAGGTCGGCCATGCCCGACGCCCGGCCGGGGCCGATCTTGGACAGCAACAGGTCATAGCCGTGGTCGGCCACAGCATCGGCGATATGGCCCAGCAGCTCCAGGAAAAACGGGTCGGAAATCGGCTGGTCATGCTCGTGCAGCAGGGGGATGACCACGGCGATGGTGTGGGTGTGCCCCTTGCGCAGGCCCTGCGCCCGGGTGTCGACGCGGTAGGAATGGGAATTGACCAGGGCCTGGATGCGGGCCCGCGTTTCCTCATTCACCAGGGGGCTGCCCGACAGGGCGCGCGACACCGTGGATTTGGAAACCCCCGCCATGCGGGCGATGTCGTCCATCTTGACGGCACCCATCTTGGCCCTGGACTGCCCCCCCTCCGGGATGGTCCCGGCCGGGGTGACACCGGAGTGCGACGTGGCCGCGGCGGCCGGCTTGTCAGCCATGTCCCGATCCTGACAGTTCAATGAAGCGACCATACACCGGTACGGCCATACACAGGTATGGAACGCATGCCGATGGTCACGCCGCGTCCCACCCCAGGGCCAGGGCGCCAGCCAGACCCGACTCGCCGTCCAGGCCCGGTGGGACGATGAAGGCGGTGAGATCGCCGGTGACGGCGGGGTGGTCGATATAGCCGCCGACGTGACGGCGGGCATGGTGGCGGACGCGGTCCAGCAGGCCGGGCCGGGCGCCGACCCCGCCGCCGATGACGATGCGTTGGGGCGACAGGGTGAACAGCAGGTTGGCGGCCATCTGTCCCAGATAATCGCCGACCAGGTCCCAGACGGGGTGGTCGTCGGCCAGCTCGGTGGCGGGGCGGCCGACGCGGGCCTCGATGGCGGGACCGCAGGCCAGGCCCTCCAGGCAGTCGCCGTGATAGGGGCAATGGCCGGTGTAGGGGTCGCGCTCCGGGTCGCGGCGTACCAGCAAATGGCCGCCCTCGGGATGGACCAGGCCGTGCTGCGGCCGTCCGCCGACCACCACCCCCACGCCGATGCCGGTGCCGACGGTGACGTAGACATGGCTGTCCAGGCCCTGGGCCGCGCCCCAGCGGCCTTCGCCCAGGGCGGCGCCGTTGACGTCGGTGTCGATGGCGATGGGCACGCCGCCGGGCCTCAAGTCATGTACGGCGGCCGCAAGGGCATCGCGCACGGCGGCACCGGCCCAGCCGGGCTTGGGCGTGCGGGTGATGGCGCCAAAGCCGGGGCGCTTGGGATCGAGCTGCAGGGGCCCGAAGCTGGCGATGCCCACGGCGTCCAGTCCACCCATGCGGCCGGCCAGGTCGCGCAGGGTGTCGGCGCAGCGCGCCAGCGTTTCCTCCGGGCTGGTGGTGGGGATGCGGATGGTGTCGATGGATGTCGGGCGTGCGGTGCCGTTCATGACGGCCGCCCCGACGATGGCCTTGGTCCCGCCCAGCTCGATGGCGCCGATACGCTTCATGCCGACCCTTTCCCGTTAAGGGGGGCATCCTGCCAAGGACGGCGCCGCCTGACAACGCCGACGCCGTGTCCCGGAACCGTATTGGGGCCCTGAATTTTCGTCGGGGTGCCGGGCATCAACCTGGCATTTCAATGAGGGGGCGCACCTCCACCGCGCCGTTGGCCGCCAGGGGCACTTGGCGGGCGATGGCCAGGGCCGCCTCCAGATCCGGCGCCTCGATTAGGTAAAAGCCCCCCAGCTGCTCCTTCGTTTCGGCGAATGGGCCGTCATGCACCGTCTTAATGCCCCCAGTGGTGCGGACGGTGGTGGCGCTGGCAACCCCGGTCAGGCCGGCGCCCCCAACCCGCGCGGCACCCAAATCCCGGGCGAAGGCCTCGTGCCGGGCGATCATGGCCTGCAGCAGCGGGCTGTCCCGCTCCTCCCCATAAGCCGCCTCATCCTCATAAATCAGCAGCGCGTAGTACATGGGAGAAGCCCTTTCCGTGAGAGGCTGAACGGCGCGTTCCGCGTCCGCCGCTCAAGAGACGGGTGGACGCCACCGGATCCGACAACGGCGATCGCAGCGTGGAAAATTTTTTCGTCGGACTCAAGGAATGGGGATTCCGCTTGTCTAGCGGACCATCCCCGCGCCAGTCTGGCGGGGCAGTCTGGAGCAGGCCTCAGGAAACCATGACCCCCGTGTCGAATGTCCGCCGCCTTTCCTTCCCGGGACCGGGAAGCCTTACGGGCCGCCGCCATTGTTTTAGGGTCTGCAAGGATCATTTCTTCACCGTAATGGATGGTCGCTCATGAGTTGCTGGCGCCTGTTGGCTTGTGTGGCGGTCCTGGCCGCCGCCTGTGTCCCTCACGCCTGGGCCGCGCCGCCGACGGACGCCGCCGACAGCCTGAAGACGCTGGTGGAGGTGTCGGCCGACCGGCTGGCGATGGCCCACCAGGTCGCCTTGTCCAAATGGGACAGCGGTGCCGCCGTCGAGGACGGGGGGCGCGAGGCGGTGGTGATCATGAGCGCCGTGTCGCAGGGCGAGGGCCTGGGCCTGGAGCGCATCTGGGTGGCCGGCGTCTTCCGCGCTCAGATCGAGGCCAACAAGCTGGTGCAATACAGCCTGATGGCGGATTGGGCGCGCGCTGGCGCCGCGCCCGACCATGCGCCGGTTGATCTGGTGCGGGACGTGCGGCCACAGTTGGACATCGCCCAGAAAACGATGATGGCCGCCTTGCCGGGCGTCGCCCCCATGCGCGCCCGCAAGACTTGCCGGGCAGAGGTGGCGGCGGCGGTCAATGACTATCTCTACCGGCGGCAACTGCCGGCCGGCACGCTGGACGCCATCGCGCTTGACCGCGCCATGGCCGGCGTGTGCGGCGGTTAGCCCGCCTCCATGTCCTCAGATCCGATAAAGGCGCCTTTCATGAAAGACCGCATCCGCGTGCGCGAGGACCGTGTCCTGTCCAAGGGCTGGGCCGTGCTTCGCAGCGTGACCTTCGATTATCGCCGCCGCGACGGCGATTGGCAGACCATGACGCGCGAGGTTTATGATCGCGGGCACGGTGCCGTCATCCTGCCCTATGACCCGGTGCGCGGCACCGTGCTGCTGGTCAGCCAATTCCGCTATCCCGCCTATGCCACCGGCCATGCCGCCCCGCTGATCGAGGCCATCGCCGGCCTGCTGGACGACACCTCGCCGGAGGACACCATCCGCCGCGAGGCGGAGGAGGAGGCGGGTTGCCGCATCGGCGAGGCGCGCAAGGTGTTCGAGGCTTTCATGAGCCCCGGTTCCGTCACCGAAAAACTGACTTTCTTCGTCGCCCCCTACAGCGCCGCCGACCGCGTGGGCGCCGGCGGCGGCCTTGCGGCGGAAGGCGAGGATATCGAGGTGCTGGAACCCACCTTGGAGGAGGCCCTGGCCATGGTGGCCGACGGCCGCATCGTGGACGCCAAGACCATCATGCTGCTGCAATACGTCAGGCTGAACAGCCTGGCGGGCTGAAGATCTGCGCCGGGGCCGGCCTGGTCAGACGCCCCTGACCAGGCCGCCGTAGCCTGCCACGATGGGGTCCGCCGTCAGCAGGGGAATACCTTCGGCATGGGATTGGGCGATTAATATCCGATCAAACGGATCGCGGTGCAGGGGCGGCAGATCCTGCACCGCCAGCGCATGTGCCCCCGTGATCGGCAGTTCCTCATAACCGTTGTCCAGAAGCCCCCGCCGTAGCAGCTTGGGATCCACCTGGAAGTCAGCGCGTCCCAGCCCGCGCTTGATCACGACCTCCCAAAGACTTGCGACACTGAATAGGCAGTCATTGCTCAAGTCGCCCAACAGGACTTGGACATCGCCCGACAGGCGGTCCGGTGCGCTGGCGGCCCAAAGAAGAATATGGGTGTCGAGCAAAAACTTCACGGCGTGCCGCCAGAAAACAGCTCGGCGATGGTATCGCCAGCCATTCGGTCGAAGTCGTCTGGAACATGAAGCTGTCCCGCCAGAAAACCTAGGCGCTGGGGCGCGTCCGAATCCTTCTCCGCTAGCGCGATGACTTTCACCATTGGTTTGCCGGCCTTGGCGATGATGAAGGACTCACCCTGAGCGGCCTTGTCAACCAGACGCGACAGATGCGTCTTGGCTTCATGAATGTTCACCGTCCGCAAGAGCGGCCTCCATCTATAAACTAAGTTCTATTAGTTTAGTCCGCTTTTTCCTCGGCCGCCATTCTCCTCTCCATCACCTTCCGCGCCGCGACCCCTTTGTTAACCGGGCAGTGCTTGCGGGCCTCAATCCACGTAGATCATGAATTGCTCATACCGCCCGGCGGCCGCCCGGGCGACGATGCGCACGCTGCGGCTGGCGAAGGCGGCCTGGTAAATCTCTTCGGTGAAGCCGCCGCGCAGGCGGCGGGCTATCGGCTTAACATCCTTCAGCGCGCCCAGCGGGCCCAGGGTGGCGGCGTAATCGGCCAGGGCGGCCGGGCTGAAATAGGCGGCGCCATTGGCGGTCAGGTGCGCTGTGTCGGCGCGGCCCTGGGCCAGGCCTTCCAGGAAGGCGCGGGCGGTAGCCGTCTCCACGGCGCTGGGCTGGGTCGACAGCGGCAGCGCGGCGCTGATCTTCTGGGCGATGGCGGCGGGGTCGCCATAGTCGCTGTTGACCAGCACCACGATGGTCATGCCCAGGTCCGGCCACACCCGGTTCTCCGCCAGGAAGCCCGAAACCTCGCCACCATGGCGCAGCAGGCGGGCGGCGCCGTCGCTGGTGACGGTCAGCCCCAGCCCATAGCGTGTGTCCTGCCCGTTCTTCAGGCGGACGCTGGTTTCCATGGCCGCCCAGCTTTCCGGCTTCAGCAGCTTCCGCTGCATCAGGGCGATGTCCCAGCGCGCCAGATCCTGGGGCGTCAATGCCAGTTGCGCCGCCCCGACCAGCCAGCCCGCCGCCTCCTTGGGCGCGGGGCGCGGCTGGCCCAGGGCGAAGCGGGTGTAGCCGGCGGCGTCCTTGGGGCCCAGCGGGCCTTGGTCGATATCGGCAGCATCCAGCCCCAGGGGCTTCAGCACCCGCTCATTCAGGAAGGTAAAGAAGGGCTTGCCCGATGCCTTCTCCACGATGCGGGCGGCGATGGTGAAGCCGGTGTTGGAGTATTGCCAGGACTCGCCCGGTTGAAAGTCCAGCGGCACGCGGGCCCAGCGGTCGAAGATGCCGTCGGAGGTGATGGGCTTTTCCATCATGGCCGGCACATAGTCTTGCGGCCAGAAATCCCGGTAACCCGCCGTGTGGCTCAGCACCTGGCGGATGGTGATGCGGTCGCCATCGGTAAGGTTGGGGATGAACTTGCCCACCGTGTCGTCCAGCGACAGGGTGCCATCCTCCACCAGCAGCATCAGGGCGGCGGCCGTGAACTGCTTGGAGACGGAGCCGATGGCGAAGCGCTGGGCCGGCGTCGCCGCCACCGCCGGGTCGCGCCGGGCCTGGCCATAGGCATGGACATAGGCGATGGCGCCATCGCGCACCACGGCGATGGAGGCCGCCGGCGTCCCCGTGTCGGCCAACGCCTGCGTCACCGCCGCGTCGATCTTGGCCGTCACGTCGGGGGCGAGGTCGGCGCCCAGGGCGGCGCCGGACAGAAGGACGCTGCCCATGAACAGGGTGGTGAGCAGGGGGGCGAACGGGAACCGCATGGATTTTCCGGACCGTGGTGGGGGGGATGGCGTGCATCTTCCCACTGCGGCGCGGTTTAGGAAACGGGCCTTATGGCCGCTGCCGCTTCAATAGAAAAGGGGCGGCCCTCCCGCTTGGTGGAAGACCGCCCCCCGTATGGGCGATGGCGTCGCCGATGGGGATGGGGCCCGTCGGCGATGCCTTCGTCCCGGTGCCGTCAGCGCGCCGTCGCCACCGCCAGGGCGCGCAGCGCCAGGGCCACACCCTCGCCATAGGCCGGGTCGGCCTTGGTGCAATTGGCGATGTGGCGCTCCTGAATCGCCGCCTCCGCCCCGCTCAGGGACCGGGCCGTGTTCTCGAACAGCAGCTTCTGCTGCGCCGGGTTCATCTTGCGGAACAGGATGCCCGGCTGCTCCCAGTGGTCATCGTCCACGCGGTGGTCCCAATGGGTGGCCGTCCCTTCCAGCGGCAGGGGCGGCTCGGCGAAGTCGGGATGGTCCGGCCATTCGCCATAGCTGTTGGGGTAGTAGTGCAGTGTGCCGCCCAGGTTGCCGTCGGTGCGCATGGCGCCGTCGCGGTGGTAGCTGTGGAACGGGCACTTGGGCGCGTTCACCGGGATGTGGTTGAAGTTCACCCCCAGGCGATAGCGCTGCGCGTCACCGTAGGAGAACAGGCGGGCCTGCAGCATCTTGTCGGGCGAGAAGCCGATGCCCGGCACTATGTTGGCGGGGGAGAAGGCCGCCTGCTCCACCTCGGCGAAGACGTTGTCGGGGTTGCGGTTCAGTTCCATCACCCCGACCTCGATCAGGGGGAAGTCCGCCTTGGGCCAGGTCTTGGTCAGGTCGAAGGGGTTGTGCTTGTGCGCCTTGGCCTGGGCCTCGGTCATGACCTGGATGGACAGGGTCCAGCGGGGGAAGTCGCCGGCCTCGATGGCGCCGAACAGGTCGCGCTGATGGCTCTCCCGGTCCTTGCCGATGACGGCCTCGGACTCGGCGTCCGTCAGGTTCTCGATACCCTGCTGGCAGGTGAAGTGGAACTTCACCCAATGCCGCTCATTGGCGGCGTTGATGAGGCTGAAGGTATGGCTGCCGAAGCCGTGCATGTGGCGATAGCTGCGGGGGATGCCGCGCTCGCTCATGACGATGGTCACCTGGTGCAGCGCCTCGGGCAGCAGGGTCCAGAAGTCCCAGTTGTTGTTGGCGCTGCGCATGCCGGTGCGCGGGTCGCGCTTCACGGCGTGGTTCAGGTCGGGGAAGCGCAGGGGATCGCGGAAGAAGAACACGGGCGTGTTGTTGCCCACGATGTCCCAGTTGCCTTCCTCGGTATAGAATTTCACGGCGAAGCCGCGGATGTCGCGTTCCGCGTCCGCCGCGCCGCGCTCACCGGCCACGGTGGAGAAGCGCACGAACAGGGGCGTCTGCTTGCCCACTTCAGAGAAGATCTTGGCCTTGGTGTAGCGGCTGATGTCCTGGGTGACAGTGAAGGTGCCGTGGGCGCCGCTGCCCTTGGCGTGCATGCGCCGCTCGGGAATGACCTCCCGGTCGAAATGGGCCAGCTTCTCGATCAGCCAGATGTCCTGCAGCAGGGCGGGGCCGTGCGGGCCGGCCGTCTGAATGTTCAGGTTGTCCACCACCGGCGCGCCGGTGGCATGCGTCAGGGCGGACTTGGGCGGCGTGTCGGACATGGGATGGGGCTCCGTGGCGTCATAGGGGAAGCCCTCGGGGGCTCCCGGGGCTCACGCCGCGGATTTGGCCGCCAAGCGCCCGCTGGTTTCATTCACAACCCGGCCCCACCGTTGTTGCACCTGGCGCATCGCCGCACCGCCGGGCGGAAAAGTGCGCACCCGCAACATTTAACAGGGCTTAACGTCAAATCGGTGCAGGTCCGGACAAGAGTGATGCGCCGGGCGCACCTACAGTGGACGGCGGTAGGGGGTTGAACCGCCGCCTTGTTGGGCCCTTGGGGCAGCCCTTGGGGGCGCGTCGCCCAGGTCCCATGGCGCCCCCCGTGATCATGAGGCCAGGGCCCGCGATTCCCGGATCGCCCGCCCGAACAGAGATGAGGGACGCGAGATGTCAGACGTTGCGATGAAATACTTCTACGCCACCGCCATCCATGGCTCGATGCGGGCGGCCAGCCAGAAGATGAACGTGGCGGTGTCCTCCGTCAGCCGCCAGATCGCCCAGCTGGAAGCGGCGATGGGCATGCCCCTGCTGGAAACGGGCCGCCGCTCGGTCAAGCTGACCACCGCCGGTCAGATGGTGTTCGACTATTACCAGGCGCAGATGGCCGACCGCGAGGCCTTCGCCGCCCGGCTCGAGGCCCTGCGCGGCATGCGCATGGGCACTGTGGAGATGGCGGTGGGCGAGGGATGCACCGTACAGGCGGTGCAGGGGGTGCTGGACACCTTCCAGAGCCGCTATCCCGGTGTCGAACTGGCCTTGCACAGCGTCTCCACCGCGGAGCTGTTGCGCATGGTGGTGGATGATGAGGTGCACATCGCCCTCGGCGCCCTCATCCCCTGTGATCCCAAGGTGCGTGTCCGCACCACAGCCCGCCAGCCCCTCGTGGTGGTCAGCCGGCCGGACCATCCCGTGGCCAAGCGCGGGGCGGTGACCCTGCAGGATCTGTCAGCCCACGATCTGTGCCTGTCCCCCCGCGACACCCGCATCCGCCAACTGCTGTCGGCGGCGGAGATGCGCCATCAGGTCTGGCTGCGCGCCACCATCACCACCAACTCCGTCCACACCATGCGGGAACTGGCGCTCAGCGGCCGCGCCGCCGCCATCCTGCCGCGCGCGGCCGTGCTGGCCGATCTGGAGGACGGTTGCCTGGTGGCCACGCCCCTGTGCGATGTCGAGGCGGACAGCACCACTGTCGACCTGGTGACGCGCCTGGGCCGGCAGCTGCCGCACGCCGCCACCCTGGCCCTGTCGCTGCTGGAACAGCAGGTGCACCGCTGGGGGCAGGGCGGTGGCCAAGCCGGCGTCCGGCCCGAGCGTCGGGTTGGCCCCAGCCTGGTGGTCGAGGCCGTGGCCTGACCCTTCCGGGGCTGTCTGGGCGGGATGCAATCAGAAGCCGGGGCGGACCCGGTGGATGCGCACCGACACGCCATCGATGATGGCGGGGACGGGTGCCGAAGGCTTGTCCACCTGCACCGTGATGGTGTCGATGCGGGGAAACTCCTCCAGCAGGGTGCCGGCCACGGCCTCCGCCACCGCCTCTATGGTCATGAAACGCCGGGCGGTGGCCACCCGCGTCGTGGCGGCGGTCAGCTTGGCGTAGCAGACGCTGAGGTCCCAGTCGTCGGCCTTGCCCGCGACCGACAGGTCCAGCGTGCAGTCCAGCGAGATGAAGAAGCGTTGGCCCAGCTTGGCCTCCTCCACCGTCAGGCCGTGATGGGCGTAGATCGCGATGCGGTGGACCAGGATGTGATCGGTCATGGGACGCTTTCCTGTCAGGCCGACGATGGCGCGGGGCACAGGCTGCCTGTTCCCGGTGCGCCTGTCACGTCGTTGCTGGGCCTGGTCCGGGGCGCCGCTGTGGCATAAATGTGGGCCGATGATTTGACCGTTGCGCCGGCGGTGGCGCCGTCGCAGGGTGGCCGGCACTTGCTGAAGACCGGACCATCGCCCATGCCTGCTGCCCCTGCCGGGACCCTCGCCGCCCATCGCCTGCGCCTGCGCCAGAGTTGTGACATCGTGTTCCCCGGCTTTCGAACCCTGAGCCCGGCGGAAGAGTTCCGGGCCGTGGCCGACTGGTGCGAGGCCAACGGCGTCACCCATGACCAGTATGGCCAGGGTGACCTGCTGGCGGCGTTCGAAGGCACGGTGGCGGGGCTGTTGGGCAAGCAGGCGGCCGCCTTCATGCCCAGCGGCGTGATGGCCCAACTGATCGCCCTGCGTCTGTGGACGGAGGTCAGCGGCGTTCCCCGCTTCGGCATGCCCCACACCTCGCACTTGGCCCTGCATGAGGAAGAGGCCTACCAGGCGCTGTTCAACTTCCATGGTGTGCCGGTGGGGGAGCGCCGCCGTCCCCTCCTGGCCCGTGACCTGGCGACGGTGGCCCAGCCGCTGGCCTGCCTGCTGGTGGAACTGCCCTTGCGGGAAATCGGGGGGCAGTTGCCGGAATGGGATGAACTGCAGGCATTGAAGGAGATGGCGCGGGCGCGCCAGTTGCCGCTGCACATGGATGGCGCCCGCCTGTGGGAAAGCCGCGCCTATTACGGCCGCAGCTATACCGAGATCGCCGCCGGCTTCGCCTCCGTCTATGTTTCGGTCTACAAGGGCATCGGCGGGATCGCCGGCGCCGTGCTGGCGGGCGACGCCGACTTCATCGACAACGCCCGGCTGTGGCAGCGGCGCCTGGGCGGCACCCTGGTGCGGCAGAGCCCCATGGTGGCCACCGCCGCCATGCGGTTTGAGGCGCGGCTGGGCCAGATGGATGCGTGCTACCGCCGGACACTGGACCTGGCGGCGGGCCTGTCCGCCCTTCCGGGCATCCGCCTGAACCCGGCCATACCGCAGACCAATATGCTGCACCTCTATTTCGACCGCCCCGCCGACCAGGTGGCCGAGACGCGGGACGCCATCGCCAGCAGCGACGGCCGCTGGGTGGCTGGGGAGATCCGCCCGACCGATGTCCCGGGCTGGAGCGTGACGGAGCTATATGTGGGCGACACCCTGCTGGGCCTGGACAACGCCCAGGTGCTGCCCTACTTCGCCCGGCTGGTGGGCGCCTGATCGAACTCCCGCGCGTCCACGCCGGTGGCGCGGACCGTCCAGCGCCGGTTCCACCGCAGGTCGGTCAGTGACAAGGGCGCGATGTCCAGGCGCCAGAAGGCCTGAAGGGGGGCATCCAGCACGACGGCTGCCGCCATGCGGATCACGGCCGGGTGGGTGACCGCCAGGGTGTGCCCCTCCGCCGTCCAATTCTCCAACCACCGCGCCACTCGCGCCCGCAATTGGGCCAGCGATTCGCCGCCATGGGGCCGGGCCTCCGGATCGCCCAGCCAGGCGGCCACGGCATCCGCCTCGTGGACCGAGAGTTCGGCCAGGCTGCGGCCCTGCCAGCTACCCGCGTCCAGGTCGGCCAGGGCCGCGTCCTCCGTCACCTCCATGCCCAGGGTGGCGGCCAGCACCGCCGCTGTCTGGCGGGCGCGGTCCTCGGGCGCCGTCAACAACTGTCCGATCTTGCGCAGGGCCCGCGCCTCCGCCCAGTGGCCGGCCTGCGCCAGGCCCGCCTCTTCCGCCGGCTCCGTCGCGGACGCGAAGATCGCGTCGCGCTGGGCGCGGGTGGGGGCGTGGGCCAACAGGATCAGGCGCCGGGTGGAGTCTGGGGCGGTCATGGGAGATAGTCCTTGAATGCGCGGGGCCCCCTCCCTACCATTCCCGTCTCACTCGCGCATGGGGGAAGCCGGTGCAAATCCGGCACGGTCGCGCCACTGTAACCGAACCTCCCGCCTCGCGGGTGGGGCGGAAGCCAGACCCCCCGTCGCATCCGACACACCGCACACGGGACGCGCAATCCCAGGGAGCGTTTTCATGGCCCACGCCACCCCCCATTCCGGCACCCCCGCCGTCGCCTTGCCCGTGATCTCGGCCGCCGAGCTGCTGCCCTGGGCCGTGTTCGGCGGGCTGCTGCTGGTGCTGATGGTTTATTTCGTGGGGGCGGAGCAGGGCGCCACCTCCCTGATCCAGGGCCGCGCGGTGCATGAATTCGTGCATGACGCCCGCCACCTGCTGGGCTTCCCCTGCCATTAAGGCGGGGCGACCCGTCCATCATGGTTGGAATCTTGCTCGCCCGCGGGATGCTCATCGGCATCCTGGCGGCTTTGCTCGCCTTCGGCGTGGCCACGCTGATTGGTGAGCCGCCGGTGGAACGCGCCATCGCTTTCGAGGCCGCGCAGGGCGCGTCCCATGCTCATGACCACCACGACCAGGCCGCACCCAGCGCGCCGGAGGGCGGTGGCCACGACCATCACCACCATCACGCCGATGCGGATGATGATGGCGAGGTGTTCAGCCGCGGCACCCAGGCGGGCTGGGGCCTGCTGACCGGCCTGTTGGTCTATGGCGCCGCCGTGGGCGGCTTGTTCGCCCTGACCTATGCCTACGCCCAGGGCCGCATGGGCGCGCTGGGGCCACGGGGCCTTGCCGGCGTGCTGGCCTTGTTGGGCTTTCTGGCCCTGGTGTTGGTGCCGGGCCTCAAGTATCCGGCCAATCCGCCGGCCGTGGGCGACCCCGACACCATCCAGCAGCGGACGGCCCTGTACTTCATACTGCTGATCCTGTCGGTCGCCGCCATGGTGGGGGCCGTGGTCACCGCCCGGCGGCTGGCTGCCCTCTGGGGTGCCTGGAACGCGGCCATTGCCGGCGGCGCGCTGTTCCTCGCGGTCATGGTCGCGGCCGGTGTCGCCCTGCCCGAGGTGAACGAGGTGCCGGACGCTTTCCCCGCCCAGGTGCTGTGGCGTTTCCGTCTGGCGTCCTGGGGCATCCACGCCATCCTGTGGGCGGCGCTGGGCCTGGGCTATGGCTGGCTGTGCCAGGCGGCGCAGTCCCGCGACCTTCAGGCCCAGCGCCGGGGCGACCGTCCGGCGCTGTTCTGATCAGTCAACCGGCGCCATCTTGTTGATGAAGTCTTGCCAGGCCGCTGGTGTGCCGTTCTCGCTGAAGCCCCGGAAGGAACTGGCGAAGCCGAAATCAAAGCCATAGTTCAGGGATACCACCATGCGGGTGGTCGGCGCGACCGACGCCGCCTTCAGCACGGCAGCGGCGACGCGGGCCAGTTCCCGCTGACGGTCCTGCAAGGATCCCAGGGACCTCAGGCGGGCGTTGATCGTCAGGACCTCGGAAGCCTCGGCGCTGCTTTTGGTGGCCGAGGTGCTGGCGATGATCATCTTCTGCTGCGCCACACCGACGCTGAGAACCTCTGGCAGGGCATCGGCGGCGGCATAGGCCGCCATCAGGGTGGGGCTGAAGAACCGGTAAAACGCCAGGGGGGCCAGCAGCAGCAATGCTGCGGGAATCGCCAAGCCTGCCCACACGCGTCGGCTGGGTGTGGTGGCACCGGATGGCAGGGTGGCGGTGGTGGCGCTGACGACGCAGGACCGGCACAGCAGGTCATGCAGGCTGCGGCGGCTGGGCCGGTTGAAGAGGAAAAGGTAGATCAGCGCGATGTTGCCACCCAGCACGGCCAATCCCAAGGCCCACCCCACGATTTTGCTGGTCAAGTCGCCGGACAGGCCCGCCAGGACGTAGCCGTTCAGGAACCAAGGGCCCGTCAGCAGGGCCGCTCGCACCAGGGCGGTGCCCAGGTCCAGGGGGGCGCCGTCCATGCCCAGCACCCGCAGTTTCAGCAGGCGCTTGCCCACGGTTTGCCCGTTGCCGACCTGGCTGTTGAGCAATCCCAAATAGAGGATGGCGACGCCCCAGCCGATCAAGCGGCCATTGGCCCCTAGGGCGGCGGCTTGGTCGAAGAACAGGGTGCCCAGGGCGAACCCCGGAATACCCAGGACGAGACCGTCCACCGCGAAAGCGCCCACGCGCCGCCAAAAGCCGGCGAAGGCTGGCGCCGACATGTTCCCCTCGATCGTTGCCGCATCACCGCTCATGCTGTCCCCATCGGGCGTTCGCCCACTTAAACGGTTAAATCCCCACCCCACCTATGCCATGGCGCGCAGCTATCCGCCACCGGGCACTGGGGGCTCCGGGGAGGGGGAAGCAGCCATACCCGCCCGATCGGTGACAGCGGCCGGGACTCCCCCCTAAGAATGGGCGATCCATCAGCAGGATCGCCCCGCGCCCATGTCCATCACCGTCTTCGCCATCGTGCTGTTCGCGGCGCTGTTGCATGCCACCTGGAACGCCTTGGTGAAGGGGGCGGGGGACAAGCTGATGGCGGCCATCCTGGTGGCCGGCGGGGCGGCACTCATCGCCATCGTGACCCTGCCCTTCCTGCCCCTGCCAGCGGCGGCCAGCTGGCCCTACCTGGCGGTATCCAGCCTTCTGCAGGTGCTGTACCTGACCCTGGTCGCCCGCGCCTACCACGTCGCGGACATGAGCCAGACCTATCCCCTGATGCGGGGAACGGCGCCGCTGCTGGTGGCGGTGGCCAGCGGCTTCTGGCTGGGGGAGGCGCTGTCCGTCCACGCCCTGCTGGGCGTGGGGATCATCTGTGCCGGCATCCTCAGCATGGCGTGGATGGGCCGGCGCGGCGGGCCGGACCTCACGGGCGGCGGCGCCAGCGGCACCCGGCTGGCCCTGCTGACCGCCGTGGTCATCGCGGGTTATACCCTGGTCGACGGGCACGGGGTGCGTCTGTCGGGCGCGCCCGTGTCCTACGTGCTGTGGGGGGTGCTGCTCAACGGCTTGCCATTGGTGGCTTGGGCCCTGCTGGCCCGGCGGCCCCTGTTCCTGCGGCAGGTGGCCCAGCAGTGGCCGCGCGGCTTGGTGGGCGGGGCCGGCACGCTGGTGTCCTACGGCCTGGCGCTCTGGGCCATGACCGTGGCGCCCGTGGCCGTCATCGCCGCCCTGCGCGAAAGCTCCATCCTGTTCGGCACCGCCATCGCCGGCCTGGTACTGAAGGAACGGGTGGGCCCCCACCGCCTGGCCGCCGCCTGCCTCATCGCCGCCGGCGCCATGGTGCTGCGGCTGGCGTGAGGCAGGCGGCTCCAAGCCACCTCAGGCGGCGCGGGCCAGTCCGGCCTCATCCCAGCCGGTGTCGCGGTGCCAACGCGCGGTGATGCGCCCGTGCTCCAGGGTGAACAGGGTCAGCCAGCCATTGTCGAACAGCGCCCGCACCTGCGCGTGGCGGTCCAACACCTCGGCGATGGCATGCCGTGGCGCCTCCACCAGCACTGACAGGCGCAGGGGCGCGTGGGCCAGCCGCTCCCCGTCATGGACGGCCTGCCAAGGCAGGCCGGTGCGCAGCATGCCGCCGTTGCCCTCCACCACGCCGATGCCGGCGGTGACATTGTGGATCAGCTTGTCCCCGCCGCCGAACAGCGCGGGCGCCACGGCCGATCCGTAATATTGCAGGCTGATCCAGCTGGCCACCACCACCGGCGCCGTCAGGATCAATTCCAGCGTGGCGAAGTCGCGGTCCTCTCGCCAGTCGTAGGAGTGCAGGAAGGCCCGGCCCTTCAGGTCGCCCGAGGCGGTGACGGCCCGGGGCGCGGCGACGAAGGCGGCACACCCGGCCAGCCCCCATTCCGGCCGGATCTCCGCCCAGTTGTGGGCGCGAGCCGACAGCGACGCCGCGCTGGCGCCGGGAAGACGTGCCGCCCGTTCCAGGCGCACCTGGCGCCCCGCCCGGTCCAGCCAATCGCGGGCGCGGCGGATGTCCGTCTCATGATCCCGGCCGGCACCCTCAGTATACAGGGTGACGCGGTCGGTCACCGTGTCATGCAGGCCGGCTAGGAACAGGGTGTCGGCCGGCAGGTCGATACCCTGGGCCGGCAAGCCCGCCCGCGTCTCCGGATCGTTCAGCAAGCCCGCCAGCAGGCGGGCGGAGACATCGCCCTGATGGCCGCCGCAGGCGCCGCAGTGATAGGCGCTGTGGTGCGGGTTGTTGTGCAGCGTCGCCCCGTGGCCGATCAGCAGCACCAGGCGCGCGTGCCCCTGGGTCAGCGACATGGCCTTCAGCACCTGCGCCGCGGTCGCCGCTTTCGCATCCGCCGACAGGGCGGGCGTGAAGGCCGGCGCCGGGTCGGCTCCCCGCGCACGGCCCAGGCCCAGGGCGTCGCGCAGCAGTTTCACGGCGTACAGGGGCCCCGCCGATTCCACGAAGGCGAAGGAGGATACCGCCGCCTGGCGGAACCGCCCCAGGGCGCGGGCGGAGCGGGCGGCGATGCGCCGCTGCCGATCCTGGGCGGGTGGCAGAGGGGTACAGGACTGCAGGCGGGGCGGCAACAGGACGGGCAGCCGCGCCTCCTTCAGGTCGGACGCCGCCGGGTGGTGGTCCACGGGCAGGCCGAAGAAGCCGGCGAAGCCCAGCGTGGCGATGCCGGTGTCCAGGCTTTCCAGGGCCCGGCGGAAGGGTTCGGAGCGCACGTCGATGCAGAACGCGGTCTGCATCAAGGGGCGATCCTCCGACGCCGTCGTGCCGGTTCCCCGCAGAAGGGTGTCCAGCCCCCGCTGATAGGCCATTTCCGCCGCCTGCTGCAGGATGGTGTCGATCACCAGGTCGGCGTCCGGCGTCACGGGCCGCGCGTGGGCGGCCAGCACCTCCGCCCAGGCCGGGGCCACCGCCGGCACATGGGCCAGCAGGGCCTCCTCCCACACCAAGCGGATCGCCAGCAGATCGGCCAGCGTGCCGTCGCTCTCGCCCGCCAGTTCGGCCTGCCATTGCAGCCAACGCGCATGCTGGGCCCAGCCCCCCAGGTCGGTCAGCAGCCGGTGGAAGGTGGTCTCCGCCGCGTCAGCCGTCAGGTCCAGCGCGGCGGCGGCGCGCAGCAGGGCGCGGCCGGGGGTGTCGGGGCAATTGGCGACGTGGCGGCAGAAGCCCGTCAGGCCGGCCAGTTCGGGCGTCAGGTCATGGGTCGCCCATTCCCGCCAGGCGGCGAAGGCCGAAGACCCGGGGGCCGGCGTCCACAGGGCTTGTCCCCGGTCGAAGTGGCCCGCCGCCCACAGCCCCAGGCAGCGGCGGATGATCGCGGGCCAGTCGGTGCCGGTGGCGCGCGCCGCCAGTTCCGCGATGGTGGGTAGCGCCTGCGGGGCGGGTTGAGCCTGATGGGCCAGCGCCGTCAGGGCGGTCCCATCGGCCGGCTTGCCCGGATGGGGGCAGGCGGCCAGCGCCGCCGCCAGGTCGCCGGCGGTGATCTCCCCGGCGGCGATCATGGCGGCGTAATCCTCGCGGCTGCGGGTCAGGCGGACCCCGGCGACCCGGGCCAGCCGGGCGGCGGCGTGCGCCAAATCTTCCCCGGTCTGGCCCAGGAAGGGATTGACGGCCACGGTGGCGTCCAGGGGAAAGGCCGGCGGGATGGCGCACATCGCCGCCTCGGCCGCCGCGAACAGGGCCTTGGCCGGTGCCGGCGCGATGTCGGGCTGATCGTGGAACATGGTGTCGTCTCCAGGGATGACTGTGGTCAGGACCGGACGGCGCGGAAGCCGCCGATCAGCCGGTCAAAGGCGGCGTTGAGGTAGAAGCCGTTGGCGATGTGGACCCTGAGGCCCGCCGCCGCCGGATGGTGGGCCCAGTGCGGGAACAGCGCCTGCGCCACCGCCACGACGCAGAAGGAGGTGACGGTCAGCCCGATCAGCGCCCATTCCAGCGCGCCCGCCACCGGTGGGGCGGGCAGGGTGCCGCCCGCCGCATGCACCGCCAGGGCCTGCAGCCCGAAGTAGGAGAGGGTGACGGCGGTGGAGGCAATCAGTGTGCGCTGGGTCAGGGCCCGGGGTGCGGCATCCGCCAGCCCCTGCGCCACCAGGTAGGCGACGCCGGACACCAGGATCAGGCCCAGGGCCAGCGCTTGGGGTGACTTCGGCCCAGCCAGCAGGGTGAAGCCGACGGCGGCAAGGCCGTAGAGGGCCAGCGCCAACCCGAAGGCCCGGACCACCGCGCCCACGCCGGGCGCCGCCACGGGGCCGGGGCGCCGCGTGGCCTGTACCGCCCGGATGGCCCCGCCGGAGGACAGGAAGGTGTGCGCCTTATAGAGCGAGTGCGCCAGGATGTGCAGCATCGCCAGCGGCCACAGACCCAGCCCGCATTGCAGCAGCATGAAGCCCATCTGCGCCACCGTGGACCAGGCCAGCGCCGTCTTGACAGCGCTTTGGGTCAGCATGACCAGGGCGCCGAACAGGGCGGTGAACCCGCCCAGCAGCACCAGCGCCGCCATGGCCGCCGGGCTGGCCTGGACCAGCCAGGCCAGGCGGATCAGCAGCAGCCCGCCGCTGTTGATGATACCGGCGTGCAGCAGGGCCGACACCGGCGTCGGCGCCTCCATCACCTCGGTCAGCCAGCCATGCAGGGGGAAGGCGGCCGTCTTCAGCAAGGCGGCCAGGACCAGCAGGCCGACGGCCCCCTCGGCGGCCGGGGGAAGCGGCGCCAACCGGGCGGCGGCCTCGATGGTCGCGATGTCCATGGTGCCATAGGCCAGCCACAGCAGGCCGGTGGCCAGGATCAGGGCGGCGTCGCCGGCCCCCCAGACCAGGGTGAATTTCGCGGCCGCGCGCCGCGCCGGCGCCCGGTCGGGGAAGAACAGCAACAACTGGCGCAGCACCAGGCCGATGGCGGCGAACGCCGGCACCAGCAGCGCCAGACTGCCCGCCTGCACCTGCAGCAGCACCAGGCCCAGGACCGTCAGCATCAGGGCATGGAAACGCCCTTCCCGCGCGGCGCCGTCCAGGTAGGTGCGGCTGTAGCGGGTGACCACCCAGCCGATGAAGGCGACGGCCGGCGCCACCAGGGCGTTGACGACATCCAGGCGCACCAGCGGCCCGTCATCCCTCACACCCTTGAAGGCGAACTGCACCGCCCCCGCCAGGCACAGCGCGAAGGCGGCCAGCGCCGCGCCCTCGGCGATCACGGGGATGGGCTTGGGACGACGGCCGGGGCACAGCAGGGCGATGGTTGCGGCGGCTAACAATACGGCCGGAGCAAGGCTCGACAACGGCATCGAACTCTCCAGGGAAACGCGGGCCCAGGATGGGGAACGCAGGCAGGAGATAGCGCTTGCTTAATTTCCAGAAAATTACATCTTTTGACGGAATCCATTCGATTTTTTGGAATGATGACGGCATGGCTTCGCTCAACCTGCATCACCTGCGCCTTTTCCGGGCCGTCGCGTGCGAGGGCACGGTGACCGGCGCCGCCCGGCAGTTGAACCTGTCCCCCTCCGCCCTCTCGACACAGTTGCGCACGCTGGAGGACAGCCTGGGCCACGACCTGTTCGAGCGGCGGGGGCGGGGCCTTATCCTGACGGAGGCGGGGCGAATCGCCCTGGACCATGCGGAGGCCATCTTCCGTTCAGCGGAGGATCTGGCCGCGACCTTGCGCAACGCCCGGGGCGGTCAGCGCGCCTTGCGCGTCGGTGCGCTCGCCACCCTGTCGCGGAACTTCCAGATCGGCTTCCTGCGCCCACTTCTGGGTAGGCCGGATGTGGAGATCGTCTTGCGCTCCGGCTCCCAGGGTGAACTGCTGCGCGGCTTGGACAGCCTGGCCCTGGACGTGGTGCTGACCAACCTGGCCCCGCCGCGCGACGCCGCCAGCCCTTATCTGATCCATCGCCTGGATGAGCAGGCGGTCAGCCTGATCGGCACGCCGGCCCGGCTGGGTTCCCTGCTGGCGGCTGAGTCTCGGGAGGGCGTCCCGCTGGCGGCCCTGCTGACCCGCCACCCCCTGATCCTGCCCACGCCGGAGACGGCGCTGCGCGCGACGTTCGATGCCCTGGTGGCGCAATTGGGCGTCACCGTCCGCATCGCGGCGGAGGTGGACGACATGGCCATGATCCGTCTCATGGTGCGCGAGGATGCCGGCCTGGCCGTCATTCCCCCCATCGTCGTGCAGGATGAGTTGGGCACCGGCCAGCTGGTGGAGGCCGGACGCGTGCCCACCATGGTGGAAAGCTTCCTGGCGGTGACCCTGGACCGCCGCTTCCCCAACCCCCTGTTGGGGGAGTTGTTGACCAGAGGAGGTATCGATGTGAACGGGTACCGAAGCGGGCCTCTTGGGAAAAGCTAGCAACGTATTGAAATAGCTGAAAAGGCGATAAAAAAGCAGGGGCCTGACCGGCGCCAGCGCCTGCTACATCACGTGGGGGGACGTGACCTCAAGGTCGACGGCAAGTTCCGCCAAATTCCTTTTGGGATCTATGAATTGTCGCAGTCGCTCGACATAATCCGCGTCCAGATGGTCGGCCATGGCAGCAAGGGCCAACTTGATTGCTTGGCACGCAGTTTCATATTGCTGTCGCGCCTCTCCTAGACGCAAAACTTGGCCAGCTACGGTCGCGGCCTCAAGCTTTAGCGCCGCCTCCCTGGAATCAAGCTCCGCCGCCTTGTCCCTGTTATCTGCTTCCCGGTCGAGCAAGTTCTGGGCGCTCCTCAACACCTCAGCTAGCCGCTCTGCACGAGCTTTCGTGGCAGCCCAGTCTGAGCGGCTCAGCCGGTTGCGCCGTGGACCGAGCCTGGTCATGCCCATCGGCAAGCTTACGTCTTTGTAGTAGGAGTCCTGGAACGCCCGCATTGCTATGGTATAGGCCCGATTCGCGCGCCGGGTGGCCGCCTTCCAGTCGTTCCCCTCCGCCCGCGCCTGGGCCAAGACCAAAGTCTTCGCTGCCTTCCCGGGGTGGCACTTATCTGCCTCCATGCCGTCGTCGGCGCGAGGGAGTAAATACATGTGAAGATGAGGTTGTTTTTCATCTCCATGAATCACAACCGTATACAAGTCCAAATTATTGTTCTCCCCCCAGTGCTTGGCCCAATCGATAGAACTCTTAATCCATTCGCATAATATATTTTCGTCAATTACAGACATTGGCGTTGGGTGGCTGCAAATCACTGAAACCATAATTCGACTATCCCGCCGAATCTTGCGTCCTCTAATGAGTTCTGCATCATCGACTCTCTTGGTTAACTCACCTCTGAGTTCATCGAGTGTATGGAATAAAACTTCCGGTGAGATGGGGTTGACCACATGGCTGCTGTGACTTGGCTCCCGCGCGGCCTCGCGTATTATCTCATCAATCGGTCGAGTGGCATCCTTCCCCGCCAATTTGGATCGAACCCGTGCGTGGGTTTCAAGATGGATGAATTGGGGGCCCGACATCTTCACCTCCTCTAGTCATGCTGGGACCAGAGTAGGGGCAAAGTGAGGGAACGGCCGCAAACAAACCGCATCGAGCGATCGCCGCTAGGGATAAAGCGAGATGTCGCTGGCTGCGGAGCGAGAGGTCGGGAGTGAATTTATAGTCGGTCAATATGGATTCACTTCAAGGAGCGGAAAGTGCTGAGAGTTTGTTTGACAACTCTATGGGTGTGCGAGGCGTCTGAAGATCAGGCTGGACATGGCAATCAGGATCATGCCCTTGGAGACGTGGATGCGGCGTTCGTAATCACGAACGAGGCGGCGCCATCTGGTCATCCACCCGAAGGTTCGCTCGACAACCCACCGACGGGGAAGAACCTTGAAGCCCGGCTCTTTATCGATGCGCCGCACGACTTCCACCGTGAAATCCAGCCAAGCGGCTTTGTCCATCAACTGGGTCCGGTCATAGGCGCCATCGGCGAACAGATGCTTCATCCAAGGCCAGCGTTTTCTGATGCCGTCGAGGATCAATTGCGCGCCGGCTGAATCCGAAAGATCGGCGGGCGTCAGATTGATCGCCAGCAAGCGGCCGTCGGTGTCCACCGCTATGTGGCGCTTGCGGCCCTTTGTCTTCTTGCCGGCGTCATACCCTTGCTCGGTGGCCGTCGGCGCCTTGACGGTCTGACTGTCGACAACCCCGGCGCTCGGGCTGGCTTCCCGGCCAACACGCTCTCGGTCTAACATCACCGCGATATCGTGGATCGTCTGAAACAAAAACCGTCGTGCGAACTGACGGAACCACCAATAAACGGTCTGCCAAGGCGGAGAGCTCGACGGCAGAAGACGCCAGCCGCAGCCTGAACGTACCAAATAACTGAACCGCCCCGAGTTTGCCGGAGGCTCTACCCATATGAGAGGATGGAGCTATGGACGAGCATCGCAAACAGAAGTCGTTTTCGCCTGAGCTGCGGGAACGTGCGGTCCGTATGGTACAGGACCATCGGGGCGACTACGCATCGGAATGGGCAGCGATCGTGTCGATCGCCGGCAAGATCGGCTGCACGCCGGAGACGCTTCGTCGATGGCTGCGGCAGTCTGCCGGAGCTGTCACGGCACCAGACGGCATGAGCGCCGAGATGCGCGAGCGGCTGAAGGCCCTGGAGCGGGAGAACCGGGAGCTGCGGCAGGCCAATGAGATTCTACGCAAGGCATCGGCGTATTTTGCCCAGGCGGAGCTCGACCGCCGGTTCAAGCCATGATCCGGTTCATCGCTGATCACCGGGACGTTTATGGCGTCGAGCCGATCTGCAAGGTGCTGCCGATCGCGCCATCCACGTGGTACGCGCACGAGGCTGTCCGCCGGGACCCGACCCGCGCATCGGCGCGGGTGCGGCGGGATCGTGTGCTGAGCGGCCAGATCCGCCAAGTCTTCGACGACAACTTCCAGGTCTATGGCGCCCGCAAAGTGTGGCGCCAGCTCAAGCGCGACGGCGTGTCCGTGGCGCGCTGCACGGTCGAACGGCTGATGCGGATCAATGGCTTGGCGGGAGCGGTCCGCGGCAAGCCGGTGAAGACCACGATTAGCGACAAAGCCACGCCCTGCCCACAGGACCGGGTGAACCGCCAGTTCCAGGCCTCCAAGCCGAATGCCTTGTGGGTGTCGGACTTCACCTACGTGGCGACCTGGGGTGGCTTCGTCTATGTCGCCTTCGTCATCGACACTTTCGCCCGACGCATCGTCGGCTGGCGAGTGTCGCGCACGGCGACGGCCGGCTTCGTCATCGACGCGCTGGAGCAAGCACTCCACGACCGCCGCCCGATCCCCGGCAGCGGCCTGGTCCACCACAGCGACCGTGGGGTCCAATATGTGTCTATTCGCTACAGCGAGCGCCTGGTCCAGGCCGGGCTCGAATCGTCGGTCGGCAGTGTCGGTGATAGTTACGACAATGCCTTGGCCGAAACCATCAATGGCCTCTACAAGACCGAAGTGATCCATCGCCGAGGGCCTTGGCAAACCTTGGAAGCCGTCGAGTTCGCCACCCTGGAATGGGTCGACTGGTTCAACCACCGCCGTTTGCTGGCCCCCATCGGGAATATCCCGCCAGCCGAGGCCGAGGCGCGCTACTATGCCACCGCCGACAACCAAACCTTG
This sequence comes from Nitrospirillum karajorum, assembly GCF_036348415.1. NCBI lineage: Bacteria > Pseudomonadati > Pseudomonadota > Alphaproteobacteria > Rhodospirillales > Azospirillaceae > Nitrospirillum > Nitrospirillum karajorum. Next base: position 628,395 of record NZ_JAZBQB010000004.1, read on the forward strand.
GCGGCATGACTCACAACAGTCAGCCTCCGGCAAACTCGGGGCGGTTCAGTCCCTCTCTCCGTACCCCTCCGCGGAGGGCCGCCTTCCATCCGTGATGCCACTGGCTGATGCTGGCAGGAGATCAGGCGTGTGAGGGTGGGAAGTGTCCACGACCGGGATAATGGACACGATGGGCGGCAAGCGCCGGCGTCGGACGTGGAGTGAAGCGCTGAAGCGTGAGATCGTGGCGGCGTCGTTCGAGCCTGGCGCATCGGCTTCGGTTGTCGCGCGTCGTTACGACGTGAACACCAACCAGCTGTTCATCTGGCGGCGGCAGTATGGCGACGGTCTGCTGGTCCCGACGTGTGAGGACGGCCCCGCGTTGCTGCCGGTGACGATCACGGACGTGCGAAGCGCGGAGAAGAGGTCGGCACCGGCGGATGCTGGGCGGATCGAGATCGAGTTGCCGAACGGCTACCGCCTTCGGGTTGAGGCCACGGTTGATGGCAAGGCGCTCCGCTGTGTGCTTGATGTTCTGGAGCGGCGATGATCCCGGTGCCGTCGGGGGTGCGGGTCTGGCTGGCGGTGGGCCGGACGGACATGCGGCGCGGGATGACCGGCCTGGCCCTGCAGGTGCAGGAGGCGCTGGGCCGTGATCCGCACGCGGGTGACCTTTACGTCTTCCGGGGCGGCCGGGGCGACCTGATCAAGATCCTGTGGCATGACGGCCTGGGCATGTCGCTTTACGCGAAGCGGCTGGAGAATGGGCGCTTCCTGTGGCCGTCACCGGCCGACGGCGTGGTGGGGATATCGGCGGCGCAGCTGGCCTATCTGCTCGACGGCATCGACTGGCGCAACCCCCGGCACACCTGGCGGCCGACCAGTGCCGGATAGGGTCGACCGGCGCCACTTTCCAGGAGCGGCGGGGGCGGATTCATGATTCACTCGGGGTCATGGACACGGATCATGCTCCCTTGCCGGACGACATCGAGGCGCTGAAAGCAGCACTGGTGCTGGCGCGCGCGAGGGCGCTGGAGGCGGCGGCGGAACTGGCGGTGGCGCGGGCGCGGGCGTCGGAAGACCTGGCCCTGATCGCGCACCAGAAGCTGCGGATCGCCCAGCTGGAACGTCAGGTTTATGGCCAGCGCTCCGAACGGTCGGCGCGGCTGGTCGATCAGCTGGCCCTGCAGTTCGAGGAACTGGAGGCCAGCGCCACCGAGGACGAGCTGGCGGCGGAGACCGCCGTCGCCAAGACCACAAGCGTGGCGGGCTTTACCCGCAAGCATGCCGAACGCGCCACCTTCCCCGACCACCTGCCGCGTGAGCGGGTGGTGATCGATCCGCCGACAGCCTGTGGCTGTTGCGGCGGCACGCGGCTGCGCAAGCTGGGCGAGGACGTGACCCGGACGCTGGAAGTGATCCCGCGCCAGTGGAAGGTGGTCGAGACGGTGCGGGAGAAGTTCAGCTGCCGGGACTGCGAGAAGGTGAGCCAGGCCCCCGCCCCCTTCCATGCCATTCCCCGGGGATGGGCGGGCCCCGGCCTGCTGGCGATGATCCTGTTCGAGAAGTTCGGCCAGCACCAGCCGCTGAACCGGCAGGCCGAGCGCTATGCGCTGGAAGGCGCGCCGGTCAGCCTGTCGACCATGGCCGACGCCGTGGGAGCGAGCTGTGCCGCGCTGGAGCCGCTGCTGCGGCGGGTCGAGGCCCATGTGATGGCGGCGGAGCGCCTGCATGGCGACGATACGACCGTGCCGGTCCTGGCCAAGGGCAAGACCGACACCGGGCGCTGCTGGGTCTATGTCCGTGACGACCGGCCATTCGGCGGGACGGCGCCGCCGGCGGCGCTGTTCCATTACTCGCGCGACCGCAAGGGCGAGCATCCGCAGGGCCACCTGGCCGGATATGCCGGGCTGTTCCAGGCCGACGCCTTCGACGGCTATCGCGCGCTATACGTGGCCGAGCGAAGTCCCGGTCCGGTCCGGGAGGCGGGATGCTGGGTGCATGCCCGGCGGCCGTTCTTCGCCATGGCCGATCTTGAGGAGAACGCCCGGCGCCAGGCCGCGGGCAAGAAGACGATCGCGCTCTCCCCCATCGCCATCGAGGTGGTGCGCCGCATCGACGCCCTGTTCGACATCGAGCGGCCGATCAATGGCAAGAGTGCGGAGGAACGCCGGGCGGTCCGCCAGGAATTGAGCAAACCGCTGGTCGAGAACCTGCGGGCCTACCCGCATGAGCAGCGCGCCAAGCTGTCCCGTGGCCACGACCTTGCCAAGGCCATCGACTATGTCCTGAAGCGGTGGGCTGCCTTCACCCTGTTCCTGGACGACGGCCGCGTCTGCCTGTCGAACAATGCCGCCGAACGCGCCTTGCGCGGCATTGCTCTGGGGCGGAAGTCATGGATGTTCTGTGGCTCCGACCGTGGCGGCCAGCGCGCCGCCGCCCTGTACAGCCTGATCGTCACCGCCAAGATGAACGGCGTCGATCCACAGGCCTGGCTGGCCGACGTCTTCGCCCGGATCGCCGCACACCCAGCTCACAGGCTCGACGACCTGCTGCCGTGGCGCTGGACACCCAAGGCGGCGGCGACGCCCGCAGTGGCGGCCTGACGGTGCAGGTCAACAAGGTCCATCACGTCCAGACCATCACCCGCGTTGCCCAGTTGCTCGGCGAGGACGAGGACTGGCTATGGGACGTCGCTTCCGAAATGGACCAGGAAGACGGATTGATCTGGGTCTACGGCCCGGGTGAAGAGACCATCATGGCCTTCACCGACTTCGGCATCAAGACGCTTACCGACCTGGTCCAGATCCACAAGGACAATCCCGGACTGCTCAAGCGATGGATCGCGCCCGAATAGCCAGCCTGCGGCCTACGCCGCATGCTTACCTCTCTCCATTGGCAGAGAGCAAAACCCGAGCTTAACGTTATGTCCACTTTCCTGGGACCAGCTCATACTCTTCCTGGTCCTCCAACCCAAAGCAAAATGGCCCTGATCGGCTCCAATTGAGCCGATCAGGGCCATTCTTCACAGACGGCCATATGATTCCGCCGATACTGACGACGGATGGTATTAGTCCACATAACTATGAGGTTGATCCAGGTCTTCGCAAACCGAATGATTCACAAGTGACTGATATCACTCAATTTACTTATAGGCCGGACTTTAAGAGCTTTCCCCTGATGACGCGAACCAAGTCACCTACACATTGCAATCCGTCGATCTCGCGACTGCTCAGCGTGATGCCAAACTTTTCCTCAATGCAGAGGATGATTTCGACCTGCTTGTAACTGTCCCAACCATCGACGTCTTTGGCCGACAGAGTCGGCGATAGGATGATATCGTCCCGGAAGAATACGTCGGAAAATACCGATGAAAGTAAAATATAGACCTTGTTCTCATCCATAACTCACCTGCCTAGCTTCAATGAACGTCTCGACGGGAACGAAGGAATCTAGTTCGAGCACTGCAAGGCTTACGCCGTTTGGCTCCTCAACTGTGACCTCAAAGCCGAGATTACGGTAATGATCGGCGACCATGCTATTCTTCACTGTCGGTATATATTCACCAATGAGCCGTTTAGCGCCAAGTCCAATGGCGAGATCGGCAACAACATTGAGAGTCGCTCTTTCCACGCCCCGACCCAATACACGGCAACTCATCAGCCAGGTATCGATCCTGACATCCAGGTCGTTCTTGCAGCCAATGATCACCGAAATGATGCCGTTGTCGCCAAAGCTATCAATCAGCCGGAGCTGGATGCCAAAGTATCGCGGATCGTTCAGCATACGCTGAACCTCATCCTCGCTATATCGGCGCGTCGTCAAATTGAACTGGTTCGTCTTGTTGATCAACTGCACCGAACGCTGAAGGTTGACAATGTCGATCTGACCCCAGAGCAGCTTCATATTTAGGCTGCGCAGATAGGCTCCCACATCAGTAGTGCTGGCCTTAATCGCCTCGCGCTCGGTATTGGCCCGATAGAGCTGGCTGCGCGCCCGGTCTTCTTCCGTGATAGTTACGGCTTCGAAATACCCGGCGTCGGCGAGCAACTGCGGCATGTCAGCAGGATCATTAGCGAACTCTGGAACCGCTACCATCGGCAGCTCCCGGCGAACCAGTTCCCGCTCGAATGGATTGTCGTCAACGAAGACAATTGAGTCGATACCGATGTTCAAAATAGTGGCTATGTCGCGAATGTTGTGGGCCTTGTCATTCCAATTAGCCCGGAACACGACAATATGTTCCGATTTGAGCACCATCTCAGGATGGCGCTCGAACGGCTCGCGGGCATTCTTTTCATCATTCTTAGAGCACACTGCCAGGATAATCCCACGCCGGCTCAATTCGAGAAGGTATTGCTGAAAGGCGACAAAGCCCTCACCGGAGCCGCTTCCCTGACCAAGGACAATACCACCGATTCCATCGTCGCCGATGACTCCACCCCACAGCGTGTTGTCGAGGTCCAATACCGCGCATTTGCTCGATAGGCCACGCCGAGCCGTTACGAGCCGGCAGACCAGATCGCCATATTTCGGCGCCGCCGTCGGCACAACATCCTGTTTGGTTCTGTGCCAATTCGCCCGGTTATGCCAAGCAGCCAAGCCATCCAATTCGACATATCGGTCAACCGCTACCAGATCGATGCCTTCTTCGCGCGCGGCAGCGTACAGCAAGCCGTTCAGCTCCGTGATCATGCGGCGCCGTGATCCAGGTAAGCATTGTTCGTTTTGGCCCAGTACCTCAGTTAACGAATTGATGACCCCCTGCTGGAACACGACACAGCCGAACCGGGCCCGTGCCACAGTCCATAATTCCCGTAGTTGCTCGACGGTCTCCCGCAGGACCCGATTGGCTTCCTCGCCATTGAGCGCCGCGGATATGCCGCGGGTCAGATGGACGGCATCGAAGGCAAACAGAACATGGGTGGGGCGAAATGCCGCTAGGTCGGAATTTGGGTCCATTAGCGCCTGAACATAGAGACCATAATCTGTCTCATAGGTCTCGATCCACAGCTTGCGCCGCAATCCCGCCACCCGAATCGCCGCGTGGAGATGGCCAGTGGTGCAGGACGCTAAGATAGCCAGGCGAATAGGCTGCCCTAAAGCGTTCTTCGGATGGTTCCCCCCGACAGCCATGCGCACGCGCTGGTCAAGCGCATTGGTCATAGTGAAGTTCAGGCGGCCATTGGCCAGTCGAACCCCAGCATCAAAGGCGTCCGTAGGGTCGGTAGGCAATTCCATAACCTGCCTACGCCAGTCGGCAATCTCGGGAAGCCAATATAGGTCGGTCTGCGGAGGCATGGCCTGGATGTCCATTGGTTTTAGTTTGAAAAATTCACTGGACTGATGAGCATGACCATTACTCATTAATAACATGTAGATTTCTGGCGACGATACCAAATCCCTCTGCTCAGGGGAACCACAGTCACCATGAGCGAGTCTACGCTGACCCTGCTGGGTCTGTCACCCGTTTCCAGCATGTTCAAGGGCGTTCAAGCCATCCTGGTCGCCAGCGTATAGACACCTCGCAGAGCCCTGCTTGAGGGCGAGTTTCTGATAAAATCGGTTCGTCCTGTGTCGCTGATGTCAGGAGACCGCGCGGAACGGCACCCAGAGCAAGTCCAATCCGGGGCTAAACAGCCGACGGTGGATACCAATCCCAGTGTGACAATTTGTCCAAAGTAGACGCGCCCAGCTCGACGTAATCCGAATCCGTTAGATCGAATTCACAGCTAGCGAGTCGCCTGTGAAGAATGGCCCTGATTGGCTCAATTGGACCTGATCAGGGCCATTTTGCTTTGAGTTTGGAGGAGCAGGAAGAGGGCCAGCCAAAGGTCTTTGAACCACCTGATGAGGAGGTGGAAGTTGAAGCCAGCGGGTAAGCGTCGTCCGAGGGCTGCCTTGTAGGAAGGTGGGCTGCGTGTTGAAAGCTATGTGTCGGCGGCGCCCCCCGGTGTGGCCGGTGTAGCATTGTGGCAAGCAGTGTGGTTTGCACCGTGGCAGTCCAACGTATCGAAGTCATCACCGATGCCGGCGGGCGGCGCGCCTATTCAGCCGAAGAGAAGATCCGTCTGGTCGGCGAGGCCCGTGGCGGTCGTGGTGCCGTCGCGGCGGTGGCGCGCCGCAATGGGGTGTGCAGCAGCCTGATCTACCGTTGGCGCCGGCAGATCAAGAACGGCGAACTCTCCTTGGTGGCGTCACCCTTCGTGCCGGTACACTTGGTTGAAGCATCGCCATCAGCCGGTATCGTGTCGCCCACCGTGGTGTCTTCCTTGCCGCCGGCGCCTTTGGCCGAAGGCCGATCCGCCCTGGTCGAGGTGGTGCTGAGCAACGGCCGCGTGCTGCGTGTCGGCGAGGATATCGCCCCCGCCACGCTGCGGCGGCTGGTCGATGCGCTGGACGGCGCGTGATCACGGTTCCCGCCGGTGTGCGGATTTACCTGGCGATGGGCGCCACCGACATGCGCAAGGGCATGGACGGTCTAGCCATGCTGGCCCAGGAGGTCCTGAAGCAGGACCCGTTCGCCGGTCACCTGTTCGTCTTCCGTGGCCGGCAAGGTCACCTGGTGAAGGTCCTATACTGGGACGGCCAGGGTTATTGCCTGTTCGCGAAACGCCTGGAGAAGGGCCGCTTTGTGTGGCCGATCAGCCGTGAGGGGGTGGCGGCTCTCACTCCGGCCCAACTGGGGATGCTGCTTGAGGGCATGGACTGGCGTGCCCCGCAGCGAACCTAGCGGCCGGAGACGGCGGGGTGAGTCTGGGCTGCCACGCTGGTTGAGGATCAGCGCCGTGACGATGATCGGTCCTCCTCCAGAGGCTGCGGGTCCGGTAGAATCGGCCCCATGTCCACGATGGCCGATCCACTGCCCAATGACGTCGAAGCGCTGCGCGCGGTCATCGCCGCGCAGGCGGCGGAGTTGGCGGCCGAGCGCCGGTGCCGCGAGGCCAGCGAGGCTGAACTGGCGGCCGCCAAGGCGGGCCTGGTGGCCAAGGCGCTGGAGGTGGAGAAGCTCAAGGTCCAACTCGCCCGCCTGCGGCGGATGCAGTTCGGCTCCTCCTCGGAGAAGATCGCCCGCGAGATCGAGCAGCTTGAACTGTCGCTGGAGGACCTGGAGTCGACGGCCGCCGCCGAAGGGGCGTTGGCCGGCCCCGATGCGTTGCCGACGGCATCGTCGGAGGGCCTACCTGAGGGCCGCGCCAAGGCCGCCGCCATCACGTCACCCTGGTCCAATGGCCAAACCGAAGGCCAGATCACCAAGCTCAAACTCGTCAAACGCCAAATGTATGGCCGCGGGAAGCTTGACCTACTCCAGGCCCGCGTCATCGGTGCCGAATGATCTGCCCATCATCAAGTTTGCGTCAGAGCCCTTATTCCATGCCGATTCACAAACGACTATCCCGGTGTCATCCATTCCCGCAGCAGCCCACTGTCGCCGCTACACGTTGTGCTAGCTTCACAGTAAAGCTGGGACTGTCAGGTCATTACTCTCTCAGCACAAACCGCGTCATGCGTCATACGTTGGAAGCGCCTGCGGAGCCCTTTCGGGCATCCGCAGGGATCGTGCAGGCTCACTGCAATCCGCCGATGGGGACGAGGACCGCGATGGCGGTTCCATCAGCCGCCGCATCCAGCGACGCCAACTGCTGCATCAGGTCACCCAAGCGCATGGACCGCCGCGCCTTCCTGGCGGCCCGCTTCGCCCCCCTCACCCACTGCGTCACATGAGCTCCCGTGGCGCCGGCGGCGGCGGCGATGGCCGCCACCTGGAACAGGTCGGCACCGGGCAGGTCCGTCGCCAGGTGGTGCCGGAAGATGCCGATCAGCGCCGCCGTGTCCGGTACCGGGATGGCAATCAACCGTTCCAGGCGGCCGGGCCGCAGCAGGGCCGGTTCCACCACCTCGGGCATGTTGGTGGCCCCGACGACGATCACTCCCGGCCGACCGGCCACGCCGTCCAAGTGCTCCAGCAAGGCGTTGACGATCTGGCGCTGATAAATGCTGTTGTACCCGTTGGCGTTGGCCGTGCGGCTGGTGAAGCCGTCGATCTCATCAATGAACAGAATACAGGGGCTGGCCTCGGTGGCCTCGGCGAAGGTGGCGTTCATGGCCTTCAGCATCTCACCCTGGTGCCCTGCCGCCTGCCAACTGGCGTGGGAGCCGAGGATCAAGGGCACGCCGCAGCTGCGCGCCAGGGCCGCCGCGAACGTGGTCTTGCCCGTACCCGGCGGGCCGGCCAGCACGACTCCGTGCTCCACCGCATCCCACCCGATCCGGCCCGCGCGGTAGTCGGCCAGGTCCTCGGCCAACTGACGCCCCCAGGTCACCGCCTCATCCATTCCCGCCAGTTGGTCCAGCGTCGGCCCCGCTGGAAGTCCTTGAACCTCAAGTGCCGGCGGCGCTTCGGTGGCCGCCTGCATCCGCCGTTGAAAATTCGTCCGCGTGGCAAGGGACTTACGGACCGCGGCCAGCCAATCGTCGGCTGTGATCCCGTCGTACCACCCCAGTGCCAAGTCGCCGGGGACCACTTGGTCAGCGACCGGGTCCGGTAGCAGTTCCCAGGAAAAACTGGGCCACTGTCCCGTCCGGTCGTCGACGAATTGCATGACCTGCAGGTTCGTCGGCCCCGGCAGCCGGGCCTGCCCGCGCCTCGGCAAGCACCAGAACTCGAGGGGTAGGTCGTCGGCTGAGAAAGCCACCCCGACCACGCTTCGTCCCCGCTGCCAGGCGTCCGTCACCACAGCACCTGCGGTATCCCACGAAAGGGGGCCGGGGCTTTCCGGCACCATCCACGGGTCGTCGGTGTGGTCGACAGTGTCGTCGGCCGTCCGATTGTTCAGCAGGTGGCGGAGGGCCGCCCGCACCGGCTGAAGCCAATCAGCACTCGGTACCAGCAGCAACGCGGCGGTCTGGGCATCGGGGATGACCTGGTGGTCGCCGCTCTGGGTGCCGCCCAGTTGCAGGTCCATGTCCGTGCCTAGGATCGTGTCCAGGATCATCTGACGGGCGAACTCTACGTCGACGGGCAGGACGGGGTAGGTGGGGGCCGCATCGAGCAAACGCTCCACATCGGCGAGGGTGAGGCAGTCAAGATTGTCCATGTTTCAGAACTCCTGTTGCAAGCCATAGAGGTCGAAAGAGGGGTTGTGGTCGTGAATGTCGCTGCAATGGCCGCGGGGATTGGCCCACAGGGGCGTCCGGCCGATGGCCAGGTTGGGCGGCGGGTCGTGGATGTGGCCATAGCACCAGGCGTCCGGCTGGTACCGCTCCACCAGCCAGTCCAAGTGACTGGCGTAGGCGCAGGACCATCGGTCCCGCTGCGCCCACGCCGGCAGGCACCGGGCGGATGGAGCGTGGTGAGTGACCACGATGGTGGGGCCGTTGTGAGGGGCGGCCAGCCGGCCTTCCAACCAATCCACCGACTGGTGGTGGAGGGTGGCCGTGTCCAGGGGACGCAGGCGGCGGTAGCCGCCCCCGGCCACCCGGATCTGCCGATAGTCCCGCATGTGGGGGCTGTAGGCGTCGCCGACCAACATCGCGGCATCGGCCCTGACCAGGCGGTCGTCGGCACCGGCGAACAGTCGGACGTCGGTCCAGAGGGTACAACCCAGGAACCGGACGCCGTGGACGATGGCCTCGTCCCGTTCCAGCAAGGTTACGCCCTGCCCGGCCAGCCTGGTCCGCAGCCTATCCATGCCGTCATCAATGCTGGTGCCGAAGACGTCATGGTTCCCGGCGACGGCTAGCACATGGTCGCAGCCGAACACAGCCCTGGCGTCGTGCCAGGGCAGGCCACGGGCCTTGACGTTCAAATCACCGGCCAGGACGACGATGTCGGCCTGCAGGTCGGTGGGTGGTGTCCAGGGGGCGGAATCGAGGTGGAGGTCAGAAAAAAGGGCAACACGGACCATGATGGGGCTCCGGAACTGGCCTGGGACAGTGCCCAGGCCAGCGAAGCCCAGGCGCGCTTAAGCCGTGGCTATGGCCACCGGCGGACGTTTGGTTTTGGCGCGCATGGTCATGATGATTTTCCTTTATCCGGCGGTCAGAGTGGGATCGGGATACCGCCCTGAGCCTTGAACTCGGTAGCGGCCAGGCAATAGTTGAAGTCGGCGAGGAGGGCCGGCAGTAGCAGGAGGCCAAACCCCAGGATGGGGATAGTCAGGACGCCGAAAACAACGAAGAACGTGACGAAGAGAATGGACCTCTTGAGGTAGTACAGGTCGCCGGAGGGTGTCCTGATCGCTCGGATCTGTCGGCCACTCAGCCAGTTTCCGTTCCAATAAATGGTCGTATCGCCTTGGGCGTGGACGTTGAGGAAGCTATCCAGCGATTCCGCGATATGAATGTTGTTCAGGACGGTGTCGCCGATCTTCACCACGGAATACTTGCTGAACTTTCCTGCAACGATGCCATTGCCAAGAAGGCTGAGTCTTCCAGTCACTGATCTCATGATGCACCTACGTCTGTTGGGGCGCGCGGCGGCCGAACCGGACGGGCTTTCAAGCCACAAATCCAGGTGGGCCGCCGGCTGGGGCCGGGGGCTGGGAATACGGCAGCCGCCTTGGCGACTGCCTAGCCTTTGGCTTTGACGTAGGGGATGGAACCGAGCATCGGGACCTCGAGAGTCAGGTCGTTCTTGGTGCGGTGGGCGGTGATGCTGTGACCATCGGCTGTGACGATGAACCAGGTGTCGCCATCGTGCTTGTAGCTCACCGGGACGGCAGGAAAGCCGTTGCTGGGGACCATGGCACCCGCGGTGAACTCGACTGTTTCACCGAAGATGGCCGCCTCCTGCTGCTCTTTCGTAGCCGCCTTGGACATCTCCCATTTGCCCAGCACCGGGTTGTTGTCGCCGCAGGCGGTCAGCAGCAGGCCGACGCTGGCGATCACGGTGAGACGGGCGGTGGTGCGGAGGAAGGCGGCCATGATGGGTGATTCCGCGTGAGGGGAGAGGGAGGCTAGGGGTGCTACCGATACGCGAAGCAAAATAGGGCAATTCGTCCTTTTATGCCAGAACGCCCTATCCGCTGTCTATAGGCAGTGGAGTGGAAAATGGGGAACAAGGACCGATTTTCGGAATCCTACCGGCGGATCGTGGAGGGGCTGATCGCGGCCAGGAAATCCAAGAAACTGACGCAAGGGGACGTGGCCGCCCGCATGGGAACAGACCAGTCGCAGGTGTCGAAGCTGGAGCGGGGGGAGAGGCGGGTCGACGTCATCGACTACGTCCGCTATTGCCGCGCCGTGGGACTGGCCCCAGGCGTGTTGCTGGACGCGATGGACAGCGAGGGCGATTAGCGCCTCATGACGACCGGGGTTTTATGCCGATGGCGGCCGGGAGGGTAATAAGGGCGGTCATGATAGGGCCTGTTCTCTGGGCTCTGTCGGGCTTACAAAACCACATTATCCTATAATGGGATAATCCGCAAGTGGGATTATCGAAAAAATCGGCCTCCGCAATCCGCCGGTTTTCATGCCCAAGTCCCTTCGTTCGCCCCAGCAACAGCAACTGCAAAGGCTGCTCATCGAATTGCGCAAGGCTAAGGGCCTGACGCAGACCGAGGTGGCGACCCGACTGCGCCGCCCTCAGTCTTTCGTTGCGAAATACGAGGGAGGCGAGCGGAGGCTGGACGTTGTGGAATTCATTGAAGTGGCTCAGGCGCTGGATGCGGATGCCTGCTGGGTGCTGGGTGAATTGATCCAGCGGTCGCCAGTCACGACGGACTGAACCGGTTGGGAAACCGGACAATCAGGCCGCTACGAAGGTAGTCCGTGGTTAAGCATGGCTCTGACCAGCTCAATTGGAGCTGATCAGGGCCATTTTGCTTTGGAATTTGAGGACAAATGTATTCGTTCGCGCCGAAGGGGAAGCAAGCTCAAGTCGACGTGCAACACGTCATCCTTCCCGCGCGATCAAGTGCAGAAATGACCCCGCCACGTTGCCCCGTCGGCTGCCCAAGGGGCCCAAGTCGGTGCTGTCGGCGGCCTCTGCGGTCAGCAGGGGCGCATCGGCGCCGGGGTTCAGGACGCTGGCGTAATGGAACTCATGGCCGCGAAAGCGACTGCTGGCGGGGCCCAGGGCCATGTCGGCCAAGGTGGTGATGCGGCGATAGCCCAGGTGCAGCTTGCGCTTGGCGAAGCTGGTCTGGACGGACAGCAGGCCCAGCATCTCATGCGCTTGGCCATCCGCATCCACCAGCACCTCGCCCAAAGTCATATAGCCGCCGCACTCCCCGAAGATGGCCGCTCCTCGGGCCCCCAGCGTGCGCATGCCGGCCTTGAAGGTTTGCGCCGCCGCCAGCCGGCCGGCGTGCAGCTCGGGGTAGCCGCCGGGCAGCACCACGGCATCGACCTCGGCATCGGGCGCCTGGTCGGCCAGGGGGAGAACGGCACAATTTCCGCCCCCGCCGCGCGCCAGCCAGCCAAGACATGGGGATAGGCGAAGCTGAAGGCAGCGTCGCGGGCCAGGGCGATGCGCTGGCCTGGCGGCGGCAAGGCGGCCACGGCCGTGGTGATGCTCGGCGCGTAGGACACGGCCAGGGCCGCTAGGCGATCCAGGTCCACATGCTCCGCCACCCAGGCGCCCAGGGCGGCCAGCCGTTCGGTCAGTGCCTCGGTCTCGGAGGCCTGCACCAGGCCCAGGTGGCGCTCCGGCAAGGCATGGCCGGGGGTGCGTGGCAGGGCGCCCAGCACGGGTATGCCCAGCGCCAGGATGGCGCCCTCGATCAGGTTGCGGTGGCGGGGGCTGGCAATGTTGTTCAGCACCACGCCGGCCACGCGCACGTCGTCACGGTAGGTGGCGAAGCCCTTCACCACCGCCGCCACCGACTGCGACGCCCCGCGCCCGTCCACCACCAGCACCACGGGCCAGCCGGTGCGGGCGGCAATGTCGGCGGTGGCGCCGTTGCCCCAGGCGCCCACCCGCGCCACGCCATCGAACAGGCCCATCAGGGCCTCGCAGATCAACAGCTCCCCGCTGCTCGACGCCTGGGCCGCCAGGCTGTCGACCAAGGCTGGCGGCATAGCCCAGCTGTCCAGGTTCAGGCTGGGGTGGCCGCACGCGGCGGCGTGGAAGGCCGGGTCGATGTAATCGGGGCCGGACTTGGCGGCGCGCACGTCGATCCCGCGCGCGCGGAAGGCCGCCAGCAGGCCCAGGGTCAGGGTGGTTTTGCCCGAGCCCGAGGCGGGGGAGGCGATGATCAGCCCCGGCGCTACGCGATCAATCATCAGATGGGCCCCCCAGCCAGTCCAGGGTGCCGCGCAGGGCCGCGATGGCGCCGATGACGATGATGGCCGGCGGCGCCAGGCCGCTGTCCGCCAGGTCACGGGCGCAGTTGGCCAGCGTGCTGGTCAGCACCTTCTGCCGGGGGGTGGTGGCGTCGCAGATCACGGCCACAGCGGTTTCCGGTTCCAGGCCGCCCGCCATCAGGGCCAGGGCGATGTCCCCCAGACCGCGCCAGGCCATGTACAGGATCAGCGGCGCCTTGGTCGCGGCCAGGGCCGCCCAGTCCGCCCCGTCGCTGGCCGAATGGCCGGTGGCCAGGATCACCGCCTGGTTGGCGGTGCGATGGGTGGCGGGAATGCCGGCATAGGCGGGCCCCGCCAGGCCGGCGGTGACGCCCGGCACCACGCGGAAGGGCACACCGGCGGTCACGAGGGCCAGCGCCTCCTCACCCCCCCGGCCGAAGACGAAGGGGTCCCCCGCCTTCAGGCGCAGCACGCGCAGGCCCTGGCGCCCCAGTTCCACCAGGCGCAGGCTGATATCCTCTTGCGCCGGGGAGGGCCGTCCGCCGCGCTTGCCGGCGAACTCCCTCACCGCGCCGGGGTTGGCGAAATCCAGGATGCGCTCATCCACCAGCGCGTCGTAGACGATATGGTCGGCCTGGCGTAGAGCATGCAGGGCCAGCAGCGTCAGCAGGCCGGGGTCGCCCGGTCCGGCACCCACCAGCCAGACGCTGCCGGGCTGGAACACGGGAAGGGCAAGGGGCGGCAGGGTCGGGTCAGTCATGGATGGAAACGGCGATAGCGATGCGGAAGGAACGGTGGGGCGCGACCTGCGCCCCGGCTGGACCACCGGCGCCTGCGCCACGGCGGCGGCGGCGGCGGCCACGGCCGCCCTGTTCGGCTGCGACTTCCCGGATCCGGTGACCATCACCCTGCCCGGCGGGCAACAGCCAGCCTTCGCCCTGGCCGTGACGGCCAGGGGGGACGGCTGGGCCGAGGCGGGCGTGATCAAGGACGCGGGCGATGATCCGGACGTGACCCATGGCGCTCTGGTGCGGGCCCGGGTCCGGGTGGGGGTGGACGGGGGTGGGGTCGTCTTTCGCGCGGGTCCCGGCGTCGGCACCGTGACCCTGCCGGGCCTGCCCCTGCCGGTCGGCGAACCCGCCATCAACCCCGTGCCCCGCGCCATGATCCGCGCGGCGGTGACGGCGGCGGCCCAGGCCGCTGGCCGGGCCGTTGGGGACCTGGGCCCCGACCTGGTGGTGGAAATCGGCATCGACAATGGGGAGGCGCTGGCGCGGCGCACCCTGAACGGCCGCCTGGGCATCGTCGGCGGCCTGTCGGTGCTGGGCACCACCGGCATCGTCGTGCCCTATTCCTGCGGTGCCTGGATCGCCAGCATCCACCGGGGCGTGGACGTGGCCCGAGCGGCCGGCCTGCCCCACGTTGCCGCCTGCACCGGCCGCACGTCGGAGGCGACGGTGGCCCGGCATTATGGCTTGTCCGGACAGGCCCTGCTGGACATGGGCGATTTCGCCGGCGGCACGCTCAAGTACCTGCGCCGTCATCCCGTGCCGCGCCTGACCATCGCCGGCGGCTTCGCCAAGCTGGGCAAGCTGGCCCGGGGCCTGATGGACCTTCATTCCAAGCGCCACGCGGTTGATTTGGGCTGGCTGGCCGGCGTGCTGGCCGATCTCGGCGCCGATGCCGACCTGCTGGCCCAGGCGCGGGGCGCCAATACCGCTCTGCAGGTGCTGCACTTGGCCGATGCCGCCGGCTTGGCCGTGGCAGACCGGGTGGCGACGATGGCGCGGGACGTGGCGGTGGGGGTGTTGGGGGATGCGCCCATCTCCGTCGACGTCCTGGTCATTGACCGCCAGGGCGGCATCATCGGTCAGGCTGGCGGCTTGGCGGGCACTCACTCCCCCCTCCCGCGATAGCGCCGCTGATACCCGGCATCATACAGGGCGCTGGCGCGGAAATCCTCCGTCCCCAGTGTCCGGCCCACCAGGATCAAGGCGGTACGGTCGATGGGATTGGCGGCCACCTGGACGCCGATGTCGGCCAGGGTGCCGCGCAGCACACGTTCCTCGGGCCAGGAGGCGCGGTAGACCACCGCCGCCGGGCACTTGGCGCCGTACAGCGGGGCCAGACGCGCCACGACCTGGTCGATGACATGGATGGACAGGTGGATGGCCAGCGTGGCGCCGGACTGGCCCAGTACCTCCAACGTCTCATTGGCCGGCATGGCCGATGCCCGGCCGCTGGTGCGGGTGATGACCAGGGTCTGGCTGACCTCCGGCAGGGTCAATTCCCGGCCCAGGGCGGCGGCGGCGGCGGCGAAGGCCGGCACACCGGGCGTGATGGTGTAGGGGATGCCCAGGTCCTTCAGGGCGCGCGCCTGTTCGCCCAGAGCGCTGTAGACCGACAGGTCGCCGGAATGCAGGCGGGCCACGTCCTGGCCGGCGGCGTGGGCCGCCTGGAACTCTGCCACGATTTCCTCCAGCGACAGTGGGGCCGTGTCGACGATGCGGGCGTCCGCCGGGGCATGGGCCAGCACGGCGGCCGGCACCAGCGACCCGGCGTAGAGGCAGACGGGGCAGCGGGCGATTAGGTCGCGGCCGCGCAGGGTCAGCAGGTCGGGCGCGCCGGGGCCGGCGCCGATGAAATGCACGGTCATGGGAGAATGCCTTCGGAACAGGCTACGGCGCAGGTGCTGGCCGGCCCCTGGATGCGGGGCAGGACCAAGCGGGCCCGTGGGTTGCCGGGGGCGCCGCAGGCGACCAGGGCTGCCGCCTCCGCCACCGGGGGTAGGCCGTGGCCGGGTGCCGCGCTGGGGGTGAGGGTGGTCACGGTTTGCAGGGCGATGGGGTCCAGGCCCGCCAGGGGCACCTTCAGCAGGGCCGCCGCCTGGACCAACGCCGGCTCCGTCGCCTTGCCGGCCAGGGTGCAGAGCACCAGGCCTTCCGGCGGTGCGCTCCAGTCCAGGTGCCTGAACGCCTGGGCCAAGAGATCCTGGATCTCCGCGGCGTCGACATCCTGGCGACAGCCCATGCCGATGGCCCAGGGGGCGGGAAGACGGGGGGTGGGTAGGGCGGTCATGATGGCTTGTCCGCGCGCCACAGGGTGACGGGCATCAGGGGCCGCCAGCCGCGGAAATTCCCCAGGGGCACCGCGCGCTCCACCGACAGCCGCGTCAGCGACCCGCCCAGCGTGGTGTGCCATTGGGAAAGTGCAGCCTCCGTCTCCAGGGTCACCGCCGTGGCCACCAGCCGGCCGCCGGGGCGCAGCGCCTGCCAGCACGCCTCCACCACGCCGGCACCGGTCAGGCCGCCGCCGATGAAAATGGCATCCGGCCGGGGCAGGTCCGCCAGCGCGTCCGGCGCTGCGCCCTCGCGCACGGACAGGCCGGGCACGCCAAAGCTCAGGGCGTTGGCGCGGATGGAATCCGTGCGGTCAGTCCGGCTTTCCACCGCCACGGCGCGGTTGGCGGGATCGGCCAGCAACCATTCGATGGCGATGGAGCCTGACCCGGCGCCCACGTCCCACAGAATCTCCCCCGGCCCGGCGCCAGGTGGGACAGGACCACGGCCCGCACCTCGCGCTTGGTGATCTTGCCGTCGTGCTGGAACCAGTCGTCGTGCAGGCCGGGGCCGCGCGGCAGCACCCGGGCGCCGGGGGTGATGGCGCAGGTCAGCGCGATGGTGTTCAGGTCCTGGACGTCGCCGTCCTGCCATTCCTCGGCGGCGGCGGCGCTGATCCGCTCGCGCGGGCCGCCCATGGCCTCAAGCACTGTCAGGGTGCTGGGCCCAAAGCCGCGCTGGCGTAGCAGGGCCGCCAGCTTGGCCGGCGTGGTGCCGTCCCAGCTCAGCAGCAGCAACCGCGACCCGGGGAATAGGTGGGGGATGACGGTTTCCAACGGACGGCCGTGCAGTGACAGGCAGGCCACCTCCTGCAATGCCCAGCCCAGTCGGGATGCCGCCAGGGTGAAGGCGCCAGACGCCGGGAACGCCCGCGTCTCCTTGGCCGGCACCAGGCGGGCCAGCGTGGCGCCGATGCCGAACCAGTGCGGGTCGCCGCTGGCCAGCACCGTCACCTTTTGCCCGCGCCGGGCCAGCAGGGCGGGGAAGGCGTCGCTGAGCGGGCTGGGCCAGGCCAGACGCTCCTGCCCCGTCGCCTCCGGCACCAGGGCCAGGTGGCGAACGCCGCCAACCACCAGCGCGGCCTCGGTCACGGCGGCACGGGCGGGGGGCGCCAGGCCCTCCCAGCCATCCTCGCCAATGCCCACGATGGTCAGCCAGGGGGCGGGGGTGCTAGTCATGGCGGGCACACGGTGGGGAAGGTGGGCTGATGCGGGTACTGGTCCTGGGCGGCACGACGGAGGCGCGGCAGCTGGCGGGGCTGCTGGCGGGCGACGCCCGTTTCCAGGCCACCCTGTCGCTGGCCGGCCGCACACAGGTGCCGGCGCCGCAGCCGCTGCCCACCCGCGTCGGCGGCTTCGGCGGTGCGCAGGGCTTGGTGGATTATCTGAGGGCAGAAAGCGTCCAAGCGGTGATCGATGCGACCCATCCTTTCGCCGACCGGATCAGCGCCAATGCCGAAGCGGCCTGCGCCACCGCCGGTGTGCCCTTGGCCGTGCTGACCCGCCGGTCGTGGACGGCCAGGGAGGGCGATGACTGGCGCCTGGTAAGGACAATGGATGCGGCGGCCGGGGCGCTGACCGATCTGCCCGATACCGTCTTCCTGACCGTTGGCCGGCAGGAATTGGAGCCCTTCCTGGACCTGGACCGGCGATTCCTGGTGCGCGTGGTGGACTCGCCGGACATCCTGCCGGCTGGCGCCGTCGTGGTCCTGGACCGTGGGCCTTACACGCTGGACAGTGAAATAGCCCTCATGCGCGCCCACGGCGTCGGTACCCTGGTGACGAAGAACAGTGGCGGCGATGCCACGGCGGCCAAGCTGGACGCCGCACGGGCCTTGGGCCTGCCCGTGGTCATGGTCGACCGGCCGCCGGCGGGAACGGCACCCCGCTTTTACGCCGCGTCCGACGCTATGGCCTGGCTGGCGGCTCACCTGTCCCCCACCGCCGCATAGCTGCGCGGCGTGTAGACCCAGACATCGCCGTCCCCGCCCTTGGGCAGCAGCCGGGTCTGGCTGGACCCGATCAGCACCAGGGTGCGCATGTCGGCCGTGGCGGGGTCGCAGTCGGCCAGGGTGGTGATGGTCACGTCTTCGTCGTGCCGGCCCACGGCGCGGGCCAACACCACCGGCGTGGCCGGGTCCTTGAGCGTGCGCAGGGTGTCCAGGGCGGCCCCCAACTGCCAGGGCCGCGCCTTGGAGATGGGGTTGTAAAGGGCGATGACTAAATCGCCCTCCGCCGCCAGGCGCAGGCGCTTCAGCACCAGATCCCACGGTTTCAGGTTGTCCGACAGGGACAGCACGCAAAAATCATGGCCCAGGGGGGCACCCACGCGCGCGGCGGCGGCCAGCATGGCGGAAACGCCGGGGCAGACCCGCACCGGCACCTCGGCCCAGGCGGGGTCGCCACCGGACTCCAGCGCCTCGAACAGGGCGGACGCCATGGCGAAGACGCCGGGATCGCCGCCCGATACCAGGGCCACCCGGCGGCCCGACACCGCCAGGTCCAGCGCAAGGCGCGCCCGCGACAGCTCCACTCGGTTGTCGGAGCCGTGGCGGCGGTGAAAGGCGCTGTGGGGGATACGGTCGAGATAGGGGCCATACCCCACCAGGTCGGTGGCATGCGCCAGCACGTCCGCCACCTCCGGCGTCAGCCACCGGTCGGGGCCGGGGCCCAGGCCGATGACGGTCAGGCTGCCCATGGGGGTGCCGGTCATTCCGCCACTCCCTGGGCCGCGACCTCCGGCGTCGCTGCCTGGATCGCCGCCTGGCGTGCTGTCAGCACGTCGCCGCGCTTGCCCTGGCCGGGGATCAGGATCATGGCGAAGTAGGGGGCGACGTCCGGCGCCTGGGCCAGGGGGTGAACCCGCTGGGTCTCGGTCGTGCCGCGCTCCACGTACCAGGCGCGGGCGGTCAGGCCCAGGCTCTCGATCACGCGGCGTACCTTGGGCAGGTTGCTGCCCAGCTTCATCACCGCCGCCGCGTCTGCCCGCGACAGGGCCTCGGCCAGCGCCGCCTCCCCAAGGGTGCCGGGGATGACGGACAGCACGTCGTCGCGGATGGTCAGCGGGATGGGCAATTGCGCGGCGCAGCCCAGCAGCGAAGGCACACCCGGCACCACCTCCACAGTGAAGCGGGGGGCCAGGCGTAGATGCAGATGCATATAGGACCCGTAGAAGAACGGGTCCCCCTCGTTCAGCACCGCCACCGACTGGCCCGCCGCCAGCAGGGAGGCCAGACGCTCGGCGGACTCGTCGAAAAAGCCTTCGATGGCGGCGGCATAGGCCGGGCTGTCGGGCGGCAGTTCGGTGGTGACGGGATAGACCATAGGCACCTCGTGCTGGGTGCCGTCCAGGTGGCTGGCCACGATACGCCGCGCCTGGCCAGGCCCGCCGCGTTTGGCGAAATACGCGACCACCGGGCAGGAGCGCAGCAGGCGTACCGCCTTCAGGGTCATCAGTTCCGGGTCACCGGGGCCGGTGCCAATGCCGTAAAGCGTGCCAGGGGTGATGGGGGACATGGGCTCTCACTCCCGGTCAGAGGCCAGGGCGTTGACCGCCGCTGCCGCCATGGCGCTGCCGCCCCGCCGCCCGGCCACGGCCAGATAGGGGAGGCCCCAGGGGTTGGCGGCCAGGGCGTCCTTGCTCTCGGCCGCGCCGACGAAGCCCACGGGGAAGCCCAGGATGGCGGCAGGACGGGGCGCACCGGCCGCGATCATCTCCAGCAGATAGAACAGGGCCGTGGGCGCGTTGCCGATGGCTACCACCGATCCCGCCAGATGAGGGCGCCACAGTTCCAGCGCGGCCGCCGAGCGGGTGGTGCCCAGGTCCTGCGCCAGGGCGGGCACGGTGGGGTCGGTCAGGGTACAGATCACGGCGTTATCGGCCGGCAGGCGGGCGCGGGTGACGCCGTGCGCCACCATCTGGGCGTCGCACAGGATGGGCGCGCCGGCGCGCAAGGCGCCCCGGGCGGCAGTGCCGACGTCTGGCGAGAACAACAGGTGATCGGCCGTCTCGACCAAGCCCGCCGCATGGATGATGCGCACGGCCACGGCGCGCAAATCCTCCGGCAGGTGATCCAGCCTGGCCTCTTCCCGAATGATGGCGAAGGATCGGGCATAGATGGCGGCCCCGTCGCGGATGTAGTCATACCGTACCGGAACCGGGGAAAGGGGCGCGCCGGGGCTAGGCGACTCAGGGCTGGACAACGGCGGGCATTCCTTTACACGGCACGGGCCTCGATCAGGGTGGCCAGTTCGGCTGGTCCGCCCAGGCGGGTGATGAAGGCGGTGGGATCCTCATCCTGCCGCCTGCGGTCGGTATAGACAGCTTCGAGCGCCGCCACCAGCGATGTCGCGCGCGCCGGCGTCTCGCCGCGCCATTGCGCCGTCCCGTCGGCGGCGGCCAGCAGGCCGATATCATAAACCGGGTTGCCCGCCTGACTGTCCCGCGCCGTCAGGGTGACCAGCGTCGGTGCCGGGTGGGCGCAGCCTTTGGCGCAGGCTGAAACATGGATATGCCCGTGCGCTAGCAGCCGGGGCGCCACCTGGGCCAGGGCCAGCGCGTCCCGCCGCGCATCCGTCAGTCCCGAATCACAGGCGCCGCGACCGCTGCAGGCCGACAGGGCCAGGCGGGGATCATCGGGCGCCAGGATGAAGCCCAGCGGCTGGAAGATATCCGCCGGGTCGCCGCTGAAATTCCCTTCCAGCAGCAGGGCGCGCCAGGGTGTCAGGCGCAGGGCCGGCGCCATATGGGCGATCAGCGCCAGCCGTTGAACGCTCAGCCCGCCGAAGGGGAAGGCGAGCCCCACCCAACCCGTCTGCGCGCCCAGCACCTGGTTCAGGTGCAGACTTGGCAGAGAGGCGGTGACCGGCGGCGGCGCCAGGGACAGGTGCGCGGCCAGGCCGGTCGTACCCTCCGCCGCCACCAGGGCGGCCAGGCGCCGGTAGCGGCCAGCGGAGAGGTGAAGGTAGGCGCGGGCCAGGGTGAGGGCCGTGCCCACCACCGCGTCGGCGGCGCAGACGCCCAGGGGCGTGGCGCTCGCCTGGTGACCCCCCACCGCCACCCGGAACAGGGCAGTGCCGGGCAGGGCGTCGAAACGGACGTCGCCCACGGCATGGGCCAGGGGTGCTTGACCGCCACCGTTCAGGACAAAGCTGAACTTGGCGGGAAGGGCGCTCCACAGATCGGGGCTGTCACTCAGGGCGGTGTCCAGGGCCAGGGCCAGAGGGCGCACCGGCGCGCAGGCCGGGTCCAGGCCACAGGTGGGACTGCACAGCACATTGCGCACCCGCTCCGCCGCCGGATCGCCGTCGACCATGCCCAACTCGCGCAGGGCGTCGGTCAGGGGGGACAGCGTTTCGGGGCGGACGCCGCGCAGTTGCAGGTTGGCGCGCTGGCTCAAGTCCACCAGGCCGTTGCCGTAGCGCTTGGCCAAATCACCTATCGCTGCCGTCATAGGTCCGGTCAGCCTGCCGCCGGGGATGCGCAGGCGTACCAGCAGGCCGTCGGCAACCTCCATAGGCGCCAGGGCCCCTGGGCAGGCGCCCCGCACCCGCGGCGGGTTGATGGGGTTTAGGGTGGCGGCCGTCATGTCAGTTCCTTGCGCAGCCGGGCCAGATCCTCAGGTGTCGAGTTGCGCCGGGGATGCCATAGATTCCGGCGCAAGGCTTCTTCGAAGCGGTCCAGGATTTGAAGGGCGGCATCCGGGTTGCTGTCGGTTAGAAAGGCCCAGGTTTCCTCATCCGCCACATAGGCGTCAAACAGGCTGTCGACCTGATGCGACTGCACGGCGCCCGCCAGGGCAGCCAGGGCGACGGCGCCATCCACCGTGCGCGCCAGGTTGGCGGCACCGCTGTGGCCGTGGCGGCGTTGACCGTCGATCCAGCGCGGGTTGGCGGCGCGGCCGCGCACCACCCGGGCCGCCTCCTCCACCAGGGTGCGGGGCACGATGCGGTCCGGCTCGGCGCTGTCGACATGATAAAGGATGGGGTCGTTGCCCAGCAGGCCGGCGGCGGCGGCGAACCCACCTTCGAACTGGGTCATGCCGTCATTGTCCAGCACGTCGGTTTCACGCTGATCCTGGATATGGACCAGGGCGTCGGCCAAGCCCACGCGGCGGCGGAATAGCGCGGGCAGGGGCACGCCATCGAGGTTCATGCCATAGGCGTGACAGCCGGAGTCGAGATAGGCGGTGCCTAGCTCATCGCGCGCCCGCCAGCCGCCGGCGGCCAGCGGTTGCACCAGGCCGGTGCCATAGCCACCGGGGGCGGCGCCATAGATGCGGGCGGTGGCATGGCGTGCGGCCGTGGGGGCGTCCAGGCCGCTGGCCATCAGGGCGTCGCGGTCCGCCCGCACCGCCGCAGCCAGGGGGTTCACCGCGTCCGGCTCGTCCAGTCCCGCCACCTTGCGCGCCGCCTGATCGAATAGCGCCAGCTGCGCCGGGAACATGTCGCGGA
This sequence comes from Nitrospirillum karajorum, assembly GCF_036348415.1. NCBI lineage: Bacteria > Pseudomonadati > Pseudomonadota > Alphaproteobacteria > Rhodospirillales > Azospirillaceae > Nitrospirillum > Nitrospirillum karajorum. The sequence goes on from NZ_JAZBQB010000004.1 coordinate 651,193, forward strand.
ACAGGCCGGAAATGCGCAAGGTCACGTCCACGCGTGGCCGGCCCAGGACCGTGGCCGGCAACACCTCGATTCCCGTCACCCGGCCGCTACCGGCCTCCCACAGGGGGCGCACGCCCATCAGGGCCAGGGCCTGGGCCAGCTCCTCGCCGCCGGTCCGCAAGGTGGGGCTGCCCCAGCAATCCACCACCAATTGGCGGGGCCAATCGCCCTGATCCTGCAGGTGGCGGGTCAGTACGGAGTCGGCGCCTTTCCAGCCCAGGGCCCAGGCGGTGGGCGTGGGCACGGCGCGGGGGTCGATGGCGTAAAGGTTGCGGCCGGTGGGCAGCACATCGGCCCGCCCCCGCGCCGGTGATCCGCCGGGACCTGGGGCAATAAAGCGCCCATCCAACCCGGCCAGCAGGGCCGTCATTTCCGCAGGGCCGCTGGCAGCCAAGGTGGGTGCCACCTCGGCATGCAGAGCGGACAGGCCCAAGCGAATCTTTTGCCATTCCGTATCTGGAATGATCTTGCCCGCCACCAGATCCCGCACCATTCCATCCAGCGCGGCCCGCACCCGGCCCGCGTTGGGAACCGCCCCGGCCAGCGCTGCCAACACGGGGGGCAGGGGGTGGGGCCAGGGGGCGGAGGCTTCCCCTCCGAACAGGTCCTCCAACGTGCCGGCCAGGCCCAGGTCGCGGGCCAGCGCCTCGGTCAGCGCCGGCTGGCCCCGGCGGGGGAAGCGGGCCATGGCGGCCAGGAAGCTGGCTTGGGCATCGTCGTCCGGTGCGGTCCCGAAGATATGCAGGCCATCACGGATCTGCATTTCCTTGATGTCGCAGAGATGGGCGTCCAGCCGGGCCAAGGCGTCGTCGGGCAGGTCGCCCGTGGTGGGGTCCTGGGCCAAGTTCAGATCACGGGCGACGCCGGCTTGCCATGCCAGGTCGCGGATGCGGGCACGCAAGCCGGGCAGGCGGCGCGGATCCAGGCTTTGCGCCTGGGCGTATTCGTCCAGCGCCTGCTCCAACTCCGCCAGGTCGCCATAGAGGCCGGCTGGTACCGGCGGCGGCGGCAGGTGGCCTACCAGCACGGCGCCCAGGCGGCGGCGGGCCTGCACGCCCTCCCCCGGATTGGTGGCGATGTAGGGATAGAGGACGGGCAGGGAGCCGGCCAGTCGCTCTGGCCAGCAATCGGCGGACAAGACCACGGCCTTACCCGGCAGCCATTCCAGCGTGCCATGGGCCCCCACCTGGACCAGGGCATGGATGTCCGCGACATGACGCAACCACAGATGAAAGGCGGCGTAGCCATGGCTGGGCGGGGTGTCGGGGTCGTGATGGGCGGCGCTGTCGATAGCACCATGGCCCCGGCTGGGCTGCACCGCCACCAGCAGGTTGCCACACCGCAGGACGCGGAAGCGTAAGGCGCCATCGTGCGCCAGCGGGTCGGCTGCGGGCGGGCCCCAGCGGTCAGTGATAGCGGCCAGCGCCGATGCATCCATAAGACGGGCATAGTCCGCCAAACTCAAGCCCGACGCCTGGGTGTCCACTGGCCGCCGCAGGCTCGCCATCAGGGTGGTGCCGTCAGCCGGCACATCGCTCACCCCATAACCGGCATCGGCCAGGGCCGCCAGCATGGCCAGGGTGCTGGCCGGCGTGTCCAGCCCCAGGGCGAGGCCGATGCCGCCGCGTGCGGGATAGTCGGACAGCACCAGGGCCATGCGGCGCCCAGCCGGCGGTGTGGTCGCCAGGCGGGCCCAGGCGGCCGCCTGGCCGGCCAGCGCCTCCACACGGTCGGCGCGGGGGCGGCTGACCATGGGGGCGTATTCCAGCGCGGGGTCCCAGTCCGCCGCCGCCTTGAAGGCGATGGCCGGGCCGGCCAGGCGCCCATCCATCTCCGGCAGTACCACGTTCATGGCCAGGTCGGCGGGGCCCAGTCCGGCATGGGCCTTTTCCCACAGCGTCTCCGATCCCGTCGACAGGGTGACCTGCACCACCGGCACGCCGGCCGCATCCAGGGGGGAGGCGTCGTCGGGGCCTTGCCGGGCGGAAAAGACGGTGGCGTTCAGCACCACGGCGGGCCGTAGAGTCGCGAGTTCGGCCGTCAGCCAGCGAGCGGCGTCGGCTTCCTTCAGGCTGGCCGCATAATAGAGGTGGGGCGCCAGGCCGCGCCGAACCAGCGCGTCGGCCACGGCATGCAGGGGGGCGAGATTGCCGGCTTGCAGGTAGGACCGATAAAAGACCAGGGCGATGCTCGGGCGGGTGGAGAGGCCTTCGCCTAGCGCCTTGGGAGTCCAACCTTGATAGCGGCCGAAGCGGGGCAGGGGCTCGGGCTCCCCCGCCACCAGGTCGGCCGGCGCCGCCTGACCCACCAGATGGGCGGTCAGGGCCAGCAGGCGGGCCATGTTCCGTGGCCCTCCTTCGACGAAGCAGCGCCACAGCCGGCGCGCGGTATCCATATCCACGGTGCAGGCAGCGTCCAGGCCGGGATCGGCCTTGGCCTCGCCGGGAAGGGCGGCCAGGGGAATGCCTTGGGCGCGGCATGTCTCCGCCACCTGCTCCAGACCATAGCGCCAGTAGGCGGCACCACCGTTCAAGCGCAGGATGACCAAGCGCGCCCGCGCCACCACGCTCTCAACATACAGGTCGACGGACAGTGGATGACCCAGGCGCGACAGGTTAGCCAGGCGCAGCGTGGGCCGCCAAGGGACAGCACCCAAGCCATGGTAGGCGGCCGCCACCGCCGACAGGTCACTGTCGGAAAAGGACAGCAGCACGCAGTCCGCCGGCGTCTGCCCCAAATCTTCCGCCTGGGGGGATGCCAGCAGATCCTCGGCCTGGGTGGGCAGCAGGTGCATGGGAAGGGCGGGACCCTGTGTGACTACTCTATAGAGACGAAAAGCGAGCGTTATGCCGCTCTAACCTCTATACGCCATCCATTCAACAGGCGGATTGGGTCAAGAGGTGGGTTGGACCAGGGCATAGCTTTGCGTCCATGCCCAACCGCGTCGCCCATCTGCCCGTCAGTTGGCCAGTGTTGCCTCGATGGCCGTCCTGTCCAGGCCGGTTTCGCCGATCACCACCAACCGGCTGCGCCGTGCCTCGTCTGGCGCCCACAGCCGGTCATAGCTGGTCTGGATGCGGGCGCCCACACCCTGGACCAGCAGGCGCATGGGCTTGCTCGGCACGTCGACAAAGCCCTTGAGGCGCAGGATGCCGAAACGCTGGGCGACCTCGGCCAGGCGGCGAGCTAGGGCTTCGGGATCGGCCTGCGGAGGGAGGTCGACGACGAAGCTGGTGAAGTCGTCGTGGTCGTGCTCTTCCTCATTATCATGATGGCTGATTCGGGCGTCCAGGTCAGCCTCGGCAGCGGCTGACAGGCCCAGCAACACATCGGGATCGACATCGCCATGGGCCACGCGCACCAGGGGTGGGGCATTGGGACGCAGGGCGCGCACGGTGTCGGCCACGGCGGTGAGGCCGACCTCGTCCACCAGGTCGATCTTGCTGACCAGGATTAGGTCGGCGCACAGCACCTGGTCCTCGAACACCTCCTGCACCGGGGTCTCGTGTTCCACCGTGGCGTCGCCGGCCTCCATGGCCGCCTTCTGCCGCGCCAGGGCCTCCGCATTGGGGGCGAAGCGGCCCTCGGCCACAGCGTCGGCCGCCACCACCGCCACCACGCCGTCCACAGTGGCACGCGAACGCACGGCCGGCCACGTAAAGGCGCGTACCAGTGGCTTGGGCAGGGCCAGGCCGCTGGTCTCGATGATAATGTGATCTGGTGGGTCGGCACGCTTCAGCAGCGTTTGCAGCGCCGGCACGAAATCATCCGCCACGGTGCAGCACAGGCAGCCGTTGGCCAATTCGATCACCCGATCCTCCGGGCAGGCCGCCTCGCCACAGCCCTTCAGCACCGCGCCGTCCACACCGACATCGCCGAACTCGTTGATGATCAGGGCCAGCTTGCGGCCGCCCGGGTTTTGCAGCAGGCTGCGGATCAGCGTGGTCTTGCCGGCGCCGAGGAAGCCGGTGATGACGGTGGCGGATATCTTGGCTGTGGGGGTGGGCATAACGCGCCTTTCGATCAATGGAAAAACGGGTGTGGATCGGCGCTGCCGGGGCGGCTCCTCAGGATGGGCTGACCAGACCCGTACAGCTGGACCGTGTAACCGTTCCCTCTATCCGCCATCCCCGGCGGATCGGATGTGGATCTTCGCGAGGGCTGGTCTCCTGACTTGCGGTCCCTGGTGCGGCCTTTCCCGGCCAGGATCCGAATCCGTTGGACAGTGGATTTCAACCACCGGCCCATCGTGGCGGTAGTAGTGGGACTCTCTCCGTGCACAGTTGCGGTGAAAACTCCGCCTTCGGACCGGATTCCCTAATTCTCCCCGTCCATTGGCAAGCGGCCGGAGGATCAGCTTTGATGTCGATAGTGCCCCGGATGGGGCTGCTGATCAATGGTTTCAACGCCGTGTCATGTGGACTGCAACTCGCGCATACGAATTTCACAGCTGTTCTGGTGATGGCAAGCATGGCGCGCGATCATGAGCGTCCCCCGCTTAAATGGACACCTGGTTATGCGGCCTTTCGCTCGGCCTGTTCCGGGGTGATGTAGCCGAGAGTGGGTGGATGCGATGCCGATTATAGTATCCTTCGATGTAGGCGAATAGGTCACGTTTGGCGGCATCGCGGGTTGTGTAGTGGGTCTGGTGGACGAGTTCGTCCTTGAGGGTGCCGAAGAAGCTTTCCATTGGGGCGTTGTCCCAGCAGTTGGCCTTGCGGCTCATGGATTGGGTGATCCCATGTTTTTCCAAGGCCTTGCGATAGACACCGGAGGCTTATTGGCTGCCGCGATCGGAATGATGCAAGAGACCTTGGGCCGGTCGTTGCCGCTGGATGGCCATGGTGAGGGCGGCCAGAGGTAATTCTGTGCGCATATGATCGCGCATGGCCCATCCGATGGCCTTGCGGGTGAACAGATCGAGGACGACGGCGAGGTAGAGTCAGCCCTCGTCGGTCGG